>NZ_LSLK01000001.1 GCF_002257705.1 Sporomusa silvacetica DSM 10669
ATCATGACGCCCATGGAATTCCACGAACAGTACGCGAAAGCTGCATAAAAATTGCTGCCCACCATATCGGCAGGCAGCAATCCACTTCTTCTATTTTTTCTTTGTCCTCTTGACGGGTAGCACAGCAGAAGTGCGGGCGGCATTTAAGTTGCCATTGATTTACTTACCTCGGAAAAATTCGCGTATGCGTCCCAGGCTTTCATTGATATTAGCTTGTTGTTCTTCAAACGCTCCTTTGTTTTCGGCATTAACAGCATCTTTCATTTGATTTACTGTTGCATGTGTCTTGGTAACCTCACCCCAAACGCCAATTTGTTCCATACTCGGCTTTACTTTTTCCCATGTTCCCTGCAATTCTTTTACCTTAGTTGCAGCTTTTTGCCAATTGTTATCTTCTACATAGAAGCTGACATTACGAATTCCGTTGCTAACAGCAATAATATCGGCAATCGGGGATAGTTTATATGATTTGCCAATATCGCTTACACTACCCATAAACTTATTTAGACTTTCGTAGGAGTCAGTTATCTTTTTACCATTGATGGCTACTGCTAATTTTTCAATCGCTGCGTCGGCTTCTTTTACGCCCTTTTTGTCGCCGACTGCGGCTTTAGCCTGTTGCCACAAAGTCTGTAGATTAGTAATTTCTGCCTGAGCCTGTGACCAATCTTCCTTGTTAATTCCTTCAAACATAACCCCGGCAGTTGCTTCCAGGTCATATAATTCAACAGGTGCTGAAAAAAAACGTTCGATAAAAGGTGGGTTTGGTTTGGACTCCACTGGTTTACCTGCTGGACCTATTTCTGGTTTGGGAGCAGGTTCAGACAATCCGGACAAAAAGCCACAGCCGGTTAGAAATAGTGCCAAGAAAAGTAAGGACATTATACTTACTTTTACTGGTAATGATAGCTGCATCTAAGTAATACCTCCTTTATTTTAGTCAAAAATCATCAATTTTGCCACATATGTTTAGTCTGAACAAGTATTACTATTTTTAGTATAGAAATAATCGTCTAATTCATTTTGCTTTTTACTGCTTTTTTAGTATAATTTAGTAGTACGTTAAGCGAAAGTTATGTTATAAGGAGGCTGTCTATTGTTTGGTTTTGATGCCGATATGATATTTCGGATTCCGGCACTATTGATTGCACTGACTGTACACGAATATGCACATGCGAGGGCCGCTGTGACTTTAGGTGATCCGACACCAAGGCTTCTGGGACGATTAACGCTAAATCCAGTAGCACATCTTGATCCGATTGGTCTTATCATGCTATGGTTGTTTAAATTTGGCTGGGCTAAACCAGTACCTATCAACCCCAGCTACTTTAAGAATTATCGCCAAGATATGTTAATCGTGTCCTTAGCTGGTCCGGCGTCAAATATGTTACTTGCGCTGTTAACAGCTTTCCTTATTGGAATTTTGGCTAAAATGCAGCTTTTGAACGGAAGCTGGATTAAGATTTTATGGATGACTTATACCTATAACATCATCCTGGCTATTTTCAATTTGGTACCGATACCACCATTAGATGGCTCCAAAATATTGGCAAGCATACTTCCTGGTCAACAGGGACGAATTTTTGAACAAATAGAACAGTATGGACCATTTATATTAATGGGGCTTGTCTATATTGGCGTTATTGGCATGATTACTTATCCGCTTGAAAAAGGCTTGTCTTATGTAATTAATGCAATAGTTATGACAATTTTGTAACAGGAGGAGATACACTTGGCAAAAAAACGTATTTTTAGTGGTATGCAGCCATCAGGTAACTTTCATATGGGAAACTATCAGGTGCTTGCCAATTGGATTAAAATGCAAGCAGAGTATGATTGTATATATGCGATAGTAGACTGGCATGCGCTTACGTCTTCGTATGAAGATACCAGCAGAATTCCTGAGCGGATTGAACATATGGCACTTGACTGGCTGAGCGCTGGGCTTGATCCGGAAAAAAATATTATCTTTGTTCAATCACATGTAAAAGAACATGCCGAATTGCATTTGTTATTATCCATGATGACACCGTTATCATGGCTTGAACGGGTACCCACTTATAAAGACAAATTACAGCAACTGGGTGAAATGGGTAAAGAAATTAATACCTACGGCTTCTTGGGTTATCCTGAACTGATGGCTGCCGACATCATGCTATATAAAGCTGATGCTGTTCCGGTAGCTGAAGACCAAATACCGCACCTTGAACTGACACGAGAGATTGTTCGCCGTTTTGCTAATTTGTACAAGCCAGTATTTCCTGAACCTCAGGCTATCTTAAGTCCGCTGCTGCCAGGTATTGATGGACGCAAGATGAGCAAGTCCTACGGTAATGAAATTCCTTATGCAGCTGAACCGGATGAGTTACAGGCCCGGGTAAGACTCATGATTACCGACCCCCAGCGTGTCAAGAAAACTGATCCTGGCGACCCCGATATTTGTACAGTGTATACCTTCCATAAAATTTTCAGTCCCGAACACAGTGAGCTTGCCGGCCATTGCCGTAATGCTGGCATCGGTTGCGTAGACTGCAAAAAGCGGTTAGCCCAAAAGATGATCACAACTCTTGCCGATGTTCACGGTCGCCGTAAAGAGATGGCCGCCAAACCTGACAAGATAAAAGAGATACTAGCCTACGGTGCTGAACGCGCACGAAAAATAGCAGCTGCAACCATGGAAGAAGTCCGGTCAATTATGCATTTGAGTTAATTTGTGGTTTATAGTATTAAGCTAGACGCTTTCGAGGGACCATTAGCCTTATTGATGCATCTGATTGAAAAAAATCAGGTGGATATCTATGATATTCCCATAGCCACAATAACTGAGCAATACTTAGATTATCTTAAGGCCATGGAACAGTTTAACATTGATGTGGCCAGCGAATTTTTGGTTATGGCAGCTACCCTGTTACAGATAAAATCCCGGATGCTATTGCCACGTCCAGTTGTTTTAGAAGCAACCGAAGAAGGTGTTGATCCACGGCAAGAACTAGTCGAACGATTAATTGAATACCGTAAATTTAAACAAATTTCATTGCTGCTCAATAAATTAGGGCATGATCGGGAACAGTTTGTTACTCGCTTTCCCCAGGAATTTGCTAAACAATTCCCGCTGCCGGAAGGACTTTGCCTTGATGATCTCCTGAAGGCATTTGCCGCACTATGGGAAAGTTCTATCCCTGAATTTGCCGTAATTGCCCCTGAACAAATTAGCGTTAAAGATAAAATGCATGATATTATTACCCTCTTAAGAAATAACAATGGGCGTCTGGAATTTAACAGGACTATTATTCGGACAGGCTCCCGGTCGGAATTTATTGCTGCCTTTTTGGCACTTCTGGAACTAATCCGCTTAAAACAGATAGTCATTTACCAACAGACGCCGTTTGCACCCATTGGCCTTACGTTAAAGGAGTGACACCGAATATGTCGAACCAGCATTTGTGGGGAGCCATTGAGGCGCTATTGTTTGCTAGCGGACAACCGCTTTTACCAGAAAAAATTGCCGGGATACTCAACATTTCAATTGAGCATGTCCATACACTAACTAATGATATAGCAGCCTCAATGGCTGATGAAAAACGGGGATTAACGATTGTTGAGGTAGCAGGTGGATATCAACTATGTACCAAGCCTATTTGGTTTTCTATTGTCAGTAAATTGGCTGAAATACAAGACAACAGGTTGTCGGCAGCTGCATTGGAAACACTGGCAATTGTGGCCTTTAAGCAGCCTGTAACCAGACAGGAGATTGAAGGCATTCGTGGTGTTAACGCCGATAGAGTAATTACAACCTTGCTTGACCGTCTCCTCATTAAGGAAATCGGACGCAAAGAGGCAGTAGGACGCCCTATTTTATATGGCACTACTAACGAATTTTTGCAATGCTTTGGGCTAAAAAGTCTGGACGATTTGCCAGCTATTGCCAGCCTGTTACCTACTGCCTCTGAGCAATAAGATAAACCGCTAACGCGGTCCTTTGTCTTAAGTTGAGTCAATGGAATACAAGGAGAGGGGTGTTACTTTTGGCATTGCCCCAAAAGTAACAAAAGGTCTAGGCCCTAAGCCTCCAAAAGCTGAAAAGCCGGGCGATATTCCTAAAATCCGTAAACTCGCTACGTGAACCGGTACCCCGATAATGGACACTATTAAAAAGTCCGTATCGGGGTTTTTGTATGTTCATAGAGCGAATAAATGTCTATAATGAAATTATTAATTACCGGAGGCGGAATTTTAGTGAGTAATATATTCTATAGCGAATCGGATCAACACATCCTTCTGAGAAACCCCAATGT
>NZ_LSLK01000002.1 GCF_002257705.1 Sporomusa silvacetica DSM 10669
GCATTGCTTTCTTGGTTATCTGAATTGAGATAGTTTAAGGAGATTATGCAAAGAAAATAGAGCGAGGATCGGCTATTTTAGAGGCTTTACAGAGTTAACTTTGCATAATCTTTTTCTTTGCATAAGGTGGCTTATGCAAAGCTTCGCATAATCCCCCCTGAGGGCTTCCGATTTCACTTGCTTGATAGCTGCCATCACTGATGATTCCAGCTTCCAACCATTGTCTCAACAGTTTCAATATCCGGCGGTCATTCACTCGCAGTTCCACTAACCTCATGAGTTTATCATGATTAATCGCATCAAAATACCCTTTTATATCGGCATCTAATACCCACCAACCTTTGTTATTGCACGCTTTGCGTACCACTTCCAAGGCTTGATGTGCATTTCTTTTAGGCCGGAAGCCGTAGGAGTTATCTTTAAAATTCGCTTCAAAGACCGGCTCTATAACTATTTTAGTCGCCATTTACACAATCCGGTCTTTTATCGTGGGTATGCCCAGTGGTCGCTTAGTTCCATCCGCTTTAGGGATATACACTCTTTTGACTGGCTGTGGATGATATTGCCCCTGCATTAGCGTTTGTTGTATCTCGCTTAGAAGTTTTTCTACTCCATAGGCCTCCACCGCCTCAATTCTAATGCCGTCAATTCCTCCGGCTCCGCCATTGGGTCTTACTCGCTTCCATGCCTCTCTTACTATATCTTCACGATATATCTTGTCATAGACAGCATTTCTCTTGCTGTTTTCCTTGGCCGCAAGGTATAGCTTTCTTTGGAGTTGTCGAACTTTTTCTATGGTGTTATTAGCCTTTTGGGCATTCACTCACTCTTACCTCCTTTAAAAGCCTGAATGAAGCAGGGTTCCTTCCCTCGCTATGGTTTTGTTGTCCATAGCGTTATCGGTAATATGAACCCCTCTGACTCCCTTCCTGCAGAACAGCAATTTCACCGTTTGGCTTATATGCTTTCTTCTTACGGTTTCCCGTGCAGGGGAGAGTCTCTCCAGTTCCGAACTGTATTTTCGATACATGCTGTGAAAAGCAATAGAAAAGTGAGCCATTTGACATTCAGAAAGTGAGCCACTTTTGATGCTCAAGAATTGAGCCACCCCGATAAGAATATTAGATCTCTTGGTCTTCAACGTTGTTGTCTGGAGTCT
>NZ_LSLK01000003.1 GCF_002257705.1 Sporomusa silvacetica DSM 10669
CACAAATATTTCTTTTGCCTTTTCAATGTCTTGCGAAAATATCTCAAGAACAAAAGTTGTATCCACTATGCGAGGATGCCCTATATATTCGCCATAACTACTCCATGGATACTCGCCTATAACAGGCATAATATTTGCTTTGATAGGGTTTTGGTGTATGTATCGTACTACTGACAATAAATAACTATCATCTTCGATTACTTCGCTTTTGTATCTATCTTGAAATAAATGACCAGACCGTTTGTATTTCCAATTATACCAATAAACATAGCTTACTCCTATTCGTTTCATTATGCTTTCCAACGACTCGTTATTCACTTTTATAATAAGGTGGACATGATTATCCATGAGGCAATAGGCAAAAACGTTAAATCCACATTTCTGCTTATAATGCTTTAAAGTATCAATAAACTTAACTCTATCTTCATCATCCTCAAATATAATTTGTCTGTTTATTCCTCGTAGCATTATATGATATATTCCGCTATTACTTTTCTTCCGGGCAGTTCGCGGCATTTTACTCACCTACTTTAACGCTTTTCCTCTTATCATATCATAGAAAGCTAGGAAACACCAGAACCGTCCCTTTGTATCTACGGTCCCTTTGACAGAACACTTGATTTCGAGTCAAGTCGAAAGTGTATTATGTTATCTTTAGCTGGCTTAATTAAAGCATTTAGTATTTTTGTGTATGTAGTTGTGTGTAGTTGTTTTTAAGTTATGGATACAACTTTGGATACAAATCCCCCGGCCAGCCCCGAGGGCATTTTAATGCTCAAATTGACCTGCTTATTCCTGATCCGGCAGACATACCTCATACCGTGACCGCCGCCGATCAGTGAAGGTGCCATGCGAACGTCCATTATTTTATCGATCTCGAATTTGTGGCCGTCTAGGCAGTGCATTATTAGCGGGTGAATGTTGCCGGATTTATCGTGTTTAATTTTTATCCCTGATACTATATCTGTATCCTAATAGCTTAGTCTTTCTAAATCTTTTGGTTGAATTAATAACCTCCAAGGCAGACAGTTCCCGTAAATCGCCCCATATGCCCAGACGGGATAATTTTTCTGCATCATAATAACCATACTTATAAGCATATGCATTCCATTCCTCATGGCTGGGCCAGTATCCTTTTTCTTTTATGTACATGATACATGCTTGCGTAGATTTAATTAACTCCGGATACATTAGATACCTCCACTAAGTTACCCTCGAAAATATTGATGAATTATCAGACTGCTTTTTGACAGAATAGGTACCCCACAATCCCTTTTGTTTTGATTACAAATCCATAAGTTAATAATAAACTCCATTTTTTAGAATTTATTTAGAATTTATTGGATAAAGCTAAGAAGCCGCCCACCCGAAGGTAGACGGCCAAATAAATATATTGCACAATTGTAATAATATGGTAAAATAGGATTGGCATCGTATAGGAGGGGAATTTACTATGACATCCTAACGACAATTGCAACCCTTTTAGGAATAATAAAAACCATAATCGAGATTTACTCGGATTTGCATGTCAAAAACCACCCTCGTTTTCCCAGAAAACGTCATAATAGCTAGAGCCTTCGGGCTCTTTTTTTATGCGAAATAAAAAGCCGTACCCCGAAGGATACGACTCACCCCGACTACTACTGTGAGTATTATGCAAGTAATGATTGATATGTTTCCAAAAATGCCAAAACCCCCGGCAAACGCTAGGGGTTTATTCTCAACCAGTTTTCCGTTTCTTCTTAGGCTTCTCCTGTGCTTTAATAGCATTTATACTCGCTTCCAAAGCAGCCATAATGTCAATGACCTTACCGCCCTGCTCCGTTTGCTTAGCTCCAACTGCTGCTTCGGCTTTGCTATCAATTAGACTCATAACTGATTTATAGTACTCATTCTCATATTTCTCAGGCTCAAATTCTGTTACTAACGAATTAATTAACTGACGAGCCATATTAAGTTCCTTGTCGGTCAGTTTAACATCGCATGGGAGATATGTTTCCACTTCTACTGCTTTAACGATTTCATCTGCAAACAGCATTGTTGAGAGCGTCAATACGCCCTCTGCCGGTCGGATCGCCGCAAGGTACTCTTTGCTCCGGAGAACAAATTTAGCTACGCCGACGACATTAGCTTCCGCCATGGACTGCAAGAGTAATGCATAGGCTTTCTGCGCACCCGTTTCCGGCACTAGATAATAGGACGCATCATAGTGACGCGGATCAATCTGTTCAAGCTTAACAAAGTCATTTATTTCTATGGTGCGGCTGGCCTGGGGTGTAATGGCTTCCAATTCGTATTCATCAATAACAACGTAACGGTCAGGTGATATTTCATATCCTTTAATAAGTTCATGCTGCTGGACCTCTACGCCATCATTGTCGACCTTCTTGTATGAGATACGACTGTAATCTGTTTTTCGAAGTTGGTTAAAACTGATGGTTTTCTTTTTTGTTGCATTGTATAGAGCGACTGGTACAGTGACCAGTCCAAAGCTGAGCATGCCTTTCCAGACAGGACGCATAGTGTATCACCCAATCTAGGTATAAGATAAAGCTGCCATGCTGGCAGCTATTTTAATGTGATTATAGCATTTTATTTTCTGCTAGTCAGGAGGTATTATTTCCCTTCTATAAACCACTTACCATAATCACAAAACAGAAATACCTGTTTACCGGCAATCCGGCAAGTATATCGCATACCCATGCCACCAGCTTTTAGCGATGCCGCCTGGCGAACGTCATATACTTTATCAATCTCCCACTTCCGGCCATCTGCCCAATGAAGGATGGTCGGTTTAATTATTCCGTTCGTGTCATGTTCGGCGGTGATGGCAACAAATACTTTTGGTTTGCTGGGGGTATCGGTTGTATGCATAAGGAACCTCCTTACAGAACATTTGTTTGTTCCTATTACAGAACAAATGTTTGCAGGTGTAAAGAGGGGGGTAATGGGAAAAGGCCGCCCATCCCTAAGGACAGGCGACTTATGGCACAACCAATATCTAAGCGGGCCGCACTTTAGATTTAGTTGTGGATTTGGCTACTGTTAAACTATGTTAGCAGGTTGAACTACATTCATCATTGCAGCAGAAAAATAGTAAAAGTATTATAATGATGATTATAAAACAGCTACCACCACTACCTCCGAAATTACCAAATCCCATAACGAATGCCTCCTTCAGTATATATTATATATTACATACTATGCTATACAGGATGGGTTTGCTCCGGGAACATTATAATAAAAAAGCCGCACCCCGGAGGATGCGGCAGCTTGTTAGCTAAATTGGGTATTAAAATCAACACCTATCATAAATAATAAAGCGTTATCAATAATCTCGCCATGAGTTATCATCTTCGCTTGGGAAATAATCCAGAAACTCACAGGGACGGTTCTATTGATGCGTTTACTATTTACCTTTACGCCCTGGTAATTACACTCTGACTTATCCCCGTAAGTCTAGCATTTGGCGTGTTGTAATACCTTGTATTTTTTTTATTTCTCTTAGTCTTGCATTTCTTTCTGACCTTTTCATTGTTTGTAATTCCTGTGGTGTACTCACGTTTGCATATTTCTGAATAAGCACCCTTACTTCTTCATCTTTTAGCGTTACTTGTTCTTTATATTCAAGACAATCATCATTATCTGATGTCTCGTTCATAAACCGCACATAATCTTCACGTGCCAGTTCGCTATCTAACGAAAACATCCCTAGGATAAAATTAACGTCGACTATTTGATCGGTATTAATATATTCACAATAACTACTAAATCGAAAATCATATACACTTTGTACTAAGCCAGCTTTTAAAGGATTCTGGTGGATATACCGTAGTACAACCAGTAGATATGCGTCATCTTCTATGACCTCACTTTTAAAGCGGTCTTGAAATAGGTGTCCGCATCGATCATATTTGCGATTATACCACGATACGTAGCGTACACCAATTCTTTTCATAATTGATGCAATCTCTTCTTCACTTTCCTTTATCAGTAAATGGACATGGTTATCCATAAGACAATATCCGTAAACCGTATAGTCGCAAACATTCCTGTAATAACACAAGCATTCTAAAAATTTTAATTTATCCTCATCATCCTCAAAAATTACCTGCCTATTGATGCCTCGTAATATTATATGGTATATTCCACTTTTGCTTTTTAGACGAGCTTGTCTTGCCATGTTTGTCACCTCAGATATATTCTAACACTCTCTCATATCTGAATCAATGTCGAGTAGAGGCCTGCCTCGCGACACGCCCCCCTCACGGAACCGTGCGGGCGCTATTAACGCACACGGCTCTTCAAAACAGTATTCACGTGTCCTTAGCCATAGATATTCACATAAATCTTTGGAC
>NZ_LSLK01000004.1 GCF_002257705.1 Sporomusa silvacetica DSM 10669
TGTACCAGTTATTCCGCCAGGAGTAGAGCTGGGTAGCTACGTTCGGAAAGGATAAACGCTGAAAGCATCTAAGCGTGAAACCAGCCTTAAGATGAGGTCTGTCATTCGAAAGAAGTAAGGCCCCTTGTAGATTACAAGGTAGATAGGCCAGATGTGGAAGTGGAGTAATCCATGCAGCTGACTGGTACTAATAGGCCGAGGACTTGACTTAATCGACTATCGACATTCGATTTTCGACTGTCGATAGAAAGTGAACTAACAGTATCTAATTGTGCGCAGTCTTTCTTCTGTGAAGTTTTGAAGGAACAAACCTTCATAAAAAGACATAACGAAAGTCGTAAATCGACAATCGAATGTCGAATAATCCAGTGACGATAGCTGTGGGGCTCCACCTGTTCCCATACCGAACACAGTAGTTAAGCCCACAAACGCCGAAGGTACTTGGTTGGAAACGGCCTGGGAGATTAGGAAGTTGCTGGTTGATTAAAACACCTACTTAATTATTGTAGGTGTCTTTTTGTTGACAGTCCTTAAATACTGGAATATAATAAAATTACAAAAAAAACCCCTACCCACTACTGCGGGTGGGGGTTTTTCAGTTAGTTATATATAATATTGTTGTAAAGGAATGATAGAGGAGTGGAAAAATATCAAAAATATGGTATCAACCCTTTACTTATCAGCGTAGCTAACGGTCAAGATGTAGTTAGTCTTTCGCCGCGGCCTACTGTTGCTATGCTGCCAGGCAAATATTCTAAACTTGTGTACAAGCATATTAAAACAGTAAATGCTGAGTTTCCCGAAAATAGTTTTCGATTGACATGTAGACAATGCGATAAGAGTGGGGACTATGATTTAGGTACTGTAGTATTTTCAACAGATGCTACGGAACATAGAAAAGGGGTAAATAAGTTTCAGGCACTTGGCTATTTTCGCTGCAAACATTGTAATGCTGCTGGGGAATGGGAACTATCACCGCGCATCCAAACAATGCTTGCAGCGAAAATGGCTGCGGCCACAATTAGTAGCCTTAATGGAACGGACAGGCCTGATGGAGTTATATTTGGGGAAGCAATTATTGATCGTGTTTTTTTACCACGCTGGGGAAGTGATGCAGAGAGTTACTTTCTGAAAAAGCTGAATGAAACACCGGATAATGCTTATTTTTGGAATCGTTTAGGAAATACTTATTATAGAGGAAAGCGTCCGGAGTTAGCGGTGTTTGCTTATGAGCAAGCGTTGATTAAGGATGTAGGGCAAGTAGAGTCCCATTACTCGATAGGAAAAATACTTATTGAATGTGGTGAGCTTGAAAAAGCTTCTGATCATTTACGACAAGCAGTGGAATTTAGTCATCAATATAAGTATATGACGGCTTATGATCTTAGGGAAATTATCGTAGGAGCATTAGAAATACTACTTACTATTTATAAACAAAGTGATAATAAAATTAATATGTTGCCGAAGCCTAATGAACAGGCAATAGTTCAGCTTACTAAAAATCAAATAGCGGCAACGGCAATGCTTGATTTTGAAATTGAGTATAACAGCAGGGAAACTCTCTATCCGTTGGCTGAGGTATATCTGGGAGAGCGTCGGAATGAATTGCTGCCAGAAGAACGTGCCATTCGCAAACAGAATAATAAAGCAGTCTGGCCGCTAGCTAGTAAAGTAAATAAGCAGAAACCTGCCAAGAAAAATAAAAACAGGAGAAAAAGATAGTGCAAGGATTTGAAGATATTTTGTTGAATACTTAATACAGTGTTAATTGTCCGGTTACTTAAAAAGGAAAAATGTCCGTGACAGACAACAGGCTTCCATATCAGAAAGGAGAATAATTCATGATTTTAAAAAGTAATATTGTTAAAAAGGGATCAACCCGGGCAGCGCATCGCTCTTTGTTCTATGCCATGGGCTATACTCCACAAGAATTAGAAAAACCAATGATTGGCGTTGTTAATGCTTTTAATGAAATAATTCCTGGACATATGCATCTTAAAGATGTAGCCCAAGCCGTAAAAATGGGTATAGCTGCTGGTGGTGGCATGCCAGTAGAATTCCCGGCTATTGGTATCTGTGATGGTATCGCTATGGGGCATGATGGCATGAAATATCCATTGCCTAGCCGTGAGCTTATTGCTGACTCGGTTGAGGCCATGGCAATCGGTCATGGATTTGATGGACTTGTACTCATTCCTAACTGTGACAAAATTGTACCAGGTATGCTTATGGCTGCTGCCAGAATCAACATCCCTTGTATTGTAATGAGTGGTGGCCCAATGATGGCTGGACGCTATCAGGGACGCGATATTAGCGTCAGCACGATGTTTGAGGCTGCAGGACTTTTTGAAGCCGGCAAAATAACAGCAACGGAAATGGACCAAATGGAGAGATCGGCGTGTCCTGGATGTGGTTCCTGTGCAGGGCTGTTTACGGCTAATACTATGAACTGTATGGCTGAAGCATTAGGTGTGGCGTTACCTGGAAACGGAACAATTCCTGCGGTAAACTTTGGAGCGCGCCGCATGTTGGCAAAACAAGCTGGTTCAATTATTGTTGATTTAGTTAAACGGGATGTTAAGGCCCGTGATATTTTGACCCGACAGGCTTTTGAGAATGCCATGACCGTTGATATGGGCATCGGTGGCTCGTCAAACACAGTATTACATCTTACAGCCATTGCTCGTGAGGCAGGGATTGAATTGCCATTGCAGTTGTTTGATGAAATTAGTGCTAAGACACCTTATATAACCAAGTTAAGTCCGAGTGGCACTCAGCATATTCAAGACCTTAACGAAGCCGGTGGTATTTCTGCAGTAATGAAAGAACTTTCCAAGCTTGGGCGCATTCATACTGAGGCTTTAACAGTAACCGGTACTGTCAGTGATCGGATTAAAGAGGTTGTTACTCTGCGTCCGGAAGTAATAAAAACAGTGGAGGCCCCCTATCGCAAGACTGGTGGTATAGCTATTCTTAATGGTAATTTAGCTCCTGATGGTGCGGTGGTAAAAGAAAGCGCCGTGAAAGAAGATATGCTTGTCTTTGAAGGTATTGCCCGTGTATTTAATTCCGAGGAAGAGGCTATTGAGGCTATTATCGGTAGAAAAATTAAAGACGGCAATGTAGTTATTATTCGCTATGAAGGCCCCAAAGGTGGCCCGGGAATGAAGGAAATGTTAAATCCGACAGCCATAATTGTCGGTATGGGTCTTAAGGTGGCACTATTAACTGACGGACGTTTCAGTGGTGCTACACAAGGCGCCTGTATTGGTCACGTTTCCCCGGAAGCTATGGAGGGGGGACCAATTGCCCTCGTGGAGGAAGGCGATATGATTAGTATTGATATTCCGGGGCGTAAGCTTGAGATCAAAGTAAGTGATGAAGTTATGGCAAAACGAAAAGCAGCCTGGGTTCAACCAGAGCCTAAGGTAACTACTGGCTACCTTGCCAGATATGCTAAGCTAGTGACTTCAGCAAATACTGGTGCTGTGTTAAAATAAATAGTAGAGTCTTGGTCATTGAACAGTCCGGTCGCGGACTGTTCTTTTATCCAGAGGGAAAGTATAACTTTCCCTGGATAGAACGACTAAGGCTTCTGCCGGCGTCCGAAAGGACTTGGCACAAGCCAAGTCTTTTCTTACTCTAACAGAAAGTATAAAACTTTCTTAAAAGCGAGATAAGGGCAACATCGGCTTCCGCTTTCGCCAAAGGCTCGACGCAAGCCGTGTTTTCTTTATCTGGGCGTTAATCCGATATCAACAAACAGAATTTTCAGTATTGAGTGAATAGTGATTGACAAGTTAGGTTATGGTGTGCTACGATAAAAAAACAATAGATTTACCTTTTCTGCCATCTTTTGACAGAAAAAAAGACGGACAGAAGTATTGACACCAATAAGCTATGCGTGATAAGATAGGCAGGTCGGTTCAAGCGAGGCATTATAGCTAAGCTAAGAATAATGACAGAAATAAATACCAAGAATAAAGATATTGACACGGTGAAATAAACGTGATAATATATAAAAGCTGTCGCCGCAATGCGAACGACAAAATGTTCCCTGAAAACTGAACAATGTAAGTAATGCATCAAAAAAGCCAGATGTGCGGTTATATGTCGCTTGCGACATACAAAACCAAAAACAATTTCTTTAAGCAGACACACGAAATCTATGATTTCGATGTGGTCGCTTAGTTAGATGCTTTGCATCTAACATCAAACAATCATTTAGAGCCAACAAATGGCTTCAATAAAAAACTTTATTGGAGAGTTTGATCCTGGCTCAGGACGAACGCTGGCGGCGTGCCTAACACATGCAAGTCGAACGGAGTAACCAGCAATGGATACTTAGTGGCGAACGGGTGAGTAACGCGTAGACAACCTGCCTCTAAATTGGGGACAACACCGCGAAAGTGGTGCTAATACCGAATGTGGTATCTTGGTCGCATGACTGAGATAAG
>NZ_LSLK01000007.1 GCF_002257705.1 Sporomusa silvacetica DSM 10669
CCAATTCAGCCGTGCTAATGATTTCACATATTTTCTCACGTACATGCGGCTCCTTAGCGATATCATTGACATCAGCTACTAACGCTGCCTGTGCGGCAATAACTTCGGAAACTGCTGTCTTACAGCCCGTATATGAATGTCTGTGAAAGTGAGCAAACATCAGTGCCAGGTAGCCCGCATACTGAAGAACATCCGGGTTGTCAAGACCATTCAAAAATACCCTATCTTCGGGAACAAATACATCATCAAAAATCGTCAGTGATTCTACGTCTCCGACTTGATTAAATGGAGCCTGAATGTGTTTCCGTTTGTGATGCTGGCCAGGTAGCGCCATAAGCTTAATGCCATCCCAATCGGCTGGTAAAGCAAAGGCTACTGCATAGCCTTCATCGCCTTTACCCATAAACTTAGTCGGATTAACAATAATTTCATCAACATACGGCGCATTGGAATTGCAGATTTTTGCCCCGCGAACGATAATGCCCTTACAAGGTTTTCCGTCAACGCCTATGCCATCCACATCTGTCTTGATTATATGTACAAACTGGTCCGGATCTGGTTGCATATGAGCTCTCTTATACTTAGGATTACGCGACCCCTTTACATCAGTCTGAGCACAGTTGCAGATAAGATCATTTTCCTGGCAGTATAAAAGATACTTATTAAAGCGTTCATGATACTTTGTACCGCAAGCCAAATCGCAGTCATAGGAGACTACCGCAATAGCATTGAGCGCATCTGAACCCATGCAGCGTTGTGTGCAGCCGCCGACGTGTTGGCAAAGTAGTCTTGTCATCAATTGTTTATTAAGTAAATCTTCCTTGGATTGATGAATGTGTGTGAACCGGTTAATTTTTTTGCCGGTAAGGTGAGAAGTCGCCGTACATACATCCGCATATTCAGGATCATTGGCCAGATCATAGCACTGCTTCATAACATAGCAACCGCCATCAATCCAGTTGCCTGACCGGTCAACCTTTTCACCGTTTAAATATACATTCGGTTTCATTTTGAGCAGTCGCGCCTTATACGCTTCATATGTTCCTATTCCCATTGTTAATTCCCCCTTAAATATTTTATATTTTGAAAAAATTTTGATATAGATGGAACGCTCGTTCTATATGGTTAGAATAGCATATCCAAATATTTACGTCAAGATACTTATGAAACATTTTGTATTAATGATGAATTACTTACTATATTTAATAAATGATAACTGCCATAAACATTGCTACTGCTAGACAAACACAGCCCCCGACTAAGCCAAGAAAGAAAATGTGTTTATAAACTTCTTTGTGCGATAAACCAAAAACCGCCATGCAAGAAAATATAAAACCACTTTGGGGCATAGCTGAAAATGTTGAAGAAGCCATAGCGGAAATTCTATGTACTACCTCGGGTGATACACCGGAAGCTATCCATGATTTGCCGAATAGAGGAATAGCAATTCCCAAAGCACCGGATGCTGAAGCGGTAACCATAGCAAGGAACCCAGTTATAACTGGTATTTGAGTTAATGCTCCTCCAGGCAGGCTACTCATACCACCTTGCAATAATTTAAAACCAGGAGCCGAAGCTACGACACTCCCAACGCCTACCGCTGCAGCAGTAAAAATAATTGGCAATAAGGAATTGGTTGCCCCCGCGTTAAGCGTCTTAATTTGATTTGGTATATGGTTAAATAGCACAAGAGCAGCCACAATAACCGCAGCCAATAGCGCTGGAACTATTATATTGGAGATATGCATTGCACTACCTATGAATATGATTGCAATTAGAACTACCATGGGTAGTACTGATGCGAAAAGAGAAGGTAACTCCTTCGGATTTACATCGGAATTTATCACTTGACCACTCTCTTCGTAATGTTCTCCTGTAGCCAAAACCCTTTTCAGCTGCCATTTCATATATACTAAGCCCATTATGGCTGAAATTATAGTAACAACAATACTCATTAAGGGTGCGGCTGCAAGAGTCGTTCCTAGTGCGGTTGGAATAACATTTTGTATTGATGGCGTCCCCGGTACCATGGTCATGGTAAATGTTGTACCACCGAAAATCATTGGTACCATTACAAGGCGCCACGGCAAATTCAGTTCCTTAAAAATAGGTCGGGCAAGTGCAACGATTGTAAAGATTACAATGAATAAGCTTACACCACCATATGTCAATACTGCGGATATTAATGATATCGCTATTAAAACCGCATAGGCGTTCTCTTTACCGGTCAATTTAAAAATACTATTGGCAATGCTTACTGTTGCTTTACTGTCCTCCAAATATTTACCTAATACCGCGCCCAATATAAATATTGGCAGAAAGCCGGTAATAAAGCCGCCAAGTCCCGCTAAATACGATGTCTTTCCGGTAAAAAATGCCTCTTGCAAAGACATTCCGTTTGTTAAAATAATTACTAATGCCGCCAACGGCGCAATAACTACGATGTTGACACCTCTAATTGCTAAATAAACCAAAAGAGCAATTCCCAAGATAATACCTACAGGTGCTAACATACTATCCACCCCCAAATTTATTATTCGTTATGTTTTTAATAATTACCGCTTCCTCGGCAACCAGCGGCTGCTCATCCAGGACATTCTCTATCTGTCGTGGATAGATATTCTCTCCTCCGCGTATAAGAATATAAGAACTCAATCTTCGAAAAATACGATTTGCCGAGGTTACTTACTCCACCAGTAAGCTTGCCGGGGTTTTTTCCTCAAATAGCTTAAACTTCTGAACCTTACCACTTGGGGTTCGGGGAAGTCGATCTACAAACTCAAACAATACGGGTACTTTATACTTAGCCATACGTTCCAGCAACCACTTTCTAGTCGCCTCTACAGTCATTGAACCCTTTTGTTTAGGTACAATATAGGCTTTTACTTGCTGACCTAGGTACTTATCGGGAACGCCAATTACTGCAACCTCAGCAATCAGAGTGTGCTCCTCCAGGACAATCTCTATCTGGCGTGGATAGATATTTTCTCCTCCGCGTATAATCATGTCCCCTTTACGATCAACAATATACAGATAACCATCGTCATCAAAATGACCTATATCACCGGTATGCAAAAAACCTCCCCTCATGATTTCCGCAGCTTGCTCAGGTTTATTCAAATAACCCATCATAACACAATCACCCTTGATACAGATTTCACCATCTACATTGTTGGGCAGTATGTTACCTTCTTCATCCATGATCTCAATTTGTTCCCCCGGATGAGTCATCCCGCATGAGCCATCCTTAAAATGCCCGAGAGCCGGCTCCGTAGTATTTCCGCCACATCCCTCGGTGAGACCATAGCCTACTAAAAAATCTATGTTATATTTCTTCTTAAACTCTCTTCGTGTTGCCAACGAAAGAGACGCACCGCCGGTAAATGCATAACGTATTTTTACCTTGGACAGATCAATACCGATCGGCTCAACCTTACTTAAGATATAGTCAAACATTGTGGGCACACCCATAATAATGGTAATTCCGTATTGCATAACCGCTGGCCAAAATTCATGGGGAGAAAATTTCTTACGGATACATAGAACTTGCCCCGCATAGCTTATTGGGTAAGTAAACACGCACAGGGGATTGGTGTGAAACATAGGCAGCATAATCATCATAACATCATTGCCCTTGATATAACCCTGCCGGTTAAAATTCCGGCATTGCGAAAGCTGAGCCCTGTTAGAAAGTAAAATTCCCTTGGGCTGACCAGTAGTACCGGATGAGTATAATAACATAAAAGGATCATCAAGACTTTGTTTGACTAGACATTCATCTGTGGGATACTGATCCAA
Source organism: Sporomusa silvacetica DSM 10669 (assembly GCF_002257705.1). Lineage (GTDB taxonomy): Bacteria > Bacillota > Negativicutes > Sporomusales > Sporomusaceae > Sporomusa > Sporomusa silvacetica. The sequence continues at coordinate 3,799 of NZ_LSLK01000007.1, forward strand.
AATATCTGCAAACTTTTTTTGCGCTATAGCTGATTCGTGAGTTACATCAGTTACAGCTTCAACCACATAAGGCTTAGACTCGGACTGATCAAGACCCTTGGCAAATTCATCTAAATAATCACTTCCAACAAAAGCTGCCTTCGGCTTTGCATCATTCAGCACATACGCAATTTCCGGACCCTTTAAACAATAATTCATCGCTAGGGCTACCGCCCCCAGCTTTTGAGCACCCCACATAGCATAGTAGATTTCGGGAGCATTCCGGATCATCACCGCCACAATGTCGCCTTTTTTGACACCCTTTTCTTTAAGGAAATTAGCCACCTGATTTGCTCGTTCATTGGTATCTCTATAAGATAATTTTTGATCATAGTAATACACGTGTGATGCTTCCGGAGTTTCCCTTGATCGTATTGTTAGCATTTGGGCTATACTCTCAAATTCTAAACGCCTTCCTTTTAAATGAGCTTGTGCCTCCAGTTGTATAATTGGCATTTGTGGTCTCATGATATCTCGCCTACCTTAGTTTAGATAACGGTTTCAGCGGAAACTATCATAATCATATCATGGCAATATAAGTTGATATACCCATCGTACCAACGTGTAAAAAACATCTTCTTATTTTTTTTCTATCTGAGTGTTCTTAAATTTATCCAGCATAGCTCTTGGTGTCACTGTCTTGCGCTCGTACCGAGGACACTTTACACCCTCAAAGCCAGCAAGGTATTTTGCAATTTC
>NZ_LSLK01000008.1 GCF_002257705.1 Sporomusa silvacetica DSM 10669
TCACCGGCATTGTTACCAATACCGGCGCAACACTCGATACGGGTGGCTGGTTAGGCCTTTCCCCGGTGTGGACTTTCACCACACCAGATATCCCCAAGCTTGGCTTGGCGTACCATAAATTGCAAGTACATGAAGGTAAAAAGATTGGTTTTCTATTAAGAAACTTACACCGTCCCTTGTAAGTTAAAAAGCAGCCGGTTAGGCGGAATTAATTCCCGCAACCGGCTGCTTCCAAGAAGAGACGGGACGGTGATTGTGTCTTTAGTTATAAGATTTCGGAAACCACTCGAGACGCTATCACCGTACCCGGTCTTTTCCCCTAAGAAGCAAAATGAACGTCCTTTTGCTTTCCTAACAATCACAACTTTTAGTTTTTTCATTGCCAGCCCCCTGTTACCATTATTTTGCGCATGCCTATTCATTCATAGTTAGGACTTGTTTATACGAAACTATTTTTCATATTCAACGATAAATATGTTTTTTATCATAGGTCACAGCTCACATACAGTCAATGTACGCTATGTTAAAAGTATGTAAACTTTTCGAGTCCTTATCCTGTCAATAGAACTACAACATAAAAAGAAGAGAACACTCCTTGATATCGGAGCATTCTCATTCCTTTATTACCCTATGTGATGAACAACCAACATCGAACAATATCATCTATGTCACTTGGCTTTGATGATACCAGTGTAGCATAGTTCACTGTTTCCGGTAACCACCATTCAGTAATAGTTGTTATTAGCCAGGAAGCCCGCAACAGTACACTAATTTTGACCTCTGGCAATCAACTTTTCAACATTGCCTAGACTTACAGTATCAACTCCGGCCACTAGGCGATCAATAGTATACTCAATATCAATATAGCCACCCATTATATCGACAATGTTGGATGCACACTCTTTGCTACAACCATTGATGACAGTGTAAGGTGTATTTGTTATTGTTTGTACCGCCTCTGTTTCTCCATTTACTAGACAAGACAGGCTAAGCCAAACAGTTCCGTCTGCTTATTCATCTCTTCTTTCACCTTCAATGCTATTTCTTGAGTCATTAGGCCATAAACAGAATCAATGCCACAGCACGGAATGATAACTGGTATTTTTTTATCCAAAATACATCCTCTCCTAACTTATTTAACTAGAAGAAAACCCGGCTTAACCGGGTAAAATTGAGTTGCCTTTATATGATTCTATACCGGTCCGCGCATTCGCCGAGAGGCCAATTCGCATTCTTTAATCATTAACGTTTGAGCCGCTGTCAAAGGCTCTCCATCCTCAACCTGGGGCTCAATAAAATAATAGCAATTAGACTTTTCTTCGGCAGTAACATCCGATATGTCGAACTTATATTTAAAACACCACAACTTTCCATCACCTAATCGATCAGCAATTCCACAAGAACAACATTTTGCTGACATATCTAAGACCACCTTTCTCTTATTCTAGCCCTTCTGCCCTGATAGCGTGCCAGATAGACAGGAAAGTTCCTTCTTAACCTTAGGTAGAATGTGTTTTAGAACAAAATTAAGCGCTTCTTCTGGATCTTCATCATAATAAATGCTTTTTAGTATTAATTGCTCAGACTCATCGAAGGCAACAATTACTTTGCCCATATCGCGTCCCCCCCTTTTTAGACTTTCGAAAGAACCTCACTCAAAGCCAAAACTACTCGATCAATATCTTCTTTCTGATTAAAGTAACCCAAGCTCATTCTAACTGTCCCAGTTAATTCTGTTCCAATTAAACTATGGGCAGTTGGCGCGCAATGCAGTCCAGCTCTGACCATAATTTCATACACTTCATCTAAAACATAAGCGATCTCAACAGCAGGAACATTACTTACGTTAAATGATATTACTCCTACCATTTTTCCCGGGTTACCAGGCCCGTATATGATCACCTTATCCAAACATTGCAGTTGGTTAAGAGCGTAGTCCGTCAAGCTTTGTTCTTTATTTCGTATTGCTTCGACCGTCTCACCTAAAATAAAATTAACAGCTGCTCCAAGACCAGCAATGCCACTGACATTCAGCGTACCGGCCTCTAAACAATCAGGGAGGTATTCTGGCTGATATGGTGACAAAGAATCACGCCCCGTACCGCCTGCCTTTTGTGGGCGAATCATCCCCTCAGATTTAACAATAAGCCCTCCCGTACCCATAGGCCCCAGTAAACTTTTGTGACCGGTAAAAGCCAATATATCAATACAATCCGCCTGCATGTCAATGGGGTAGGCACCTGCAGTCTGTGCACTATCTACTAAAAAGAGAATATTATGTCTTCTCGCGATTGTTCCAATCTGACGGATAGGCTGAATTGTACCTAATACATTGGAGGCATGGGTAAACACGAAAAGCTGCGTGTTCGGTCGAATCATACCTTCGATTATTTCCGGATCGGTTGTACCACTTCTATCGCAAGGTACAGTAGAAATTTGGATATTATAGTCTCTTTCTAACATTTTTAAGCATCGCCAGACCGCATTATGTTCAACACTACTGGTAATGACATGTCCTCCGGGCGTTACTATTCCTCGTATTGCTAAATTGATGGCTTCAGTCACATTGGACGTAATAACCACATGCTCCGGATTACTGTGGTTAAATAATTGGCAGAGCAACTTGCGGGTTTCGTAAACGATCTCACCAGCTTTTTGTGCTCTGCCATATGACCCCCGGCCCACATTAACACCAATATTTTTCATAAAATGGTATACTGAGTCAGCAACCATATTAGGCTTTGGAAATGATGTTGCTGCATTATCAAGGTAGATAGACATCGGTCAACCACCTTCATATTATTTTATTATACAAATCTTTACTATTTTATATTTACACGATTGCCAAATATAAGTATAATCAAATTGTATCATTAACTGTTCACATAGTCAACAGTATACCGTAATAACCACTTTGAAATTACACAAAGAAAGATGGTCGATAGAATGACAAAAGAACCCACAAACATTTCTACTATGAGAAATGCTATATAAATTTTTATGAGAAGTTTAGGAGTCTTGGAAGGTAAAAAAACTTTTTGCTATGATTGTACATATGCTCAGTGTCATGTAATCTGGGAAACCGCACAAGAAAACAAAATTTCTGTAAATGAACTTGCAACTCGGCTAAATATAACTAAAAGTGCAGTAAGTAGAACTGTAGATGACTTGGTAAACAAAGGCTACCTTGATCGTAACCCAAATCCAGATGACCGCCGCTACGTAGATATTGAACTCACCAAAAAAGGGCAAAAAGTTTTTCTGGAGATAGAACTTAACTCGCGCCGCTATTTTGAAGCCGTTTTAGAAATTATCCCTGAAAACAAGCGTGAGACAACATTGGAAGGAATCCAAATTTTCAGTGCTGCCCTGTATCAGGTTTTTAAAAAAGATACTTTAGAATAAGATGTACCATCAAGCAAACTTACAATCAATCGACCACCATCTGAACCGTTAAAATAATTGTAAATATAAAGGAGTAGCTGCGTTTACTCTGCAACTACTCCTTTTGCTATTACCGCAATAAAGGCCATATTAATGAAACACTTCATGGAGTCCTAACAACAGATATTTTCGAACCATAGTGCCACGTTAACCACACCAATCATAATCGGCACCTCAATTAGTGACCCAAGAACACTTACAAGTATGCATTAGGGCATAACAATGACTGTTGTTACCCTATGTTTGGTTGCGCAGGCATCCGTAACTTCATCACAAGCTGCGAATTATTGTTTATCTGGAACCACAAAATACTTCCGAAAACGCAACGCGACATTAACTAAGCCAATCATAACCGGCACCTCGATAAGCGGCCCAATAACAGCGGCAAAGGCCTGACCTGAATTTATACCAAAAATGGCTACAGCCACTGCAATCGCTAGTTCAAAATTATTACTGGCTGCCGTAAACGATAATGTAGTTGTCTGCTCATAGTTGACTCCCACACGATGGCTTATGAAAAAAGATACTAAGAACATAATGCCGAAATAGATAATGAGCGGAATGGCAATACGCACCACATCCATCGGTAGTTTAATAATATAGCTGCCTTTTAGGGAAAACATAATTACGATGGTAAATAGTAACGCTAGTAATGCCAGCGGACTAATCTTAGGTATAAAACTCTGTTCGTACCATTCACGACCCTTTGCTGGCAATAAAGTGCGTCTTGTCAAATATCCGGCCACAAAGGGAATACCCAGATATATTGCCACACTCATCGCAACATCCTTCATGGATACCTGGATTTGCATACCTGTAAAGCCAATCCAGCCCGGAAGTACAGTAATAAAGAAATAAGCAAATACCGAATATAATACCAGTTGAAAAATTGAATTGAGTGCTACCAGTGCAGCCGCATATTCATTGTCGCCTTCGGCCAATGAATTCCAGATAATTACCATGGCAATACAACGAGCCAAACCAATAAGTATTAAGCCAACCATGTAGTCTGGTTTATCTGCTAAAAAGGTTATAGCCAGTACAAACATTAACACCGGGCCGATTATCCAGTTTTGCACTAGTGACAGCACTACAACCTTGCCGTTACTAAATACCTTGCCGATTTCCTCATATTTAACCTTTGCTAATGGCGGATACATCATTATAATTAAACCGACTGCAATCGGAACTGATGTTGTACCAATTGACAAGGAATCCAGCCAAGCAGCCATCCCAGGAAAGAGATAACCGCCGCCAACCCCAACACCCATTGCCAGGAAGATCCATAAGGTCAAATACTGGTCTAGAAAAGATAAGCGCTTTGGAGCCTGTGCCATTTTACAACTCCTCCTTAATTTCTTTGTCTCTGTTATTCCATAAAAGTACTGAAAGTTTTAACCGTCACCTCCTTTATCAGCTGCTGTGCACATTCCCTTCTTTTTTAATATATAAACTTAATTATATATTCATGATTATATCTGACTTTATTTATATAACTATTGAAAAAATTTTAATCGTCTACGATTTTCACTGTCAACTCGCAACAGCCGCCCAGTTCCCGGTATCTTTTCAGTCTTACCACGTCCTTTTGACGTTGCAGGTCGTTCTCCATTTCCTTGGACAACAATTCCCGCACAAAAGAGTACTGTTCAAGTATTTTTTCATTGACCCGATAGTATATCCACTGGGCCTGTTTTTCACCGGCAATGAGCTTGGCTTGTTTTAACTTAGTTATATGGCGGGAGGCGTTGGACTGGCTAATTTTCAATATTTCTTCCAAATCACACACACACAAGGTTTCCATATACAGCAAGTTCAAAATTCTAATTCTTGTTTCATCAGCTAATGCCTTGAGTATTTCTACAATATCCACTAGTTCCACCTCTCTACCTATTGGGTTCCGTCTTTTGAGTTATAAAACGGCCTCCTGTATATGATTATATTCGATTTTAATCATAATCGTCAACCATTTTTTAGGGAAATATCCTACTTGTTCCAAAGCACTGCAAGACTCAGCATTTGAAAATAAACAAGCTGGCAGCTAATTTATCACCATGTTCCACTCTTTCCTGTAATTGAGCCGGGGTAATCAACTGTCGGCCACGCCTGAGATCATTATCCAAAATCATGCCAAGACTGATTTATGCGGAAATTCCAACGTCTTCAAATCCAGCCTGCACCAGTTTGTTAGTGTATTCCTCCTGAGTCAATGCTCCCGATACACAACCGGCACTACTTTGCCGTCGATAACCAGGGCCTGGGTGTGCATGATGCCCCGCTTTATGGCCTCCATCGCATCATTAGCCTTTGTCACTTCTGCGTTGACACCGTTTTCGCTCATAGCCCGTTCAACCAAACCATAAACATTACTGGGTTTGCAACAGCTCGATTCAAAAACCTCAATTTTCATCTTTATAACCATTCCTTTCGCTTTGCTCAAGGCACAAAACGTAATGAAACGATATCGTTGTTCTTTGAATATAGATTATATGGAATCCGTTGTTTTTAATCCTCAGCTTTTTTCATGAACATGCCCTGCTGCTTATCTTATATTACTTGACACTACTGTTATTATTTGCTAAAATTGCAATCAATTGAATATTTAGCTGATCAAACAGATTGAAGGCTAAAGAAAGCTTCTGAAAAGAATGCTTTCTTTAGCCTTTTTTTATTTTTGTTTTTCAAAAAAATTATTCATGGATAACTGGGTACTCATTTTTACAAGAACAATTTCCTGGAATCGGCGTATTAACTGGCTGCTGCGGAGCTCCTGCACACTTAATTGGCGCTCAAGCGGTTTCAAATGACATCTATCTAGATATTATCCAGAGCGTTAGAGATATAAAAGCAAAAACAATCATAGCGGCCTGCTCTTCTTGCGTAAAACTGAATTTATAATCTAAAAAGATTAAAAAGCTACACATTCTTCCTCGCGAAGGTTGTGTAGCTTTTTCAGTCAAAATAGTATGATTTATCTCCCTTGCCTAAACAATCCCATTTTTAATCTGTCCTTTTAACTCAATACCTTTTCCCGGGTGACGGCGACGCCTTCAAGGCTCCTTTAAAATGTTTGAGTACACATTGTTTCGACCGTGCTTTAATGGATAGCGCAAAACAAATAAAGCTCGATGAGGAGTTATTTGCAACAACAGTTGCCTTTCTTATCTTTTGGAGTTTCTTTACCCTTGTTATTCTCATTTTCATCTGGGATCTCTTCTATCTCGAAACCACCACAGCACGAGCCTTTTTTGTCTTTATTACCTCCAAGCAAGCGTTCAAAAAATCCTTTTTTTTCAGTTTCCTTACTCATAACTAAATTCCCCTTTCTATTTTTATAGTAATCTACCAATAACCTAATCACATAATCATATTAAAAATCAATCCTGATAGTACTGCCATTGCAAATACTATCACTACAAATGCAATAAGTATTTTCTTCTTAAATATGCTGGCAAACATGGTTAACTCCGGTATTGCAATACCTGCTCCGCTGATAATCAATGCCATTACTGCACCAATACTTGCGCCTTTTTCCATTAAAGCAATTCCAATTGGGATAGCCGATTCTACACGAATGTACAAAGGTATGCCGATTAGGGCTACAATGATAACAGCAAATGGATTATCAGGTCCGGCAACTCTTGCAAGAAGATCAGCAGGTAAATATCCGTAAATAGCCGCCCCAATTCCTACGCCAATTATCATGTAGATAAAAACCGCTTTGTAATCTTCCCAAGCTTTCCAAAAAGATATATATAGTCTGTGCTTAAATCCTTTTGGGACTTCCTCGCTAGCTTCGCAGCAACCTCCTTTAATTCGTACTCTTTTTACTTGATCAGACCAGCCCATTTTTTCGAGGATTACTCCAAAAACAACTGAAAATACTGATGTCAAAATCAGGAATCCAACAGCAACCTTCCAACCCATAAAGGCTACAAGTAATGTAAACACCAAAGGATCCATTAACGGTGATGAAATTACGAAAGACATGACCGTACCAAAAGGAACTCCGGCTTGCAGCAATCCAAGAGTCATTGGAACTGTAGAGCAGGCACAAAAAGGTGTGACAGCACCAAAAAGTACCGCCATTATATTACCCCACAGCCCCTTTCCTGACATCCATGTTTTTAATTTATCCTGAGGTATATACATGAATACTAATGCTATGATTGTGCTGATTGCAATGAATAGTACAGTAAGTTCTGCCATTATAAAAAGAAAATATTGGATTGTGTCAATAAAAGTGTTCACAAAAATCCACCCCCATTTTTTCTAATTACGTCTATATAAATCCTTGTCGCCGAACTGAAGTTATCAATATCTCCAAGGCCTTTTTAACACTTTCGATCGTTTGAGAATCCCGATCTTTTAGCATCTCACCTACATAAGCTGTATATTTCTCCACGATTTTTGTAATAATCTCTATTCCTTGGGCAGTAATTGTAACACAGCATATCCGACCATCTACTAAAGACTGTTCTCGCAAAACATAACCTTTGTTTTCTATGCGATCAATAATTTTACTTGCTCCGCTTTTGGTACAATTCAATAACTTCCCTATTTCTTGAATTGTAATATTATCATGCTCATACACCTTTTTAAGTGCCATAAATTCAACTAAGGATAAATCTTCACAGCACTCTCCGTTAAACCCCTGATTCCCAAAATACCAAGCTAGTTCTTGTATTATGTTATAAACATCCGGTATATTTTTGTTCATTGTTTGCCTCAATTCACGTTAATGTAGTTTCCATCGTCAACCATTATTATAGCACATTGGTTTCCATCGTCAACTAATATATTGTATGCATTTTTGATTTAGATGTTCTTACCTTCGTCCGGCTTGGCTAACTCGTCTGAGGTCTGTGCTTATAAGTCCCTTCTCCTGTATGGATTATCGGCGGACACCCTTATCTTAAGCAAACGGTTGGCACTATCATCGATTTTCGCCAACAAGTACCGCCCATGCGGGGCACACGTGAAAAAGGGATAGTCGCAGAAATTCTGCAACCATCCCTTTTAAATATGTCTTAGGAATTCAATTTTTTAAGTCCAATGTTTTAAGATGTTGAGTTCTTTAAAAGCGTGAACTTACCTTGGTACAATAGACACGAAGACCGCACAATAGTTACGGGCACGCGATAATTTGCCTTGACCAGAGACACTCTGAACACGACGGGCTATTAGCCCAACAATCCATTTCGTTACTGTCCGTATAACTACAGCCATCTACATTTCTGCAATCAGTACAAGAAGGAAAATGATACTCATCGACATCCTGCCTAAATTTGACGTAAGTAGATCCCATCCATATTTCACGCAGTTTTTGTTCATTGATATTACCCAGGAAAAACGGATACATCTGTTTTTCTCTTCCATAGATATAACACTTATAGGTATGCATTAGGGCATAACAAGGACTGACATTCCCCTGGTAGTTGATGCACAAGGATTTACCACTCACGAACTTACAGTACCGTTCTGTCCTTAATTTCATATTGGACATATAAGCCCGGACAGAGGTCAGCAACGATTCGTCGCCGAACATACGCTCGGTATCATCCATATCGTAGACGATTTCATCTTTCATGGATTCGTGGTAAGGCAGCAAGTTTGTAACGATAACCTTTTTGGCATTGAGGTCCCAAGCCATACGGATCAACTTGGGCAGCCTAGCGAAATTCTTTTTCATGGCTACAAACTCGATTCCCAATTCAGGCTTCTTTTTCTTCTGTTCCCGCTTCATCGTCTGTAATCTCGCGACATTATGAAAAACGCTCTTGAAGTCAGCCCCCTGCCGGATTTCGTTATACTCTCCCTCATCAGGACTGTCTAAGGAAGTAAACAGAACATCTAATTCAAGATCAATCAACTTTTGAATAACGTCTTCCCTCAAATAGGAACCGTTAGTGATCATTTCGACTTTCAGGCCAAGTCCCTTCACTGCTTTTAGCATATCAAAAATTCTTGGATGCATTAAAGGCTCACCAAAGCCGCCAAAATGAACCGACTCCAATTCCGGGAGGTCTTTTAGACTGTCAAGTATATGCTCAAAGGTCCCCCATTCCATGTGTTCCAGCTTGTCCTGCCAGGAACTGCGAATACAAGTAATACAAGCAAAATTACATTTGGTGGTAACTTCGATATATACTCTTTTTACATCCGGTACCAGCGGAATCAAACGATAACCACCTTCTGTCCGGAAAAATAAAACCTCTTGTTCTTCACTCGAAGATATAGGCAGCTTCGTTCCACCATTCTTGCCAATCCTAATCTTTTCTTCTACTGCATCCAGTTTATTTGCAAATTTTTTCAAAATTCCCCACCCTATCTCTCCCCCATGATCTGTACAAACACTGAAGCTTCAAAAACGTCTGCAGAAAAATGCTTGGAATCGGCTTGCCATTTATAAACGACACGAGTTATTAAACAACATCGGAGGCAATTCTAAATATGACTACAACAGACACCTTTTTATAGACGTTGAAATCCAACTACAGAAAGAAATCTCCACTTTCTTTTTTCCAGGTTTCGGGCAGAATCACCCCATAAGAGCAACCCTCCAAACAGCTATTACTCAGGGATTCTTCACCCCATCTTTACAATATTACTTATTGACGTATCTTCTAGCCAGGGTATAGCGACAAAATTATCCCCACTTATGGTGCGCACTTTTTCCAGCCACTGTTTTTCAGCTTCAGCCCGTGCAAGTAGTATGGAATTGTTGGTAGCAGTCATGGATAGACATTGAGTGACCACCCACCATTTGTTATTTATCCCTGCTCTGCTTAAATCGTCACGAAGTCGCAACGCTTCAAAAACAGGTGTAGCTTCAGGTAAGGTAACAATAACAACTTCTGTCTGTTGTTCATCCCTAAGCCTAGGCAATAGCCTTCGAACCGAGATGGGCGTTTCGCCTTTGGTCCGTTGCACTTCACGATGATAGCTTTGTGTAGAATCCAACAGTAAAAGGGTATGACCGGTTGGTGCGGTATCAATAACCACAACTTCGTTTTCTGCTTTATCAACGATTTCCGCAAAGGCTCGGAAAACAGCAATTTCCTGGGTACAGGGGGAGCGTAAATCTTCCTCAACATAGGCTAGATCCTCATCACTCATGGTTTCACGGGCTTTATTTAATACTTCATTTTGATACGAAATCAATTCTTGTTTTTCATCAATTTTGCTGAGTGCTATATTTTCGGTACCTTTAATGACATAGTTAAGGTGGTCTGCCGGATCAGTTGAGGTTAAATGTACCTTAATCCCTCTTTTTGCTAGTGCGAGGGCAATGGTTGCAGCGATGGTTGTCTTGCCAACACCGCCCTTTCCCATGGTGAAAACAACCTTTTTACCTGTTGTATAAAGATCATCAATTAATACATCAATGGGTTTTAGGTCAAGTACTTTTGTGCTTACAGCAACATGTTCATAATTGTCGCTAGTGAAAAACGCTCTGATTTTATCAAGCCCCAAAATATTGTAGGAACGAAGTGGCAGGGTAAAGGTTGTAAACTTCGTTAACCCCTGGGGAATATTGTTCATAGCGTTTTGCTGGTTATCCAGTATCTTTTGTGACAAAGTATCAGAAGCACTACCTAGTACGCCATTAATAAGTAAAAACTGGTTGTTTATGCCTAAGTCACTAAGTTCAAGGCTTGAACGTTCAGCCTCCAGCAAGGGAGTTTCCTCTGGTCTTGAAACCAGTACAAGGGTGGTTTTGTTTTTGTCTGCCAGGTTGGCAACCGCATCCTTATAAAGGTTTTTTTTGTCTTCTAGCCCGGCAAGCTGGCCTAAGCAAGAAGCACCATGGGTATTTTCACTAATAAAATTGCTCCAAGCAGAAGGCAACTGTAGCATGCGCAGGGTATGTCCTGTTGGCGCAGTGTCAAAAATGATGTGGTCGTAGTTACTTTCGGTTATCTTATCTGTTATGAAGTTCGAGAATTGGTCAAAGGCGGCAATTTCAACCGTGCAAGAACCGGAAAGCTGCTCCTCCATATTGTCGAGTACACTTTCAGGCAATTTTCCTCTGTAAGGAGCGATAACCGATTCCCGATATTCTTGGGCTGCTTCTTCTGGATTGAGATTTGCTACTACTAGGCCAGGTACGCCATCAATGAGTACACCTTTGCCATCAAGCTCAGTGTTGAAAACATCCTGCAAATTGGAGGCTGGATCGGTACTGATAAGGAGAATTTTTTTGCCACTATCAGCTAAATTTACGGCAACAGCGCACGCGGTAGAAGTTTTGCCAACACCACCTTTACCAGTGAAAAACAAATATTTGGTTAGCTTTATTTTGTTTAAAGCAAAGGTTTCATAGTTGGACATTGGTTTAGCAACACCCTTCAGGTCCGCAACTGCAGCCACAACCACCAGTTTTCTCAGGTTTTTTAGTTTGAATATCTGTACCCAGCCACTTGGAAAGCTCTTCGTTAGTAGGATATTCTTTTGTTTTGGCAACTTCACCATCTACAAGCGTTACCGGCAGAATCTCGGCACCCTGTTTTTGGAGAATATCATTGATAATTTTGTTAGTAACAAAGTCCTGTGGCTCGTTAGCCAAGCCGTGTCTTTGAATGATAATCCCTTTTTCCTTAAGGGTACTAATAACAGTTGCTATTCTCAGCAGTTCAGGATCAATAGATGGTCCGCATACTCCTGTTGAGCAGCACATGGCCGGGTCAAAAATTTCAACTTTTTTCATAAGAAACGCCCCTTTTCATTTAGTATTACTCACACCGGTTGTCGTTTTGTTCTAAGCATTGGTTTAGTTTTTCCAAATCCTTTTTATAGGATTCCAGCTTCCTCAGGTTGTCATTACGTCCAATCTTTACTTGCGTATAAGAGAAGGAATAGGCCCTCTAAATCGAGGAGCTATCCCTTCTCTTCATTTTTATACAGATTCCTTCATTCACCTGGAAACAAGTCGCATTCTTTGAGCATTAGATGTTGTTACCCTATGTTTGGTTGCGCAGGCATCCGCAACTTCATCACAAGCTGCGAATTATTGTTTATCTGGAACCACAAAATACTTCCGAAAACGCAACGCGACATTAACTAAGCCAATCATAACCGGCACCTCGATAAGCGGCCCAATAACAGCGGCAAAGGCCTGACCTGAATTTATACCAAAAATGGCTACAGCCACTGCAATCGCTAGTTCAAAATTATTACTGGCTGCCGTAAACGATAATGTAGTTGTCTGCTCATAGTTGACTCCCACACGATGGCTTATGAAAAAAGATACTAAGAACATAATGCCGAAATAGATAATGAGCGGAATGGCAATACGCACCACATCCATCGGTAGTTTAATAATATAGCTGCCTTTTAGGGAAAACATAATTACGATGGTAAATAGTAACGCTAGTAATGCCAGCGGACTAATCTTAGGTATAAAACTCTGTTCGTACCATTCACGACCCTTTGCTGGCAATAAGATGCGTCTAGTCAAATATCCGGCCACAAAGGGAATACCCAGATATATTGCCACACTCATCGCAACATCCTTCATGGATACCTGGATTTGCATACCTGTAAAGCCAATCCAGCCCGGAAGTACAGTAATAAAGAAATAAGCAAATACCGAATATAATACCAGTTGAAAAATTGAATTGAGTGCTACCAGTGCAGCCGCATATTCATTGTCGCCTTCGGCCAGTGAATTCCAGATAATTACCATGGCAATACAACGAGCCAAACCAATAAGTATTAAGCCAACCATGTAGTCTGGTTTATCTGCTAAAAAGGTTATAGCCAGTACAAACATTAACACCGGGCCGATTATCCAGTTTTGCACTAGTGACAGCACTACAACCTTGCCGTTACTAAATACCTTGCCGATTTCCTCATATTTAACCTTTGCTAATGGCGGATACATCATTATAATTAAACCGACTGCAATCGGAATTGATGTTGTGCCAATTGACAAGGAATCCAGCCACGCAGCCATCCCTGGAAAGAGATAACCGCCGCCAACTCCAATAGCCATTGCCAGAAAAATCCACAATGTCAAATACTGGTCTAGGAAAGATAATCGCTTTTGAGCCTGTGCCATTTTACTACTCCCCCTTCACTTCTTTGTGATTCCTTAAAGTACCAAAAGTTCAAACAATCACCACTCTCCTCCCTTCGTTAATTTATTACGCAACCGAGCAACTATTTAGAATGCTAAAACGATTCGGCAGCGATCAACACTTGTCTTAATCGTCAACAATTTTTACGGCAAGCTCACAGCAACCGCCTAGTTCCCGGTATTTTTTCAGTCTTGCCACGTCCTTTTGGCGTTGCGGATCGTTCTCCATTTCCTTGGAAAGCAGTTCCTTCACAAAAGAGTACTGTTCAAGTATTTTTTCATTGACCCGATAGTATATCCACTGGGCCTGTTTTTCGCCGGCAATGAGCTTGGCTTGTTTTAACTTAGTTATATGGCGGGAGGCGTTGGACTGGCTAATTTTTAATATTTCTTCCAAATCACACACACACAAAGTTTCCCTATACAGCAAGTTCAAAATTCTAATTCTTGTTTCATCAGCTAATGCCTTGAGTATTTCTACAATATCCACTAGTTCCACCTCTCTACCTATTGGGTTCCGTCTTTTAAGTTATAAAAACGCTCCTCCTGTATATGATTATATTCAATTTTAATCATGATCGTCAAGCATTTTTAGAAAAACATCCTATTTGTTCCAAAACACTGCAAGATTCAGCGCTCGAAAATAACAGCTGGCAGCTACTTTAGCATGCCAAAACTGCTAGATGCGTACCTGCCTTGGAGCCCGGAAGTTCAGGAAAACTGCAGAAAAAAAAATCGCAGCACTTATGAGTATTTCAGGCTGCGATTTTTATATCACTGTTTTATTGTGCACTTACAGAATATCTCCATTTTTTCTTGTTTCTTCTGATAACATGACAGCAGAAACACCGCGTTTATCATGAGCAACAAGATAGATAGTCAAGAACTTAGTTAGGTCAAGATAAAACCGCCTTGTCCCAGAAAGATTGCTCCTTTGTAATGTCTACAGAATTAGATAATTGGGTTACATCGTTGTTTTGAGAGGACTTCTCTTCCATAATGTTTTCGGTCTCAGGATCTTTATCAATATTCTTCGCATGCGGGTTTGCATTATCTTTCATATCACCACCTCCTAACTTAATAGATTAAAACATTGAAAAGCATATCGATTATTGTGTTCTCTTCGAGGAAAATGGCTGCCCCATGTCTGTAGCCTTTTGTTTCAACTCGGCTTTGAGATCGCTAATAGGCATTTCTCTTATTGGCAAATAACAAATCGTAGCAATAACGCTCAAAAGGATTGTCATTATCCAGACAGTCTGATAAGAACCAGTACGATCAAATAAAATTCCTCCAAGCCATCCTCCCATGAAACTGCCGATTTGGTGCATAACAAATACAATCCCGGAAAGCGTTGAAAGATACCTTACTCCAAAAACACTTGCCAATACTCCATTCGTCAATGGGACTGTTCCTAACCATATAAGACCGATTACCCCTGAAAAGACATATATCGATGTCTGGCTAAGTGGTGTTATTATAAACACCGTGATTACAATAGCACGAAGCAAAAATATTAAGCTCAACAAATATTGCTTTGGATACTTCCCACCTAAATATCCAGCGAGATAGGAACCAATCATATTAGAAAAGCCGATAATTGCCAACGCGTTTGCAGCAGTTGTTAAAGACAACCCATGATCTTGAATAAATGCCGCAAAATGAGTAAGAATGAAAACCACCTGAAAACCGCAGACAGAAAATCCAAGGCCTAATAGCCAAAAGTCCCGATGTTGAAAAGCTTCTGACAGTGCCGCTTTTGTGTCACGTTTTTCATTGGAAAAATCTTTCCTTTCCGTAAGCCCCCAAGAAAGAGGAAACATCAAAGCACAGGTAATTGCTAGAACAATTAAAGCCTCAAACCATCCCAAAGACTTTATTAAAAACTGACTATACGGTAATATAGCAAACATTCCAAATGAAGCACCAGTTCCGGCAATACCCAGCACCAAACTTCGTTTGCTTGGATCAAATGTCCGGCCTAGAGCACCAAATATAACAGCAAAACTGCTTCCGCCAATACCTATTCCTATGAGCATTCCGGCACTGAGAGTTAAGCCTACCCCCGTTGTAGAATTGGCCATAAATACAAGTCCAAACACATATGCTACAGCACCGATAAGCAAAGCTTTACTTGCACCGTATCTGTCAGCGATCCATCCGGTAAACGGTTGAGTAATCCCCCATGCAAGGTTCTGCAAAGCTAGAGCAAAGGCAAACGTTTCCCTACTGTATCCTATATCAACACTCATTGGTTTTAAGAAAATCCCGAAACATTGTCTGAAGCCAAGTGAAAGAGCTAAGATGATGCTACCACAAACCAGCATTACAATAGGGGAAGGAGTAAAAACCCGATTACTTACAGATATGCAATACTTTCTTTCTTACTCTGATATTCTCTCGAAAACCCGAGATGTTATACAGAGCAAGGTATTTAACCTGGTTTTTTTTATTTTTTCAGCAAGTAGCGTCCTAAAAAAACAACTTGACAAATTAAAATCATCCCCAACTCTTCCAAATCTACAAACCGCCACGCCGCTTTTTCAAAGTTAAAGGTTCACTTTGCACGTGATCAAGCTGGTAAATTCCAAATACCAACCCTGATGCAAATAAGCAAAACATACCAGCGATAATAACTGTTATTTCATAATCACCTAGCCAAGAGTGTAAAGCGCCACCCCCATAGATGATAAAAAATTACAGAACCCAACGCGCGGGGCAACAACAAAAGGGACAGTCCTATGATTACGCCGATAGCCGACAAACGAACAATAGTTTTCCACATCATTTCTGTCGGTGTTGTCAACAAAGTTATAATCCGGTTAAGATAAAACTCGCTTATCTTCCAAGCTATAGAGGGAGAGAATTAGTATACATATTTGACCTCCTATTCAATTTTTATAATCTTGCCAATACAAAATTTTCTTCACATTCAAACTCTTTGTTTTTTGCCCTTTAATATATATAAACGGAAAATACCCTAAAAAGGATACACCGAATTGTTTAAAATACAAAAACACCTACCGACTTAGTCAGTGTTCTTAGTGATAATCGTGGGTCTCTTAGGTTCGCAGACCAATCTTCCACAACAATCTGTTCGGTAAAAATCACAGTTTGCTAAAAGCAGTTCTTTTAGCTTTTGCTTCGCTCGGTTCACTTTCTTCTCCCCCATCTCAAGCCTTTTATGAATCAATATCCTGAAATACAAATAAAAATTATCAACAAAACTACTTTGGACACCTTAACACAGATTGACCAGGGAATTATTGATTTTGGCATTATCAGTCGTCTTTCTAACCCCAGTTCTTATACCTTTATGAAACTAGCCGATATTCAAGATATTTTTGTTGCCAAAGAAGAATATCTCAAAACACTACACATTACCCAGCCTAACGATATCTTCGCCAAAGGCATATTTATGCTACTGGAGGCCGATAACATTACACGCCAGTACATCGATCACTTTTTTATTGAAAATAATATCTTGATAAAACCCGAAATCGAAATCAATACTATGGACTTTCTGATCGAGTTTGCGAAAATCGGCTTAGGTATATCGGTTGTCATAAAAAGTTTTGTAGAAAAAGAGCTTACTACAGGAACCCTTATTGAAATTCCTGTATCGCCACCAATCCCCCCGCGTTCTGTTGGCATTATTTACGATAAGAATAGGCCCCTATCAATCACTGCGCAAACTTTTCTTTCCTATTTTAAGATATTGACTGAATGAATACTTGTGTTTGGGTGAGATTTGGATTTATCTGTTTATTCCTCTTAATATTATATGATATATTCCACTATTACTTTTCTTCCGGGCAGTTCGCGGCATTTCACTCACCTACTTTACGTTTCCCCTTGTTTCCCCTAATGCTTTAAGGTATCAATAACTTAACTCTATCTTCATCATCCTCAGAGAAAACAAGAGGACAGGGAATTTGTTTCTGTGTTTCTGTTTTATGAAAAACAGAGAAAAAAAACAAATCCCCTGTCCCCGTGTTTCTTCCGTGTTTCTGCTCAACCAACAAACTTGCTCAACTCGCCGGAATTGGACAGGCAACTTTACGCGATATTGAGATCGGTAAAAAGAATCCCAATGTTACAACCTTAGAAAAGATTTGCCAGGCCCTTGATATATCATTAGGCGAATTTTTCACAGAAGCTAAACCCATCTCAGTAATTCATGAGGAGAATGAAAGATACAATCTTCCTGATGAAGTGAAAAAAGAAATTGCTTTAATTGAAGAATTCGTGCTTTATAAGCATGGAATTAAGAGACCGAAAGATAGAAAGTAATGTCCCGAATAGGAGAAATAGAAATCACAGCTTGCTGATCGAAATAAGTGAATGGAAAAATGATTTAAGTGCTATTAAAAAGCCATGCGTAAAGCAGTCGGATAATCCGGCTGCTTTACGCATGGCTTTTTGTAGAATTAAACAAATGAACACGGGGTAACGCTTTTTCTCTTATCATATCATAGAAAGTTAGGAAACACTTGAACCGTCTCCGCGAGTCTCACCTTGTATCGCATCCTCCGAATGCTAGTGTGCTAGGAATTAAAGCGATAGCCCGTTCCCCAAAGTGTTTCAATGAACTCTGGGGAAGCTGGGTCTTTTTCAATTTTTTTGCGGATTTTTTGGATATGGACAGCGACTGTGGCAGTCTCGCCGTAATACTCGTCGCCCCAAATAATGTCGAAAATATGCGTTTTGGTAAAAACTATATTCGGATTAGTCGCCAAGAATAATAACAGTTCATATTCTTTGGCGGTCAATTGAACGTTTTGGCCATTAACCGTGACTTTATGGGAAGCGGTGTTAATTTCGAGGCCCTTGTGTTGAATGACCTCAGAAATAGCATGCCCTTTGAGACGCTCATAACGCTTGATATGAGATTTAATTCGTGCTATCAATTCAGCTGGGCTAAATGGCTTAGTCAAATAATCATCGGCCCCGAAGTCCAAACCTCTGATTTTATCAATATCATCGCTGCGAGCGGAAACAACAATGACTGGTATCTCTAATTTTTTGCGAATTTCCCGGATGATTTCAAAACCGTCTTTATGGGGCAGCATCAAATCTACGACAATAACGTCATATATACCCGAAAGGGCTTTTTTTAGACCTTGAAGTCCATCTTGAATGATTTCTGCATTATAGTTGTGTAATTGCAGATAGTCACGCTCAAGCTCAGCAATGTCGATATCGTCTTCAATGATTAATACTTGTTTCATGACGTGAGGTCACCTCCTTATCCTCCAAAACCGGGAGCATAATTGTAAAGCAAGTGCTTTGGGCTTCTAAGCTGGAAACGGTAATTTTCCCGTGATGCGCCTCAATAAGTTCCCGAGCTATGGCTAGTCCTAAGCCGGTGCATTCATAGTCTTTCTTGCGTTCCGTGTCAATGCGATAGAAGCGGTCAAAGATAAAGGGAAGCTTATCGGCAGCTATTCCGTGGCCGTTGTCTTCTATATCCAGACAGATAAACTGGTTTTGCCGATACATTGTTATTTTTATGGATAGATTATTCTCCGGACCATGTTTGACGGCATTGCTGATTATATTGTTAAAGGCCTGATGAAATCTCTTGCCGTCAAGCATTACAAAATCGCAATGCTCTAGTTGGTCAACATATTGAAATTCGATATTTTTTTCTTCCAAATCAAATTTATATTCTTCCATAAAATCTTTCATAAACGGGCGAATAGATACATTTTCAAAGGAAAAATTCAATTTTTGCATCTCGAGTTTTGAAAAAAGGAACAAATCATCAATAAGTTTATTGATGTACACGATATTATGATGGATGGTTTTTAGGTACTTATCCTGATCACCCTCATTTTTAATACTCCCATCCAGTAAAGCCTCAATATAACCTTGAATTGCCGTTATTGGCGTTTTTAAATCATGTGAAATATTAGCAATTAGTGTTTTGCGATTTTCTTCATACTCAGTTTGCAGTTTCTCACTGTCATACAATTTTTGCGCCATTTCGTTAAAAGAAAAAATCAACAGACCGAGATCATTAGCTGTTTGACACTCTACTTTTACATTATAGTTTCCTTTGGCAATTTCATCTAAGCCCAGTTTGAGTTTTTCGATAGGGGCAAAGATTCTTTTTTCTAAACGCAGCAGGAAAATAAACTGGAATATTTCTTTAATACAGATTAGGGCGGCAAAAAAGAGTCCAATTCCTTTGAACCCCACCCAACTAAATAATAGATACAAAATCAGAATATTGAATAGAACAAAGGCCGGACGAAAATAGCGAAAATAACGATGGTATTTTTGAAACTCATGGTGATGATGGGAATGTATCATGCGAAGTTTCATGAGAAATATATCTTCGCAATTTTTGTCTGAAGTATGGGGATATCGGCATTTAAACATATAAATCACCTGTGTTTTCTTTATATAACTACATTATATTGCAAAAGACTAAACAGGCGCAAAACATTATTTTTGTTTGCGCCTGGTAACACTACAATAATCTTTATTGCTCGTTAAGCTGTAATTCAGCGTTGATGCTTAGACTATGCTGTTCGTCTTGCTCATTATGCTGTGTGCCTTCAAAGATAATCACAATTTTCTCAATTTCATTGTCTTTATTGACAGACATTGCCAAGGAGAAATTGCCCTTTTCTATAGAGCAAAGTTCTTTCACAAAGCAATGGGGGCCGTGGTTATGGCAGGAATCGGTGGAACTCATTCTTTCCTGGAGTAAAGCTTTAATATCTTCGGGCAGCTCGGTTATCTCCAAGGTAACAAGAGTAGTCTTATCGCTTTGTTCTTCCGCTTTAAGGCTGTTTAAGAGATGCAATATAAAAGCGAGTTTCGTAAGCTTTTTCTTTAGGCCTCCGCAACTGCCAGGATGCATATGCTTAAATAGTTTATGGTGCTGGCCACCGTGACAAAGGTTGGTAAATTCGGTAATGCTTTGATGTTTTACTTGCTTGCCCTCATAATCTACTTCAGTAGTGATATTGGCCTTAGTCTGCTTAGTCAGCAGATTTTTTTCGAATTCGTTTTTTACATAAAAAATTCGCGCTTGGTCTTTTTGTACTTGGCCTGTTGCTACACCCCGCAAAACATCCTTTTCTCGCAGTGTATTGACTACATCATACAATAATTTGATTTTATTCATCTTATAATAACCTCCTTGAGTTGTTATGAGCTTATTATAAGGAAGCAATATAAAGCGGCTTTAAAAGATTTATAAAATTTTTATAAAAATGCATATAACATTTCATAAAATAATCCAGTGACGGGCCATGCAATTAAGGTAACGAGAAGTACAGGGGGAAGTGCCAGAGACCAGCTAATTAAAGTCAAGTCAAATTCTTAATTTTTATTCAAAAGCTAAATAAGTATAGCAAACAAGCCTTCTTCAAACTCGAGCAATTTCTAAAAAGGTGTATACCATGTTCATTTGTTTTTTTAGCTAAGCTGCTTTGTGTAGCTGTTTTTGATACATTTCAACCTGCTGTTCAGGAGTAATCAAACGGAACGACTGCTTGTTTTTTAATACAGAGAATATAATGCGCAACAGCTTATTCATGACGGCTCCTAAAGCTTGCTTCTTGGTTTTCGTTTTAAGTTTTCTTTGATAATACTCATAAATTACTGAGTTAACCTGCGAACCTTTAGATTCTTTCCGGGGCAGACTTGGGGATACTGTGGGACGGAATATCCTCTGCAGGATACTCAAGCACTCGAGTTACCCTACTCATTTCCAGCGATATCTTGAATGGGAATTGAAAGGATGGAATGACGCTCATTACACCTTCAACTTCCATACCTGGGATGATTCTGCAATTGCTAGATTCTAGGCAGTCCTGGGCAATCTGAGCCGCAATATCACAGCCAAGTACGATCACAGCATCATATTCTGCTGCATGTTTTGCTAGGTCTTTTCGGGGACCTAATGGCCACATGCAAATAATGAAGTGATGGGGTAACTTGTTACCAAATACTTCTGCTCTGATTCCGTTATTTTCAAGATATGATTTCAATTCCTGAATGTATGATTCATATACAGCGGTTCTTAAAAACTTACTAAACAGCTCTATGTAGAATTTCTTCTCTCTCACAGCGAGACTGGCGGCTGGGCAGAATCTGCAAGGTACAATTAGAACAGAATGAATCTTATGAATTTCTTTAGATATATCACGGCATTTAAGATAAAATGGCATTTGTAATTCCCCCTCATCCATTTTAACGATAGTGTAGTCAGTGTCGACTTTCGCGTTGATTCTTATGTCCCCTTATTTTTGTGGCCTAATCCACAACTTTTTATCTCCACTGTCATCGGAACTATTGAAATTTTCTGTCTCCATGGCCTCGCTCTGATAAATACGTTACATTTTCCCGTTAAATCCTCGTTTATGGGCGCGGCATTAATACCTCTCCCTATACGAACTACTATTTAGCTTTTACGTAAAAGATCAACAAATTCATTAGGCGCAATTCATTGAGATTTATACAGTTTTGACTTTTTTATACGTAGGGTACTTCCAAAATAAAGTGTTAAACTTGCCATTACACGGTCAATTCCGCCTCAGCAGTTACAGCCGCAACTACAGGATGAGCCCAAGTTTTTATCCTGTTCCTGTCCTTGCGAACCTGGAGCAACGCTTGTTTCAATTATTTCTTCAACGATCTCACCGGCATCTTGAACAAACTTAGAACATAATTTGGCAGTCAATCGCTGTTCTCGATTCATTGCTAAACCCTCATGTTTATTTAAGTCACATTGGATTAATTCTCGGCATATAATCGAACCATTACGCGATTGGAACCGATCCATAAACTCTCGGGGCCAGCGAAATGTTTCGAGCGTTTGCCCCGGAATCTTTTATATCATGTATTAGTCCCAAGACCTTTAATGCTCCCGTAACAGCACCACAAGTTTCTCCCCGGCGTCCAATACCATCGCCAAATGTACTAGCTATTTTTATAGCAATCTCCGGATTCAACCAAAATTTCGGTCCGGGCGGATACAAAGGGACGGTTCTACCGTTTCCTAGGCTTTAACCACAATGTTAAATGTAAGTCCACTTATTCGCGCTATTTGTCTGATTGATACTCCTTCACTTGCTTTAAGCTGTCTTAAATATCCATCTCTTTTTGTTTTTTCCATAGTTTGCAATTCACTAGTCTCTATATTGCCCAACACTTGCTTCACAATTTGTTTTGCCTCTTCATCCGTTAATCTGGGTTTGTTCTTTATTTCAAAAAAAATTGTTCCTTGCTCATCCATAAAATCCTCAAATATTTCTTTTGCCTTTTCAATGTCTTGCGAAAATATCTCAAAAACAAAAGTTGTATCTACTATGCAAGGATGCCCTATATATTCGCCATAACTACTCCATGGATACTCGCCTATAACAGGCGTAATATTTGCTTTGATCGGGTTTTGATGTATGTATCGTACTACTGACAATAAATAACTATCATCTTCGATTACTTCACTTTTGTATCTATCTTGAAATAAATGACCAGACCGTTTGTATTTCAAATTATACCAATAAACATAGCTTACTCTTATTCGTTTCATTATGCTTTCCAACGACTCGTTATTCACTTTTATAATAAGGTGAACATGATTATCCATAAGGCAATAGGCAAAAACGTTAAATCCACATTTCTGCTCATAATGCTTTAAGGTATCAATAAACTTAACTCTATCTTCATCATCCTCAAATATAATTTGTCTGTTTATTCCTCGTAGCATTATATGATATATTCCGCTATTACTTTTCTTCCGGGCAGTTCGCGGCATTTTACTCACCTACTTTGACGCTTTTCCTCTTATCATATCATAGAAAGTTAGGAAACGTCAGAACCGTCCCTTTGTTTCTATGTTCTCAGGCTGAAACATCGGGAATTCAGGTGGAGAGTCTACTCCACCTGAACCGATGCCACCTGTAGAGGCGGGAGTCTTGACTCGCGTACTAAGATCAATTAGATAATAACGCGAAGGTTTATCCTGGGCAAGCATTGAAGGTGTCGGTTAGGTTTTGATTGACTTACTAGAGTAACTGTCACTGTTGCTGCGTACCAATTAAACTGCTACTCAATAAAAATACATTGCATCAACTTTGGGGTACCTATTTAAGTATGTATAAAACAGCACTTTGCCAAGAAGGGTGAATGACATCAAATTCCCTCTTATTTCTTTATTTCTTTACGCAACTCTGCAACCTCCTGCCGCAACTCTCTCAATTCTTGGACAAGTTCTGAACTGTTCATTAACGGTCTGTTCCAGTGGTCACACCAATGAAGACCGCGTCGCCAAAAGGCAAACATCAAACATAGAAATAATATGAAAAATATTGGCATAATAAACATCATTACCCCGGGCATGCCAAAGTTGCTACAGGCTATATCCTCCCAACATCGCATCCTATCCTCACCTCCTTAATCATTACCAGTAGAATTCATGTATTCGTGTATTCTTTAATACTATAGACGAAATTTTTATAAAAAAGATACATACCTCATCCTTACTAGGCAGTTAATTATTGTATTTGGCGCAAAAACCTTTAGCTAAAAGTGCAGTATAGCCGTCAAAGAGGATTTTAACCTTACTTAGTTGAATGTTCCAAAATATTATCTTACATTATTATAGGAGAGGAAGGTGCCCCTATGAGCAATGGGAAAGAGTCGGAGAGTTCCCCTCTAGCACAGACTAACTTTGAGGATCTTTATTTAGCTTTTTGGCCTAAAATACATCGCTATGTCACCCGACTCGTCGGCAGTCAAGATGCCGAGGACTTAACTCAAGAAATCTTTATTAAAGTTGAGCAGGCGGCTGCTACCTTCCGAAGCGAATCAAAACTTTCTACTTGGATTTACCGTATTGCAACAAATGCCGCTATCGACAAAATGCGTAGTGCCTCCCATAGTCGGGTCAATAATAAAACAATACTTTCCACAACACTCGAAGATGTCATCGAGATTGATATAGATACAAACAAACTAGTTTGCGGTCAAAAGAGTTTCCTCCCTGAAACAGAAGTCATTAATAAGGAAATGAATTCATGCATTCATGCTTTTATCGATGCTCTCCCTGAAATGTATCGCACTGTTGTTATCCTGAGTGAATTTGAAGGTTTAAAAAACAAAGAAATTGCGGAAGTTTTAGAACTCAGTCTGGACGTGGTAAAAATTCGCCTCCACCGGGCAAAACAAAAACTCAAAGAAGATTTTTCGAAAAACTGTAATTTCTACCTAAATGACCGAAATGTACTTGCTTGCGAACAGAAAGCGCCTCTAAAACATAAAACCTAATTTTACTTGTATCCTTTTCTGCTTGACTTCCGTCTATAGTAATAAAAAGGAGGTAGTCGAATGGTTTTAGATGGTAAGCTAACTGAATTAATCGCAATTGGGGCGTCAATTTGCGCAAACTGCCAACCATGTTTGGAATACCATGTCAGCAAGGCAAAAGAACAAGGGGCCACTGAACAAGAAATAAGCGCTGCAATCAACATCGGAAAAACAGTGAGGAAAGGCGCCGCCTTTAAAATGGATGAGTATGCCGCAGCCCTACAAGGTAAACCGTCCGCTAATTCTTGCTCCACAGCTAATGTATGTGATTGTAGCGGTGGATCTTGTTGTTAGCACATTTTGAGGCATAAGAATACCTCACCAAGTTCTTTTGGGTTTTAGAGGAGGAAATGAAGTTGTCAAACAAGTGTGGAGAAGTAATCGGCGGTAAACGAATTTGTGCCGAAGGTGCTCATTATGTTGCGAAGGTATTACAAGGTTCGCCCAAAACAGCCATAATGGCTTGCGAGGGCGGCTGCATTAAGGGTGAGATTCTTGCAAGTCTTACTTATATTCCTTTTCCGCACCATAATTTATCAGTTTTTTGAACAATCCTACTTGAATGTTGTTACCATTAGTGGCAAAATTCTAAGATAACTCTTTGTAAAATTCTTACGAGCTTATCGACCGATCTACTGACAGTGCTTTTGTCAACCCCGAGAATCTCCGTCGGTTTACGGAAATAATCCCTGCTCTACCGATCTCAACTATGGAATAACTTTGACTCAGTGTTATTCCACAACATAAAGCCTCCCCCCGATCCAGAACTCCTAATTTACGAACCAAAGTCCGTAAACTTTCTCTCAGTAATTGCGTTTGATTGAGATTAGACATTTTAAAATTATTTCTCCTTTTAGTTGCATTGCATCTTACTTGGTTTATACATGTATTGCATAAACCAATAGATGCATAATGCAATTATATTCCTAAAAAAATATTCCCTTTTTCTGTTGACCCAGTCGTTTGGACGGATCTGATCGAGTAGGAGGTCATCCATTATTTGAATGACCGACCTCTCACACCACCGTGCGTACCGTTCGGTACACGGCGGTTCAATAACTTAACGTAAATGAAATACCTCGTATTTCCTCGCTATGTTCATA
>NZ_LSLK01000009.1 GCF_002257705.1 Sporomusa silvacetica DSM 10669
CGATGACGACTGCAAACCTCATCACGATGACGACTGCAAACCTCATCACGATGACGACTGCAAGCCTCATCACGATGACGACTGCAAGCCTCATCACGACTGCGAATGCAAGCCTCATCACGATGACGACTGCAAACCTCATCACGATGACGACTGCAAGCCTCATCACGATGACGACTGCAAGCCTCATCACGATAACGACTGCAAGCCTCATCACAATGACGACTGCAAACCTCATCACGATGACGACTGCAAACCTCATCACGATGACGAATGTAAGCCTCATCACAATGACGATTGCAAGCCTCATCACGATGATGAATGCAAGCCTCATCACAATGACGACTGCAAACCTCATCATAATGACGACTGCAAACCTCATCACAACTGCGATTGCAAGCCTCATCACAACTGCGATTGCAAGCCTCATCACAACTGCGATTGCAAGCCTCATCACAACTGCGATTGCAAGCCTCATCACAACTGCGATTGCAAGCCACCCTCTTACGACCAGGATTGCAAGCCTCATAATAGCTGCGATTGCAAACCGCCCTCTTACGACCAGGACTGCAAACCTCATCACGACTGCGATTGCAAGCCTCATCATAGCTGCGACTGCAAACCGCACTCTTACGACCAGGATTGCAAGCCTCATCACAGTGGCGATTATACTCCTCCCTCTCACGTCTATGACTGCAAGCCGAATCACAGCGCCGATTATAATTCTCCTTCTCACAACCAGAACTGCAAGCCACATCATAACTACGATTTTGAACCGCCCTCTTACAAATATAACTACAAGTCATATAATAGCGGTTATTGCAAGCAACAGGGTAGAGATCCTGTTCTCCCCGATGGGTTTCATGCACCAACCGCTATTCAGCCGTACACTAGGATTGGAAATGGTCACGGTGTGGCATTCGCATTCAAATGCGAAGATTAAATGCATAGCAAAGAGGCCTCCGAAAAAGCTATTAACTTTTAGGAGACCTCTTTTTACTATTACTATAATTTACTCAATTACATGTTCATTCAAAATAAACACGACTATCGCTATCGCTATCACTAAACGGTTTTACCTGCAAAAACAGCGTTACATTTTTAAATACTTCTCTTGGATTAAATGGTATCGCAAATACGTCTTCAATACAGGCCTCTACGCAAAAATCTTTATGATCGTCATGTGGTGTCAAAACAATAAATGCCGAAAACTTTGCGTCAAAATGCACAGTAAAAACCGGCTGATCCGCTCTAGCTGCAGTATAAACGAGCTTTTGCTTTAATGCACCTTCAACTACCAGTTTTTTCCCAGTCAGCCTGGTGCCTTCAATATTTTCTTTTGTGGGGCAAGGCCCTATTGGTGTATTTACAATCCTAGTTGAAATAACTTTTACTTCAGCAAACACTTTATCAATCGTTCCGATATCAGGTTTGTCAGCAGGTAGTCTAAATAATTCCGGAACAGATATTTGTGTCCAGGCTCCTACCTCAACACAATCATCTTCATCCTGCCGCTCCACAAATATAGTCACTTCGGCGGGGTCACACAAGCCTATTATCTCAACAGCGTTCTGCCCAAAGCATTGACATACTTTCATCAGTGAAAACCTCCTTGTTCTTGTTTAGCGTAAGAGGGGCAACGCCCTAATGACCAATGTAACATTTTTAAATATTTTTCGCTGAGTAATATCTGTGACAAATATATCCTCAATACAGACGTCTACCTTGAATTTTCTTGTGAGCGGATCCTGTGGATCGAGGACAATAAACGCCGAGAACGGCGTATCGAAATGCACAGCATGCACACTTTGCGTCTGGCAAGCAGAATATACAATTTTTTGACGCAGAACTCCTTCTATCACCAGTTTCTTTCCGGTTATTGCTGTACCTTCCTGATTAAAAATAGGAGGAGAAAGCTTGGAGTTAGTTGTTTTGAACGGTGTGCTGATTACCCGCTCACAGATAAGTTCCACAGCAGCGGAAATGCTTATCAGTTGCTCAATATCTGGTTTAAATGATGGAATACATAACACTTCCGGTACCACCAGCTCCGTCCAGCGTCGGATAGCACCGTCATCTAAAAACTTTTCTAGCTTTTCTGGGGAGCATATACCGTTAATAGTCAGAAGTTGGGTTCGATCCTCAGGTTCAGACCGCCTCGGTTTCTGAAACTTACCCATAACTCTACAATCCACGGACTCTATGCTGACATTATCTTTGTCAGGTTCTTTATCGCAATACCTCATATTTCTTCCTCCTTTTTGTACATATTGTCTGACTAACCCTCATCAGGACAAATGTCGGCTGTAACCGGTACAGCCTGTAGCAGTAACATTACATTATCAAATACCTCTCTTGGAGTAATTTTTTTGACAAACACGTCTTCTAAGCAAGTATTAATCTGGAAAGTAGTATGCAGCGAATCTACCTCATGATCGTCGTCTTTGTACCATACCCGCACCGATTTGGGAATGACGATAAACGCGGAAAACGGGATGACAAAACGAGCTGAATGTACAGGTTGTTCACAGCGAGCGGCAATATAGGATATTGTCTGGCAAAGTTCTCCTTCAACAATTAGTTTCCGCCCTGTAAGTAATTTGCCTTCAAAATTTGGACACGAGTCTGTACTAGGTGTTACAATTACCTTTTTTCTAATGATCCTTACTGCCACATTTACTCCTGTGATTTGCTCGATCTCTGGTTTTATCTCAGGAATATTTAAATTCTCCTGGATCGAGATTTGAGTCCAAAAATTATCTACTCCTTTTGTAAAATTGATTCCTCTAATGTCACAGAGCCCAGCAACGGTAACCAAGCTGTCATCCATGTATATTCCTCCTTACTATTTGGATAATTGGCTGTTAGAAAAACTTCGGATGTACTTTATTCATCTGCTTCATTATATGTAGTATACTGTTCGGTAGTTCCAAAACACGGCTACATAAACGCTAGAAAACGCTGTATTACTGCTAGATAATCCAAGATCAAAAAAGATTATTAAAAACATATTTTTTTCAACTGTTATTATTTATGTAAATAACTAGCTAGTTTTTGGTTATATACGGAACACATTTCACTTAAAGATCATAAACTACTAATAAAGCTCCAGAAACAATACATATAATTGCATGCAGAGCGTATTAAGGAGGAAAGAGTATGGCTCATCCGAAGCACAGAAGAGCCCGTCAGTTTGCGACCAACAGTAACTTAACAATCCCTAGTGATAAACCTGATATTGATTTTCTACTTCGTGTAACATCAACACCAGTAATTGAGCAATGCGTAGTATCACCTAGACAAATGCATCTTACCGGTTATATCAGCATTTGTGCAGAATACGTAGCATCTGTTCACGACGGCACACAGCCTGTGACTTTTATATTCTTTAAGCTGCCTTTTGACGAAACCTTTGTGCATTACCATGCACGCACAGGCATGAATGCTTATCTGAAATGTGATATTAATACTCAACAACTGCATCTTACTAACTCAAGAGAACTAGCAATCTCTCTAAATGTAAGAATTTTGGGCGTAAAACTGGCACGATCCTATCATTCACTGCCCCCCCATCAGTGCAATCCATGTTTTGTCAATTTCTTTGAGTCAAGTAACCCAGAAGTATTTGCTCCTACTTGCCGTCCTGAGCTAGGCACCGACCAATCTGACAACCAACAAACGCCTTAAATGAGAAAACACACTACATTTATAAATTGTAGTGTGTTTTCTTACTTTAGCAAACATCTCCCCAGCAAGACTACAATTTCCTAACGCCGCCTGCCGCAGCCCTGCCAAAAACAATATATCACTATCCGCAGGCATTATTGCCAGGGCTTTAACAAACAAGCCTTCATTTTCTACATAAGCACTATTTTTGAGACTGGCCATAAGCGCGAGCAATATTACCTTCCTAAAGTACCCTTCTCCCCCGATCATATGGTTAAGAGCTTTCATAAGCACTTCATATGCTTCTCCATACTGCTCTTGTTGTTATTGTAACGTAATAGCCTTCATAATCTTTAGCCACCAAATCTGGCAGACTTTCACTATTTTCCGCTAACCGTTCATCAGCATCTAACACCAAAATCCAATCACTTACAGCAAATTGCAGACTATAATTACGTGCTTTAGCAAAGTCATTTTCCCACTGAAAATACTCAATTTGTGCATCATATTGTCTGGCGACTTGAACCGTGTTATCTGTTGAGCCTGTATCTACAACCACGATCTGATCTGCCCAGTCTCTAATACTGTCAAGACAATCACCTAAACAATGCTCCTCATTTTTTACAAGCTTATAATAATCCATTATGTTCAAAGGTTATCGAAGCCTATCCAATCGTTTCCCGCTAGAAGCCAACTTCTACATCCCTGCGGCATCCTCCACTCACCAGTCCTAATCCAGTTGCAACGGCTATCTCTGACACTGCCGAACAACTATCTTTCGGGATCACACCATTGATAAGGGAATGGCAAAGCTGCGAAAACAGTCTGCAAGCTAAGCTTTTTTTCGTTCAAGCTCTTACATAATCAATATGCATCGCGTTCGAATAAATTAAAAAATGCTAAACAAGGTACAAAACCTTGTTTAGCATTTAATGTCATGGTTGCGGGAGCAGGACTTGAACCTACGACCTTCGGGTTATGAGCCCGACGAGCTACCAACTGCTCCATCCCGCGATGTGTTCGACATTCGATTGTCGATTTACGACTTTCGATATGTCTTTTCATGAAGGTGTGTTCCTTCAAAACTTCACAGAAGAAAGACTGTGCATTAGGATTAATTGATGTTTGCACTTCATGCAAACGAGGTTGTTAAGTCAAGTCCTCGGCCTATTAGTACCAGTCAGCTGCATGGATTACTCCACTTCCACATCTGGCCTATCTACCTTGTAATCTACAAGGGGCCTTACTTCTTTCGAATGACAGACCTCATCTTAAGGCTGGTTTCACGCTTAGATGCTTTCAGCGTTTATCCTTTCCGAACGTAGCTACCCAGCTCTACTCCTGGCGGAATAACTGGTACA
>NZ_LSLK01000010.1 GCF_002257705.1 Sporomusa silvacetica DSM 10669
GTTAGGTGACGGTGCATTACCACCGCCGGGTTCCCCCATTCGGAAATCCAGGAGTCAAAGCTTGCTTGCAGCTCTTCCTGGCATATCGGAGCTTACCCCGTCCTTCGTCGGCTCTTGGCGCCTAGGCATCCGCCGTATGCCCTTATTAACTTGACTTAGCTGCAACTGTCTATAAGCCGCCATCTGCTTCGTTGGTCCTCAGACGTTTTGCTTGCGTACGTTAGTACGCGGCGCGGCAACGTCTTCCGGTCCGCCTCGCAGCTGTCACCTTCTAGCCAGTTTCGCCTGCCTTAAACTTTGCTTACGCTAATTTAAGGACTTTTTTAGAATCCTAATTGCGCTTCGTTAAGTTACTTCTACATATTTGCATATGAGAGGTAATTTTACTTTGCTTTCTTCTGTGCAGTTTTCAAGGAACAGCGGAACATCTATATTATCAGAACTACTTGTGTATTTCAACAGGTAAGTTCTGGCAACTTTCGTTCCAAAACCAGCAACTTCCTAATCTCCCAGGCCGTTTCCAACCAAGTACCTTCGGCGTTTGTGGGCTTAACTACTGTGTTCGGTATGGGAACAGGTGGAGCCCCACAGCTATCGTCACTGGATATTTTGTTTTCAGGAATACTTATGTTATCACAGTTCTCTGTGTATTCCAACAGGTACTTTGTGGTAACTTGCATTCCCTCAAAACTAAACAATGTAAGAGTGTTCATCTGCCAAGATGTACCGACCTGGAAGTAGTTCGAGTGTTACCTCGAACGGTTCTCCCTAGAAAGGAGGTGATCCAGCCGCACCTTCCGATACGGCTACCTTGTTACGACTTCACCCCAATCATCGGCCCCACCTTAGACGGCTAGTTCCATTGCTGGTTACCCCACCGGCT
>NZ_LSLK01000011.1 GCF_002257705.1 Sporomusa silvacetica DSM 10669
ATCATGACGCCCATGGAATTCCACGAACAGTACGCGAAAGCTGCATAAAAATTGCTGCCCACCATATCGGCAGGCAGCAATCCACTTCTTCTATTTTTTCTTTGTCCTCTTGACGGGTAGCACAGCAGTTCGTCCTGGTGGGCGGCTTTTTTATTGATTGGTGCAATTTACCTACGTAATTTTAAAGAAATTTTAAAGAAATTTTAAAGAAATTTTAAAGAAAAGACTGTATTATGTAAATTGTACATTCGATATACATATTCAAAGGAGGTTTCCGGATGAAAGGTATCTTGAAAAAACTTATGGTGTATTCCATGTTAGGACTGATGCAGGTTGGCTTATTTGCAGCTGTAGCATCAGCATCTCCCAGAGTCGAAGAAACGCCAGTAGTAGAAGAGTGTTGTGGAGATCCCGTTTGCATGAAGGAGTGTGTTAATGGTGTAACGCCTGAATGCAAGGAAAAACATCATCATAAAAAAACAATTTCCCAAGCAGTACCTCAAGAAGAAAATGATGATAATATTATAAACGAATTTTTCCAAGGAGAGTACAATCAAAGTACGTGTAACAAATAAATAATCGACCGGTAGCTTCGGCTGCCGGTCTTTTTTTATTTTGGTCAGAAAAATACCGCCTACTTGGCGGCACGTTTCTTTGATCTGCGGCGTTCTCTTCTAATATAGTAGCTGTTTGGATATTGTTCTATGCACCGGGCGTGAAATGTCGTCTTGCTAACTGGAAATCGATATTCTTCGCCATTTTTAACCGGCACGAAGCAGCAGGCGCAAATGCCGGCGTATCCTTCGATTTTCATACTGTTTCGCTCCTTTCTGCCAGCATTGCCCCGGATAGGCCGGGTCACTCTTCTATATTGGCACATTCCAAGCGACTCTTGCCGTTAGAATAAACAATTTCCTTTAATAACCATGCAGGTACAGTAATGCTCATTCTATTAACATCTGCATTGCCAACTTCTGCACCACTCATAATCGTTATCCGTGTGGCCCATATCCTAAGTCCGGCATACATACTATTTAACTTTGCCATCCTTACCGCCTCTGTTTATTTAACTTTGATTTAATTTTATATTAAGTTGCATTAAAAGTCAGCATATTTTTATACAAAGTTGATAAAAATATTTACAGAGTTGTATTAATGGTATAATATAGAATCAAAGGAGCTGATTGGATGCCAAGAACTGAACCACTACCAGCAGAAGAATTACAGAAAGTTGAAAACGGACTTAAAAGAGAAATAGCCGGGGCAAGGTCAAACATATCTGACACCGCGCGCCGACTTAATGAAATATATGATAGTGCTGATACTCCAATTACTTTAGCCAGACAAATCCGGCAGGGAACAATACCACACTGGAAGGTACTCAGAATTGCCGATGTGCTGGGCTACGAAATCGTCTGGAAAAAGAAAGAACCCCGGCAGTAAGCGGAGAGAGGGAGACAGGAAAATGGGGAAAGTTGCAAAGTGCATGAAATGCGGAAAAGTATTCAATACTGATGGAACAGTATTGAAACCAATAGGCGACGGTGGATATTTAGAATGTTGTCCTAAATGCGGTAGTACTAATGTTTATTATATGGATTATTTCCCAAGCGAAGATGATAACTCATGGCGAGATTATTGATAACGCTTTATTATTTATGATAGGTGTTGATTTTAATACCCAATTTAGCTAACAAGCTGCCGCATCCTCCGGGGTGTGGCTTTTTTATTATAATGTTCCCGGAGCAAACCCATCCTGTATAGCATAGTGTAATATATAATATATACTGAAGGAGGCATTCTTTATGGGATTTGGTAATTTCGGAGGTAGTGGTAGTAGCTGTATTATAATCATCATTATAATACTTTTACTATTTTTCTGCTGCAATGATGAATGTAGTTCAACCTGCTAACATAGTTTAATCGTAGCCAAATCCACAACTAAATCTAAAGTGCGGCCCGCTTAGATATCGGTTGTGCTATAAGTCGCCTGTCCTTAGGGATGGGCGACTTATAGTATTCATCCCTTCTTTACATCAACCCTTCAATTATGCACTGGCCAGACGGGCGCAAGTTCGAAGTCGATAAAGTATGGACGTTCACATGGCTCCGTCACTGATCGGCGGTGGTCACGGCATGAGATATAAGTGCCGGATACGGAATAAGGAAGTTAATTTGTTTTATGATGATCTTGACGGTAAGTGGTATATTGAGAAATAAAGTAGCCGTATCCTTCGGGGTACGACTTTTTTGTTTTTAACTAAATATTAACGAACACTTAACCGAATTACTAATATTTATGTTGTATTATAAAGTTAAGCATTTAGTAATTTCAATATTTTTATAAGGCGGTGTTGGCTATGGACAATGTATCAGATGATTTAAACATCAAATTGACTGAGGAAGAATTGCGGGAATTGTTGGATGGCTTACCCGATATTATTAGGGACTTAAAAGAGGAAAGTGACGCCCCTGAAATAACAAATTAACGATGCGGTATATTTTATTTTATCCGTCGCTCTGTTCTTTTGGATGGAGCGGTTTTTTTATTTTGTGTAATATTTGAAAACCAGGGCATATTACCATTAGTATTTCGCGGGATGGAGCAGTTGGTAGCTCGTCGGGCTCATAACCCGAAGGTCGTAGGTTCAAGTCCTGCTCCCGCAACCAGAGTATTAGCCACATCATTCGGGGTGCGGCAACTATTTTTTAATCCAATGTTTTCTAAACAAATTCTAAATAATGGCGGTTATTATTAATGCATGGGTTCAATATCAAACACGTAGGGAGTGAGTGTTTCCATGAAAATTATAGGTAAAAAAGTAATCATATACTCAATGCTTGGTCTAATGCAAGTAGGGATGTTCTCATCGGTAGCTGCCGCAGCACCGGGACCTTTACATAACAATAATTCACAACGAATAGCATATCTTGACCGTCATGATGGACATGACAACCGTGACAATGATTGGCGGCGTCAGCATGACGAGAAATTAAAGAAAGAAAAAGAGCGGCATGAAAAAGAAATGAAGCGGTACCCGTTTGAGTCAAAGAAGCATTGGCATGAACGTCAGAAACATGAAAATGAGCGCCATGAAAGAGCAATCCATGATTTAATAATGGAAATGAGACATAGATAATGTACGTAATTAAGCCCCTGGCGTGTGCCGGGGGCTGTTTTTAGGAGAAATAGTCAGGAGGCAGACCATTGATGATTTTAGAAAGCTGCCCACGATTATTTTTTCTGAGACGCAATAAGTTCTGCAATTCCGGTCTCTTTTACTATTTTCGTCAATTTTGCATTATCTTCTATCCATCTTTCACTAAATTCATTAGGCCTCAGATACTGGACTGTCATTCCCAGTTCCTCCATATTCTTTTTGAATTCAGGGTCATTGATCATTTCCTTTAGCCCTGCTGCCAGCCTTGCCTTTTCGGCCGCAGGCAGACCCTTGGGGGCTGAGATTCCATTCCAAAAGCTAAAAGCAACATTGATTCCCTGTTCTATAAAGGTGGGCACATTCTCAAATTCAGGAATAGTTAGTCTATTTTCCTCTGCAACCCCCAGTATTCTGATAGTACCACTTTTTACATGCTCCTTTAAAACAGCTGGGTTATATGCAAAAATAAGCTGAATATGTCCACCTAATAGAGCCGCTAATGCTTCTGAATCCCCCCGGAAAGGCACTTGCGCAATATTAATGCCGGCTTCTTTGGCGAATATTTCTCCCGTAATATGTACTGGTGTGCCCAAACCGTTATGTCCAAACTTGATTTCAACCGGGATGCTGTTTAGCGTAACTGACTAACTCATTTAAATTTTTCCATGGTTTATCTGCAAGAGAGGCCACAATCACGGGTGAAGATACAACATTAACTAACGATTCCAATGCACTAGGATAGTGATATCTTGTCATATAAAAAACACATCATATTCCTGTAAGAAGTGATAAATAAATGTATGACATATATTGGAAGGAAGCTTTTTGTTATCCATACATAAAGCCCTCGGCGCTGGCCGGAGGCTAATTTCTTCAGTTTATAGCAATATAAATTACAATTCGACAAATTTTTGTGAATTAGTTAACTATAATTGAAATATATTAATTGAATGGAGTGATTTTGTGAAAAAACTGACTATTATTACAGTTTTATGCCTGTTTGTAATGTCAATTGGTGCTATTATTGTGTCTGCAGAAGAAAATGTTCAGCCATCTATTACTAAACCCAGTATTGCAATAATACCTTATATCAATTCTACGTAGGAAAATAAGGGATACATACAAGAGGTTGTTAACACAAAATACACAGAGCAATATTCTAATAAGAACTTCAATCTTATACCACTTGTTGAAACACAAAAAGCCTTGAACAGTACAGGGTTTGACACTACCAACAACGAACTGCCGGAAAAGGATGTTATGGCCGTCGTCGCCGAAAAAGCCAACGCTGATTATGTTATTGCTATGGAGATATCGCAATTAATAACTACCAGACATTTAAGTATGTTCCAGGTAAAAGTAGTAACTAAAGCGAAGTTAAAGTATAAATTATATAATGCCAAGCAGAATAAATTAGTTTCATTTCAGACAACAGGACTTTCGGAAAATAAAAGCGTATTTGGGGATGTTGGGTACAGAGATCCAATTACAAAAGCATTGAATCAGGCTATGGATGAAGCGAACACAAAAATAATGAATAGCTTGTAATAAGTAAAGGCACCCTTAGTTCGCAATCTGAGGGTGCCTTTACTTTATCGGTAGCCAGCGGCTCGGGTGTTGTGCTGGTAAATTCAGATCGGTTAAACACCAGCAGGGTTAAATCGTGAAGGTTGATTCGGGGTTGATCTGGGACATGGGGCGACCTCCAATATTGATATTATTGTTATTACATCTAATACCACACGATACAGTATATTTCTGCAAGGGGTGGATAAAATTGATGGGGGTGGGTGGGTAGTTTGGTGTGCAATCGGTGTGCAGGGGTGTGCAATTTTGAGTCTTTTTTGACTATATATAGACAGTTATAGAATTAATAAACCCGCGAAATTACTGATTCCAAGGGTCGCTCCGTCTTGCGGGAATCGCATTCCCAAGCCGTGGGTCGTCAGCTCTTTCATTCATCTAATCTTTACTCCAAACAGCGTATTCCGGCCGTATCCTTCGGGGCACGGCTTTTATTTCTTGTCAAGGTTAAATAGGGATAATAATAGCTACTGGCAAACTAAACAGACCCTGCGCAAGAAATTACATGGATATGTAGTGTCGTTTATTCCATTTGATGGTTGCACTCTGACTTTAAAACAATTTTTATAAGTGCTATGATTTTTATGAGGGGGTGACAATATGTTAATTGAAGGAATAAATGTAATTGCTCAAACAGGGATAGATGAGGTGCAGATGCAGGATATTGCTGCTGAAGAGAAGAAATTATGGAAAAAGAAAGGTAAGTTGATCAGTAAAATCGAGCTAACCCTTGATGGTGAAGAAATTATCATAAAAACTACAGAGCTTTCACACATTACACGAACTCGTAGAATAACAGGCTATTTATCAACTGAAGACAGATTTAATGACGCTAAGCTCGCTGAACTTCATGATAGAGTAGTAACTGCATAATTTTAGCCTCGGTGCTGGCTGGGGGGGCATAGTAAACACCGCCTACCGAGTTTGTTTTGGTGGGCGGTATTTATAATATTAGTTATATTAGTTTTTTAGATTTTTTGAATCTTCTTCACAGGTTTTCGCAAAAGCCTCGACCGCTATGGCCGAGGCTTTTGGTTTTCGACCTCCCTTTTAAGTTTTTCATTTTCTCTTAGTACCGCATTAGCCATTATCCGCA
>NZ_LSLK01000012.1 GCF_002257705.1 Sporomusa silvacetica DSM 10669
GAAATTGCAAAATACCTTGCTGGCTTTGAGGGTGTAAAGTGTCCTCGGTACGAGCGCAAGACAGTGACACCAAGAGCTATGCTGGATAAATTTAAGAACACTCAGATAGAAAAAAAATAAGAAGATGAGTAACTCGGCGTTGTGACGGGCAATGTAGCTCGTCCAATGCCGTAAAATATTCATAAATTGGGGAGGGAATTTTAATGGCCAAGGAAATTAAAAAACCTAGCTTTGATTTGAACAGTAAGGTAGCTATTGTTACTGGGGGCACAAAAGGAATCGGCTATGCCATTGCATCTACCTTTGCAATGTACGGATGCAACGTGGTTATTACTAGTCGTACCCCGGAAGACTGTGAACGGATTGCAAAAGATATTAATACTCTTTATGGCGTTAAATGTCTTGGAATCGCTGCTGATTCTTCTAATAAAGAAAATATCGATGCAGTAGTTGCTAAAACTGTTGAGGCTTTTGGCAAGATAGATATTCTCATCAATAACGCGGGTATCAGTGGAAAAACCGCTAGCCTTTTGGAACAGACTGAGGATAGCTTTATGAAGGTTATCGATACCAATCTTAAGGGGTGTTTCTTGTTTGCAAGTGCTGTTGTTGCTCAAATGGCGAAACAGGGTAAAGGCGGTAAAATTGTAAACATCGCTTCTGTTGGTGGTCTTATAGGCGGCAAGAGTGTTGCTCCTTATGGCGCTTCAAAAGCTGGTGTTTTAAGCCTTACTAAGACGATGGCTAATGAGTGGGCACGGTATGGTATTACTGTAAACGCAGTTTGTCCTGGATATGTCATTACTGAACTTAATCAGGATATTTTTGCTAATCCTGAGATTAAAGCTAAGATGGAAAAAAGAACAGCTGTTCGTAGATTAGGGTGTGTGGAGGAAATTGCCGGTCCTGTATTAGCAATGGTGTCCGATTGCTTTAGTTATATGACTGGTACTTATATCCTTCTAGATGGCGGTCAAACAATCGGCGGCTAATTTATATTTAAATAACGCTGTAACCTTCTCCGAGAGGTTACAGCGTTATTTAAAAAGCAATAAAATGATTAAAACTTCACGTAGTCATTCTAGTAGTGTTAAGCGTTCGATTATTTGAGAATATTAGGCAGGGGGAATCACTGTGGCAGGTACGAAATTTTTATACGATAAGAGAGAAATTAAATTTGTTCTGAACGAATGGTTGGATATGGACAAATTATTCGCACTTACAGAATATCAAGACTGCGCCGGCATTATTGATCCTATCATTGACAATACATATAATATCTGTCGAGACGAAATTGCTGTGATTAATGACGACTCGGATAAAATAGGTGTTCATTTTACAGATGGCAAAGTAATCACTCCTGATTCATTTAAAAAGGCTTACCAAGTTATTAACGATGCTGGTTTGGGCGCAGTAAATGCTGATCGTGAAGCAGAGGGGCATCTTCCTTTAACTTTAATTCAGGCTAATTATGAGATGCTTAGTCATGCCAGTCTTGCTTTTACAGGTTTCTGGGGCTTGACTTCTGGAGTCATATCGGTTATTCAGCAGTTTGGCAGTGAGTTTTTAAAACAAAAGTTCTTGACTAAGATGTGCGATGGCAAGTGGGGCGGAACCATGAACTTAACCGAGCCCAATGCAGGTACTGATGTTGGAGCAAATGTTACCAAGGCTTTTCCTACTGATGAGCCTGGTGTTTACAAAATTAAAGGTCAAAAATTATTTATAACTGCTGCTGATCATGACCTTTGTGAAAACTTCATCCATCTGGTATTGGCCCGTACGGAAAATTCTCGCCCAGGTACAGCAGGGTTATCACTGTTCATAGTACCCAAATATTGGGTAAATGATGATGGTACTCTAGGTGAATCTAATGATGTTATTACCACCGGAATTGAAGAAAAAATGGGTCAGCATGGTTCCCCTACTTGTGCTTTGTCTTATGGTGAAAATGATAACTGTCGCGGCTATATTATTGGTAATCCGCCAGATGAAAGCGGTAAGGGCGAGGGAATTGCGCAGATGTTTGTAATGATGAATGAAGAACGGTTGAATACCGGGACACAATCTCTCGCGGCAGCATCGGCAGCTTATAATTTAGCCAAAGAATATGCTAAGGTAAGAGTACAAGGCACGAAGTTTACAGATCCTAAAGGTCCTAAAGTACGCATTATTGAACATGAGGATGTTCGTCGGATGCTGATGTTACAAAAATCCTGCACAGAAGCAATTCGGGCCCTGATTTTTAAGAGCAGCTATTATCTGGACTTGGCTCATAGCAGTCAAGATGCTGAAGAGCGCGAGTTTGCTGATGGAATGTTCCAAATTAGCAATCCGCTGTGCAAAGCGTATGCCTCGGATTTATCTTGGCCATTAATTGGTGAGGCTATACAGGTTCATGGCGGCTACGGTTATATTTCCGAATATCAAGTTGAACAATTGGCACGTGATTCTAAAATTAATTCCATTTGGGAAGGAACAGACTTTATTCAATCTTTGGATCTAGTGGGTCGTAAATTTGGCCTGAAAAAGGGAAAAGTGTTTAAGGACTGGATTGGAGATATCAGCAATTTTATTGAGGCTAACAAAGATGCCGCAGGTTTTGAACAAGAATTTAAAATCCTGCAAGCTGCATTAGAAGATTACAACGCCACAATTGAGCAACTGAGGCAATATATGAAAGATGGTAAAGCCCAGATGATGCCATTATTCTCTACTCGTATTCTTCATGCTTCTTCAATGCTTTATTGTGCAAGACTGATTCTTGACCAAGGAGTATTGGCTAGTAAGAAATTAGAAGCGAGCAAAGCTGA
This sequence comes from Sporomusa silvacetica DSM 10669, assembly GCF_002257705.1. GTDB lineage: Bacteria > Bacillota > Negativicutes > Sporomusales > Sporomusaceae > Sporomusa > Sporomusa silvacetica. Next base: position 2,814 of record NZ_LSLK01000012.1, read on the forward strand.
TGCTAAATTTTATAAAGGCAAAATTGCCAGTGCACGTTTTTATGTCAAAAACGTTTTGCCAGAGGTTGCTGTCATTCGTAAAGTAGTGGAAATCGGTGATGCTTCCGCCATTGATATTGCTGAAGAATGTTTTGGTTAATTCAATATAAGGCTATGCAGGCTGACACTGAACAAGTGTCAGCCATCCAAATCAAATCATTAGGAGGAAACGACTTATGAGCAGATGGGAAAACCTTGAACACAAACCAGCACCTCTTTTTGCCCCTGTATTTGGGCCTTTATCAGGTATTAGGGTATTACTTAACGGAACTGTAGTAGCAGCTCCTTTTTGTGCCACGATGATGAGTGACTTTGGCGCCGAGGTTATTGCACTTGAACGCCCCAAAGTAGGCGGTGATCCTGCCCGCCATCAGAAACCGCAAATTGTTGAAGGAGACAAACATATCGGTGGTGGATGGGTGCAAAATTCCAGAAACAAACTAAGTTTTGCATTGGAAACCAACCTGAATGTACCGGAATCCAAAGAAATCTTTTTGTCGTTGATTAAGAACTCAGATGTTTGGATTGAAAACATGGTTTGGATTGACAAGCTGGGAATCACCGATGAAATGTTACTGGAGGTCAATCCCAAATTAGTCATCTGTCACATCAGCGGTTACGGAACAACTGGATTTGGCGGTGAGCAAAGACACATAAACCGACCCGGCTACGACCCATTGGGACAGTCTGAATCGGGCTGGGCATTGCTGCAGGGTTATCCTGATCTTGCGCCATACTATGCTCAGCAGTATGTAGGTGACTACCTGACAGGTTTAATCGCAGTCAACGGAATTCTGATGGCTTATATGAATGCCCAAAAAACCGGCAAGG
>NZ_LSLK01000013.1 GCF_002257705.1 Sporomusa silvacetica DSM 10669
AGCCACGCAGCTTGCTCCCGCCTGCCTTGGGATCGTTACCCAGATAACGGAACCGAGTATCACCACTCACCCAAGTATTGGTTTTTGCTTCAACTTTAGCGACCCTAGCACCCAAACGGTTAAGTTCACTGGCAAACTCAGCAGACAATTTGTCGATCAGCTGCTTATTGTCTTCATCGGCTGTCTCGAATTTGTCCATTGCTTTGGCAACAACAAACGCAAATTCATACCGGCTCATAGTTTTGTCGCCTTTGAAATTTTTGTCACCATAACCGTCAACAAGACCAGCTTTGGCCAACTTGCCCACTGCGTCATATGCCCAGTGGCCTGCGGGAACATCACTGAAAGAAGGAGCGGTTGCAGCATAAACAGGAGTGTCGAACATCGGGGTTCCAGCCATAGTAATTGACATCAGAGCCAGCGGGACAATTGCCAACCATTTTCGGACTTTTCCCATTTTTTTCATTTAATACCCACCTTTATTAATTTTTTTGTGACTCTCTGGGGTTGCACGGCAAATTAGATTAACCCTCTGCCGCATACTGTGAAACAATCCGTATCCGCAAATATTGGCCGTTAGCACCCCTCCAATTCATTTGGATCCTGTTATTTGTAATGTGGTATTTTATTGCATGATTCTGCTGCGAAAGGTTTTTTAATGCTGTCTTGTACTGCAATAGACAAAGAAAACAGGATATCTCTGAGCAAATATACACGAATTTAAGTACAAAGTATCATTGCTTGGGGGGTTCCGCAGTAGAATCATTGCATTTCTTTAGTGATTTTTATTATCATGATATCGTCACCGATTTTAACCTTCCAACAAATATCTGAGATGGTTTCCGTCCAGAAAACCTATCAATCGCCACTCCACTATGCCGATAATTTAGAATATTATGCTCATTTTAACATGTCCGATTTTAAGATAATATGTACTGTAATCCTAAAAACACATTCCTGATTTATGTTGAAAACACAATTGACAATCTAACTATTCATAGCAAAGAATAACAAGCCCTAAAGTTCAAAGTATAAACTTTAGGGCTTGTTATAGCATTACTTACCTATAGCGCCGCTGTTTTCTTTTCCGTAAGTACCTGAACCATTTAATTTCAATACTACCAAATTCAAGGCTTCCTCATCCAACATTTTAAGTAACGGCATACTTAGATTAAAAATACTGGGAAATCATCTCCAAATTAGTTGCGGTAGCCTCGATTTCTTCAATTGAAGCTGTAATTTGCTGCAAAGCTGCTGCCTGCTCCTGAAACGTACTATTCTCATCGGTGATATCAGAGGAAACTTCTTTTACAAGACTTTGTATCTGTTTAATAGTTTCTGCTACCTGTTTTAAGCTTGCCGTGCTTGATGTATTTTCTAATATATCCTTACTTTTAGTTACAGTATCCTGTACCCCAACTGTTAGCGTATTAATTCCTATAGATATTTGATGTAGTGCAAGAGAGATACTTTGTGATATTGCATAAATCTCGTCTTGCTTTTTAAGACTTCTACAAATTCCAATTCCCCCTACCACATTACCGCCTTCATCTTTAAGCGGAATACCTATTCCTTTGGCTGGAAAACCAAGAATTTCTCTAGCAATCTTCATGGAGACAACTTTTCTCTGATGTAGAGCCTCGTAAATGGCAGTACCTTTTTGTATTGGATCACCGGCTTTAGCGGGTGATGGTATATTAGGGTTCAGTAAAAACAGCAAAAATTTTTCTTTGTCTGTTAAAACTATACTTATATCCTCATCAAAGAAACTGGCTAAATACGGTGCCATTCGGTGAAAAGCTGAAAAGATATCATGTGTTTCCTCTGACATTTTTACCAACCCCTATGCCTTAATTTTTTTAAAATATGCCTGCCAATTACCAACAATATACTTTCCACCATATTCTATGCTGCGGTTTCACGCAATCATCCACCTAAACCACTTTGGAGCCGTGGCCAAAAGCTCAAATAGCCTGTGGAAAATTTCTTTTTATTAACAAACAATCTGGCTGACATTGGCCCAATCGCGTCAACCAGATTGCTTTATCTATCACTTAGGGATGTTGCTTAATGAGTAAACACTTTTGTGCCTTCTTTTCCTAATACGTCCACCACAACTGCGGCAAGCAGATATAAGGCTGCGGCACTATAGCCCACTGCCGACACCTCGTAATTTTGCATAATAAAACCAAACATTAGGGGTACGAGGATTGCCCCGGACCGGGCGCAAATGTAAACCCAACCCATTGCAGTTCCCCTCACACGATTGCTGTACAGCTCAGTTACATAGATATTGTTTATCATTGCGGAAGAATAGGCAAAACAATTATACAGCACTCCAAATAAAAGGATAAAGGGCAAAGTATCGCTGTTACCGTAAAAGAAGGCCGCAATCGTCGCCAAGACCGCAACAAGTGCAGTTGTCCATTTGTGCCCGATTCGCTTAGCTAAAAAGCGAACGACGGGGAAGCCCAGGAATCCGCCGGCAAACATCAGGGTGACAAACCCAATGGATTTCTGGATGGTAAAGCCTTTGGCCACCATCAGGGTACTGAACCAGGTAGTAAGTCCGACATTGGCCCCCACTATGGCTGCAAAACAAATAGTTACCATGATGGTTGTCACAAGATATTCTTTGCCGAAACTTGCCGTCAAGCCAACCTGCTGCTTTTCAACCGGTTGATAATCAGCAGGTATTACTACCTCTGGCAACACATGTGCGACCGATTTTTCTACCTTCCGTTCAATTCACTTATAATTTTATCTGCCTCTTCAAAACGGCCTTTGCTTTCCAACCAAAGCGGCGACTCTGGCACATATTTCGCAATTACAAAAGCGAACAGGCTTAATACGGCTATTAGCAGAGCTACTCCCCGCCAGGCAATCCCGGGAATCGGAATGAGGTAATAGCTCATTATTCACGCCAGCATATACCCGCCTGCTGTACAGCCGATAAGTGCCGACATATAGGATACGCGAAGTTTGGCAGGCACCATTTCGCTCAAATATGTGGTAACCGCAGGTAGGAAGCCCCCCATTCCCAGCCCAATACCCGCCCGGGCAATCATTACAGTATTAAGATCCGGCGCCGCAGACAGCAAATACGCCAAAAGCTCCAAAAATCAGCATCGATACCCAAACACAACGTTTTCTTCCAACCACGTCACAGAGATATCCAGATATAGCCGCTCCTACCATGATTCCCACATTGCTGATAGTAGCGACAACACCCACCATACTTGGCGTTAGGTTAAACTCTTTGGCTAGGACTGGCAAAAAGTAGCCGATTGCTCCGTTATCAGTGGCTTCAATCAAGTAAGACACGACTAGTGCAGTTGCCATAAAAAAAATTGGCTTTGAAGAGGGCAGACGTTCAAGACGCCATGCGATTCTTACTCTCTCGCCACTCTGAGTTTGGCTCATTTTTTCGTCTCCTTATAATTAATTTTGTTTGGCAGTTTCTTTTAGGCAACCTATTATCAAGAGACAGGCCGGTTTATAAAGCTCAGACAATCAAGCGGGCTGATTGGTGATCACTAGCTGAATCCCGGCGGTTTCCGTTGCAGTGAAGGAAGGGAATATTTTCGCGGGTGCGATATAGATCAGATCATTTCCTGCTCTCACCTCCTCCTATTTCCCGGATATAAAACAGTACTTGTCGTTACCTTCCCCTCTCTTTAATTCAAATAAAAGAGCTAGGCTTAACTACTAATATATCAGAATTTTGTTCCGATATATTAGTAAAGCTACTCATAATATTTATACAGTTTTGAATATTTTCTTCAACAGAATTTACTTCCCCAAGCCTCTAACATTCTGTTCTTCAGACCTCCCGGGATTGACAAAACCACTTAGCTTTAGTCTTGAAGTAGGTACAGGATCAATCATTAACAAGTTTACAGAATAATCCAAATATTTTACTCACATAAATTCAAATCTTTCTCGATCCAACAAAGGGGGCAATTTGGTATTTGCCGGATCCGCCATAAATGGAAAAGCCGAATTATAGATGCCGACATTTTTCCCCCGCTCTTCCGGCAGGGATTCTTCTGCAATTTGGGCTACGGCAGCCGAGTTGAATGTTCCTTCGGCTCCCCCGATAAATGTACGAATACTGACCAGCGAAGCAAAACCGGTAGCTAAACCAGTAAAAGCCGACCCTAAAGAAAATATAAGAACCGATGGAAGAATTATTTTCTTTCGCCCATACTTGTCAGATAATAGATGACATCCCCAGTCTATGTCGGCTAATGGAGATATAACGATCACTCCTATCCTTCTTTATTTTTCCGACAATTCATAATAATCATATCAATAGACGTTTTTCATGCCTATATAGCTGGGACCACAAATATTTGAGGTGTTTTTGTATTTTACGCATAAGTGAAAAATAAACCTTCGTTTGAAAAGCAATAATGCCTCAAGATTACTCAAAAAAAATCACCGTTTCCTTACAAAGTAAGGAAACGGTGTAAAAAAATTGAATTTATCTCGACTATTATGCCTAGAAGTAACTGTCGCTTACAATTAAATGATTAGTCTGATAACATCTATCGATTGATCGCCTGCTTAACAAAATTAAGCGTTCATACCTGCAACAAAGCCTTCGCGTGAAGCCTCAATTGCTTTGCGCGCCTTTACGGCGTCCCCAACAACAACTACATCACAGATACCCTTCAAGTCCTCTTCAAGAGGGTTGTATGCTTTAGTACCAATGGCCAAAACTACTGTGTCGCAGGGATAGAGCGTAACCTTGCCACCTTGTTCAATAAGCGCACCTTGTTCAGTAACTCCAGCGAGTTTTGTCTTGGTTAAAACCTCTACAAAATGATGACGCAGACAGGTCTTGAGGTCATCGCGTATGTCGCCTGCCATATCCATCCCAATTTCCGGCATCATTTCAATAAGGGTGACCTTTTCACGGCACTGAATACCGAGATAAGCAGCTGTTTCCGAACCGATCATACCGCCGCCGGCTACCAGCACTTTTAGACCAGGATCAACACGACCGCGGAGAACATCTTCCGCTACTACCACATTGGAGCCGCTTATTCCTGGAAGATTAGGAATAATAGGCTTAGAACCAGTAGCGATAATAACCTTGCCAGGCTTCTCTTTCCGAACAATATCGGCAGTGAGCTCGCTATTTAGATGAATATTGATCTTTAACTTTTTCATCTGAACTATAAGCCACGCGGTGTATGCCGTAAACTCACCCTTGAAAGGAGGATACGCCGCCGCAATAAACTGTCCGCCCAGAATATCGGATTTTTCGAATAGATGGACTTCATGACCTTTGATGGCTGCTCCACGCGCGGCTTCCATTCCACCAACGCCGCCACCGGCAATAAGCACTTTTTTCGCAACAGATGCCTTTGAGTAATCGGTCTCGAACTCATAACCAAGTTCGGGGTTAACCAGGCAGTAGACAGGAACGTGCTGATAAGTCGAAGACGTACAACCTTGAAGGCAGCCAATACACTGCCTAACGTCCTGCACCTGACCGTTTTTTACTTTATTGGGATAATGCGGATCAGCAAGGGATGGACGACCCATGGCAACAAAATCGGCTTTACCACTCATAATAATATCTTCCGCCATAGTTGGCTCCTGAATTCTTCCAACAGTAATCACTGGAATCTTAACGAGTGTTTTGGCCTCCTCCGCGAAATGAACATTCTTGCCTCTACTTGAGAAGAAGGAGGATACCGAGCCGACAGAAGAAAATACCCCATACATGCCGTGAGTTAAATTAAGAGAATCTGCGCCCCATTTTTCAATATCCCGAATGATTTGGCGCGATTCAAACATAGTGCGTCCGCCTGGAGAATATTCTTCGGCGGAGAGACGGACTTGTATTGGGAAGTCGGGTCCGACTGCTTTCCGCACTTCCCCCATCACTTCGCACAGGATACGGGTACGGTTTGCATAGTTGCCGCCGTATTCGTCAACGCGTTTGTTGGAGTGCGGAGAAAGAAACTGATGGATCAAATAGCCGTGAGCGGCATGAATCTCTACTCCATCAAACCCCGCCTTCACTACATTTTGCGCCGTAATTCCAAAATCCTTGACGATTTGCTGAATTTCTTCAACAGTCAGTTCGTGAGGCATGTCCTTGTTCCAGGGGCAAATCATAGGGGAAGAAGATACCGGCTGCACATTGCCGTTGACCTCATGTTTGCTCTGCCGCCCAGCATGATAAATCTGGCAAAAGATTTTCGAATCATACTTGTGTATAGTGTCAGTCAGCTTTTTATGACTGGGAATCTGCTCTTCTTTGTACAGACCACCAATATAAGGGTAGCCCATAGCGTGTTCATTTACAGCATAATTCTCGGTGATAATCAACCCCCAGCCGCCTTTTGCCTTCTCCTCATGATAAGCAATATAACGGTCGGTGGCCATTCCCTCATGCTTGTTCATGTTTACCACCATAGCAGGTACCACAAGTCGATTCGGAATTTCGCAATTCCCAATTTTCATGGGGGAAAAAAGGTGATCGAACATATTATAATTCTCCTCACAAATTAAATTAATGCCTTGTAAGACACGAAAAACGCTTATTTTCCTTGCGCCGCCGCCATTAAGGCTGATATGTTCTCAGGCTTGGCGTTCGGAGGAATTGAACAACTTTGGGAAAGTATATACCCTGTGGGCCCAATTTCGCTAATCAGCTTGGTACAGTGTTTATAGACTTCATCTGGTGTTCCTAACGTCAGTAGAGACGCCGGCACATCGCCCTTGAGGCACATATGATCGCCCAACTTTTCTTTCAATTTGTAGATGTTGGTTGCCGAGTCGCTGGCAAATATACATTTTCCTTTGGGAAGCGCGCGGAAATACTCAAGGTCGCGCTCCCAGTTGGCATCGAAGTGCAGGTCGGCATATGAGCCCATTTCTACAATCGTTTCAACCATTTCTTTGAGGTAAGGCCACACAAACCGCTCAAAAATTTTGGGCGAGATAAATTCGCTGGCACTGCGAGTTCCGCCGACAAATACCGTAACTGGCTTGACCACCGGAATGGTATTGCGGAGCATTTCGAGATCTTCAGCCAACCGAATCTTGAGCGCCGCTTCCACTTTATCCGGCATTTTGAAGATATCCTTGTAGAATTTAGCCATCGTGCGGGCGCCTGTAAACTCATCGAATGGCAGCGGAATTACAAGCGGGCAAAAAGGAACGATTCCGTGATCCACCCATTCTTGGGCCGCTTTTGGCGCGTAATCAAGAAATGCTAAAAACTTTTTCATGATGTCCTTGTCGCGCAGCCGATTATTGACAATATCCATCGCCACCGGCGTAAATCCCTTATCCAGTATTGTGTCATAGTCCTCTACCGTCATTGTTCCTGTTTCATCAACCTGCCAAAGAGTCCCTCCGCCAGATCCCGCCCCGGTTAGTGGAAGGCGTAAAAGAGAATTTTTCGTTATTTTCCGGTGGCAGCCGATATCATTGCCTTAACATTTTCCACTTTCGCATTAGGTGGTATCCCACATCCGGGGGAAAGTATAAATCCATTGCCCATATCCTCAATTAATCGCCGGCTATAGGTATAAACTTCATCCGGAGTACCAAGGGTCAGCATGGCTGCCGGAACATCTCCCTTGATGCACATATGGTCGCCCAGAACCTCTTTGATTTTATAGATATCTGTTGCTCCGTCTGTTTCAAAGATACCTGTTCCTTTCGGGAAAGAGCGGAAAAATTCCAGATCGCGTTCCCAATTTGCATCTATATGGAAATTTGCGACAGCACCTTCTTCGATGATAACATCGGCAGTTGCCTTAAGATATTTCCACACAAACCGTTGCCACAACTTGGGCACAAAGAACTCGCTTGCCCCACGGGCCGGAGAAATGAATACAACCCCTGG
>NZ_LSLK01000014.1 GCF_002257705.1 Sporomusa silvacetica DSM 10669
AATCTTGTCCCCGTACGACCGGACAGGAGCTTTCCTCGAAGAGAACCTTCAAGAAAAAATAAATATCCGATTAACAAAAAACGTTCCGTGTAAAATTATGTAAGTTAAGCTTTATGACATTGGTCTGACGTCCCCAATCGTCCAATTATGTGCGAGGTGCGTTTATAAAAGTAACACAATTCTATTCTGTTACTTGATCAAAATGCCCACAAATGTAGGCAGTATAAGGCTTTGTATAACATTTCCACCAGTTACCATAGAAACCGTTTACGCTGAATGTAATACAATATATAATACCAATATAAGGAAATACATTGAGCATAGAGGTGCTGACGATGGAACTGGTTGAACCCATTCGCAATAAAAAACAGATTGACGCTTTAAAAAAGTATTTACGAGGTCAGAATATCCGGGATTATTTGCTGTTCGTACTTGGCATTAATTCCGGATTACGCATTTCCGACTTACTCAAATTGACAGTGGGAGATGTACAAGGGCAGGATCGAATCAGTGTGAGGGAACAAAAGACCGGAAAGGCCAAAGACTTTCCTATATCGAAAGAAGACGTGGGGACGGTGGTGTCGTCTTCTTTGTTTTCGAATAAATCTAATAGGTGATGTAGACTTTATCCAAGACATACCACCATCCCTATGAGCATTAGAAAAGTATTTAAATTGCAAATACAGACGATTTTCAGATAAGACGAAACCACCGTCCCCGTGTCCGCCTTTCTGATTATTCAAACTAAAATGCATTTGTTGCTACTTGACAGCTTCGTTTGTTTTTTATGCAATGCTAATGATTTACACTAGAAAAGTGCATAAATTCATTATACGGGGATGTACAAGTAGTGGCTCTCGCGGAGTACCATCGTGGCTCTATTTCATGCACATGGTGGCTCTCGCAAATCGCACGAGTGGCTCAGTTTAAGAATATTATTCAGGTCCGGCGTTAGCTTTACCAGTTGCGACAATGGTCGGTGTGGCTTACTTAGATTCCGGTTTATTTTCCTGGTCCTTGGGTAATGGTTTAGTGGCTGCTGGCCGCAAGGCCGTCAAAGCTTCAGTTTTCTCAGAACGATCGAAGACACCTTCCTGCCACATTTGAAAACTATAAATTGCGAAAGACATGATCACCGTAAAAATAAATCCTAATAATTTGGCAGGGAAATCCAAAATCCCTCTACTGGCAAACCATGGAAAAATGATAAAAATATAAACTGCATTATTGAAGATTTCGACTAAAAAAAATAGCCAAAAACGTCCATAAGTATATTTCAAAACCCACATCGGAGTTATTGGGTAAAGCCCGTAGTAGAAGGAAGGTAAAATAGCCAGCGGATAGGTCGTTTCCCGGAAGTACCACCACCCATTTGCAACTCCTACTTCGCTTGCGATTATAGTCATGACTAAAGTTAATAATCCTGCAGGCATAAACCGCTTAATATCTTCTCTTGGCAGAAAGAATAGCGTTAACCAAGGTATAATTAACGTACCCCATAATATTGTCTGATTGCTCATTGTAAGCCTCCTGTATGTTTGAATATAGTTAGTTTTTAATTCCTGTGATTGTTTAATACATTAACATTGTCAGACGTTTTGAAAGAGCAGAAAATGGGCAAAAAGAAAACCAGCACGTCTAGCGGGATTCGAGTCCTCTCGGGCGCACCAATGAAATCAAGCTTTCCAGGCATTTGTTTGGAAGGCTTTTTTTGTCAGGAAGGCAATATCGTCAAGTCAGATAACATTGATTATGATTATAAAAGCCGGTATCCTTATTGGATTCTGGCTTTTATGCTGGTGAAAACCTGTCTATGTGCGTATTACTCAAAATGGTATTATAATACAGATATAAAGAATATCGGAGGAGACTACAATGAGCAAACAAAATTTAAGAATAGAAAATATCCCTGCAATTTTGATTGGACATTTAGGGACGTTCCGTGCGCCAAGCAAAGGGTACATCATATAGCGGGTGGTTATTTATTTGACGACAATCTCTCCAGTTTCAAGATTGCGTGATATTTGTAAAAAAGTATATAATAACCAGTCGGCAGCATAGGAATGCCAAGTGTTCCACCACTGATGATAACGCATGTACCCTGAACTTACATAAACCATTTCAATTATGATTGCAACGGTTGTCCAAATGAGCCAGTAGATGAGCAGGTTTTTTGGTGTCTGCTTATTCGGCAACCATTGGATAAAGAGGTACGTCACCACGGGATATATTCCAAGATCATCCCCTAGGTGTATGAAGTGCGGAGGACCGACGTACTCCCAGAGCGGGTAGTAGAACATTAGAACATCAGTCGCCAGCGCCAGACACTTTGCAAAGATACACACCGGCAGTATCTCTCGCCAGCGGGTTTTATCGGCGAAAACGAGCCACACTATCCAGCATAAAGTAAACCACAGTATATAAAACATATATTCTCCGCCTGTAACTTGTTCACAGTACAATAACACGGACGCTTCCGTTCTATTTTGCTCAGACCTTGGACGTTCTAGCATAAATTGTTCATTGGTTCCACCTACGGTTATAAATGGCTCTAGGTGCGTAGACTAAACTTAGACTATTTGGGGGTGTTTATATGCAAGAAAAACATAATATTCGTATGACCAGCGCCGAGATAGGCAGCCTCTGGCTCCAGTATCTCAGCGATAGCGGCGCGGCGTGCATGATGAAGTACCTGATAAAAAAGACTGAAGACACCGAAATTTTGCCTATACTGCAGTACGCACTCCAGCTTTCCGAGGCACACCTGCTGACCATCGATGAAATATTCAAGCGGGAGAATTTTCCTACACCGGTAGGTTTCACATGTACAATATGTGCGCTCGTCGCTGCCTGATGCTTCGATGATGCCTCTTGGCCTTGAATAATCAGAAAGGTTTTCAAACAGGTAGAGGAATTGAACAAGAAAAATCGAAAAGTCAACCCCGGTTGCCCCCCAAATAATAACAGCGATATCACAGTATTGGGTGTGATATCGCTGTTTATTCTTTTTCAATTGGCATAAAAAACTTAATTACTTCTACATCTAAACCGTCCGCGATTGCAAATAGAACATCCAGGGAAAAAGCTTTTGTGGAATTAGGCGCTTCAATTTTACTTAGGTAACTTTTGCTGATGCCAATTTTATCAGCCAATTCATCTTGGGAAAGTCCCTTTTTAATGCGATAATGAACGATTTTCTTAGCAATTTGGCGATAACGTTCGTCATTGCTGGATTTCATAAATGGTTTCACCTCTACAATAAATTATAGAGATTTTTTACATATTGGTCTTTGCACTTATAGTGAAACAAAATTCTGGCATATTATTGCACTGTAGGTGAAATATTGTTATACTAAATTAGTAATCTAAAATGTAACTTATTAATTTGGGTAAGTAGAAAAACTTACGAGCTTTCCAGGACTCGAAATCGGTAGAGGGGGCAAGTCTAAGTGTTTTACAATTACGCACGTTTCATACTTACGATGTCTGGAATAGTGATAGGCTCAACTGGATATTATTTTGGAACAATTTACCGGGTCGATGATGAAAGGCTATTGTGGGTAGGAACTACAATGATAGTTGCCATCACTGGATTTGTTATTGGTGGTTTAATCGAAAAGCTAAGTATTAATTCCCGTACCGATTATTTAACTGGATTATGGAACCGGCGATATTTCTACTTAAAGTTGGATGAACAAGGGGAACGAGCATTTAGCGGAAAAAAACAGTTGTGCATCGCTATGATTGATGTGGATGGCTTTAAGACTGTTAACGATATGTATGGTCATACTATTGGTGATGTACTATTGTCCGGTATTGCAGCTATATTAAAAAAAGATACCCGAAGCAAGGATGTTGTTATCCGTTGGGGCGGCGACGAATTCGTAATCATTTTTACCGAGACATCCCTAAAGAATGCTCTTGAAGTCATGGAAAGAATTCGTTATAAAGTAGAGGGTGCTTTTTCACCATATCACTTAACTATAAGCAGTGGGATCATCCCGTTAGAACAAGATCAGGATTTAAAAGACCTTTTGACAAAAGCCGATCAAGCTTTGTATAAAGCAAAAGAACAGAAAAATGCGGTTATTACGGTAACTGACTTGTGAATATCAGATACCCGGATTTTAAGAAACAAGAGACTGAGCTATATGATAAAATTCGGGAACTATCTGAAGAATTTGATCGGCTAAATAAAGCGGGAAGAGATACAACGGATGCTTTCCAGAGACTCGGGGCGATATTGGAAGAATTTTTGTTATTCAGGCGGCAGGAATCGAAAAAAAAGAAGAGGTGTCAGAGTGAGTAAAAACTCATACTAAGTGACGGTGTTATTGACAATATTTTTACTCTAAAGATAGATGTAATGTATGCCCAAAGGATGGGGAAAAGTGAAAGCTTGTCTGGCAAAAACAGGTAGAAGAATATCGCTTATTAATTCGACAAAGTGAGAGACTTATGGCCTGAAATAAGGTATTGTTTAAAAGTTAAAGGAATGTCAATAACCCCGTCCCCTTGACACCCTCCTGTTCCTGACCGAGTGGAGTATGTCGAAAGTGATAAATTTCTCGGTGGGTTGATCGGCAAACAAAGACCCCTCTCTGCTCTGGAGATTACTCACCTGTTCTTGAACGCACAGTCCGACGCTCTTGCCAAGGCCCTGTTGGTTGGTTTCAGCCAGGTCGCCCGCTCTACTGAACTCCGCCAGCACTTTATTAAAGGTGCAACCATCGCCGATAAGCATATAGAAATATTCGGTCAATCGCTTAAAGAAAGTGGCCTACCTGCCCCCATGTCCTTGGATTCAGATATTATGGATTCTACTACGCCGCCGATTTCCGACAAGTTCATGTTATTCCATATTTGCCAGCTCATGGCTATGGGACTCGGTTATTACGCTGGCGGTATGGGGGCCAGCTTCCGTATTGACCTTTCCTGGACTACGGGAGACTCATGCTGGAAATCGGAAAGTATGTCCATGATGGAATCGAAATGCTCGCTAATAACGGATGGATGGAAGAACCACCACTAGCCGATGATCGGAAGCAATTAGCATTGAGCGGTAGAAGCAACTAGACGAAGAAATATATGTACATTACCGTCCAAGTGCTTCCAATAAGTTAAATAGTAAACCCAGCATTCCCAAAGGGTTGCTGGGTTTACCTTGTTTGGAGTTCGCAAGAAATTGTTCATAAGTTGCCAGTTAAGTGATTTTCCATTATTGTTTAATTTTCTTCAAAAGGAGCATCAGTGAGAATCGTAGTCCACCTTATTCTGGGCCCGTAATCAGGAAGCAAAGTTATCAAGACGATAATTAATTATGTCGTATGCATGAGTTTTATATTGAAGCACGTTTTCATATACGTTTCTGTCTTCTAAAAAGATTTACTATACCTTTTTGCAAAATAATTCCGATAGATAATGCTCTTGGAAAATCTCCTATTATCAAGCCTCCCAAACTCTCAATTTCATTTTTAAATTTACTAATTGCTGCCACACCAATAAAATCTATTGCGTGAGCATCTCCAAACTGTTCTATTTTTTGTAACAGTTCCATATTTTCTCCTCTCTCAAAAGTATTTCTGTAGTATGCTTCTAAAGCCCATTCCTATTTTCCTGTGTGGTATTGGATTTTTTACTGCCTCAAATAACTTCTGTCAATGATTTGGCGGAGGTTATTTTTTGTATAAAGATGCAAAACAGCCGTTTACGCAGTGTGAGCATGAGGATACGATTTCCATAGTCCATTTTGATATTAGTGGAATTGTAATATTTGGGAATGAGAGCTATAATAACTATTAAAATAAGAGGAGGCGGTGGAAATATGAGCAACATAAACTGTTCTGAAAAAGATTATGACGGAATCACATAGCAGCTAAGTGAGAGGAGTCAAATAATGTTCAACAAACGTTTAAGTTCTGTAACACTTAATTCAGGGGAAGTTTATCCCAGAACAAATGATAAAACGATATGCTATCTTAAAAATATAATTAAAAACCCTAATATAATTATTGGCGACTTTACCTTTTACCATGATTTTAATAAACCTGAGAAGTTTGAGTCCCAGAATGTTTTGTATCATTATCCTATTAATAACGATAAGCTAATTATAGGTAAGTTTTGCTCCATTGCTTGTGGCACAAAGTTTATTTTTAATGCTGCGAATCATACATTAAAGTCTTTTTCTACTTATCCATTCCCGCTTTTTTTAACAGAGTTAAAAGTAACTGAATCATGGGATAATAAGGGTGATATTATAATAGGGAATGATGTATGGATAGGATTTGATGCTGTAATTATGTCTGGGGTACACATTGGTAATGGTGCCATTATAGGTACTAGGGCTGTTGTTACTAAAGATGTTCCTCCCTACACCATTGTTGGTGGAATACCTGCAAAAATAATAAGAAAACGGTTTGATGATACAGTGATAGAAATACTTCAAAAAATAAAATGGTGGGATTGGGAACCAGAAATAATAATAGAGAATATAGACGCAATTCGAAATGGCGATATAGAACAGTTAAAATCGATTATGCTAAAGCTTGAAACTAGTTGATTTGAAAAAAACCTTTGTCAATGATTTGACAGAGGTTTTTTTATTTATAAGAGCAAAACAGCCGTTTACGCAGTGTGAGCAAGAGGATACGATTAATATAGGTATAGTTAACATAAATTAGAAGGTGCTTACATGAAGCGGACGTCAAAGGTTAAAAGACGAAGAAGCAAAAGAAATAACGAAGAAAACTATTGGTAACTTAACAACTAACCAAATACAAGTTATGGAGAAAGAAAAAAGAGATGATCTTTTAAGGAAGCTTAAAGGGATTGAAGGATTATCGATTAGACAAATAGCAAGAATAACCGGTCTCACTTTTAATGTTGTTGCTAAAGCATAGGATACAATTAGAACCGTCCCCTTGTATCCCCCAGACCTTGAACTTTATGCTATTCTATGCAATGAACTGTTTGGGTCTAAAACGAATTTGACTAAGCTGGAAGTAGTACTGACTAAAATTATAAGCAATCCTGATTATATTTTGGTGGGAGTAAAAGACGAAACCGGGAAATTGGTTGGCTCAGTAATGGGTGGTATTACCTGTTTTGATACAGTCGGTGAGTGCCGTTCTTTTATGGTGTTGGAAAATCTAATAGTAAGAGAGAATTGTAGACGGTTAGGTATTGGTAAAAAGTTAGTCGAGTATATTGAAGAGCAGGCTCGTGAGAAAAACTGCTACTTCATAATGCTAATGTCCCTAATCAAACGAAAAGAAGCACATCAATTCTATGAGAATTTAGGTTACTCAGCCAACACTGCTAAAAGTTATAAAAAATATTTGTAACTATCTCAACTTTCGCAGAGACCGAGCACTAGAAGCTAGTATAGGCGATTCTTGTGCTTATGGATAGCTGATTGACTAGAATTATTACCGATTTAGAAATTTGTCACAAAGCCAAATGAAAATCCGTGGGCATCATACCCGGGATTATGAGTTGAAAAACCATTAGAAACATGCATGAACATATACCCCACATTAATTGATGAGTTTTCGTTAAATTTGTAAATGAATTGAGGCCCGATCCGCCACATAAAATGATAATGTCTTCCCCCGGCCGGGAACACATTATCATATAGCATAATTCCGCCGCTCATATCGACTGCTGCCGATAGTTTGCCAGAGCGGTATTTTTCATTGCGAATCATATAAGTAGGCCCAACGCCGAATGCAGAACTTTCTCGAGATTGAGTCTCTCCCTCAAGAATAACGTTTCCGTGCGGTCGGGTGATTGTAATCCCTCTATATACAGACCTATTTTTTGTTTCAGAAATTTTTTCAAGTATATGTAGTGATACTGTATCAACATCACGTTTATCTCTATTATTTGGAATTAAATAATCCCACTCCACTTCAGTCTTAGAAGCGGCCGCATAGCAATCGGACGTTCCCGGCACGGAGGCCAGCAAAAAACTAATGACCATTACTAAACCAATTAATCTACGCATGATACGACACTCCTTGTTTGAGTTTCAATACCGCTAATCATATGCCCTTATACAAAAATAACCATAGTTTCCTTTTCAGAGCAAAACATTATTTATATTCTATATTCTCAATTATTTTCCTGTTAAAATATCCAGTATATAAAAGAATTTTTTTAACTTGTCACCATTGCATGAAAAAAAGGCCTTGGGGGAACACCAGAGATTCTGGCTTCATTGGCCTTCATTTTTTACCATTAAATAGATATGAGTCAATTAATTGATTTATGCATTATTAACTCAACTTTCGCAGCATAAATTAGGCAGGTAAGCCTTGATATAACTAGGTAGTCCTGCAAACCAGTGCTGTAGTTGACTTTTGATTAGATTAATGACTGAGTTCTTCACCTTTTTTGAAACAAAGGGACGGTTCTAGCGTTTCTAACTTTCTATGATATGATAAGAGGAAAAGCGTTAAAGTAGGTGAGTAAAATGCCGCGAACTGCCCGGAAGAAAAGTAATAGCGGAATATATCATATAATGCTACGAGGAATAAACAGACAAATTATATTTGAAGATGATGAAGATAGAGTTAAGTTTATTGATACTTTAAAGCATTATAAGCTGAAATGTGGATTTAATATTTTTGCCTATTGCCTTATGGATAATCATGTCCACCTTATTATAAAAGTGAATAACGAGTCGTTGGAAAGCATAATGAAACGAATAGGAGTAAGCTATGTTTATTGGTATAATTGGAAATACAAACGGTCTGGTCATTTATTTCAAGATAGATACAAAAGTGAAGTAATCGAAGATGATAGTTATTTATTGTCAGTAGTACGATACATACACCAAAACCCTA
>NZ_LSLK01000015.1 GCF_002257705.1 Sporomusa silvacetica DSM 10669
TACCTACGCTTAGTCTTAACGTTACCGCTTCAGACCCAAGGCTGGATACTGGTGACTGGCTAAGTCTTTCCAGGCGGGATTCCCACCCACTATACACCGTGCGCTTCTTGGCGCACAGAACCGTCCCCGAACTTCGCCCGAACTTCGCTTTTTGACGATTTTTCGCCGTTTTTAAGTATTGATTTATTTCGATTCTTTTTATGCATTACTAGTGATACTATATAGACTCTCTTGATAAGGATTTTCATTTTTTTGCCGATAACTATATATGTATCGCCTGCTGCAAACGTGACATATAATTTCTTGCTATATTAATGAACCAAATCCAAAGAAATAACTGTGAATTCTGTTTTGTCTTTAGCAGGAATCTATTTTGTGTTGTCGAAAAGCACATATTATCCAATTTTTTATCCGATGACTAACCCGTTCTAATATTCCCGACCTCTGTAGGTGGGAGTATTACCCCTACGGGCACAGGCGAACAGCTAGACGTTAGGATAATTCGACTAAGATTCAGATGGGGTTTAACCCCATCTGAATCAAGTCTCATTTATCTGATAACACCGCTAACCTGCAGTAGTATATACAATACATTGCAGCAACAAAGGATGAACTTTCGTGTCAGTAATAACGCATCAGCCGATTATAAATGAATGGTTTTATCTTTTAGCCATTGCGGCTTTAATAGGTTTGGCAACCTATATCTGGCAGTTTCGCAGCATGCCGGGTGCCAAGAAACAGGCATATATTCAGGTGGCTAAGGCTGGCTGGCTTTTTTGCTTAATCATGATTGGCGATGTTGCCGATGTACCTGATAAGCTGCTTTGGGCAGCGCTTGTGTTAATACCAAGCATGCTTTCGGCCTTTTTTGGGTTTGAATTTGTTTTGGAGATTAGTAAACAGCAAAATAAAATAGTACCTGGGGTGCGCTATATCCTCACGATGATAGTGGCCTGCCTGGTTTTTGGAATGCTGTCAAATTCCTGGCATGGGCTGTTTGTTCAAACCGGCTGGCTGGAAGGCTCGACATTGAAAGTAGTTGCCGGGCCGGGGCGCACAGTCATGATAACCATCAACTATTTATTTGTCGCGTTGGCAACAGCATTAAGTATACGCTGGATACTCGTGTCAGACGGCTTGCGCCGGAAACAGGCGTGGTGGTTTACCCTGGCGTCCTTATTTTCTCCCATTGTCACTGTGTTGAGCTTGATTCCGGCATTTCGCGACATGGCACCGCTGCCGGTGGGCTTTCTATTAACAGGCATATTTATATCTTGGGGTTTTTACCGGTGGCATTTATACAATACTCTTTCCCTGGCACAGGAAACCGCTGTTAGAAACATGGTTGAAGGCCTGCTTGTTGTTGATGAGGAGGGCTTTATTGTTGACATGAATGATGCGGCGCGAACAATATGTGCCGGTTTGTCTGTTGCTGTCGACAGAAGTTGTGCGGAATTTGCCGCCGCCTGGCCCGAACTGGCTCAAGCAGTCAACACTGCCGGACAGCAAGCAGTTGAAGTAGTTAAAAATTCAGTGGAAGAAACCCGCTATTATCAGCTTACCGTGACCGGTTTGCAATCAAGCGGGTATTGCCTTGGCAAGATACTTGTGCTTAAAGATATTACGCAGCAAAAACAAGATCAGGCCACAATGCTTGATCAGCAAAAAGCCTTGTCCATTCTTACTGAACGCAACCGCCTGAGCCGGGAGATCCATGATACCCAGGGGCAATTTCCCGGTTATGCAAAAGCACAAACCCAGGCAATCGCCTTATTATTAAAGCAAAATCGATTAGCGGAAGCGTTGGCACAGCTGGAGCAGCTCAAGTATGCTGCCGATGCCGCCTTTATTGATGCGCGTGAATCCATTACCAGCTTAAAGACAGTAGCTGAGACAGACTTTTTTCAAAGCCTGCAGCTATGGCTGCTGCAATTTCAAAAAATCTCCGGTATTGCAGTAACCTATACCGGCCCTGAGGCTATTCCCAGCCGTTGGGTTTTGGCGGCAGCAGAGGTGCAGTTGCTGCGAATGATTCAGGAGGCCCTGACAAATGCCCGCAAACATTCGGGAGCCGGTAGCATAGAAGTTATGTTTACTTTCGATGACGCTAGGGTGAAGGTTACTATTGCCGACAATGGTCAGGGGTTTGACCAACAAACCAGTCAAAACCAACCTATTACCTTCGGCCTAACTATTCTTAAAGAAAGGGCAACTGAAATCGCCGGTGTTTGCTCAGTAGAATCCATTCCGGGACAGGGTACGGTTGTAACTGTTGAAGTACCGCTTGTGGCAACCGACATGGCGGCAGGGATTCAGGAAGGGGAGTTATCATGAGAGTATTGCTTGCTGATGACCACCTTTTGTTTACCGGTGGCTTAAAGAATCTGCTCGAAGCAGGCGGAGTTACCGTAGTGGATTTAGTCAGGGACGGTGCGACGGCGGTGGCTGCCGTGCGAAAATATCTGCCTGATGTTGTTTTGATGGATATTCAGATGCCGGGTTGTGACGGTCTGACGGCAACTCGCCTGATTAAAGCTGAATTTCCCCAGACTAAAATCGTAATTTTGACAATGAATGATGACGATCAGCTGTTGCTGGAGGCCATAAAAAACGGTGCATCGGGTTATCTGCTCAAAAACCTGGAGGCCGAATCCTTTTTGGAACTACTAGCCGGGTTGGCTGAGGGCGAAACGGTTTTTTCACCCGGACTGGCTGAACGGCTGCTGCCGATATTTATTGCAGAGCAGGGTGAAGAACATGCGCGGCAGGCAACTGACGGGGATACCGCCAAACCATTGACTGCGCGTCAGGAACAGGTATTAACCTATGTTGCCCAGGGACGGACATATAAACAAGTTGCTGAATTGCTTCGAGTCAGTGAACGGACAATAAAATTTCACATGAATGAAATCTTGGCGAGACTGCATCTGGACAATAAAGTGCAGGCCATAGCGTATGCCCTCCAGGCTAATTTAACAGAGTCCGACACCTAACTAGTGTATAGCAATCCCCTAACCAGACAGGTGATTATTTCGCTCTATGATTAGGGGATTTTTTTCTGTATTTTGCTGATAGTTTTTTGTTATAGTTGCTTTGGCCTTATATGACCCTAGAAGCTCCAACGACAGCCTGCGTTGACCTGCCAGTTGCTGCGGACATCACCGCCGAAGAGTTTTTCCACATTGAAGTAGCCATTGCTGTGATCGCTGAGCTTGGCGGTCATTCCCAGGATAAATTCATACCAGGTACCGCCCATATCCTGGCTGTAGGCAAGTGTATCGGCCTGGATATTTTCTTTGCCGTTAAACTCATGCAGCACTGACAAAGACGAATACAAGTGATTGCCGTTGGTTAGCTGTTTGCCAATGCCCAGACCCAGGCGGCCGGTTAGGGAATTAATACCATTTTGGCTGACATTCATACCTGAACTTGTGGTGTAATCTACACCGTTGATATGGGCGTAGGTCAATTCGCCCTGCGGCTCCAGATACCAGCCGTTTTTCAGCTGTTGGCGGTAGCCGTATTCAGCAGATAAGCTGCTTGTCCAGGTCTTGTAATCGGCAGTCGAGTAGTTGTCGCTGAGGTCGGTCACATGATAGTCGTTGGTTAACCGTCCGTGCTTGGCGATAATATCGTAATAATGGCCGTCCTTGCCGATCCAGGTTTTGTACAAGGCAACATCAAAGGCCTTGCTATCGCCGCTGCCCCGGGTAAAGCTGTTGTCGGCGGTGGTATAGCTGAGCGCACCGCCGGTGTAGATTTTGCCGTCACTGACCTGTTTGCCGGTGTCATAGCCTAGCTGTATGCCCTTATAATCTGATTCCACTTCACTGTACTTGGTATTGCTGACATTGCCGGTATAGAGCCTTGTCCAGACACCTTCCTTAGTGTCAGGCACTGTTCTAAGATCGCCAAGGCGTTTTCTGAGGTGGTTGACACTTGTCTGGATCAGCAATACCAAAGCCGCTGGCAGCACTGGCAGCGGCTTTGGTATTGCTGCTGACGCCGAGATTTAAGCCGGTGATAGTTGAACCTGTGAATTCTGGAATATAGGAGTAGGCGTTATATTCGCTTAACGCTCCGCTTAAGGAAACGCCGGCGGCGGCGGTGACAGGTGTATAACTGCTGGCTGAGGTCACCGCATGGTAGCCCAGACCTGACATCGTTTTCATGATGGGGTCATACGCAATAGCCACCTTTATGGCCGGAGTGCTGGCTGCGGAGGTAATTGTAACAGTATCACCGGTATCGTTAGTGAGGTCAGTATTAATTTTAACCGTGCCGCCGCTGCCGCTTAAACTGCCGATAGTCAGCGTCCGGTAAGAAGTCCTGGTGGTATTATCCCAGGTCAGGTTGATAATGCCGCCGTCAAGAATGAGGGATTTGATGTAGTCGCTGGTTGAGGTGTACAAGGAGTAGTTGGTGTAGCCTGCATTCTCCGAGTTTTGTGTGCCGTTGCTATTATCGTAGACCGGCTGCCAGACTGCGCCGTTAGCCAGGGTCAAATTGACTGTGCCGGTGCTGTCGGTCAGTACATTACCGCGCAGGTAGGAACTGCTGTTGTTAAGCGTCAGGGAGATAGTTGCAGCGTTAAAGGCTGCAACATCGCCGGTGAGACGGACAATATGGGAACCGGACTGGTTGATGTTGATGGTGCTATTATTAACGTACAGCGCGTAGGCATAGGCGTCAGCGGCAGTGCCGTTTGCCGTGCCGGCCTTGGCGGTGGCGATAATAATGGCATTGCCATCAAGAGTAACGGTTGAACTATCGTCAGCCCGTATTCCACACGCAGTCGCACCCGAAGAAGCAGCAGAACCGCCAGTTGCTGTAGCAGTGATAGTGGCATTGCCGTTGGTTGTTATGGTTGAATTATTTTCATATATCCCAATCGCCGTTGCAGCCGCATCTGAAGCAGCAGTGCCGCCAGTTGCTGTAGCAGTGATAGTGGCATTGCCATCGATTGTTAGGGTTGAATTATCTCCTGTTATCCCATAGGCAAACGCAGACGCACTTGCAGCCGAAGTAATGCCGCCGGTTGCTATAGCCGTTATCGGCAGGTAGCTGCCTGCCAGGTTTTGTACAGTTATTCCAGAGTAGCCGTTATTGTAAAGTCCATAAGCCAGTGCGGTGGCATTCCCGCTTGTTGACCATTGGCTATTATCCGCTATTCCGGTAATACTTGGGCGGTGATTGACGTATAAGTGCCGTCAACCGTATAACCATAAGCCCGACTGGTAGTTGCAGTTTTGGTGTCAGACGCGTTGCCGATATCTGTCTCTGCCGCATAGGCGGATGCGGCACAGGTCATGCCAAGACAAAGGCCCAGAATAATTTTTTGGGCTAACTGTTTTTTTCGCAATAGTTTGAGCATGATATACCTCCTGGTATTTCGGAATACGCCAAATACTTGCGTCGCTTGGCGATGAATACTGATATGTACATTTTAGCAAAGTTAGAAAAAAATACTACTGTACTAAAGTACAGGTAAGGAGGGTGAGGACCGGTACTTTAGTACGGGTAAGAAATTTTTACAGGGTGAATTGGGTTTGGAGGACAAGGAACTTGTCCCCTTGTCTATGTTTAAGTTTTGGGAGTTGAGGAAGCCTTATAAAATAGGAGGAGTCAAGTACAAAACCCGGCACAGACAACCGTCATACAACGCTTCGCCGCTGGCGCTTAATCTCCGCTTATGCATAACGGTTGCCTGTGCCTCCGTACTGTTTATGTCTGGTACCCATCGAAACTCCCGTAACACCCGGCTTTTGCCGGAAAAAGCGTTCCGCAGGAGAAAAGCCAGGCGGTATTCCGTTAAAAAATCCGTACTGTTTGAGCGTGAACTGGTACCCTAAATTAGGACAGTGAGAAGAAATCCGTTTTAGGAAACGATAAGATGATCCCGATATTGATTCGGGGTCATCTTTTTTAATCCCCATTGGTAACGTTGGCAATTGTAATACT
>NZ_LSLK01000016.1 GCF_002257705.1 Sporomusa silvacetica DSM 10669
CAAAAAGAGATGGATATTTAAGACAGCTTAAAGCAAGTGAAGGGGTATCAATCAGACAAATAGCGCGAATAAGTGGACTTACATTTAACATTGTGGTTAAAGCCTAGGAAACAGTAGAACCGTCCCCTGTATCCCTTAACACCGACGTAGTGAATATCCCAAAAGGCAATAGATACCGCTGATGACGAGCGGAAGCGGCGACTGAAGGTGTTAATGCATTATGCCGACCTACCGCAACGCAATAAGAAGGAACTTAATAAAGATGAAGTGTGACAGAAGCAAAGCCAGGGTTAACTACCCTGGCTCTACTAAACTAGACTTATACCATAGTGTGAGTGAAAATAAGGGGTTTTCACATTCCGGGTAGGGTAGACATTTCACGGAAACCCAAAATAAAGAGCTACCATATATAGGTTACACTTCGGGAAATAAACGGGCGAACCAACACTCAACGAGGGGGATTGAATGGCCCTGGTTCACCTGATTATTTCCGTCATTCTATTTAATCTTACTGTTCAATTTTTTAAGGTAGCTTTTCGATATTCGAGATCAAATACTCAATAAAATATTTGCTCGCAATCGGCAAACTATTTTTATCCCTAAATCCGATGGCAATTGTTCTGATAATAGGAGGTTCAACCGGCAGCATGACAATATGATAATTCGTTCGGCGTAGCACAAGCTCTGCCAAAATGCTAATACCCAATCCAGCTTCTACCATTGTCATAATAGCATAATCGTCATGGATACAAAATTTTATGTTTGGTTCGAAATTGCAAGCATGAAACGCTTCCATAGGTTCGCTAAAATGACCTTCCTCTAACAAAATAAATGGCTCGTTCACTATTTCATGCAAACTAACCGTACTATGGGAAGCTAATTTATGATTGGTTGGCAGAACCGCTAACATGCTTCCTTCTTTTATAGTAATTGTATGTAAACCAGTTACGGCAGGTGGAGTGATAAAGCCGAAATCTACGGCCCCAACTTTTATCCACTCCTGTATAGAACTATAATCTCCCTGATGAAGAATAAACTGCACATTGGGATATAGTGCTTGAAACTCTTTTATTAACTGTGGCATCCAGTGACAGGTAATACTTGAAATCGTACCTATGCGGATTACTCCCGTTTCCAAACCTTTTATCTCATTTGCTTTTCCCTGCATGGCTTGATATTGAAGAATGGTTCTTTCAATAAATGGGTATAAATCCGCACCCTCTAATGTCAGCTTTACTCCCACACGGGAACGATATAGCAATTTAATAGACAATTCATCTTCTAACGATGAGATCATCTGGCTCATAGCGGATTGCGTGTATCCAAGGGCTTCCGCTGCCTTGGTAAAGCTCCCAATCTCTACAATTTTTTGAAGTGCAATATATCGATTCATAGTTTTACAAATCACCTTTTCTAATGCTTATATAAGAGATATTTGTTTTACTTATATTAAAGAGCAGTATATACTACATAACAACAAAACACAAGAAAAGGTGATGAAATATGTCTTTTGAAAAGGTTAAAAAATATTTTGACGGAGTGGGCTTAGGTGAGCGTGTCGTGGAACGGGAACAGATTGGTGCCACAGTGGAACAGGCGGCGGTGTCGATTGGTTGTGAGCCGGAACGGATTGCAAAAACAATGTCGGTTTTTCTCGATGAAAAAGCTGCTCTGATTGTAATGGCAGGTGATGCTAAAATAGATAACACAAAATATAAAGCCTGCTTTCATCAAAAAGCAAAGATGATACCTGGCGAACTGGTAGAAACATATATAGGTCATTTACCGGGCGCGGTTTGTCCTTTTGCTGTCAACGAAGATGTACGTGTATTTCTGGATGTATCCCTCAAACGCTTCGACATTATATATACGGCTGGAGGCAGCTTAAACAGCACAGTAAAATTATCTTTAAAAGAGCTTGAAACCCATTCCGCATCTACAGGCTGGATAGATGTGTGCAAGGGATGGTTAGTAAATTAAAATGAATAGTAAAAAAGCAGAGCTTCTTATGACGAGCGTATCCCTCGCATGG
Source organism: Sporomusa silvacetica DSM 10669 (assembly GCF_002257705.1). Taxonomy (GTDB): domain Bacteria; phylum Bacillota; class Negativicutes; order Sporomusales; family Sporomusaceae; genus Sporomusa; species Sporomusa silvacetica. The sequence goes on from NZ_LSLK01000016.1 coordinate 2,033, forward strand.
GGTTCTCTTCCTACCTGCTGATGAAAATAGGACTGGATAGTATCAGCCCATTCAATTTGGTTGCTCTGCGGTTTGGAATAGCTTTTATTTGTATGGCGCTAATCTTTTTACCCCGCTTTCATGCGCTTTCTGTATCCATTTTGGCAAAAGGCACCTTGATGGGAATACTGCTTTTTCTGCTTTTCTCTGGGCTGGTTTATGGTGTCAACCATACGACTGCTTCCACGGCAGGATTTTTAGCTAGTACCACCGTGATAATCGTTCCAATCCTGGAGAGTATCTTAAAACGAAGGCTTCCTAACAAGTCTATTATTTTGTGTATTCTTCTGGTCGTCATTGGTCTATATCTTTTGACGGTAAAAGATACCTTTGCATTGGATAGAGGCTCTTTGTATTGCCTCCTTGCAGCGTTGTTTTACGCAATTTATATCGTTGTATTGGACCGGATCGCGAAGAACGAGGACACGCTTCTAATTAGTATTATTCAATTAGGGGTAACTTCTCTGTTAGGGGCTTTGTTTATGTTATGCGTTGAAACTCCCTCGCTACCGGAAACACCGATACAATGGGGTGCAATCATTTGCCTTGGATTGATTTGCAGCGCATACGGTTTTGTTGTCCAGCCTATCGTACAACGCTATACGTCACCCGAAAAAATTGGACTTATCTTTTCTCTGGAGCCAGTATTCTCTGCGATTTTATCCTACATTTTCCTGCATGAAGTGTTGAATGTAAAAGGCTACATTGGCGCAGCACTTATTTTCTCTGGTATTGTTCTCTCAAAAATCACAATAACAAAGGCTATTCCCTGAAAGGAGGTATCGTCAGGCCAATTACCCTCTCATTGTAGCTTGGGCAAGAAATACCGCAAAGCATCGGCTGGCTACCGTGCTTTGAGAGTAAATTTATTGTAGCAAAGGAGAAATATATGATAACTAAAAAAGAGCAAGCAAAAAAGAGAACATTCAAAGGCGTATCGCTTGATGTTTTGGCTGTTGGTGAGAAATCAATGGTGGCAAAAATGAATTATGTAAAAGGAAATTATGCATCAACTCATGCTCACCCGAATGAACAAAGTGGGTATGTAATCTCCGGTAAGTATCGTTTAAAAACAGAGGCACTTGATGTAGAGCTAAATCCCGGTGATAGTATATTCTATACCTGAAAATGTTCCCCACTCATTTGAAGTAATTGAGGGAGGAGAGGTAATAGATGTCTTTACACCGATAAGAGAAGATTATTTATAGATACGGTTTTAAGGACACGGTGGTACAAGGAGGGTATCACCGTGATTGCTTATATTCGACACAATTCTTCAACATTCTACTCATCAAAAAAGTTCGGTTTATAAGGACACATAAGCGTGGTTGTTCTCTCAAAAATTACAATAACGGTTGCTACTTCTCACGCTGATCGTGCTGTCCAGCCCAACGGTAAATAAATGGATGTAGCAAAAGAGCATCGAATCCAAAGTACGGCCCTACCATCCAATTGCGGGAACCCAGCAAGGAGGCGTCATTAGTCCGGTTCTTGCGGGTAGATACAAAGGGACGGTTCTGGTGTTTCCTAGCTTTCTATGATATGATAAGAGGAAAAGCGTTAAAGTAGGTGAGTAAAATGCCGCGAACTGCCCGGAAGAAAAGTAATAGCGGAATATATCATATAATGCTACGAGGAATAAACAGACAAATTATATTTGAGGATGATGAAGATAGAGTTAAGTTTATTGGTATAATTGGAAATACAAACGGTCTGGTCATTTATTTCAAGATAGATACAAAAGCGAAGTAATCGAAGATGATAGTTATTTATTGTCAGTAGTACGATACATACACCAAAACCCTACCAAAGCAAATATTATGCCTGTTATAGGCGAGTATCCATGGAGTAGTTATGGCGAATATATAGGGCATCCTCGCATAGTGGATACAACTTTTGTTCTTGAGATATTTTCGCAAGACATTGAAAAGGCAAAAGAAATATTTGTGGATTTTATGGATGAGCAAGGAGCAAATTTTTTTGAAATAAAGAACAAACCCAGATTAACGGATGAAGAGGCAAAACAAATTGTGAAGCAAGTGTTGGGCAATATAGAGACTAGTGAATTGCAAACTATGGAAAAAACAAAAAGAGATGGATATTTAAGACAGCTTAAAGCAAGTGAAGGGGTATCAATCAGACAAATAGCGCGAATAAGTGGACTTACATTTAACATTGTGGTTAAAGCCTAGGAAACAGTAGAACCGTCCCCCTGTATCACTCTGTATCCTTGGGCGGGTTGGTTAATGGACTAACTTTAAATGATATTCTTTTTGGGGTATCACAATGCCGCAATGAAAAATTAGCAGCGGTATTTTATCGTCTAAAGTTAATCGAGGCGTATGTCACTGGTATACAAAAAATCATGGACAGTTTCAGGAAGATGTTATTAAGCCTCAGATTGAGTTATCGGATAATGCCTTTAAGATTGTTTTGCCCAATCGAAATATAACTTTACCCGCTCATGATGTGAATGATAGCGAGAAGGTCATATTGAAATTAGTGGACAAAAAGAAAGTCATTGGACGTAAAGATGTCGAAGAGGCACTAGCCATTTCGCAAACTATGGCAGGACGCATTATAAAGCAACTTGTGGATAAGAATATTTTGGTATCGGTCGGGGGCGGAAGAAACCGGAAATATATTAGATTTCGGGAAGAGTAACGAGATAAGGCTGACCGATTTTTGACCCGATTTTGACCCCGAAATAACCAACAAGGAGTAATAAAAGATAACGGCAAACGTGATAGCCATTAAGACAAAATCAATAATGCTGAAGAATCTACCACTTTTATAATCAAATGTGTTATATAAGGGGTATAGAGGGCCGTTCCTGATTGTCCCTCCTCTAACTGTAAAATTGAATTTAAACAGGTTAATATAAAATAGGAAAATAAAAATAGTGAAAGTCAGTTTAGCAAGATTTTAATAGTAATAGAACGAGGTGCGTACTATGAGTCTGAAAATAACCCCAGCAGCGCAAAAAATTATCGCTGATCACGGTAACAGCGTCACCGTCAAGTTGGAGAAACATATTTGTTTTAGTTGAGGCGGAGCTCAGTCGAGAGACTACCCGTCCGTGCGATGGGGCATACCGGAATCGGTTGAAATAGGCGAATACGAAAATATGAATATCGACGAAGTGACTGCTTATGTTCATAAAGCAGTCAGTTATCGAACAAACGCCAGAATTGACGCAGTGACCGGAGGAGTTGGTACCAAGCTCATATTTTTAGGATTTACCAGGAAGTAATAAACAAATCCGCGGCTAGCGCAGTAAATCTCACACATAGTGGGCTTACAAACTGTCCGTCTAGGGTTAGCAAAACGCTTACCAATTTATTGTACAGGCTGGTAAGCGTTTTGTTGCTATACCGTCTGACAATTGGAAATCGAATAGCATTTTACCTTTCTCTTTTTTTAGAGAAAGGCTTGTGGCGGATAAGCGATGCGATATGTATCGTCATTTATGGAGTATTCTTGAACAAAGTGAAAACCTTCTATAGGCGCGAGGCTCACGCCGCACCGGAATCGTGGCTCTGCCAGACCGTATATTCAGTCCTGTTGTCTCAAAGCCTATACATGCAATAGAGGCTTCCAATTGCGCTAAAAAAATTAGCGTAATTGGAAGCCTCGTTGATTTAGGGATTAAGGTATAAACTTTAGGTTGTACCCAGTAGCTGCAATAGAAACGGTACAAACCCAGGGGCAAGGAGGGTTGTAATAATGCCTGTGAATATCATTGCCAGACTGGCAATGGCTGTTTCCGTTTTTCCATATTCCTGCGCTTTGGCAGTACCTGTTCCGTGAGCGGACACACCAAGAATTAAGCCTTTTGTTATGGGGCTGACATGTTTCAGCCAGTGGAAAACCAAGGGGCTCAGGATACTGCCGGTAATACCTGTGAAAATTACAAAGGCGGCTGTGAGCGAGGGAATTCCGCCAAGCTGTCTGGACACATCAATAGCAAGCGGAGTGGTAATAGAGCGGGGTGCAAGACTCTCCATCAGCTGAGGATCTAAATGTAATAGCTTTGAAATCAGCAGTGAGGATACCATGGCAAAAACCGCACCGCAAACAATGCTAACGACAAATTCTGGCAAATAGAACCGGAGGATTCTTCTGTATTTATATAATGGCACAGCCAGAGCTACCGTTGCTGGCTGTAGCATAGAACTTAACCAAGAAGCTCCAGGATCATACAAATCGTAGGAAATATCAAATAGCTTCAAGCCGGCAATTAGAAGAATTGGGCAACTAAGTATTGGCAGCAGAAACACTGATGAATAGCGGTGATAAAAATGCTGCACCAACTTGTAGAGTATAACTGTTATAAAGACACTTATCAGTGCAAACATGGATTACCTTCTTTCTCGATAGCGCATGAGTGTTTCTGTTATAGTCCCTACTACCAGCATAACGCCTAGCGTGCTAATGGTAATAACCAAAAAGAACGCTAACCCGTTTTGTTTCAGTAGCGGCTCAAATTGAATAACAGCAACCGCTGAGGGAATAAAAAAAAGAACCAATTCGGCAATTAATAGGCTGGCTCCGGACTCAACCCAGCTAAGCGGCAAAATTCGTAATTCCAGGGCAATAAACAAAAAGACAATACCCAGGATATTTCCCGGTATTCCCCAGGCTATATGCCGGGAAATGAGATTGCCCAGCCAGGCGATTACCACTAAAAGACTTATTTGGGCAACAATTTTTAAAAGCATCTTGGCCTTTGCCAGAAATACCGGCGACACTGTAGCTGTTTTCATACAATCTATTTTCATAGAATATGGAAAATGGTTTGCTTAAGACGGAACAGCAATTTCCCAGAACCATTTTTCGCGGGTAATATCACGCGAAATAAATTTTTTCGTAGCAACAGTGGTGTTATCAGCGTCATATTTCTTTGTTTCAGCTTGCTCCTGAGTATTTATCGGGCCCAGTACAGTTGTAGTTGCAGTGCTCATATAGATAGCCTCCTTTAATTACGCACAATTTCTTGTGTTGTGTTTTATTGTACTGTCATCGCTCGTGCAAGTGAAATATATGTTACGCATAGGCCTATTCTCATTGAGAATGAGTCTGTATAATTCTGATCAGTGTGAAAATTAGTAAAAACAATAAAAACTGAGACTGCAGGAGCAGCCTCAGTTTTTAGTTGCAATAATATCAATATCCATATCTTTAAAACCAGAAAAAGTACGGGCAAACTGAATCCATTGACGGGCGGAATGCGGAAGATAGCGGCCTTTTTTCCATATAACTCCAAATTGCAAGTGAATCGGTTTTCCGGCCAACGGCCTGCTGACTACCTGACTGCTATCCAATTGACGGCAAATGCGGGTTGGCAAAAGGACAATTCCTACATTGGCAGCGACGATTTGAATCATAAATTCTAACTGTGAAGTTTCAAACATGATTTTGGGGTCAAAGCCTTCACTACGGCAACGTTCAATAATCTGGTCATGCAGCCGGAAATCTCTGCTATACAGCACAAAGGATTCTTCCGCCAAATCGGATATAGCAACTGTTGAATGGGCTGCCAAAGAATGTTCGGGATGCATGACCACTTCCAACGAATTACGTGTAAGCCAAAACATCTCATATAATTCTTCATTGGTAACCGGTGCCGATACTATACCGATATCCAATTCACCCTCCTGAATACTTTTTTCAATTGTTATTGAACCAAACTCAAACAACTGAAATTCAATATTAGGATGTTCTTTCTTAAAAACCCCCAGCACTTGTGAGAACATAGTTACACTGGTAATCGGCGGAAAACCTATGCGGATTTTACCCGACTTTTCCGCTAACAAACCATCGATGTTAGTAGTAAGGTTATCAAACAACACAACAATTTGCTGTGCTTGCTCCAAAAAGGCAATGCCGGCATCGGTCAGTTCCACATGCTTGGTATCACGATAAAACAATTCAATGTTCATTTGCGTTTCTATTTCTTTGATCATTTTACTAATTGACGGTTGGGAGATATGAATTTGCTCGGCTGCTTTTGTGAAATTCCCGCAGCGGGCCACCGCCATAAAACACTCCAAATGTCTGATTTCCATAATCAATGCTCCTCATTTTGCACGGGCAGCGAGCTTTACAGCCCGGTACACTTCATATGTAAAAAACAAATGCGAATAATATATTTTATATAGATTAAATAGATTGTGTCAATGAAAATAACTAAATCCATGGGCAAGCACCCGGGGAGCAGTTATGCTGAATATATAGGTATATCAATTAGACAAATAGCAAGAACCCCTTAATTTCTGTCTACACACAGGGGTATTATGTCCAAAGAATTAGGAACGATATATAGTACTATCAGCAATTCATATATTAAGGGGGGTAGCCTATCAATGGAAAAGATTAAACTGCCTAATCGACCAGTTGGTCCGTTCCCTACAGTAATTGCGGGAGTGGAAGTAAACGGAAAGGCCAATTACGTTACAGTTGGTGCGTGCGGAGTGGTAAGCCTTGATGCAGTGCTATACATATCCTTAAAGAGTACCCATCATTCTCCCAAGGGCATCAAAGAAAACGGATATTTCAGCGTCAATATGCCCTCGGCAGATATGGCGAAAATCACGGATTATTGTGGCGTTGTGTCGGGAGGGGACATTGACAAGTCGAAGTTATTTACAGCTTTCTATGATGACCTTGGGAAAGCGCCCATGATTAAGGAATGCCCCATGAATATACTCTGTAACGTTATTAATAGTATACAACTGTTTGGCTTTGAAATGTTTTTTGGGGAGATTGTGGCTGTGTATGCGAATGAGCAGTGTATAAGCGAAGGTAAAATAGACCCGCTTAAAGTCAATCCTATGATTATGATGGGAACATCTTACTATGATCTAGGGCAAGTGGTGGGTGATTTATTTAAAGAAGGTATTTGCAAATTAGCTGCTGACTGATAAAAGGTAGGCAGGTGAGAGAAAACGGTAGAAAACCAAGGATATACTACGAGGATGCAATCTTTTTTTAGATTCTATGAATATAGTGACTTTAAACTGGCAATACTAGATATGTAATAGGTGTCCTCTATAGAATACGAGGGTTGCGAAACATTGAAATGAATAAGCGCGCATACGTAAGCACCATATATATAAACCCCTGCCGGGAAGGCGGGGGTTTAACTTTGTATTGTGCGCCCGGCATGGGCGCAGTCTAACGGGTGAAAGTCCCGAGTGCGGGTTAATAGTGCCAAGTACATAGCCTAAGGCAAGGGTGTCCATCGTGAGATGGAATCTGAAGGAAGCCGGCGGCAAAGCT
>NZ_LSLK01000017.1 GCF_002257705.1 Sporomusa silvacetica DSM 10669
GTATGTCGGTTGATCCGGACGATCTCACTCCCGGAGCAATAAAAAATACCGGTGCACAAATTGTGTCCTATGGCCTTCCTGTACAGCCGGGAAACATGTTTATGCTGGCTTATCTGAAAGACGTTCCAGTCTTAGGAATTCCCAGTGCAGCAGTGTACTGCAAAACGACAGTGCTTGATGTTGTTTTACCAAAGATTTTTGTAGGAGAGACTATTAATAAAAAGGACTTAATCACAATGAGTGAAGGTGGATTGTGTATGGGGTGCGAAAGCTGTCATTATCCTATTTGTTATTTTGGCAGGTAGCAGCCCAAAGAGGCTGTATTTTGGGTGCCCCATCCCCTCTTTGATGAACTACTGTATAAAAATAATACAAATGAACTAGCTTATTGTATTATTTTTATACAGTAGTTATTTATGCCTTAAAGCACTGATACTGTAACGCGAGATTAAAGCAGCAAGAGAACTTCTTTCGTTTTGGATTTAGAGTTATTCGGTACTTTAGCGGCTGCCTTTTTTAGCCTAAATCATCACACCTGTTATTGTAGAACCTTATAAATCAGCCTATAGTATAATTTTTGACAAAAACCAGCATTTTTCTATTATTTTGGCATCAAATTTGCTTTAATATAGTAGTAGGAAAATCACAAGAAGATAAATACAGGCAAAGGCGTCATGATGCGGGGCATGGAAACTGCCGCGGCTGTATCAGCCGCAATCTCATTGACCGGACATACTAAGGAGGTATTACTGCAAATCAGAGGCAGTAATAAATTGTCCATGCGAAGTGGGATCAGATTGTTTAGTGAATGATGAGAATCGAGTCGGGTCGGATTTTAGCCATGATATACCCTCTTAAAAGAGAGCACTACTTAAAAAGACTTTTATATAAGGAGAAACTATTGTTATAAGAAAGTATTTCCAATTCAAATGGCAATCCAATTTATGATATAATATAAATAATTCCGGTATGACTCTTGGTAGACAAGACCTTGAATTTACCTTCAAGGTTATAAAAATATGATACAAAAACAACGACCGTTGAAGCGCTAGAATGCGGATAACGGTCTTTGTTCATGCAGTTATACATTTCAACCCCCTGAAAATGGCCTGTATTTTTAAATAGGGCTTGCTAGCCAAATTCCGTCGCTGGACATAGACCCACAAAATCGTCCCCACGATACCCAAATTTTACCCCGTACATGGGAAGGAGAATGGTAACACTGGTGACGCAAAAACAAGAGGAATTACCGATGATGTATAGAATTGTGCTCAGTACTAGCCGTTAATCATACCTTCTCCGGGAGGCAGATTCCGTGAACGAGATCGCTGCTTGATAACAGAGCGCTTTAAGGGGCACATTCAAGGAAGCCATAATTAATGTAGTTACTTTGTAGTGTACAAGTAGGTGAAATGCTAAATTCGTGTAGAAAGGATGAGATTATGAAGCGAGAAGCAGAGCGACGTATTCATCACAATCACCTGGATCCCATTCAGACATGGACGCGTTTAGTCGAGGAAAAGGTTATTGATACCGATAGCATTCAGCAGGAAATTGCCAGCTCGTGGGGTCGATGTATTTCAATTGGGCTGGATCCTTTATCACCGATAAAGCCTGCCGACCAACCTATAGTGGACAGTAGGCAGCTGCTTGAACAAAATGAGAATGGAAAATTACTCGACATTGCAAGGCCGCAGATGAAGCAGCTTTATTGCAGTATTAAGCACAACGGTCACTTTATTATTATTCTAAATGTTTTGGAGGGAGTGGCGCTGGAAGTTTTTGGTGACCAAAAGATGTTAACAGTCGGTGAACGTCTGGGCGTGACGGCGTTTGGTTCGTGCTCAGAAAAATATTTAGGCACAACGTCAGCGTCCGTATGTACGACGGAAGGACGTCCATTCCGAGTCATGACGGCTGAACATTTTGCACAGGATATGCAGGAATGGTGCTGTTCAGGTGCTCCAATTTTTGATGAGTGCGGCAAATTGGTGGCTGTCTTGAATGTGTCGAATATCAATTATAAAGTGCACTATCCGCATATAGTGGATTTAACTACTGCGACAGCAAGGGCCATTGAGGCAGAGATTAAATTTCGAAAATTTCACCATATGTATTATAAAACCTATCATTACCTAACCTCAGTGTTGGAGAGTATACCTGAACACCTTTTACTTATTGACAATAAAGGAAAGATTGAACATCTAAATTCACGTGCGGCTTCTATTTTGGGGAAATCACAACAAGATTGTGTGGGGAAAAGTGTTTTCGACGATTTTGCCAGCACATACACTGACCGGTGTCTGGAGCGTAACGCCGAATTGACCTGGCAAACGGGTAAGGGAACAACAGTAGAATTTACCTCACTAGTGAAGACACTTGCCAGTCACAATGAGGACAATGGTTATGTCGGTATGATAAAACAGCTTGGTTCAGTTAAGAGTGCGGGCACTAAAGCTAGTTATACCTTTAGTGATATAAAATACTGTAGTAGTTTGATGGAAAAAGTGATTACCCAGGCAAAAAAGGCTGCTGTGAGCGAGTTAGGAATATTGATATGTGGGGAGAGCGGTACTGGTAAAGAATTGTTTGCTCAATCCATTCATAATCATAGCCATAGAAGCGAAGGCCCCTTTATTGCTATCAACTGTGCCGCTTTGCCCAAAGACTTGATTCAAAGTGAGTTGTTTGGTTTTGAAGAAGGAATGTTTACCGGTGCTAAACGAGGGGGAAATCCTGGGAAATTTGAGTTGGCACAGGGCGGTACCATCCTTCTGGATGAAATCGGTGATATGCCGCTGGAACTACAGGCTAATTTACTAAGGGTAGTACAGGAAAAAGCGGTTATGCGAATTGGGGGACGGAAGCAGATCCCGTTGGATGTGAGAATTATATCAGCGACGAATAAGAATATCTACAGTGAAGTTAGGGATGGCCGTTTTCGGGCGGATTTATACTACCGGCTTTCGGTCATGACGATAAATATTCCAGCTCTGCATGATCGAAAACAGGATATAGAAAAACTGTTTAGTTATTTTATCGAAAAGCATCGCGCAACTATGGATGTTTGCGGTAATATCCAAATCACTCCCGATGCTCTTAAAGTACTTGAGGATTATGATTGGCCGGGTAATGTGCGCGAACTGGAACATGTAACGATGGTTGTATTAAATAATATTCAAACGAATTGTGCTACCATTACAATAGAAGATTTGCCCGAATTCTTAGTCTCGTCATCGCGGGAATCATGGATACAGCCTCAAGAAACGACAATCAAGGGAAAAGTGAAGACTCTTGATGATGCTGAAAAATCAACAATCATGGCAGCAATGGATAAATGTGAAGGTAATATCACAAAGACTGCGATAACGCTGGGTATTACGCGGGCAACGTTATATCGGAAATTGAAAAATATGCCGTTCCCGATGAACTTCTGATGTGATTGTAAGAAGCTGCGTTACCAATGCGCCCGGCTAATGTTTTCGCTGGGGGGCGCCCCCCTCCCCTTTATTTTGTAACGCAGGTATCAGGACAAATGAAGGGAATTACCGCTGCCATACAGCAGATGGCCAGCGGTAGCCAGCAAATTGTAGTTACAGTGAAGGAAATTGATCGGACAGTAAAATTGCAGTTGGACAATCCCAGACGGTGGCCGCGGCCACAGAAGAACAAGCGGCATCTATGGAATAAATTGCCTCATCTAGCCAAGGTCTTGCTAAGTTGGCTCAGGATCTCAACGCAGCTGTCAACAAGTTTCGAATTTAGGAAGGGATGCAGGAGGACTATTACATAGTGTTTGCTTGATAGAGAAGACCTTCTATTGTAAAATCGGTTATTTACAATAGAAGGTCTTTGTTTTTTTGCTCCAAATTATATTGAATCTAACTCCAAACAAGATTTTTGGCAAGGATATGGTCGAATAATGAAGAATTATATACTTGATTATTCAATGCAATGGTTATAATTTCGGAATGGAAAGAGTGAATGGATATATGTTTACTTCAATTCGGCAACAATTGACGTTAATTATATGTTCTTTGATTTTGCTAGCGATAGTTTCAACGCTGACGATTAGTTATTCTTTAATTGCAGCAGATTACGAAACCAATATGCAACATAACAACTCGGTTATGTCAGAGAGCTTGGCAGATAATATCACTCATTCATGCAGAATGCTTACAATATTAGCCAGCTTATAGCAGAGTATCCCGATTTGGAAAAGTGGGATACCATAAGACAACAAAAAATATTAGCAGATACGACAAGGCTGTATCCATTTTTCCAAGTATTGGCCGTCCATAATCTTAATGGAGACCAATTAGCCAGATCAAGTGGTCTTTTGACCAATCGATCTGAACGCTGGTGGTTTAAAAAGTTTATGATGGAAAAAAAGCCATATATCTCTAAGACTTATTATTCGCTATTCTCTGAGTCTCCTGTCACAACGATTGTTCATGGTATATACTCAAATGGCAATTTAGACGGACTGCTTATGGCCGATATCGAAACAAACCAATTACAGCAGATGGTCGAGAATTATAATTCAGGGGAGGGTAGCTACGCCTATCTTTTAGATGGGGAAGGTGTGGTGATTGCTCATCCTAATCGGCAACAGGTTGCCGAGTTGTATAATTACAAAACCATGAAGAAAAAGGTGTTATTGCGAGATGCCAGCGGCAAGCTGTTAAAAGATGATAAGAATAATAAGCGCCTACCAAAAAAATCTGGTAGGCGCTTATTGCTATTGTGCGCTACGGGCCATTAGACTGGCCACTTTATTGGCAAAACTGATGGGGTCGTCGGGAGCAATTCCTTCCATTAGCAACGCTTGTCCATACAGTAAATCACAATAATCGTTAAATGAGTCAGAATCAGGGGCTGTCTGATACAGATTCTTCAGTACACCAAATATCTCGTGATCAGGGTTAATCTCAAGAATCCGGCTAGCTTTATACATAGTTTTATTCATTTCCGATAAAATTTGTTCCATAGACAGGCTAATGCCGCTATCATCGCTAACCAGGCATACGGCACTGGATTTTAAGCGATTGCTGATTTTAACGTCAGCTACTTTACCGGTAAGGCGTTCCTTGATGGCCTTGATCAGCGGTTCATTTTCTTTTGCTAGTGCATCAATATCCTTTTGGGTTTCAGGGGAGTCAATGTCGTCAAGTTCTAGGTTGCCGCGGCTAACTGATTGAAACTTTTTCTCTTCATATTCTTGCAAGGCATCAATAGCAAATTCGTCTACCCGATCGAAAAGATAGAGCACTTCAATGTTCTTTTCGCGCAGTAATTCCATTTGTGGTAAGCGCTCCACTGCGGAGCGGTCTTTGCCTGTCGCGTAGTAGATAACTTTTTGGGTTTCCGGCATGCGTTTGGTGTAGTCTTCCAGCGTAGTCAGCTCATCGGTTGCGTGCGAGGTGGCAAAGAGCAGGAGATTCTTTAACTTGTCCCGGCTCTGAAACTCAGAATAAATGCCAGTTTTGATGGCTTTGCCGTACTCATGCCAAAATTTTTCGTATTTAGGCCGATCCTTTGATAGCATAGTTTCCAGTGTTTTTAGTATGCTTTTCTCCAGATTTTTGCCAACCCGTTTCAACTGTTGACTCTGTTGGAGAAGTTCACGGGAGATATTGAGGGAAAAGTCGGGAGAATCGACTAACCCGCGAACAAAACGCAGGTAATCGGGCAGGAGGTCTTGACAATTATCCATGATAAAGACATTTTTGGAATATAAACGAATGCCTGTCGTAGACTCTCGCTGGTAGAAGTCAAAAGGCGCATGAGATGGAAGAAACAGTAGACTAGTATATTCTACAGCACCTTCCACTTTGGAGTGGATAATTTCCAGGGGGTCTTCCCAATCATGGAAGAGATTTTTGTATAATTGATAGTACTCCTCCTGAGTGATGTCGTTTTTATTTTTAGTCCAGAGGGGTGCCATAGAGTTGAGCGTACGAACTTCGACTGTCTTGGTAGGCGGGGCGTCTTCGATCACTTTGCCGTCCGCATCCAGCGGTTTTTCCTCTTTAATAAAATTCATCTTAATTGGGTAGCGGATATAATCAGAATATTTTTTGATCAGGATTTCCAAGCGGTAGTTGTTGAGAAAGTTTTCCTCAGAATGTTCGGCAGAGCGATATTCCTCTTTAAGGGTTAAGATGATGGTTGTACCTCGGGTATCTTTGGCACACTCTTCAATAGTATAAGTGCCATCACCGTTTGACTCCCAGCGAATACCCTGAGACTGACCGGGAGCACGGGTAAGTAAAGTAACTTTTTCTGCTACCATGAAGGCCGAATAGAAACCAACGCCAAATTGACCGATTAGTTCAGTATCAGCGGCTGAGCCAGCTGTTTTTATTTTATCTAAAAAGGCTTTGGTGCCAGATTTGGCAATTGTTCCGATGTTTTCCACAACTTCGGCGTAGGTCATACCCATGCCATTGTCAGAGATAGTGAGGGTGTTGGACGTTTCGTCAGGAAGGATAAAGATTTCAAAATCAGCAGTGCCTTCAAGCAAGTCATGATTTGTTAATGATTCAAACCGAATTTTATCAATAGCATCTGAGGCGTTTGAAATAAGCTCCCGTAAAAAAATCTCCCGGTTTGTATAAATTGAGTGAATCATTAGATCCAGTAGCTGCTTAGTCTCAGCCTGGAATTCTTTAGTTTGTTTGTTGATTGTTTCTTGAGACATTATGAACCTCCAATATCGTCAAAAATTCTGTTGTTAGCACTCTTAGAAGTTGAGTGCTAACACTATTTAAATAATAACGAAAATAATTTATAAAATCAAATATCCGATAACATAAAAATGACAGATACCGGCGTATTCCTACCAAATATGCAAAATATCTCCTGCTTTTGTGGTATAGCATGTTTTTTCTCAAAATGGCGTTCTAATTTCCCTTGAACATACGCAGCAATGGCAAGGCCAGACCCGTCATAACCAAGATAACTATTCCAATTGCCCCCAATGTATTGCCGTTATTTTTCAACCAAGAGGCATATGTCAAGGCATGAAAAGCAATGACAGCACCTACACCGAGGTATATATAATCCATTAGTCATTACCCCTTATCGGCATGCTCTGAAACATTAGTCCAGTACGACGGATTTTAGTATTAATTTGAACATGAAATTCAGCCTCAGGATAAAGGTCATTCCAATTAAAACTGGCAACCTCGTCATAGGTCTGGAACTTAGGTCGGAAGTAGCGGCCGAAATTAACAACATCAGTTTCTAGCGCTTGCGTATGGTTAAGCATCTCTACCATTTCTAGCTTGATGGTTTTTGACACCTCTTCTTCCATAAACTTCCTGTTAACCTCGGATTCATAGTTGATATTGCTGGCAATACTGGTGAGTTCGCCTTCTAACAACACATCAATATCAATAACAGGCCGGTTATTTACGAAGCCAACGTTAATTTGTGGATCTTTGCCTAACCTCAAAAGAATATGTACATTCCGCTCGGGGCTTTGGGGATCAACTATAGTTAAAAATCCTTTGGGAAAATTCCCCATAAGAATAGCAACCATGCGTGTTTCTTCGTTAGTCAGCATCCCTGCCAGCTTGCCACCCTTAAATACAGCCGTACCAATAACAGCGGCAGGATTACCGCCTTCACGCGGTATATCGCCGGGAAGATACTCCTTAGCTCGTTCTGGTGGGGTTGGTTTGGCTTTAGGCTTGTCTGTACCTGATAAAGGATTAATTCCCGCTAACACGGCATAGGGAGCGCCGCTCGTAGTCTTTAGTCGATTATAAAACTCATGAACATGCGTAGGCAGTAAATAGCCGGTCTCAGACCCTGATAATAAGAGACCTTCAATCCAGCGTGAAGGTAATACGTCAATTGACGGCTTATTTTTATTGATAAATCCCTGTGCTGTATCATGAACCACCATCAAAAACATAGATCCGCGATATTCACGAAACCGGAGGAGTGGTCCTACTAAATTCTCTAGTCCTTGTCGTGCTAATTCTTCACCGATAACCCATACCTGAATATGGGATAAATCAGGGGACCGGCCAAGTGAGGCGCCGAGCAAAGAACGACCTTCGACTATGGAGGGAGCCTTGATGGTAGTAACAACCAGGCTTTTGCCACTGTCGGCATCACCGCCACTTCCACTAGCGCCTAGTATCCTGGGAACAGCAATCAGATAGGTAATATTTATCTGTTTGTTTGGCAGATAATCAATACCAACGGCCAAAACATAGGCCACTTCGTCGGTTTCCTTCGCACCGCTACACCCTGATAATACAAGGCATACTGCCAATCCTAAATATATAATAGTCAATCGGAAGAACACGACTGGCCCCCCTTTTTGATAGTCTTCATCATCGACGCCACCAGCAGTAGTGGTGTAAGGATAAACAGACTAGTGGTGAAGAAGTTAGCTATTACGAATCCATCTATGCGAATAACTGTGGCAATGTCAGGCGGTATCATGGCTAGTTGCGCAATAATATAAGCCGAGAGTGGAATGAGTGGCTTAAGAGCAGGCAGCTTCAATAAACGAGTAATTAAATAGGCTCCCAGATAAAGGCTGATAGCAATTCCCAGCAACCCTACAATAACCCACAGTATGATAAATAACGCCTCAATCCGTTGCAGATAGTGGCTCAAATATACTAAGCGTGCCATCTCAAAAAAAGGTAGTGTTTTTTCACTTGCCACGGCAACTCCAAATACCAGGATGAATACCATCAGGGAAAATGCTTTGATCAAGACACCGCCCATTATTCCTAAGATACTAGCCCATTTAAAAGTCCTGTTATTCTGCATAGCAGGTGCAATAATCACAAGAATCAGCGCGCCAACGTTGAACCCTGCTTCATGCATTCCCTGTTTGAGTGAAGGTAGAAGCCCATAACCCTGCCAGGGAGCTAGATTATAGGTGTCATAATTTGAAGCTAATAAGAGCAGGACTATTAGTAAACTAAAAACGCTTATCGGCAATAACAGGTAGGTTCCGCGTGCCAGTGCTTCCAGGCCTAAGCGTGCACCGAGTGCAGCGACAAAAGCATACCAGCCGACAATGAAACTAAACTCTATTTTTGGTAAGGCTGTAAGTAAGGTATTCTCGGCAAATTGGCGCAATAGGAGCGCGGCGTTAAGAAAGAAAATACCAATGCATATGCTTGTCACTACCCAGGCACCAACACGTCCTACTAGTTGTTCAGAAACGCTATATAGGTCGCCAGGAGTATGCTGAAAAATATAACCCCAGGCGATAATGGTCAAGATAGCTGGTAGGCCAGCAACAATGGGTACCCACCAGCCGGCAGTAGCAACAGCAGCGGCTTCATTGGCAGGTGCTGTCAGAAAAACACGCGGCAAGAGTATAATAAATACTAAGGCCATTCCCTCAGCTATACCCATGCGGCCAGGTTGATAACTCATAGCTTATCTTGTCCTCCCAGTGGTTTTTCCTTTAGCCATTCGCGACTTATAGCAGGCTGTTTTATAGTATCTTTGGTATTCAAACCGTCTGGTCGTTTTTCTTGCTGAAACACCGGACCACGTACCACCACATCAAGGTTGCCCTCCACCCGGGGAGCTATTGGCAGCATATACGGCACACCGAAAGATTTCATACTACATAACAGGAGTGTAAGCAGTAGTAACCCGGAAGCAACACCGACCAGCCCTAGTGTCGCTGCCAGCATAAGCATGAGAAAGCGGATAAGGCGGAAAGCCATTGCCATCTGAAAATCAGGAATAGCGAAGGAAGCCAGACCTGCCAAGGCAATAATAATAACTACAATTGGACTGACAATATTGGCACTAACCGCCGCCTGTCCCAGAATAAGAGCACCGACAATTCCGATTGTCGAACCCAGCACTCCTGGAATCCGTAATCCCCCTTCCCGAATAAGTTCAAAAGAAAATTCCATGAGGATAATTTCAATGAGTGCGGGAAATGGTACTCTCTCGCGGGCGCCGGCAATAGCCAGAGCAATCTCGGTAGGTAGTGCCTCCTGATGAAAATAGTTAATTGCCAAATAGAGAGAAGGCAGCAATAGCGTAATAAAGGCAGCGATAATACGCAAGATACGTAGTCCAGTACTGGTAATAGCTTTAAATGAGAAATCTTCTGCTGAATGAAAGAATGTAAAAAAGCTGACAGGAACAATATGGGCAAGCGGCACACCATCCAGTATAAAGGCTACCCGGCCTTCAGCCAGATGCACACACACCCGGTCAGGACGTTCAGTCGAAAGAGCCTGGGGAAACAGATTGTCCGGATGATCCTCAATGAACTGCTGGAGAGACCCGATATCTCCTATATAGTCGGTGGAAATTCCCTCGATCCGCCGCTTCAGTTCAGCTACGAGCAACGGATTGGCCACAGACTCTAAATACATAATGGCACAGCTGGTATTGGTTCTTTTACCTATAGACAGGATCTCGGTAACAAGCTCGCTGCTCTTTAATGTACCGCGAATCAAGGCAGTATTAATGCGCAGCCCTTCACTAAAAGCTGCCTGTGATCCGCGCACCGTTTGCTCTGTCGTAGGTTTATTTACGCCGCGCTGCACCATACCTCTAGTGTTGATTAAGATAGCTTCAGGAACACCCTCAATAAAGAGTGCTGAATCTCCACTGTTGATACCATGCTGGACAGACTGGTAATCTACGGCTTTGTTGATTTGATTGGCAGGTAAACATTCCTCGATAATTTGGGCAGTAAGACTGCCGGTGATACCGCCATCTCGCACATGATCAGCCGAGAAATACATTAATGGCTGTAAAACAGCCAGATTGAGTGTTTTACTATCAACCATACCATCTAAAAATACCAGTATAGCTTTAATCGGCGGGGCAAAAGGCAAAATAAGATTACGAATAATAATATCCTTGTTGTGCGGCAGCTTGTATAGTTTTTCTAGCAGTGCACGGTTTTCGGCCAGCACAGCACTTACCTGTCTGTCATCCGGCTGACTTACGGCGTCATAGGCCAGTCTAACCGGGGAGCGCTCTGACTTGATCGCTGCCAGTTTCTTAACAACAGCTTTCATCTGTGTTAGCTGAGTAAACTGACCTGCGTTAAGATTTTTAGCCGCCATTTCTAAGACTTCTTTTAGCTGTTTGGCTTGGCGCAAAAGGATCTGAAGTTCCTCCGCCGGCCCCACAAGTCCGTTCTCTAAGCGCAAACTGCTGTTAGCTTGTGTTTTGTCTAACTTATCATCTAATACAAAGGGAGCAGGAGTCTGCGGTGGCTTATAGACAAGGATGTTTTTCAAATAATTGAAGGTTTTAGAAAAGATAGTCTCCACAGCAGCGTTCCTCCTCTCGTTTTATCTTGTGGTTATTATTACCAAAAGGCAGTTTAATTATTATGTGAGTAGTTTTGGAGTAAAGCAAAAACACATCCAACCATGGTTGGATGTGTTTTTGCTTTACTCTTGCTCACTATCATAGTGTCCCAAGATACGAACAGCATCTGCTGCCGGCAGTTGTTCGACGTCCTTGAGTTTGCGTTCAATGGACCGAGTGCGTACGGCGGCGGCGTCAATTTGTTTGCTGGCCTGATCTAGTTTTTCCTTGGTCTTGATGAGAACATCTCCAAACTTACCAAACTCTGTTTTTACAGCGCCCAGAAGGCCCCAGACTTCACTTGAGCGTTTTTCAATCGCCAAGGTCCGAAATCCCATTTGCAGACTATTCAATAACGCCGCCAATGTAGTTGGACCCGTAATACTAATACGATATTCACGCTGTAGGCTGTCACACAGTCCAGGACGCCGTAATACTTCGGCATATAATCCTTCAATAGGCAGAAACATAATAGCAAAGTCAGTAGTATTGGGCGGGTCAATATACTTATCTTTGATGGTTTTAGCTTCTTGACGAATCCTGGTTTCTAAACTGGCCGCAGCGGCGGCGGCCAGTTCAGCATTAGCCATATCCTGGGCTTCTACAAGCCGTTGATAATCTTCTTGGGGAAATTTGGCATCAATGGGCAGCCAAACCGGGGTATCATTACTATCTTTGCCTGGCAGACGTACGGCAAATTCTACCCGGTCCTGGCTACCACGCTTTGTTGCCACATTGGTGGCATATTGCTCAGGGGTTAGGACTTGTTCTAATAGCGAGGCCAGCTGCATTTCACCCCAGATGCCACGGGTTTTAACATTGGACAAGACTTTCTTGAGATCGCCAACCCCGGATGCCAGTTGCTGCATTTCGCCCAGCCCTTTGTGCACTTGTTCCAGGCGCTCGCTCACAAGTTGAAAAGACTCACCCAACCGTTTTTCTAGAGTTGCGTGCAGTTTTTCATCCACCGTTGCTCGCATATCTTCGAGTTTTTTGCTGTTATCATTTTGAATATCTGTGAGTTTGATCTCAATTGTTTCGCGGAGCTTGTCGAGTTTTTGCTCGTTAAGCTGAACAAGACGAGTAAATCGCTGGTCATTGCTATTGGTGAATTCATGTAGCTGACCTGCCAGTTCTTCCCGCAGTATTTTAATATTGAAAGTCAGTTCTTGACGATTTTTTCCTAGCTCATCGCGGAGCATTGCTTCAAGGCGTTCTTGATTGTAGGCGAGTTGTTTGAACGGCGTCAAGTCAGGGCTCCCAGCTTTATTAACCTTTAGTAGTAGCAGTAAGAGTAACCCGCCGTTACCTATGAGTAAAAGCAGAGTGATTGCAGCAAATATGTCATTCATCAGTTACACCATCCCTTGATTAGTTAG
Organism: Sporomusa silvacetica DSM 10669; assembly: GCF_002257705.1. Taxonomy (GTDB): domain Bacteria; phylum Bacillota; class Negativicutes; order Sporomusales; family Sporomusaceae; genus Sporomusa; species Sporomusa silvacetica. Next base: position 12,714 of record NZ_LSLK01000017.1, read on the forward strand.
CTCTTTCTTATTCAAGACTAGTGGGGGTAAATCCTGTTAGCCAATAGAAATTTTACTTTTGGTTGCATTTTTTGAATAAAGCAGGAGTTCTTTTGATATTAATAGAAAATAATGCCATGAGTAGATTTTTCAAATAGTGGCATTGACTTTACGAGGAGGGTTTATATGTCTAATAAAGAACAAATGATAAGCGAAACAATTAACAAGTATGAGCAATATATTAACCCGGCCATGGCCAAACTGTTCCGATTCATGGGGCTGTCTACAATTGAATGGGAGGCCGAAGGTACTATTATCAAGGACATTGGCGGTAAAGAATATATCGATTGTCTGGGTGGCTATGGGGTATTTAGTCTGGGGCACCGTCACCCCAAAGTGGTTGAGGCTGTTAAGCGCCAACTAGATTTCATGCCGCTATCGAGTAAAGTGTTATTTGATAAGCCGATGGCTGATTTAGCAGAACTTCTGGCTGAAATAACACCTGGTGACCTTCAATATAGTTTCATCGTCAACAGTGGAACGGAAGCAGTAGAAGGCAGCCTCAAGCTGGCACGGGTTCATACCGGCAGGAGTAAGTTTGTTGCTACCACCAATTCGTTTCATGGCAAAACACTAGGCTCCTTGAGTGCTACTGGTCGGGAAATGTTCCGGGAACCGTTTCAACCGCTGCTTGCTGGCTTTAGTCATGTGCCATTTGGTGATATTGATGCTTTAACCCAAGTTGTGGACAAGGAGACGGCAGCCGTCATTATTGAACCCATTCAGGGCGAAGGGGGAATCATTGTCCCGCCTGATACCTATCTACCTGCAGTACGTGAGATCTGTGACAAAACGGGAGCGCTGTTAATTTGTGACGAAGTACAAACTGGGTTAGGCCGTACCGGCAAGATGTTTGCGGTTGAGCACTATAGTGTGGTGCCTGACATTATAACAACCGCTAAAGCCTTAGGCGGCGGGGTTATGCCTATTGGTGCGTTTACAGCGCGGCCAAAGGTCTGGGATAAGTACATCACCAGTCCATTTTTGCATACCTCAACCTTCGGCGGCAACCCACTGGCCTGTGCAGCTGCTATTGCCGCTGTCAGCGTTATTCGCGAAGAGGGCCTACTCAGGCGAGCTGAACAAAGCGGTCACTATTTTATGGGTAAGCTAACAGAGCTAGCCAAGGCATACCCTGAGGTAATAGCCCAAGTACGCGGTAAGGGTCTGATGATTGGCATAGAACTGACTAAAGAAGGTATTGGTGGGTTAATCATGTCGGAAATGATTGACAAAGGTGTTCTTATTGCGTACACACTTAACAATCCTAAAGTTATGCGGATCGAACCGCCGCTTATCATTGAACAGGAGCAGATTGACTATGTCCTTACAGCTTTGTCAAGCGCATTGGCAAAGGCACAGGATATGTTGGAAGACTTATAGTTTTGCATGAATAGCATAATTGGACAGGAGGAAATGAAATATGCCATATGTAGAAGTGACTTTGCCTGTTAACGCTGATCGCAGCCAAATTTACCCCATTTTAAAGGATATGGAAAAATACCCCGAGTTTATGGCTGATTTGGTGAGCGTTGAGGTTATTGAACGAAAAGACAATACAACCATAACTAAATGGGTATCCAATGTCGATGGTCGAATTATCAAATGGACTGAGCTTGATAATTTTGATGATACCAACATGCATATTAGCTATAAACAAACTGAAGGCGATTTAAAAAAGTTTCAAGGCGAATGGATATTAACACCAGTTGCCGGCGGCACCGAGATCAAACTAACCGTTGATTTTGAATTTGGTATTCCGATGATTGCGGGATTGCTTAATCCGATTCTTAAGAGAAAGGTACGGGACAACAGTATGAATATGTTGACCGCCATCAAGGAACGCATGGAAAATCGGGCTTAAACGCTTGTTGTTAATTATAAGTTAATCACTTATAATTAATAATAGATTCAGAAAAAGAATGGAGGAGCGATGTCATCTTTAGCTAGCGTGGAATAGTTAAGACGGTAAAGTTTACTATAGAATAAAATATATGCTATGGAGGTGTCTTAATGAACACGCTTAAGACTACTGTTTTACTTGCTGCACTAACAGGTTTACTAATTGCAGTTGGTGCCTTTTTTGGTGGCACTAAAGGCATGACGATCATGTTTGTTATTTCGATTTTGATGAACTTTGCCAGCTACTGGTTTAGTGATAAAATTGTACTCAATATGTATGGTGCGCAAGCGGTTACGCCCCAAGATGCTCCAGACTTAATCCGCATGGTGAGTAATTTGGCGCAAAAGGCCAAACTGCCGATGCCTAAGGTTTATATTATCAATACAGATGTGCCTAATGCCTTTGCCACCGGTCGTGATCCTGAACATGCTGCTGTAGCTGTGACAACAGGTATTATGCGCGCACTCAATTACGAAGAACTGGAAGGCGTTGTCGCTCACGAATTGTCTCATATCAAAAATCGCGACACTTTAATTAGTACCATTGTTGCTAGTCTGGCTGGTGTCATCACCATGATTGCTAATATTGCACAATGGACAGCTATCTTCGGCTTGGGTCGTGGCGATGATGAGGAGGGGGGCGGTATCGGCGGTATTATTGAGTTGGTCTTCCTGGTTGTACTGGCACCGCTAGCTGCTACTCTTATCCAGCTTGGTGTCTCTCGTTCGCGCGAATATCTGGCTGACCAAACAGGAGGTGCTGTTTCTGGCAATCCATTAGCGCTAGCCAGTGCTCTCAAGAAGATTGAATACTTTGCCCAGCATCGTGTAATGGCTGAAGCTACTCCTGCTACCTCTCATCTCTTTATCATTAACCCGTTTAGTGGTGCTGGCGGCATGATGGTTAGTCTATTCAGCACCCACCCGGCAACAGCTGATAGAGTGGCTAAATTGGAAGAGCAGGCAAGGAAAACAAGGTAATAGCAAGCATAAGAAGAAGTCACTGTTAGTCCACAAGGCTACCTAGTGGCTTCTTTTTTACTATGCTAGCAGCATGCCTGTAAATCTTATAGGACACTATATAAACTGCAAATCAAAAAACTGCTAAATTTTGTAGTTAGCAGAATCCTTTTGCAGGATATAGGCTAATAGGTAGGGAAAAAATATACTAGTTTTTAATACGAGGAGGTTGTCCATGAAAATAGTACGATTTGAAATTGACAACGCGGTTAGCTATGGAGTTTTAACAGCAGACAACCAGATTCATGTGCTAAGTGGCGATGTATTCAATAATACCTTCACTGAAACCGGTAAAAGACTATCTCTAGACAACGTGAAATTGCTGGCACCCTGTGTACCAAGCAAAGCCGTGTGCATTGGTCTTAATTATCATGATCATGCGCGGGAAATGAATCTTACACTGCCGGAAGAGCCATTAATTTTTCTTAAGCCATCCTCAGCATTAAATCATCCTGGCGGCGCTGTCGAGTATCCATCTATCTCGAAGAACCTTCATTATGAAGGTGAATTGGCCATTGTGATTAAGAAAGAAGCGCGTAAAGTTCCTGTCGAAACAGCTTTTGAGTATGTATTAGGTTATACCTGTGCCAATGATGTAACTGCCCGCGATATTCAGATGAAGGACAGTCAATGGACACGGGGCAAGTCGTTTGATACCTTTTTGCCGTTAGGCCCATGCATAGAGACAGAGCTCGATCCACATAATGTCGCTATTAAGCTTTTACTCAATGGGGAGGTAAAACAGTCTTCTAATACGTCTAATCTGATATTTAATGTTCCTAAAATGGTAGCGTTCATTAGCCAAGTTATGACCTTGTATCCTGGTGACGTCATTCTGACAGGCACACCTTCAGGAGTAGGCCCGATGCAGGTTGGAGATACGGTTACTGTTGAAATTGAGGGGATTGGCCGCTTGCATAATAGTATTGTGTCTGGCTGAGAAAGGAGTGATTGTTTGATTGGAAAGCCCACTTTTTCGATATAAAGACTTGACTCCGGAAATTGACAACAGCGTGTTTCTAGCTGAAGGAGTAAGAGTTGTGGGGGATGTATCTATTGCAAAAAACTCTAGTATTTGGTATAACACAGTTGTCAGAGGCGATATTAATCCGATAAAGATTGGCCAATATACTAACATTCAGGATAATTGTACGGTACATGTTATGTATGATTTTCCCTGTATTATTGGTGATTATGTTACAGTAGGTCATAACGTAATACTCCACGGCTGTACCGTATCCGATAACTGTTTGATCGGTATGGGAGCCATTCTATTAGGCTATGCCGAGATCGGCGAAAACTGTATTATTGGAGCGGGATCGCTGATTACTGAACGTAAAAAGATTCCACCCAATTCGTTAATTATGGGTTCACCTGGCAAAATTATCCGGGAAGTCAGCCAGGAAGAGATTGAAGCCATACGCCAGTCGGCTTTAAAATATGCCGAAATCGCCCACAACTATAGGAGGCGTACATAGTATGAGTGATATCGCCCAAAATACCCTGGTGCTTTTAAAACCTGATGCGGTACAAAGAAAGCTTTGCGGTGAAATTATTCAGCGATTTGAACGTAAAGGCTTGTTGCTTTCTGCGCTTAAGCTGCTTCAATTAACGCCTGAAATGGCTGCTAATCATTATGCTGAGCATAAAGGCAAACCATTTTACCCAGCTCTGGTCGAATTTATTACTTCCAGTCCAGTAGTAGCCATGGTACTAACCGGATGTAATGCCGTCAAAATAGTCAGAACCATGATGGGTCCGACCAATCCTGTTGATGCATTGCCAGGAACCATTCGTGGCGACTATGCTAAGGTTATGTCCTACAATATTGTACATGGTTCCGATAGCGCCGATAGCGCAGCACGAGAGATAGCTATTTATTTTACTGAACAGGAAATTGTTCAGTATCACTAGGAGGATTGGTATGAGTAAAGTTTATACTAAAACCGGGGACAAAGGAACAACGGGTCTCCTAACTGGCGAGCGAGTCAAGAAAACCAGTGCCAGAGTAGAAGCCTATGGTACTGTCGATGAAATCAATTCAACATTAGGTTTGGCCCGTGCTAATTGCATCAATCAAGAGGTCAAAGAAGCCATAGTAAAACTACAGAAACTGTTGATGCTGATTATGGCCGATTTAGCCAGTGGCGGCGATAAAGAGCAATATGTAACTAATGACCATGTTCTAACACTGGAACAAATGATTGATGAGTTTGATGCCAAGCTACCGCCGCTAAAAAGTTTTATTATTCCCGGCGATACTCCGGGAGCTGCGGCACTGGATTTGGCAAGAACAGTAACCAGGCGGGCTGAGCGCCAGACCTTACGTTTCAAGGAAGCAGAGACTGATGCTGGCGTCACAGAGCATTTACTTATCAGCCTAAATCGTTTGTCAGATTTTTGTTTTGTATTATCCCGTTTTGAGGCCGAAAGTGCCAAATAGCTGTTAGTAGATAAGGCACAATTTTGTTCGCACCGCATAAACTATATCGACAGCATAAGGATGCATTAGCTATAGATAATAGCTAAAATGAGGGGGCGAGCACTGTGAATTTTCGGTTTTATGTTATGTCACTGCCAGGACCGCTGCGTAAATTGATGCGTATGTTCTTGAAAGGATAGAACAGTCCCATACATACAAAAAGAGCTATTGTAATGCAGTAGCTCTTTTTGTATGTACTGGGACTGTTATTCTTATCATATTTATTGGAAAAAATTTATAAATATGGAATAAAGCATGAATGATTTGCTCATTTTAATTTAAACTAAATAGACAGAAAAGCAGGAATATTTACAGTAAACAGAGAATTGGTAAAGGCATATGTCAGTAATGAATTTAAGCAGACCACAACAGGAGGGGACTAGCCATGAAAGAGTACAAGAGCGACAAGTTGAGAAATGTTGGAATTGTAGCCCACGGTGGAGCCGGTAAGACATCCTTAACAGAAGCCATGCTATTTAATTCTGGCGCGGTTAACCGTTTAGGACGTGTTGATGATGGTTCGGCGACAACTGACTTTGAACCAGAAGAGGTAAAACGGAAAGTAACAATTAGTACGGCTTTGGCGCCTTGTGAGTGGCGCGATCATAAGATAAATTTTGTTGATACTCCCGGCTATGCTGATTTCGTAGCTGAAGTTAAGGGCGCTCTACGTGCTGTAGATAGTGCGCTCATTGTGTTGTGCGCCGCTGCTGGCGTCGAGGTAGAAACCGAAAAAGTATGGAACTATGCCAATGAATTATCTTTGCCGCGTATAGGATTTATTAACAAAATGGACCGGGAAAACGCTGACTTTTATAGTGTTGTCGAAAGTATGAAAGAGAAATTCGGCAATGGCGTTATCCCGGTTCAATTGCCTATTGGTGCCCAGGATAGTTTTAACGGCGTTGTTAATGTGATAACCATGAAGTCTTATTTAGCGGCGAAAAGTGGTAAAGAATGTACCGAGGCTGATATTCCGGCAGATATGCTGGAGCAAGCGCAGGAAGCAAGAGCGGCACTTGTTGAAGCTGCTGCCGAAGGAAATGATGAGCTTTTAACGAAATACCTTGAAGGGGAAGAGTTGAGCAATGAAGAAATAAAAATCGGTTTATTGGCTGGTATTGCCCAAGCCAAAGTATTTCCGGTACTTTGCGGTTCGGCTCTTAAAAATATTGGGGTGCGACAAGCGTTGGACACTATTATCAGCTGTCTGCCAGCTCCAGATGCCACACCAATCCTCGGCTATCATCCGGTAAGTAAAGATCCTGTTGAAAGAAGCGCAGCCGATCCGTTTTCTGCTATGGTATTTAAAACCACTGCCGATCCATTTGTCGGTCGTCTAAGCTATATTCGTTTGTTCTCAGGCAGTATGAAGTCAGACAGTACCTTGTATAACGCCACCAAAGAGAAGTCTGAGCGTATCGGCACAATCTTTACCTTGCGTGGTAAACATCAAGAGCCAATTTCGAACGTGTATGCTGGCGATATTGTTGTGGTGGCGAAACTACAGGAAACGGCTACTGGCGATTCGCTCTGCGACAAAGATAAACCTATTTTATTTGAACCAATTGCTTATCCTAAGCCAATGTTCACCAGAACTATTGAGGCTAAGAATAAAGGCGACGAGGATAAGATTGGTCAGGCGTTGGCTCGCCTCATGGATGAGGATCCTACATTTAAAGTACGTAAGAATATGGAAACCCATCAGTTACTTATTTCAGGCATGGGCGAACTGCATTTGGATATTATGTCTGAGCGCATGAAGCGCAAATTTGGCGTCGAAACACTGCTTGCTACCCCAAAAGTTCCTTACCGCGAAACCATTCGCGGTTCAGCTAAAGTAGAGGGCAAGCATAAAAAGCAAAGTGGTGGTCACGGTCAATACGGTCATGTCTGGCTGCAGCTTGACCCGTTAGCACCAGGCGCTGAATTTGAGTTTGTTGACTCTATTTTTGGTGGAGCGGTACCTCGCCAGTATATCCCTGCTGTTGAAAAGGGGGTAAGAGAGGCATTAGCTGGCGGCCTACTCGCTGGTTATCCTATGGTTGATGTTAAGGTAACGTTAACCGATGGATCATATCATACGGTCGACTCATCAGAGATGGCCTTTAAAATTGCCAGTACTATGGCCTTGCGCAAAGGGGTATTGCAGGCCAAGCCTGTTTTACTTGAGCCCATCTATGCCATAGAGGTTATCGTGCCTGAATCCTATATGGGAGATGTCATTGGCGATCTTAATACCAAACGAGGGCGGATTCAAGGTATGGAGCCCATCGGGGGCGGCTTAGGCCGGGTTAAAGCCCAAGTACCATTGGCGGAAATGTTTCGCTACAGCATTGATTTGCGTTCCATTACCCAAGGGCGGGGCTCTTTTGATATGGATTTCTCCCATTATGAAGATGTTCCGGCACGTATTGCAGAAGCAATTATTGCTAATGCTAAGAAAGATAAAATAGAAGAAGCCTAACAAGTAAGCGGAAAAAACCTTGGCACAGGATAACGTCTGCCAAGGTTTTTTCCGCTTGCTGGAAGTAATCAAATTTTGCGCTTGTAACTAGATTTGTGTACAATAGAAGTAGCATTAGTATTGCTATTTTTCTTATCCAGAGGGAAAGGTTAACCTTTCCCTGGATTGAACGACTAAGGCTTCTGCCGGCGTCCAAAGGACTTGGCACAAGCCAAGTCTTATCTTATTTACGGAGGGTTTACCATATGGGTGAATTTATGTTGAAACAAAGTGTTAATAAAGTTTGGTACGGAATATTCACCAGCTTTGCTGCATTAGGCATTAGGCATGGTATATCTACACGGCTGGGCGGTCATAGCACAGCGCCGTTTCATAGCCTGAACTTAGGACTACATACTGGTGACGACGCTGAAGCAGTATGGAATAACAGGCAGCTTTTTTGTCAAGCAGTAGGTCTAGCACCAGACAAAGTGGTCACTGCAGAACAGATACATGGTGTTGTGGTTGAGCAAGTTACAGTGGCAGATGCGGGTCGCGGTGCTAAGCATTATCATGAAGCTATCAAAGGTACGGATGCCCTTATCACTAACGTACCAGGGCTGCCACTTATGCTATTCTTCGCCGACTGTGTACCTGTACTCATTGTTGATCCGGTAGCTAAAGCGGTTGGCATTAGCCATGCCGGGTGGAAAGGCACAGTTGGCAAAATAGCACAAAAAACAGTACTTGCAATGCAGCAGCAGTTTAACACCAACCCAGCCGATTGCCTGGTAGGCATTGGACCATCAATCGGTCCCTGCTGCTATGAAGTTGACGAAGTCGTGATTAATAAGCTAAAAGTTAACTTTGATAACTGGGAAGAACTTGTGGAGCCTCACAGTAACCATTGGCGACTAAATTTATGGGAAGCCAACCGCCACCAACTTAGAGAAATCGGGGTACCAGACAATACTATCACTGTATGCGACGTATGTACCGCCTGCAACACTGAAATTTTCTTTTCTCATCGTGCTGAAGCCGGACGAACAGGACGCATTGGCGCCATTATAGCTTTATAATGCAAGTTTGTAACTACTATTTTGCAAGCTAAGTCAGTGGCGGAGAAGTTATGAGTCGTTAAATTTTCTATCGGTTTTACTCCAAAAATATAACTAAACGTAATTTAATGTATATTGACAACATACAAAAGTACAAGTAGAATTAGATGCAAAGATAAGCAAAGGCGCTTTTTGGGGAGATATTTATTCCTTCTCCCTAAAAAGCTTTTTTTAGTCTACCAGAATTTATAACTAAATTCTGTTGACATAAGAACGACTAAGGCTTCTGCCGGCGTCCTGAGGGACTTGGCACAAGCCAAGTCTTATCTTATCACAACTACCTTTTTATAAATAATCGCTGCGGAGGTGATATAGGTAGATATATGGTATCCTTAGAAATTTGGGATAATAGGGGAGGAAATAAATAGCTATGAGAAAATTAGGATTAAAAATGTCCTGTTTGTTAACCATGCTAGTAATGCTGGTCGGCTTGGTCTCTGGTTGCAGCGATACCGCCAGCAAAGACCTCAAAATCGGTGTAGTGTACGAACTTACCGGTAATACTGCGACATTCGGTACTGCGGCAGCTAACGGTGCAAAATTGGCATTTAAAGAAATCAATGCAAAAGGCGGTGTTCTCGGTAAACAAATCCAACCGATAATTGCCGACAATAAGGGTGAACCAGCCGAATCTACCAATGCGGTAACAAAGGTCATTACTCAGGATAAAGTAGTAGCCATAACCGGCTTTACTGTTAGTTCCTGCGGCATTGCCGGTTCAACAGTCGCTGAAGTAAACAAAATCCCGCTTGTAGCCGCAGCAACTACTAATCCGAAAGTTACCCTTGACGAAAAATCAGGCAAAGCAAAAGACTATGTATTTCGCGCTTGTTTCATAGATCCGTTTCAAGGTACAGTAGCAGCAAACTTCGCCATCAACAGTCTTAAAGTGAAAACAGCCGTTGTCTTGATTGATAACTCCAGCGATTACAGTAAAGGTTTATCTCAGTTTTTCAAGGACTCCTACACTAAAAACGGTGGACAGATTATCGCCGAGGAAGCGTACCTGCAAAAAGATCAAGACTTTAAGGCTATTCTGACTAAAATTAAGGGCCTCAATCCAGAACTTATATATCTTCCGGGCTACTACGAAGAGGTAGGTAAAATTATTAAGCAAGCCCGCGAAATGGGGATTACTGCACCGTTTTTGGGCGGTGATGCCTGGGATTCTCCCAAATTGCTAGAAATTGGTGGTGCCCAACCTTTAAATAATACTCATTTCACTAACTTTTATTCAATAGAAGATACTAATCCATCCTCCATGGCCTTTGTCGATGCTTTTAAGAAAGAATATGGTCAAGTTCCTGATTCTATGGCTGCTATGGGTTACGATGCAGCTTACTTACTGGTAGATGCCATTAAACGGGCTAACAGCGCCGAACCAGCCAAAATTAGGGAAGCTCTAGCAGCAACTCAAAGTTTCAAAAGCGTAAGCGGTGATATGAGTTTGACTTCGACTCACGACGCAATTAGAAGCGCAGTCATTATTGAATTGAAAGATGGCAAGCAAATGTATAAAGAGACTGTGAAACCATAACAGATACTGCTATAAGAAAAGACTTGGCTTGTGCCAAGTCCTTTAGGACGGCCGAATTGCTATGCCATCCATGGCGCAATCGGCACTAGCGCCATCCGGGCGCGTCGCCGGTAGAAGCCTTAGTCGTTCAATCCAGGGAAAGTTATACTTTCCATCTGGATAAAGAAAACACGGCGTATGCTCAGCCTTTGGTGACAGTGGAAGTTGATGTTGTCCTTATCCTGTTTATAATTTCTGTTAAGGCAAAAAAAAGATCACCATCTGACTAGTTCAAGTCAGGTGGCGATCTTTTTTCCATCACCAATAGTAGCTTCATTCACACATTAGATATCTATTAATAGATTTTACGTCAAAAAGATAGAATAATATATGTACTTGATAGAGGAAAATTTTGTTTGTGGGCGAATAAACTATTTGAATGGAGGGTTTAACATGTCTATCGCGCAAAACATTGCTGAAATAACAGCCCAATTAGCTGCCAATAAGGTAAAATTGGTAGCTGTGACCAAAAACCATGGTGTTTCCTCCATGCTGGAGGCATTGGCTGCTGGAATAACAGCTGTGGGAGAAAACCGGGTTCAGGAAATGCTGTCTAAGCATCCTGAGATACAAGCGGCTGGTCTAACGCCTGAGTGGCATCTTATTGGTCACCTGCAGACAAATAAAGTTCGTCAGGCAGTACCGCTGGCAGACCTCATTCATTCGATTGATAGTGAGCAGCTGGCTGTTGAGATTGATAAAGTTGCTGCTAAGTTAGGCAAATGCCAGGATGTACTCCTTCAGGTTAATATCGCCGATGAAGAAAGCAAGTTTGGCACTAAAAGTGGTCAGGCCTTACCATTAGCTAAATGTATTAGCCAGCTCGAACATGTCAGGTTATGCGGTCTTATGACGATTGCACCTTATAGTGAAAACCCGGAAACAGTGCGTCCGGTATTTAAAGAACTGTATCAGTTATACGCCGAATTAAATGGCTTACATCTGGCACATACTGACATTAAATGGTTATCCATGGGAATGACCAATGATTATATGGTAGCTATCGAAGAGGGATCAAACTTGGTTCGTATTGGCACTGGAATATTTGGTTCGCGTCAATAGTAAGGAGGAGAAAGAAAGTTATGAAGTTTATGGAGAAAGTTTGGGGCAGTCTTGGTCTGTTTGAATCAGCAGAACAAGAGGACGAGCGTTCGAAACTAGAGGAGGCCGAGACAAAAGGCAAACAAAAAAACAATAATGTGGTCTCACTACCCATGGCCCAAAGCAACAATAATAGCCAGCAGCAATCGAAACAAATCAAGGTTATGGTTGTTGAACCCTTTTCATTTGATGACGCTCAACATATTGCCGATTATTTAAAGAGCCGAAAACCCGTAGTCGTTAACCTTGAAAGCTCTGACCCCGACATTGCCAAACGGATGATTGATTTTATTAGTGGTACGACCTATGCGTTAAATGGTCAAATTCAAAAAGTCGGTAATAATATTTTCCTATGCGCTCCCAATAATGTTGACGTTGCATATAGTCCGCGGGAAGATGTCAGTGATAAGACATTCTTGCCTTGGGCCAATAAATAGATTTGAATACCAAACGGAGGATTTATGTTAACAAATAAACAGATTGGTTTTATCGGCGGCGGTGCTATGGCCGAATCAATTATGCGAGGTATTTTAAATGCGGAATTGGTAATGCCGTCCCAAATAATGGCTAATGATATTTCCCGTGAACGTCTGGCTTACCTAAGCAGTACGTTTGCAATTGCAACAACACTGGATAGTCAGGAAATTATCAAACAATCTGATATCGTATTTCTAACTGTAAAGCCGCAGATTATTGCTAATGTTATTGATACAATTGCACCGATAGTAACGAAAACTACGATAGTGGTATCAGTAGCAGCCGGTGTAACAATTGATACATTGCAAAATAAATTGGCTGAGGTGCCAATCATTCGGGTTATGCCTAATACCCCAGTTGCCATTGGTGAAGGCATATCCGCTATGGCGCTAGGGAAATATGCAACAAAAGCAGTTAGTGACCCTGTGGCCGCAGTATTTGCGTCTGTTGGTCGAGTTGTTACTGTTAGCGAAGATTCGATGGATGCTGTTACCGGCCTGTCAGGCAGCGGTCCGGCATATGCCTTTGTCTTAATTGATGCTCTCGCCGATGCTGGTGTCAGAGTTGGCTTAGCTCGGCAGACGTCAATATTGTTGGCAGCTCAAACATTAATGGGCGCTGCTAAAATGGTACTCGAAACAAATGAACATCCTGCCAAATTGAGAGATATGGTAACATCGCCAGGTGGTACTACTATTGCTGGTGTCCATGTATTAGAACAAAAGGGAGTGAGGGCTGCACTTATTGATGCTGTTGTTGCTGCCACAGAACGGTCCCGTGAGATGGGAAAAAGGTAATGAGTGAACGGGACAAAATTTTACGCTATTACCGCGCTTCAGGCGATGCAGAGTTAGCAGCAAAACTTTTGGATTTGGCAGAAATTGCGCTTAAAACTCGCAAATACAAAGTCAGCGAATTTCTTGATCCGTATGGGTTAAGTATTGCTGAAACTATCGTTGCCCATTATGACAGGCTATCATTGGAAACAAATGGCGGTTATTCTGGCGCAGAACGGGTTAAAGTGGCGTTTGTTGACACTGAGTTTCTTGAGTATGCTGATTCATTTGATTTTGGGCTCAAAGCCATTTTGATAAAATGGGATAGTCGTTATTATCACCTATCACATCGGGACGTGCTCGGAGCACTCATGGGTATTGGCATTAAACGTGAAATCCTTGGTGACATTATTGTGGCTGGGGATCAATGTTTCGTTTTAGCCGACGCAACTATGGCCGCTTATATTATACAGAACGTAACTGAAGTTGGACAAGCTACAGTCTCTGTTTCGCAAGTATCGCTTGATGATATTCCGGCAAAAGAGGAAAAAATCAAGGAAATTCGGGCAACTGTGGCTTCTATGCGAGTAGATGCTGTAGCAGCTGCTGGTTTTGGAACCTCACGCACCCGAATGGCTGAAGATATTGTAGCCGCTAAACTAAAAATCAACTGGCAAGAAGCCAAAAGCCCATCACAAATCATAAAGGTGGGGGATATTATTTCTATGCGTGGCCGGGGACGGGTAGAAATTATTGAAGTTCCTGGACAAACGAAAAAAGGCAGATACAGCGTTTTACTTAGGCGATTTATGTAATTTGAATAGGGGTGGGGAGTTATGCTAACGCCATTAGACATCCATAATAAAGAGTTTAAGCATAGTTTTCGTGGCTATAAAGAAGAAGAAGTAGATGAGTTTCTTGATGGAGTTATTAAAGATTATGAGACTCTATATCGTGATAATATTGAGCTGAAAGAAACAATTGAGCGCCTTAACAGCAAACTCGAGCACTACCAGCATATGGAGAATACTCTCCATAGCACGCTGGTCATTGCACAGGAAACAGCTGAAGAAGTCAAACTTAATGCCAAAAAAGAAACAGAACTCATAATTAAGGAAGCTGAAATTAGTGCTCAAAAAATGGTTGAGGAAACCATGGCAAAAGTTCGCAGAATGACTGGCGAATATGAAGAATTACAAAAACAATCGCAGGTGTTTCGTACTCGTCTGCGTACTTTGTTACAAGCGCAAATGGAAATGCTTAACAATGTTGATGAGGATGAACACTAACCTTGTCAGACAATTTACTTGATATTAGAGAGCTGCCAGACGGCATTGCCTTTAAAGTTCGTGTTCAGCCGCGTGCAAGTAAAAATATGGTTGTTGGCATTATGGGAGATTGTCTTAAAATTAAACTGACTTCGCCGCCAGTTGATGGTGCAGCTAATGCTGCCTGTATTGCCTTTATTGCTAGTATTCTGGATGTAGCAAAAAGCTCTGTAGTTATTATTAATGGCCAAAATAATCGTTTAAAAGTGATCAAGGTAACAGGCATTGACAAAAAGAAATTTTTCACTATGCTCTGTCTAGATATTTGACTTTGTGTGCTAATCATGTATAATATATGCGTACATGATAATATTTTATCAGTAATGACGGAGACACGCTTTGATGGCGGTTTACAGCGAACCAGGACATGGTGTAAGCCTGGTAATCAAGATCATGGCCTAACATCGCTCTCGAACTGCGGACTGAAAGTTCAAGTAGGCTCCGCCGTCTAACGCCCGTTATCGCGTTGTAAAGCGGCTATATCAGCCAGTAGGGTGGTACCACGGGAACTTATCTCTCGTCCCTTTTTAGGGATGAGGGTTTTTTATTTTATACGGAGGTGCTAATTTTGGATTATAGCAAAACACTTAACTTGCCACAAACCGATTTTCCAATGCGCGCTAATCTTCCCGAACGGGAACCGAAAATGTTGGAATACTGGAATGAGCAACAGATCTATGAGAAAAAACTGGCTCAAAGCAAGGGTAAAACCAAGTTTATCTTGCATGACGGTCCGCCATATGCCAATGGTAATATTCATATCGGTACTGCTTTAAACAAAATTCTGAAAGATATTATTATCAAATACAAATCGCTACAGGGATTCGATGCTCCTTACGTTCCAGGCTGGGACACCCATGGCCTGCCTATTGAACATGCTGCCATTAAAATTCTTGGGTTAAACCGCCATGAGCTCAACCCACTTGATTTGCGTCGTGAATGCAAGCAATATGCTCTCAAATGTCTAAACCTTCAGCGGGAAGACTTCAAACGCCTGGGCGTTGCTGGCGACTGGGAAAATCCATATATAACACTATACCCCGAATATGAGGCCAAACAAGTTGAAGTTTTTGGTGAAATGGCCAAAAAAGGCTATATTTATAAGGGACTAAAGTCTGTCTATTGGTGTACTTCATGTGAAACCGCATTAGCTGAAGCCGAAATTGAATATGCCGAGAAAAAATCGCATTCTATCTATGTTAAATTTCCCCTTATTGATGATAAAGGTAACCTACCCGTGGGTGTTGACCGGGAGAAAGTGTATGCCGTTATCTGGACAACAACTCCCTGGACTATGCCGGCGAATGTTGCCATTTGTGTGCACCCTGAGATTGAATATGCATGGGTAGAAATTAATGATGAAATTTATCTCTTTGCAAGTGAATTGGTGGAAACAGTTGTTAAGGCTAATAATCTGGGAGAATACACAATCCTGGGAACAATGAAAGGTGCTGCTATTGAAGGTATGACATTCAGTCATCCGTTCTTTGAGCGTGAGTCACCTATTATCCTCGGTGAGCATGTTACCCTGGAGGCAGGCACTGGCTGTGTACATACTGCTCCCGGCCATGGCCAGGAAGACTTTGAGGTAGGTATGAAATACGGCCTGCCGATCATTAGTCCTGTTGATCCAACTGGTAAATTTACTGCAGAAGCTGGTAAATTTGAAGGCCTGACTGTGTCTGATGCTAATGTGCCTGTTATAAAAGAATTGGCTGGGCGTGGGCTGCTACTCGGCAAAGGCTCGGTTAAACATCAATATGCTCACTGCTGGCGCTGCAAGAACCCGATTATCTATCGTGCAACTGAGCAATGGTTTGCCTCGGTTGATGGGTTTAGAGACGCTACACTCAAAACCATTGCCAACGAAGTTCAATGGATTCCCACCTGGGGCGAAGATCGTATCCGTAACATGGTGGCTGATCGTCAAGACTGGTGCATTTCGCGGCAACGGGTGTGGGGTGTTCCTATTCCGATTTTCTACTGCACCAAGTGTAATGAGCATATAATTAATGATGAGACAATTGGTGCGGTCAAAGAACTTTTCCGCAAAGAAGGCTCTGACGCCTGGTGGGCCAAAAAGCCAGAGGAAATTCTACCCCAAGGTTTTACCTGCCCGCATTGTGGCCACGATGAATTCAGGAAAGAAACCGACATTATGGATGTGTGGTTTGACAGCGGTTCCAGCCATGCTGCTGTACTTGGACAGCGTAAAGAACTTCAATGGCCGGCTGATTTATATCTGGAAGGCAGTGACCAGCATCGCGGCTGGTTTCAATCTTCACTATTAACCTCAGTAGCTACAAGAGGGGTAGCGCCATACAAAGCGGTATTGACCCATGGTTTCGTTGTTGATGGTGATGGTCGAAAAATGTCTAAGTCGATTGGCAATGTCATATACCCGCAGGAGGTTATCCAAAAATATGGTGCCGACGTGCTGCGCCTTTGGGTGGCATCAGCCGACTATAAAGCTGATATCCGCATTTCCAATGATATCCTTAAACAGTTGTCAGAAGTTTATCGCAAAATCCGCAATACCTTCCGCTACATTCTAGGTAGCTTGCATGACTTCAACCCTGGCACCGACAAAGTGTCCTACAACCAGCTGCTTGAGATTGACCGTTGGGCGCTTATGCGTTTAGAACAAGTCCGGGCTAAAGTCACTCAAGCCTATGAAGATTACGAATTCCATTTGTTATATCATACGGTGCATAACTTCTGTGCGGTGGATCTAAGCGCCTTTTATCTTGATATCCTCAAAGATCGCGTTTATACTGGGTTGCCGACTTCAATTGAACGCCGCGCTGCGCAAACGACTATGTATGAAATTCTCAACACTCTGGTCGCTGTGGTTGCGCCAGTATTAACCTTTACTGCCGAGGAAGTATGGCAGTATATGCCCAAAGAAGCAAACCGCGCTGAAAGCATTCAGTTAACAAATTGGCCAGTAGCCCATCCTGAATATTTGGATACTGCGCTAGCAGCTAAATGGGGAAAAATACTTGAATTACGCGGCGAGATTACGAAAGCACTTGAGACAGCCCGCCGCAACAAGGTTATTGGTCATTCGCTAGATGCAGCTGTTAGTCTTTATGCTGCCGGGGAGGAGCTGACTGCACTTTCAGCCATTAAGGACGATTTAGCCACACTTCTCATTGTGTCGGAAGTAACTTTATCTGATAATATTGAACAGGCTCCGGGTGAAGCCTATCGGGCCGCCGACATGCAACTTGCAGTTGCTGTGGCTCCAGCCCAAGGCGTGAAATGCGAACGTTGTTGGATATATAGCCCGACAGTGAACCAGGACAAAGAACATCCAGCTCTTTGTCAACGGTGCGCTGCTGTAGTAAAAAACATGTAAGCATGTATGATAAACCGGAGCTTAATTCCGGTTTATTTTTATTCGCCGGGTAATAATAAATACAAGTGGGGGTCTATTGTATGGATAATAAACATCCGGTAAATACTACAAAGACTGCTAAAGAACAGACCGAATTTGTAGCCAAACAGCTAGAACGGCTTGCAAACCGGTTAGAGGCCATGAGAATTGCTGATTATATGGAGACGCTGGAACGTCCGACTAAGCTGATTTTGACTAATTTTGTGGCCGGTATTGCCCGCGGCTTAGGTATTGCCATTGGAGCCAGCTTGGTGTTCGCCTTATTACTCGCTTTTCTCAAGCAGCTGATTATGCTCAATATACCGGGTATCGGTGGTTTTATTGCCGATATTCTTCGGTTTGTTGAAACCAAGAACGGAACATTCTAATTCCAATCCAGGAGGATGGCACATGACAAAAGATATTTTTGATTGCATCCGAGAAAGTCGCAGTATTCGCCAATTCAAGTCTGAACAAATTCCGGAACCAACATTAACTAGAATTTTAGACGCTGGTAATATGGCACCTAGCGCCGGTAACCTGCAGCCCTGGTATTTTTATGTAGTACAAGACTCATCAGTAAAAGAAAAATTGGCTGATGCGTCCTTTGATCAAGAACAAATTAGCGACGCACCCACTGTTGTTGTTATTTTAGCTGATCCCGCCCGTTCCAACGAAAGGTACGGCGAACGTGGTGCCCAGTTATATTGTCTCCAGGATTCAGCTGCCGCTGCACAAAACATTCTCCTAGCAGCAGAAGGATTAGGTATTGCTGCCTGCTGGGTCGGTGCTTTTGATGAAAGAAAAGTCCAAGAGGCCGTAGAGGCTCCGCCTCGCCTTAGGGCTGTAGCCATGATTTGTTTAGGCTATAGTGGTGAACAAACAATAGGATATAAAGAGCGTCTACGATTGAATGAAGTCGTTAAATTTATTCATTGATAAGGGGGCTTTACTTTGCGCCCTGAACAAGTAACAAAATTTAAATTACAGCTGGAAGCCAAAAAACGAGATTTAGTTCATACCATCTTGCAGTTAGAAGATAACGGCCTGCGTGCTGCATTATCTAATACAACCGGTGAACTGTCAGCATATGATAATCACCCGGCTGACTTAGGTAGTGAGACCTTTGAGCGTGGCAAGGATTTGGGACTAAGAGACAACGAGCGCGTGCTCTTACGAAGTGTAGAGCATGCGCTGGATAAAATTCATCAGGGAACCTACGGGCGCTGTGACAGTTGCGGCGCCGAGATAGCAAATGAGCGGCTTGAAGCGCTTCCGTGGGCCACTCAGTGTAAGGAATGCCAAGCGGAATCAGAACAGATTGATGTTACACCCCGTCCGCTGGAAGAAGAGTCACTTGCGCCACCGTTTCATCGTAGTTTTCTTGACTCGGACAGGGTTGATTCTGTCGGTTATGATGGGGAGGACGCGTGGCAGGACGTGGCACGCTATGGTAGCTCAGACACACCACAGGACATCCCCGGAACCTATGACTATAAAGCTCTATTTCTCAATAGTAATGAACACCAAGGTATTGTTGACTTGGCTGATGCTATCCCTAATGAACCCGGAAGCACTAGTAATCACGCTAGAAAACGACGACAGAAAGAAGACAAAGAAACCGGGCGGTAGCCTGGTTTCTTTACTTGGTATGCAGGAATTTAGTCACTTGTGTTTAATTATAAACTAACTGTGCAAGTGGATACACTATTCACTAGGAGGCCGCTTAATGATCAGTTCCAAAAACACCTATATAGTGCTAAGTAGAATTGGCGTTTTTGGACTGATTGTAGCCGCTTATTTTTATTTACCCGGAGTACAGCAGTTTGCCAGTGAAGGCATTACCTATCTACAATATCGTAATTTTCAAGGTCTGCGCCAGTTTATTCTGTCTTATGGTATATGGGCACCTGTAACAAGTATTGCCCTTATGGCCCTACAGTCCTTGGTGCCACTAGTTCCAGGAATTATCATAACGATTACCAATGCCTGGATATTTGGGTGGCAATACGGTGCCCTGTATTCCTGGTCTGGAGCACTCTTGGGTGCAGTCCTTGATTTTTGGATTGCCCGCTGGTATGGCCGCCCAGTAATCGAACGATTTGTCAGCAGTAAATTCGTAACCTTTACCGATAGTTTTTTAAAACGGCATGGTATCATAGCCGTATTTGTCACCAGACTAGTGCCAATTGTACCTTTTAAAGTTATTAGCTATGGGGCTGGTCTGACTAGACTTACATGTTGTAAGTTTACTACCGCGACTGCTATCGGCCAAACACCAGCCATTGTGCTCTATTCAATCCTTGGACAAAATCTTTCCCATAATATTAAAGCAGTAATTGCTATTACCTCACTATTAATAGCGGTTGGCCTAATAGCCTATTACTATCGTAATACTATTGAGCGTTATTTGACTTTCCCAAAAGAGAAGTAAACTACGGCGCGGCGCAAGCCGTGTTTTCTTTAATATAACAGAGCATATAAAAATGCAGAGGCTATTATTACCGCAAAGTACGCAAAGTACGCAAAGTGCACAAAGGTTCTTTATTAAACAATCTACCCTTCGTAACCCTTTGCGCTCTTTGTGTCCTTTGTGGTTTAACAAACATCTTATATTTGGAAATTTGCAGGTATCATGTTATCATAGTTTATACAGTGTGTAAGGATTGGAGAGAAGATTGGTGCCAATATCACTATTAGTGGTCATTGCTACAACAGTAGTACTTATTGACCAGTGGTCAAAACAGTATATTCAGGGCCAGATGCTGCCAGGAATGTCTATACCTGTGGTGGATGGTATATTTCATATTACCTATGTATTAAATCCTGGTGCTGCTTTTGGTATTTTAGAAAATCAAAGAATGCTTTTTATTGCGATTGCACTCTTAATGCTGGGACTTACCGTTTATTTCTTAAAACATATTCCGGAACCCTTCCGGCTTATGCGACTAGGGCTAAGCCTGCTCGCGGGCGGAGCTATTGGCAATGTTATTGATCGGGTGCAAACCGGGCATGTGGTAGATTTTTTGGACTTTCGCATTTGGCCGGTTTTTAATGTGGCTGATATTGCCATTGTAACTGGTGTTGGTTGTGTTATTTATACCCTTGTGTTTAGTGCTTTTCCAACAGAAAACCAAGAAAACCCAAGATAGGATGATATCATGGAACAAAATGAAAAAGCTAGCAACAGCACGTCCAATTTCAAAGCTACAGCCGAAGAAGAGGGCACTCGCTTAGATGTTTTATTAGCAGGCCGATTTGGGGAAATGTCCCGTTCCCATTTGCAAAAACTTATTGCAGATGGGATGATTATTGTGAATGATAAGAAGGTTAAAGCTAACTATAAAACCCAGGCTGATGACACCATAAGTGTAACCATTCCTGAAGCTAAACCAGTCGAAATTCTGGCTGAAAACATTCCGCTTGACGTCATTTATGAGGACAACGATATTATTGTGGTCAATAAACCACGCGGCATGGTTGTTCATCCGGCAGCCGGCAATTATCAAGGTACGCTGGTCAATGCGTTACTGGATCACTGCCAGGATTTATCCGGTATCAATGGTGAAATCCGTCCTGGTATCGTGCATCGTTTGGATAAAGACACTTCTGGTGTCATGGTAGCGGCTAAGAATGATCACGCTCATCTTAACCTGGCTGAACAAATTAAAACCCGCACGGCTAGCCGCAAATATCTGGCAATTGTTCATGGGAACATTGCGGAAGAACAGGGGATTATCAATGCTCCTCTAGGTCGACACTCTTCTGACCGAAAAAAAATGGCCGTTACATTTAGTAACAGCAAAGAAGCGATAACCCGTTTTCGCGTTATTGAAAGGTTTATTAACTTTACTTTGGTTGAGTGCAAATTACAGACAGGACGGACTCACCAAATTAGAGTACATATGCAGTATATTGGCCACCCTGTTGTAGGTGACCCTAAATATGGTCCTGAAAAAAAACAATTTGCGATAAAAGGGCAGGCATTGCATTCAGCTGAACTGTCACTAAAGCATCCCGTTACTGGGGAGGACATGCTGTTTACCACGCCACTTCCATCAGATATGACTGATATACTTAAACGCCTGCAGGCGAGTAGAAGAAAGGAGATATAAGAATATGGCAAAGCAGGTTACTATGTTAGATAAAGCCATCATTATGGATTCTCAAGCCATTAAACGCGCCCTGACCCGGGTGGCCCATGAGATTGTCGAACGAAACAAAGGAGTTAGCGATGTAACACTCGTTGGTATCAGAACACGTGGCGTTCCATTAGCCCAGCGAGTTGCTGAAGAGATCAAACGAATCGAAGGGGTTGACCTGCCTGTTGGGGTACTGGACATCACCTTATATCGAGATGATTTATCAACCTTGGCTTATCAGCCTATTGTTCACGAGACGCTAATCCCGTTTTCCATTAATGACAAGAAGGTCGTACTTATTGACGACGTTTTATTTACAGGACGAACAGTAAGGGCAGCACTTGATGCTATCATGGACATTGGTCGGCCAGCTGCTATTCAATTAGCGGTACTAATTGACCGCGGTCACCGTGAACTGCCAATTAGGGCTGACTATGTCGGCAAGAATGTGCCAACATCGAGCAAAGAAATAGTCAGCGTACAGCTGACTGCAACAGATTGTAGTGAACAGGTTGTCATTAAAGAAATCATTGAGGATTAAGTAATTTGCCGATAAGCGTCTCTTCAGGAGTTACATAAACAGTGTTTTGATGGTCATAAATAACAAAGCCTGGTTTTGCACCTGATGGTTTGCGCACATAGCGGCGTTTTGTATAATCGACAGGAACACTGGCCGACTGACGGCTTTTGCTGTAATATGCGGCTAATTGTGAGGCCTCATTGATCGCCTGTGGTGATATTTCCCGGTTTTCACTGCGAATAATAACATGTGAACCTGGAATATCTTTAGTGTGCAGCCAAATGTCATCCGGGCGAGCCTGTTTGAAAGTTACTAAGTCGTTTTGGCGATTGTTTTTACCAATAATAACAGTAAAACCATCGGTAGTTATCACAGAAAGCGGTGCTAATGGAGCAGCCGACAAACGACGTTTGTCAGCTGCTTTTATGTATCCGGCAGTGACTAATTCCTGGCGGATTTCATTTATCTCGGCACTAGCATCGGCATGAGAAAGGGCGACGGCAATGCTCTCCAGGTAGGTAAGGTCTGTCTGGCATTCGTGCAGCTGACCGATCAAATGCTCTTCAGAACGTTTGGCTTTATTGTACTTGGTGTAATATTGCTGCGCATTTTCGATGGCGGATAGCGCCGGATTAAGGTTAATAATAATTTCCTGGGCTTCGCTTGTCTCACTATATATGTCTAATAAAGCCTGTTTGTCAGCGCCTGGAATAATGATATACAGATTGGCCATAAGAATATCGCCGCACTTCCTGAGCTCATCGGCGTTTTCGGCCTGAGACAATTCTTCGGATAGCACAGCGTGTTTACGGGTTAGCTTTGCTATTTCTGCAGCTATTATTTTAGTTAATAATTCTTTTGCGGGCAAGGACGGCCGTCCTTTGAACTTATCGAAAAAGTCAACAGCAGCACTCATTGTAGAAAAATTGTGCAGGTTATACTGTCTAAGATGTTCGGGAACAAAGGCGGCAATGGCCAGAGGTTTGTCCTGCCCCTCAACTACAACAGTCGGTGTTACTAAACCGTCCTTGAGTTGGCTGGCAATACTGGTGACTGCTTCACTTAGTGCGCCTATGTCGGCAGTATCAAGGTCGTTCATGCGAATATCAGGGGAAAAACCACCGCGCCAGGCAAGTTCTCTTGCCGTAAGCGGGCCAAGACCAATCCCGGTAGCAATAATAGCCTTACTCAGCGAAGTGGCAGGCGCAGCTAATACTTGCGTGACAAACTGGGTAGAATCAGTATCCAGGATATTCAGGCGATCTTGACCAGGCGGGTAAATATACTCTTTACCAGGCAAAACTTGACGATAGCGACTTACATGAGCACTGACTCTTTTTATAGAATCAATAATAATATTATCTTGCAGTAAAATGATATTGCTATATTTCCCCATTATTTCAATGACTAAGCGCTTAGTGAAAATCCGGCCGCGTTCGCCACGAACATCAATATTGACGTTGACAATACGGTCAAGACTATGCTGCTCAATACTAGCAATGCGCCCATCTTCCAGGTGTTTTCGGAGCAACATGCAGAAGTTAGGAGCTACAGCCGGATTTTCGGGTATAGTCGTTGTAATGAGCAATTTAGGGCGCTCAGGGTTTGCCGATAGAAAAAAACGCAGGTTTTCACCTGGCTGGCGTACCCATAGTAAAAGGGAGTAGGGGTCTGGTTGAAACACTTTATCAACGCGTCCACCAGTGAGTGCTGCATTAAGCTCACCTACAAGCGGTGCAAGCGACAATCCATCGATATTCATAATATAACCTCCGCTAAAACGTAAGACAATTTGCCAATAGTATAACACCCTGCTATTTAGCGGTCAAACCCGGTCTAATTCTGCCACCGATAGAATACTATGGTTAATAAGCAAACAACACATGTTAGCGAGGTGGCTGCATGGATAGGAAAAAATGGTATACACGTACGTCTGAGGAGGCAGTTCAATTCTGGCAAACTAGCTTTACTGAAGGCTTATCTTCTGCTGAAGCCAAGACTAGGCTGGAAAAATTCGGCTGTAATGAACTGGCTGAAAAGGAAAAACCAGCTTGGTGGAAACGGTTTTTAGCTCAATTTCAAGACTTTATGGTATTAGTTCTGTTAGGAGCTACACTGATATCGGCTTTTCTGGGTGAATATGCTGATGCCATTACCATTTTAGTCATTGTCCTTATGAATGCTGTATTAGGTTTTATTCAGGAATATCGAGCAGAGCAGTCGCTGGCTGCGTTAAAGAAACTGACTTCGCTTACTGCTAGAGTAGTGAGAAACAGTATAGTCCAACAAGTTCCAGCCAGAGAACTTGTGCCTGGTGATATTTTAGTACTTGAAGCAGGTGACAAGCTTTCGGCTGACGGCCGACTCATTGATGTACATAATATGGAGGTAGAGGAAGCGGCGTTAACCGGAGAATCTACATCTGTTCGCAAAGTAGCTGATCGCAAATTTAGTGAGGATGCTCCTTTAGGTGACAGGAAGAATATGGTTTTTTCTGGCACTAACGTAGTCCGGGGCCGTGGTAAAGCTGTTGTTTGTGCGACTGGCATGGCTACCGAAGTCGGTCATATAGCAGATATGATTCAGGCTACAACAGAAGAAACCACTCCGTTGGAACGACGTCTTGAACATTTGGGAAAATGGTTAGTTTGGGCCTGTCTGGCAATTTGTTTAGTTGTCGTTATTACCGGGGTAACTAGAGGAGAATCGGTATTTCTGATGTGCATGGCCGGTATTAGCCTAGCAGTTGCTGCTATTCCGGAGGGGCTGCCCGCTATTGTTACAGTCGCTTTGGCACTTGGTGTTCAACGAATGATTAAACAACACGCCATTATTCGAAAATTACCAGCAGTTGAAACATTAGGCTGTACAACAGTTATATGTTCAGATAAAACTGGTACACTAACACAAAATGCCATGACGGTACGCCAAATATTTGCTGATGGCAACCATTATGAAGTTACCGGTTCGGGGTATGATATTAAAGGTAACATACTGCTCAACCAGCAGCCCCTTGATATAAATAAAAATAAAGCTTTGCAACAATGCCTTACAATCGGCGTGCTTTGTAACAACAGCATCTTAAAACAGAATACGATTGCTATTACTGGTGTATGGCGTAATAAAACGGAAACTGGCTGGTGTATAGAAGGTGACCCAACAGAAGGGGCTATTATTGTAGCAGCAGGCAAAGCAGGTATTTGGCAGAGTGAAATTGAGAAAGTCCAGAAACGGGTAACTGAAATTCCTTTTGAATCCGAACGTCGCCGGATGTCGGTTGTGTATCGTGATAGCAACAGCAACAATATTCTCTATGTTAAGGGCGCTCCTGATGTGATCTTGGAATTATGTCGGTATTATCATACAGACGCAGGTCCCACTACCATAACCAACAATCATATTACCCAGATAAATAGCATTAATGAACAAATGACCTCTGCAGCCCTAAGAGTATTGGCTGTCGCTTATCGACGCCTAACCCCTGCACAAGCCCAAAATCCTGATGAAGCCATCGAAAATGATTTGGTATTTGCCGGCATTATCGGCATGATTGATCCCCCGCGGGAAGAGGTTAAAATATCGATTGCCTTGTGTCGTGAAGCTGGTATTAAAACAGTTATGATTACTGGCGATCATAAGAATACAGCGATTGCTATTGCCCAGGAGCTAAATATTTATAAAGAAAACCAGCATAAGACACTCACTGGTAAAGAACTTGACGCATTGTCCGAGTCTGAACTTGATGCAATTGTCAATCGTGTTACCGTTTATGCCCGTGTTTCGCCAGCCCATAAATTAAGAATTGTTAGGGCTCTTAAACGACAAGGCCATATTGTAGCCATGACCGGTGACGGCATTAACGATGCTCCAGCCATTAAAGAAGCTGATATCGGCGTTGCCATGGGAATTACCGGTACCGATGTAACGAAAGAAGCCTCAGCTATGGTTTTAGCTGATGATAACTTTGCAACAATCGTGGCAGCGGTGAAAGAAGGCCGTGGTATCTATGAGAATATCCGAAAATTCATTCGTTACCTGCTAGCTTGCAATATCGGTGAAGTCCTTACTATGTTTTTGGCTGCACTTTTTGGGCTGCCTATGCCACTTTTACCTGTGCAAATACTTTGGGTCAATCTTGTCACTGACGGATTGCCTGCGATGGCACTGGGAGTTGACCCCGGTAGCCCCAACGTTATGCAGCGGCCACCCCGCCATCCAGGAGAAAGCGTTTTTTCCCGGGGATTAAGTCGGAAAATCATTGGTCGTGGCATCCAAATTGGTTTGAGCACACTTTTTGTCTTTAGTGTGATATACTATACGCAGGATGATTTAGCTGTAGCCCGTACAGCGGCATTTGCTACATTAGTATATTGTCAGATGTTTCATGTATTTGATTGCCGGTCGGAAATGGTTACTATCTTCGAACTTAAGTTCATGACCAACAGATACTTGCTGGCCGCCGTTGCTTTTTCGAGTATCATGCAACTTTCTGTAATGTACATACCTTTTTTAAGCGCCATCTTTTCGACGGTACCTTTATCTGTGGGCCATTGGGTGTTTATCTTGATCGTATCAGGCTGGACACTACTAGTAAATGCCTGCAAGCAGATATTCAAACGTCGTCCCGCCCGCCGAACCACTATACCACAAAGCCGATAGCAATACATCAGATACTATCATAGGAGGAAATAGCATGCAGTTTACTAAATGGCATGGATTAGGTAATGATTTTGTAATTGTCAATGGCATGGAAGAACATATTGCTGATTACCAGCAACAAGCGATTGCTGTCTGTGACCGAAACTTTGGGATTGGGGCCGACGGACTTGTTGTGCTGCTACCATCAGATATTGCTGATTTTAAAATGCGAATATTTAACTCAGATGGTAGCGAAGCTGATATGTGCGGTAATGCTACTCGCTGCGTCGCACGATATCTCTACGAAAACAAATTGACTGCTAAAACCGTTATTACTCTAGACACCTTGGCGGGAATTATTACGCCTGAACTTATCTTTAAAAATGGCACGTTAGCAACGGTTAAGGTTGATATGGGACTCCCCAGACTCAAACGGGGCGAAATTCCTATTATCGGTAATGTTGAAGAACAAGTAATAAACATGCCGCTTGCAATAGATGGAGAAACTTATCATATCACCTGTGTTTCTATGGGTAATCCCCATTGCGTAATCTTTGTTAACGATATCACCAAAGTTGATCTGGCACTTATTGGGCCCAAAATCGAAACACATACTTTATTCCCCAAAAAGACCAATGTTGAGTTTCTGCAGATTATTGACAGGAAAACAATAAGAATGCGCGTTTGGGAACGTGGTGCCGGCATAACCAAGGCCTGTGGCACAGGAGCTAGCGCCGCCTTGGTAGCTGCGGTTTTAAATAGCTGTACTGATCGCCAAGCCATAGTCAAATTAGATGGTGGTGATCTTTACCTTGAGTGGGCCGAAAACAACCATATCTATAAATCAGGTCCGGCCGTAGAGGTATTTCGCGGTAACTATTTATTATAAAATTAACTGGCTCATGCAGATCCGATTAATTATTAAGTTAAAATTCAGAAAAAAAGGAATTTTTTAATCGGAAGTATAATAGTTATACGGAAAGTATTTTGTCCGCGGAGGTGTTGAGGTGAAGCTTGTTACCGTTATTCTCGGCTTAATCATCTTGCTTTCTGTTCCAATGTCTGCTAGGGCTATCACTTTAATTAATAAGGATGTTATCTTAGAAGCGCAAGAATATGGCGTCAAACATAGCCAACTGCCTCTCTCAGATTTTCTTCAGCCTTGGCTTGCTTATGAGGAACAAGCTGCTATCATCAATGAAAAAACGGAAAGAGCTTATTTGTACACACCATTTTTGCTCTTAGCTTACGACGCTCGTGATAAAGCAAGAAGCAAGCAATCTATTGAGCTTGCCAATAGTGAGCAGATTCTGGCTGACTATGCCGGGTGTCTTGTTTTCAGTATAATCGTAAATGGCAATACTGAAAAATTTAGTGATAATGTTCAAGTTATTATTAAGCAAGAAAAAAAGATAATCAAACCCTATCATGCTGTAATCAACCCGCCGGTAAAAAACCCTTGGGCCTCAAATGAGCCGCAGTTTACTGCTCATTACTATTTTTATTTTTATGAGCGAGAAGTAGTTATGAGCAAACCAATTACCTTGACGGTAACGACCAAAGACAAACAAGAACGGCGCTTTTATTTTGAGTTACCTAACTTTAAATAATTTTTTTATATAAATGGAGATGATCTCCATTTATATTTTTTGGCGAAAAAGGGATTTATAACGAGCAAAGCGAAGTAAATGTAAAAAACTACGGTTAAAATCGTGTTATCCGTTAATAATAACATACGCAAAGGAAGGTGCAAGTTTGTGCTCAAAAGTATGACCGGTTTTGGCCGGGGAGAATATATTGATTCTACTCACCGTATTGTGGTTGAAATCAAGGCAGTAAATCATCGTTACAATGAAATTGTTATTCGCATGCCTAAAACTTTGGGCAGTCTGGAGGATAGGATTCGCCGTACGATTGCCAACACCATTTTACGTGGACGGATAGACGCTTTTATTACAGTCGACGAATATGGGGAAAAGAAAAAGGCCGTAAGGGTTGACAAAGAATTGGCAATGGCTTACCATAATGCAATGAGAGATTTAGCGGGTTTGTTAGAAATACCATCAACTGACAATATATACCATTTATCGAAATATCCCGAAGTTCTCAAAGTGGAGGAAGTTACTGAAGATGTAGAGTGTTTATGGCCCAAACTGCTTACCGCCATTGAAGGGGCAATCGGCAATCTTATGAAGATGCGTGAAGCAGAAGGGTCCAACATTGAGCAAGATCTAGAAGCGCGGGTTGATAAGCTCCAGACATATATTGCCACAGTAGAAGAAAGGGCACCGCAAATTCTTGTCGAATACCGGGAAAAGTTATTATCCCGCATGCGCGAACTTTTAGCTGCCGCAGGGGCCGAACCTGATGAAACCAGACTGCTCCAGGAAACAGCCATATTTGCTGATAGGACTAATTTTACTGAAGAGATTGTCCGGCTCAAAAGCCATTTAGCACAGTTTCACACAACGATTAAATCCCCTGAAGCGGTAGGACGTAAACTGGATTTTATTGTTCAAGAAATAAACCGGGAAACGAACACGATTGCTTCCAAGGCAAATGATTCTACTATTGCCAATGTTGTGGTTGAAATTAAAAGTGAAATAGAGAAGGTCAGAGAGCAAATCCAAAACATAGAGTAATATAGAAGCATTACGTCTAAATAGCCTATAAATTTATAGGAGGAGTTCTAATGGATATAAAATTAATTAATATTGGGTTTGGTAATATTGTTTCGGCTAACCGGATTATCTCTATTGTCAGCCCGGAATCAGCCCCCATAAAACGTATTATTCAGGAAGCCCGCGATCGGGGTATGCTTATTGATGCTACATACGGACGCCGGACTCGCGCTGTAATTATTACCGATAGTGATCATGTCATTTTATCGGCAGTACAACCTGAAACAGTAGCTCACCGCTTGACTAGCAAAGAGACTACTGATGAACCTGCTGAATAAGCTGGAAAGGAGACAGCCTATGCCGCAAAAAGGAATATTAATAGTTGTTTCCGGTCCTTCGGGTACTGGCAAAGGCACCGTTTGTCGAGAGTTATTGCGTAGCAACCCCTATTTGAAATACTCTATATCGGCTACTACACGGTCGCCCCGGGCAGGAGAAGTGGAAGGAATAAATTATCTATTTGTTGCCAAAGACCAATTTAAAACGATGATTGAAAATGACGATCTCCTGGAATGGGCTGAAGTCTACGATAATTTTTATGGGACACCACGTCACTATGTGGTTGAGCAGTTAAACAGGGGATATGATGTCGTATTAGAAATAGATACACAAGGAGCCATGAAAGTAAAAGAAAAATTTCCGGAAGGTGTGTATATATATATTATTCCACCTTCTCTGGATGAACTGGCTGACAGAATTCACAAGCGTGGCACTGACAGCCTTGATGTCATCAAAAAACGCCTAGAGTGCGCCAGTGGCGAGCTTTCCCTGGCACATAACTATCACTATATTGTAATGAATGATCAGGTGGCGGCAGCTGTACAGAAAATCAAAACAATTATTGCGGCTGAAAAATTGAGGGCACAGCGTAACACAGCTTTAATTGATAATCTCTATTGTGCTGGTTGTGTTGGTGAAGAGCCGCCTACACCGATAAATAATAAATAAGGGGAAACGCTATGATTAATCCGTCATTAGATTCTTTAGTAAAAAAGGTTGACAGTAAATACACACTTGTAGTGTTAGCCGCCAAACGGGCGCGGGAAATTATGGATGGGCAGCCGCCGCTTATTGAATGCAAATCCAACAAACCAGTGACAATTGCGCTAGAAGAAGTTGCTCAAGGGAAAATAACCTATGAGCGTACTAAGACTGGTATTAAATAGGAGTCAATGATGTCTTCAGGTCAAAACATTGTTATGGGAGTTTGCGGCGGAATCGCAGCCTACAAGGCAGTTGATGTTGTCAGCCGTTTGAAAAAAACAGGTTGTAACATCCGCGTTATCATGACCAAAGCGGCCACAGAGTTTGTCACACCGCTAACTTTTCGTGAGCTTAGCGGTAATCCGGTAGTAGCTGATATGTGGGAAGAGTCCAAAACATGGAATGTAGAGCACATTGCCTTAGCTAACTGGGCGGATGTGTTTCTTGTTGTACCTGCTACCGCCAATATTATCGGTAAAATAGCCCATGGTATTGCTGATGATATGCTTACCACTACCATTATGGCTACAAAAGCCCCAGTACTATTGGCACCGGCTATGAATACTAATATGTACCTTAACCCAATTACTCAGCATAACTTAACCAAATTGGCCGGGTTAAGTTATCATATTGTAGAACCTGCTACTGGCTTGTTGGCGTGCGGCGTTGAGGGACCGGGGCGGTTGCCAGAGCCGTTAGTAATCGTGGATAAAGTAGTTGCGCTGCTACATAACTGCCAGGACTTGCAGGGGCAGCGCATATTGATTACAGCGGCTGGTACTCGTGAGGCCATCGACCCTGTCAGATATATTGGTAACCGTTCCAGCGGCAAGATGGGATATGCTCTTGCCGAGGCAGCAGCTAGACGGGGGGCTAAAGTCATACTTGTTTCCGGTCCGACAAGTCTGCCTACTCCACCGGGGGTAAATATTACAAGAATAGAAACAGCTGCCCAAATGCAGGCTGCTGTACTTGCTGAATTTGATACTGTCGATATTGTAATCAAAGCTGCGGCTGTCGCAGATTATCGTCCAGAGCTGGTAGCCGAACAAAAGATAAAGAAGACAGGGGACACTTTGACCATTAATCTCGTTAAGAATCCGGATATTCTTCTTGAGCTGGGGCAAAGGAAAAAACAGCAAATACTAGTTGGCTTTGCCGCCGAAACGGAAGACCTAATAATTCATGCCCGGGAAAAATTAACTAAAAAAAATCTTGATATGATTGTTGCTAATGATATCACCCTACCTGGGGCTGGTTTCAATATTGATACTAATATTGTAAAAATTATCTATAAAAATGGTAATGTAGAAGAACTTCCTCAGCTTAGCAAACAGCAAGTAGCCGAGATCCTTATCGATAAAATCAGTAAACTGCTGACAAAATCTACTTGATTTTTTTAGGTAATTAGTTTAAAATTTTTTTGAAGTGAAAATTGCATATGCTATACTCATCAAGAGTGGTGGAGGGACTGGCCCAATGAAACCGCGGCAACCATTTAGCATATTTATGTTAAAAACGGTGCCAATTCCGGCGGTAAAACCGCGAGATGGGAGTGAAAAATCACACCTCCCTTGCGGGAGTTCTTTTTTTAGTAACCTAGTTAGGATTAGGAGGAATACTATTTTGACCAAAAAACGTGTACTGTTTACATCTGAGTCTGTAACGGAAGGCCATCCTGATAAAATTGCTGATCAAATTTCCGACAGTGTGCTTGACGCTATTATAGCCAAGGATCCTGAGGCCCGAGTAGCCTGCGAAACATTAGTTACCACTGGGATCGTACACGTAGTAGGCGAAATCAGCACTAAGTGCTATGTTGACATTCCCAAAATTGTGCGTGAGACCATTAAGAGTATCGGTTACACCCGTGCCAAGTATGGTTTTGATGGTGAAACCTGCGGTGTCCTAATTTCCATTGACGAACAGTCGGTTGATATTGCTTTGGGTGTGGACAAGGCACTTGAGGCTAAGCAAGGTGAGATAGATGCCATTGGTGCTATTGGCGCCGGTGACCAAGGCATGATGTTTGGTTACGCTACTAATGAAACTCCGGAATTTATGCCGTTACCTATTGCCTTAGCACATAAAATGGCACGACGCTTGTCAGAAGTTCGTAAAAATGGCGACCTGAATTATTTGCGTCCTGACGGTAAAACGCAAGTCACTGTTGAATATGAAGATGGCAAACCAGTGCGTGTTGACACAATCGTAATTTCAACCCAGCATAGCCCTGACGTCGACCGTGAGACTATTGAAAAAGACCTTATCGCTAAAGTAATCATTCCTATAGTTCCAGGAGAATTATTGGATGCTAATACTAAATACTATATTAACCCGACTGGCCGGTTTGTAGTGGGTGGACCGCAAGGCGATTCTGGTTTAACCGGACGTAAAATAATAGTTGATACCTATGGCGGTATGGCGCGTCATGGCGGCGGTGCTTTTTCGGGTAAAGATCCCACAAAAGTTGATAGGTCTGCTGCCTATGCTGCCCGCTATGTTGCTAAGAACGTAGTTGCTGCAGGACTAGCCGATAAATGTGAAATTCAATTGGCTTACGCCATCGGTATCGCGCGGCCAGTATCTGTTATGGTAGAAACTTTTGGAACTAATAAAATTGCAGACAATAAAATCGTTGAACTTATCAACAAGCATTTTGACTTACGGCCTGCTGGGATAATCAAGTCGCTTGATCTTAGGCGACCTCTTTATCGCCAAACAGCCGCCTACGGTCACTTTGGCCGTACTGACGTAGATTTGCCTTGGGAACATACTGATAAAGCTGAACTTCTTCGCAAAGAGGCCAATATCTAAAGTGACCTGAGCGCAACTTTGGGACAGCGGATAAACTTATTAATTGATAACCAATGGTAATACTAATATTGCTGGACATTTAATTCAGTAATAAGGAGGTATTCTATTGGTTACTCAGAAAAATACCACACAATCTGTTTACCATGTTGGCGGCATCAAAGGCGACCACTGCCGGGACCGTATTGAACATACGTTGTCCCATCTTCAGGGCGTTGCTTCAGTTAAGGTGGATATGGCTTCCAAGCAAGTTGCAGTTAGCCACGATGAATCGTTAACTTCTAGCGGAATTGAAGAGACACTACAATCACTTGGCTATTCGGTTCAAGGTTAGGGATAAGCAAATGAAGCTTCATTTTTCTCCGCAAAGAAGGAAACGGGTTAAACGTTTTTTTAAACGTTTGCCAATGGACACCGGTCTTGATTGGGAAATGGCCGCTCATTACCATGAAAAACCGGTAGCAGGTATTTGATAGATAAAAGCGAATATATACTTTTAGCTAAAAAGGGGACTGAACAAGTCCCCTTCTCTTTATCCAATAAAGAAAATGATACTTTAGGTGAAAAAAATGTCAAATACCGCCCAGATAATTGTAAATATTCCTACTCGCAGCATTACTAAGCCTTTTTCCTATCTTATTCCCGCCCACTTGTCATTTGCTGATATAGGTTGGCGCGTGCTGGTGCCATTTGGTAATAGAAAGGTAGAGGGATTTATTGTCGGTTTAGAGGCTGAAAGCATCCCCGGTTTAAAATCCATTCTTGATGTTCTAGATGACTATCCTTGGTTTGATAACAACATGTTAGAAACTGCCAAATGGCTAAGTAACTATTACCTATGCTCTTTGGCTGAAGCTATGCGGTTATTTATTCCAGGGCAATCAGGCATCAAAACTCA
This sequence comes from Sporomusa silvacetica DSM 10669, assembly GCF_002257705.1. Classification (GTDB taxonomy): domain Bacteria; phylum Bacillota; class Negativicutes; order Sporomusales; family Sporomusaceae; genus Sporomusa; species Sporomusa silvacetica. The sequence goes on from NZ_LSLK01000017.1 coordinate 47,035, forward strand.
AAAAGCATATCAAGTACCGCTTACGCTTGATTGGGAGTATACCAAAGCTTTACTACGTGATAAACCAGAAGAATATCATACAATACTCACCTACATCTATGAGCACGGTCCGGTCACATTGACCGACCTTGCTAAAAGATTCACCAGTATTGAGGGCATGATAAAATTCTGCATACAGCACAAGCTAATCGTAACTGCTGATACGGTCAGTAAGCGTGGCAAGGCTAACTCAACAATGCTTATTAAGCTGGCCGTAAGCAAGGAAGTCGCTGCTCAAATTGAAGCAACGCTGCCTAAATCTAAAACTGCCCAACGGCGTTTGCTCCAGGCGCTATTACCTACGCAAGAACTTACTGCAGTTCAGCTTCGCAGTCTGGCTATTACCCAAGCTACTGTGAAAAAACTAGCTGAACAAGGTCTTATTATTATCTGCAGCGTGCCGGTATTTCGTAATAGCTATGCTGGAGCTCAGCCCAAAGCTGCTGAATTGACCTTGACCACAGAGCAGTTACAGGCTTTAGAGCAAATTATTCCAGCGATAAATGACAGTATTTATAAATCCTTTTTAATTCATGGTGTTACCGGTAGTGGTAAAACGCAGGTTTATATCAATGCAGTAGCTGAAGCGCGGCGTCTTGACCGTCAAGCTATAGTCTTGGTACCGGAAATAGCTTTAACAAGCCAGATTGTCGCTCGTTTCCGAGCGGCCTTTGGTGATGACGTAGTCGTTATGCATAGCAAGCTTTCAGTAGGTGAACGGTATGATGCCTGGCGGCGACTACATGCAGGACAGGCCGGCATTGTCATTGGCGCCCGATCAGCATTGTTTGCGCCAGTTAGTCAGTTAGGCCTTATTATCATTGATGAAGAACACGAGTTTACCTATAAGCAGGAGGAAACACCCCGTTATCACGCCCGAGAGGTGGCGTCAGCCAGAGCTAAACTTGCTGGAGCTACTGTACTACTTGGCAGTGCGACACCTGCTATTGAAACCTATTACCAGGCATTGCAGGGAGAGCACAAATTGCTGCCTATGAATAAACGGGTGGACGATATACCGATGCCAGCAGTTACGATTGTCGATATGAGGCAAGAACTGGCACAAGGTCGCCGTAGTGTCATTTCACTACCTTTGCAGACCATGTTAACCGAAATCTTAGCCAAGAAAGAACAGGCTATTATTCTGCTTAACCGTCGCGGCTACTCAACATTTGTCCTGTGCCGTGAGTGTGGTCATGTCCTTAAATGTAACCACTGCGACATCTCACTTGTCTACCATGCTCCCACTAGTATCTTGCGCTGCCATTATTGTCAAGAACGCCATGCAGTACCAGACGTTTGTCCTGAATGCGGCAGTCGGTACATCCGTTATTTTGGTGCTGGCACCCAGAAGGTGGAAGAAGCGCTGGAAGGGTTATTCCCATTAGCCAGAATTGTACGTATGGATCAAGATACTACCCGTGGAAAGCTGGCCCATGACAAGATTCTCGCTGCTTTTGCTGCCGGTTCGTATGACATTCTCCTAGGTACACAAATGGTGGCTAAAGGTCATGATATTCCCAATGTAACGGCAGTTGGTATTATTTCAGCAGATACAGCGCTCAACTTGCCTGACTTTCGCGCAGCAGAAAAAACCTTTGCACTCCTGACGCAAGCCGCGGGGAGAGCCGGACGTGGCAGTAAACCAGGACGAGTAGTCATGCAGACATATAATCCAGAGCACTATGCGATTACTGCCGGTGCAGAGCATAATTATCAGGAATTTTATCAACAAGAACTGGGTTTTCGCCAGCAATTAGGTTACCCGCCCTATGCGAATCTGATAAAAGTAACGGTACAAGCTAATGACGAAACCATAGTTCACCGCCAGGCTAACCAATTAGCAGCAGAACTTTCGCAGTCATTGGCTATGGCAGGCACTGCCATTATTGGACCGTTTCCAGCTGCGGTAAATAAAGTTAAGGATATCTTCCGGGTGAATATTCTCATTAAAACTAAAGATTTGCCTACAATAACTAAACAAATTAGCATGATGAGTATGGTTAATCAAAAAAATATTATTATCGATATTGACCCCATTAATGTTCTTTAGTCTAGAGGAACTACTTTTATGATGAGCTAATCTATGGTAAAATTTTTTTGACGGTCTGATAGGTAAGGAGGAACACACAATGCCAGTAATGGAAATTAGAAAAGCAGGTGACAGGGTTTTAAAAGAAATTGCTGCACCTGTTGAAAAGATTGATCGCAAAATCAAACACTTGCTTGATGATATGGCTGAAACCATGTACGCTGCAGATGGTGTAGGGCTAGCCGCACCGCAGGTTGGTGCTTCTCTACAGCTAGTCGTCATTGATGTTGGCGAGGGTATTATCGAGCTTATTAATCCTAAAATTGTTGCCTGCGAAGGCTGTGAAATTGCTACTGAAGGCTGTTTAAGTGTGCCCGGTATGTTTGGTGAGGTTGAAAGATACGCTACCGTAACAGTGGAAGCGCAAAATAGAGCTGGTAAAATGTTTCGGATTAGCGGCTCAGGTCTGTTGGCGCGGGCGTTGCAGCATGAAACAGATCATCTTAAAGGTATTTTGTTCATTGAACTGGCTAAAACCATACACAAGGGGTAGTTAGATGAAAAAATTACGTACAATATTTATGGGAACACCTGATTTTGCGGTACCTTGTTTAGATATGCTGGTTAGGGAGGGCTATCCCGTAGCCGCAGTTGTCACCCAGCCTGATCGTCCCAAGGGACGCGGTCAGAAACTAGCCTATTCGCCGGTTAAAGAAGCGGCTTTACACTATAATCTTCCCATCTTACAGCCTGACAACATTAAAAACGATGAATTTTATAACCAGATTGCCGCTATTCAACCTGATATTATTATTGTTATCGCTTTTGGCCAGTTGCTGCCCCAAAGGCTCTTAGGCTTACCACTTCATGGCTGTATTAACGTGCATGCCTCGCTTTTACCTAAATATCGCGGATCAGCACCTATCCACTGGGCCATAATCAATGGAGAACCAATGAGCGGTATTACTACTATGTATATGGATGTTGGCATGGATACCGGTGATATGATCATAAAAGCCGAAACACCAATATTACCACTTGATACCACCGGCAGTCTTCACGACAAATTACAAGACTTAGGTGCAGCTGTACTAGCAGATACCTTGCAACAAATAGCAGCTGGCAATGCACCACGCGTACGTCAAAATGATGTTGAGGCAACTTATGCGCCGCTGCTTTGCCGCAGCACGGAACGCCTCGACTGGCACCAACCTGCAGTAGCTATCCATAACTTAGTACGCGGACTGAATCCCTGGCCGGGAGCCTACTGCAAATACCAAAATAAATCACTAAAAATATGGCAGACTAGAGTATATAACGAATCAACACCATGTGCTCAGCCAGGACAAGTTGTACAGCTCACCAAAGAAGGGCTGGTTGTTGAAACTGGTAAAGGAATAATTGAGTTGCTGGAAGTACAGCCTGAATCCAAACGGCGAATGAAGGCGAACGACTTTGTTTGTGGCTACTCCCTTACAACAGGTAATATGCTAGAATGAGAAGGTATTAGGGATGATTGAAATAATGCACAGACCTCGTAAACGTTTGTTTCTAACACTAATTCTTGTTAGTTTATTCCTGGCAACTGTATCAAGTTACGGTATATGGGTCGTCAGTCTGCCAGGGTTAGCAAATATCAGTGCCTACTTACCGCTGATGCTGGGTATGGTTTTAGCAGCCGTTATTTTAGCGATTACCTGTGGTGTTGGCGGTATTATTTTGGCTATTTTAGGATTTAGGACACTGGGAATTTTTCAAGGTCTAGCATGGTCAGCGATTAACCTGCTATTCCCAGTGGCAATTTCCCTTGGTAAGCTGTTTGATGTGGATAAGGAACGGGTTGAACGTTCCTTTATTGAAGTAAGCAACCATTTAATCAAGCAAAAAAAAGTAATGGTGCAACCGTCTAAGCTGCTGGTTATGACACCACATTGCTTACAACACGAGACCTGTCCTTATAAAATTACGCGCGACGTATCAAATTGTCATCACTGTGGGCAGTGCCAGATCGGCGACTTAGTGACACTTGCTGAAACCTACGGTGTTCATTTGGCAGTGGTAACTGGCGGTACGTTAGCACGCAAGGTAATAAAGACCATCCGTCCTCAAGCCGTACTGGCTATTGCCTGTGAACGCGATCTTACGAGCGGTATTCAGGATGTTTTTCCATTACCGGTAATTGGCGTGCTCAATGAACGACCATTTGGTCCTTGCTGTAATACACGCGTTAATCTTGCTAAGGTGGAAGCAGCTATCCAAAGCTTTTTACCCCAACAGAAAGATTAACTTTCTTAAAAGCAGGATAAGGGCAACATCGGCTTTCGCTTTCGCCACAGGCTCGGCGCAAACCGTGTTTTCTATACCCCAACAGAAAGGTTAACTTTCTTAAAAGCAGGATAAGAGCAACATCGGCTTCCGCTTTCGCCAAAAGCTCGGCGAAAGCCGTGTTTTCTATACCCAACGATAATTCGAGAAAATAGTAGAGATGGTGCATTAACATGACTGATAAAATAGTAGACGCCCGGGAAATTGCTCTAAAAATACTGAATGATGTTGAAAATAATGCTGCTTATGCTAATATTGCCTTGGCAAAAGAGATAAACCGTCAAACACTGCAAGGACATCTTTCTGATCAAGACCGGCGGTTTATTACGGAGCTAACATATGGAACTGTTAAAACTGGCGCTACTTTGGATTGGATGCTCAGTTGCTATTTGAGTCGTCCGCTTGCCAAAGTAGCGCCTATTATTAGAAATATTTTGCGGCTAGGTATGTACCAGTTATTTTATCTTGAAAAAGTACCCGCGTCGGCAGCCTGCAATCAGGCTGTTGAATTGACAAAAAAATATGGCCATGCTGGTACGGTCAAATTTGTTAACGGCGTTTTGCGAAATGCTGCCCGCAGTCCGGAAAAAATCGTTTATCCAAACAGAGATAAACAACCTGTGAAATATCTTGCCCTTAAATACTTTCATCCGGAATGGCTTATTGAACGCTGGGTTAAACGCTTAGGAACTGCGGCCTGTGAAGAATTGTGTCAAACCAATAATACAGTACCGCCGCTTTCGGTTCGCACGAATACCATCAAAATAGATCGTGACGCACTTTTGCTGCGTTTGGCAGGTGAGGGAGTAATCTGCCAAGAATCAAACTGGACGCCTGAAGGCATTGTCTGTTATGAACATCCAAGTCTTGCCACCCTTACGTCCCTGCAAGAGGGATTATTTCAGGTTCAAGATGAAAGCTCTATGTTGGTAGCACATATTCTTGATCCTCAACCAGGCGAATTTATTATTGATGCCTGTGGTGCTCCAGGTGGAAAAACTACCCATATCGCTGCTTTGATGAACAATACCGGTCAGGTTTTGTCTACAGATATTTATGAGCATAAATTAGCACTAACCCGCGAAAACGCAGAGCGATTGGCATTAACAAACATTGAGACTAAGGCCTTGGATGCCGTTAATTTAGGTACTATGTATCCACTTGAGGCTGATAGAGTACTTGTAGATGCTCCGTGTTCAGGTCTTGGAGTACTACGGCGCAAACCGGATGCCCGTTGGCGCAAATCTGAGGAAATTTTGCACGATCTGCCTACCTTGCAGGCAGCTATCTTAGCAAGTGCTGCCCAGTGTGTAAAACCTGGTGGTGTATTAGTTTATAGCACCTGCACAACTGAACCTGGAGAAAACCAGGATATTGTTAATGCCTTTTTACAGGCCAATCCTGCATTCACACTTGAAACTACCGGTCAATATCTGCCTGTAGCTAAAAGGTCTGAACCTATGATTCAATTGTGGCCACACACCGATGGTGTAGACGGATTCTTCATTGCCCGTATGATACGGCAAAAATAAGGCGGTAACAACCATGACAACAAACTTAAAAACAGACTTATTCGGCTTGTTTGCCACCGAGATTGCCGAACAAATAAAACCGCTGGGTTTACAAGCATACCGGGGCAAGCAAATTGCTGAATGGTTGTATAAGCAGAATGTACGCCAGTTTGAAGCAATGACCAACATAGCCAAAGAATGGCGTACTAGCTTGGATAATAGTTTTACGATTACCCAAGTTAGTCTCAAGGCGGCACAACACTCGGCCGATGGCCGGACGAGCAAATTTTTGCTGGCCTTTTCTGATGATATGGCTGTGGAGACTGTTCTCATGCGCCACTCCTATGGTAACAGTGTTTGCGTATCTACCCAGGTAGGTTGCGCTATGGGGTGTTCTTTTTGCGCTTCAACGCTTAGTGGGCTGGTGCGAAATCTCACTGGCGGTGAAATTTTGGCGCAAGTACTGTATATTACTGAGTTATTAAAACAGGAAGAACAAAAAGTTGACTCCATTGTTATTATGGGTTCAGGTGAACCGTTAGCCAACTATGACAATGTTTTGCGCTTTATCCGGCTTGTCCATGAAGTTTATTGTCTCAACTTGAGTTACCGCAATATCACGCTATCAACTTCAGGACTTGTCGCTCAAATTGATAAGCTTGCAGGTGAGGGATTACCAATCACATTATCAATTTCTTTACATGCACCTAATAACCCGCTTAGAACCAGGCTTATGCCTGTTAATGCACGTTATCCCCTCGAACAGGTTTTGGCAGCCAGTGATCGTTACGCTGTCGCAACTGGTAGACGCGTCACCTTTGAATATATCTTGATTGCTGGTGTTAATGATGGGCCCGCACAAGCCAAAGAACTGATAACACTTCTTAGAGGACGGTTGGCAAACGTCAATCTAATTCCCATTAATGCGGTCCCCGAACGCGGTTTGCTTCGTCCTGCGGCCAGCGATATTATTAGATTTGAGAAACTCTTGCAAAAAGAACATTTCAATGTAACTGTCAGGCGAGAGATGGGCACCGATATTGCTGCTGCTTGCGGTCAACTGCGACACAAATTTGTTCGGATGGTTAGTTTTGACTAGACTGCTAATATCGCGTATAATAAAAAAGACTTAATTTATGCAGTTTAGCGGGAGTGTTTTATGTGAAGTTTGTCCGCAATATTGAGAGCTTTTTTGAAAAATATATTGAAGGTTTCTTTAACAAACAATTAGCCAGCAGCTTGCAGCCTATTGAAATTGCCAAACAATTAGCCAGGGAGATGGAAGACGAGCGTACAGTTGGTGTTTCCCATGTCTATGTGCCTAATCACTATGCCATATATGTAAATCATGAAGACTATGGACGGCTGGAACCATATGCTGAATCCGTATGCAGCGAATTGGCGTCTTACTTGATTGATGAGAGCCGCCGCAAAGGCTATACTATGGCTGGCGGACCGCAAATTGAATTCTTTGCGGATGAAAAATTAGGCAGGCAGGCGTTTCGTATTACGTCAGGGTTTACGGAAACTTCTTACGAAGAAAGTGTGAAAAAGCCTGAAAACATGGCAACAGACAGTGAAACCAAAGTATTTGATAAACTAGAACCTATGGTCCTAATCCCATCGGTGCAGCACCAGTTGCATAGTTTCTTAACCGTGATTGATGGCTTAGATGCTGGTTTAAAAGTGGACTGCACAACAAACAGAATAAACATTGGCCGCCGCAACACAAACGAATTGCCGCTTACAGATATGAATACTTCACGTTTACATGCTTACATTGTTTACGAAGACAACAGCCATGTTATCCATGATGCGAAAAGCCTTAACGGGACGTATGTCGGGGGAATTCGTATTACTCATAAGCATCTAAAAAACGGTGATAGAATAAAAGTAGGTAACACCGTTATTTTATATGAGGTGAAGTAGATTGCCTGGTAAATTGCAAGTTTTTAATATAATTGTAATCGCGTTGCAGTATAGCCTGGTAGTACTGCTTTATTACTTTTTGTATCGAGTAGTAAAACTAGCAGCCCGAGATTTGAATCGATTGGCCTTTGATGATCTAGACGATTCGGTTGTTCACGACACCGGGGTAAGCGCTGCTGATGTTCATTCCCAGCCCAGATTAGTAGTAATTGATGATCACCAGGAACTGCTATCACAGACGTTTTTTACAATAGTCGACAGCTTAACCATTGGACGCAGTCAGCAAAATAATGTAGTTATTGACAGTAGTTTTGTTTCACATGAACATGCCTGTATATCGAGAACGAAACACAACTATCTGCTGGCTGATTTAAACAGTACAAACGGGACAATTGTTAATGGTCAACAGTTAGAAGAAGAAATTGCCCTAGTAGATGGTGATATAATACAAATTGGGGCAGTTACGCTTAAGTTTGAGAGGTGATTCCATGCTGGCATTTGCACAGTCAGACATTGGTATGGTACGTAAAACCAATGAGGATAGTTATGTTTTTTTGCCACCGCACTTATTTGTAGTTGCTGATGGCATGGGGGGACATGTTGCCGGAGAAATTGCCAGCAACCTTGGTGCCAATACTATTCAGGAATACATAGAAAGAAATTCACCACCAGCAGAGTGGGAACAGTCTTTACAAGCAGCAATTGTCCAGGCGAACACTAGAATTTATCAAATGTCTCAAGCTAAAAGTGAGTGCCAGGGTATGGGGACTACGGTTACTGCTGTATATCTTGAAAATGAGGAAATCTATTGGGGCCACGTAGGTGACAGCAGACTGTATCTAATCAGAGAAAACAAGCTACACCAGATAACCAACGACCATTCGCTGGTTTGGGAACTGATGCAAAATGGTAGTATTACTAGCGAAGAAGCACAAGCTCATCCTCATCGCAATATATTAACAAGGGCTGTAGGTACTAGCGATACACTTTCTGTAGATTCAGGTAAGTTTTTGTGGCAACCAGGCGATAATTTGTTATTATGCACGGATGGATTAACCAACATGCTTAGTGAAGAAACCATTCTCAGTATTTGTCTACAACCTAGCAGCCCACAAACAATTATTAAAACCCTTGTGGACCAAGCTAGACAGGCAGGCGGCTATGACAATATTACTGCTATTTTACTGCAAAATAGGGATTGACCATGAGACGCACAAGATTAACCGAGTTTGGACTCTTACTCCTAGCTGGTCTCATTTTGATAAATGGTTACCTTGTCGTAACACTGGCAAATCATCGATTTTCCTATCAGGGTCTTAGTATTATTGTCGGGTTAATTGTTCTTTGGACGATTACTGCACTAGCGCTTCGCCGCTATTATTTCAGGGCAGATCCGGTGCTGTTGCCTTTAGCTGTATTTTTAGCTTCTATTGGGTTAACACTTATTCTAAGGCTACGTCCTGATTTATTTATTCCGCAGGCTATGTGGTTATCTGCAGGACTAATCGCCTTTATTATTACAGTGGTTATTTTCCGCCAACCGGAAGATATTTCTAAATACAAATATCTTTGCGGCATAACTGGCATTGTTTTGTTAGTGAGTACAATTGCGTTTGGCGTCGACATCGGCGGTAACAAAAACTGGATTATTCTAGGTCCGGTACGGTTTCAACCTGCCGAGTTTGCCAAATTGTTGATTATTATATTTTTAGCAGCGTACTTGAGCGAGCGGCGTCAGTTGCTAACTTACGCTACCCGCCATTACGGCCCGCTAACCTTGCCGCATCCACGCTTTATTGCACCGCTTATGGTGCTGTGGGCGTTAACTATGGCGATGCTCATCGTCCAGCGGGATTTAGGCTCTGCTTTACTATATTTTGGCACAACGGTAACGATGGCTTATATGGCAAGTGGTAGATGGAGCTATGTAGCATTAGCACTTTGTTTGTTTTTTTCAGGCTCTGCTGTATGTTATCTTTTATTTCCTCACGTTCAAGTTAGAATTGATATCTGGTTAAATCCGTGGTCTGATCCGACTGGACGTTCGTACCAGATTGTCCAGTCACTATTTGCTTTAGGCTCAGGCGGAGTGCTGGGCAGCGGTTTAACTTTCGGTTATCCTGGCATTATTCCCGAAGTACATACTGACTTCATTTTTGCTGCCATTGGTGAAGAATTGGGTCTTGCTGGTACTGCTGGGGTAATCATTGCCTATATCCTTATTGTTTACCGTGCGTTTCGTATAGCACTTGCTTCACAATTACCATTTACCATGCTGTTAGCTGCCGGCTTAGGTGTGCTTACCGCATTGCAGGTTTTTATTATTATCGGCGGGGTCACCAAGTTTTTGCCACTGACAGGCATAACACTGCCACTTATAAGTTATGGTGGTAGCTCTATGGTCGCAAGCTTTATCCTGCTGGGTATGTTATTTGCCATATCGGAGGCGACGGCCACCCATGAATAAACACGACATTCCCCATAAGGCAATACGCATGAGTATCCATAAAGCAGCACTATTTTCTATCAGCCTGTTGGTGCTACTACTCAGTTATGTAACATATATTCAGGTTATCGAAAGTAATACACTTGCTTTTCATCCGCTTAACCGCCGGACAGCAGAAGCGTCTCGCAAGGTAGAACGAGGTCAAATTACTGACATTCATGGAAAAGTTCTGGCTGTAAGTAAACTCACAGCACAAAAAGAATACCAGCGAGAATATCCTTATGATGCCGTATTTGCCCATGTTGTGGGTTATGCTAGTTCTACATATGGCAAAACAGGCATTGAAGGCAGCTATGACGGCTATTTATCAGGACAAATAAATCCTGAAAAACGCTTAGGTGCAATCAGTCAATTGTTTGCAAATAGTGCCGGTAATACGGTCGTACTTACTGTTGATACTGAGCTGCAACAAGCGGCCTATAAGGCCCTGGGCAATCAGCGTGGCGCAATTGTTGTCATGTCACCTAAAACGGGTGCGATATTGGCTATGGTTAGTCGCCCAAGTTTTGATCCAAACACTCTTGACACTACGTGGGAGAGTATTTCACAAGCTACAAATAGTCCGCTTCTTAACCGGGCTGCGCAGGGATTATATCCCCCAGGTTCCATTATTAAAGTCATGGTGGCCGAAGCCGCGTTAGCTGAACAATTAGCTACTGGAAACCACCAATTTACCTGTAATGGATCGCTCAAAATCGGTTCTGATTATACATTGACAGAATCTAATAATATAGCTCATGGCAAAGTAAATTTGCGCGAAGCACTAGCTGTGTCGTGTAACATCACTTTTGGTCAGTTAGCACTTGAGCTTGGCCCCTCAAAAATGGCCAAGAACTTTGAACGCTATGGTTTTACCCAACTGGTGAATGGGGATATTCAAGAATCTGCTAACCGGATTCCAGACTTTGCCCGGTTAAATGATGGTGATTTGGCGCAAACCGGCATTGGACAGGGTAGTCTCTTAGTTACACCACTTCGCATGGCCATGCTGGCATCAACTTTTGCAAACAAGGGAATTATGATGAAACCCTATTTAGTACAAAAAATTATGGCACCTAATGGCACTATCGTAAAGCAAACGATACCAACTGCCTGGCTGTCACCCACAGATAGCCAGTTGGCCAGTCAGGTAGCTGATATGATGGTAAGCGTGGTAGATGAAGGTACCGGCACTGCGGCAGCAATACGCGGCATACAGGTAGCTGGTAAAACAGGTACTGCAGAAAATCCGCATGGTGCTTCGCATTCTTGGTTTATCGGCTTTGCACCCGCAGACAATCCACAAGTTGCAGTAGCGGTAATTGTTGAAAATGCAGGTTCTGGTGGTAAGGTAGCAGCACCACTTGCTGGGCAGATTTTGTTACAAGCATTACGTTAAGGGGGTGAATTAATGCTTAATCGCACACTTGATAATCGTTATACAATATTAGAACGAATTGGTGGCGGCGGGATGGCTGATGTATACCGCGCGCATGACAAACTGTTAGACCGTTCAGTAGCTGTTAAGGTATTGCGTTCTCAGTTTACTGATGATGAAGAGTTTATTAGTCGCTTCCGTCGGGAAGCCCAGGCAGCAGCTAAGCTTTCTCACCCTAATATTGTTAACATCTATGATGTTGGTTTTGATGAACAAGCGTACTATATAATTATGGAATACATTTCCGGCGAAACGCTTAAAGATAAAATTGACAGAGAAGCTCCGCTGCCTGTAGAAACTGCAGTACTCATTGCTATGGAAATAGCAGAGGCACTGGAACATGCTCACCAGAATAATTTAGTACATTGCGATATTAAGCCACATAATATTCTTATTACTCGTTCAGGGCGAGTTAAGGTAACCGACTTTGGCATTGCTAGAGCAGTTACATCGTCAACAATGACTAATTCGGGTACAATTATTGGTTCCGTACATTATTTTTCACCCGAACAGGCCAAAGGTACTTCTGTCGGCGCCAAATCCGACATCTATTCTCTTGGCGTTGTACTCTATGAGATGCTTACAGGTCATGTTCCATTTATTGGTGAATCACCAATAAGTATAGCCCTTAAGCACATTCAGGAAGAACCAAAGCCGCCACGGGAACTAAACGCTTCCATACCGCCATTGATTGAGGCCATTGTAGTAAAGGCGATGCATAAAGATCCAGCTGCTAGATTTGCTGATATTGGTGAAATGATTGCTGATTTTAAATTAGCCCAAAATTATTTAAGAGATGATCATACCCGGCGGTTATCTCATACTGATTTTCCTACCCAAGTATTACCGCCAGTTACTACAACATCTCAGCAGGATAATTCAAGACACATAGTACCATCCAATACGCCTGCTTCTTTGTTAAAGGAAGCTAGACTTTCTAAAGCTTGGCTTTTGGGAATAGCACTGTTGTTGCTGGCCTCAGCAGTGATTGCTTTTCTGGGATTTGGTAAGTTTTGGAGCCTTAATGAAGTTACCGTGCCAGACGTTGTGGGCAAGCAGGTAGATACTGCCCGTAATATTATTATCAGTAATAATCTCAGAGTTTCTGTCTCAGATGCTTTTAACGACAAAGTTCCGGCAGGCCAGGTTATCTCCCAGCAACCCGAAGCAGGAACCACAGTCAAAGAACAACGGACAATAACTATCATTGTTAGCAAAGGTGGTGAAGTCACTGTTGTTCCAGATTTACGCGGTCTTAGCCGTCGAGATGCCGAGTTGCAGATTAAAAACGCTGGTCTGAAACTGGGCCGGGTTGACGAACAATTTGCTGAAGCTGCGCCAGCTGATACGGTCATTAGCCAAAATCCACGTCCACCAGCACAAGTAACCAAAGGCACAACTATTGATATTGTCATAAGTAAAGGGACTAGTCCGAAGAAAGTTGCACTGCCGGATTTCCAAGGCTCGCTCTTAACCACGGTGGCAACTCAGCTCGAAAGCTTGAAGCTCAAGCAAGGAAAAATAACAGAAATACCTAATGACAAATATCCGCCAGGAACAATTATTAGTCAAAATCCGCCACCAGCTACTGAAGTTACGGAAGGAACGACTATTGATTTCTCTGTTGCCAAAGGTGTACCTGGAGCTGTCAAGCGGGCAGTTGTTCAAGTAACTGTCCCCGACGGAGCAGGTCGCCAAGCGCTGCAAATAGTAGTTACCGATACCAATGGTCGCCGGGTTGCTTATGAGGGCACACACAAACCAGGTGAACGGATTGAAAAAACAGTAGAAGGCACTGGCCAGGTACGCGTTCAAGTTTATATCAACGATAAGTTGCTTCAAGAACAAACAATTTAGATATTTTAACTTAGGAGGTCATATGTGCTGAATGGCATCGTAGTAAAAGCCTATAATAGTTACTACTATATCCAGTCAGGCAGCAAAATTGTTACTTGCAATTTACGCGGCCGGTTTAAGAAAGGGCGTTTTTCCCTAATTGTGGGCGATGAAGTGGCCTATACGCTGACCGGCCCGGAAGAAGGCATCATTGAAGAAATATTGCCTAGACGTAGCATGCTAAAGCGTCCAATGGTCGCCAATGTAGATCAGGTTGTTTTAACTTTTGCCGCTGTTAATCCTGACATTAGTTTATCCTTAGTTGATCGGTTCCTGGTAATTGCTGAGTTCTCAGAACTTGAGATAATCCTATGTATTAACAAAATTGATTTAACGGATGCTGAAGTTGTAGCTGAATTAGTTGAGCGTTACCAGCAAATTGGTTACAAGGTGCTCTCTATAGCTGCTAAATTAGGTACAGGTATAGAGCAATTGTACGCACAGCTGCATGATAAAATATCTGTTTTTGCCGGTCCGTCAGGTGCGGGAAAATCCACCATACTTAATGCTATCCAACCTGGGCTTGGCCTTACAACTGGTGAAGTCAGTCAAAAAATTGGTCGTGGTAAACATACAACTCGGTTTGCTGAACTTTTGCCATTTGAGGGTGGTGGCTTTGTAGTAGATACTCCTGGCTTCAGTTTTACTGAATTCAAGGATATGGAAGAAGCGCACTTAATGGACTATTTCCCCGAGATTTCCCCAATAGCTCCTAAATGCAAATTTAGCACTTGTATTCATTATAAGGAGCCACAGTGTGCTGTTAAAAAGGCGGTAGCTGAAGGGTTTATTCATGCTGACAGATATCAGTCTTATCTTGATATACTGAACGAAATTAGAGAAAACAAGAAGGGATACTAGATGAATACGATGATTAAAGTTGCTCCCTCTATCTTATCCGCCGATTTTTCCCAGTTAGCTAATGAAATAATCAAGATAGAAAAGGCAGGCGCTGATTGGGTTCATATTGATGTGATGGATGGTCATTTTGTCCCTAACCTGACATTTGGCCCACCAGTTGTTGCTGCTATTCGCAAAGTAACCAAATTGCCTTTTGATGTTCACTTAATGGTTACTAATCCTCAAGACTTGATTGAACCCTTCATCAAGGCTGGTGCCGATATTATTACTGTGCATGCCGAAACCGCGCCCCATCTGCACCGCTTGATTCAAACCATCAAAGAGCATGGCAAGAAGGCTGGAGTATCATTAAATCCGTCAACGCCACTTGCTGTAGTTGAAGAAGTACTTGATGACCTGGATATGATTCTTATTATGAGTGTTAATCCTGGCTATGGTGGCCAAAAGTTTATCCCGGGAGCAATTGACAAAATTAGTCGGTTGCAGGCAAAAATTGAGCAACGCAAACTCACCATTGATATTGAAGTTGACGGGGGCATTAATGCCAGTACTGCTCGTCAAGTAGTCGCTGCTGGTGCAACGATATTAGTTGCTGGATCAGCAGTATATGGAGCGCCAGATATGACGCAAGCAATTAAAGCTATCCGAGGGCTTGATTAAATTGCTGCTTAGTGGTAACATATGTAGTAGATCAATACATTATAGATGAAAATTACATACTAAAGCCTTTGGGGCAAGGTGCAAAAGAGTAAAATCTTTTAATTCCTGACCGGCGGTATAGCCCGCGAGCCGTTTTTACGGTTGATCTGGTTCAATTCCAGAGCCGACAGTATAGTCTGGATGGTAAAAGGCGTAAGTTCTGCCATATTGGCATTTCCCAACCACATTGCCTATTTAACTGTTGATAGCCCCAAAGCTAATCAACAGTTTTTTATTTATTTGCATTGGAGGACTTCTATGGACAAATATTATATGCAGCAGGCCCTTACCATTGCGCAGTATGCAATCGGCCGTACCAGCCCCAATCCACTGGTAGGTGCCGTTATTGTAAAAGATGGACACATAGTCGGTCAAGGTTGGCATCGTCAGGCTGGTACACCGCATGCAGAAATTCATGCTTTGGCACAAGCGGGCGAGTTAGCTAAAGGAGCAACCATATATGTCACTCTTGAACCATGTTCACATCATGGGCGAACCGGCCCTTGTGCTGATGCACTGATTGCGGCTGGATTAAAAAAAGTTGTTGTAGCCATGACTGATCCTAATCCTGAGGTCGCCGGCAAGGGCCTAACTCGGCTCAGAGCAGCTGGTATTGAAGTGGTAGAGGGAATACTAGCAACTGAAGCCGCAAAACTCAATGAAGTATTTTTAAAGTGGATTACTACAGGAATGCCATTTGGTGTTCTTAAAACAGCAATGTCACTTGATGGAAAAATTGCTGCCTATACTGGCCATTCCAAGTGGATAACAGGCTCAGCTGCTCGGGAGTATGTGCATAGACTGCGTGACATATATGATGGCATACTGGTAGGTATCGGTACAGTACTGACAGATAACCCCAAGCTAACAACCCGTTTGCCGGAAGGCAGCCGAAACCCTGTACGAATTATTATTGACACCATGGCCCGCACACCACTGACTGCTAACGTCGTAACAGACAACCAGGCGCCAACCATCATTGCAGTAAGCCAGGCAGCACCACCAGAACGGATAGCTGCACTACGAAGCCACGGAGTAGAGGTGTTGGTGCTTGCACAGACACCGCTTGGTGTTAATTTGCGTCAGCTGTTTAAGATTTTGGGTGAACGCCGTATTACCAGCGTGTTTGTTGAAGGCGGTGCAGCCATAAACGCCTCGCTCTTAGCCGCTAATCTGATTGATAAGGTGTATTGCTTTATAGCCCCCAAAATACTTGGCGGTAAAGCGGCGCCAGGCCCAGTTGGCGGTACAGGCGTAGAAACAGTAGATCAAGCCATACTGCTTGAGGATATTGCCACACAAACCATCGGGACAGATGTCTTACTAAATGGTTACATAACTGGACGGGAGGGACGAGATGTTTACCGGACTTGTGGAGGAATTAGGGAAAGTTAAGCATATTACACGCGGCACTAAATCAGTTCGGCTCTCGGTTTTTGGCAGCAAAGTGTTAGATGATGTCAAACTGGGTGACAGCATTGCCGTAAATGGCACCTGTCTAACAGTAGTCGAGTTTAGCCGTGATTGGTTTACTGCCGATGTTATGCCTGAGACAGTTGACCGTACGGCGCTGGCTGGTCTTAAAGCAGGTGACACTGTCAACCTCGAACGTACCCTGCGCGTGGGTGATCGACTAGGTGGTCACATGGTCAGCGGTCATATTGATGGAGTAGGAACAATTTTGATCAAAGAACAAAATGATAATGCCATAATTGTCCGGATCGGGGCTGGTCCTGAAGTTATGCGCTACATTATCTCCAAAGGTTCCATTGCTATTGACGGTACAAGTCTTACGGTTATTGATGTTGGTGCTGACTGGTTTACCGTGTCACTTATTCCCCATACGGCTGCTATGACCACAGTAGGCCTGAAGGCGACAGGTGAGCCAGTTAATCTGGAGACAGATATTATTGGCAAGTATGTGGAAAAAATGCTAGGCTTGCAACAAAATACTAAACCAGACGATAAGATAACGCTTGGATTTCTCGAACAGCATGGATTTACCCTATAAAATAGTGTGCTTGGCAATATGAAATGGAGGAATTTACATGAAATTCAATACGATTGAGGAAGCTATTGAAGATGTGAAAAACGGTAAAATGGTGGTTGTAATTGATGATGAAGATCGGGAAAATGAAGGCGATCTACTAGTAGCAGCTGAAAAAGCAACACCTGAAATCATTAATTTTATGGCAACTCATGCCCGCGGTCTTATTTGTATGCCAGTCATCGGCAGCAGACTGGATGAACTTGATATCGGTCAGATGGTAGTAGAAAATACAGATAATCATTGCACTGCATTCACGGTATCTATTGATGCCAAAAACACAACTACCGGCATATCAGCTTACGAACGTTCGATGACAGTACAGGCCGTGTTAGACAAAAAAACAATTGCCAGTGATCTTAGACGACCTGGCCATATTTTCCCGCTCAGGTATTGCGAAGGTGGTGTACTACGCCGTTGTGGACATACTGAAGCTTCTGTCGATTTAGCTAAACTGGCTGGTTTATACCCGGCGGGTGTAATTTGCGAAATCATGAATGAAAATGGCACTATGGCCCGGACGCCTGAGCTAATGGAGTTTGTACAAAAACATGATTTAAAAATAATCACTATTGCCGACTTGATAAAATACCGTAAAAAGCACGAAAAATTTATCACCAGAGCGGCCGAAACGAAGCTGCCAACAAAGTATGGTGACTTCAAACTGATTGCTTACGAAAGCCAGCTGGATAACCAATGCCATATTGCACTGATTAAAGGTGATGTAACTAACAAACAAAATGTGTTGGTCCGGGTTCATTCAGAATGCCTGACAGGTGATGTTTTAGGCTCACTACGCTGTGATTGTGGGGATCAGTTGGCTCATGCCTTAAAGTGCATTGAAAAAGAAGGCTGTGGCGTCTTGCTCTATATGCGTCAGGAAGGCAGGGGTATTGGACTCGCAAACAAAATTCGGGCTTATGCGCTCCAGGATAAAGGCAAAGACACTGTCGAAGCCAATGAATTGTTAGGATTTGCCCCAGATCTTAGAGATTACGGTATTGGAGCGCAGATTTTGGCAGACCTGGGCTTAACCAGTATTAGGCTGCTAACGAATAATCCACGCAAACGAGTAGGGCTTGAGGGCTATGGCTTAACTATCAGCGAACGAGTGCCGCTTGAAATCCTTGCTAACAAATTTAATAACAGATATTTGTCTGCCAAAAAATCCAAACTTGGTCATCTATTAAAACAATATGAGGGGGCAAAATAATAATGGAAACAATAAAAACATACGAAGGAAACTTAGTTGCCGAGGGATTAAAATTTGGTATTGTTATTGCCAGATTTAATGAGTTTATTACCAGTAAATTGCTGGGTGGCACCTTAGACGCACTAAAGCGCCACGGCGCCAGCGTGGACAATGTGGAGATTGCCTGGGTACCAGGTGCTTTTGAAATTCCCCTTACCGCCAAAAAAATGGCTGTAAGCAAAAAATATGATGCCGTCATTTGCTTAGGGACAGTTATTAGAGGCAGCACTAGTCATTACGACTATGTTTGTGCCGAAGTTTCCAAAGGTGTAGCTCACGTTGGCTTGGAGAGCGGTGTACCCACAATCTTTGGCGTACTTACCACCGACACCATTGAACAAGCCATTGAACGCGCTGGCACCAAAGCAGGCAATAAAGGCTTTGACGCCGCTGTTTCAGCTATTGAAATGGCCAATCTGCTCAAAGGATTATAGTTCCAGGGAGGGTTACGATGAAAATAGGCATAATCAGCGATACTCACGGCTGTCTGGAAACCTGGGAAAAAGTATTTAATGCATATTTTCAGGATTCTGATCTAATCATCCATGCCGGTGATGTTCTTTATCATGGCCCGCGTAACGCCATTCCTGCCGAATATAATCCGAAGCAGCTGGCTGAGGTTCTTAACAACTGCCCTGTTCCGATTGTAACAGCCTGTGGTAACTGTGATGCCGAAGTTGACAGTATGGTACTCAAACTGCCTATTCAATCACCGTATTCTTATCTACTGCTAAACGGCTTACGAATTGTTGTCACTCATGGCCACAATCTCACTGATGAAGCCAAACGGGAGTTGGCAGAGCGCCTGAAGGCCAATATCTTCATTACTGGTCATACCCATATTGCCACAATGGAAAAGCTTGCTGGAATTATTTATTTGAATCCAGGCTCACCTGGCATGACCAAACGACCGGATGGTCGTGGTACCATCGCCTGGATAAATGACAATAAAGTTGAAATACTAGAGATAGCAACAGGTCAACCTCTTATTTCCGAGGTTTTGGCCTAGTATCCGGAGGTTTAAGAAACTATGCACGACCACCTTATCCGGGCGACAGCGCCCGGAATTCGTGCCTTTGCGGCTATTACCACTAATCTAGTGGAAGAAGCACGGGGGCGGCATAATTGTTATCCTACCGCTACGGCTGCGCTGGGGCGCACCATGACAGGTGCATTATTATTGGCTGCCAACTTAAAAACAGCCGAAAGCATAACTGTAAGGATATCTGGCGACGGGCCGCTAAAAGAGATTGTTGCTGATGCCTATCCTGATGGCTCAGTACGTGGTTATGTCAGAAATCCCTTTGTCGATCTACCACTTAATCATGGTAAATGGGATGTCGGACAGGCTGTAGGGAAGGGCCACATCTATGTCACCCGTTTTGTTGGCCTCAAGCAACCCTTTACAGGCAGTGCAGAACTAGTCTCAGGCGAAATAGCGGAAGATATGACCCAGTATCTTGCCGTATCAGAACAGACGCTGTCAAGCGTTGCTTTAGGCGTTTTGATTGCCCCTGACACAACCGTAGCGGCGGCAGGCGGATTTTTTATTCAAGCATTACCAGGTGCAGAAGAAACTTCACTGGCTCAGCTTGAAGACAACCTCCAACACTTGCCGCCAATTTCTCAGATGATTAGTAGTGGTAAAGATGCTAAAGGTATTTTAGAAATGCTATTTGCCGGACTACCAATCACTATTTATGATTCCTTGGAACTTAAGTTTAACTGTCAATGTTCTCGGGAAAGGGTGGAAAATATGCTCATCAGTCTTGGCGCTGACGAAATAAAAGAAATGATTATTGAAGGCCAAGCAGAAGTCTGTTGTCATTTTTGCAGCGAAAAGTACCAATTTTCCGCCCAGGAACTTGCTGTTGTTTTGAAAGAAATTGAATAATAAGCAAACAAAACCAGCGGTATAACGTGAGAGGTTTTACTTTTGGCATTGCCCCAAAAGTAACAAAAGGTCTAGGCCCTAAGCCTCCAAAAGCTGAAAAGCCGGGCGGTATTCCTAAAATCCGTAAACTCGCTACGTGAACCGGTACCCCGATAATGGACACTATTAAAAAGTCCGTATCGGGTTTTTTGTATGTTCATAGAGCGAATAAATGTCTATAATGAAATTATTAATTACCGGAGGCGGAATTTTAGTGAGTAAT
>NZ_LSLK01000018.1 GCF_002257705.1 Sporomusa silvacetica DSM 10669
TTGCCGCCGGCTTCCTTCAGATTCCATCTCACGATGGACACCCTTGCCTTAGGCTATGTACTTGGCACTATTAACCCGCACTCGGGACTTTCACCCGTTAGACTGCGCCCATGCCGGGCGCACGATACGAAATAGTAAAGCCGGGGATATCCCCGGCTTTACTATTTGCTACTATTTTTTAAAGCAATAACTACTTTACGATAAGGCTCATCGCCTTCACTGTATGTAACAATTCGATAATCATTCTGCAATGCCATATGGATAATTTTACGCTCCTGCGGACTCATAGGCTCAAGTACAACCTTTTCGCCATGCCGTTTAACCTTATCTGCCAAGCGCATAGCCAATCTAGATAAGGTTTCCGCACGCCGTTTACGATAATCCTCCACATCCAGAATAATCCGACTACGCTCAGTCGCCTCACGATTGGCTGCCAGATTGGTCAGATATTGTAACGCATCCAGTGTCTGGCCATGTTTACCAATAAGCACACCCAAATCTTCGCCGCGAAGATTAATAACCACATGATCATCATGCGTCATCTTCTCTATGGTAACCGCAATCTTCATTGCCTCAAATACTTTTACTAAAAACTTTCTAGCTTCCTCTACCGGATCAATAGCACGAACAGTTACTCTTACTCTGGCAAGCTTAGAACCGATAAACCCGAACAATCCTTTACTAGGAACTTCCAATACCTCATAATCAATTCGATCGCGGGTTACTTCAAGTTCAGCAAGGGCCAGTTCAATTGCTTCATCAATCGTTTTTCCTGTTTTTTCTACAGTATTAAGCTTACCATTCATCCTTAGCGTGCCTCCTCACCAGCAACTGACGATTTATTTCGATACATAAACCACTGTTGAAAAATCTGAAATAAATTGCTTACTACCCAGTAAAGCACTAACCCACCAGGAAATGACAAGCTAATATAACCAATAAACAACGGCATAAATATCATCATCATCTTAGTCTGCTGGGTCATTTCGGCAGTTGTCTGCTTTTGCTGAATATATGTGGTCATAGCAGATAATATAGGCAATATATATGTAGGATCAGGCTGCGCCAAGTCTGTCATCCACAAAAAGCTTGGTGGCTGTTGCATATAATGGTAATCGCGTATAGCATAGAAAATAGCAATCAAAAACGGCATTTGCACTACTAAAGGCAAACAACCAGCCAACGGATTAACCCCAGCCTCTTTATATAGTGATGCCAATTCCTTATTTAGCTTTTCCGGGTTACCTTTATATTTTTCCTGCAATTGCTTCATCTTAGGCTGTATGTCCTGCATGGCTTTCATTGACTTTACCTGCTTGACAGTTAATGGATACAGCACCGCCTTAATTGCGATGGTAAGAAAAATTATGGCAATACCATAATTCGCAAACCCCATAGTCATTGTCAAATTATAAAAGAAAGTCAATGCACTTTGCATTATGTTGCTTAAAAAACCGAAGCTAAAAAAATCCAAAAAAATTCCCTCCTGCAAATGGTCGGATGTTTATTTAAACAGGATCATATCCACCAGGATGGAACGGATGACAGCGTAAAATACGCTTAACAGCCATTACCACGCCACGACATACCCCATACTTTTCAATAGCCATAAGCGCATACTCAGAACAAGTAGGCACAAACCGGCAGCTAGGCGGCTTCAATGGGGAAATAAACAGGCGATAAAACTTAATACTACTAATAATAAGCAAAGTAATTATTCGCTTCATTATTTTTCCACCAATATTTTTGCTTTTGCACATAGCTCGATAAAAGCTTTGACAATTTGGTCTTTGCCTACCTTTAACAGTGGCTGGCGGGCAACAATCACTAGATCAACACCAGTTATAATCATCTCTTGTTGATGTCTATAGGCTTCCCTTAATAAACGTTTCAGACGATTACGCACAACAGCTGGGCCCAGCCGTTTACCAGCAGCAAAACCAATCCGACGGTTGACAGACCGATTAGGCAAGACATATAGCACCAAATATTTATTGGCATATGACTTACCTGATCGATAAACAGTCTGAAAACTTCTATTTTGACAAAGCCTACCCATCTTGGGTAAAGTAAACCTTTTGACCATAATTTTTAATCATCCGGTTTCATAAATTTTTTCGTCAATGGATAAGAAAAGACTTGGCTTGTACCAAGTCCTTTAGGACGCCGGCAGAAGCCTTAGTCGTTCTATCCAGGGAAAGTTTAGCCTTTCCATCTGGAAAAAATAGGCCACGAAAGCGGCCTACTATGCTGATAAACTTTTTCTGCCTTTGGCGCGTCTTCTCTTAAGTACAAGACGACCACCATTTGATGACATACGCTCGCGGAAACCATGAGTTCTTTTTTTCCACAACGTATTCGGTTGATAGGTACGTTTCATTATTACACCTCCTTATATATAAAGGAAAAAGCTTTGAAATATACAAAATTTCACTAGTATAGATTATAGACTAGCGTAAGGCCTAATGTCAAGAATATCTGCCTATAGCACCTAAGTATATCTGTGGATAATTTAATATCTTTTTGGGTATAAGCAAAATATCTTGTTGATAACTGTCACGTGATTTGTTAATATAAACATACTTAGTTATCAACAGACCTCTTGATAACATTACGTAATATCTTTAATTTTATACTTATCCCCACAAATATATACTTATTAACAGCTTTATCCACAATGGTTAATAACTTATCAATACACACTTCTCGAATTATTTTAACCACTGTTGTATTTTTTTTTCGCCTAAAACACTATCTGAATAAAAGTTATCAACATCTGTTAATAACTTTGTGGATAACTTATGTTAATTACCCTCACATTTTGTGGAAAAATATCGTACGAGGAAGGACTGAACACTATCATGAGCGCGGATACCGCTTATATGGCAAGTATTTGGCAAACTGCTTTGATACATATGAAAAAAGCATTCATAAAACCTCTTTTTGAGACATGGATCAAATCGACAATGCCACTATCAATTAATGATAATGTCATTGAAATTGGAACACCAAAACAATTCGTGAAAGAATGGCTGGAAAGCCGTTATGTGCCTGTTATTAAGGCTGCCTTAAAAGCTGCCGCAAATAAAGATTTTGAAGTTATTTTTATCAATATGGATATGGATATCGATATCGAAAGTGTCGAAGAAGAAACTGCACTCCTAACCATTGAGGTTCCAGCAACAGAACTTGATATAATATCTGAAAAAATAGAGAACCAACCAATTATTCCAGCCATCGCCGAAAAACCTATTACTGATAATGATGCTCTTACTAATACTGATTATTTAAAATACCTTGACGATATTGGTGATATTCCAGAGGCTGCGGCAGCCCTCTCTACCGAAATTTCTCCACCAGATACTACAAAAAACAATATAAAAAAAGAAAGATACCCTAATCGTCAAAATACAAATCTCCCACCAATTTCAGAAGAATTTAATTTAAATCCCAAATATATTTTCTCTACCTTTGTAATCGGAAATTCTAACCGGTTAGCCCATGCAGCCTCATTAGCGGTTTCTGAAGCCCCAGCCCAAGTGTATAATCCCTTTTTCATTTATGGCGGCGTAGGTCTGGGGAAAACCCATCTTATGCACGCTATTGGTCACCGTATTAAAGAAAATAATCCCAATAGTAAAGTTGTCTATATATCAAGTGAAAAATTCACTAACGAGCTTATTAACTCTATTATTAGCGGCAACCCAGAAAATTTCCGCCAACGATATCGCAATATTGACGTTCTCTTAGTTGATGATATCCAATTTCTTTCTAAGAAAGAGCATACCCAAGAAGAATTTTTTCATACCTTTAACACATTACATGATGCTAATAAACAAATCATTATCTCCAGTGACAGAGCGCCGCGAGAAATTCAAACATTAGAAGACAGATTACGTTCCCGCTTTGAATGGGGTCTCATAACTGACATCCAGCCGCCTGATTTAGAAACACGTATTGCTGTTCTACGAAAAAAAGCCATGATGGAAAGCCTTAATGTTCCTAACGAAGTGATTGTTTATATTGCCAGCCGGATTGAAAACAACATCCGCGAACTTGAAGGCGCACTCATTCGCGTGATTGCCTATGCTTCCCTCAACAATCAGCCAATTGATATTGATTTAGCCACCGAAGCTCTTAAAGATATCTTCCCTGATGGTCGTCCAAAACAAATTACAACCGATCTTATAAAAGATATTGTCGCTACCTATTTTAAACTTAAATTAGAAGACCTTTCTGCAAAAAAACGAACCCGTAATGTTGCATTTCCCAGACAAATTGCTATGTATTTATGCCGTGAATTAACCGAAATATCTTTACCAAAGATCGGCGAAATTTTCGGCGGCCGCGATCATACTACAGTAATACATGCCCATGACAAGATACATAGAGAACGAAATTCGGATGCAAAATTAAATAACACAATAAAAGACCTAATTAAACGCATTGAGTCCTAAGTGTATAACTATGTTTATAACTACCAATATAAGTTGTACACAAAATGTTAATAACTTTAATCTACACTTTTTGTGGTAAAATGTTGATAACTACTATGCTACTTATCGACATATTATCAACATGCTTTTTCTATGAATAGCAAGTGTTCGACATATTTATCAACATATCAACAGCCCCTACTACTATTACGGCTATTTATTACTATATGCGTTAACTATTAATAATAGAACCGTCTATTTTTAAAAATTTTACCTAATTTTATAATTTCAAGGAGGTCTTTCGATGAAAATTACCTGTGCTAAAGATAAACTCCATCATGCAGTACAAATCGTGCAAAAAGCAGTCTCTGCTAAAGCTACATTTCTCCTCTTATCAGGTATTTATCTTTCTGCTGAGAATAATAAATTACAACTACAAGCTACTGACTACGAAATTGGTATCAGTTGCACTATTGATGCCCAAGTAGATATTCCCGGAAAAATTGTTCTGTCTGGTCGCTATTTTCAAGAATTAGTAAAACGTCTACCCGGCGAAACAGTAGAACTTGCTTCTTCCGATGAAGACCATACCATAAAAATTTCAGCAGGCACTTCTCAATTCAACTTATTGAGCCTGCCTGCTGAAGAATTCCCTGTATTACAATCATTATTTAAAAAAACAAATGGAATAAATTCATTTACTATTAAAGATAATGTTTTGCGAGATATTATCAAAAGAACGACTTTTGCTTGTGCTACAGAAGAAAGTCGGCCAATATTTACAGGAGCCTTATTAGAATTAACAAACAACGATGTCAGAATGGTAGCAACTAATACTCATCGTTTAGCCTTAAAAAAAAGCACTATTGAAAATACTACTAACAGTGATCTAAAAATTGTAATTCCTTCCAAAATTCTAAACGAATTAGCCAAGTTATTAACTTCAGAACTTCCGATTGATGTCTCTATCTGCTGGGAAAAAAGCAAAGTCGCTTTTAGTTTTGATGATGTTTATCTCGAATCGCGCTTAATTGAAGGACAATATCCTGACTATAACCGGGTTATTCCACCAGAATTTGGTACTATATCAACTATTAATACAGCATTATTTATGGATGCGGTAGAACGTGTCTCACTTATGGCTAAAGATGGTGAATATAATGTAATTAAATTCCAGTTTAATAACAATGAAGTTATAATAACCTCCAATAACCCTGATGTCGGCAAAGCTTATGAAACAATTCCCGTAAATACTGAAGGTACCGAGATAGCTATTGCCTTTAATGCCAAGTACGTAACTGATATACTAAAAAATATTGGTACAACTGAACTTCAATTTTCATTAAATACACCCTTAAGTCCAGCAAGGGTTAAACCTCAAAATGATGAAAACTATACCTATATCATAACCCCGGTTCGAACCAGTTAACAGTATGAAAAGTAAGTATGTTTCGCATACTAGCACGACAATCTTACTCTATCTTTATATCCCTACCAGAAAGTTTAAATTTCTGTATAACTTTGATATGGAGGAAAAACTGTGGAGGAAATCGAAATACATACTTCAGAAATCAATATCGACCAGTTGCTAAAATGGGCAGGTATCATTGACAATGGAGCTCAAATTAAACCATTACTAGAAGATAAACTAATAAAACTAAATGGTACGATAGTCACAGAGCGTCGAAAAAAAGTGCGGATTAATGATGTTATTGCTATTGATGGAATTGGCTGCTGGAGAATAATTACAGGTGAGGCATGAGAGTTAATCAACTTGTTTTACATAATTTCCGTAATTATGTAAATATAGATATAAATTTTACAGCAAATATCAACGTCTTTATTGGCCCTAATGCCCAAGGTAAAACCAATCTTATTGAAGCTTTATATTTAGCTGCTATGGGGCGCTCACACCGGACTAATACTGACCAAGAATTAATACGCTGGGATCAGTCTGCAGCTAGTATTGAGGTTGTTTTTTTTCGTCAGGACGTCGAAAATTCATTAAAAATTAAATTTATAACTAGTCAAAACAAGGAGATACTATACAATAGTCATCCCTTACCTGTAAGGGAAATTATCGGATCACTTAATGCTATATTGTTTTCACCAGAAGATTTACTGTTGATAAAAGGAGCGCCGGTTTTACGTCGGCGCTTTTTGGATAATGAAATATCACAGGCAAATCCTGTCTATTACCGGCAATTATTAAACTATAACCGGATACTGGGACAACGTAATAACTTATTGAAAAAAATCAGAGAAGGTAGAGCTGGTACTGATTTGCTTTTCCCTTGGGACGAGCAATTGGCTAAGGTTGCTGCTACTATCACTGAAAAGCGCCTGGAATCTGTAAAAAAGCTCACCATGCTAGCAAATCTTCATCATCGTAAACTTACCAGCAATAGTGAAAATCTTACGGTAAACTATTATTTGAGCGGGGCTAAAAAAGATAAAATAGATAATCTACATAGATGGTATCATGGCCAGTTTGATCAACAACGTAAGCAAGATATCCTAAATGGTAGTACGGGTATTGGTCCTCACCGGGATGATCTTATAATTTTAGTTAATGGTAAAAATTTGCGTAATTTTGGCTCACAAGGCCAACAACGGACTGGTGTGTTAGCTATGAAACTGGCAGAATTAGAATTTATTAAATCAGAAACAGGCGAATATCCTATTTTATTACTTGATGATGTTATGAGTGAACTTGACGCCGCCCGCCGTTCTGAGTTACTCTTATTTATTAGAGAGCGTATCCAGACTTTTATCACCGCTGCAGATGAACAGTATTTTTCTCAAGTAAAATTTGGCAAATTTTACCACATACAGAGTGGTATGGTAACGGAGTGATAGTATGTTTCGGATAAAGGATGTAATGCCAAGCACCCTAAAATCGCTGGGTGTCACTAAGCAATATAATGCTCAGTCGGTCATTGTTCATTGGCGGGAGATCGCCGGAGAGGAAATTGCCAGTCATGCATGGCCCATATCCATTCAGCGTGGTATACTGCTGTTAGCTGTAAATAATTCGGTCTGGAGTCATCACTTAATGATGTTAAAGTCCGGAATTATTAATAAAATCAATACATTTCTTAATGAAAAAATGGTAATAGATATAAGGTTTCAAGCAGGAGATTTACGGAAATACCAGAATTCAGAAGAAGATGGAGAAAATACTCCCTTATTACAACCTACTAAATTGGACTCAGAAGAATTAGCTGCTGTGTGGCAGGCAACAGAAGCAATACAAGACACTAATTTAAGAAAAAAGTGTTACTATGTATTAATAAAGCAAACAGGGATTACTATAACTAAGAAAAAAGCAGGCTGGCAATCCTGCAAACATTGCAGTGTTTTAGTGCCACCAGGACAAAGCTATTGTAGTGTATGCAGTCTTGCATACAAGCAGGAGAGGAAATATGCAGTTACTAAGTTGCTAACAGAGGCTCCCTGGCTTACTTATCATGAGTCTTGTCAATTTGTTCCATGTAGCCCGCGTGAATTCCACACAGGCAAAAAGCGATTAGTTCATAAACTAATTCATGCGTTGTTTGCGCCTGGATGGGACAAGCTTAATGAGGCTACTTTAGTTATGTTAATGACAGGCGTTAAGCCAGATAGAATAAACGAAACAATGGTTACTAATGTAATTAGCAAGATAAAGGGGCGACTTGCGGAAAAAGTCAGGAGGAAAAGTTATGTTTCTGCATCTAGGCGCTGATACTGTTATTCCCTTGAGGAATGTAATTGCTATTTTTGATTTAAAAATTATTAATTCGGCGATTACTAATCAGTACATAAATAATATAAAAGCTAGTAACAAGATCATTGATATTTCTGATAATAATGCTAAAAGTTTTATTATCACTAACGAGAATATTTATTTTTCAGCAATATCGTCGCACACATTAAAAAAAAGAGCTGGTTATATACCAGTTGCAGACGAGGAATAACGGGGGTTACACGTGATGGAAGATATAAATAACATAAATGATATGGAAGATACAACAGTAAATGGTGACTATGGCGCGCAGCAAATTCAGGTTCTTGAAGGATTAGAGGCTGTTCGTAAGCGCCCAGGTATGTATATAGGCAGCACCTCAGCCAGAGGATTGCATCACTTAGTTTATGAGGTAGTTGATAATAGTATTGACGAAGCCTTAGCTGGTTTTTGTGATAAAATTTATGTAAAAATACTTCATGATAATAGTATTGTCGTTATTGATAATGGTCGTGGTATTCCGGTAGATATGCACGAAACTGGAAAACCGGCTGTGGAAGTTGTGCTTACCATCCTTCATGCTGGCGGTAAATTTGGTGGTGAAGGTTATAAGGTTTCCGGTGGTCTTCATGGGGTTGGTGTTTCAGTAGTCAATGCGTTGTCAGTGTGGATGGAAGTAGAGGTAAAACGCAATGGTAAAATTCATTTTATTCGCTTTGAACGCGGCAATACCGTACAGAGTCTTAAGATTATTGGTGAGACGGAAGAAACAGGTACAAAGGTTTCTTTTAAGCCTGATCCCGAGATATTTGAAGAATTAGAATATAGTTTTGATACACTAAAAATCCGTCTGCGGGAACTAGCGTTTCTTAACCGTAACCTGACCATCGTTATGGAAGATGAGCGTACCGAAGAAAAACAAGAGTTTTACTATGAAGGCGGTGTCGTGTCCTTTGTTGAATATTTAAATAAAAATAAAGATGTTGCTCATCCTAATCCCATCTACTTAAATGGTGCTAAAGGTACTACGCTTGCTGAAATTGCATTACAATACAATGATGGTTATGCCGAAAATATACATGCATTTGTTAATAACATCAATACCCAAGAAGGCGGCACTCATTTAAGCGGTTTCAAAATTGCATTAACCAGGGCCATTAATGACTTTGGCCGTAAACTTAATATAATTAAAGAAAACGATGAAAATTTAAGCGGCGAAGATGCACGTGAAGGTTTGACAGCCGTTATCAGCGTCAAACTTCAGGAACCTCAGTTTGAGGGACAAACCAAGACCAAACTTGGTAATAGCGAAGTTAGAGGCGTAATTGATAATATTGTTTCAGAGGGTCTTAATGAATTTTTTGAAGAAAATCCAGCTGTAACCAAGAAAATTATTGAAAAATCTATTATGGCCTCCCGTGCCCGGGAAGCCGCCCGCAAAGCCCGGGAATTAACAAGACGTAAAAGCGCTTTGGAATCCAGCTCACTACCAGGTAAATTGGCTGACTGCTCAATCAAAGACCCTGATCAGGCCGAAATATATCTGGTGGAAGGTGACAGCGCCGGTGGCAGTGCGAAACAGGGGCGCGACCGTCGCTTTCAAGCTATTTTGCCGCTTAGAGGAAAAATTCTTAATGTAGAAAAAGCCCGTATGGATAAAATCCTCAATAATGAAGAAATTAGAGCTATGATTACTGCATTCGGCAGTGGTATTGGTGAAGAATTTGACTTAGAAAAACGCCGTTATGGTAAAATTATTATTATGACAGATGCCGATGTTGATGGCTCACACATAAGAACATTGCTGCTAACGTTCTTTTATCGCCACATGCAGCCATTAATTCAAAATGGTCATGTCTATATTGCTCAGCCACCGCTGTATCTTGTTAAAAAGGGCAAGGAAAGTTGGTATCTTTATAGTGACGGCGAAATGGATAGTTTACTTAATAAAATAGGGCGTGACAATATTAATGTCCAGCGCTACAAAGGCCTAGGAGAAATGAATCCTGAACAACTATGGGAGACAACCATGAATCCTGAAACCAGGACTGTTCTCAGGGTTGATCTTGAGGATGCTATAGCAGCTGATGAGATATTCTCAATACTAATGGGCGACAAGGTAGAACCGCGGCGAAAATTTATTGAAGAGAATGCCAGTAAAGTTAGAAATTTGGATATATAAGCGATTATGTTATTTTAAAATAAAAAAATGACTGGCGGTTTTTACGTCAGTCATCTTTTTATTTTAAGAAAGGAGCATTTAGGTGAATTTTACTCGTGAATATCAAGATAAGTTACGGACACCGGAGGTTGCAGTACAAGCCGTTAGATCAGGCGACTGGATTGATTACGGCTTTGCTACAAATCAGCCAGTGTTGCTAGATGACGCATTAGCCAAAAGAAAATTAGAGTTAAAAGATATAAAAATTCGCAGCGCTTTAACATTAAGGCCCCGCCAAGTTGTAAGCGTAGACCCTGATCGGGAAGTATTTACCTTTTGCAGCTGGCATTTTAGCGGTTATGATAGGCAATTGCATGACCGTAACCTTTGCAATTTTATTCCTATGATTTATCGCAATATGCCACTTTACTATCGCAATGATCTTGTGGTCAATGTGGCTATGATTTCTGTCGCGCCCATGGATAAGCATGGCTATTTTAACTTGTCCTTAGCTACCTCAGCCACACGCGCTATCATAGAGACTGCCAAAATTGTTATTGTAGAAGTTAATGATCAATTTCCACAGGCTTTAGGTGGCAGGGAAGAATGTATCCATATTTCTGAGGTGGATTTTATTGTTGAAAGTGGCAATGTTGGTATTCCTGAATTGCCTGTTGATCCATCAGATGATATTGATAAGCAAGTAGCTAGGCTTATCGTAGAAGATGTTGTCAATGGATCAATCCTCCAATTGGGAATTGGCGGTATGCCTAATGCTGTTGGTAATATGATTGCTGAATCAGATGTTAAAGACCTTGGTATGCATACAGAAATGCTAGTGGATGCCTATTTAGCTATATATAAGAAGGGTAAACTAACGAATAAACATAAGAATATAGATAGAGGGAAATGTGTCTGGACTTTCAGTGCCGGGACTCGAGAATTATATGATTGGATAGATCAAAATCATTTTCTAGCTGTTTACCCGGTAGACTATACGAATAACCCGGCCGTTATCGGGCAGTTTGATAATTTTATATCAGTAAATAGCTGTGTTGAAGTTGATCTTTTTGGGCAAATATCTTCTGAATCCTCAGGTGTGCGACAAATCAGTGGCACTGGTGGGCAATTGGATTTTGTAACAGGCGCCTATCAATCCAAGGGTGGCAAGAGCTTTATATGTTTTCGTTCGTCTTTTTCCAATAAGAAAACTAATACTATTACTTCCTGCGTAGTACCAACTTTAGCAACAGGTGGAATTGTGACCGATCCTCGGACTCAGGCTCACTATCTTGTCAACGAATGGGGTAAGGTTAAGCTAGCAGGCTGTTCTACTTGGGAACGGGCAGAGCGAATTATTAGTATTGCCCATCCTGATTTCCGGGAGGAGCTTATTAAGAAGGCTGAGCAAATGAAAATTTGGCGTAGATCTAATAAAAGTTAGTATCTGATATAATGTAGATAAAAATCCCGCTGGATATAACTAGCGGGATTTTGCACATGTACAATAGTAAACTATTTGACATTAATGATTTGTCCTTGAGTAATTGAGGCCAATTGATCAGGGGTAATCTTGAAAACGTCAAACGGGGTGCCAGCTGCAGCCCACAACTCATTATATTCAAACAAATCTGCGTCAATAAGGCACTTAAGCTTGTTGAGATGGCCGATGGGAGGGATACCGCCAATGGCAAAACCAGTCGTTTCCTGAACAAAATTAGCGTCAGGCCGGGAGAATGGTTCCCCAAGATATTCTCTCATTTTTTTCTCGTTAATGCGGTTATTACCGCTGACGATAATGAGTATGGGAATACCAGTAGTTTTACCGCGAAAAATCATAGACTTGACGATTTGCCCGACTTCACAACCAATAGTAGCAGCTTCTACACAAGTTCGCGTGGAACCTTGCATGGTAACTCTACCTATATATTCTAAAGAATGCTTGACTAAAATTAGCCAATAATGATAATATATTACAGTATCACATAAAAAGCATATTTTGGCAAACTTATCGAAAGGTAAGGACGCAAAGCTATGGATCTAAGGGTTTTACCTATGATTGCCAGGTTGCCAACGCGTGATAAGACTAAGCTTTGGCTTGGTCTTATTTTATTTTCCAGATGGAAAGTATAACTTTCCCTGGATTGAACGACTAAGGCTTCTGCCGGCGTCCTAATGGAATTGGCACAAGCCAAGTCTTTTTTTATTGAGGTGAGAAATAAGTTGATTAAAGCTCGTAAGCTAGGTGACCTGGATTATAATTTAAAGAATAAAAAAAATATAGTAAAAAATAATACTATTACTAATGTGTTAGGAACATATAAAAAATTAGCTAAAAGAGCTAATGACATTATTTTATTTGTAAAACCCAATGGTGATATTATGGCTGTTAATGATGTTGCGTTATATAAATATGGTTATTCGCGTAAAGAATTATTAGCAATGAATGTTTTTGGAATCAGAATAGATGAACAATCTGTTGTAGCAGGCGATTTGAAAACTAGTGAGGAAAAGGGAATTTTGTTTGAAACTGTTCACAGGAAGAAAGATGGCAGTTTGATAAACGTGCAAGTTAACTCTCAAGGCACAACAATTGCTGGAAAAAAAGTTATCATTAGCGTTATTAGAGATATTACTGAACGAAAGAACATGGAAGAAAAGCTGCATTATGTGGCTAGGCACGATTATCTAACTGGGTTACCTAACCAGTACTACTTAATTGAATATATTTGTCAGATGCGTAAAAAATCAAGTCTTAAAACGAGTGCTATTCTCTTGGCAAATATCGATAATTTCAAGATAGTTAACGATACTTATGGTTACAGCGCTGGGAATTCGATATTGATTCAGATTGTCAAGTGTTTTCAATTTAATTTAAGAGAACATGATTTTTTTGTTCGGCTTGGCAAAGATGAATTTGCTATTATAATGCCTAATATAGACAAAGAAGAAGCAACGTTATTAGCAAATAAATTATTAGCAGTATTAAAGCAAGAAAATTTTATTTTGGGCGAAAATTTTTTTAAAGTCAGCGTGAGCATTGGAGTCGGATTTATTGAGACAATACAGGATATAGACAATGCATTTTCCTATGCCGATGTTGCCATGCGTACTGCGAAGGAGCAAGGAAAAAACAGAGTAGTAGTAATTCAAAAAATGGAAGATAGGATGAAAGTTATTGAAAATAACCGGATTTTAACTCAGGTTATTGATGCCATCAAAAAAAATAAATTTAAACTATTCTTGCAGCCTATATGTAAAATTGGAAATGATGTTTTACATTACGAAGCGTTAATCAGGATGATTGACGATCAAGGAGAGATACTTATGCCAGCTGCGTTTATTCCTGTAGCTGAGAGATACGGTCTAATGTCTCAGATTGATCAATGGGTCATTGGGACGGCGATTAAGATGCTTGAAAGTCGCAATGATTTAAACATTTTTGTTAATATTTCGGGTGAAAGTCTTGGTGATGATTCAATATTACAGTTTATAGAATCTCACATTCGTAACAGTATTATAAATCCATGTAGGATTGGATTTGAAATAACGGAAACAACAGCGATAAAGAATATTACGAAAGCTGAACAGTGGATTCATAGGTTAAAGGCTTTGGGATGCTGCTTTGCTCTCGATGATTTTGGAGTAGGATTTTCGTCTTTCTCGCACTTACAGAAATTGCCAGTAGATTATTTAAAAATCGATGGGTCATTTATTAGAGATTTGGATTCTGACAATACCAAGCGAGCTTTAGTGCAAGCAATGAATGTTGTGGCACATACACTTGGGAAAAAGACAATAGCTGAGTTTGTCGAGAATGCGAGTATTTGGAAAATTCTGAATGAATTAAATATAGATTATGGGCAGGGGTATTATCTGGGTATGCCTGAGCCTATTTTTAAAGTCAATTTATTACGCTAGTAGCCTCTTTTTTGGCAAGGAACTTATGTATTTTATCGAACATATACTATACAAATAAGTGTAACCTTGCAAAAAGGAGATGATGTACATGAACGATAGAAAAATTGATAATTGCCAAGGCTGCTGTCAGCTTAATTTTAATATACTGCCAACAAATAGGCCGCCGGTTATTGATGCTGGATTTTGGGTACTGGCGACGGCGAGCGGCGAGGTATGCGGCTATAATAATGGTACCGGTAGTATTTCTTTATCAGCCGAGGGGTTGATCCCTCAAGGTGTATATACTGCTTGGTTTCTTACTGACAGGGGTCTAAAACCAGCCGCACCTACTGATGCTGTATATACAGCAGATGGTCTTGACCCTAACCGATTAGTGGTAAACAGTGACGGAGTGTTGAACTATTATATTGCGCCACTTGATTTTAATCCTATTCGTGGGATACCTTTGCCAGGAAGCAAGGTAAAGGCGGTAATCCAGGGAGTAGTAATTGGTTATCATAGTAATCGTATTACTAATGGTATTATTCCTGGAGAATTTAATATAAACTTTTTTGAACAACTAACAGCTGAAATTTGTTTTTCCCGTATAGCTGCTGTAGTGACTACTACTACTAAAGACTAAGCTTCAATGGATACCGGGGTGCCAATAGCTATCATTCCTGACAATTACTGTATTGTTTTTTAATAGAAATAAGTGTCGTCTTGATAAAAAAATTTTAATTGAATAGCCCATAATATCACCTCTGTTACCATACTATGACAAGGAACAATGGATGTGATGCTGGAAAAGGTAATGTTATTATGAGTGACATTACCTTTTTTATGGAAAATACGCTAATTTTAATTTCAAATAATAGTAACAATTGACAGAAATTTCGCAAAGTACTATTATTAGTGTTTATAGAGGAAAAATTAAGAAAGGAGTGTTTTAATGATTCAAGTTGCAAATTTATTTAAGGGTATTAATGGAAAGTTGATTTTTTGTTTATTTTTTACTGGTATAGCACCGCTTGTAGGAATTTTATTATTGATGAATATCTTATCACAGACTCAGTTTCAAGGATTTATATGTACTTATATTATTATAACTATAATAGCGGTGTTGTTATGGGCGATTCTTATTGCCAGATTTATTGTAAATCCTAT
Source organism: Sporomusa silvacetica DSM 10669 (assembly GCF_002257705.1). Lineage (GTDB taxonomy): Bacteria > Bacillota > Negativicutes > Sporomusales > Sporomusaceae > Sporomusa > Sporomusa silvacetica. The sequence continues at coordinate 15,392 of NZ_LSLK01000018.1, forward strand.
TCATAAATTAATTATTAGCCTAAGAGAAATGGCTGCCGGAGGCGGTGATATAAAGAAAAAGATATATAGTAAGTCAAATGACGAAATTAGTCAGTTAGCGCATAACACTAATAGTATTATGGAAAAAATTTCCGATTTAATTAGCGAAATTACACAAATTGGCAGCAAACTATTAGAAGACAGCAAATATTTATCTGAGTACACAGCTCAGGCAGCAGAAGCTATGCGCCAGACAACCGAGAATATTGGAGAAATTGCAGTAGGCTCTTCACGGCAGGTACATGATTTGGAGCTATGTAGTCAGTCTGCAGGTCATGCTAGTACCAAGGTGAACGATATTAATCAGCTTGCAGTTAAAACAGCTGATTTGGCGAAAGAGGCTACTAATAGCGCTGTTGAAGGTGCCACTCAAGTTAAAGAGGCTATTGTTACAATGACTGGAGTAAAAAGTAAAATGGATGTTTCGGCTAAGGCCATTCATGGCTTAGCTGATAGGATAAGCCAGATTGGCCAGATTGTTGAGGTGATTACGGCTATTGCTGCTCAGACCAATTTATTGGCTTTGAATGCGGCTATTGAGGCAGCACGGGCTGGTGAACAAGGTCGGGGCTTTGCGGTAGTGGCCGATGAAGTACGAAAACTCGCGGAGAACTCACGGCAATCAGCAGAGGAAATTACCAATTTGATTACTGGGGTACGAAAAGAAACCTTTGATACTGTGATAGCTATAGAGGATGGGCTTACTCAGGCCCAAAAAGGGGCTGAAATGGCCGGTGATTCGGAAGCAGCGTTAAATCGAATTATCACTATCAGCCAAAAACTCAATGAGCAAGTCGCTATAATGGCTGAAAATACAGCCGGAGTAACGGTTGATATTGATAATATTGCTGACAATGTGGGCGAAATAGTTGCTATTTCCCGCACATTTTCGGGAGCCAGTCAAGAGATCAATGCGGCTAGTGAAGAAGTATTTGCTACGATTGAAAAGATCACAATTGCTACACAGGATTTGAATGGTATGGCTCAAAAAATGGAAGAAATGACGGTTCAGTTTGTGGCTGTTGATGAAATTACCAGACAACGGATTAAAGATAAGCTAAATAAAGCGCGAGATTTATTATTTAAATATGGACCTATTCATGTAAACAGCAGCAACCAAATGATGGTTGGCGAGCAAGTGATCAATAACAATGAACGCCTGGTTGATGAAATAGCTCAGCAGGTAGGGGCTGGATTTACAGTATTTCAAGGAAATACTCGGATTGCTACTACGCTTACTACCAAGTCAGGACGACGAGCCACTGGTACAGCGGCGGCAAAATATGTTGAGAAAGCGGTACTTGAGCGAGATAATGAATATATGGGACGGGCCACTGTAATGAGGCAGTGGTATATTGTAAATTATCAACCGCTTAAGGACAAAGCCGGAAAAACTATTGGGATGCTGTTTGTTGGAGAAAAACAAGATGATAAAAAGTAATAAGTCCAGTGAATAATGGAGAAGCAATGGGTGTTACCAAAACATCTATTGCTTTTTTTTATTTGAGACAGGCCCAAAAATTCAATTGGCGTAATAAATTAGTAAAAAGGTGTAATTGCTTTTGGTGACGTTGTGTATATTTTTATGGATATTTAAAAAATAGTTTAAGGTTAATCCCAAAAAAGCTAAAGGAGGCAAGTAAATATGGCTTATGATTTTGAAAAGCTCATTAAGCAAGATCGCAACGAGCATAAACAATATAAGTTTGATGGTACATTATTAAACTATTTGGCAATCGTAAAAGATAATCCAGGAATAGCGGTATTGGCCCATCAACGGATGCAGGAACTATTAATTAAGTCTGGTATCGAAATTATTAAAACAGAGGAAAATCCGCGCCTAAAAAGGGTGTATGGCAACGATATCATTAAGCGATATAGTTTCTTTGTCAATAAGTTTTTTGGCATTGATAAAAGCATTATGAAGATTATGCGCTATTTCCATTCGGCGGCAATGAAAGGGGAAGAATCCCGTCAGGTACTCTATCTGGTAGGACCAGTAGGCGCTGGTAAGTCCTCTATCATGGAAGCATTAAAGCAGGTGCTAGAAATGAGCCCACCCATTTATATGTTGAAGGATTGTCCGATGCGCGAAGAACCATTGCATCTCATTCCCAAGCATCTTCGTCCTCAGTTTGAAGAATTACTAGGGGTAACTATCGAAGGGGACTTATGCCCGATATGTCGTTACCGGCTAAAACATGATTTTAACGGTGAATTTGAACGGTTTCCGGTCACAACATCAGAGTTTTCCATCCGCTCACGCAAAGGCATTGGCGTTGTTCCGCCAGTTGACCCTAATAACCAAGATACCTCTGTATTATCAGGTTCTGTTGATATCTCCAAATTGGATCTTTATCCAGAAGATGATCCCCGGGTGCTGTCTTTAAATGGCGCTTTTAACGTTGGGAATCGCGGCGTAGTAGAGTTTATTGAGGTATTTAAAAATGATGTAGAGTATCTCCACACAATGATTACGGCTACCCAAGAAAAGTCAATTCCCTCACCAGGTAAAGGGGCTATGATTTATTTTGATGGCATTATTCTGGCTCACTCTAATGAGGCCGAGTGGAACAAGTTTAAATCAGATCATACCAATGAAGCTATTCTGGACCGGATCGTAAAAGTAGAGGTTCCTTATTGTTTGGAACTTGATGAAGAAGTCAAGATATACCGCAAAGTCTTGAAAAATAGCAGTTTTAATGCGCATATTGCTCCTCATACCATTGAAGTCGCCTCCATGTTTGCTATTTTGACCCGCTTGACACCTTCCTCTAAGGTTGACCCGTTTACTAAATTAAAGATATATAATGGTGAAGAAATCGTGGAAAAAGGATCGACAAAACGAATGGATATCGTTGAACTACGTGACGAAGCGCCTCGTGAGGGTATGACCGGTATATCTACCCGTTTTATTATGAAAGTCCTTGATAATACACTGTCTGAATCTGAATTTAATTGCATTAACCCAATTGCTGTTATTGAAACCATGGTTAAGGCAACCAAGGAGCTAGCCATTGCCGAGGATGAAAAGAAACGCTATCTTGGCTTTTTGCAAGATACAATTAAAAAAGAATATAACAAAATACTAGAAAAAGAAGTAACCAAAGCGTTTATTCATGGCTATCGGGAACAGGCCGAAAGTTTGTTTAACAATTATCTTGATCATGCCGAGGCCTATGTCAATGAGACCAAGCTAAAAGATGTAAACACAGGCGAAGAATTAGAACCTGACATCAAATTTATGCAGTCCATTGAAGAGCAAATTGGTATTACAAGCACAGCTGCCCAGGGATTCCGTCAAGATGTTACCTCCTACATGTTTTCGATTATGCGCAGTGGCGGAAAAATTGAGTATAAGAGCTATGAACCGTTAAAGGAAGCCATTGAAAAGAAGTTAACGGCTTCGGTTAAAGAGCTTTCGCGGATTATTACCCAGGCAAGAGTACGTGATAAAGAACAGGATACTAAGTATAACACCATGGTAGAGGCCATGAAGGACAATGGATACTGCCAACATTGTTGTAATGTCGTGTTAAAATATGCCGCCAATAATTTATGGAAAGACTAAGGTGATAGCGGAGGTGACCTATGGCAATTTTTAAAGAAGGCCGTACAGGAGAATCTGATCGCTCACAATATGACCGTAAGCGCCACCGTGAACTGGTTGAGGATGCCATCAAGCGTAATTTGGGTGAGATTATTGCTGACGAAAGTATTATCGGCCAAAGTAAGAACAAAAAAATAAAGATACCTATTCGCGGTATCAAAGAGTATCAGTTTATTTATGGTAATAATAACAGCGGTACAGCTAGTGGTAGTGGCAAAGAAGCACGTGGTCAGGTTATCGGCCGAACTAACAGTCAACAGGAACAAGGGATGGGGCAGGCCGGTAGTGAGCAAGGGGAAGAAATTTATGAAACAGAAATTACCATGGATGAAATCGTCAATTATATGTTTGAAGAGGCAAAGCTACCTGACCTTGAGCGTAAAAAATTTGCGGTGCAAGAGGCTGAGTATATATTTAAACGCTCTGGATATCAGCGAAAAGGCATTCCGCCGCGACTGGCTAAAAAACGGACATTAATGGAAAAGTTCAAACGGCAGCAAGGGCTGGTTAGAGAAAAACTTTGTAAACAAGTTCATTTGGAAGATGGCCAACAGGTACGGGAGCGGGTACCGTTTCGTGAAGATGATTTGAGATACTTTCGGGTTAAGGAAGATATCTGTCGTCATTCTAATGCGGTAGTTTTTTGCATCATGGACGTGTCAGGCTCAATGGATCAGAGTAAAAAATATTTGGCGCGTACCTTCTACTTTTTATTATATCAATTCTTACGCTGGAAGTATGAACAGGTAGATGTAGTATTTATTGCGCATACCACCGAAGCAAAAGAGGTAAATGAGCGAGAATTTTTCCACCATGGTGAGTCTGGTGGCACAATGATTTCCAGTGGCTATGCTAAAACCTTAGAAATCATTGAGCAACGCTATAATCCTGATGTATGGAATATTTATGCTTTCCATTGTACCGATGGTGACAACTGGACGGAAGATAATGCGCGAACCGTAGAGAAGGCCAAGGAATTGGTTTGTGTCAGCAACCTAGTAGGCTATGTGGAGATCCTGTCTAATTATAGTTATGGCGTGACCATTCGCCGTCAATTGGAGCAAAACATTAAGGCCGAAAATTTCATTATTGCGTCTATGGGGCGAAAAGAAGATGTTTGGCCGGCCCTCAAACGAATATTGGAAAAAGAAGCAGATCCTGCAATTCATACTGAGATAGAGGGTGGAGGTGATGGACAGTGACAGCAGATTATGGTATGCATGAGTTGGAAAAGTGGAATGATAAAATCGAAGCACTAATTACCGGAGCCGGTCTAAATTGCTATGAACAGCAGTTCGAAATTTGCAGCTACGAAGACATGCTATGTTATGAATCTTATGTCGGTATGCCATCCCACTACCCTCACTGGAGTTACGGTAAAGCCTATGAACGGCAAAAAACCTACTACGCGTATAACTTAACTGGTTTGCCATATGAGATGGTGATTAACTCTGATCCTTGCATCGCCTATCTCATGCGGGATAATACCCTGTTGTTGCAGATACTGACAATTGCGCATGTGTACGGGCATAATGATTTTTTTAAAAATAATCGGCTGTTTAAAGAAAATACCCGGGCGGAATTGACTGTTGAAATGTTTAAAAGTCATGCCAGCCGGGTGAGGGAATATATCGCTGATCCTAGTATTGGACCAAAACAAGTGGAGCGAATACTGGATGCTGCTCACGCACTCCGGTTCCAAGTGAGACGACAGGGAGAAGGTAAGCCTCTTACTAAGAGTGAACTGGCTAAAGAAGTACCAGATGAGGTGCCAGACCGCTTAAAGTCGGATTTGTTAGGTTTTTTGAGTGAGCGGGGTAAGTTGTCTTACTGGGAGCGGGATTTAATCAGCATTGTCAGAGAGGAAACTTTTTACTTTTTACCTCAACTGGAAACCAAGATTATGAACGAGGGCTGGGCCAGTTACTGGCATTATCGCCTGCTCCAAGAGCTTACACTGCCGCAAGGCTTACATTTTGAATTTCTGCAGCGCCATAATCTTGTTGTCCGGCCGTATGAGAGGCAAATTAATCCCTATTTTATCGGTTTTAAAATGTTTGAGTATCTGGATAAAAATAGTGGGCGGGATGAAATATTTAAAATACGCCAGCAAGAACGGGATCAGTCGTTTCTACGGCGGTTTTTAAACCAAGAGCTGTGTGAAGAAATGGGTTTATTTAACTATAAAATGCGTGGAATAGATGTTGTAGTGACAGAGGTAGCTGATGAAGAAGGTTGGAAAATTATTCGTGATGAATTAGCTAATATGGTTGGTTTGGGAATGGTGCCAGAAATTCGCCCACAGGATGTGGAGAATGGGGTATTAGTACTCGAACACATCTATGATGGGCGAGAGTTAGAGATGAATTATGCCAAAGAGACGATTAAATATGTCGCTGAGTTATGGGGAGATCGGGTAGATATAAAGACAAAGCTTAATAATAAAGATAAAATTGTGCGTTGTAACAAAGATAAGTTTGTAGCTGTGTGGGATGTATAGTGAATAAAAAAAAACTAGGTTGAGACATTTCGTCCCAACCTAGTTTTTTTCTCATTACTGGATATATTCTTTGGCTGATTCTTCGCCAATAAGCACGCGGTAGGCTCCTTCGGCTAGTGCTTGTAGTTCATTTTCTCCAGGCAGGATAACAACTGGGGCAATAAAGCTGACGTATTCTGTGAGCTTGGCTGTAAGTTGTTCTGAATAAGCAATACCACCAGTGAGCATAATATAATCTACTTTACCGCAGACCGGTATGGCGGCTGCACCAATACTTTTGGCGATGGTATAGATCATCGCTTGATAAACAAGTTCGGCCTGCTTATCACCTGCGGCTATGCGGCGTTCAACCTCCCGTACATCATTTGTGCCTAGATAGGCCACCAAACCACCGTTACCAGCTAGTAGTGAGGCGATTGTGTTTATATCCAGTTTTTCAGAGATAATCTTATCAGCAAACTGTTTAGCAGGTATCGTACCAGCTCGTTCGGGTGAAAATGGTCCTTCCCCGTCAAAGGCATTATTAACATCAACAGCCTCACCAAAGGTGTGACAAGCAATAGAAATGCCGCCACCGAGATGGGCTATAATTAAGTTGAGACTATCATAGGATCGATTAATAGTTTTAGCAAAACGCTTGGCTACGGCCTTGTGATTCAATGCGTGAAAAATGCTTTTGCGAGTAATTTCCGGTCGGCCGCTAAGCCGGGCTACTGGTGCCAGCTCATCAACAACTGCGGGATCGACAATATAGCCGGGGCAGCCGCCTTCTTTAGCTAACAGGTCAGCAATGATACCACCAAGATTGCAGGCATGGGCACCATAGCGATTATGTTTTAAATCATCCAGCATGGATGCTGTTATGTGATAAGTACCGCCTACCATTGGTTTTAATAATCCACCGCGGGCGACAACTGCGGATAAGTCGCTGACTTTTATATTTTTACTAGACAAAAAAGCAGTTATAGTTTCAAAACGGTATTCAAATTGGTCAATAACCGTGGTAAACTTCGCAATATCCTTGGTGCTATGGCCAATATTTCCCACAAAAACTTCGACAGTATCGTGGTATAGACCAATTTTTGTGGAGGTAGAACCAGGATTAATGGTCAAAATTTTATACACCATAGAATGGCCCCCTATAATGGTTTTGCAGGAGATGAAGTTAGTATATAGTTTATCAGTTTGGGGATTAGGCGTCCAGTCTAACCAAGCCGGAGGATACCAAGCAGTATCAGGAGTGCACCCGGCAGATAGGGAAACCGTTTTTTCATTCTTTCGGAAATCAATTTCTGAGATGAATAAAAACCAGTGGCAATGCAAAGCATGTGAATTACGCCAATGACTACAGGTGTATAAAGCGGCATTGGGCCCATGAGGGTGGCGGCAAAGGTACCAACCATAGCATCAGCGCCTAATGCAACTCCAAGAAAGACAGCTTCCAGTGGGCTTATAATACCAAGTTTGTCGACATCGGCAGTTTCTGGTTTAGACATGATACTGATAACTAACCGGCCTAGTGAAAAAGTTAGTTTGCGTGCAGTAACTTCGCCATCCATTTCATAGGAGGCAATATCCTTGGTTACGTATTGCTGGAACAGGCTCCAGAGACCAAGCATAATTAGGAGTAATGCTCCCATGGCAATAGCTACGTCTGTATTGATGAACTGGCCAACAAGATAGGCCATAACCATGGCTATAGCGGTGCAAATACCGGCTACAACTCCGACAATGCTCAAAGAGGTAAAGGGCATGCAGATATTTTTTAAGCCATAAGCGATGCCGGCTACAAAACCGTCAATACTGACAGCTAAACCGAGCAGTAGAACATAAAAAATGCTCATGAACAGTACGCCTCCTGTTATGATGATAACGTGAGACTTAGCTTCAGGTAGGGTTTTAACCCCATCTGAAGTTTAGTCGAACCTATCCAGGGCTTAGTTGCTCTTAACTCCCGCTTGTAGAAGAGGGAGTCTTAGAGCAGCTTGGTCATCGGATAAGACTATCTTTTCATGTTTAGTATATGGCTAAAGAATATAATGGGTTACAGGCAGCGTATTCAGATATTTTACGCTTTTGTCTAACGTTTGCAGGATTTTTTTGCATATGTGAGGAAAATATAGTAGAATGTCGAATTATTGAGGTGGTTTTGTGCAAGATGGTTTGGATTTTGGATTAGGTAAGGTTTTACCAATCAAAATTGAAGACGAAATGAAAAATTCATATATCGACTATGCTATGAGCGTAATTGTAATGAGGGCATTACCTGATGTCCGCGATGGTCTGAAACCAGTTCATCGCCGGATACTTTACGCCATGCACGAGGCTGGGATGGCGGCTAATAAGCCTTACAAAAAATCGGCGCGTATCGTCGGTGAAGTTTTGGGTAAATATCATCCCCATGGTGATAGTTCGGTATATGATGCCATTGTTAGAATGGCGCAGAATTTTTCTACCCGCTACATGCAGGTAGACGGACACGGCAACTTTGGTTCAGTGGATGGCGACTCGGCGGCAGCCATGCGTTACACGGAAGTGCGAATGTCGCGAATTGCCGAAGAGATGTTGGCCGATATTGAAAAAAACACGGTTGATTTTGTTCCTAACTATGACGAATCGTTAAAAGAGCCGTCAGTATTGCCGTCTAAGGTACCTAACTTATTAATTAATGGTTCGTCCGGTATCGCTGTTGGTATGGCTACTAACATTCCCCCGCACAATTTGGGGGAAGTAGTTGACGGCCTCATCATGCTGATTGATAATCCGGATGTGACGATTAATGAATTAATGCTGGCTATTAAAGGGCCAGATTTCCCGACAGGGGCCTTGATACTTGGACGTGAGGGAATCTGGCAGGCTTATACTACTGGACGAGGCAGTGTCAAAATGCGGGCGCAGGCTAGAATTGAAAATATGTCTAGTGGCAAGCAACGAATAGTAGTTACTGAATTACCTTACCAAGTCAATAAGGCCAGAATGATTGAAAATATCGCCGGGCTTGTCAGGGATAAAACGATCGATGGTATTACTGATCTCAGAGATGAAAGTGATCGCAAAGGTATGCGAGTGGTCATTGAACTCAGACGAGATGCTAATGCAGATGTCGTCTTAAATCAGCTTTATAAACATACACAAATGCAGGATACTTTTGGAGTAAATATGCTAGCCTTGGTAAAAGGGCATCCCAAAGTACTCAACCTGCAGGAAGTTTTACAGTATTACCTGGAACATCAAAAAGAAGTAATTATCCGCCGTACTAAGTTTGAACTGGATAAAGCACGGGCCAGGGCGCACATTTTAGAAGGTTTAAAAATTGCGCTTGACCACCTGGATGCTGTTATTAGTACAATTAGGCAATCGCAAACGCCAGAAATTGCCAAAAATGCATTAATGGACAAGTTTAGCCTAAGTGAGAAACAATCCCAGGCTATCTTGGATATGCGTCTCCAGCGATTGACTGGACTTGAACGCGCCAAAATCGAAAATGAATACAAGGACATCTTGGAGACTATCGAATGGTTAGAGGGCGTGCTGTCAGACGAAGGCAAAGTAATGAACATAATTAAAGAAGAACTTTTGGATGTCAAAAAACGTTTTGCTGACGAACGACGTACTGTTATTACTAGCGATGTGTCTAAGATGAATATGGAAGACCTTATTGCTGAAGAAGACATTGTAATTACCTTGACGCACCAAGGCTATATCAAACGTCTGCCTGTTGATACCTATCGCAGTCAGCGCCGGGGCGGTAGAGGTGTACACGGGATGGGTACCAAAGAAGAAGATTTTGTCGAGCATTTATTTGTGGCGACAACACACCACAATCTCTTGTTCTTCACCAGCAGGGGGCGGATGTACCGATTAAAAGGATACGAACTGCCGGAAGCCGGGCGTACAGCCAAAGGCACGGCTATCGTCAACTTGCTCCAGGTGGAAAAGGATGAAAAAATCACAGCAGTTATTCCGATTAAAGAGTTTAGCGCTAATCGCTATCTGTTTATGGCTACACAAAAAGGCACTGTCAAAAAATCCGAGTTACTCGAATTTGACACGGCCCGAAAAGGCGGTTTAATAGCTATCTCCTTGGATGAGGATGATGATTTGATTGGCGTTAAGCTGACAAATGGTGAATGTGATATAATCATGGGTACTCGGGATGGAAAGGCCATTGTCTTCCATGAAGCTGATGTACGAATCATGGGTAGGACGGCGCATGGCGTAAGAGGGATAAGTCTAGATAAAGATGATCAGGTAATAGGTATGGATGTCGTGAAAAGAGACGGCGAAGTGCTGACAATAACATCAGAAGGCTATGGCAAACGGACAAACGCGAGCGAATACCGTATAACAGGTCGCGGAGGCAAAGGTGTTATCAATATTAAACCCAGTGCCGCCGAAAAAATCGGGTATGTTGTTGGTATAAAAATTGTTAAACCAGGGCAAGAATTGATGCTGATTACTAGTGAGGGTATTGTTATTCGGATGGAGATTGATACCATATCAGTGACTAGCCGTAGCACGCAGGGGGTAAAAGTTATGCGTACAGATGCGGAGGATCAAGTTGTTGCCTTGGCGGTTGTTGAAAATAAAGCTAATAATGATTAAAGCTAATAAAGGATAAATAAACATGGCTTACGCTGTTGCTATAGGCTGGGCGCAAGCCATGTTTACTCTATATTAGAGGAATTTCAATAAAAACGGTTATGTCATTAAAAATGATATTGACATAAACAAGCTATGCATGATAAGATAGGCAGGTCGGTTCAAGCGAGGCATTATAGCTAAGCTAAGAATAATGACAGAAATAAATACCAAGAATAAAGATATTGACACGGTGAAATAAACGTGATAATATATAAAAGCTGTCGCCGCAATGCGAACGACAAAATGTTCCCTGAAAACTGAACAATGTAAGTAATGCATCAAAAAAGCCAGATGTGCGGTTATATGTCGCTTGCGACATACAAAACCAAAAACAATTTCTTTAAGCAGACACACGAAATCTATGATTTCGATGTGGTCGCTTAGTTAGATGCTTTGCATCTAACATCAAACAATCATTTAGAGCCAACAAATGGCTTCAATAAAAAACTTTATTGGAGAGTTTGATCCTGGCTCAGGACGAACGCTGGCGGCGTGCCTAACACATGCAAGTCGAACGGAGTAACCAGCAATGGATACTTAGTGGCGAACGGGTGAGTAACGCGTAGACAACCTGCCTCTAAATTGGGGACAACACCGCGAAAGTGGTGCTAATACCGAATGTGGTATCTTGGTCGCATGACTGAGATACT
>NZ_LSLK01000019.1 GCF_002257705.1 Sporomusa silvacetica DSM 10669
TGGTGATAACAGCCAATGTGAACACCTCCGTATGATTGGGTTTGGTCGCTTTTATCATACATGAGTTCTCACATTGGTTGTTCTTTTTTATTCATTGGGAGTGTTGCATTTCATTTTACAATGAACCATTGCTTACAAAGTTTATTTTTTGTTTGACATTTGCCAAGTTACTTCTTTCACAATCATAGCTATATTGAAGGATATTTTTTACATAATTGCTTCTCAACCGATTTATGAATTCACCTTTTATATCTTGGTGATGCAAATCTAGTACACTATCTCCAACGTCTGCTAACCCCCGATAGTTATCACCTGCACAAATCTCTTTATCTTGCCTGCCGCATTTCTGGGACTGCATCTGGCTTCCAAGTTTAAAAACGATAATAAGCACCTTTGCCTAATGACAAGGTGCTATAAAAATAAAAAGAGGAGGTTTTCAAACTTATCTGGCCTGTTACTTTAGCGGTTCAGTATCATTATGCAAAAACACACAACTCCTCTTAAATCCACGCAGCACCCCCGCATTTTAAGTTCAACCATCCTCTTCTTATTGCAGAATTATCTTCTTAGTAAATTATTGGTCTTTAATTTTCTTGATTTCTTTAATGAGAACAGGAACAACCTCAAATAAATCGGCTACAATACCATAATCGGCCGCATCAAAAATCGGCGCCTCAGGATCTTTATTAATGGCTACAATAACATCTGAAGAGGACATGCCTGCCAAGTGCTGTATAGCTCCTGAAATACCGCAAGCAAAGTAAATCTTAGGACTTACTGTTTTGCCTGTCTGGCCTACTTGCTGTAACGGAGACATCCAGCCTGCATCTACAGCTGCCCTTGATGCTCCAACAGCTCCGCCCAGAAGATTGGCAAGTTCTTTGAGTAAAGCAAAATTTTCAGGTTTACCCATGCCTCTGCCGCCGGAAACAATTATATCTGCTTCTTCAATCTTAACGCCAGAATCGTTTACCGCTTTTATCAATTTGACTACTTTTGTAAGAATCGTCTCAGCTGGTGTATGAATCTCTTCCTTGGTAATCGGTGCAGTTCTCGCGGTATCAGGCTCAGCCTTTTTAAATACGCCAGGTCTTACTGTACCCATCTGTGGTCTGGTATCAGAGCAAAAAATGGTAGCCATTAGGTTACCGCCAAATGCCGGTCTGGTCCATGCAACATCTTTGGTTTCCTCATTAACCGCAAGGCCTGTACAATCAGCCGTCAACCCTGTTTTTAGGCGTGCTGCAACCCGCGGGCCTAAGTCTCTGCCGTTATTTGAAGCTCCGATTAAGAGGACCGAGGGTTTATACTTTTCGACTAACTTCACCATAGCATTGGTATAGGCATCAGTAGTATAGTCTTTATATTCATCGCCTTCTACCACCAGCACTTCCTCAGCGCCGTAAGCAACAGCCGATTTAACTACCGCATCAACCTCTTTGCCAATAACGACAGCAATAACCTTTTCCTGATTAGCGTCAGCCAAAACTCGGGCTTGGCTTAATAACTCTAAACCTACATTTTTTGTTTCTCCGTAAGCATGTTCAATATATACCCATACATTTTTATAGTCAGCAATATTCATTATTCCACTCCCCCTTAAACAAGTTTAGCTGCCACTAATTTTTCAACTAATTTTAGTGCCGCTGCACTGCCAGTTTCTTCACAAATTCTAATGCCAGACTCTCTTTTAGGAGGGGTAAATGTTTTCTTTACTCTTGTCGGTGAACCTTTAAGTCCTATTTTTTCCGGATTAATTTCTGGCAAATCTGCAGCAGTAATTACGTCTATCTTTGCTCTGTTAGCGGCCATTTTACTCTTGATAGACGGATATCTGGGAGTATTAATGGATTTAACCACTGTAACTACTGCCGGGAACTTGGCTTCTACAACTTCATAACCTTCATCAAGCTCTCTGTTAACGGTAATAGTATCGCCTTTAATATCTATTTTCGCGACAAAGGTCAATTGAGCTACTTCCAAATGCTCTGCGATTTCCGGCCCAACTTGCCCAGTATCTCCGTCGATGGCCTGCTTGCCGCAAAGAATAAGGTCAAACTTGCCAAGTTTTTTAATGGCGTTAGCCAATATGTAACTTGTCGCTAAAGTATCCGACCCGCCAAACACTCTATCGCTTACCAGCACTGCCTTGTCAGCGCCAAGTGAAATGCATTCCTTTAACATGTTTTTGGCCTGCTCCGGCCCCATGGTTAGTACAGTTACGGTACCACCGTTAGCCTCTTTTAGCTGAACTGCCGCTTCTAGGGCATTGGCATCAAATGGATTTAGAATACTTGGCACACCATCTCGAATAAGTCTATTCGTTTCTCGATCTATTTTTATCTCAGCTGTATCCGGTACCTGCTTTACACAAACTAAAATATCCATAAACTACTCCTCCTTTAGCCGTTACTTAAGCGTTTCTCTTACAATAACGATTCTTTAAATTTGATTTGTTTCTTCAAAATCAGGAATATAATAATCTACGTTTCTTCAAAATCCCCCCTTTCAATGTCATTTTGAAATTCTTATGATCTTTCCGTCCGCAATTAAATTGGCAATTTGCTCGGTATGATGAACACCTTCAAATTCACCGCCAAAATCGGGATAATCATTTTTAAGCGAATTAAAGCAATGTGGGCAGAGCGTAATGATTTTTTTGACACCCAATTCCTTAAACGTTTCTACATTTCCTTCAGCCTGTTCATTAGAAACAGGGCAAGCCTATTCGCAGGCAGCTTTAATTCTATCTATAATGGCGCCTTCTCATCTAAATGAGCCCTAAGATCCACATGCAGTTTGCGTGGATCCAGCGAACACCTGCATTTTCTCCCATAGCAAAACTGGCGCTGTTATATAAAAGATCTCCGGTAACAATAAGATCAATAAATCCAAGAATAGCAAATGCTTCGGCGGTGTTCTCGAGCCGAGCTGTTTTCAACACCGTCCGGCGCAAAAATGCAATGAATACGCCAACATAAACCAATATCAAAAATAATTCCTTTAAACCGATAAATAATGTACTGTCGTTATTTTTTATTATCATAATTGATGATTGCTCTTTGACTAGCAACCATCAATTATGTGATGTTTAAACTACCTTTTTAATTGATGTTTACAGAAATAAACTATGAGGTGGTGTTCGTTTACAATTATTTAGACCTATTCAGTCAATAATACCTTTACCTTTTAAAGCCTCGATTTCGCTAGCACTATAATCCAGCAGATCAGTAAGAATTCTCTCTGTATCCTGCCCTAAGGCCGGAGCGCCACGCCATACTTCCCCCGGAGTTTCTGAAAGTTTAGGCATGACACCAAAGGCTTCCACTTCCTTGTTTAGAGTCTGATCGGTGTATTTTACCCAGTCGCCTCTCATGCGCCAGTGCGGTTCATTGTAAACTTCCTCAGCGGTTTTAATATGAGCTGCTGAGATTTTGTTGTCAATGCAGATGTTTATTGCTTCCTGTGCCGTATGGTCCTTGAAGAATTTTTTGAAAATACCATCCAGTTCACGGCCCAGCGGACTGGCAACTGCTTCCGGTGAGCTGCTGCATTCTTCGTAGGAGTACTTCTTCGAGTCGATGCCAAAGCCTTTTAATACGTTATTGTAAGCTGTCTTTCCATAGGAACCAAGATTAATATATCCT
>NZ_LSLK01000020.1 GCF_002257705.1 Sporomusa silvacetica DSM 10669
TACTCCGTTCGACTTGCATGTGTTAGGCACGCCGCCAGCGTTCGTCCTGAGCCAGGATCAAACTCTCCAATAAAGGTTTTTATTGAAGCCATTTGTTGGCTCTATAAATCAAATTAAGAAATTGTTTGAAGTGCTCATTGAGCACCGCACATCTGGCTTTTTGATGCATTACTTACATTGTTCAGTTTTCAGGGAACGTTTGTCACGGACGTACCATGGACGGTACGCTTTGTCCGTAACCGATGTGCCATGTTTAACGGCAGAGTATTATAATAGCATCTTCATTAGTTTATGTCAACACTATTTATTTTACCAATTATTGCCGCCGCTCATAGCGACTTTTATAGATTATCATGCCTAACCGTTTATGTCAACTGCAACTTTTTGATTTTTTATAAATGCTTATCGAAAGCATAAAATGTCGTCTTTTTGTATGTCCAAGCCTACACTTAGCTTTACCACTTGACTATAATCGCTATCATTAAGGATTTATTTCTTTTCAACAGTGAAAAGAATGGTTATATAAATGATAGATGTTTATTAGCAGGAGGCAGGTATTCGTGCATGTTGGAAAGTGCGCTTCCATGGCCTGGAAACGCACTTTCCCCATATTTTTCATATTCACTTACCCAGGATACAAGCATTGGTAAATTACCTATATTGCATCTAAAATATTGTATTCATAAATGAGGTTAAATTATATCGTCTTATCTTTCAGAATTGGCTCACCTACTGGCAATATGTTTCTTCCGAAAGCTGCATTCACCATTCCTGCAGTTCCTAGCCATAAAGTCAGTATTCCTGTTAGCAACAAGCAGTAGCCTGCTATTGATGCATAGGCGGGAGCTAATACTTGCAAGTTTGTTAAACATACAAAAGGAAATGCAATATCCATAAAAAATATCGCTATATTAAATACCAATGGTGATGTTCGCCAAATAGCCGGTGTCCACAACCATGTTGTTAGCCATAGTGGTATCCATAAATATCCACTCATTCGGGTATCAATTGTCCATCCATTCTGCATAGCCATCCATTTAATCATAAAGTCAAGGGCTGCTGCCAGCATTAAAAATGAAGCGAAGAAAATAAACGCATTTCCATCCACCGTATTACCACTTAATAATTTCACAATTGCTACTATAATGTGTACAACAAATCCGGCTAACAGCCACATGGATAACAGAATGATCCCTGAGCCTTCCACCCTGCCTGTCAAAACAGCAAAAAAACCAAAAACAGCAATTGATAAAGCCATGGATCCTGCTGCACCGGGATCTGCCCAACCTTTACTATTATCTGTCATTAACCTGGCCTCCTCTGTTTTGTCTAAATATATAAAACTACTTATTTTAATACCAGCTAGGGCCTTCCACTCTAGCGTTAATTTTGGTTTGCTTAACTGCTCAATTAATGTAGAATTGTCCCGAAGTTGGCTTCGGGACAATTCTAGACATAACTAATTAATCTAGCATCTTATTTAAAGCAATATCACCAACATTAGTACTTTCAGTGATTTCAAAACTCTTCATACTAAATGGACAGAATCCCTCTTTTTCTACTTTGAGAGCATAGGTTCCTGCTTCTAACCTTTTGAACCAGAAGTCACCGAAACTATCAGTAGTTGCAACATAATCCTTACTCTTTCCAACATCGGTAAGAGTTACTTTGGCATCCTTCAGGCATTCATCCTCAATTGGATCAAATACTGCACCAGCTACAAAGTTTTTCGGCAGATTTAAGTAATAAACCCTCGGCCTTAAGCCCAACTCCGGTTTCATTACCTCGGCTTTGCCGATCAGTTCAGCTAACTCTGCTTCCTCTCCGAACTTTATTGCATCAGTCGGGCATGAATCCATGCACCGCGGAATTTTTCCCTCATCAACAAGGTGAGCACAACCAGTGCATTTTTGCGGCAGCTGCAGCTTTTCATTCCAATAGATTGCGCCATAGGGGCAAGCATCAACCAGTTGCTTCTGTCCCTTGGATTTTTCTGGATCAATAATTACCAGACCATCTTCGCGTCTATAAACGCTGCCATTTTTGGTTGCTTCCATACAAGGTGCATTCTCGCAATGCATACAAGGCGTTGCCACATAAGACATTTTAACTTTTGGCACACTGCCCATTACTTTTTCATTTATCTTCATCCAGAAATGACCCGTCTCTGGCTGTATTTTTGCATAAGGAAGCCATTCGTTATCACAATGCTCATCCTTGCAGGAAACCTGGCAGCCATAACAACCGTTGCATTTGGCAACATCAATGACAAATACTTTCATGATTATTTTCCCTCCTCAAGATAAGCATCGACGATTAAACCTGAACCAGCGTCATATGCTCTACTAAAAGCATCAGGATACTGGGCACGTAATTCATTAACATCAACTTTTTCAATGCCAACCAGAAATCCGCTGGTTACTTCACCTGCGCAATTCTTGGATGTTATCATTCCCGGACAAATTAGATTATTATCACCGCCGCGGTCACTCACACCAGCAACGATCGGATCTAATTTTGAACCATGATCCTGATAAATAACCCCAGGCATGATGCGTTCGGTAACGTATGCTCCGCCCAGTGTCCAGCCGCGGTCATTGTGAATTCTGATAATATCGCCATACTTAATTCCAAGATTTTCGGCATCAATTGTATTGATCCACAATGGTTCGTAAAGATAGCCATCAGGTCCCTTAACCTTGCAGGTTGGAATTTCCCGCAACCAGGCACAATCGTCCAGATTAGCATGAACTCTCCAACGGGGATGGTTGGAAACGATCAGATATGGATATTTCTTTGATCTAGGATGGAGCAGACTTTCGGAATGAGATTCTCCAAAAGGAATCCATTGGGGAACTGGTTTACGTTCCTGGTCATCTGGGAAATAATTAGCTAGATCTGTGGAGAGAAATTCCAATTTTCCTGTTGGTGTATCCAGAGGATGAGCTACAGGATCTTCAGCAAAGAGGCCAAACCCTCTGGCGTCATCTTCCCAGCCATCAGCGGGCGGAATTATATAGTAATCTTTTTCTCTGAATTCTTCATAACTAATCCTGTTTTCAATACCTGAATGGTCAAAGCCTTCTTTAACCCATTCTTCAATGGACTTACCCTTGGTATACTCTTCATAGAGACCCAGTTTCTTGGCAACTTCGCAAACGGCCTCATAGTCACTCTTGGATTCGCCAATTGGCTCAATGCACTGACCTTCATGGAACACCAGATTGAATTCACCGCCATAAACATCGGTGGAGATATCCTCTTCTTCTAATTTGGTGTTAATCGGAAGAACAATGTCGGCGAACAGGCAATCGTTCTCCATCCAGGGTTGCTGACATACGATACATTCCATTTTGGGACTTCGCAGCGCTTCAATCATTCTGTTCCCGCCGTTCCAGCAAGTGGTCCAGCAGGGCTCGTCTGACCATATCATATGCAGAGTGCTATTCTTTTCATTAATGGGGAATTTATACTGTACAAATTGATCCTCTTTGGGGAAACCAGCAATGGAAGATCCATGCCATAACAGCGGTTCTTCAGTGGTAATGGCTTGTGGAATCAAGGTCTTCGGAATCAAGCTTTCGTTTCCGGTAAATGCCCAGCCATGATAGGCTCCGGCCACATTGGGGATAACCTCACTACGGGGACCAGGCATCTGTTCGTTAAGGGCAAAGAACTGCCATTCGATCATCTTCAACTGGTTACGTCCTGGTTTGCCTAATCCCTGCATGCCCAGCAGACAAACTTCTAGACGGGCTGGTTCATGAGAGTAGGTTGACCGAATATATGATCCACCGTTGCAATGAGCGATAGTAGTTGCCTGTTGATGCCATTTTCTCGCCAACGCTTTGATTACTCTGGCCGGAACACCACAGATATCTTCTGCCCATTTTGGCGTCTTAGGAATCTTATCGGTTTCACCCATGACTTCTTTCTTAAATTCTTCAAACCCATGAACATGGGTAGCAACATATTCTTTGTCATAAAGGTCTTCAGTGATCCAGGTATAGGCAATAGCAAATTGCAGAGCTGAGTCCGTATTCGGCCTTACCGGAATCCACTTGTCAGCATGAGCAGCCGCACCGTAGTTAAAATCTGGACAAACGTAAATGGATTCAATTCCTATTTCGCTGAACCAATAGCACAAGCGGCTAGCTGCCTGGCCTGACCAGCCCCAGGGTGTGGTCTCTGGGTCACAGCCCCAGAACAGCATCATTTCAGTGTTTTCTGAGCAATCTAGCCAAAGGTTATTTTGAAGTCCCTGTCCGACAGGATCAGTTCCCCAAACATGTTTGGCCCCCCAGTACCAGCCTTCCCAGCTATCCGGGTTACGGGCCTGTAAGGTATAGCCGCCCATCAGATCCAGAAGATGTGTTTGGCAGCCATGGGGTCCATGAATACATTTTCCTTCACCGTGTCCATCAGCAGCAGCCAATACAGAATAAGGACCATATTTCTTTTGTACCCGTTTGAGTTCTTTAGCTACCAATGTAGCGGCTTCATCCCAGGAAATGCGTACATATTTACTGTTGCCGCGGTTTTGAGTGTTGCGTTCGCCATCTGGATCCCAGTCGACACGTTTAAGAGGATACGGAATACGATTTTTAGAGTACACCCTCTGCTTGTAAACCATGCTGAATGGAGGTATCAAAGACCTCATGGTAGGCTCAAAGGTCTTGCCACGAGCATTAATTTTCCATGGTTTTATATCTTCTGTTTTGTACTTCTTGTCATAGTGCATAGGACGAATTCTTAAAATTTTGCCATCTTTCACATCTACCTCTGCAGTATTAGCCCCTAATCCGAAACCAAGCCAGCCAATACCCTTGAGGTAAGTTTTTTCCCCATTATCACCCTTGTTTATTTTGTTCACCATGTTCACCTCTCCTTAAATTCAATGAATTCAAAAGTCCGTCGGGTCAATAAAATACTCAGAGCCTATAAAACAATCCCCCCTTGTTTGTAAAACACATCATTCCCACCCACCACTCACCTTTTTTTCTTATTTATGTTTCGCCGGATCGCCGGAGCCGGACTTTCCATTAAAGCCACAGTTTTTACATACTTTATTGGTTACGGGCTGTTGAACGCCACAGTGCGGACAGGGCGTCGTATCTCCAGGCAATTCCGCGCCACACTTATTACATGTTTTAATGGTTGCTGGGTTAAGAATGCCACATTGTGGACACTTTTTGGGTTTTCTTACAGTTGGTGGTCTAAAACACATTTAAAAATCCTCCTACTTGTAATTAGTTAACAGTATAGCGTTTGAAGTAGCTGGGTTGACGTTACTATCATAAGTAACTATTACTACAATTTTCCTGAGTCGTTTACTAGATTAGCTGTTCAATAAATAGCCCACCTATAATTCAATGCTGTATTTACTGTTTGCTAAGTATAAATGCAATTTTCGTGCCATCTCAAATTGGTAATGGAATAACCATAAAACCTGGAATTAGCAAAAAAAGTCACTTATTATTCTCCCGAAATGGAAAATTCTATTCCAAAACAGAAAATAAGTGACTTGTATTAGGCGCTGCAATATTTACATCAATAACTATCTTGCTTAAAGGTGCGGTCACCATCTTTAACTACCGTTAACTGACACTAATCACAGATCGTCATTATCTGATACAATATAATGGAAAAATATGATAAAATACAATTAGATGTGTACTGTAGCTGCATAGGAGTGATAACTTTGAATCAAGCTAAAGTAAATGCTATTAATTGTTTACTAAATTCAACTATGCCAAAGAATAAAAACGAACCTCTCATAGATATGAATTTAGAATCATGGAAAGAAATAAAAAACTTTAAACCACGATTTATAAACAATAATGAAGATCCTCAAAAAATGTCCTTTATGAATCTTGATGTAGCCAAATCCTGGATCCGTTCTAAAGAATTCAGAGTAGATCCCTACATGCAAACACTAGGTACCAGCATGAACCCAAAGGAATTACATGACAGAATAAACGATAAAAAAATGTTAATTGAAACGGCTGTACCTTTTATTAATAAATACTATACTGTATTATCCACTTCAGACTATTACATAATCCTAACCGATGAAACTGGGACCATATTGTTTACGTTAGGAGAGCAAGGGGAAGCTAATGCATTTTACGCAATAAACGCACGTCCTGGAGCAAATTGGAGTGAGCAAACCATAGGTACAACTGCCCATGCTTTAAGCATTACACTTGGTAAACCTGTGCAGTTGGCTGGACCATGTAATTATTGCATGGTGTTACAAGATAATATTAGTTCATCAACACCAATAATAGACGAAACTGGAGACATTATTGGAACATTAGTCGTAGTACAAATGACGGCAAACAGGAACATTAATAAAACCCAAATACATTCTTTGGGCTGGGTAATATCTATGGGCTACGCAATTGAAGATGAATTACAGTTAAGAAAGCGAAATTATGATCTAAAGGCAGTGAACAACACTTTACAAGCGATATTGTCAGCTGTTGATGAAGGATTTATTACTTTAAATACCGATGGTATAATTACGCATATAAACAAAGAAGCTGCAAAAACACTTGGGAAATCAATCCCTGAAATAGAAAATAAACATTTCACTGAATATATGTCAAATCGAATTCCTTTCGACAAGGTGCTACAGACTGGTAAGCCTATACATGATTATGAGACAACCATAGCAAACGGTAACTCAGAGGTTCAATATTTAATTAGTATTGAACCTATCCAAAATGATACTGGAGAAATTTTGGTAGGCACAGTTATACGTATCTCACGATCGGAAAAGGTAAACAGATTAGTTACCCACAGAGGAGGATCAGAAGCAACTTATACTTTTAAAAGTATAATTGGAAAAAGTAAAGCAATTAATAAAACTATAGAGGACGCAATAAAATTCTCGCAGATACCTGCTGGCATACTTCTTACCGGAGAAAGCGGCACCGGAAAAGAATTATTTGCTCAAGCAATTCACAATCATGCTCGGCCAGATGGTCCTTTTGTAGCACTTAATTGTGCATCTATTCCCAGAAATCTAATAGAGAGCGAATTGTTTGGCTACGAAGCAGGCTCTTTTACTGGGGCGGAACGAAAGGGTCGTCCAGGAAAAATTGAATTAGCTAACGGGGGAACGCTTTTATTAGATGAAATTGGTGATATGCCTATTGAGATCCAACCAGTTTTACTGCGCTGTTTACAAGATAAAAAGGTTATGAGACTTGGCGGTAATCACTATATTCCAGTTAATTTCAGAGTTATTGCAGCCACCAATAAAGATCTCTACCAAATGGTTCAAGAAAAACAATTCCGAGAAGACCTTTATTTCCGATTAGCTATATTTAAAATAATAATACCTCCACTACGGGCTAGAGATGACGATATAATTTTGCTAACTCAGTATTTCGTTGAGCAAATAAGCCAGCGAATGGGGCTGATAGCTCCCGATCTGAGTAAAGAAGTACTAACAAAGATTAAAAATTATAGTTGGCCGGGTAATATTAGACAATTAGAAAATGCAATGGTCTATGCTGTTAATATGGCCCAGGATGGGTTAATAACAATTAATAACTTACCAGATGAGATAATTAATGATTATAACAGCAATAACGATATGGATTCAATTTCTAACCGCTTGCTGTCTATGGTTGAGATAGAAAAAAGGGCAATAGAAAATACCCTTACGTACACTGGAAATAACGTTGCCGATACCGCAGATATCTTAGGAATAGGCAAAACTACTTTGTATAGAAAATTTAAAGAATATAGTATTATACTTCCAAAGTGAACGTCTGCAGGTTAGTATACATCAATTTTTGCTCTTTATTTATCCAGCATCTTTTAAGACGCTTATACCTTAGGCAATTCCTTCAAGTCTCTTACCTTCGTCAACATGTAAAAGGGAACACAATTTCAAGTTGTGTTCCCTTATTTTTGTACAATGCACATTGTACTATTTAGCGTCTATAAATAGCCGCTAAGCGATATTCTATTAAATTGTGGAATCCACGAAGGTCACATTTCAGTTGAAATCGCCCCCCATCCCTGCGCTTCCTTTTTCACTTCTCTACTTCTTTTCTTGTCTTTATTATATATTAATATTCTGATTTTTGCAATTACTTTTTTCTTTATATAGTCGTTCTATCCAGGGAAAGTTATACTTTCCATCTGGACAAAAACCATTAGCATGATGTGATAATGGCTAAACAAAATACGAAAGTTTATAGCTATCGGCTAACTAAAAATCACATTGATCCAATCCCTTTTTAAGCTTATCTAACAAGGTAATAAGCAGTTCTTTTTCATTAGTATCAAGCACAGACATGATCTTATGCACATACTGGTTATGAATAGGAACAAAGGTGTTCATGAGCATACTAGCTCGGTCTGTAAGGTAAAGTTGGAAAACCCTTTTATCTGCTGGATCACCTTTGCGAATCACCATGTCTTCTTTTTCTAATCGATCAATAAGTCTGGTAACATTGGCTCGGGAAACCAGCAACTTTTTACCTAATTCTGACTGCGTCAGCCCTTGCCCGCCTGTCATGAATAACTGAATTAGAGCATTAAACTTAGCCTTGGACAAACTATACCGGGCAAAGTGCATCTCCAAAACATCATCTAAGCTATCCTGGAATTCGGTCAGTTCAATCAGCGTACGTATTGAAAAATAACGGTCCGAAATATCATTGTTCTTGATTTATGTCACCTTCCAAGCTCAATTGTTAACATACTAGCAATATTGTAAATGCATTAACTGTTTGAGTCAATAGCTATCAGAAAACAGGGAGAACTGTAGAAAGAGTTGTCCAAATTTGGTCGGATCTATAAAAAAATGCACTAATTTTCTTAAAATTCCTTTTTTCTTGCAGGAATATTAAGGATGGAAGCGAATATACTCTTACTAAGAGTTCCGAGTTGCTATCGCCAGCCAGGAGATAGTAAACAGGGCGCGAAAAGGAATTTTTGTGCCTGCCATTATGCAAAGGAAGTCCGTAATACGGGCTTCCTTTTTTGTTATTTACATGCTTTATTTCTTATTCTGGTGATACCCTTTGGAGAAAAATTAAAGAAGAAGAGGTTCTAAAAAGATTTACTAAAATATTACTAAAATATTTTTAGCACCTCTTTTTTAATAATTAAATTGGTAATTATGGAGGAGGGTTTTTTATGAGTAAATTTATCCGTGTAGACATGGCAACGAAAAATGTTGCTACCAGCGAGGTTCCTGAAAAGTATGCTGGCATAGCAGGCCGTGCACTTACTTCCAACTTCGTTGCTGATGAAGTAAAGCCAACCTGTCATCCACTGGGCAAAAACAATAAACTGATTTTTGCACCCGGCTATCTTACCGGTACCAACGCTGCTAATTCCGGCCGGCTTTCCTGTGGCGCTAAGAGCCCGTTAACCGGTGGTATCAAAGAAAGTAACACTGGCGGCACTTTTGGTCAAAAAATGGCCAAAATGGGCATTAAGGCAATTGTGTTTGAAGGAATCCCGGCAGAAGATAAGTATTTCATCGTCAAAATTACTATGAACGATGTGACCATTGAAGATGCCCCCGCTGAAACCATCGGCATGGGTAACTACGAAGCCATTAAAGTCCTGCAGGCAAAATACGGTGCTAAAGCTGGTGTGGCCATCATTGGTCCAGCCGGTGAAATGAAGCTTTCGGCAGCCAACATTTCCTTTGCCGATCCTGAAAGCAACATCCGCAGTGCCGGCCGCGGCGGCCTGGGCGCTGTCATGGGTTCCAAGAAGATAAAAGCTGTTGTTATTGATGATGCAGGCGCTCCCGGTGTTCCCATTGTTAATCGCGAGGCTTTCAAGAGTGCTGCCAAGCGAT
>NZ_LSLK01000021.1 GCF_002257705.1 Sporomusa silvacetica DSM 10669
TACCTACGCTTAGTCTTAACGTTACCGCTTCAGACCCAAGGCTGGATACTGGTGACTGGCTAAGTCTTTCCAGGCGGGATTCCCACCCACTATACACCGTGCGCTTCTTGGCGCACAGAACCGTCCCCGTGATTTCCACACAAATCGAGAACAAAATACGATCTTATAGGATATACAAAGATTTTCGCGGCCTGTCATTTTTGATACTGGATATGATGATTGTCCAAAGAAGCAAGGGGACGTTCATTTTGCTTCTCGCATAAAGCTATGATAGACTAAAGCAAAAATAGGGGGGAAAAGGCAGGAGACGGTGTAAGTTTTTTGAAAGGAAACCAATCTTTTTATCTTTATACGCTTGCAATCCATGTAAAAAGATACTATTATTAGTAATAGGTGGAAATTAAAAAGTAAGGTCGCCGTGTCCCATAGGTGCGGGAACACCTATAGGCACGAGCAGGTGAATGAGCACCTACACGTAACAGCGAACTGTCCACGACGACAATCTTATTATACCCGGTTGCTAGCTGAATTACAAGTTTTGACAATCGGGGTGTAATGATTGGCGCGAAAGGCAGATGGCTGTGCGACTGCATGCAATATTCGATGGTATCATATCTTGATACAGGTTTGGCAGGACACGCTGACGGGTTCTGTTATTTGGGTTGCTTCCTGTATCTTGATACTGTTGCAAAAATCGATTTGGATCGCATGTGTAGGGTAGAAATAATCCTGCATATGTGATCCTTTTTAATTTCCTCCTGTAAAATTCCCATTCATGGGTGATTACAGGAGGGCATAGAAGCCTCCAGATAAAATAAGGAGGGGTGGTAAGTTTGTTTGGAAGATACCTGGATTTTAAGAAACAAGAAACTGAGCTATATGATGAAATTTGGGAACTATCTGAAGAACTTGATCGGCAGTATAAAGAGGGAAAAGATACAACGGATACTATCCAGAGATTTGGGGAGGTATTGGAAGAATTTTTGTTATTCAGGCAGCAGGGAGGCAAAGACCCGCTAGTTAAAGGCAAACTCTAAACCTGTCCGGTGCTATATTAGGAGGGCAATGCTGTAGGCATTGCGGGTTTAGTAAGTGCGGGTGAGACGAGTAAATCATTCAAAATGAATCGTAAGGGGCTGTGGAAAGCTTAGAGATAAGTTTTCCACAGCCCCTTTTAGCGGCAAAGTTAAAGAAACTTTTACATACTCTTAAAAAACGTTCCCCTGTACTATGCTAAACTTGAATTGCTAGCAATTGGTAAAATGAAATTTCTAGTGGCAAATAGGGTGATTAGGGAAGTCGGCACTACTCTATGCGTAAGTCAATAGCTGTTCTAACTATGGCATTTAATATTGGAAAGTCTATTTTATTTATCACACTTCTATAGGAGGCAATACAGCAATGAAAAAAAAAATCATTATTTTACTCATGCTCATTAGCGGAATTCCTTTACTTGTATCGATATTCATTTCACATTTTTTATTTACCAAGCCACTAGAGGCCGACTATTATGCGGTTAACGCTGGTAAAGTTGAAGTTTTTAAAACCGAGACACAGTCTTATATCAACAGGCACATGGAGATTATTAAAGCGGTTTCCCATACCGCTCCCGTAAAAAATTTCGATCTGCAGGCTGCTAAACAAGAACTTGCCGACGTTCAAAAAGTATATACCGATATCGGGATGGCACTTTCTGATGCCAAGGGTGTCCAAGTCGTAAGAGGTGATGACATTAAGCTTGGGAAAGTATCCGAGCGGGAGTTTTATAAAGATGCTATGAGCGGTAAGGACGAAGTTGCCTCAAAATGGCTTATAAGCACGACAACAGGAAGGCCTATCGTGATACTCGCTACACCTGTACGCTCAGATAACGGCACCATTGTCGGTGTATTACAGGCAGCAATGAACCTCGACGCTTTTAAAGATTTTGTTACAAAAAGATCAGTCAATGGCATCACAGCGTACATACTGGATCAGGAGGGGCACATTATTGTTCATCCGAATGACAACATATCAGCCGAGGCCAAAGATATGAGCCATATTCCCTTTGTCCAGAAAGCGATTACCGGGCAAAGCGGTACGGAAGAAATAGCGGGGGAAAATGGTGTTCGCAAACTTGTTAGTTATATTTATGATCCACAAACACACTGGACTATTTGTATGGAAAAAGATTATGAAGAATATAATGCCGTCACTAAAGAAATGCTGATCAGCAATCTAATTGTCCTGGCTATTACGATGGCTGTGGTCATTATCATTAGTGTTGTTTTTTCTAACCGGCTAACCAAGCCCATCACGCAATTGGTAACCGCGACAGAAACCATAAAAAAAGGGAATCTGAATGTAAATATTACTAACAAGGGAAATGACGAAATTGGCAAATTGGCGCAAAATTTTAATGCAATGGTTGTCGGGCTCAAAGATTTGCTTAGGCACGTTACTACTTCTGCTGAAGTTGTTTCTGCAGCTTCCCAACAATTAACCGCCGGTGCAGAACAATCAGCTGCTACAGCTGAACAAGTGACAAGCGCAATTGATGTGATTGCCGCTAGTGCGGAAAAGCAGGTCGATTTAGCCAATGAGACTACCGTGCTTGTTACGCAGATTGTTTCGGACATTCAACAAATTGTTTCTGACTCCGCTACTGTTGCATCGGTATCAGAAGGAGCTGCGCAGTTGGCTGCAAACGGCGGAAGCTCAATAGAAAATGCCGTTGCTCAAATGCGCAACATCGAAAACAGCGTCGCAACCTCGGCCGAAGTGGTGACGAAATTGGCTGAACGTTCTACGGAAATTGGTCAAATCATCGGCACTATATCCGGTATTGCAAATCAAACTAACTTACTGGCATTAAATGCGGCGATAGAAGCGGCACGTGCTGGTGAACAGGGACGCGGCTTCGCTGTAGTGGCCGATGAAGTGCGAAAACTAGCCGAACAGTCAGAAAGTGCGACTAAGCAAATTGCTCACATTATTGGTGAAATACAGACAGATACCGATAAAGCGGTTGTAGCTATGAGCAAAGGTAACGCCGAGGTCAAATTAGGAACCGGTATAGTAAGCGAGGCTGGGCAGACGTTTAACAAAATTATTTCCATGACAAATCAAGTATCTGAAGAAATGCAGGGTATTTCCGCCTCGATAGAGCACATGGCAGCGAGCAGCCAAAAAATCGAGACAGCAATCAAGGCTATTGATAGTATGAGCCGAAGCAACGCCAATCAAACTCTGCAGGTTTCAGCCGCCACCCAAGAACAAGTTGCCTCTGTAGAGGAAATAAAAAAAGCTAGTCAAGCATTGGTGGAAACGGCTGATGAACTACAAAGTGCGGTTAATAAGTTTTCAATATAATAAGCATTAAATAAAATGATAAGAATGGAGTGATGAATGGTGTCAAATATAGGAATGCGTATTTTTTCGCATATCAGTAGGCCGCCTAAAGCTTTAATTGATGGTTTTGCAGGACTTCCAGTAGCCAATATAGCAGACAATATGAACCGTATGTCGTGCATGGATGCAAAAATTCGTCCCATCAATGACGTGCCTTTACTTGGACCGGCTTTTACCGTGAAGTCACGTCCTGGTGATAATCTTATGCTTCACAAAGCACTTGATCTTGCACAACCCGGCGATATTGTGGTAGTTGATGCCCAAGGTGATTTGACTAATTCCATTATGGGAGAATTAATGGCTTTGTGGGCAAAGCAAAGAGGCATTGGTGGCTTTATCATTGATGGTGCCATTCGTGATATTGGAGCGCTGAAAAAAATGGGTATGCCTATCTATGCGGCAGGAGTTACACCAGCCGGGCCTTACAAAGATGGACCTGGCGAACTTAATGTTTCTGTCGTTTGTGGCGGAGTTGTTGTTCATCCCGGAGATATCCTGGTCGGTGACGAGGATGGTATTGTCGTCATTAACCCGCGTGATGCCGAAATTTTGCTGGAAAAATCCAGAGCTAAATCTCGCATGGAACACAAAGTTGTGGAGGATATATCCAATATGGCGTGGGATCGCACGTGGGTTGACCAAGCTCTTCGAGAGCGGGGCGTTGTATTTCCATTTGAGCAAAAACCTAAAACAAGCATCGAGTGAGATTATGGGGCTTCAGTAAACCCGAATTGGGTAGAGTGGTTTAATTAGGGTCATTGAAAAGAAATGAGTTTTTGAAGGGGGGAATTGTGATGAAGATAGAGATTGCTGCAATAAACAACTGGTTGGGGAAAAGAATGTTTTTAGTGGTCGTAACGGCACTCATATTGGGCTTTTTAATGAGAGTTCCAGATAGTCCCCGTTATCTCCTTATTGTATTGTTTGCTTACATGACTTTTGTTACTGCGCTTGGTACAAGTTTGAAAAGCTTTATTCAGGTGATGGGAAAACCATGGATTCCATTGTGGGTGATACTGCTCATACATATTATGACGCCGTTGACTGCCTGGTTTTTGGGCAATCTGCTTTACGCAGACTCGCCCGAAATGCAACTGGGGTTATTAGTGGCGGCCGCCATTCCTGTAGGCGTTACATCAGTTATGTGGACAGCTCTTACCCAGGGTAATGTATCAATATCTCTCGTAGCAGTTACCCTTGATACACTTATTGTTCCTGCGTTGCTGCCAGCATATTATAAAATTATAGTAGGTCAGGCGGTCATGATTAATTATACCTCCTTAGTTATACAACTGGTGTTGATGGTGACTATTCCGAGTATACTAGGAATGGTGCTTTATGATTGGACAGGCGGCAAAACAGTTGCTTTTGCAAAAGGTATAGGAGGACTAACTTCTAAACTGGCATTGTTTGTTGTAATATTTTTTAACGGTGCGTTCGTGTCACCCGCCATTCACTTGTCATGGGATATTATACAAATGATAGCGGTTGCGTTGATTATGGTCGTGTCCGCCTACGCTCTAGGATATGTAGGTTCTTTATGCGTACCTAATCGTTCCTACGGTATTACGATGGCAATGATATATAGTGTCGGTATGCGCAATGCCACTTGCGGGCTTGTCATAGCAGTTACATACTTCCCGCCAGCGGTGGCGGTTCCAATTGCTTTACTTATGTTATTCCAGCAGCCGATTGCGGCGATAATTCCCAATATCTTTAAATACCTTGATGAAAAAAGGAATATAAGTCCGCAAGGAGCAACAGCTCGAATTGAATGAAGCAGTAGCCTGTTAGTGGTGTGTCATTCGTAAATCAGCTTTCCCGGAGACACGGGGAATGGAAAGAGACTAAATAAAGGGAACTTGCAACAAGAAAAATAGGTTGTTGCAAGTTCCCTTTATACTTTATTGAGAAAATTTCAGATTATGCAAGAAGGTTTTTGGCAAAAAGTAGCAAATACATGGTTATGGGAAAATTTATGTAAAATTTATTGTTGAAGGATTAAAAAATATGCATATTACTATCGTTATGAAACCCCACAAAACTGTGAACTTACCGGTTGATTACAACCATATTGTACAAAGTGCCATATATAATGTAATGGATAATAGTATGGCATCTTTTCTGCATCAGCAAGGTTTTATTGTAAATGGCCGTATATATAGGCTGTTTTGTTTTTCTCGGCTTACTGGTTTTTGTAATGTAGACAGGTACTCTGGCAGGATACTGTTTACGCAAAACATACAACTGATAATTACTTCGCCAGTGAATGCTTTTGTTCAGTCTTTGGCTGAGGGTTTATTGCAGCAGGGAGAAATACGGTTAGGTGCTAATGTCATTGCAATTGAAAGTATAAGTGCCCAGTCAATTAAAGTAAAAAATGACAGCATGGTTGTGAAGACTTTATCGCCGGTTGTAATGTACTCTACCATGCTGCGACCGGATGGCCGGAAATATACGGTTTATTTTCAGCCGGGCGATCCTGATTATGATGCGCTCATTACTGCCAATCTGCAAAAAAAGTATAAAGCATTTTATGGGCAAGAAGCCCCAGTAGGGCGAGTAAAGGTCAGTTCCAAAGGGGTAGTCAAAATGAATGTGCTTCAGTACAAGGGAACGGTGATTAAAGGATACTCTGGCTTGTTGCAAGTGACTGGACCTCAGAAGTTATTGCAAATCGCGATGGATTGTGGTTTGGGAAGTAAAAACTCACAGGGTATGGGGTGCTTGCAGTTGCAAAGGCAGAACCACGCCGCTAGAGACGTGGTTCTGGAGGGAAATCCTATAGTAGGCTAATTAACAGCATGTCTAACTATGTTTCAAGTCCTTGTAGATAAACTATGCTATATTGAAATACCTAACTAACTTTTAGTTATTGGTCTACCTATAAGGAATTGAAGCCTATTGATGGCTCCGAATATACGTCAAGCTTTAGCTTTGAAGGTAATTGTCTCCGGTTTTTCAGTATTCCAGTGAAGAGTTGTAGTGCTGGGCTTTGTTTCAGCAATGATCTGGCCTTGGCGTAGTGAGTAACGTACTGGTACTTGACGGCGAAGTGCATCGTAGCTGTTGTCGGCAGGCAGGATGATCAAATTAGCGGGTTTCCCTTCGGTAATTCCATACCGATCACTGATGTTAAGGGTGCGGGCGCTATTGACTGTTATTAAGTCTAAGGCCTTGTTAAGCTGACTGTAGCCCATTAACTGGCAGGCATGAAGTCCCATGTGGAGTACCTGGAGCATATTGCCTGTACCTAGCGGGTACCAAGGGTCAAGAATATCATCATGACCAAAGCAGATATTGATGCCTGCTTCCCATAATTCTTTAACGCGGGTGATGCCGCGGCGTTTAGGGTAAGTGTCAAACCTGCCCTGGAGATGAATATTGACAAGCGGGTTGGAAACAAAGTTGATGCCAGATAACTTTAGTAAATTAAACAGTTTGAAAGTGTAAGCATTGTTGTAGGAATGCATGGCTGTAGTGTGACTGGCTGTTACTTTATTGCCCATCCCGTGGCGATAAGCTTCAGTTGCAACTACTTCTATGAACCGAGACTGCTCATCATCAATCTCGTCACAATGGATGTCTATTAGCCGATCATATTTTGTAGCGAGTTTAAATATTGTGTTGACTGAGTCGACCCCGTATTCACGGGTAAATTCATAATGAGGAATGCCGCCGACAACATCGGCCCCAAGACGCAACGCTTCTTCTAAGAGTTCTGCTCCTTGAGGATAGGACTGTATACCTTCTTGAGGGAAGGCGACTAGCTGTAGTTCCATCCATGGTGCAATTTGAGTTTTTACTTCAAGCAAAGTTTTGAGTGCAGTTAAGGCAGGATCGGTAATGTCAACATGGCTTCGTACATATTGAATCCCTTGGGCGGCTTGCCATTTAAGGGTGGTTATCGCTCGTTCTTTAACATCTTGCGGCGATAGCAACTGTTTTCTTTCCGCCCACCGTTCAATGCCTTCAAACAGAGTGCCGCTTTCATTCCAGCGCGGCTGTCCTGCTGTCAACGTTGTATCCAGATGAACATGCGGGTCAATAAATGGTGGGATCACTAAGCCGTCTTCGGCATCCAGGATATTGCCAGAGAATGATTGGTCGTTAGTATTGGGGGAGATAGAACGAATAGTACCATTTTCAATTTGAATCTGCCACAATCCTTGCTGATCACGCAGGCGGGCGTTCTTAATAAGCATTTGCATCCTCCTTGGCTGTGTTGCTAGTATGAGCGGCAGCCTGCCGTTTGGCAGCAATATAATAAAGTGCTCCAGTCAGCACAATTACAGGATAGGTAGCGCCGATGCTACTTACAAAGAACGGTTGTTTTTGCAATAGGAGAAAGGCAATTACGCCGGTAACCCAGACGGCGAGCGCCACTTTGTTAAAGCCATTGCTGTACCAGTATTTGCCACAGCGTTCAGCTAAAGCCGCCGGGTCATAATTCCGGTTATGGATGAAATAGTAGTCGACAATTAAGATTGCGAAGATTGGGCCGAAGACCATACCGATATAATCCAGAAAGAGAATAAAAGAATGGAGGAAGCTAGAAAGAAACAGGGGAACGACAGTAAGCCCAGCGGCAACAACTGTTACCAGCCAGAGTGAGGTAATCGGGGAAAGCTTTTTTGTGATATTAGTAAGCGATATGCCAGCAGCCATGAGGTTTACAGCATTAGCAGTGGTGCTGGTGATAATGATGACGAGGAGTGCTACGCTGCCTAATCCTAATTTGCTAACAATAGTGCTGGGGTCAGAGTGATTGGGGTCATAGACGCCAGTGGTTATTGCCATACCAATGGTGCCAATGATGCCGACAAAGGCAAACCAGAATAAAGCTAAGTTTGCACCAATCATAGGCGCAATAGTTGCAGTAGCTTTTGTCTTGCCATAGCGAGTAAATTCTGCGATTGCCGGTACCCAGCCGAGGCTAAAGGCAGCCATAACATCCATTGCCGAACCCAAAGGCATGCGTTTGTCGGCTGGCGGCTGCCAGCTCATAATAGCTTCCAACGATATGTTCTGGAGTACGACAATTGTTTCCCAAGCGCCAAGAATCAATACTAGGAATACACCAATCCGTTCCACTATTTTGACGGAACGATGGCCGGTAGCAATCGAGAGCAGATGCAGGATGCTCATGACTGCAATGCCGATGAGCATAGTTGTATTGCCGCCCGGTTCACCAAAGGCCGGCATACCTAGCCATTCCTTACAGATAAAACTGACCGAAATGGCAGCAATAAAGGTGTTCACCGCAGTCCAGCCAATAAACTGGGTCGTGTTTAGGAATGAAGGCAGATAACTGCCGCGAATACCGAAAGATGCCCGGGTGAGAGCCATTGTTGAAGTGCCAACCTTAAATCCAATAAAACCAATAAGAGCCATAATAATATAAGCGATTGGATTAGCAATTAGAGTGACGTAGACTGAGCCTGCAAATGCAGTACCGGCTACGACGCCGCCAACATACCAAGTGCCGTTGTTGGCGTTAGCACCAATCCAGGTGGCAACCATGTCCCAGAAAGCTAGTGAGCGTGCATTTGCGGGTACGCTTTCGACTGCACCAAATTCTCGCGAAGTATGGTCGTTGTTTCTATCCACACAAAACCCCTCCAATATGTTTTTGTACCGATACCCAAGCAACCAAGCAAAAAAGGCTTCTTATCAGTTAAACTGACAAGAAGCCTGTAGACCAACTGGCAACAGTATAAAAATAGGATGCTATTGCCCGCTAAATGTCGTCCACCTTGTCAGTCTCGCAGGACTGCTTTTAAAGGTACCAGTAAATTAAATTTATTAAAGCACAAATTGGATATAGATGTCAATAACGAAAAGGGGAAAAGTAGTTACTGTTTATTAGGTGTTTGCTATAATATTATCGGAAACTCGATGTTGACAATAATTTAGGTAGCTGATATACTTATAACCCTGAAGAATATCATAGATTAATACACTTAAATCGGGGCGTGGCTCAGTTTGGTAGAGTACCTGGCTTGGGACCAGGGGGTCGCAGGTTCGAATCCTGCCGCTCCGACCAGTAGCAACAAACCCAAAAAGTAACAATTGACATAATGCTAATATTCATGATATTCTATATAAGTCGCTGCAAGCGGCGGAAATAATTAACACAAGTAAATGTGTTGACATAACGAAATATAGATGTTATGATATTTTTCCGTCGTTAAGCAATGAGGAAGCATGCTCCTTGAAAACTGAACAGTGTAAGTAATGCATCATAAAAGCCAGATGTGCGGTTGTATGTCGCTTGCGACATATACAAAACCAAAAACAATTTCTTTAAGCAGACACACGAAATCTATGATTTCGATGTGGTCGCTTAGTTAGATGCTCTGCATCTAATATCAAATAATCATTTAGAGCCAACAAATGGCTTCATAAATAATTTTATGGAGAGTTTGATCCTGGCTCAGGACGAACGCTGGCGGCGTGCCTAACACATGCAAGTCGAACGGGGAGTTATTTATAACTCCTAGTGGCGAACGGGTGAGTAACGCGTAGACAACCTGCCTCTAAACTGGGGACAACACCGCGAAAGTGGTGCTAATACCGAATGTGGTATCTTGGTCGCATGACTGAGATAAGAAAGGTGGCCTCTGAATATGCTACCGATTAGAGATGGGTCTGCGTCTGATCCATTACTGA
>NZ_LSLK01000022.1 GCF_002257705.1 Sporomusa silvacetica DSM 10669
GAACATAGCGAGGAAATACGAGGTATTTCATTTACGTTAAGTTATTGAACCGCCGTGTACCGAACGGTACGCACGGTGGTGTGAGAGGTCGGTCATTCAAATAATGGATGACCTCCTACTCGATTAGTGGAATACTACAAATATATAGTTGATCAAGTTAACTAATAATACTAATAGTATATTACATATTCATAATATACTGAAGATCACAAATATGGTTTTATATCCAATCAGATTGCCAATGTGGTCGGCGGCATGTCTGCTTCTACCTTTAGGATTGACCAGGAAGATGGAATTGGTTTCCGCGTAGCTTATCCTGCAGAACGACGTGATCACGTTACAAGCTGCACGTCATGATCGTAAACTCCCAAAGGGCTAACTCCACTAGAATCACTAGGAGCATTCGCTAGTAAAAAAATCCCTGAGCCAACCAGGCTTTTTTACAACTGAAAGATTGTATCTGGGGGGTTATCCACCCCCGCATAGTACATGGAGTTATTGGCTACTGATCATCTTTCTAATATGTTCCCAAATATCTTGCTCGGTATATTCATGTACACACCCGTCATCATTTGGTTCAGGTTCCTTCCCAAGCTGTTCAAGAATGCGTTTCTCGGTTTCTTCAGATATATTGATGAAGGCTTTTTTTATACAAAAACACGGCCACTATCTGTAGTGCCGTGTTTTGGACCAATTTGCTCAGCATGGGTAGTAAGTTGGCTTAGTAATAGAACCATTATCTGAGCATTCAAAAGATGTTCGTCGTAAGGAGGAATCGGAAGAAAACTCGAAATAAATGTTTGCTCCGCTGTATACGAATCTAATCTGAGGCTGTTTTACTTTTTAAAAGATACTATACTGGGTAGCTTTTTCTTTTGTCGGCAATTCTGCGCTGCAAAATGGGCATTTTTTTAGTTTAATATCGCGTATCTCTGTAATTTTCCTTTGGCAGTTAGGACACTTAGTGCTTTTTCCTGACATAGGTTTACTACTACCACAGCACATTAAGAGTCACCTCTTTTCATTTAAATAGATAAGGGAGTGAGCAAAATTAATCGGTCACATTTTATTCTACGGTATCTTTTTTTAAAACCTGGTATAGGGCGGAACTGAAAATTTGGATTCCTTCCAATGTTGTCTCACGCTTGTTTTCAGGGATAATTTCTAAAACGGCTTCAAAATAGCGGCGCGAGTTAAGTTCTATCTCCAGAAAAACTTTTTGACCTTTTTCTGTGAGTTCAATATCTACATAGCGGCGGTCATCTGGGTTCGGTTTACGATCAAGGTAGCCTTTGTTTACCAAGTCATCTACAGTTCTACTTACTGCGCTTTTAGTTATATTTAGCCGATTTGCAAGTTCATTTACGGAAATTTTGCTTTCCTGTGCGGTTTCCCATATTACATGACACTGAGCATATGTGCAATCGTAGCAAAAAGTCTTTTTACCCTCCAATACTCCTAAACTTCTCATAAAAGTTTTTATAGTATTTCTCATAGTAGAAATGTTCTTGGGCTCCTTTGTCATTCTATCGACCATCTTTCTTAGTGTAATTCAAGGTGGTTAGTGCGGTATACTGTTGACGATGTAAACAGTTAATGGTACAATTTGATTATACCTATATTCGGTAACCGTGTAAATATATAATAGCAAAGATTTCTAATAGCTAATTATTAGAACATATAAAATTCTAAACGATTTGAATTTGAGTTGATTTCGTTATTATTGTTTTCTTTTATCACAAAATAATAAGAAGGTGGTTGACCTATGTCTATCTACCTTGACAATGCAGCTACATCATATCCCAAGCCTGATCTGGTAGCTGACTCAGTATACCATTTTATGAAACATATTGGTGTTAGTGTAGGGCGAGGGTCATATAGCAGAGCACAAAAAGCTGGTGAGACCGTTTACGAAACCCGCAAGTTGCTCTGCCAATTATTTAACCACAGTAATCCGGAGCATGTGGTTTTTACGTCCAATGTGACTGAAGCCATCAATTTAGCAATACGAGGAATAGTAACGCCCGGAGGACATGTCATTACCAGTAGTGTTGAACATAATGCGGTCTGGCGATGCTTAAAAATGTTAGAAAGAGACTATAATATCCAAATTTCTACTGTACCTTGCGATAGAAGTGGTACAACCGATCCGGAAATAATCGAATGTATGATTCGACCGAACACGCAGCTTATCGTGTTTAATCATGCCTCCAATGTATTAGGTACAATTCAGCCTATCCGTCAGATTGGAACAATCGCGAGAAGGCATAATATTCTCTTTTTAGTAGATAGTGCACAGACTGCAGGTGCCTACCCCATTGACATGCAGGCGGATTGTATTGATATATTGGCTTTACCGGTCACAAAAGTTTACTGGGGCCTATGGGTACAGGAGGGCTTATTGTTAAATCCGAGGGGATGATTCGCCCACAAAAGGCAGGCGGTACGGGGCGTGATTCTTTTTCACCATATCAGCCAGAATACCTCCCTGATTGTTTAGAGGCCGGTACGCTGAATGTCAGTGGCATTGCTGGTCTTGGAGCAGCTGTTAATTTTATTTTAGGTGAGACGGTCGAAGCAATACGAAATAAAGAACAAATCTTGACGGACTACGCTCTTAACCAACTGCAATGTTTGGATAAGGTGATCATATACGGGTCTGGCAACCCGGAAAAAATGGTAGGAGTAATATCATTTAACGTAAGAAATGTTCCTGCTGTTGAGATCGCTTATGTATTAGATGAAGTGTATGGAATTATGGTCAGAGCTGGATTGCATTGCGCGCCAACTACCCATAGTTTAATTGAAACAGAATTAACTGGGACAGTTAGAATGAGCTGGGGTTACTTTAATCAGAAAGAAGATATTGATCGAGTAGTTTCGGCTTTGAGTGAGGTTCTTTCGAAGGTCTAAAAAGGGGGGACGAGATATGGGCAAAGTAATTGTTGCCTTTGATGAGTCTGAGCAATTAATACTAAAAAGCATTTATTATGATGAAGATCCAGAAGAAGCGCTTAATTTTGTTCTAAAACACATTCTACCTAAGGTTAAGAAGGAACTTTCCTGTCTATCTGGCACGCTGTCAGGGCAAAAGGGCTAGAATAAGAGAAAGGTGGTCTTAGATATGTCAGCGAAATGTTTTTCTTGTGGAATTGCTGATCGATTAGCTGCTGGAAAGTTGTGGTGTTTTAAATATAAGTTCGAGATATCGGATGTTATTGCCGAAGAAAAGTCTAATTGCTATTATTTTATTGAGCCCCAGGTTGAGGATGGAGAGCCTTTGACAGCGGCTCAAACGTTAATGCTTAAAGAATGCGAATTGGCCTCTCGGCGAATGCGTGGACCGGTATAGAATCATATAAAGGCAACTCAATTTTACCCGGTTAAGCCGGGTTTTCTTCTAGTTAAATAAGTTAGGAGAGGATGTATTGTGGATAAAAAAATACCAGTTATCATTCCGTGCTGTGGCATTGATTCTGTTTATGGCCTAATGACTCAAGAAATAGCATTGAAGGTGAAAGAAGCGGTGAATAAGCAGGCGGAACTGTTTGGCTTAGCCTGTTTGGTAAATGGAGAAACAGATGCGGTACAAACAATAGCAAATACACTGTGCATTGTCATTAATGGATGTAACAAAGAGTGTGCGACCAACATTGTCGATATAATGGGTGGCGATATTGATATTGAGTATATTATTGATCGCCTAGTGGCCGGAGTTGATACTGCAAGTCTAGGCACCATTGTTAGACTAAGCGAAAGTGGAGAAAGGCAAGTCTGTGAAATAGCTAGTAAACTAATAGCTAACTTAAAACTTACCGAAAAGGGGGCGGAGAAATGATCGTGCACCCCAAAACAATCGGCATTATTGCTTGCTGTGGCAGCGAATGTACAGGTGGTTATATCTCACGGGCTGTAGCCGCAAGAATCGTGAACGAATTGAGAGCAACAAAGGTAGTTACAATCAGTCTGCCACGTTTGCTTATCGGTACTGCCAATGAAAAGAGATTTTCCATGAATCATCCTACGATTACCCTTGATGGCTGTGCTAAAGATTGTACCAGAAAGGCCGTTGAAAAGTACTGCTTTAAACCGATAGTCGGGATAAATATAGGCGATCTTATTGGCGAGCAAGAAGCTCGTGCCAGTGTGAATGGAGCTCATAGGAACATGTCCGAAATTGAAAAAGTTTCAGGTATTGTTACGCATGTGTTAGACTCATTGGCTGCCATGTACGAAAAAGCCAAGGCTGCTCAGAACAACAATTGTGCCGAGGGAACCTGTGATTGCGGTTGCGACGGTAGCAGTTGCGGCTGTGGTTGTGAGAATGGTAGCGATGATGCGCCTGCCAGCGACCAATCGATTAGCGAACCAAACAGGGATGGTATTGTAATTTATACGAAAACAGGTTGCCCGTTTTGCGCTAAGGTACTGCAAGAATATCGGGAGAAAGGGATTGCATTTCAGGAAGTCAACACAAGTGTGCACGACTGGGCTAAGAAATTGTGTAAAGATCGATATGGTTCTGATAAAGTACCTGTCATTGTCAAAGATGGAGTCGCAATACAAATTGGCGATGTTGAGGGTAAGGGCTGACAAATGTGATAGGTTGACCGTGAGTCAACAATAACGCTTGAGGTATATCCGTTGTTTTGGCATCTTGAGGAGGGTCTGCATGTTCAAGCAAAAGAAAACTTTGGTATTGATACTTATATTAGTTATCATCGGGGCAGGAAGCTTAGTATGGAAACGGAGTCATGACCTTGCTGCTATAGCAAAACCAATGGCTAGAGCCATTCCGGTACAGGTGGCTATTGCTAAGCCAGGGACGATTGACATGCAGGCCCATTATTTGGGTAAGATAGAGTCTGCTATCTCTGTAGAACTATCATCACGCATAACGGCAAATGTCGTAGGAGTAACCAAACGTGAGGGCGATAAGGTAACAAAAGGAGAGGAACTAATCTACTTAGACGATTTGACATTGGCAAATAAAACCCGGGCGTCTGAGGCTAGCTTACGGTCCGCACAAAGTGCCCTAGTAGCCGCTGAAAGCTATTATCAAACCAAAAAGGCTAGTTTTGAACGGAGCCAGCGGTTATATTCCCAAGCTGCGATCGCTCAGGAAACCTATGAATATTCACAGACTGAGGCTGATAATGCCTATAGCCAAATGGTTGCTGCCAGGGAAAACATTCAGGTGTATCAGGCAAACCTAGAGGCCAATGTAGCCGAGCAAGGCTATTCCAGAATCATATCGTCAATTGATGGCGTTGTCACTAAACGGCTGATAGAACCTGGCGATATGGCTGTTCCCGGTAAAGCATTGATGTCATTGCAAGCTCTCAATCAGGGATACAAAATAACCGCCCAGGTTCCCCAAGAAGTCGTGCGTTCTGTAACATCTGGATCAAAGGCAGTGTTATCGCATGGTGATCAGCAAATGAGTGCCACTATTCAGAAAATATACCCATCTTTAGATCAAGCAAGTTTAGCTACAATTGAAATAAGGCAAGACGAATTACCCTTTGGGTTGCCTATGGGTTCGGTGATTGGAGTAGATATTGTATTAAATCAGGTAAACGGCATTGTCGTACCGGTTGACTCTTTAATTACTAATAGCAAAGGAACTTTTGTAGTGGTTGTAGATGCTAATGCAGCTGCTTGTCAGATACCTGTTCAGGTCGTTGGTCGTAACGCCCAGGCTGCAGCAATAAGCGGAATACAACCCAATGATCGTGTAGTTGTTGGTCAGGAGAACCAATTAATGCAATTGACGACAGGTAAAAAAGTACTCATTATCCAGGACAGGAGTGAAAGTAATTGAGCGCTTTGACTCTAAAATACCTGGAGAAACCCTACTTAGTATTGTCATTTGTCTTATTAATGGCTATTGTGGGAATTATTGGCTATGTTAAGATGCCGCTTAATATGTATCCAGATAGTGACCATCCACAAATCACAATTATTACTGTTGAAACTGGAGCTTCGGCATCAGACGTTGAAACAAAAATCGGACGAACCATAGAAAAAGAAATGGCTACCCTAGGTGAAGTTTTGAAAGTAACCTCAGTGAGTAAGGATGAGGTATCGGTAGTAACCGTTGAATTTGACTATACCAAAACCCTGGATTCGGCTGCCACAGACGTATCTAATGCACTCAGCAAAATTACCGGAAAATTGCCTGCCGACATTCGCCAGCCGCAAATCTTTAAAATCAGTCAGGCAACACAGCCAACGCTTATTCTGGCGCTTTCACCAAAAGAAAACTCAATCTTAGACATGAGTCAAATCCGTCAGCTTGCCGACAACGAAATCAAAGAAGAATTATTGCGTGTTCCCGGAATTGCGCAAGTTGAGGTATTTGGTGGTTTTCAACCAGAGTATAAAATTATTGTCAAACCTGATCTTCTGGCGTTCCATTCGCTGACAATTAGTGATGTAGCAGCGGCACTTAGTGCAAATAACGTCAATGTACCCAACGGCCTGATCATAAAATCTTCTGGGCAATATTTGCTTAAAACACAAGGGGAATTCAAACATCCTGAAGAGGCGAATCATATTATCATTGCTCGTAAGCAGACCGGAGATGTCTATCTGCGAGACGTGGCCGAGATTACCCGCGGGATTGTTGAGCCGCAATCAGGTTATCACGGAAACAGTCGGGAAGCCATCGGTTTGAGTATTTTGCGTGCTCCTTCCGGAGTTGCCATGGATAGTATCACTGCTGTAGAAAAATATCTGCCTATACTCAAAGATAAATATCCGGGGATTCAGTTTGCAATTAGTGATACCCAGGGAACTCTTATTCGCACAAGTGTCAGTAATATGGAGGAATCGTTGTTTGAGGCAATCTTGCTGACTGTAGGCGTAGTATTTTTGTTCCTTGCCAATATGCGCATCACGTTATTAGCTGCTGTTTCTATTCCGTTTACCTATCTTATTACCTTCGGAATCATGTGGTTAATCGGCTATGAGCTAAATACGGTAACCTTTACCGGTATTATTCTCGCAGTCGGGATGCTGCTTGATGATGCTATTGTTGTGCTTGAAAATATTGCACGGCATTATGAGCGAATGCCTGATAGAATTAAAGAAGCCACCTTCGGTGGAACAGAAGAGGTTTTGTTGGCAATCTTCTCAGGAACGTACGCTACTGTAATGGTATTGCTGCCGATTATTTTCATTGGTGGCTATGTTCAGGCTACAATGCGCCCATTCATTATGTCAATGTGTATTGCTTTGGTAGTATCGTATGTGGTATCTGTTACTATAATCCCCATACTGGCCCCTATGCTATTGCGTCAAGCCTTCCGGCCTAATCGAGCCGAACGGATTGCGCTATGGTTTGATGAAAAAGTGGTAACAGTTATCCAAAATACATATGTTCGACTCGTTGATGTTGCCTTGCGCCATAGGTTGGCTTTTTTAGCAGGCGGTATGGCACTGTTTATGATAAGCGCCAGTCTGATGCCAATCCTGGGACGGGATCTAATGTCTTCCATGGACGCCGGTATTATTAAAATTAACTTTGAAACCGATACAGATATGTCCCTGGCGGCCACTGAGCAAGTAGCAACAAAGATAGAGCAAGTGATTGCCGAGGTGCCTGGTGTTGACTCTGTCTCGACAATCATGGGTTCTGAAGCAGGGATTGTCAGCTTTGGCAGTGGAAAGATACCTCAGCAGGGGTATATAACAATTAATCTTGTTGACAGATTTAAAAGAAGTCAGACCATCTGGGAGATTGAAAACAAACTGCGTACACAGTTTGCGCAAATACCAGGGCTAAAATATGTAGATGTTTACGATTTTGGCGCAACAGCTATGGCGAGTATAAAGGCCCCGGTATCGCTGCTTATTACCGGACCAGACCGCATGGTACTAG
The DNA here is from genome assembly GCF_002257705.1 of Sporomusa silvacetica DSM 10669. Taxonomy (GTDB): domain Bacteria; phylum Bacillota; class Negativicutes; order Sporomusales; family Sporomusaceae; genus Sporomusa; species Sporomusa silvacetica. Next base: position 7,886 of record NZ_LSLK01000022.1, read on the forward strand.
ATTCAATCGGGGAACAAGTATATGATCGGATGTTAAACGTTCCCGGCCTTACCAGTGTATCGCGTAGCTGGACCCACGATAAAGCCGAAATCAACTTCGTGTTGAATAAGGAAAAGTGCTCGCTGTATGAGATATCTCCTGCCAATGTATCAAACCAAATTGCCAATGTGGTTGGCGGGATGTCTGCCTCAACCTTCCGCATTGATCAGGAAGACGGCATAGGACTAAGAATTTCTTATCCGGCAGAACAACGTGATCATATAAGTAAGCTAAAAAATGTCATGATTGTTACCCCAAAAGGTTTGACTCCGTTAGAGTCATTAGGAACGTTTTCTCGTAAAAAAATTCCCACCCTTTATACACGGCAAGATATGCAAAACACATTAGAGGTTTATGGCTATCGCGAAAAAACGGCGATTACCTATCTGGATAAAGGTATCCAGAAGGAATTGGCCGACATTGAACTGCCAGAAGGATATGCCATCACCCAAGAAGGTGACCTGCAGCAAATGCAAGCGTCATTTGGGGCCATGAGCGGCGCAATGGGAATTGGCATGTTGCTCCTTTATTTCAGCTTGGTTCCGGCCTTTAGCTCGTTTATTCATCCGATGACCATTATGTCGGCCATTCCATTAGGCATGATTGGTTCTATCTGGGCGCTGATGCTGAGCGGCAAACATTCCTCTATGCCGGCATTTATGGGCATGATTTTGCTTGCCGGGATTGTTGTGAAAAATTCCATCCTTCTCATTGACTTCATTATCGTAGAACGTAGTCAAGGTAGTGATATGAAGCAGGCCATTATGGATAGTGTGAGGGTTAGGACTCGACCAATTTTGATGACTGCATTTGGAACTGCGTTTGGTATGGCACCGATAGCTTTAGAATGGGCAGTGGGACTGGAGAGACTATCGCCTCTGGCTATTGTAGCTATCGGGGGATTACTTGTTTCTACCTTTTTAACTTTGGTGTTCGTGCCAATATTATATACACTTTTTGAGGATATGAAGGGTAAATTTGGTGGCTTTTTTCGCAGTAATCATGCGGGTATCGCTAAATCTGAGTCAAGTTCAAGATAAGGAGACATCAACGTGGAAATAATAATTGAAGGATCGGCCAGAGATCTCGCTTCCATATTCTCCCGTATTCAAACACACCGGCTTTTTCATAACTCTGCAGCAGGCGTGGGCGGCGCCTAAACCATCAACTCTGCACCTAATCAATAATCGATCCGAAACAGTGTGGGTAGCGATTAGCAATTGGGATTTCGACAGAAACACTCAGTTTACCAAAGGCTGGTATGCTGTTAAGCCGAATAGCAGTATAACTATCCCGGTTGGACCTAATCTCGATTACGAGCGAAGCATCTACCTTTATGCCAAATCCAATACCCATGTGTGGGAAGGCACTTTAGCCGAACTTGGCGAATGTGATGATAGAGTTACAGAACGCGTTGTCCGTACAGACACAAAGTTCGAATACTGGGGTAAAGGAGGATGGCAACAAAGCTGGAAAGATTGGAAAAGGTGCCTATTCATTTCGACGAATAGTGATGAGAATGGTAATTTTACATACACCTTTGATTAAATAAGGGCAAAGCCAGATGCAACTCCTCAATAAATAGTTACTTTTTCGCTGCGTGGACCTTGGGAATTAGCAATCATGGCGGTTAAGACAATCTCCTGTGAGGTCAATGTAGGCGGTATTATTTGTCATCGTTGGTTTTTGTGGTTATCGAATACTCTTTGTTGGTGATGGTACCAGCATATTTTGACGCTTAAAATATAAAACAAAAAGGAGGGTCGGTGGATATAATGATTATCTTGTAAAACTGAACTCTTTGATTTCTTTTTATAGATATAAATCCAATGTTAATAATAGGAGGGAAAAAATGTTACCTGCAAAGAAAAAGTGGCTTCAATTGTTTGGCGTTTTAATGATTGCTATCATTATTTTGCCTCAGTATGTAATGGCGGCACCAGCTGTTGTCCGTGTCTCTGAAGAAAAAATGGCAGCGAACCTGATCTACCAACCAAAACCGATTTACCCCAATATAGCTAAAATAAACCATGTCCAGGGAAAGGTAATTATGCTAGCATTGATTTCAACTACGGGAGAAGTCGAAGAGCTTCGACTTATTAGTGGACATCAGTTACTAGCACCACTGGCTATGGAGGCTGTGAAAAAATGGAAGTATAAGCCGTATTTGATTGAAGAGAAGCCAGTAAAGGTGAACACGACAGTAACTGTAGCATTTACTTTGCCCCAATAAACAGGAAAAATATTGTATCAGTAGATGTGATAGGCGGTTTTTTAAAAAATGAAACCGATGTGGATCAGTCATTTTTTAATATGTTTTTATGATCGGAAGCAAAGAATAGTTCTTTGTATCCAAAAGACGGATTTGCAAGGGCACGGATCGCCTCCACCAATCAAATCCGGAATAATGAAAAACCCGCGAATTTCGCGGGTTTTTGCTGTTTATTTGAAATTATATCTTCTTAAAATCAATATGCCCTTGTTCTACATTTGTGTGTATTAATTGTACTCGAACTCTCTGACCGACACTTTCGCCTGCAAAGTGGCCTATAAGTTTTCCTTCAACAGGTGGATGTAGCAGGCGAGCCCAGGTTCCTTTTTCAGCTGCGCCAGTAATGATCGCATCAAATTTTTCCCCAATTCGTGATTCGAGCAGTATCGCTGCGGCGGATTTTGATACCTGCCGTTCCACTTTCTGTGCGACATTTTCAGCATAGGTGCAGTGCTTTGCAAGCAATTCAAGTTCATCAATTTGATAAGGAATCGGACTTCCTGATATCGCTGCTTTCAGTAAACGTTGCGTAATTAAATCCGGATACCTGCGGTTGGGAGCTGTGGAATGAGCATAATCTTTGACTGCTAGGCCAAAGTGTCCGAAGGACGTGTCACCTGGAACTTCGACAACATATTCGCCAGCACCCATTAACTTAATAATACTGAGAGAAAGATCAGGAAAACGAAGAAGATCAGCGGCTTTTGCAGCTGTCAGAAATTTTTCTAACGCTTTTGGATCGGCATCTCTAGGCAACGCAAAGTTATGTTGCCTAGCAATCTCGACGATCTGCTCCCATTTTTTTGGTGTTCGAACAACGCGTCTGAGAGACGGAGATTTTTTTGCCTCAAGGTACCGTGCGGTTACACCGTTAGCCGCAATCATAAAATCCTCAATTATCTCTCTAGCACTATTACGTTTTTGTACTTCGAAATCTTTGATCTCATCAGTATCAAAGATAGGACGAGCTTCTATCGTTTCAAAATCAAGCGCACCATGCATATGTCGGAGCGCTTTCAGCTTTTGTGCTACCTGATACTGCAACCGGATATTATCGGCAAGCCCAGGCACTACGGCTATTGCTTGCGGTATTGGTCCATTACCGTCCAGCCAGGCAGCAACACTGTTGTACGTTAACTTAGCACGATTGCGGACAATTGCTCTATAAATATCTGAACTAAGTATTGTTCCATTATCAGTAATGACAATTTCAATAACGATGGCAAGTCGATCTACTTCATAATTAAGGGAGGTAAGATCATACGAGAGTTTTTCAGGAAGCATTGGAAATATTTGTGCAGCAGTATACACCGAAGTGGTATTATGCTGTGCATGTTGATCTATTGCTGATGACTTCTTTACAAAAGTGTCCACATCTGCGATAGCAACAAGAACCTTCACGGCTTCTCCTGGTATCACGACAGATACGGTAAGCTGATCCAAGTCGTTCGAATCATCATTATCTATTGAACACCATAAAAGATTTCTGAGATCATGTACTGATTTTTCAAGTTTGACAATGTCTTCGGGAAGTGCGTTCAGTTCGGCAATAGCTTGAGGAGAAAAGTCCGGAAAAAGCCCTCTTTCAAGCATTACCTGACGCGCAATTCGCTGTAGGCTGGAACGATGGTGTCTATCATTTGTACTACTCATGTTTTACCCCCTTGTATAATAGCTCTCCACTGTTTGATTCGCATCCTTGACTCCGTATAGTTAGTGATGTAGTCGTTTTCACCCCTAATGACATAAAAGGTGCTATCTCAAACGCTGAGGCAGCACCTTCTTCTGCAAGATGGTCATTCTCCAATTGGTTAACAATGTCACTGCTAATATGTATAGGCTTTAGATTGACACAATAGGTATACCTGCGAAAAAGAGTATTCGAGCAATGAGTTTTTTCGGCATGATTTATTTCATTGATGGCTCGTTTAAAAAAACAAGCGTGCAATTATGAGGATTTCCTTCAGAATATTCGACCTGTGGAGATTGTTTCCTGCTAATTGTAGTTCAAAATAATAGATATTACAAATAAGTAGTATATTTCAAAGCGAATTCATTTTTGATAATTAACTAGGGTACCCACATACGTAGTGTCGCGCAAAGTGTTGTGTTAATTATAAAATAGGTGGATTTGCAAGGTCGTGGTTCGCCTCCACCAATCAAATCCGGAATGCCTTGTAACCCGCGAATTTTCGGATAGCTCCACCAACCAAATGATTTTACTAAAAATAGCAAAAATGGTGGTGTAGACAAGGAATTTGTCGGATTTAGCTTGAATAATTAAATAAGTGAGTCAGGGGACGGCAGAACAATGTCATAAAGCTTAACTGTAACAAATAGGTAAATGATTAAAGACCAGAAAAATTTAGAGAAATCGTAAAAACACTTGACTTTTTAGAAGTATCCCAATAATCGAGATGAATACCCTTTTTAGGG
>NZ_LSLK01000023.1 GCF_002257705.1 Sporomusa silvacetica DSM 10669
TTTGCCCTGTCAATAGCGCCAATAAGTTCTTTTAATTCTTCCTCGGTCCATACCGACGGAATCCTAGTTTGTTTTCTTGCCTGAACCATAGGTGTTTTGGCCGCAAAATCAGTAGTGACTTTTCCTGAATACTTGGTTTCACACCGTTCTCTCGCAAACTCCATCAGCATCTTCCAACGTCTACGGTAAAAGTTCAATGTCCCTTCGCTGTAATGGAGCCTTATCATTTCCTGCTCGACGTCTTTAAGCAGGTCAACGAGTGGTTGGTTGTGCATGAAATATTCCCCCTTGATGATGTTTTGAGCGATTTGCTCTTACCTTCATCATGGGAGAGATTATGCAAAGCTAATCAAAGAACATTGTAGGATTTACCAACCTTTCAGAGCCTTACTTTGCATAATGACTTTCTTTGCATAAGGAGGCAATTTGTCGCCGTTATTATCCAATATCTATCTGACGAAATTTGACAAACTACTTGAGAGCCGCGGACATAAGTTTGTAAGATACGCCGATGATAGCAATATCTACGTAAGAACACCGCGAGCAG
>NZ_LSLK01000024.1 GCF_002257705.1 Sporomusa silvacetica DSM 10669
TGTACCAGTTATTCCGCCAGGAGTAGAGCTGGGTAGCTACGTTCGGAAAGGATAAACGCTGAAAGCATCTAAGCGTGAAACCAGCCTTAAGATGAGGTCTGTCATTCGAAAGAAGTAAGGCCCCTTGTAGATTACAAGGTAGATAGGCCAGATGTGGAAGTGGAGTAATCCATGCAGCTGACTGGTACTAATAGGCCGAGGACTTGACTTAAGCAGAGAGCCCAAGAAAGCGAGCCGAAAGGTGAAACTTGATTGGTGCGAATCGCTTAGTTCGAGCGAAGCGAAGAACATTCTTAATGTATGTTTTAGCTTTGAACTAGCGACTAACTCGCAAACATTGTAAATCCTAGTGCGCAGTCTTTCTTCTGTGAAGTTTTCAGGGAATATATCTAATGAGAAGTAACGTTATATGAGGTTACTCGCTAACGCTCGTAACTAAGCGATTCACGCAGGTTCTAGCGTCGCGATGCTCCTAATAACCTGGTTCTCTGCTTATGGTTCTCTGCTTAACATCGCGGGATGGAGCAGTTGGTAGCTCGTCGGGCTCATAACCCGAAGGTCGCAGGTTCAAGTCCTGCTCCCGCAACCAATTATATGGTGGCTGTGGTGAAGTGGTTAACACGCCGGATTGTGGCTCCGGTATTCGAGGGTTCGAGACCCTCCAGTCACCCCAATTTTATTTATAGTACTAAGATATTTAGGGTAGAATTCTATCTCACTTGATAGGTTTCTGCCTTTATTTGTTTTTTCTTAATGACATAGTGGGTAATGCGTTTTTCAACGTCGTTGAATAGCGCTCAGGGAAACTCCCCCCTATTTGGTGGCAGGGGTAAAAGTAGGTAAGATTCCACTGGCGATATATTGACACTGCCTAGGGTAGACTGATATTATAGACATAATCGATATATATTTTTCCGATAGAGGCGCGGCAGAGCAAGAGTAAGTATGAAGAGTTGGCAGCGATGACCATACTGAAAGGGGCTGACCGCCGAAGTGAAGGTTTTTGCCAAGAACTTTTTGCTGGTTTTGCATTTAATAAATGTAAGACTGTCACCTGTTATGGTGGAGCGCTATCCTTGCAGCTGATGAGAGTAATCTCTTGTCTTTAAGCAGTTTGCGGGAGTCAGCGCAAACTGCTTTTATATATTGGGCATTATAGCAGCTTGCGGGCGCAAGCGGTAGTGTATTGCCAGCTGCTCACCCGTATATGCAAAAGATTTAACACGCTGTTATATTAAAAATAGTTATTAACAAAGGTAGGCGAAACAATTGGCTGAAAAAAGATTACCATTTACAAAAGAGCAAGTAACAGAAGTGATCAAACAGTATCCAACACCGTTTCATATTTATGATGAGGCAGCCATTAGGCAAAATGCCCGTGAACTAACGAAAGCCTTTGCCTGGGCACCAGAATTTAAAGAGTATTTTGCTGTAAAGGCTACTCCTAATCCGCATCTTTTGAAAATGCTGCGGGAAGAAGGTCTTGGGGCTGACTGCAGTTCGCTGCCAGAACTTATTTTAGCTGAAAAAGCAGGTATGTGCGGTGAAGAGATTATCTTGACATCGAATGATACTCCGGCTATTGAATTCAAAAAGGCGCGTGAATTAGGGGCGATTATTAATCTTGATGACATTAGTCATATTGACTATTTAGATAAGCATGCTGGAATTCCGGAGATGATTTGCTTCCGATATAATCCAGGTCCGCTGCGGGACGGCGGCAACTCAATTATCGGTAATCCGGAAGATTCTAAATATGGTTTAACACGTAAACAGCTTTTGGATGCCTACCGGATTATGCAGTCAAGAGGAGTAAGGCGGTTTGGTATTCATACTATGGTTATTTCTAATGAACTTGACCCTAATTACTTCATTGAAACTGCCAATATGATGTTTGACCTTATTATTGAGATTTACCGGACACTTGATATTAAAATCGAGTTTGTTAATTTTGGCGGTGGTATTGGTGTTCCCTACCGTCCCGAACAGGAGCCAGTTGATCTCAATGTGGTCAGTCAGGGTATTAAGAAGGCATATGAGGCCAAGATTGCGGCCAATGGTCTGGCACCGCTAAAGATTGCTATGGAGTGCGGCCGAATGATTACCGGGCCGTATGGTTATCTGGTATCGACAGTGTTGCATAAGAAAGAGATCTACAAAAATTATATAGGCTTGGATGCCTGCATGGCTAACCTGATGCGCCCGGCCCTATACGGTGCTTATCACCATATTACGGTATTGGGTAAGGAGGAGTGGCCGTTAGGCTATATGTATGATGTCGCTGGTTCTCTATGCGAAAATAATGATAAGTTTGCCATTAACCGCAAGTTACCCATGATTGACATTGGTGATATATTGGTTATTCATGATGCGGGAGCTCATGGTCATGCAATGGGATTTAACTATAATGGTAAGTTACGGTCGGCGGAATTAATGCTGAAGCCGGATGGCAGTGTCGAACTTATCCGGCGGGCGGAAACAATTGAGGATTACTTTGCTACATTGGATTTTTCTGGTTTTGAAAAATAAAGCGAAATTCAGAGGGAAAGGTTAACTTTCCCTGGATTGAACGACTATACCCCTAAAGGGCACAGGCGGCTTCTGCCGGCGTCCTAAAGGACTTGCCACAAGTCAAGTCTTACTTATATATCGGCTAAGAAACAATTCTTTTACAATGGAAATATCATGCCTTATGATACTGATGTTGATGAATTGATGGATAAGCTGATTGGTCTCGGAGACAAGTCTATTCGGAAAAATTATTATCCAGAGCTACAGCGCCGTATGGATGAATTGGAGCAATTAAACGTCGAACTGGAACAGCGAGTGAGCTGGCTGCTGCCAATAAAGAGTTGGAGGCATTTTGTTATTCAGTATCCCATGATTTGCGGGCACCTCTGCGCTGTATTGATGGCTTTAGTTTGGCTGTGATGGAAGATTATGGACACCTTTTAGATGAAGAAGGTCAGGGTTACTTGCAACTGGTGCAGGTTTTAATATGATATATGCAGATAAATTATTTGGAGCTTTCCAACGCCTTCATACAGTTCATGAATTTCCTGGAAACGGAATAGGCTTAGCTACAGTGCAACGTATAATTAACCGTCATGGCGGAGAAATATGGGCTCAGGGAGAAGTAGGGCAAGGGGCGACTTTTTCTTTAGCCTAGCAAAAAAAATGTAAAAAAAATCATGATAAAGAACAATATTCCCTCTTCCAAAATTAGGCAATGTGATTTATAATGTTAATTGTTGCTAATATAAGGAAAATGTTTAGTGGAGGGCACACTTGTTGTTAGATAATATCGAAAAAATTACCATTAACGATATCATAGAGAATTTGCGCGAAAGAATGCATTTACTGGCTGTGTCCTACGGTTTGTCACATCCTCAAGTTTTGGAGGCCAGCCAGTTATTAGATCACGAAATAAGTAAATATTACCATCAGCTGCGCAATCATTAATTGTTAGGTTGCAAGTACTCACCCGGGAGTTGAATGGTTTGGCTGATTTAAGCGGAGTTTTAGCAGGCTTAGAAGAACAGTTGGCTGTATCAGCCAATTTACTACAAGATATCGCTATCCGGTTTCAAACGGCAATGACTGCTGGTTTACTGGGTAAGCCAAGTTCTCTAAAAATGTTGCCGGCATTTGTTGATGTTCCCACTGGTCAGGAGCAAGGCACTGTAGTTGCTGTTGACTTTGGCGGCACAAACGTAAGGGTATTGCTGGTTGAACTGACAGGCGAAGGTCAGGCTCAGATTATTGCCAGGCGGTCATTTCCCCTCAAAAATAAGCAGGCCAATTATGACTTTACGACTGCGTCAGCATCGGGGATGCAATTATTTGACTTTATAGCGGGGAAAATTGCTGAAATCATACCAACAGCCGACAAAACCTACCCACTGGGACATACCTTTTCTTTTCCTTGTCGTCAGTATGCTGTTAATGAAGCTGAACTAATTAGTTGGACAAAGGAGCTCAAGACAGCAGGGGTTGAAGGAGAAAATGTTGGACAGCTATTGCAAACGGCATTAGAACGCAATGGGATTGGTCATGTTCATTCACTGGCGGTAATTAATGATACTACCGGTACTTTGCTAACCTCCGCTTATAAGGATAATACTACCGATATTGGTACTATTTGCGGTACCGGACATAACAGCTGTTATCTTGAGCCTGTTCATCCGCTGACCAATCAGCCGATGATCGTCAATATGGAATCAGGTAATTTTGACCAAATTGTACAAACGAAATACGATATATGCCTGGATCAGGATAGTGAAAAACCAGGGGGGCAACGCCTGGAGAAGATGGCTTCAGGGCATTATTTAGGTGAACTTGTTCGAATTATTGTCAGTAGTCTGGTTGCTAATGGTTACATGAACGGAGAGGTCGCTGAACCATTGAATATACCATATTTTCTATCTACAGAAGATCTTTCAACAATGATTGCTGATCATTCATCAGGCTTGGATGCAGTAGCTAGTGTTGCTGTTGGCCGCTTAGGATTGAATGAGCTAAGGACAAGTGAGCTTGTAGCTTTGCAAACCATTGCCAGATTTGTTACGACCCGGTCTGCCCGTTTGGTGGCGGCTACCTGGGCTGGTGTAGTGTTTAAGATTGATCCGGAGCTTAAACGGCGGCATACTATTGCGGTTGACGGGTCACTATACGAAAAGATGCCAGGATATGCCGAGTATTTGGCACAGGCGATGAAAGAGGTGTTGGGCATAGGGAACAATCAGGTTGCTATTCGCCTTAGTAAAGACGGTTCAGGTATTGGTGCGGCTATTGCGGCAGCCACGGTATATAGTCCTCACTAAATACAAAAAAATGATTACTGGTGTTGACATTTTTTAATTTGCATAATATAATAATCAAGTAGCACATGACTCCGTAGCTCAGCTGGATAGAGCGTTTGACTACGAATCAAAAGGTCGCAGGTTCGAATCCTGCCGGGGTCGCCATAGATATATCAAGGGTTTTACGAGGTTTTCGTAAAGCTCTTTTTTCGTTTTCATAGCAATTTGACAACTATTTTTTCTGTATATCATTTCAGCCCGTGGAAAATGCGAGCTCATAAGCAAGTTCAACAGACCTACAACAATGTCAATTCAATGGTGCTTAACAATTTTATTGGAAAAGCCAAATACATTCAAAATTGATCTGCTGTGCCCGCAGCCCCAATTCTGTTGCTCAACAGCTTTATGACGTTCCTTCTAGTACCGCTAATGATCCACATTCGTCCAGACGCAGGTTGCCTATTTAATTGTAATATTTAACTTAAAAGCACACTGCGGCGTACTTTTTGAAGACGATAGAAAAGTATACATCCTTTCTATCGTCAATCTTATCAGCAAGGCTATAGGCTAACGTGAACCGGTTTACTGGTTAAAAGCTTCCCTGAGTTTTGTACATACTAACGCCAGAGCATCCCGCGCTTCCTCCAGTGTACTCTGCATATTGAAAAAGCCATGAATTATCCCGTCATATCTCTTGAGACATACATTGACTCCGGCAGCGGATAACCGTTCTGCATAATTTTCGCCTTCATCACGTAGAGGGTCATATTCTGAGGTAATAATACAGGCAGGTGGAAGATCGGCAAAGTTGTCTGCAAGCAAGGGAGAAGCCAATGGGCTTTTGGCTTCGCTTATATCGTTTAAATGTTGCTGGTTAAACCAGGCAATTCCTTTTGTTGTTAACCGGTATCCCTCACCATTTTCGATTCTCGAGGGGGTTTGTCCGTCCAACTCAAGAATTGCATTAATAATCACTTGGTAAACAAGCGAGAATTCTCCCTTGTCTCTGGACAGCTGACTAATGACAGCACTAAGAGTTCCCCCGACACTGTCGCCGCCAATGGCAATTGTATCAGGATTGACATGCAACTCGTCCGCATTTTCAAACACCCATTTTGTAACTTGGTAGCATTCTTCCATAGGCTTCGGAAATTTGTGCTCGGGTGCCAGGCCATAATCGATGGATATTACAGCGCAGTTCACATTGTTTGTTATTTTCCGGCATATAGGATCATAGACATCAATATTTCCCAGCACAAATCCGCCACCATGAATAAAGATCAAAGCAGGATAGATGCCTGTTGTTTTAGGATAATACACCCTGATTGGTGTATCCCGTATGGAGGTTTTTACAACACGGTTTACTACAGAACCCACTTCCTCCGGAATCCCTTTAAAGTCATCCCAGCTTTTACTGTAATACTCCCGTAACTTCTCAATCCCCAAAGAATATAAACTTTCAAAATCGGTTTTTAGTAAATTTTCAAATTTTGGATTTAACGTCATGATTCATTCCTTCTTTCTATATTTTTTAAAACCGGGAAAAAATCTTGACCACTCCTCTCGGGATTATCAATCGTTTTTATGGAGATGTATGCAAGAGTTTGCAGCGCTCTTTTGCAATTTCAAGTTGCCATGCGAAGAATTTGAGCTGTCAACTTTGTACCAAGCGGCATACATGACCGGCAAGACGATGAGTGTTAATATCGTAGCACCGAACAATCCACTGGCAATAGCGACGGCCATGGCTCCCCAGAAAACACTGGATACTAACGGAATCATCCCCAGTATGGCGGCTGCCGCTGTCAGCAGTATGGGACGCAGCCGAATGGCTGTTGCGTTGATAATCGCATCCCACATAGGCAGTCCCTCCGCAAGCAACTGATCAATCTGGTCCATCAGGATAACCGAGTTGCGCATAATAATGCCTGTCAGAGCCAGAATTCCCAGTTGTACTACAAATCCCATCGGACTTCCCGTAAGAAGCAGGCCGATAACTACGCCAATGATGCCCAGCGGCGCGGTTAACAGGGTCAGCACCATTTTGGCAATATTTTGCAGCTGGATCATTAAGAGAATCATAATGGTAATCAGCATCGCCGGTACCGGGGATTTGAGGAACCCGGTGGCTTTTATGCTATTTTCCATGGCCCCGTCATATTCGATGCTATAGCCCAGAGGCAGGCTGGCCCGCAGCTCCTTCAGGTCATTTTCATACACTTGCTGTACAATGTCGTTGCCAGTAATACCGGGACGGATTTCTGCCTGCACCAGAATCATCGGTTTTAAGTCACGACGCCAAATACGGCCCTCCTCCGCGTCGTAACTAATTTTGGCAATTTGGTCAAGTGGTACATACTTTCCATTGCCAATGTGGATATTCAAGTCTTTAAGATGGGAAGGATCATTTCTGTCCTGGGTGTCAAAGCGAAACAACATGCTCACAGTTTTATCCTTTTCTCGGAACTCGGCAATGGTTGCACCGGATAACTGAGTCTGGAGAGTGGCAGCCAATGCCTGGGTGCTCATGCTCAGCTTTCTGGCCTTATCCTGGTCAATCTCCAAATGCATGACTTTGCTTTTTTCGTCCCAGTTAAAACTTACCTCTCTTACAGCAGGATGTGATGCCAGGGCATCTCGGACCTGGCCGGCGATTTCCCGGACCTTATCATGATCATATCCCTTAACCCGCAGCATAACCGGGTAGTCTGACGGCATGCCGCTAGCGATCACCTTGATATGCCCCTGGACGCCGCTAAATTCTTCAGAGAGCAGAGTATTGATTTTTTCGGCCAGAAAACTACGGGTCTTGAGGTCTTTGGCAACAATTACAAATTCAGTGAAGTTGGTGCGTGGAAACACCGGCTCAAAGCTGAGGACAAAGCGCGGCGCTCCTTCGCCAACATGATAAGTATAGTAGGCAATATCGGGGTCTTCCTGGATGCGTTCAGCAAACCGGCGGGCCACTTCTTCCGACGATTTCAAGGAAGATCCTTCCGGCAGTTTGAGCTGTACTATCAACTCCGGGCGGGTGGAAGGAGGGAAGAATTCCTGTTTGACAAAGCCGAGCAAACCCAGCGCCCCAATAAAGCACGCTACAGTGGCGAGCAGTACTTTTTTACGGTTTTGTAAGCACCAGGATAAAATTTGCTTAAACCAGCGGTAGAACGGAGTATCATACACGGCATCGCTGCTGTCTGTGTTTGCCTGGGGCTTAATTTTGATGAACAGGTAGCCTAACAGCGGTGTCGCTGTACCGGCAACCAGCCAGGATGTCAATAAGGCAAGGGTAATTACGGAAAAAATGGTAAAACAATACTCGGAAGCAGTGCCCTGGGAAAACCCGACCGGGATAAAACCGGCGCAGGTAATGAGTTCGCCGGTCAGGCGGGGATAGGCTGTCGACGTGTATGCAAAGCAGGCGGCGTTAAAGCGGTCCCAGCCTTGTTCCATTTTGACAACCATGGTTTCAATGGTGATGATCGCATCATCGACTAACAATCCCAAAGCCAGGATCAGGGCACCCAGAGAAATTCTTTGTAAGTCAATGCCCAGTAAGTTCATGAACGCAAAGACGGTGGCAATGACCAGTGGAATGCAAAGAGCCACGATGACGCCTGGGCGCATACCCAGACTGGCAAAACTTACGATCAGGACAATAATGATAGCTTCCGCCAGGGATTCGACAAACTCATCAATTGAGGTTTCTACTACTTTCGGCTGGTTGACGGTCTGGTGAAGCTCCAGTCCGGCGGGCAGTTCTTTTCTGAGATGCTCAATGGTTGTTTCCAGGTTTTTACCGAGCGCAAGAATATTGCCGCCAGGTTCCATAGCCAGGGAGATGCCGATAGCCGGCTGGCCGTTATAGAAAAACTTCGGGTCGATCGGTTCGGAATAACTGCGGGTTACTTTCGCTATGTCCCCTAGGCGGAATGTGCGTCCATTTGCCTGGATGGGTGTATTGCGGATGTCGTTCATGGTTTCAAACATGCCTGTGATTCTTACATAGAGATTATCTGACGATGTTTCCAGCATGCCGCCGGGAGTCATTGCATTTTGTGTTTGCAAGGTAGAAGTAATGATGGCGGGTTCGATACCCAGTTGGGCCAATTTGCTATTTTCTATCTCGATATAAATTTTTTCGGTTTGTACACCGAGTAACTGGACTTTTCGCACACTAGGCACGCCTAGCAGAATGCGGCGGACTTTTTCTGCCTTTTCTCTTAACTCCTCATAGGTAAATCCGTCACCGGTCAGTGCATACATAACACCGTAGACTTCATCGTAACGGTCATTAAATATGGGTGCAAGAGTGCCTTGCGGAAATGTGCCTTTGATGTCATTTACCATGTTGCGGGCTTCCAGCCACCGTGAGCGGATTTCGCTTTTCGGAACAGAATCTTTTAAGTTTACGTAAATTACAGCGGATCCGGGAGTGGAGTAACTGTTTAAGTAATCAAGTCCCGGCAAATCCTGCAGTTTCTTTTCGATTTTATCCGTGACCTGTTCTTCCATCTCGCGGGCAGTGGCTCCCGGCCAGGCAACGGCCACAACCATTTGTTTTATTGTGAAATCCGGGTCTTCCATGCGACCCAGATTTTTATAAGAAACTACGCCGGCAATGAAGAAGAGGGCGATAAAAAAATAAATAAACTGCTTGTGGCTTAGCGCCCATTCGGTGAGGTTGAAAGGTTTCATAAAGAGTCACCGCCCAATTTCACTTTCTGTCCTTCATTGAGTTTATGTACTCCGGCAGTTACAATCCGTTCACCCTGCTGGAGACCTTCTAGCACTTGAATGGTTCCAGCGCCGAATTGGCCGGTTTTAATTGGGCGCAAGGTAATGCTATCACCGGTGGTGACTACCCAAACGGCCGGCATACTGCCATTTTGATAGATGGCCGCCAACGGAATCGAGACTGTTTGCTGCGTGTTGCCGCCCAGCAGGGTGACGGCAGCGGTCATGCCCAGTTTCATTTCCGGCGGCGGGTTGAGTAAGCTGATGCGCACTTTATAGGTGCGGGTTACCGGATCAGCCATGGGCGCGATTTCCCGTACCCTGCCATCCACTTTTACATTGGACAGCGCCCAAAATGTCACTTTGAGTTGTTGGGCTTTGCGCAGTTCTTCTATCCGGTTTTCCGGGACGCTGATTTCCACTTCCCGTTCGCCATCCTGCACAAGCGTTAGCACCGGCTGTCCTGCGCTGACCACCTGCCCCATTTCCGCCAAGATGGCGGAAATTACACCCGGCCTGTCGGCGCGAAGTAGGCTGTAATCAAGTTGATTAGCCCCTTGCGTATGCTGGGCTGAAGCCTGTTGTACCGCAGCTGCAGCTACTTCATAGGCACTGACATATTGCTCGTAAGCCATGCGGCCGACAGCCCCTTGTTCATAGAGCTGCCGGAAGCGGTTCAGATTGCTTTCCGCCAGCCGGAGCTGGGATTCGGCAGAGTATACCTGGGCGGAAGTGCTGTTTACAGTCTGCTGAATATCTTTGGGATCGATCTGCATCAGCACATCGCCGGCGTTTATTACGCTACCCAGTTCTACATTTCGTTTTATAATTTTACCGCTGACCTGGAAAGCCAGTTGACTTTCATAGCGTCCGCGGACTTCGCCCGAATAGGTATATCCTTGCGTGGCGGCTGCAGCGCCGACTACGGCCGTCCGGACCACAGTAATATCATCGGCAACGGCTTCGGTCTGACGATGTTCTTTCCATACCATACCGCCGATGATACACAACGCCGCTACTATCGCAGTTAAACTGTAATATAATTGCTTTTTTGACACTTTAGTTAGCCAATTCAATTGTTGCATGATGTTACACCTCGCGTTTGTTACTTTTTAAGGGGACATACTGGATCGAAGGTTTTTCATAAGAACAGACATGGATTAATTGCCCATCACTAAACAGCTCGACTTTTCCCAGTTGTCTGCCTTCCCATGTCCATGTTTGGATGAGATCGGAAATTAGCTCGTTGATTTCTTCTCTTGGCAATGCCGGGTCGGCCATGCCGGGGATGCCGTGAATGATAGTGTATATTTCCATGATTCCTCCTGATCATCAGATTGGTTGATGTTGAAACAAGTTACTGTTGAGGATATTTTTGAAAAAGATGCATAGATATATCTGTACTTAATTTACATTTTCAGTACATGTGGTACAAAAGAGTATTTTTAAATCGCACCTTTGTGCGATTTAAAAATACTGGAGGAAAAATCTCATTTATTAGGTGGGAGTAGTCCAAATACGATGATATCCGCCATTGCCGATAATGCATCCGCATGGGTCATGTTGCTTTCTTCAAGAAACCGGTAGTTAAACAGATCATTCATCGCACTGGTTACGATTTGCCTGAGTACAGGTACATTGACGGGGCGAAGTGACTGAGTTTCAATATTCTGGATGATAAAGGATGTCAGGTGATGCAGCTGCTCCTGGCGGAAATCTGATACTAACTGCCATTCCTCAGGATAATAATGGCGAAGGTCATCATAAAGACTATGATTATTGATGGAGCCAAACACTTTTGGTGCGACTTTAAGCAGGGCCTGAATTTTTTCCGTAACGGACAGTCCAGAGTTATTGTAGATTTCCTGTTCCTGGTTTTGAACGTCCTGGGTAGCTGTAGCTATAATGTCATGCACAAGTTCATTTTTGGAGGCAAAGTGCTCATATAAAGAAGTTTTGCTGAGACTAAGACGCCTGGCCAGGTCGCTCATTGTAAATTTTACACCGCGGGTTTTCATTTCGTCGGCTGCGGCCATGAGAATTCGATTACGCAAAATAAGATCACCTCAATTAGTTTGTACCGGAATGACAGAACAAGTACCGTATAATTTAAGTACAAGGATATACCACTTTTTAGCATATGTCAATCCATCATTACACAAAAAAAAAGCAAAATAGCAAGGGTTCATTGTAAAATGAAATGCAACACTCCCAATGAATAAAAAAGAACAACCAATGTGAGAACTCATGTATGATAAAAGCGACCAAACCCAATCATACGGAGGTGTTCACATTGGCTGTTATCACCA
>NZ_LSLK01000025.1 GCF_002257705.1 Sporomusa silvacetica DSM 10669
CCAGCATATACCCGCCTGCTGTACAGCCGATAAGTGCCGACATATAGGATACGCGAAGTTTGGCAGGCACCATTTCGCTCAAATATGTGGTAACCGCAGGTAGGAAGCCCCCCATTCCCAGCCCAATGCCCACCCGGGCAATCATTACAGTATTAAGATCTGCCGCAACAGATAACAATACGCCGAATGCCCCAAAAATCAGCATTGATACCCAAACACAAAGTTTTCTGCCAATTATGTCACAGAGATATCCGGATATAGCCGCTCCTACCATGATTCCCACATTGCTGATGGTACCGACAAAACCCATCATAGCCGGTGTTAGGTTGTACTCTTTGGCCAAGACCGGCAGAAAGTAGCCGATTGCTCCGTTATCAGTGGCTTCAATCAAGTAAGACACGACTAATGCAGTTGCCATAAAAAAAATTGGCTTTGAAGATGGCAGACGTTCAAGACGCCATGCGATTCTTAATCTCTCGCCACTCTGAGTTTGGCTCATTTTTTCGTCCCCTTATAATTAATTTTGTTTGGCAGTTTCTTTCTGGCAAACCTATTATCAATCCATTAACACCTTCTGTCAGCCTTATTGATCCGCGATTGCACTGAACATCGCCTTAACATTCTCCGGTTTGGCGTTAGCCGGCGTGTCGCAGCCCTGACCTAGAATAAATCCCGCCGGTCCGATTTCACCTATCAGTTTTTGACAATAATGATATACGTCATCCGCTGTACCCACCGTCAGCATCCCTGGCGGCACATCTCCATAGATGCATACGCGGTCACCGACCACCGCTTTGGCTTTAAAGATATCTGTAGCCCCATCAAGCTGAAACACGCATTTACCTTTCGGCAGTTGCCGGACAAAATCAAAGTCCTTATTCCAGTTTCCGTCGCAGTGAAGAAAGGGAATAGCACCTTCTTCGAGTATTGTGTCAACAAATTTCATGATATATGGATAAACAAACCGTTCCTGCATTTTTTGCGAAACAAAAGTCCGGCTAGAGCGCCCAAGGCCGATAAGAATACCAATTGGCTTTGTTCGGCGCATAAAAGTTCTCAGCTCTTCAAGCATTTCCTCCATCACCACTTCGGCGGCGGCGTGAACTTTATCCGGGATTTTATAAAGATCGGTTACAAATGGCGTCATGGAACGCGCACTGCTAAATATTTCATATGGCGTTGTTACAGTACGAGCCGCCAGTACTGGCAAACCTGCTTCCAGCATGTTTTTGTCAGCCAAAGGCAAAACATCAAAAAAAGGCTTCATTTTGTCAATGACATTATCCAGTCGATCCCGGCAATAATCTTGATGCCACGGGGTAAAGCCCCTTTTGATTATGTCATCATAGTCCGCTTTCAGCATCAGTTCCTGTTCGTGGACTTGCCAGACATCGTTATCTGGCAAGTCCTTGCCGGGAAGTTTTACCTTGCAGAGCTGCCCCATGCTTAAAGCAAGGGGGAAAACTGTCGAACGCTGGGTTCCGTCAAGGTCCCCAAAGGAAAGCATCCCTCTAAGCATAACTTGATGAGCCAATAGCGGGTTAACGCAAACCTCCGATATTTTGACACCAGCCAGATAGCCATAAAAAGCGGTGCCGGAATGCATAAATGGCACCCTGTCCGGTTTCCCAAGTGCCACAGCGGTTTTAATCCGGTTTAATCTTTCCTGGTAAAGATCTTGCGCAGTATTCACAATATTGCACCTCCAGCAATTTTTTTCCGTTGTCCTGTATCCTGCAGAGCTACTTTTTCTACTTCCCAGTAGCTGCCGCAATCATGGCTTTGACATTTTCGACCTTGGCATTCTGGGGAACAGAACAACCTACCCCGAGAATGAAACCCTTCGGGCCAATGTTTTTGACCAGATTGCAACTATACTTATATACTTCATCCGGCGTACCCAACGTTAGCATAGCTGCCGGGACATCCCCCATAAGGCACATATGGTCGCCAAGAATTTCTTTGGCTTTGAAGAGATCGGTATTGCCATCTACGGTCAGAATGCATTTGCCTTTGGGGAACTCTTTCAAATACGGCAACGCACGCTCCCAGTTATTGTCCCAGTGCAGCAGGGCGTAAGTGCCCGAATCCGCTACCGTTTCCACAACGGCTTTGATGCTTGGCAAACAAAACCGCTCCCACATTTTTTGTGACATATATTCAGGGGCGGAGCGGCTTGTGCCGACAAAATATGCAAAAGGCTTGGTTTCCGCGGCGACTTTTTTGATTAACGACTGCATCTCGGTAGTCATTATATTGATCACAGCCTCTACCTTATCTGGAATACGGTACATATCCTTCAAAAGATTTGCCATGCCGCGAGCGTTTGAGAGCCGGTCAAACGGCGTTGCGGTATGCGCCTGGCATACCGGGACGATGCCGGCATTAACGTAGTTGGCGCTGATTTGGGGCCAGTCGGCAGCTAGATGCTTTTGAAGATCGTCCCACGACTGTTGCAGCTCGGTTTGAAATATTTGTTGCGACCAGACACCATAGCCCTTGTCAATAACGACATCATAGTCCTCTTGTTTCATAGGCGTAATTTCTTCGATCTGCCATAGGGCGTCCGCCGGCAGTTCCCTGCCCGGCAGCTTCAGTTTGGCCAGGGTAGCCACCCCGAGCGCCAGGATCGTAGGACCCGGGTATTCGACTCCGTCCACTTCCCCAAGCTCAGCAATACCTGCAATATTAATGCGGCTAGCTGCTTCAAAATCTTCAAGATAATCCGCCAGCTTTACCCCCATCTGGCGGGCGTGAAAACAATCCGCTGCCAGAATCACCGGCACCCGGTCCGGATCGCCCAGCTCAATAGCGCTGGTAATTCGATCAAAATGCTTTGTATACAGAGTTTGTCTATTTTCCACCGATAATCACTCCTAAAATAAATGCTTTATTTTTTAATGTTTAAATGCGTTTCTACCTTGAGAGTCCCTTAATCAGCCAAAGCGACCATACTTGTCAACTGCGTCAAAGAAAGCCTTGACGTTTTCATGTTTGGCATTGATTGGTACGTTGCAGCCTGATGAATAGATCAAGCTTGCGCCGCTCTTTCGGAAGGTAGTGATGAGTTTTTTGGCATATTCATCAAGTTCGCTTGCAGATGCCACGGTAAACAGAGCGGCTGATACATCACCCATAATGGCGCAGTGATCTTTCAATATATCGTGCGCCTTGAAAATATCGGTAGAACTGTCCAGATCCAGCACAAATTTTCCTTTGGGCAATTCAAGGAAATATGGTAAATTTTTTGTCCAGTCACTGTCATAATGGAGAACTGGGACGATATCGTTTTCAATCAATTTAATATCATCCTATCATTTATATTTCTCCCATCAGTGGATACTATTTAATCTTCGTTGATAAAACTCTGCAATAGGCCAATCCTCCAGTAACAGTGGCATCCCCCCTTCCATTCTCCTCATGCGACGGTAGCCTCCAGCTTCTCAACCTCTGTAAAATTAAACGAAATAAAAAAGCCTAACCCATAGAAAAGCAACAATAATCATGTTACTTTTTCCAATGAGCTAGGCTTATATACTTTACCCCAGAAGTTCATTCTGATCACATATAAAAGCTACTCGGCAAACTTATTTTTTTATTCTAATAATTCTTAATTTATTATACCTTAAGGATTTGCGCAGTGTCAACTACCAATCATAATTTCTACAGTATTCTACAAATTGTGTATAGATGCACCCGTTTCCGCATGGACACGCAAAACTTGCCGTGCATTAAACAATGAGATAAAAGTTTTTTCATAGCTCTTCTTATCGCTTTTGCCTTACGAGCCTTGAGGGCATCACCAGGACAACAACCTCATAAGTCCTGTAATGGAAAACACCTCTTCTGTATGGAGTGTTAGTAGCAACTTCACTTTACCATACAGGGAGGTGTTTTCCATTATCAATCCAGATTTTCTGTCACTAGCTGAGCTAAGTAAGGCGTTTGCTGAATTAAAATTTTAATAGAAGAATTCAAACTTGGTCATATAGGTTTTGCCAAGATTATCTGAAGACAAATTGGTCAAACCTCTGTTTTTTATTTTGAGATCTTGACCCTGAATAGTCCAAACAAGGTTTTTTGCAAGCGTGGTCTGCAACGCTACGAAAAGGCCCTTAACATTATCACTGCCTTTTAGCAGTGTTGAGTAGGGATCAGTGACATAGCCGATTGCCTGCCAGTCAAAGCCTCCGAGACCTTCTGGAATGGCTCCGGCATCCATACTGCGATAGGAGACTGACCAGCCGAAGTCGTTAACTTTTTTAAGATCAACAAGGAGTTTTCCTCCATAAAAAACGGGTGGAGCTTTCGTGGCACTGGTGAGCTCGACTGCCCAGGCTTTGGGGTTATCAGGGAGGCCTGCAACTGCATTGTCAAGCTTGGTAGTTATATAGTTACCGATTAGTAGGAGGTTGTTGCCCAGTTTGGCGTCAAAGCCAACTGACATCCCCCGGCTCTGCGTAAAAATTGTCTCAGCAGTAGTGTTGGTCCCGAAGATACCTGTATTGGTGCTGCCAGTACCAATACGATTGCCGGTACCAGGTGCGTCAGCCCAGTAATAGCCGGTCTTCCAGCCCACTGCCTTGCCGACCTTGCCGCTGAATTCGGCGGTAGTAACGGTGTTTGCGTCACCGCTATCTCCGAGACCGGTTCCTTGACTGACATTTCCCTTGACATTATTAACCGAACCGACAAATGCCACACTGCCTAATTTTTTATCAACGCGAATGCCGTCAACGCCAATTTCTTTACCAAATAATCCGTAAGAAAATGGGTCATATGCGAAACGGCCAATACGAACTTTATCCAAACCGAGAATATTCTCT
>NZ_LSLK01000026.1 GCF_002257705.1 Sporomusa silvacetica DSM 10669
TAATAAAGACGGTATGTAACTTAAAAAATGCGATAGATTTGCAGCAACTTGATTGCCAAACAAGAAATACGTACTTAAGAATACTTAAGCATAAGCATAACTTATCGATTCGACAAATTGAAAGACTGACAGGAATTAATAGAGGAATTGTTTTAAAAGCATGAGTAAAGTGTCAACAACCCCGTCCCCTTGACACCCAAAAAAAGTATACTTTCGGATAGTATCGCAAAAAGCTAATTCATTTTATTATTAAAATGAATTAGCTTTTTTGTCCAGATGGAAAGTATAACTTTCCCTGGATTGAACGACTAAGGCTTGTCTTATGGAAGTGAGGTGCTTTGCTGGAGAAATCACTGAAGTGATTATGCTTCAGACATGTCGGCAAAATGGCGGTTCCTGGTGTTGATACTGCTGCAACGGTCAGAGCGATCGCCGACGGAGAGATTAAATGGTACTGGTGGAAGAGTCTCCCTTGCTCAATGGCAGTTCTGTAATCTAGTTTAGCAGGACATTATGGCGTGACTAGGAGGAAATACATAGAGATGGTGTTACAAGTAATAAGAAAGCTGATGATTATTTTAGTTTTGCTGGCGATAGTCTGTAGTGCCGCAGCACCACCTGCGGCAGCCTTTAGGCTTACCGTAGCCAATCGGTATGACCAGTCCAAGACTTTTTCGGTTCTGTATTATGATGAAATCGTTGACAAATGGCTTTGCGTCGGTTGGTATAGCGTGCCAGCCAACGGCTGGAAAGAATATTCTTTCGCCAATTCTAAAGATTTGCCTTACGCGTATGCATTCAGCACGGGATGGCATGGAGGTGACAGAAGTGAGAATATCCAGATGATTGTGACGCCAAGTAAATTTCGCTATTATCAGGACGAACCCTTTCCTGAAGGTGCCGATGCCAAGCTGGTGACCTTTGGAAAATTTGATATTCATGGTGGTTCCGCACAACTTGTTTTTGGTGGTGACAGAAAAACGGAGCCGGTGAAAGCGGCACCGGCAGGTCTAGGCGACAAAATTGTGGATATTGCGATGCAAATGAAAGGCAAGCCATATGTGTGGGGTGGTTCGACGCCAGAAACCGGCTTTGACTGTTCCGGACTTACTTACTATGTCCTGGGACAGCTTGGAATAAATATTGAACGTACTGCTGACCTCCAGTACCATCGCCAGGAATCTATCAGTTTCAGGGATTTATTGCCAGGAGATTTGGTGTTCTTTGCCTGGCATGGTGCAGAACCGGAGCATGTGGGGATTTATATCGGCAATGGGAAATATATTGATGCGCAGAATACATCCGGTGCAGGGCCGGGCGCCACAGGGGTGGTAACAGTGAGCTCCTTTGATAACTGGAATAAAAAATACTTTATGGGTGGGCGACGCTTTCGCTAAAAGAAATTAGACGCGAACGATGCTTGATCGCTCAAAACTAGTGGCAACATATGCTGTTCATGCCTGGAGGAGCGGTGAAAACGACTAAGGGAGGTGATACTACGTAGGTCGAATGAAAAAATCCTTTGCACCAGGGCCCGTTTACATGATGCAAATTCAGTACGGTAAAGATTAATGGAGGTGTGTAGAATGGGTTATTCGAAAAAAAGATTGATTGTAGGTGTGCTTTTTCTGTTAGTGATGATGGTGTTGCCAAGTGTGGGGTTGGCCGGAAGCCAGGATTTTACTTTGGTGAACAATTCGTCTTATAGTATCGTTGGTTTTTGGGTAGCACCGGCTAACAGTGATAATTGGGAAGAAAACCTGATGGCTGGCTCGGCTTTGGAGGCAGGCGACAGCATTGATATCAGCTTTGACAATTCCGGCAATATCCAGTGGTGGAACTTCAGAGTCAAAGACGGTAGCGGGCATGTGTGGACGTGGGAAAAGAATGATTATGATTTAACCCAAATCTCGCAAATTACTTATTATTATAATAATTCTGGCAAAGGCGCGATTAACTATAAGTAACGCAAAATGATGTAAGGGGCCCTGCTGCAAGGGAAAAATCAGCGATAGTACTGGCTTTTTTCATCTTCCTGAATCATGAGATGCCTCTCGGACTCGCTTTATGTTGGTGTCACATTAATTTTATGACGATAGGGTTTGATAGAAGTTGTACATATGAGTCGGTAAGGTTCACATCAACTAATATTTGGAAACTATAAAATTAAAACGTATGACATTAAGCGTAAATTTGCCAGGATGGAAGCTTATGTATTTATAGCATTCATAATTTCCGGTAGACTGGTAAATTTCTGCTCTCAAATTAGCTTTCAATAACTATCTCTTTGGGATCGCTGACATAAAAATCTTCCTTTCTGACTTAAATAGTAGCATTACTATTCTTGCCATTAAGGAAGATTTTTCATATTATTTACAAAAAATTCGCTGCGGCCTCACAATTATAGTTTTAATTTTGTGGCAGAGATAATATTTATTTATTATATTCATAAAACCCTTTTCCAGTCTTACGTCCCAGATAACCGGCTTCGACCATCTTCTTGAGTAAAGGACAAGGACGATATTTAGGATCACAGTACTCTTTATATAATACTTCCATGATATAAAGAACTGTATCGTTTCCAATAAGGTCGGAAAGAGCAAGTGGACCAATGACATGGTTAAATCCAAGTTTTGCTACAGTATCAATATCCTCTGCGCTAGCAACTCCTTCTGCTAATGTGAAGATAGCCTCATTTATCATTGGAATCATGATACGATTTCCCACAAAGCCGGGTGCATCAGATACTCTTACCGGGCTCTTACCTAATTTTAATGCAAGTTCTTTTACACTATTGAAAGAGTCTTCGCTAGTTGCTATTCCGTTAATTATTTCGACAAGTTTCATAACAGGAGCAGGATTAAAGAAATGCATGCCAATAATTTGGGACGGACGTTTGGTAAAGGCACCTATCGCAGTAATTGACAAGGAAGAGGAATTGGTTGCGAGAATAGTATGGGCCGGAGTTAATTCATCCAATTGTTCAAAGATACTCTTTTTGATATTCATGTTTTCAACAGCAGCTTCAATCACCAAGTCAACATTACATACCGTAGTATTAAGTTCAACTGCGCCTGAGATTCGTCCCATAATGGCATCTCTATCAGTAGTAGTCGATTTGCCTTTTTCGACTGCTCTGTCCAAATTTTTGGCAATACATTTAATGCCTTTTTGGACAAACTCATCTTTAATATCCCGGATTATAACGCTTAAGCCGCTTTGTGCCATAACTTGGGCAATACCGCTGCCCATTTGACCGGCTCCAATAATTAAGACTTTTTTTATATCCACCTAAAACCCTCCTGTTAATAATTCTTTGACGTTTATAAGCGTTAGTTGTATCTTTCTACGATTGTAGCAATTCCCATACCGCCGCCAATACAGAGTGTAGCTAATCCGCGTCTAGCTTTCTGTTGCTCCATTGCATGTAAAAGAGTTACGAGAATACGGGCGCCACTTGCACCGATTGGATGTCCCAACGCGATTGCACCGCCATTGATATTTACTTTTTCTTTTGGCAACTTGAGCTCTCTGCCGGCGGCAATAAACTGGGCTGCAAAAGCTTCGTTTGCTTCGAAAAGATCAATGTCATTTACTGATAGACCGGCCTGTTTAAGGGCTTTAATGGATGCAGGAACAGGGCCAATTCCCATAATGCTCGGATCAACGCCGGCGGTGGCACATGAGATAATGCGTGCCAAAGGTTTGATGCCCAATGCTTTTGCCTTGTCTTCGGACATAAGAACAAAGGCTGCGGCACCATCATTAATTCCTGAAGCATTTCCGGCAGTGACAGTGCCATCTTTTTTGAATGCAGGTTTTAATTTTCCAAGGCCTTCTAGAGTAGTGTTGGCTCGCGGAAACTCATCCACATCAAAGATTACGTCTCCTTTTTTATTGGGAATAGTGACAGGACAAATTTCTTTTTTAAAAGCACCCGATTTTATGGCTGCGATTGCTTTGGTTTGTGATTCATAAGCCACCTGATCTTGCTCTTCACGGGTAATGCCATATTTTTCTGCAACATTTTCGGCAGTAATACCCATGTGATAGTCATTAAACGCATCCCATAGGCCATCGTTTATCATGACGTCGGTTATTGTGCCGTTACCCATGCGATATCCCCAGCGAGCCTTATTTAAAACAAAGGGTGCATTACTCATACTTTCAGTACCGCCGGCTACGACAATATCTGCTGCTCCGCTATAAATAGTTTGAGCGGCCAAAGCTACAGACTTCATACCTGATCCGCAGACCAGGTTAACCGTGTATGCCGGAATCTCAACAGGTATACCGGCACGTACTGCGCATTGGCGGGCTGGGTTTTGCCCTAAACCAGCCTGCAGAACATTTCCGAAAACAAGCTCATCGACAGAAGATTTTTCGATACCAGCGCGGTTAATTGCTTCGCTTATAATTGTAGAGCCTAGTTTAATTGCTGATATTGGAGCCAAAGTACCGTTAAAGCTACCAAGAGCTGTCCGAACTGCACTTGCGATTACGATATTGGTCATATTTATTACCACCTCGATAATTTACTTGGCTGATTTATCTTTAAATTCATTGGTTCATCACGGAAAATACGCTCATCCATGATTTTAAGGTTGGGAGAGACAATTGGTTTAAAATCCATATAAGCAAGCACGTCTTTTTCTAAATCTATACCGGGTGCTATTTCCGTAATTACCATGCCTTCTGCTTGTAGCTCAAGAACGGCTCTCTCCGTGATGTACTTGACTGTTTGCTTGGTCTTTCTGGCATACTCTCCACTGAAAGTAATTTGTTCAACTTGCTCTAAGAACTTCTTTGCTCTACCTTCATTTAATATGGAAAGCTTACCATTGCCAACCTGCACTTTTAGACCGCCGGCGGTAAAGGTTCCGCAGAAAACTACTTTTTTAGAATTTTGGGTAATATTAATAAACCCGCCACAGCCGGCAACGCGGCCTTTGAATTTGCTAACATTGATATTACCCTGTTTATCGGTTTCGGCGAGACCAAGAAATGCAATATCGAGTCCGCCACCATCGTAAAAGTCGAATTGATAGGCCTGATCGAGAATAGCCTCTGGATTGGCAGCTGCACCAAATTCTAATCCGCCGGCAGGAACGCCTCCTATGGGACCAGCTTCGACCGTTAAGGTCATAATATTGCTAATACCTTCCTCGGCTGCAACCATGGAAACTCCCTCTGGCATCCCAATCCCTAAGTTTACCCTGGCGTTGGGAATTAATTCCATTGCTGCTCTGCGGGCAATGACTTTACGTTCGGTGAGTGGCAGAGCAGATATCGATGATAATGGAATACGGGTTTCACCAGAGTAAGCGGGATTATACTGCTGGGAAAAGGTTTGCATATGTTCATCAGAGTTGGCGACAACAATGTAGTCTACACTAATAGAAGGCACTTTTACCATCATCGGATGTATAGTTTCGTTGGCTACGATTCTTTCGACCTGGGCAATTACTATACCACCACAGCTTTTTACTGCTTGGGCAATTGATAAGGATTCAGGGGAGACAGCTTCGCGTTCGATAGATATGTTACCTTTTTCATCAGCGCTTGTCCCGCGTATCAACGCAATATTAACAGGGAAGGGCTTATACCATAACCATTCCTCGCCGCCTAATTGAAGGACTTCGACTAGATCTTGTGTAGTTATGCTGCTAATCTTGCCACCCTCAATGCGAGGATCGACAAAGGTATCTAGACCGACTTTGGTAATAACACCGGGCTTTTGACCGGCCACTTGTCTAAACCAATGAGTTAGCGTTCCTTGTGGGAAGTTGTAGGCTTCAATTTTGTTGTCCACTGCTAATTGTCCTAATTTAGGGGCTAAGTTCCAATGTCCACCAATTACTCGCTTTAGCAGACCTTCATGGGCTAAATGGTTTAATCCTTTTTCCTTCCCATCGCCTTGCCCGGCGCAAAAGATTAATCCGAGATTGCGTGGAGCTTTTTCGGTGAGAAAGCGTTTTTCAAGGGCGGCTGTTAAGGCCTCAGGGTGTCCGCTGCCAACAAAGCCGGTTGTGGCAATCATATCTCCATCTTTTATGAGTTTTACAGCTTCATCGGCTGTGATTATTTTAGCCAAGTTTATCACTCCTCCTAAATTTCTTTTACAACGGTCACTTAAAACTAATGCAATAAATATGCCAAGTGCTAAGAAAAGGCGCTTGAATGAGATCTCCAGTAGCCGGGATACATATAATCATGAAAGATAAAAACATAGAAAAGCAGCTGAAATTGTGCAATTTTTTGCGCAAGCTCGGCTGCTTTTTGCTCATTTATCTGTTTGAAATGATCTGACGCGTTGGCAATCACAATCGCAACTAAACGGAGATGAAAAAAATAAAAGGGTAAATTCAAGCATAATTCCTAACTTTCTGATAAAATATTAGTTAAATTGACAATATTATCAGTTTTTAGATGGCATGAATCTTGCAATAAATATTTAATGTAGGCTTATTGTAGATTATGTTAGGAGGTTATTGGATGATACCCAAAAGCCTAAGGAGTTGGCTTTTAATATTAGTGATTATTGTAGCTGGATTGCCTGTACTATTGTCTGGCTATTATATTACGAAAACTGTGACTCAAGGTATGCTGGAGGAAAAACAACAGAAGTTGTTTGGTGCGGCAAAAATGCTAGATTATTACTTGGTAGGTACATATGACGAAATTTTACAAAAGAATCACGCTCAAGACGCTGACAATGCTACTAAGATTAAAATACTTAATCAAGAGCTACGGTCTTATACTAATGACATAGCGCGGGCCTACCCAGGAATTGGGGTTGGTTATTACTCCCGTGAATTAGATGCGATTATTACTTATGGCCCGAGTGATATATATGATAGTAAAGTGGGTTTGCCTATAAGCAAAAATCATGAAGGGCGATTGGTCATGGCAACAGGTATACCGCGAGTGCAGGAGGGAGATTTGGTTCGAGGGCAAGTCATGAATGCTATGCAACCGGTTATACGCAACGATACTATTATCGGTTATGTCTGGGCAAATGAGCTGACGGTTAATGTTGAAGCACAAGTTAGGGACATAATACAGCATATTTATTGGGCGATTGCTGTTAGCTTAATTGTGGGTATTATTGGCATAATACTTTTATTAAATCAGCTAATGAATGATATTAAATGTATTAAAAGAGGCCTAATAAAAATTAAAGAAGACCTATCTTATCGAATATTTCCTCCTAGTGGCGAAATCGGAGAAATAGCCACTGCTATAAATGATATGGCCCGTGGTTTGGAAGAAAGGAAAATACTGGAGGAGCAGGTACAGAGAGCTGATCGCCTTGCGGTAATTGGCGAGATGGCTGCCGGTCTGGCTCATGAAATTCGGAATCCCCTAATGGCTATCAAAGGATTTTCACAATTACAGAATGAAGATATAACCCTTAATGAGAGACAAGAATATATTGACATCATCATTCATGAAGTAGATCGAATGAACCATCTAATTGAAGAGTTGTTAGGCTTTTCTCGCCCAACTTTGGATTTTGTGACCCGTGTAAATGTAAACAATGTATTAAAAAATACGTTAGTGTTAGCTGAAATAAGAGCCAATGGTACAGACGTGGTGTTTAAAAATGATTTAGCGCCGGTTTTGCCTGAGGTTATGGCAAATGAAGAGCAGCTAAGACAAGTATTTCTGAATGTTCTAATAAACGCGATTCAGGCTGTGGATAGGAAGGGCAATATTATCATTTCTTCATACTATGAGGAATGTTCGGGCAGGGTTCGCATAAGTTTCACTGATACAGGACCAGGAATTGAATCGGAAAATATCAAAAAATTATTTGATCCTTTCTTCACCACGAGGGCAAACGGAACTGGACTTGGTCTGTCGGTTGCCAATCATTTAATGCTAAGTTGGAATGGAGTTATTTTAGTTGAATCTAAAGTTAATCACGGGAGTACATTTACGTTGGTTTTTCCAGCAGTAAAGGGGTGAGGACAATGATAGTAACACAGGGTCATAATTCTGTATTAGTAGTGGATGATAAGCTTACCGTACGCCGATTGATTTTCGAGGTTGCTACCAAAGCTGGTTATCAAGCTTATCTGGCGGAAAATGGCTTGAAAGCTTTGGAGATGACAAGAGCTAATAAGCCCTCTGTCATTATAATGGATATAAAAATGCCCGAAATGGATGGTTTAGAAGCTTTTAAGATAATACACCAAGAGTATCCTGAAATACCGATCATACTCATGACTGCCTATGGAACGATTGATACGGCAATTGAAGCGATGAAAATGGGTGCCTTTGATTATCTAGTTAAACCATCAAATGTAGATGAAATTCGCAATGTACTAGCTCGGGCACTGCAAATGCGGTGTATGAGAGATGAGGGGACGGCTTTAAAGGGCGAACGTCAAAATCAATATTCACTTAACAATATTATTGGGAAAAGCGCCTTAATGCAGAATGTTTATAAGATAGTAGGTCGTGTTGCACAGACAAATGCGACTGTTCTTATAACCGGGGAGAGTGGCAGTGGGAAAGAGTTGATTGCCAAGACAATTCACAATAATAGTGTTCAACGGGATGGGCCATTTATCAAGGTTAACTGTGGGGCACTACCGGAAGGGCTGGTAGAAAGCGAGTTGTTTGGCTATGAAAAAGGAGCTTTTACTGGAGCAACGGCTAGGAAACTGGGCCGGTTTGAGCTTGCTAACAAAGGAACTATCTTTCTGGATGAAATAGGAGAGTTGCCGTCCCTCATACAGGTGAAACTACTGCGCGTTTTACAAGAAAGGGAATTTGATAGAGTCGGAGGTACCGAGACAATTAAGGTGGATGTAAGGATTATCGCCGCTACAAACCGTAATTTGGAGGATTCAGTGCGCAAAGGAGAGTTTCGTGACGATCTTTATTACCGTCTGAAAGTGGTGCCAATTCATGTGCCTGCTCTACGGCAACGTGCGGAGGATATTCCGTTGTTCATTGATCACTTTATCCGACGATTTGCTTTCGAAGCTCATTTGGAAGTGCCGCTGATTACATCTGAAGCAACGAATCTGCTTTGTCAATATTCTTGGCCGGGGAATGTAAGGGAATTGGCTAATGTACTTGAACGTGCTGTCATTTTGTCACAAGGAATTGTTGATGTTCCTGATCTTCCTGGACTTTTGCCTTCAAATGAGCAATCTGTTGTTTCCGTTTCTGATACAAATACCTTAAAAGATAGTATGCGACGAGTAGAAAAGCAAATCATAGCCAATATGCTGAAGCAACATAACGGAAACAAGGTGAAAACTGCTCAAGCGCTTGACATAAGCCGTCGTGCTCTTCTGTATAAAATAGTAGAGCATGGTTTAGGGAAGAAATCTCAAGTAGAAACTCAAGAAAGTGAGTAAAAAGGCCCGGCTGTGAAAAAAATGCACATTAAGTTGAGACGGTCCTGATGCACGGGAAACTAAGAGCAAAAAGTGATAACACCTGGGTAATTTTGCCCAGGTGTTATCACTTTTTTGTGGGTAGTCGGGTAGAGTTTTGATAATATGACAAAAAAGTAGTCAATTGCGCAAAATTTTGCGCAATTGACTACTTAAAAAACGAGATGGCAATTTGAAAAGGTTCGTGTATTATGCTGAAAAATGCGACGTTTAAAACAAATTAAAGTATTCGGTTTGTTTGGCATACTACTTGCAATTGATAAGAGCAGAGGCTTGATCCATGCCATATCGTTGAGGAGGTGCAATTTTTGCGCATGTAAAAAAAATCATGTTGTTATGATGACGGCAAGATCAAGTGGTACATTGACAATTTAAATATTGGAGGAGATGAAGATTTATGATCAAAACGATTTCACGGTTTCTTACTATGCTCGTACAACGTTTTTTGCCTGACCCGCTTGTTTTTGCAATATTCCTAACGATAATAGTATTCGTCTTAGGTATTGCCATAACGCCGAGTAGCCCTTTAGCAATGGTAAAAATGTGGGGCGATGGCTTCTGGAACTTACTGGCGTTTTCTATGCAGATGGCAATGGTGTTAGTAACGGGACACGCATTAGCGAGTTCGCCACTGCTGCGTAGAGGCATGAGAAACCTTGCTACAATTGCTACTACTCCCGCTCAAGGCGTAATGCTGGTAGCATTCATGTCAGCAGTATGCAGTGCAATTAACTGGGGCTTTGGTTTGGTTGTTGGTGCGTTATTTGCCCGTGAGGTAGCTCGTAGAGTAGCTGGGTCTGACTACCGGCTGCTAATTGCTAGTGCCTATATCGGATTTATAACTTGGCATGGTGGTATATCTGGTTCGGTACCACTTGTAGCTGCAACCAAAGGCAACCCGATGGAGGCAACGATTGGCCTTATTCCTATTAGTCAAACATTGTTTACGTCATATAATATTTTTATTACCGTTGCTCTTATTGTTGTCGTTCCTTTCCTGTGTAAGATGATGCTGCCAAAACCGGAAGAAGTGGTTGCCGTAGATCCCAGCTTGCTTGCAGAAGAGCCGGTCACTTCGAAAGTGCTTGGGCCAAACGCTACCTGGGCAGAAAAAGTTGAGGAAAGTACATTTTTGGCTATGTTAATTGGTGCGTTTGGGTGTGTGTACCTGGCGATGTATTTTGTCAAAAACGGATTTAATATTAATGTTAACACGGTAAATTTGATTTTCTTCACTGCTGGTATGATATTGCACAAAACGCCAATGTCCTATATGCGGGCTGTTATTAATGCCGCCCGGGGTACAGCAGGGATTTTGGTTCAATTTCCTTTGTATGCAGCTATTCAAGTAATGATGGAGCATTCTGGGTTAGGTGGAATTATCACCAACTGGTTTGTCAATATTTCGACAAAAGAAACTTTCTCGGTATTAGCATTCTTTAGTTCTGGCCTGATTAACATGGCGGTTCCATCTGGTGGCGGTCACTGGGTTGTCCAAGGACCGTTTGTTATGCCGGCTGCTCAAGCCCTTGGAGCTGATATGGGTAAGGCTGCTATGGCGATTGCTTATGGTGAGGAATGGATGAACATGGCTCAACCGTTCTGGGCTTTACCCGCACTGGCTATTGCCGGATTAGGTGTACGTGACATTATGGGCTATTGTGTTACTGCTTTAATCTGGACTTTGCCAATCTTCATCATTGGATTATATTTCCTATAATTACAAAGATGGTTATATTCTGCGTTTTTTGATATTTGAACATTTTTTAATCTGGTTAGTACTAACCAGATTAAAAAAATGTTGTATATTGGCATGAAGTTTGCATTATTAAAAAGTAGCAACGGATAGACACACTAGATAATTAGGAGGGAATTAGATGAAAGTCGAAACCATTAAAAATATATGTAATCTGGGAACTGGAACTATGGGCTTTGGAACTGCAGTTATGTTTGCTATGGCTGGCTATAATGTAAAAATGTATGGCCGTTCTGACAAGAGTATTGCCAGGGGGTTGGACGGGGTGAAAGCCGCTCTCGCAACATATCAGGAGAATGGTCTTGTTAAGGAAAAGGATATTCCCGCAATTATTGGACGAGTTAAAGGTGTTACTACGCTTGAGGAAGCAGCAGCCGATGCTGATTTTGTTATTGAATCCATTGCAGAAGAACTGCAAATAAAACAAGAAGTTTTCGCGAAAATGGATAAGCTATGCCCGGCCCATACTATTTTTGCTACTAATACATCTGGATTAAGCCCGACAGCTATTGCAGAAGCAGTTGGCCGTAAGGATAAATTTGTTGTTGCACACTTTTGGAATCCCCCCCATATAGTTCCTCTAGTGGAAGTGGTGCCTGGCAAGTATACTGCACAAGAAACTGTAGATATAACATGGCAGTTGATGGAGAAAATCGGAAAAAAACCGGTAGCTCTGAACCGTGAGGCATTGGGCTTTATCGGAAATCGTCTGCAACTTGCCCTGTTGCGTGAAGCTTTGTATATCGTGGAGTCAGGTATTGCCAGTAAAGAAGCGGTTGATACCACTATGAAATATAGTCTGGGGCGGCGCTTATCCACGACAGGCCCTCTTGAAAGCACTGATTTAGGAGGTCTAGATATATTCTATAATATTTCTAGTTACCTGCTGAAAGATTTATGTAATGAAACAAAGATATCGCCACTGCTTAAAGCAGCTGTGGACAAAGGTATGCTAGGCGCCAAAACAGGAGAAGGTCTGTATACTTGGACTCCGGAGGCATTGACAAAAATTAAGAAAACGCGAGAAACCATTTTGTTAGAATGGCTTCATAAAGATAAAGAGATGGAATTTTAATGTGAATTTTCATGATTAATAAGAAATGTTAGCATATTCTAAGTCTGCAGTCCAACAGTGATAAGTGAGGACTGCAGACGAAAGAATTAAGGTATTTTTTAGTGGCGGACGGTCAAAGGAGGGTGCAATAAAAAATATGAGCTTAAAAGTCACAAAAGACCAGGCATTAGGAATTGTTAAACAATATGAGCAAGTCTTGGCGATTATCAATAAATATAATAAAGAAAAAGAACAGCTGTTATCGATTTTATTGGATATTCAATGCGCCTCCGGCGAAAATTATGTGGCCGAAGAATGGGCTGAAGTTGTAGCTCGCGAGTTAGAATTACCGATAAGCAAAGTACATGATGTATTAACTTTCTACGCTATGTTTAGTATTGCACCACAAGGTAAATATGTTATTGAAATTTGTAAGAGTACGCCCTGCCATGTAACAAAAGCTGATGCAGTTGTTAAAATGTTCGAGGACGTATTAGGTATTGGCCTCGGCCAGACTACGCCGGACAACCTCTTTACGTTGATGCACACCAATTGTGTTGGCGCTTGCGAAATTGGGCCGGTAGCCAAAATTGGCGAAGAGGTCTATGGTAACCTAACAGCAGCCAAGGTAGCTGAAATTGTTAATAGTTACCGGGGGGTGTCCTCATGTCAAAAATAAAGAAACTTATTTCAAATAATTGTGGCGTAATTAGCCCTGATTCTGTTGAAGAATACGTGAAATCAGGCGGCTTCCAAGGTATCAAAAAAGCTTTTACTATGAAACCGGAAGAGATCATTGGTGAAGTTAAGAAAGCTAAGCTGTTAGGTCGCGGCGGCGCAGCCTATCCTGCTGGCTCTAAATGGGAACAATTATTGGAAATTCCTGAATTCCCTAAGTATATTGTTATTAATGCTGACGAAGGCGAACCAGGTACTTTTAAAGATAAAATCCTGCTAGGCCAGGATCCACTCAGAGTAATTGAAGGCATGGCCATTGCCGGTTATGTTTTTAATTCTCATG
>NZ_LSLK01000027.1 GCF_002257705.1 Sporomusa silvacetica DSM 10669
GTACAGATGGCTTATAACGTCATCTGCTTTTGGTATGTTTAAATCATAAAAATGGTGAACACTTATCATAGCGTTCACCATTTTTTGATACATTAACCTGTTCTTAACTACTAACTTAATGACATTGACTATAAAGGGAGCATATCATTGCGAGCAGGGGTTCTTTTTTACTTGTAATCCAATCGGACAACTATATAATGACAGCACCTTGCGGGTCAATCTGCAACAGCTGATAGCTTGCTTTTACTTTGTGAATATGAAAGGCTTTAACCATAGCCCTTCCGATCTTATCAGAGTTGCCATCAGTAAAGGCTAACAGGCAGGGCCCGGCACCGCTTAGAACTGCCCCCAGTGCTCCTGCTTGGCGAGCAGCTGACAGGACTTGTGCCATTCCTGGAATAAGTTTTTCCCGGTAAGGTTGGTGTAGTCTATCTTGCAGTGCATGCGATAATAGCTTCAATTCGCCAGTACACAGTGCACCAATTAAGAGTGCTGCACGGCTGACATTGAATACAGCATCAGCAAAAGGTACTGTTTCCGGCAGCACCTTGCGAGCGGCTTTAGTAGATAGATTAAATTCGGGAATTACAACCACCATCGAAAAGTCTGTAGGTGGTAAAAAACGCAGATATTTAGCGATGCCACTATCCATAATGCTAACAGTAATCCCACCAAAGATGGCGGGAGCAACATTATCGGGGTGACCCTCAATTGTTGTAGCCATAGCCAAAATATCTTCTTTAGTGAAGTGGCGACCAGTAAGCTCATTGGCGCCGACCAGTCCACCAACAATAGCTGCTGCGCTACTGCCAAGACCGCGAGCAAGGGGAATATGATTAGCCATAGTGAGCTTAATGCCTTTGGCTGTATGGCCAGTTTTGTTTAGAATCATTTTTATAGCCTTAACTACAACGTTAGATTCGTCAGCGGGAATGAACTCAGCCCCTTCTCCCGTTATCTCCAGCGATATACCGTCCTCGTCACTCAAGGTAAGCTCAAGATCGTTGTATAATGTACATGCGATGCCGACCGCATCAAACCCGGGGCCACAATTGGCGGTTGTTCCCGGCACGCGAATTTTCACGGTGTTTGCCATAGTATCGCCACCCTTTGAACTTATGAAATTTGTTCTGCTTCTACTCGAATAACACTACCTAATTTACTTACTACTGACATACCCAGCAAGGTGTTCATGGCCAAACGAATATTTTCATCAGATACCCGGTAGGTAATAAGGACAAGTTCAGTAGAACCTTCGATTTTTCGCTTTTGAATAACAGAATGTAAGCTGACTTGCTGAGCGCCAAATGCGCCAGCAATGGCTGCTAATACGCCAGGCTTATCCTCGACAAGTAGTCTAATGTAATAAGGGGATTCTATTTTATTGACCGGATAAATAGGCTTTTGATCAAAACAAGTACATAAAATACGGCTACTGACATTATGACGAATATCACGTGCGACATCAATTATATCAGCAACAACTGCGCTGGCTGTCGGCAATTCCCCTGCACCACGGCCGTAAAACATAGTTTCACCCACGGCGTCTCCTTTAACGAATATTGCGTTAAACACATCATTAACTGAGGCTAAAGGGTGACTGGCTGGCAGGAACGCCGGATGAACCCGGACATTAATCCCATGCTCGTCTTGCTTGGCAATGGCCAGTAGTTTGATGATAAAACCAAGTTCTTTAGCGTATTCAATATCTTGAATAGAGATGTTGGTTATACCTTCGATGGAGACATCATCCAGTGTAATTCGGACACCAAAGGCAATTGATGCTAGAATGGCAATCTTGCGGGCAGCATCAAAGCCACCGACATCGGCTGTTGGATCAGATTCGGCATAGCCTTTGGCCTGCGCTTCGGCTAGTACGTCAGCATAATCCAGTTTCTCAGTTGACATTTTGGTAAGCATATAGTTAGTGGTCCCATTAACTATGCCCATAATTTCGGTAATCTGATTGGCAGCTAAACACTGTTTAAGAGGACGGATAATGGGAATACCACCGCCCACACTGGCCTCAAAGAGAAAATCAACTTGGCTGGCCTCAGCTGCCTCAAAGAGTTCACGACCATATTTGGATACAACATCTTTGTTGGCAGTGACAACATGTTTACCGGCTTTAAGTGCAGCCAGCATATATTCCTTAGAGGGAATTTCTCCGCCCATGATCTCGACGACAATTGTAATGTCAGGATCACTTAGGATTTCTTCAATATTAGTCACTAGCTCAGCCTCTGTTGCTACAGTTCTAACTTTGGTAAGATTTCTTACCAGTATTTTCTTAATTACAACTGGTATACCTACTTTTTGAGAAATATTATGGGCATTATTTGTTAAGATTTTCACAACACCGGTACCTACAGTACCCATTCCCAGCAACGCAATATTAATTGCACTCATAGTTCGCCTCCTAAGCCTGGCCTAAAACTTCCAGCCTTTTTACTCCATCTACCATTCTCAACTTGTCAAGCAGTGCCTCCAAGTCGATAACTAAATCGGCAGTTTCAATAGATATTGTTGCGTTTGCCACTCCTTGAAGTGGAATGCCCTGATTAATTGTTAGCACACTGCCATGTTCATTGGCAACAGTGTTCAAAACCCGTGACAATACACCTGATTTGTGTTCTAGCAGTAATGCGATTGTTACAATTTTTTCTTTACTTGCTTCGTAAAACGGAAATACATAGTCCTTATATTTATAGTAGGCACTACGGCTCAATTCCATTTTTTCGACTGCTTCGTTGATTGTTCGCGCTTCACCGCGTTTTAATAACTCTTTTACTTTAATTGTTTTTTTTATGGCTTCGGGTAAAATCTCCTCCCGAACTAGATAAAAAATAGCTTTTTGTCCTGTAACCATTTTGCCCTCCTTGGTACTGCTGTTGCGGATGTATATCTTTATATGGTAGACATTATATCATCAAAATAGCGGATTATACAAGCAAAAATACAAAAAAATTAGTCAGTCCTTTACAGAACTGACTGTTAATATAGGATAAAGTATTGGTTTATTTAAAAAATGATACATATTAATCCGCCACTACCATCATTAACGATTTTCTGAAGTGTATCTTTTAGTTTCATTTGTGCATTTTCCGGCATACTTGTTAATTTATTTTGAATACCTTCACGAACAAGCTCATTTAACGATTTACCAAACAGGTTAGTACGCCAGATTTTTTCCGGCTCGCCTTCAAATTCGCGCATTAGGTATTGAATCAGTTCTTCGCTTTGTTTTTCAGTGCCAATAATAGGTGAGATTTCAGCTTGCACATCAGTGCGGATAATATGTAATGAAGGTGCTGAAGCTTTGAGTTTTACGCCAAAGCGATTGCCGGTACGAATAATCTCTGGTTCTTCCAGAACCATTTCATCAAGCTGCGGCGGTACAATACCATAACCTGTTTGTTCAACATCTTCCAGCGCAGCCGATATTTTGTCATACTGTCGTTTGGCTACTGAAAGGTCTTTCATAAGTCGTAGCAGGTGATGTTCTCCTGTTATGGTAAAGCCTGTGAGCTCTTCAAGAACACCGTAGAACAGGTCTGTGCGAGCGGTCATTTCAATAACAGCAATACCGCTGCCAAGATCCATATCATGAAGAATTACATCGGCGACAAAATCGTAGCCTGATAAATCGTCAATTGCCCGGTCAATATCACGCAGGCGTCGAATATATTGCACTACATTGCTGACAGCACCTTCAAATTTCTGGCGTAACCAGTGATCTTTATCAAGTTCTTCAACCCACTTGGGTAGGGTAATATTGACTTCTCTAACAGGAAACTCGTAGAGTACCTCTTGCAAAATGCCATATATATCATCATGGGATAACTGGGCGCAGTCTACCGGAATTACCGGTACATCATAAGTACCTTCTAATTTTGCTACCAGCTCCCGAGTCTCTTTTGCATTAGGTTTGCCAGTATTTAGAATTACTAAGAATGGCTTTTGTAGTTCTTTAAGTTCGGTAATGACCCGCTCTTCAGCTGATAGATATTTATCCCGCGATAGATCGGTAACACTACCATCAGTAGTAACAACTAAGCCAATTGTTGAGTGTTCAGTAATTACTTTGCGGGTGCCTACCTCAGCTGCTTCCTGGAATGGAATTTCGTTCTCGAACCAGGGTGTGAGCACCATGCGAGGTCCCTCAGCTTCTTCATACCCTAACGCACCATCTACTGTGTAACCAACACAATCGACCACCCGCACTCTAACATTCACGTTGTCTTTAACATTAATTTCTACTGCCTCATTAGGGATAAATTTTGGCTCAGTCGTCATTATGGTTTTACCGCCGGCACTTTGCGGTAACTCATCTTTGGCACGTTCTTTGTCATAGGGATCAGTGATATTAGGCAGTACCATAGTCTCCATAAAACGCTTAATAAAGGTTGATTTACCCGTGCGGACCGGGCCGACTACACCAATATAAATATCTCCACCAGTGCGTTCGGCGATATCTCTAAACAAGTCGAATTTTTCCATCTGGCGTATCCCTCCCTGATTACGATAGTTGTCATTATAATTATATGACAGGCCATTCCAAATATTACAAAATAAAAAATGTATGGTAACTAAAAAGTAACTTACCATACTTTATTAGTCACCATACATTTTTATGCCAAGTTTATTTAATTCCAGTTTAAATTAGTAAGTGCAACTTCCTCGACCTCGTGGGTGCGACTGCGGGTCATTAACTCCAGGACAGCGTCTTTAGGAGACTTATTTTGATATAGTACTTGATAGATTTGCTCTGTTATTGGCATAGTAACCTCATACCTAGTTGATAGCTGATATGCGGCTTTGGTGGCCCTGATGCCTTCTACCACCATTGATGTTTCAGCTTGGATTTCATCTACCGTCTTACCTTCTGCCAACATAAGTCCGGCTCGCCGGTTACGACTGTGTATGCTGGTGCAGGTAGCAATTAGGTCGCCAATACCAGCGAGTCCTGCAAAGGTCAAAGGATTCGCCCCCATGGCCATACCCAGACGGGCAATTTCAGCCAATCCGCGCGTCATGAGCGCAGATTTAGCGTTGTCGCCGAAGCCTAATCCGTCAGAGATACCGGCCCCTAGCGCTATAACATTTTTTAGTGCTCCAGCTAATTCGACGCCAATCATATCAGGATTGGTATAAACACGAAAATAAGGGAGCATAAAAGTATCTTGGATATACTCGGCAACTTTGCGGGACTTAGCTGCTACGACGGTGGCTGTTGGATAGCGTAGGGCCACCTCTTCCGCATGATTAGGGCCGGATAATACCGCTATTTGGTCGGAAATTGCCGGTAATTCTTCAGCAATAATCTCCGATAGCCGCTTGACACTGCTTAACTCCAGGCCTTTAGCTGCAGTAGCAAGAATAGTCTCGGCTGTGATATAGGGAGCTAGCTTTGCCGCTGTTTGCCTGATAGCATGTGATGGCGTTACCAGCACAATGAGCGAAGCCTCTGCGGCGACCTCTTCCAGGTTATGGGTAACAGTAACCGAATGAGGTAGGTTGCAGCCCGGCAAATAAGTTGCGTTTTCTCGGGTTCGCTGGATCTGCTCAGATAGCTCAGGTGAGCGGACCCATAATTTAACAGCTGTGTGTTTTTGACCTAATACTGTGGCCAAAGCTGTACCCCAGCTGCCTGCACCAATGACGGCTATATGCATTTTAGTAAGTGTCACTTCTCTTTCGTGGAGCCTGGTTCAGTTTTACTGCCAGCTTTAATTTTCGACTCTGTCCCGGTTAGTAATCGTTCAATGTTTGGTCGATGTCTGATAATGACAAACAATGCAGCTAATACGCCAAAATAAAAGAATTCCTGCCTAGAGTTCAGTAACCACATTGAAACTGGAACTAAGGCGGCTGCTATAATCGATGCAAGTGAAACATAACGGGTAAAACATACAATAATTACCCAGATAACAAAGACAATTATTGTAACCTTTGGTGCGAGCATTGCAATTACGCCCAACCCGGTAGCCACACCGCGTCCACCTTTAAATCCCAGGAGTATTGACCAGTTATGGCCGGCAATGGCCCCCATTCCACCAAACATTTCAGCTACCGCCGTTTGGCCGATATACTGACCAATAAGAACCCCGGCTATTCCCTTGATGGCATCTGTAAGAAATACCCAGGAGGCTGGCCAGGGACCTAGTATTCGATAGGCGTTTGTTGCGCCAATATTTTTACTACCAAACTGTCTCAGATCAACGTTATAGAATTTTTGACCAATAATCAACCCATTAGGGATTGAACCAATCAAATAGCTGGTGACAATAACCAGCAAATATTCCATTCTCCCACTCCCTCAATTTGTTTACTCATCTTTCTCTTTGCGTCCGCGAACAATCAGTTTGAGTGGAGTTCCTTCAAATCCAAATGCTTCTCTTAATTTGTTTTCTAAAAAACGCAAATAGGAAAAATGCATGATCTCAGGATCATTGACAAAGAAAATAAAAGTAGGTGGTTTAACAGCAGGCTGGGTGGTAAAGTAGATTTTGAGCCGTCGTCCCTGCTCAGAAGGCGGTGGATTGATGGCTGTTGCATCTTCAATAACTTGGTTAAGTACACTTGTTGTCACTCGCATCGCATGTTGATCAGCTACATATTTAACAAGCTCGGTTACCCGCTGCACCCGTTGTTTGGTAAGGGCTGAAGTAAATAATACTGGTGAATATTGTATAAAACCGAGTTCTTCACGGATGGTTTCGGTAAATTTAAGTGAAGTCTTACTGTCTTTTTCAACGAGATCCCATTTATTGACGACAATAATGCTAGCTTTCCCTGCCTCATGGGCATAGCCGGCGATTTTTTTATCTTGCTCGGTTACTCCCTCTTCGGCATTAATAACCATGAGTACTACGTCACAGCGGTCAACTGCTCGCAGTGAACGAATAACACTATAGCGCTCAACAGGCATGTCAACCTTAGCCTTACGGCGCATTCCGGCAGTATCAATCATTACATAGGACTGTCCTGCTTTAGTGAAATGAGTGTCAATAGCATCTCTGGTAGTTCCGGGAATATCGCTAACTATGACTCTATCTTCGCCAATGATAGCATTAACCAGTGAAGACTTGCCAACATTAGGACGACCGATTACTGCAACTTTAATCTGATCATTTTCTTCAGGTTCAATATGTTCTTCAGGCAAGTTTTCGATCAGCCTGTCCAGCATGTCGCCAAAATTAAGTGCATTGGTGGCCGAAAGCGCAATTGGATCGCCTAGTCCCAGGTTGTAAAACTCATAAATGTCAGCTTCGTTCTTCATGTTGTCAACTTTGTTTACTACTAATAAAACTGGTTTTCTGGTATTGCGCAGAATCACGGCTACTTCATTGTCGGCGGTAGTCATACCAACCTTGCCGTCAACAATAAACATGATGACATCAGCCTCGTCGATGGCCAGCTTGGCCTGATTACGAATTGCTGTAAGCATTTTGTCAGTAGTTTCAAATTCGATACCACCAGTATCAATCATGGTAAAATTATGACCCAGCCACTCGGAATCCATGTAGATACGGTCACGGGTAACACCAGGTATATCTTCTACAATCGATAACCGATTTCTTCCTATATAATTAAATATAGTTGATTTGCCGACATTCGGTCGGCCAACGATTGCAACAATTGGTTTACTCATCAAATATCACCTTGTATCTTTCTAATAATCAACGATTACTGTGCACAGACAAGTTACTGGTTAACAATAGTTTTGCCTGTCCCTGCCACGCTATACTATATTACCGCCAGGCGGCAAGGAACTGTTTTAAGTCTTGAGCAGAGTAGGCCGTACGCACCGGAACATCTAATTTGGCGGCAATTGTATCAGGTGTCAGGTTATCGAGAAAAACATGTTCGCCTTTTCGGAGTGCCACTCCTGGAATAATAACAGCGGTACGGGGACCTGGTATTTCTTTTAAAGCTGCTATTATATCGCTGCCTGTCAAGAGCCCGGTGACAGTTATGCTACTGCCGAAAAACTTATTTTCTACGGCAATTATTCGGACTGTTAGGTTTGGAATCCGAAAATCAGCTATAAGGGGTGAGAGAATTTTCGCTGCTGAAACACCACACACAACATCAATATAGTGGGGTTCACTATATCCTTCCATTGATACCTGTTCCTGCTCCCAATCAGCCAGAAAGCTGCGAACAAGGCCAATACCATTTTCAAGCTGCGGAAAGCCATCATATGATTCATAACTAGGAATTTCTTTACCGGCAGCTAGATAAAATTCATCAGCCAGGTATACAAAGGATGAGTGGCTCTCTGTACGACATTTTTTTTGCCAGTGGTGTACTAGCTTAATTATCTCCCCAGCGGCTGAAGCTGAAAATTTGGTCAAGGGGTGACAGTTATCACGATAACGGGTAAGACCGACAGGTACAATGGCCAGTGATAAAACCGCGGGATGCATAGCATATAAATCACTGATGGTTTTCTCTAATTCTTTGCCGTCATTAAATCCGGGGCATAAAACAACCTGAGTGTGGAGCTCGATATCTTTCTCAACTAGTTCGTTTAGTTGTTCCATAATTTTTCCAGCCTGCTTGCTGGCTAGCATTTGCTGTCTAAGTTCACCATTGGTTGTATGTACTGAAACATAGAGTGGTGACAAGTGAAGTCTGGCGATTCGATTCAGGTCGCGTGAACTTAGATTAGTCAAGGTAACAAAATTTCCATACAAAAAGGACAGTCGGTAATCATCATCTTTGATGTAGAGACTATCACGCATGCCGATAGGCATTTGGTCAACAAAACAAAAGATGCAATTGTTGGCACAGTGCCGTACGTTGTCGAATACTGCATTTTCAAATTCCAGTCCTAAATCCTCGTCGTACTCTTTTTCAAAGGCAATTAGTTCCTGATTGCCTGAAGCATGTTCAATTAGGAGTTCAATTTCTTCCTCCGCT
Organism: Sporomusa silvacetica DSM 10669; assembly: GCF_002257705.1. Classification (GTDB taxonomy): domain Bacteria; phylum Bacillota; class Negativicutes; order Sporomusales; family Sporomusaceae; genus Sporomusa; species Sporomusa silvacetica. The sequence continues at coordinate 8,929 of NZ_LSLK01000027.1, forward strand.
AGTGCAAAGCTGAGATCAATAATATCTTGAACAGCCTCTCCATTGACCTCAAGTAGACGATCTCCAGGCACAAGGCCGATTTCAGCGCCGATACTATCTGGTATAACAGTAGATATAATGCCTTTATATGTCAAAGTATTCCCCCCTTTCTTTACTATTCCGTTTGTAGCTATAATTTCCTGCAAACTGTGTATTAAACAACAAAATAAAGTGAGAATTAGCTTCAGCGAACTGTAAGGTATAAGAAATAAGAAAAAGGCAGGACCTAAGCCTGCCTGGGAAGAGCTACTTTTTATCGTCCTGTTGATCTGTGTCCTCTGACTTTGCCGGGGTGTTACGCTGCTTGCTTTTTTTTGTTCCTAAGAAGTTAGCAAATTCGGTGGAAGTGAAATTTTTAAGTTTGGCACCAGCTTCTTTTAGACTCCCTGTGCTTAGCAGCAAAAAGGCTGCGCCGCCGACAAGTAAGAGTCCTAAAATCCAGCCCATCGATTTAGCCGCACCTGACGCGCCACCAGCTGCCGAACCTAAACCGGTATTACCAGCTGCATCCGTCGTTCCGGCAGCATTAGGGCCTGTTGGAGTGCTGGATTTTCCTAGCACAGTGGGTATAACATCAGAAAACAAAGCAACCCCTTTTTCGGCTGATTCACGATCATTGGTGTGAGCACCTACTTCCAGCAGCATGGAACGCGGGTGCAAATCCTGATTGTAATCACCACCTTTGGCAAAGAATATTCCTTTTACCAATCCGGGATGCTGCTTGTCAGACGCTGCCTTTAGCTGGAGTGCATAGTCTTCAATTTGTTTACCTGTTGGTCCGTATTTACCGACAACAAGCTGGACTTTACTCACATCTTGCCCATCAATGGTGGTTTTATATACCTGCGGTGGTACTGCATCACGATGAATATCAAAAATAGCATCAGGCTGTTCTTTTTTTATTAAATCCAGTACCGTACGACGAGAACGCTCATAAGCCATATCGTCATGCGGATCATGCTTTGCCTGTGAGTGGATGACAGTAACTCCTTTTTTCTCTAATGATGCGGTAAAGGCATCGCCAACTTTGTAAATGCCGCCAGCTCCCAAGATGCTTTCTTCACCATCTGTAGGCACATAGGATTCGTCAGAGTGGGTATGGTAAACAGCAACTTTACCGCCACCTTCTGCTTCGGCAATGGCCGGCTTAAGATAGGCTTTTAAGCGACCAAGTATACTTGTATCCTCATTGTAATAGGCAGATAAGTTAACATCCCCGATAAATTTAGCATGAGCAATGTTTCCCTCAACGCGAGAAACTTCATAGCGCCGGTTATTTTCAGTAAGTACCTGATCGCCAGCTCGCATTTTCCAACCGGTCATATACACAGAATTACCGGCTTCATCAACAACTGTCGAATAATTTCCATTGCTGCTTTCATTAGCGTAGCATATAGCATTTGCTGTAATAAATAGCAGCACCAGTAATGTAGTAAGAAGCTTATTTATCACTGTTGTTCCCCTCCTTGTCAGAGGTAGTATCGCTATCTTCCATCTTCTTAGCCACTTGCGGATCAGCTATTTCTTTTTCTTTGGGATGTAACTCTTTACTAAATTCATATAATCCTTCAGGTCGATTGGGGCCGAGTACTGGACCGCCTTGGAGCTTCTCCCGCGTTTCGCCCACAAGTTCGGCAATCATTACAGCGACAATACCAGCGATAATGGTAACATCAAATGCTCCAGCCCCGCCAAGTGAAGTAGTGCCAGGAATGCCCAGACCTGTAAGTGTAATAATATGGACAATATCACTGAGCACGACCCCTAGAACACCGCCGACAAATGCGCTGCGACGTGAACGACCAGCTATATAAGCGATAAAGCCAGCTGCTAACCCATAGATCAGCTTGGGATCAAGAAACATGTTCTCTGGTTCATATGGTAGATAGCGAGAGCCTAACGATATGGTCGCGGCAACAAGCACTGCGGCTATAATCGCCCGTACTCTTTCGGCTGTTTCATCTGCTTTGGTAATTAAGTAGATGCTGAGTATAGCGGGTAGTACTGCCCCGCCAACATTGATTGTAATCTCCATCGGAGAACGCATAATGGGAATGTCAATGAAACTGCCGACAATGATACCGGCAATAAATAGTAATGCTTGTTTATCCGTCATGCGCATGCGATCTAAAATTCGTTGAGCTAATCCAAAGTAAACCAGCACACTGACAACTAACAGTAAAATCATCCCAAGCGGCATATTCATCATGTTATCTCACCTCATAGCCCTGTAATGTTGATTTATCAAGGCTAGTTTGTGCTGTTACCGCTTAATTAATGCAAAAAGCATGGCTTTAAGCCATGCTTTTTGCATATTTTTTTCGCTCAGCAAATTGGGCTGTAGTAATTCCCCGGGCTGAGAGCCATTCTTGACTGAAACCGGTAATTACCATTGGGACTGATCGTAGATCAGTGATAGTATGTGCACCGATCAGAAGCATGAAGCGTTTGATATCGATAATGAAATTTTCATACCAGCGGATAGCGCCGTCTAGTCCCTGGCGTGTAATTACTTTTAATACAGGACCAGCAATGCCTACTGCCATACTGCCAAGAGCAAGCGCTTTTACGACGTCAAGTGGTGTCCGCACACCGCCTGATACAACCACGTTCATGCTTGGTGTGACTGCCGACAGTACTTCTACGGCGGCAATAGCAGTGGGAATCCCCCAAGACATCATATCGGCATCTAAGGTTAGCTGCCCGCGAGCAGCCTCAATGGCTAGAAAGTTGGTGCCGCCGGTACCGCCTACATCAATGACTTTAACGCCAATACCGGCAAGTGCTTGCGCTTGTTCACGGGCAATACCGCAGCCCACTTCTTTAACAATAACAGGTACGTTAATTTTTTTGACAATAGCTTCAATATGAGATAGATAGCCGCTAAAATTGCGGTCGCCTTCACTCATAATGATTTCCTGACCGGCATTAAGATGAATCTGGATAGCCTGTGCGCCAATCATTTCAACAGCACAAAGAGCAGCCTCAGGGGAAGCATGAGCGCCCAGATTGGCAAATATCACGCCATTTGGATTAAGCTTTCTTACCACTTTATATGACTCAGCTGCTGCCGGGTCTTCGATAGCGGAATATTGTGAACCTACCGCCATCGCTGCCCCTGTCAGTCGGGCAAATTCTGCTAACTTACAGTTAATAGGCATGACATCGGCTGCGCCGCCGGTAATTGCATTAATAATAATGGGTTGTGACAGGGGGATGTCAGCGATAGCGGTGTTGATAGTAATATCCTGCCACGCCAAATCTGGAAGGCAGTTATGCACTAAATGAAAATCAGTAAATCCGGCAGCCGCCGGGCCATCATCTAAGAGCAGAGAATACTTCAAGTGTTCCAATTTGCGTGACTGCCGTATCATGTGTTTTTTTAGTCCTCCCGCTTGAATAAATGACCAAATTTATCACCAAGTGTAACTCCCGATGAAGGAGCTTGGGTTGAGAGATAATCGCTGAATTCTGCTCGCTCCTTATCTTGTTCGGCTTGGACGATACTAAGAGCAATCCGCTTGTTTTCTTTGTCAATAGCAAGGATCTTAACCGCTACTTGTTGACCGGCACTGACTACTTCTTCAGGACTAGCTACTCGACGCTCAGCCATCTCGGAGATATGTACCAGTCCTTCAATCCCTTTTTTAAGCTCAACAAACGCACCAAATTTGGCAAGCTTGCTAACTGTGCCAGTCAGGACGGTTCCCACTGCCAAAGTTTCAACTGTAGCATACCAGGGATCACGTTCTAAATCTTTTAAGCTGAGGGCAAGTTTTTTTGCTTCCGGGTCAACTTTGAGAACAACGACAGTTACCTCATCGCCAACATTGACAACTTCTTGTGGGGTTTTTACTCGCTGCCACGACAAGTCGGAGATATGGATAAGCCCATCAATACCACCCACATCGACAAACGCGCCAAAGTTAGTCAGGCGGCTTACTTTGCCAGTAATGTTTTGTCCTACTGCCAGTGTGGCAAACAGTTCTTTTTCTTTTACTGCTCTTTCTTGCGCTAAAAGTTGCTTACGTGATAAAACGGCTTTTTGTTTTTCCCTATCAATTTCAATCGGGATTACCTGAACAGTCTGCCCGACAAACGGCTGCAAGTCTTCGACAAATCTAAGGTCAACGTGGGAAGCTGGAATAAAGCCGCGTATGCCGAAAACACTGGAAACTAAGCCCCCTTTAACAACTTCGGTAATTTTAGTTTCTAGCGGCAGTTTGTCAGTAAGTGCTTGCTCTAATTTATCCCAGGCAGTGATTCTATCTGCTTGTATCTTGGACAGCTTGACCTGACCATCAGCACTGTCGGCGTCAAGCACCAACACCTCAATGACTTGTCCTACACTAACAATTTCAGTCGCCGTTTGTGGTGCTGGGTAGGCCAGTTCTGATAACGGAATAACTCCTTCCGCCTTATAGCCGATGTCAACAAATACCTCATCATGCCGGACACCAACCACAGTGCCTTCTATAATACTACCATTCTCTACTTTAGTAATATCAGTCATATTTAGTGCTTCCATTTTTTCATATACCTCCTTAATTACCCAATCGGGTGTTGACGCTCCCGCTGTAATCCCGGCAGTTTGTACACCTGTAAACCACTCAGGCTGTAGTTCGTTAGCTGATTCGATGTGATAAGCAGCTTTGCCGGTATCCTGGCAGACACTGGCCAAGCGAGCTGTGTTGGCACTATTTTTGCCGCCGACAACAATCATAATGTCTACTTTTTGTGCCAAATTGATGGCTGCTTGCTGCCTTAGATCAGTTGCTGTACAAATGGTGCGTTCAATTTTGAGTTCCTGGCATTTGGCTTGTAAAATCGTGACAATAGCTTGAAATCTATCGGCCGCAAATGTAGTTTGGGCTACTACCCCCAGGCGGGAATAATATGGTAACGCTTCGGCCTCGGCAAGTGTTTCTACTACTGAGGCCGCTTGGTTTGTCCAGGCAAGGATACTTTGAACTTCGGGATGGTGAGGTTCGCCAACAATAACTACCTTGTAGCCTGCTAGTAAGAGATTATGGGCCGCTTGTTGAGCCTTCTTTACATGCGGACAGGTGGCATCTACTACCTGCAATTGCTTACTTTCAGCCTGGTCATATATGTCGGGGCCAACGCCGTGTGACCGGATAATGACTTTGCCTGCTATTATTTCTTCCAGTTTGTCAACCGTACTAATACCTAATTCGTTAAGGTGGCTTATCATCTGCGGATTATGGATAATCGGACCTAAAGTATGTACCGGACAGTTTAAGTCAAGCGAGCTGATAGCCATATCGACAGCTCGTTTGACGCCATAACAAAAACCCCGGTGTTCAGCCAAGAAAATTTTCACGTCTAGCCTCCTGCATGGCAGCCTTTGGTATAATCATCTTATTATTATAACCCCTTTATCCTTGTGTTTCAAATAAAAACCACCACTATTCAGCCAAAGCTAAAATAGTGGCGGTTTTATTTCCCTAATCTAATTATTAGCTGGGAATGTTGGGCGGAGGATTGGAATTAACTGGGCAAGACTGAAATGCAATCTCGGTATTCATACCGACAGGCTTATCAGTTTTTAAGAGTTGCATCCACACTCTAATCGAGTCAGCTAAAGTAACAACTACTAGAATAATGAGGGCAATACTTATCGTACCGTTGGTAGTACCAAGTGCATCACCACGTTTAAAGAACATTTGGATGTTCATTACGCCAGCGAGAAGAACAGTTACTGCCAGGAAAACAAGAGGCGTAAATGTTATTAAGGCATATGATTTTTTCGGAGCAATTTTTAAGATAATGGTTGTGCCAAGAGACAGAGCAATTACAGCCAAAAGCTGGTTGGCGACACCGAATAGCGGCCAGATAGAGGCAACATCACCACTATAGAGCAAATAACCCCAGAAGTATGATACGATAGCACTGGTAAAGAGAATGCCAGGCCACCAGTTAGCTTGTTTAAGTGGAGCATACAAATAAGTGCCAAGCATATCTTGGAGAATATAACGGGCTACACGGGTACCGGCATCGATTGTGGTCAGAATGAAGAGCGCCTCAAACATAATGGCAAATTGATACCAGTAGCTCATAAGGTGTTTCATACCGCCGATATTTGAGAAGATATGGGCCATACCAACGGCCAGCGATACTGCGCCGCCAGGGCGATGGGCAACATCCATTTCTACTAGTCGAGACAATTCTTTAAGCTCAACAGTTGGAATTCCCAGTTTAGCAAACACAGCCGCGGGGCTGTTGATTGCAAAATAATCACCAGGCATAAGTACAACTGCCGAAATAATAGCCATTACAGCAACAAAGCCTTCTGTAATCATCCCGCCATAAGCAATCATGCGAGCCTGAGATTCTTGCTCAATCATCTTACAGGTAGTACCTGCACTAATTAGCGCATGGAAACCGGAAATGGCTCCACAGGCAATGGTGATAAACAGATATGGCCACCATGGTCCGGGAATGATAGGTCCGCCGCCATCCATAAATCTAGTAGTAATAGGCATATTAATCGTAGGCTGTACAATGAGAATACCAAAGGCCAACGCAAAAATGGTACCAATTTTCATGTACGTGCTTAAGTAATCACGTGGAGCCAACAAGAGCCATACTGGCAGAACAGCTGCAAAGAAGCCATAAAGTGGTAGTGCAACTGATAACTGTGGTTTGGTAAGGTCAAAGATACTGGCAATACCAGCCCACGGCTGACCAGGGCTCAGCCAGTGACCGGTAAATACTGCGCCCAGTACTAAGAGGAAACCAACAATTGAACCAGAACGAATGGCGCCTGGACGAATTTTAAACATATAAAGACCAACAAAAATAGCAATCGGGATGGTCATCGATAATGTGTATAAGCCCCAAGGATTTTTAAATAGAGCATTTACAACAACGATAGCCAAGCCGGCAAGAGCAACGATAATAATAAAGAAAGTGGCAAGTGAGGTTGTTATACCGCTCAACGGGCTAACCTCACGCCGGGCAATAACGGCCAGTGATTGACCATTGTGGCGTATTGCAGCAAACAAGATAATAAAATCGTGAACTGCGCCTGCAAATACGGAACCTAGCAAAATCCACATAAAACCAGGACCCCAACCATACTGGGCAGCAAGTACCGGACCAACAAGCGGACCCGCACCAGCAATGGCAGCAAAGTGATGACCAAATAATACCCATTTGTTGGTGGGAACAAACTCACGGCCATCATTGCAACGATAGGCAGGAGTTATGTTGGCATCATTTAATGCCAGAACTTTTGCGGAAATAAAGGCTGAATAATACCGATATGCCAGAACATAAACACAGACGGCAATTACCAAAAGATTCACTGAATTCATTAAATAAGTCCTCCTTTCAAAATAAGAAGTAGAAGCATAAAGAAGAGCCTACGTAGTGACTACCAGCCTCCTTTCATTAAATTATCTTTCTTATATTAAAATAATACAGTATATTGTGTCAGCTAACAATATGTATGTGGTGAAATGACAAAAAACCAGGATGAAATACATTATCATCCTGGTCAATGGCAGAATTTATTTACATAGTTACATAACTTTTCATAAACCAAACATTTTTTTTAGCTTTGAGACTTGCTGGCGACTTACGGGGATTTCTTCGGCTAATCCCTCTACTATTAGATTATAAGTACCGTTAAACCATGGGATTATCTCGCGGATTTTTTCAATATTAACAAGATAGGCCCGATGTGTACGAAAAAACAAGCGTGCATCGAGGCGAGACTGCAAATCCTGGAGAGGCATATTGGAGTAGTAGCATTTACTAACCGTATGTATGGATAATTGTCCTTCGGTACAATACACGGCAATAATGTCTTTTGTGTCAATTACAGAGGCTTTACCATTATGCTCTATCGCTAGTTTCTGTAAGCTATAGAGCGCAGGCAAGTCGTTATTTTGCTTATTGGAACTTACTGGCATCGATTCATAGAGTAGTGTACGAACCTTGTCAATACATTTTGCCACCCGTTTTTCAGAGAAGGGCTTTAGTAAATAATCGACGACGTTAAGTTCAAAAGCTTTTACGGCAAATTCTTCATGGGCAGTGGCAAAAACAACCAGCGGTACTACATTGGTTAAATTCAACTTTTCAGCAGTTTGTAATCCATTTAAACCTGCCATTTCAATATCCATGAATGCTAAATGGGGATTAAGTGCAGGTATAGCAGTAAGAGCTGCTTCACCGCTTGAAAATTCCCCAACAATAATAACTTCGGGAAATTGCTCTAATAGGTATTTTAACTCACTGCGCGCTGGCGCTTCGTCATCTATAATCATAACCCTAATTGTAAGGTATTGTTCAGCCATTAACAACCACCTCTGCGTCAATAGGAATATGAAGCAATACTGTTGTCCCCTGCCCTTCTACACTGTGAATGGTGAGCGCATATTTGATTCCATATATGGCCTTAAGTCGTTCATTGACGTTGGTTAGTCCCACACCAGCTCCTTTGCCAAACCCTGGTTCCAACACATGCTCTTGGATAGCGGAGGGGATGCCTTGACCATTGTCGGTTATGACAATTTCGACGTGCCTGCCGATCGTTTTAGCAACAATATGAATAGTACCTCCATCCGCTTTAGCTAAGAGACCATGCTTTACAGCGTTTTCCACTAAGGGCTGAAGCGTGAACGTAGGAATTAATATCGCAAGGGTATCTGGGGCAACATCTTGTTCAATAATTAGCCTGTCGCCAAACCGGGCTTGTTCCAAGGTTAGATAAGAGTCTACATGCTCCAATTCTTCTTTGAGTGTTACAAAATCACGGGCCGTTTTCAGACTGCGGCGGAAAAATTCGCTCAATTCGATTAAGAGCTTGCGTGCTTTATCTGGATTGGTACGACAAAAAGAAACAATAGTATTTAGAGAATTAAACAGAAAATGCGGATTAATTTGGGCTCTGAGAGCTTTGAGTTCGGCTTTTGCGGCCAATTCTGCCTTATGCTGAAGAGCTGATAATTCAAGCTGGGTACCAAATACTTGTCCAAGACCTTGCGCAAATTCAATATCAAGTGCTGTAAGTGCTTCTTCGTGTGCATAATACATTTTCAGAGTACCGACAAGCTCATCCCGGCAGTATAGCGGTACTACTATGGCTGACTTTAAGGGACAAGACGATACCGTGCAGCCAATTTCTTTTTGGCTCTGTGCTACAGTAATCTGTCCTTGGGCCAGGCAGGCCTTGGTTAGCTTCGTAAATATTGGCATCCCTTTGGCATGGTGATCGTTTCCTAATCCAATATGGGTTAAGACCCGCTCCAAGTCAGTAATCGCTACTGCCGCAGCTGAAGTCATGCTTAATATGTTGACCGCCACTTTTTCAGCCGACAGCGAATTAAGTCCCTGCCGAAAGTGGGGTAGAGTTACATTAGCTATTCTAAGCGCTCTGTGTGTTTGTAGAGCAGCAATTTTGGTCTGATGCTCCCGGGCATTATGAATAATAATCATAAAGATGGCTATTCCCAGAGAATTGGCCATTGCCATGGGAATGGTAATTTGTTTAACAAGTGATAAGGCTGTTTCATAAGGTTTAGCAAATAATATAATTAACCCCATGCTGAGTAAAATAACGCCAATGCCAGTAATTATACCAGTAATCCATTCGGGAGCTTTGGGCTTTGTTCGTTTGTGGATGTAACCTGCAAGGATACCGCCAAGCAAAGTAGCAATACCGCATTGCAGTGCCGTATAGCCTCCCAAAAAAATGCGATGGATACCGCTAATCAGGCCAACTGCGGTTCCAACTACCGGACCGGCCAGGAGGCCGGCGACAATGGTTCCCGTATCCCGGACATTAGCAAGTGCGCCTTCAATAGGGATACCAAAATATGTGCCGGCAATAGAGATCAGTGAAAAGATAAAGACCAATATGAGTTTCTCTCGGACAGTGGTATTTTTTTTAAAAATTAGTCGGAATGCTTGGGTATGAGATAATACATAGGCAAAAACAGCGATTATGGCAATCCGCTGCACTAAGATTATGGATAAGTTTTTATCCAACACTTCAATTGTAGTGTTCTCCATGCTTATACCTGCTTACCTACACAATTATTTGCCTTTTCCAGTAAGTGACTAATTTCAGTCATAACCCTGATACTCATTTCTTCCATATTCTCTTTACCGGCATTGTCGCGATTGAATATAATGGGTTTACCAAATATCACCTGGAATTTAGGTAGCAGATTGCCATCATGAAACAGCTTGTTTGTGCCCAAAATAGCGGCAGGGACAACCGGAACACCAGCCTTGAGCGCCAGCAGCGCCAGTCCTGCTTCCGGAGCCCCTAGTTTTCCATCTTTACTGCGGGTTCCTTCCGGGAATATTACCAGAATAGAGTCATTTTTGAGAAGTGTTAGCGCGGTCCGAATGGCTGTTCTGTCGCCGGCACCACGCTTTACGGGAAAAGCCCCTAACCTGCTAATTAGCCAGCCGAACACAGGATTTGTAAACAGCTCTTCCTTAGCCATAAAGTGAGCCTTGCGCGAGAGGGCAGTACCGACTACCGGTGGATCCCAAAGGCTGATATGGTTTGCGGCAATGATAACACCGCCTGCAGGAATATTCTCAGTTCCGGAAGTTCGCCAGCGAAATACAAGCGAAAAAATGATTGCAAAAAAAATGCGCAATAATTTATACACCTGACTGTTTCTCCCTACACAAGTCTATAATTCTGGTGACTGTAGCATCAATAGATAGCTCGGTAGTATCAATGTGAACAGCATCAGGTGCAGCAAGTAAAGGTGCCAGTTCCCGCTCGCAGTCTTCTTTATCGCGGTAAGCAATCTCGGCTTCCAGTTCAGTCAACTCAATTGTATATCCTTTAGCAGTTAACTCCTGCCAGCGGCGTTTAGCCCGTTCGGCAATTGAGGCAGTCAAAAAAATTTTTATATCGGCATGTGGTAAGACATGGGTACCAATATCACGGCCATCCATAACAACCCCACCCAGTTTGGCCATGTCTTGCTGTAATTTTAACATAACCGCTCTAACTTCGGCTACTTGTGCTATCTTGGGTACAAGACGGCTGATTTCCGGAGTGCGAATAGCCTCAGTAATATCTTGGCTGGCTACAGTGATATTGGTTTTACCATTTCTATAGTCCAACTTTAAGTCAAGGTTTTGGGCTAATTCAGCAATTGCTTGATTAGAAGGTTCAACGCCCTGTTGGAGTGTCTGCCAGGCTACTGCCCGGTACATAGCGCCGGTATCGATATAGTTATAGTTTAATTTTTGGGCAGTAAGCTTAGCCACAGTACTTTTTCCTGCACCTGCTGGCCCATCAATGGCAATTATTAATCGCTTCATAAGTTGTCTCCTTGTTAATCCTGTCTTAACTTAGATAAAACATCAAAAAAGTCAGGATAAGAAATTTTCACACAGTCAGATTCTGTAATTGTAACACCTTGAGCGGCTGAACCAGCAACTGCTAGCGACATGGCCATACGATGATCATGGTGGGAATCGCAGATAGCAGCGTTTATACTTTGTGGTCCGTCGATAACAAGGCCATCCGGATTTTCAGTAATTGTGGCTCCCATTTTTCCCAGTTCTAGTGCAACGGCCTTTAAACGATCGGTTTCTTTTACCCGGAGTTCTTCGGCGCCTTTGACAACAGTTTGTCCCTCTGCAAATAAAGCAGCTACGGCAAGTATGGGAATTTCATCAATAAGACGCGGGATAATCTCAGCTTCAATAGTTACGCCTTTTAGATTAGCCGAACGAACAACAATATCAGCGACCGGCTCCCGTCCGCTCCAGCGATTATTGGTTATGGTTATATCTGCCCCCATTTGCGTTAAAACATCGAGAATACCGGTACGAGTCGGATTGATACCAACATTAATTAAGGCTAGTTCACTATTTGGAATTATGGATGCCGCTACTAACCAAAAGGCAGCTGAACTAATATCGCCAGGTACATCAAGGCGTTTGGGGGCAGCAATTTTTTGTATCGGCTCAAGGATAATAGCCCGGCCTTCCCGTTTCACAGGTATCCCAAAGGTCTCAAACATGCGCTCGGTATGATCGCGTGAGGGTATGGGTTCTGTAATGGTGGTCGGCGTATTGGCATAAAGTGCTGCCAGCAATATCGCTGACTTTACCTGGGCGCTGGCGACAGGCATATCATATTCAATACCGCGGACTTGCTCAGGTGCACTGATGGCCAGCGGCGCATAGCGCGATTGACCACGTCCTGCTATTTGTAAGCCCATTTTAGCTAGTGGTGCTATTACTCGAGCCATCGGACGGTTTCTAATGGAAGCATCACCTGTAAGGACGCTAAAAAACGGCTGAGCACCCAGTAAGCCTGTTAACAGCCTGATGGTGGTTCCCGAATTACCAGCGTCAAGTACATCGCTAGGCTCACTCAGTCCATAGAGCCCCTTGCCTTGGACCGTAAGTACACCGCCCTTATCTTCCTCAACGATTACCCCTAAGGCCCGCATACAATTAATTGTTGACCAGCAGTCAGCAGCATGCAAAAAATTTGTTATTGTCACTGGTGTATCAGCAAGCCCAGACAGCATGATACTTCGATGCGATATTGACTTGTCTCCGGGAATCGTGATTGCTCCTGTTAAGCCACCGGTTTTTGCTATTTGAATGATTTTACTCATAATCTTCCCTCTTTGCTATTTGATTTTGTTGGTTAATGAACGTCCGAGTACGGTGGTTAAACTACTCAAGTCTACCATAAGTTGGGCGAAATTTTCAGGTGTTAATGACTGTGGTCCATCAGACAAGGCTTCTTCCGGGTTTTGGTGCATTTCGATTAAAAGCCCGTCTGCCCCGGCAGCTATCGCAGCCTTGGACATAGGACTAACCCAACGCCAGCTGCCTGTACCATGGCTGGGATCAACAATAATAGGCAAATGACTTAGATGTTTAATTATCGGCACGACGGTCAAATCTAAGGTATTTCGTGTATAGGATTCATAAGTCCGAATCCCCCGTTCACAAAGTACTATTTGATTATTGCCACTTGACAGTATGTATTCGGCAGCCATTAGCCATTCCTCGATAGTTGCCGCCAGACCACGTTTAAGCAACACCGGTTTTTTGCTTAAGGCTACTTCTTTGAGTAGCACGAAGTTTTGCATATTACGTGTGCCAATTTGCAGCATATCTACATGTTCTGCCATTAACTCTACGTTACGCGGATCAGTTACTTCTGAGATAACCGGCAAAGCTAATTCGCGTCCAACTGTCTTGATTATTTCTAGTCCCTTTTTTTCTAATCCTTGAAAACTATAAGGTGAGGTACGTGGTTTATAAGCACCACCGCGCAACATGGCTGCACCAGCGGCTTTGGCACTTACACCGGCTTGATATAGTTGCTCATAACTTTCAATCGCGCATGGTCCAGCAATAACAGGTATGGATTTACCACCAAAACCAGCACTGCCAACCGTGACAACAGTATTTTTTTGCTGAAATTCTCTGCTGGCCAATTTGTAAGGTGTTATCATAATAGGCCTCCACAAATATCGAAAAATATATTAATATAACTTCCCTGCCTAATAAAAATTTCCTCTAATCTTTAGCAGCTATTGGCAATTTTATGTGATAGCTTGCCAGCAGCAGTAGTTTAACGTTTAAAAATAACCTTTCCTACAACTATGACATTACTCTGGCTTTGGAGTAGAATACCATCTAACGGTGATAATATCATATCATTTTTATGGGTATCAATAATAAATTGAGCAGGCCTTGTAAGCTTGGTAACGTCAATTTCAATATAATCACCGTTATATACAGTACATTCGAGGTTTCCCTTGGCAAAATTGCCAACTACTTCACCATTTATTGTTAGCAACCCATCACCAGTAGCTGCTGGGGTAATCATTCGGATCGTAATAGCTTGACCAGAGCGTAAGGAACGTATGGATTTGGCAATAACTCTGTCTACTGTAGCCATTATTTTATTAGGATCAACCCGGGAAATGTCAGCAGCATACATTGTAGGGGGAGATGTTAGTTGTTCTCCTTCCAATTTATCTACTAAAGATAAATATTTCCGGGTTTCGGCATGTAAGAGGAGCGCTTGAACAACTACCAACAGGATAACAGCAATTGTCGTCAGTCTTATAAGTAGGCGATCAATGGTAACAAAGTATTTGCGACGGAACCTGTTATTCCTGTTTTCCATTCGATTCCCCCCTATCGCTGTATACGAGGTGTACGATTTTTGCAGGCGGGTAGTGTGTTGGCAAAAGCGGAAGTCAAACGCTAGTGGTGGAGCGTTGTCAATACACCACCCGCCTGGCCTGCAAACATAGTATTAAGTATTAAGTCGCAGCATACTTGCCAGCCACATAACCGGTAGAGAAGGCTGCTTGCAAATTAAAACCACCTGTGTAACCGTCGATATCAATGACCTCTCCCGCAAAAAAAAGCGCGTCGACCAATTTGGACTCCATTGTGCGAGCATCTATTTCTTTAGTGCTGACACCACCGGCGGTTACGATAGCTTCAGTCACCGGTCGGGTTTTAGAAATTGTAAATGTTAGATGCTGCAAAACATCCAGTAGACGAGAGCGTTCTTCTTTGGTAATCTGATGGACAAATTTATCTGAGTCGATAAATGACAAGTCAATTACAACAGGAATTAGTTTGGTTGGCAGTAGTTCATGCAAGGAATTTTTTAGTTGTTTCTTGGCAAATTTGGTAAAATCGCGTTGTAATCGCTTGTCCAAAATCTCCATGCTGAGTGCAGGTTTAAGATTAATTTCTATTGTTACCTCTTTATCGGGAGTGGCAACAAATAGTTCTGCGACCTTTTTGCTCAAGGATATAATAATAGGTCCAGACAAGCCGTAATGGGTGAATAACATCTCACCAAATTCATCAGCCGCTTTTTTACCGTCACTGATAACAGTTGCCGTAACATTTTTGAGTGATAATCCCTGTAGCTCGGTTATCCATTCTTCTTCGACTTCAAGCGGTACCAAGGACGGTTTAAGCGGTATAATGGTATGGCCGATAGCTTCGGCCAATCGATAGCCATCGCCTGAAGAGCCTGTCCCTGGATAGGATGCGCCACCTGTGGTGACGATTATAGCATCAGCCCGATACTCAGCATCAATCGTGGCAGCACCAACGGCGCGGCCATTTTCTACGATTAGTTTTTTTACCGGTTGCCCAAATTTAACAGCAACATCTAGTTTGGCGAGTTGCCTAGCAAATGCTTTAATGACATCTTTGGCTTGATCGCTAACTGGAAAGACACGTCCGCCGCGCTCTACCTTTGTTGGTAAGCCGGCTTGATTGAAAAATTCAATACTATCAAGATTGCTAAAGGCATGAAAGGCGCTGTACAAAAAAGAACCGTTCCCTGGCATATTTTTTACTAGTTCAGGAATATCACAGCTATTAGTAAGATTACAGCGTCCTTTTCCCGTAATGAGTATTTTACGGCCGATATCCTTCATTTTTTCCAATATTGTTACCTTAGCTCCGTGCTGTGCGGCGCTGACTGCGGCCATAAGGCCAGCGGCGCCGCCACCAATGATAAGAACCTGCTTCATATCTCACACTCACTTTTCAAAAGTAGTATTGTAGTTGATTTAGTAAGAAAAGACTTGGCTTGAGCCAAGTCCTTTAGGACGCCGGTAGAAGCCTTAGTCGTTCAATCCAGGGAAAGTTATACTTTTCATCTGGATAAAAAACCCTTATTCTCCGAAATAAGGGTGAAAAAATTAATCGCTTTGTTTTTTGCCCAGTTTTTTTAATTCCTCCACTTCCCCCGCGAGCAGTTGGCGGTACTGCCCACGGCGAAGCCCTTCTAATGTTAAGAAGGCAATTTGAATTCGTTTGAGATTTTTCACAGGATAGCCGATGGCTTCACACATTCGACGTATTTCCCTGTTTTTACCTTCATAAATAACTATCTCCAGAGTAGTCAGTTCTTTTTCCTGGTCAATGGCTATAATATTGATCTTAGCTGGGGCAGTCACGCCATCTTCCAGTTTAATACCTACCCGTAACTTATCAAGCTTCTCCTCTGGGGGATACCCCTGAACCTTCGCTAAATAAGTTTTAGCAATTTCATGACTGGGGTGGGTTAGGGTATTGGTTAAATCACCGTCATTGGTCATAATAAGTAATCCTTCGGTGTTATAATCCAGTCTTCCAACAGGATAAATTCGCTCCGGAATATTGGCAACAAGGTCGGTCACTGTTTTGCGGCCTTGAGGATCTTCCAAGGCTGTTATTACCCCTTTGGGTTTGTTAAGTAAAATATAGAGATATTTTTCCGCTTTTATCAGTTTGTTATCAACGGCGATCCGATCCCGTTTAGGCTCAACCTTGGTACCAAGTTCAGTAACTACCTTGTTATTAACCGTTACCCGTCCCGCTTTAATGAGCTCTTCGGCATCCCGCCGTGAAGCAATTCCAGCTTGCGCAATTACTTTCTGCAAACGTTCTAACATTAAATTTCGACTCCTACTTTCAAAATGTATTTTATTCTTGAATGAATTGGCTAAAATCAGTCTGGACTTTACAGGTACGCACACGTTTATTGTCCTTGGTTACTCGTTCACAACTGCCACAAATTCCTTCACCGCAGCACATAGTGGCGTTATTAGTAGCCGCCATCGGCAGACTAACTCTCGCTGCGTGCATAGCAGCTATAATTCCATAATGTTGGTCATCAGGGCCGGAGCTGACGACTAGTTCAGGACATTTTTTGCTATCGGCTAAATGCTCGGACAAAAGGCGTATTCCCAGCTCACGCATAGAGGCTACTTCCTGAACGTTAATTCCAAGCTCGATAAGTTCACCGGCAATAAATACCTTTCCAATCTTTCCAGGTGCTACAATAGCCTGAATATTGTTGTTCTTTTTTACTAGTTGCCGGGCTATTGGTATAGCCGGTGACTGTCCTATACCTCCAACTATTAATAATATTTTACCATCATCTATATTGTCAATCCAAGGTTGACCAAAAATACCATTATAATATGGTCCGCGTACTAATACTTGCTTATTATCATTAGTTAACAGACGCGCAGATTTGGGGCCGATTGTTTCGACAACTACCTGAATAGTATTCCCGATTACCTTCATTACACCGGCGGGAAAGTGATAAAACTGTTGGTCTATTGGCCTGCGCAAAAAAACAAAAGAGCCGCATTTGTCAAGTGATTGGGCAAGTTCAGGCGTAACTTCAATTTGTAATAAGTATGTATGCTCAGAAATTTTCTCTTTTACGGCAAACTCAGTATCAGATTCCAAGCGTACTGGTGCATCAATATCACTTAGCCAGCTGTTTTTTTTCAGTTGCCATTGTTTTTCATATAGTATGCACACTCCACTCCAGTTACAGTCACATACCTCCTTCCCTTTCAAATGACTGCAAAATGTACAATGATTAGTTTCCGACAGCAAGCAGGGACAATAGGGTGAGTTGATATCAATACATCGGCTAGCCAATTTTTTAAGCATAACGATCCCTCCTCATTATACCAAACAAGTATTATAAATATCGGTAAGGCTGGCCTTGTTTATTCGTTCCGCAATATCGCTGCGTTGTGCTGAATAAAGCCCTAAGCTTTTCATGCGTTCGAAATATATCGAGCCTGAGAAGGTATATCTTAGTCTAATTCCTTCCTCGGTGGTCATTTGTTCATGAATAAACCGAATAAAATCACCTGAAGCTAATTCGGGCGGGAGTTCGAGATACTGCATATCAAGACAACAGCGAACGGCATTGTGTCCAGCTAAAAGCCCGGTTACCACAGCTTCCGTGTGACCAACTAATATACCTGATTTTTCGCCTGCACAGAATAAATTATCTATTCCATCCACTTTTAGTGAACTATCACAGGGGGCAATGCCCAGATAACGGATAGAGTTGCCTACTCCACCAGAGTAGGGATCTTCATAGCGGGCGCGTTCAAGTCCGGGTATCGTTCTTAACATGTCAAGCGGAAAAAAAGGTGTCATTAGCTTGGCATGACCGGTATCAATAAGGACAATGTTCTCGGCATAATCAGCAATGGCATATTGTGAACAAGCCTTTTTGCCGAGCATACCTGATTTTTTAAGATTTTCGGGCAAGGGGATTACTACCATGCCCTCTTTTTCCAATTGAGATTTGAGCTCAAAGCTCAGCGAATCTTTATTAATCTTGCAGGAGCCACTCATTGCACCATAGGAACCATCTGCTTTTTTACCCATTATTTCTTTGATTTCAGCTTTGGCGGTTATGCTCACCCGCGGCCCAAAAGTCGGGCAGCGGAGAATACACATAGCACAACCATTACCATACTTTAGGCAATTGCCCATTGGACCGGTAGTTCCTGTTGTGTCAACATAGGCATCACCGTTAATAATCTCTTCATTGTCGTCAGTGAGATATTGGATTTTCTTGCCATGTTTAATAACACCAGATACTCTTGCGCGTGTCTTAATATCAATACCGTAGTTTTGGAGAATTCTTTTTACCAATGGCTCCATGGTAGTTACATCATAAAAAGACGCATGGCTATGTCCGGGAAAATCTATGCCCCGGTGTCTGGTATTAGCATCCATGGCCACAAATAAATCTCCGCCGCCCATGGCAATTGCTTCTTCAGCTGCTGTATATCTGCCGTTATTACGAAATATACCGCCAACTAAACCAGTTCCCAGCAATAAGTCAGTGCGTTCAAGTAAAACTACCTGAGCTCCCGCTTTAGACGCTGCTAACGCTGCGGCACAACCAGCCCAACCACCACCGACCACGACCACCTTAATCATGGACTTCCCCTCCAATTTCCGCTTTGAAATCACACTACAGTGTATTCGTTGCGCCTTGAAGTGCCACAAGATACAGGCCATAAAAATACTGGTAACAATTGTTACCAGTTACCACTGAAAAGATATTGACATATGTAAACTGAAGCCAGGAAACTGGCAATATCACCAGACAATCCAACTAACAATGCATAGCGGGGATTATTGACAGCCACTGCGCCAAAATAGACTGTCAACACATAAAAGGTTGTGTCAGTACTGGCTAATACGGTTGAGGCAATTCGCCCAACCAGGGAATCAGGACCATAGGTGTTGAGGAGTTCTGTTGCTATTCCCAGTGAGCCGCTTCCTGACAGTGGCCGCATGATTGCCAATGGCACTAAATCAGAGGGTACACCTAATATATGTAGTACTGGAGCCATAAACTCTACACACGCATCCAAGGCACCTGATGCCCGAAAGATACTGATAGCTACTAGCATGGCAACAAGACATGGCAGGATGCGGATGGCTGTATGAAACCCTTCGGCAGCGCCTTCAACAAAGGCTTCATATACTTTTACTTTTTTAAAATACCCAATTACGGGAATTAAGAGCAGTACGGCAGGAATTACCCAGACTGATAACTGCTCACACAGTTCAATCAACATGAGAACATCCCCCTTGCTTACCGTTTAAATATCGTTTGACATAGTCGATCAACAATAAGTACCAAAATGGTAGCAAACAAGCTAACAATAAGGGTTGACCCTACAATTTCGGTAGGATTGACTGACCCTGCCGCAGAGCGTAAGGCAATAATCGTGGCAGGAACGAGAGTAAACCCAGTAGTACAGAGTGCCAATAAGGTGCACATAGCTGCAGTAGCTGTATCTTTTTTGGGGTTAAGGGTTTGTAACTGTTGCATAGCTTTAATCCCAAGTGGTGTTACGGCATTACCTAACCCTAACATATTAGCACTAAGTGTCATAATGATGGCACCCATAGCTGGATGGTTTTTGGGTACAGAGGGAAACAGTAAACCAACAATGGGCTGTAAAAAATAAGAAATGATTTTGATTAGGCCTGATGACTCAGCAATTCGCATAATACCCAACCATAAACACATGACTCCAATTAAGTTAATGGATAATTCTACTGCGCTTTTGGCTGCACTGATAGCACTTGATGTAACAACTTCAATACGCCCATTCATGCCGGCATAAATAATACCACTGGATATAAGTATCATCCAAATTAGATTAATCATAGTCATATCACCCATTATGATGGTATGACAAATTATAGCCAGCTAGAACATAGAACATAAGAAAGACGCCTGGTGGCGTCCTTCAAGCAAAGTTATGAAATACGAATGTTACGAAACTAACTAATGATCCCCAAAATATTGTAAAAAATGATTTTTTTTCTACCGGCTGATCTGCAATTAAATCTGTATTGGCGACCTCTACGTTATTGTACATAATTTTAACTGTGCCAAGTTTTTGACCAACAGCAATGGGCGCTGTAATTTTGGCGGGGGCTTCAACAACAGTGGTAAATTTGTCGTGCTCATTGTCTGCGATAGGTAAGATGATATCATTGGCTGCTAGTAACTTGATATTGCTTGCTTTTCCCTCTTTGATTTTAACAGTTTTTAAGATATCACCTTTAGTAATGACAGGCACTTGCTTAAGCTGCGCAAAGCCATAATCCAAAAGCTTGATCGAATCATCCCACATGCGTTCACTATCTAGTACGATTGCAACTATTTGGATACCATTTCGATTGGCAGCTGAAACCAGGCAGCGTCCCGCGGCGTCAGTATAGCCGGTTTTAACCCCATTTGCCCCATCATATAACCATAACATTCTATTTTCGTTGTATAAATCTCGATCATGGTCTTTTCCAGGCCAAGGAATGATTTTCTGCTTGGTAGATACAATTTGAGTAAATAACGGATTCTTATAGCCATATGCCGTAATTTTAGCTAAATCATAGGCAGTGGTATAATGTCTTTCATCAGGTAGTCCGCTGGTATTTACAAAGTTGCTGTTGACTGCACCAAGCGCATGCGCTTTTTCAGTCATTAGTTTTGCGAAGCCTTCGACCGATCCGGAAATATGTTCAGCTACGGCTACGGTAGCATCATTACCAGAAACAAGCATTATACCATATAACATGTCACGTAGTTTAAGTTGTTCTCCGGGTGAAAGCCACAGTGACGATCCTTCGGTGGTAGCGGCATTGGGGCTGGCAGTAACATTATCATCAAGATTACCATACTCCAGCGCGGTAATTAATGTAATAACCTTGGTAGTACTGGCCGGATAACGCCGTTCGTTGGCATTTCTACTGTAAAGCACTTTTCCTGTTGACGCTTCCATGACGATGGCTGCTTTAGCCGTAAGTTCTGGTCCAAAATCTCCTGCGAATACTGTCGTTGGCAAAAACACCAGGCCTATGACTAACAGTATCCCAAGATTAGCTAGTTGTCGCATGAGTCCAATCCCTTCGTTTAAGATAAAGTGAGCTAAATCTTATTATATAATTAATTTGGCTCAAGGTCAAAATTAACTTATTTCCGGACTTGTCTAATTTTGGATGTAATAATATCCGGGGATTATTTAACGCGTAGACGGAGATAATAGTAACAAATTCAAGGAGGTGATTCACTATGGAAACACTTGACCTCAAAACAGCTTTACGGACCACACTTACGCAAAAGCAAGAACTTGTGCGTGATTATCAGTCTTTCGCTGATCGCATTGGCGACCAGGAAGTCGCTAAAATGTTCAAACATTTTGCTGAAGCAGAGGCTTTACATTCTACTCAAATTAAAGACAAACTTGATGACTTAGCTCAATGATTAGTAGATTTATATGTAAAAACCCACACAATTATGTGTGGGTTTACATATAAATATAATGTTCAAATCAAACTATCTGTAAGCCGATTGTTGGTGGGAAGAATCGGGTGCGGCAGAATGAGCAAGCTGTTCAAGGTCAACTTCCTCATCAGTATCACGTTTTAGCATATTTTCAATTTTAGTCATTACTTGTGGCACCATATCTATCAGACGGTCATAGAAAAGATTGCTTTCTACAGACATAAACCGTACACCGCTAGTTGGCGAACATACTAAAAAGCCTACTGGCTTAACGCTAATACCGGCGCCGCTAGCACCACCAAAAGGGTGGTCGGTTTTTAACTCCTCCGCTTCATAGTCACCGCCGCCAGCTGCAAATCCAAATGCTACCCGCGAGATGGGAATAATTACCGTGCCATCAGAAGTTTCCACCGCATCGCCAATAATGGTATTGACATCGATCATGCCTTTGATGCTTTCCATAGCCGTTTTCATCAGACCCTGTATTGGATGCTCAGCCACTGCGAGTCGCCTCCCTGTGCAATGAATTTATTAAATTTGCCATAGTTGCAGTAATAACATTACCAAATCGTATCCTGAATATACACTTGAGCTCAATTTCAAGTTGACTATGCCCATAAACTGGCTGTATTTTAATACACGGTTTTGCATCTAAGACCAGTCGATTATGTATAGATCTCAGCATTTTTTCAGTCAATGAACCTAGTATACCCATCATAATGCCAGTAAAGGCGGCATCTTCAAAGCCATATATTGTCTTTACCTCAAGTTTTTCACAATGAATTCCTTGGGAAAGGCTATTTGCATAGCGGAGATAGCCACGAATGAGCTGGTTGCCTACTCTGAGCAGACGCCGGAAGCGTTCCGGATTATAAAATAATAGTTTGATACTTTTTCGTACAAAGCGCTGTTCACGACTTACCTTTGTTGTTGCTGACCCATGCGGAGTGTCTATTTCAGACGTAATCCAAGGTAAATCGCCATACTGAACAAGCTTAATTGTTGGGATTTTTATAGTATAACTAAAGAGTTTCTGCAAGGCATACACAGTAACGGCTACATAATCATCATCTTTACGGCGGCTAAAGCGTAAATCTATATATACGTTGACACGAAAAAGCAGTATTAGCAAAATAGCTGTCGACGTCAAAACAAATAGCCAATTGTTCATGTACTTTACCTCTTTTTCTTTGGTATATTAGATTTTCTACACTCCTGCCCGAAACTATGCATTTCAAATCTATGATGTATAGAAATGTTAGTACATACATAAGTATGGTAGATGAGGATGAGTAAAAATCGTGTCTATGAAAGTCCTCGCAGTGTTACAGGCACTGGAAAGTCTACAAACCCAAAGGAAATGCCTAACGGTATATGTACAGATAGAGATGTTGGAACGTGGTAAGCGGATTGATATGGAAACCTTATCAGCTTATGAAATATCAAAACGTGAAAGTAGGGTCACAGTACCAATGAAACCGCGATAATAAACGGTGGAGGGATAGACCCAAGTCAATCATATGTTAAAAACTTAACATCACAAATCACTCCATAGGTTCTGGTGCGACTAAAAGAGGCTACCCCTCGAAAGGAGGTGTTGCCGACTATGGCTACCGCAACCAAGAATACCAAGCTACGCCATAATGAATATTATGGACAGCAAAGTTCACTTGATGAATTATATAAACAAAGTCTAAAGAATGCTAAATTCAAGAAGCAATACGAAAAAATAATAGACGAAAGCAGCATTCTTCTAGCATATCGAAACATCAAGGCTAATACAGGAAGTACAACAAAGGGTACAGATAGAAAAACTATCAATGATATTGCAACAATGACAAATGAACAAGTAGTAGCAATGGTAAGAGAACGGTAACTAGTGCTATTGCTGAAGTAATACTTTCATAAACGACTGAATTGAAAGCCGGTTAGATTTTATTTCTAACAGGCTCATTTTTTTATATTTACTCCGATTGCTTCGCTATATACAAATAATTCATTAGCAACTTTACCAAGTAAAAGCAAATAACCTGCGGAACCAGTAATGATCCCACAGATTACTACTGTCTTTCAGTAGTTTTTCCCCATTTTCAGTCAGCCTTTCGTTTGGTGTACCAACCGAGACTTTCCGAATATGCTATGCACAGTAAGCTATGCCTAGCTTAAACTAATACGTTGTAGGGAACTTCGCACTAGTCTTCTTCCTCTGGCAATGGTTCATGGGTCAGTTCAAATAAGGCGGCGGTAAATTCGGCTACATGCTCCTTTTCCTCGTTCATCAATTCGCAGAAATGCTCCTTTACCTGTGGCTCCTCAGCTTCATTCATATATCTTTGATATTTATTAATAGCATGTAGTTCATCTTGAATTGCCTTAGTTAAGCATCGAATTGTAGCTAGGTCTTTTTTATGAGGAGGAATTACTTGGACATCCTCATCTTCTTGAGCCTGCATTTTCTTAACCCACTTAGCCTTACTTATCGGCCTTTTCATAGTTAGATAATCTAAGTCCTGCTCCTCAAGCATTTCTGTCTGAACTGGATCAAACATAGAAATCAGTCGCATAGTCTCGACATAGTGCTGCATCTCATCTTCCGCGGCGTCCATGAAAACTTCAGCTACACAGGGATTATTAGCCGCGCACTCTAGATAATCAGCTATAGCTCCCCGCTCATCAGCGGCTGCATCGCGCAATAGATAAAGATCAGGGTGATTCGGGCATTCCTCCATTTCATTTGAGCAAAAATCTACTATATTGGTTGGTTTACAATATTTAGGCCTTGCCATATAGATACCTCCTCTAGGTAATTAACCTAGTACATTATATGGCATTACAAAATAATTGGTGCTACTTCTTATGGTAATAGTTGCTTCTTACTAACTTATGAGAATTCCTTGGAAAATGCCTATTCTGATTCAAAAAAAGGCTCTGGATGTATAGTTACTTCACAAGGCGAAAATATCGATTTTATTTCAGCTTCCACTTCATCACATATTGAATGCGCCTGTTTAAAACTCAAATCCCCTTCAAGCATAATATACAAATCTATCAACCTTTTACTCCCTGAGCGCCTAGAGTGAATATGCTTATAACCCTTAACCTCAGGATGATTCTCAATTACTTTTTGAATAATCATCCGTTCTTCATCTGGCAGAGCCACATCGATCAATTCATGCATACTCTTTATTGTCATATCATATCCAGTTTTAAAAATTATCACAGCAACAACTATGGCAATAACTGAGTCAAGCCAATATAGACCAGTAAATTTAATTGTAACCAGTCCGACTAAAACACCGATGCTTGTCCAGATATCTGCCTGCAAATGAAGAGCATCGGCTTCAAGAGCATGGGATTGCGTCGATTTTGCTACCTTAAACAGATTCCGCGATACAAAATAGTTTACAAAAATGGACACAACCATTATTACAATACCATATTCCAATGCTTTAGGCGCTTCGTTCGTAGAAAACTTCTGGACTGCTTCAAAAACTATCCAAATGGCTGCTGCTATGATTAAAAGCGCTTCGACTGCTCCTGATAGGTTTTCGATTTTTCCATGCCCATAGGTATGTTTTATATCAGGTTTTTTATCAGAGTTAGAAACAGCAAAATAAGCAATAAGGGCTGCTAGAAGGTCAACCGCTGAATGAGCCGCCTCCGATATGACACTTACTGAGCCAGTGAAAACTCCCACAACCAGTTTCGTTAACACAAGAACAGAATTAGACATCACAGAAACTCTGGCTGCGCTTTTTTTGCTGCCATCAAAAGTTTTATTCATAAATCCTCCCTATTAAAATAAATCGCGGAACAATTTTATAGAATTAATTCCACAGGTGGTGTAGATCATTACACCGTCTTGAAAGAAACCACCTAGTACCAGTAAGTTCAAACAACATCTACTTTGTAAGAAGCTTCACTATTTAAGCCACCTTAGATGCTCAAGGGCTTCATTACACGAAGCAAACTTACCGTCCACGGCCAACAGTCTTCTGATAAACGATTTTAAAGATGGCGAAACTGGTATATGTTGTTCCCAAGACACAGACTGATCGAAACTGATTGAGTTAGTGAACAAATCGACTGCTACAACACCAGCGCCAAACAAATCACTTTGTATCGAAAAATCATTGCGCTTTTTCATATACGAAGAGGAGCTGTCCGCAGTGATCTTTCGCGAAGCACATTCAGTCAAGAAATCTATATCAGCACTATTCTGCAACCGATATGCCAAACCAAAGTCAATCAAAAATAACCGCTCATCATTGACTATGATATTGGAAAGTCTCAAATCCCGGTGGACAATTACTGGCTTTTCCGCTCCAGGTATATGGAGATAATTCAAAATCTCCAACAAGCCAGATAGCAATTGTCTAACCTCAGTCTCACAAAAGCGCTGGCCTTGATTAATCAACGCGGCCAATGTATTGCCTGGCAGGAACTCCTGTATCAGACAATACATGTTGTCGCAAACAAAAGAATCTACATAACCAGGAATGGTCGAAAACTTAATGCTTAGCAATATTGATTTTTCACGCTGAAATAGGTACTCAGTCAAACCCGATGCGTGCCCTTTTTGAGTTAAATATTGATCGTAGTACACCTTCATCGCGTAGCAACGATCTTCTTTATATACCCGTACCACAATCCCGTAACTTCCGCCACCTAATAAAGAATCAACATGATATCCATTGATAGGTGACCGTGCTTTTAGGAAAAAAAATGGCCAAGCAAACCTTTCTTGCGTTTATGGTGATGCCCTGAAGAATCGGAATGATAATTAGAATGGCCATGCGAATACCCCTGTGGATATCCATGGGGTGATGGATTATAATGCGTATTTTGCGGCGGCTGAACGATCACTGGCTGCTCAAGAGCTGCCCTGCAATATGGGCAAGTTACCCAATCTGGCATCATGGTCTTTCCACAACCGGGACAATCCATATTCATTTTATTGCCACAATATGGACAAAAATTAAAGTCCCCTTGAATCATCTTTTTACAAGCTGTACACTGCATATGCAATCCTCCTAGAATTAAATTTTAGACAATCTAACAAAGTTATTCTCCATCTTTAAAATTTACCGCTAAATTTCATGTGAATTTAGGTATTACACCCCCTTTCTCTGAGTTAAATTACTTTACTACTATATGCAAGAAAATACTAAGCTTTTTTTTTTTACATAAAACCAGATTAATGAACTTCACAACTTCATACCATAACACAGCTACGCATGCGATAGCGATTGCCAGCAGCATTTGCTCACAAGACAGCGGAGCCAGTTTCAAGAATTCATTGAGCGGAGTATAAAGCATAACTAGTAGGCCTACTATTGTTCCCGCGTTTACAGCCAACATCACTTTATCATTAACAAGTTTTATGAATGACCGGATGGCAAATTCAGTATTCGAGCTATTCACCTGGACCAACAGAATATTGGAAACCAATATAACCGTAAGTCCCATTGTCCTGGCTAATGCTGCGTCATTAGGATATTGGTTCAAATACATGAAGTATGCACCGAACGCCGCACCAAATATCGCCAAACCTTGCAGGACGCTTTTAAACAAATTAGCCAAAGTAATCAGCTTGGCTTGCGGTTCACGTGGCGCCCGATTCATAATATTTCGTTCTGCAGGTTGTCGTTCCATTATAATGGAGCAAGTAGGATCTATAACCAGTTCCAGCAATACAACATGCAACGGCAAAAGCAGTAAATTTGCCGGGCTAATTCCTAATAGAGGAGCAAATAACGCTGCAAGCGCTATTGGAATATGAATAGTAAATACATATCCCACGGCCTTTTTTATATTGTCATAAATCCTTCTGCCGTCTTTAATCGTATCAACGATGGTAGAAAAATTATCATCTAGCAAAATCAAATCAGCAGCCTCTCGAGAAACTTCCGAGCCGCGTTTGCCCATTGCAATACCAATATCCGCATATTTCAGCGCAGGGGCATCATTAACGCCGTCGCCGGTCATGGCTACAATTTCTCCGTTGCTCTTAAAAGCTTGGACGATTCTCATTTTGTGTTCTGGAATCACTCTTGAAAAAATACTTACGTTTTTGACTCTCTCCTTGAGTTCGTCGTCACTCATTTTATTAAGCTCATCACCGGTGATAATTTTGTCGCTGTTGGGCATACCGATTTTTTTTGCAATCGCACTGGCAGTATTTCCATTATCACCGGTTATCATGACAACGCGAACACCGGCTCTCGTGCAAGTTGCAATGTCCTGCTTTACAGAGTCTCTTGGCGGATCAGCCAGTCCGATCAAACCGCACAGATGCAAATTACATTCCACGATGGTTTGAGGAATATCCATATTATCCTTTATCTGCATTTGGCCCACGGCAATAACCCGAAGTCCTCGGCTAGACATTTCATTTATTTTTCTTTCGGACAGTGCTCTTTCCGCATCTGTCAAATTGCATATGGTCAAAATACGCTCAGGCGAACCTTTGGCTGCAACTATAATTCCTTTGTCAGCATTCCAAACCTGGCCCATCATTTTATTTTCATCAGTAAACGGATATTCTTTAATAAGTTCACCGTTAAAAAGCCTATCTCTGGCAATTCCTTGTTCCCCGCAATGAAGAATCATCGCTTTTTCCATCGGATCATATGCATCAGGCCTGCATCCTAACCCCATAATCCAAACCAACTCTTGTTGATCCGCTGCTAAGTTCCAGCATTCTTGGACTTTCATCTGGTTCATCGTTATCGTGCCTGTTTTATCGACACAAAGGACAGAAACCGCTCCCAATGTTTCTACAGATGCCAGCTTCCTTACCAAAGACTGCTTTTTTGCCAATCTCCAAGCACCCATAGACAAAAACACCGTTAGAATAACCGGAAATTCTTCCGGGATCATCGCCATCGCGAGAGTTATCCCTGATAACGCGCTCTCAATCAGCCTATCTGTCAACATGTGGTCCGGAATATTAAAGTAAGTTACGATGCTTACCAGGATAAAAAAGACAGCCGCGATCATGCCGGAAAACTTAACCAGTTTCCCCGTTTGCAATTGGAGCGGCGTTGGAGCATCCGGTACAGACATGACATTTTTGCCGATTTTACCATACTCAGTATTTTGCCCGATTTTATCAACTAAAATCATCCCTGTACCTTGGGTAACAAGCGTGCCGGCATAGCAATAATCTTTGCACCAATAATCGCCGGTACTTGCCTTGCTGTTTTCCGCAGTTACTTTCCATACCGCTTCTGATTCGCCGGTGAGAGATGACTCATCAACACGCAGCGTACTTGCCTTTATGACTATTCCGTCAGCTGGAATTTTAACGCCCTCAGCAACAAACATCACATCTCCAGGAATTAAATCCGATCTATTGATTATTTTTTCGATTCCATCACGTAATACTTTAATTCTGGGAGCTGATAAATCTCTCAGGGCCTTTAGTGTCTTATCCGTTCTCCACTCTTGAATAACTTCAATGCTGATGATGGCAACAACAAACACCAGCATGATTGCTCCATCTTTTGGTTCTCCAAGAATGAAATAAATTATAGCCGCAGCGATAAGCAGCAAAAACATGGGTTCACTAATAACATCAAGAAGTTTACGAAAAAAACCATCTTTCTTTTCCGATACAAGTTCATTCTTGCCAAATTGTGCTTGGAGTTCTTCAGCTTGCAAAGTAGTTAAGCCCTGTATATTAGGTATCTGAGTTTCGGACATAATTAGTTCCCCCGTTTAATTTAGTTAATTTGCAATAAAGTTATTCTTAAAAATAAACAAAAATAGCCTGTGGAACATTTCTGTCCCACAGGCTTAATTAATCCTGCTGCCATTTTACGGCCCAGCTGCATTAACTTCTTAATAAGTTAACCGCCTGATCAGTTTGTACTGTAGTTTCATGCAGTGCAAAGAGATGTAATAATTATAACATGCAAAACCATATAAAGCAATTTGTTTTTGCTTTTTTCGCAACGCTTATCTTTTAATTTTCACTGTATGAGTTCTTTTGGATAACCAGTCTTTCAAATTAGACATTCGACCTCTGTACCGTCTAGCAAACCCACCGTCAATCTACCCTCGTCATGCCACGAAATTAGTACATCGTTGGAATGGCAACGGATTGCCTTTAATACGCCACAGGCAAACGATAAGGAAACACGAGGCGCCGTTCGAGGTATTTCTACTAATCGGATGTGATAAGGAACAGGCTCAAAACATAGAACATTCTCTAACAGCACAAAGCAATAGCAGTTGGGCGGATAGCTTAAAATGCTATATCTAAATTAAATAAGCTGCAATTTCATTGGAGTATATTCGATGTTGATTCAGCAAAACCGAGCTTTTCATATAATGGTTTTTACCAGTTTTTAAAGACAACCATAGTTGTCTTTTTTTATAGAATAAGAAAGTATAAGTTTTGGGAGTCGCGGAGGCATTATAAAACAACGCCACCCCCTTGCCTTAAAGAAATTGTGCCCCCATAAGGTGGTACCCCGGCCCCCCCCGT
>NZ_LSLK01000028.1 GCF_002257705.1 Sporomusa silvacetica DSM 10669
AGTATTACAATTGCCAACGTTACCAATGGGGATTAAAAAAGATGACCCCGAATCAATATCGGGATCATCTTATCGTTTCCTAAAACGGATTTCTTCTCACTGTCCTAATTTAGGGTACCAGTTCACGCTCAAACAGTACGGATTTTTTAACGGAATACCGCCCGGCTTTTCTCCTGCGGAACGCTTTTTCCGGCAAAGGCCGGGGGGTTACGGGAGTTACAAGGGTTGCCGGGGTACCACCTTATGGGGGCACAATTTCTTTAAGGCAAGGGGACAAAAATAACACTGCATAACTGCATAAATGGAATACAAAAGCCAGGAACCGGGGAAAGCTCCGGCGTTCCTGGCTTTTACTATTTACGTAATCGGTTATTATCGGACGTACCAGGGGCGAATAAACAAGCATGGTGGTTATTTTATTTTTTTGTAAAAAGCAGGAATTTATTGTTATATTGTGGTATTAATTATAATATTACACAATTTTATAAGAAATAAACAATCTATAAGGGGTGATGCCAACTAAGCGAATCCCAAAGAAAAAGCATCATTCCATGATGCCATTATGAGAGGAGATGGAATCCGGCTTAATGAATTCAAAACGGCTTTTACTTATTGGAATTACCAGCCTATTAGGTATGACAATCACGCTAGGAGGTTGTAGCATGGGAGCAAAAGAAAGTATGGTTTCTGAAAAATATCCGATAAAACCGATTACGATAATTGTGCCATATGCCGCCGGTGCAAGTTCAGATATTATAGCAAGAGCACTGGAAAAATCAGCTCAAAAGCATCTGGGGCAGCCGCTGGTAGTAGTCAATATGCCTGGTGGCGGAGCCACTATCGGCATGAATGAACTTGCTGGTGCTAAACCTGATGGCTACACAATTGGAGTTGTTGCCACGGGCGTGATATTACAACCGCTTTACGGGGAGACAAGGTATCATTATCCTACTGCATTGGAGCCGTTAGTTAATGTTGTATCTTCACCTGTGGTAGTGGCCACGCTTGCGGAAAAACCATGGAAAAATTTGAGTGAATTAGTTAGCTATGCCAAACAGCATCCTGGTGAAATCAAGTTTGGACATTCAGGGTTAGGTACGTCAACAAATGTTACGGGAGAAATGTTTGCTAAGGAAACTGGTATTTTTATCAAACAAGTTCCATTCCGGGGTGGTGACCAAGAATCTTTGGCGGCGCTCTTGGGCGGTCATATTCAGCTTATTTTTTCATATAATCCGGCTAGCCTAAAAGAACATGTAAAAAATGGCACAATCCGAATACTTGGTGTCGTTGAGGAGAATAGATTAACTATTCCTGGCTTTGAGGATGTGCCAACCTTCAAAGAACAGGGAATCAATATTGCTTTCAACTTTTGGAACGGAATTGCAGCCCCCAAGGGTCTGCCGCTAGCGGAAAAGGCTAGGCTTACAGCAGGACTAAGGGAAATGGTCAATGCCCCTGATTTTAAAGAAAATATGGAGAAACTGGGAATGTCAGTCCAGTATATGGGGCCTGAGGATTTTAGTGAAAGATGGATAGAGGATAATACAAAACTATCGAAAATAGTAAAAGAGACCGGAATTGCAGAACTTATTGCGTCTCAGAAAAACTAATCGTGGGCCGGAGGCCAAAGACGGCGCAAATTATAAGCGACAAATCAAGACCACCCCGCAAAACGGATGATCCTGATCATAGATAGGGGTGTCGCCAACATTTCCGACAAAATTCCACGCTAATAGAAAATAAGACCACAGTATCAAGCTCTTAAGCAGATTATCAGGAAGGGCAATTTGCTTTACATCAATGCTCTTGACCGCCTTGGCCGAAATTAGGCGATAGTTGGGGACGTTATGGAATACAAGGTGAGGAGTTTTACTTTTGGCATTGCCCCAAAAGTAACAAAAGGTCTAGGCCCTAAACCTCCAAAAGCTGAAAAGCCGGGCGATATTCCTAAAATCCGTAAACTCGCTACGTGAACTGGTACCCTAAATTAGGA
>NZ_LSLK01000029.1 GCF_002257705.1 Sporomusa silvacetica DSM 10669
CCAACTACCACGCAAAATACTGGGGTATAAGACTCCTCAAGCTTGCTTCGACGAAGAACTCGCTGCTCTATCCTGATATTATTTCCGAGTTTCTCACTTGGTGTTGCATTTGCTATTGCAATTTGCATTTAATTATTATCGTTAAAAATAGCTAATCATTGAATATAGTATAGTGAATGACAAAGGAGGAGGAAGGAATGCCTAAGATATGTCTTGATCCCGGCCATGCAGGCGGGAATATTGATCCAGGTTCAATTAATAGCGAAACGGGGTTACAGGAATCGACAGTAAATTTAGCCATTGCTAGTCTGGTGAAAGAGTATTTGATAGCTGTTGGCTATCAGGTATTGATGACTAGAACCAGGGAAGAACAGGTAGAGACTGATAGTTTAAAGTACAGGTGTGAACTGGCTAATAATTGGGGTGCTGATTTAGTGGTGTCTCTTCATTGCAATTCAGCTACCAGTGAACAAGCTAATGGAACTGAGATTTATACAACATTGGGCGAGACAGATGGAGATCGTTTAGCTACATACATTATCAACCAGGTAACAGCTAGTTTTTCAGATTTAGAGCTCAGGGCTGATTGGGATGATGGTGATCCGGACAAGGAAGAGAATTTCTATATATTGCGTTATACGGATGCGCCGGCAGTGCTTCTGGAGATGGCCTTCATTTCTAATCCTGAGGAAGCTGCCAAACTGGCAGACTCAGCTTGGCAAAGAGATATGGCGCGGGCGGTAGCGCGAGGGATTAGTGATTATTTCGTGTAAACTTGTCGTAAGGCCTTGCAGTCAATTTTGGATTGCAGGGCCTTACGAGATTATCATATTGTTTAGAAAAAGGTACCTGTTACAAAAAAAGTGGCCCTGGCAGAAACAACTAACTGATGTGTATTGTTAAAAATATCTGTTGTTGCAACCATGGTTCTGCTGCCATTATGAATTACCAATCCAACAGCAGTGAGCGCCTCCTGGCAGGGAATATCACGAATATAATTCAAGTTCATATCAAGGGTGACTACCATTTTACCAGTAGTGGTACAGGCCATCCCCATGGCGGTATCGGCTAAGGCAGCCAGTGCACCACCGTGTGCCGAATTATAAAAGTTAGTATGTTTGTTTTTTATCGGCATAGATAGGGTAGCTTTGCCAGCCTCCAATTCAACAATCTCCATTTGCAGCAATGTCGCAAATGGATTTTCGGAATAAATAGTATGTAGATGATCTTTTAACAGTGATAGGTCTGTCATAGCTTGCCTCCCTGAATGTAATGATATTATTGTACCACAAAGCTACAATAATTGGTTCCGCTTAGTTTGGTAGGATAATTCCTTTTTAGCGCGAAGACTGTATTTTAGGGAGGGAAGAATATGGCAAACATCATAAAGGCGCTTTATAACCGCAATTACCGGATTTTTTTTACAGGTCAGGGCTTGTCTGTTATTGGAACATGGATGCAGAATATTGCCTTAAGCTGGCTAAGTTATCGTCTTACTGATTCAGCGCTTATGTTGGGGTGGGTGGCTTTTATGGGGCAGATTCCAAACTTTGTGTTGGCACCTTTTGCTGGTGTATGGCTTGATCGATTTGGAAAACGCAGGGTGCTTATAGTAACTCAATTGCTTAGCCTGATGCAGGCTTCACTTTTAGCTTGGCTTACTTTACATGATAGGATTGGGATTGAGCACATTTTGTTTTTAAGCCTGTTTTTGGGTTGTGTTAATGCTTTTGACGTCCCGGCACGCCATGCTATTTCGGTGGAGATGATGGATACCCAGGAAGAACGACAGAATGCTATTGCTTTAAATTCAGTTACCTACAATATGGCGAGACTGATGGGGCCATTGATAGCAGGTATTCTTATTCCATTGATTGGTGAAGGCTATTGTTTTCTACTTAACGTTATCAGCTACTGTATTTCTCTTGTATCGCTTGTTGCTTTACGACTGAAATCGGTAAGTAGCAAACAGTTTCATAACAATCTGCTTGAGCATTTTAAAGAGGGTTATGCATATACTTTTAAGCAACTGCCATTGCGCAACATCCTAGTATTATTGGGAATTATTAGTCTGACCGCAATGCCCTATACGGTATTGTTGCCAGTATTTGTATCGAAAAATTTAGGTGCCAGTGCAGGGACTATGGGCTTTTTGATGGCGGTTTCTGGTTGCGGTTCGCTGCTGGCAGCTCTTGCTATTGCTGCCAGGTCGGAATTTCAGGGCTTAGAGAAGTTATTGGTTGTTGCTGCCACTACCATCGGAATTGCACTTATTGGTTTTATGCTGTCTGCGAGCCTGTGGTTATCTGCTATACTGATGTTTATCCTTGGCATTGGTTTTTTGATCCAGGTTGTCGGCAGCAATACCTTATTGCAGTGTATGGTGGATGATTCAATGCGAGGCAGGGTGATGAGTTTTTACACGATGATATTGATGGGAATTGGGCCGATAGGCAGTTTGCTTGCCGGCTTTTTGACAAGTCAGATAGGTGTAGTTTATACACTGGCGGTAGGGGGCGTATGCTCATTGGCGGGTGCTTTTTATTTTGGTCGCCATTTATCGGTTTTCCGTGTTCAGGCCTGTCCGATTTACGTCCGGTCAGGCAGCCTTTCTTCGCAGGATGAATGCCGGTTCTGAATCTTTATTAGATATTTATATTATGGGTATTGTATTAAAAAAAATTCCAATACTATATATGTAAAGCGCTGCTTCCATTCTAGATAAGGCGGAGGAAATACAATGAAAAAATTTGTGTGCACTATTTGTGGGTATGTTCATCAAGGAGAGGAGCCTCCTGAAAAATGCCCGGTTTGTAAAGCCAGCAAAGATAAGTTTAAAGAAATGACAGGAGAGCTGGTATGGGCAGATGAACACAGAATTGGGCTTATGCAAGCTGTTCCGGTAGAGATAGTAGAAGGTTTAAGGGCTAATTTTATGGGCGAATGTACTGAAGTGGGCATGTATCTGGCC
This sequence comes from Sporomusa silvacetica DSM 10669, assembly GCF_002257705.1. Lineage (GTDB taxonomy): Bacteria > Bacillota > Negativicutes > Sporomusales > Sporomusaceae > Sporomusa > Sporomusa silvacetica. The sequence continues at coordinate 2,972 of NZ_LSLK01000029.1, forward strand.
ATGTCACGTCAAGCAGATCGGCAAGGATACCCTGAGGTGGCAGAAGCCTATAAGCGGATTGCATTTGAGGAAGCCGAGCATGCTGCGAAATTTGCGGAACTGTTGGGCGAGGTAGTTGTAGCCGATACAAAAGCCAATTTAAGTGCAAGAGTCGAGGCTGAATATGGAGCCTGTGATGGCAAAAAACAACTGGCTATATTAGCAAAACAACACAATTTAGATGCCATCCATGATACCGTTCATGAAATGTGTAAGGACGAAGCACGGCATGGGTGCGCTTTTAAGGGGTTGCTTGACAGATACTTCAAATAAAAGGGGGAGCGGAAAGATGGCAAAAATAAATTGTACGGTTACTAATTGTTCACATAATAATTCCGGTATATGTTATGCAAATTGTGTTGATATAGTTGGTAATTCAGCTACCAAGCAATGTCATACTTGCTGTGGGTCTTATTTGAACAAGCTCCATTATTCCCAGTTGACCAGCAATGTGTTAAGTTCTGGTTCTTGTGATTGTTTAAAATGCTCAGTTGAGACCTGTACATATAATGATAACAAGCTTTGCAGTTTAGATACTATTCAGGTTAGTGGAGACAAGGTGGAATATCACACGCAAACAGAATGCGATAGTTTTAAACATAGAGTTAGCTAATGGAGGTAAAATTAGCGGAAGTGCCCTACTCGGGTGCTTCTTCTTCGATTTTTTCGCTGGCTTAAAGCAGGAGGCAAAAAATTTGATAATATAAGTGATGAGGAAAACTGTATAAATCGGTAAATGTAACTAATTGAAGAAGGATGTGATTTTGTTGAAGCAATTATTACGTTTTTTTGCGCAAGCACTTTCTCGGTATCAAGACTCGGCCTTACTTCTATTCCGTCTCGGCTTAGGTGGGATGTTTATGTGGCATGGCTGGCCTAAGATTATCGGCGGAACTGAAAAATGGGCAGGACTAGGCAAGTCGATGGGGACTTTTGGAATTGATTTTGCCCCGGTTCTTTGGGGGTTTATGTCCAGCTTTGCTGAGTTTGGCGGTGGTCTGTTATTTGCGATTGGTCTATTTTATCGTCCAGCCTGCTTGCTACTGGTTAGCAATATGATGGTAGCCTTTACCAGTCAGATGATTAATGGTACAGGTCTGCAGAAAGCATCGCAGTCGCTGGAGGATGGGATAAGCTTCTTCGGCGCGGCCTTTATTGGTCCAGGTAAATATAGCTTAGATTATTATATGAGGATTGAGAAGCCGGCAGAAAAAAGGCCTCAGAGCCCGTTTTAGGAGTAATCTCTGAAAGTTTATAAAACAAAGAATCTTGACAAAATACATCTGTACTGTTATATTATACTCAATATACTGTTTTTGACTGAAAATGCAATAAGATAAAGTAGTATTACAATTGATTATATAGCTATCCTAAAGACTGTGAAGAGGAGAGTAGCCTTCAATTACAGCGCAGAGAACCGGCGGTTGGTGAAAGCCCGGACTGAAGTTGAATCGTGAAGTACACCTCAGAGTTGCTAGCTGAAGGGTTCATTATTATAATTTTGAACTTGGTAGGCGTGGTCGGAACTTCCGCCGTTATTGTGAAGAGGGTATCGGTAAGCATAGTGCTTTGCCCGTACTCTGCAGAGGAGGAGTCAATAACCAATCCGGTTTAACGACTCTACAAGGGTGGTATCGCGGGAATATACTCCCGTCCCTTATTTAATTAAGGGACGGGGGTTTTTTATTACCCTAACAGAAAGTATAAAACTTTCTTAAAAGCAGGATAAGGGCAACATCGACTTCCGCTTTCGCCAAAGGCTCGGCGCAAGCCGTGTTTTCTTTATCCAGATGGAAAGGTTAACTTTCCCTGGATTGAACGACTAAGGCTTCTGCCGGCGTCCTAAAGGACTTGCCACAAGCCAAGTCTTTTTATGTATTTCATTTGAGGAGGGGATTTGTAGAAAATTGCTAGTATGTTAGCAAAAGTAGGAAGGGGATTAAAATGGAGACCTTAATATTCACTCTGTTGCCAATTGTCGTTATTTTGGCTATGCTGATAATTTGGAAACAGGCAGCAGATGTAAGTGGCATTGTAGGATGGTTAGCGATTTCAGTAGTTGCTTATTTTGTATTTCAGACGAGTATTGAAGTAATACTACGTTCGACAGTTGCAGGTTTTATTAGATCATTTGCTGTCTCGCTTATTGTAGCGACCTCCTTGTTACAGATGGCTTTTATGGAACAAACAGGGGCGCTTAAGCGAATTATCATTTTTATCAAAACAATAGCCAGTGAAAACCGGGGAATTCAAATCATGCTGATTAATATTGGATTCGGTACCTTAATGGTATCAGTTGGTGCAACTCCGGTTTCGCTCTTGCCGCCGATACTTTTGGCGATGGGTTACTCGACTACGGTTGCTATTGCTTTGCCTGCAATAGGGTATGACTCTTTGTGTACCTATGCGCTCTTAGGTGCCCCAATTGTTGTGTTTGTCGATGTAGCTAACAGTTTTTTCGGTAAAGGAAACGAGATTAGTTTGGCACAGGCGGGAATGGCTTTTTACATGTTTTTGCCAGTAGTTTCTACCTTAATAGGACTGTGTATGCTCTGGATTGTAGGACAATGGAGAGGAATCAAAGAAGGATTAATTCCTTGCTTGATTACTGGAACGATCATTGGCATCGTATCGTATTTCACTAATAAATATGATAATTTAGTCGTGCTTACAGGGGTGTTATGTGGCATTGCTGTCATTATAGCCATGGTAATGCTGTTGGTTATATCAGGGAAAAATGTAATTGATAAGAGTAAACTAACTGCCGAGGAGATTGCGTATGAGCGTCAATATTCTTTGTGGCGAGCGCTAACTCCTTGGATTATATTGATCGTTCTTATTCTACTATTAAACATACCAAAAGACATCTTTAATTTCTTATATAGAACGCTAAAGTTACCGATTACTGGTATAACGGCTAATGGTAGTGCAATTGACACGAGAGCGTTATGGAACGCTTATACATGGATATTTATCAGTACTATTATGTCAATACCATTTATTCGCCCCACGAGTCAACAGATCAAAAAGACTCTGGCTATCTGGTGGAAACGGGCTCCAAGACCGGTTTTTTCCGCGGCCATATTTTTTTCCATAGGTGAAATCATGAATATGTCTGGCTACAGTATGGTCACAGGACAGTTTGAAACAGCTAGTATGGTGAAAGTGCTGGCAGATTACTCCGCTATCTATTTTCATGATACATACGGGGCTATCGTAGCGTTTATTGGGTTGTTCGGCGGATTTATTACTGGCAGTGAGGCATCAACTATTGCTATGTTTGCCAAATATACGTTGACAACAGCGAAGAATCTTAATATGACTTTATTAGGGTCAATTATTATTACTGCCGGGCTGGCTTTTGGGGGTGGTCTGGCAAGTGTGATATCTCCAGCCAAACTACAAAATGCAGCGGCTTCTATCGATAAGTTAGGACAAGAAAACCAGATTATTCGCACCGCTTTCATATTTTCATTGATTATAACGTTGGTTACTTCGCTTTTTGTTTTACTGCTGTTAAAGATAGCTGTTTGATTCTTTAAAAATTAAAAACGCTAGCTTAGTTACTTTTGACTTGTATACTGTTAATGATTGAAAACGCCCCAAAAAGTGTAGATCGTGTATGCAGGGTACAAGTCACTTAACCTAAATTGTTCAAACTGCCTAGGCTGGCATTGGAACGATAATTAATGGTAACGATTCAGAATGGAATGGTCTAAACCTTCGTAAAGGAGGTTAGACCATTTCTTTTGTAAGTAAGTTAATGAAAATCAGCACACTTGGTTTGGATATAAGTTACGTCGTATGACAGTTGACAATAATCAAAACAACAGGTATAGTATTAACTCCAAGGGATATGGGAGTGACGGAACTGTCAGACATATAAGGCTTAGGATCCGACGAGACAAGTCATAGGGGTTCAAGTTCTTTCTGCCACACCAGTATATCCAAAAATTTCAGTTGACATTATACAAGCAAAATGATATTCTATAAGAGTCGCTGTGAGCGGCGGAAATAATTGGCATGAATAATTTTATTGACATAACGAAAGATAAATGCTAGGATAAAATTCCGTCACAAACAGACGAAATGTTCGGGCAAATCATGTTTTATATGACACGTCCGTAACTAGTGCATTCCATGCACGACGTTCCCTGAAAACTGAACAATGTAAGTAATGCATCAAAAAAGCCAGATGTGCGGTTGTATGTCGCTTGCGACATACAAAACCAAAAACAATTTCTTTAAGCAGACACACGAAATCTATGATTTCGATGTGGTCGCTTAGTTAGATGCTTGCATCTAACATCAAATAATCATTTAGAGCCAACAAATGGCTTCAATAAAAACCTTTATTGGAGAGTTTGATCCTGGCTCAGGACGAACGCTGGCGGCGTGCCTAACACATGCAAGTCGAACGGGGAGTTATTTATAACTCCTAGTGGCGAACGGGTGAGTAACGCGTAGACAACCTGCCTCTAAATTGGGGACAACACCGCGAAAGTGGTGCTAATACCGAATGTGGTATCTTGGTCGCATGACTGAGATAAGAAAGGTGGCCTCTGA
>NZ_LSLK01000030.1 GCF_002257705.1 Sporomusa silvacetica DSM 10669
GATCTTGTGATGAAAACGCTGGACCGATTACAGGAAACTTTGGGCGGAAACATCCACCCTGACGCAATTATACACTCGGATCAGGGATTTCATTATACACATCCTGAATTTCAGTGCAGGGTGAAAAGAAGAGGGACAAGGGGACAGGTTCGCTGTCCCCTTATATATTATTAATCATACTTTCCGATACTACTATTCTTACTAATTTCCGTATTGCAATGCCTTGTATAGACTGTATCTTTCTTTAGTCGGAACAGATAGCCTGTCCCGTTGTCCCGTCCTTTGTCCCGTTCCCTGAATTACTGCGAAGCTAAACTCCAAAAGACTACGGCAACCGCTAAGTGCATAGTTGTCGTTAACCCGGTCCCCTGTAAAGTTTATTTATCACACCCTATATTAGCTTCTAGATTTTTCATGGTTTCCCGCAATTTTTTTTGATAAGCTGCCGTTAGGGCAAGCATTCGGTAGTCAGTGAGAAAACTAATTTTCTCATCCTTTATTTTGCTGCTATCATTTTGACATGCTGTATTTGCCGTATTCGAATTATTAGTAGCATCTTGCTTATCATCAGCAGTCTTTTTATCTTTGCCATCATCTTTTGGAGTAGAAGTCTTGCCAATCAAAACCTTCATATTTTTTCCAATGACTATATATGTATATACTGTGTCTCCCTCTTTAACAGAAATATATCTCCATCCTGTTGAATTACTATCTCCATTCTGTGTTGAATTGCTTTCAACTTGCCCGCGAACGATTTGATTATTTGTTAATGATGAACTTCCGAGCACATTCATTTTATCGCCAACTCCTAAAAAAAAATAAAGTTCTTTAAAATAGCATCGGCACTTTCCAATATTTTCTTAATAATTGTTTTTATAAAAGTTGCGGCTATCACTAATACATAACTCACTTTTGCAAAATAAATTGCTAAATATTGACACAAACTAGCATAAAATGGTAAAATGCAAATGGATTAATCCTACCAAATTAAAATTGGAGGCATGATCAAATGGCATCCAAGAAAATTGCTGCAGTACTAGCTGCTTGCTTATTAACTATGTCACTAATAATTGGGGGATGTACCAATAAGAGTGATAAACTGGTAAGCACTTCGCAAGAGTATCCTACTAGACCGATTTCGATAATTGTTCCATCTACTGTTGGTGGAAGTGTGGATTTGCTGGCGCGGGCACTGGCAACTTCAGCGGTAAATTATATTAGTCAGCCGCTTGTTGTTACAAATATACCAGGCGGGGCGGCTACTATCGGCTGGAATGAACTTGCCAGGGCCAAGGCGGATGGCTATACAATTGGTATTGTAACTACAGGCCTAATTTTACAACCTCTTTATGGCTCTACGAGATACCATTATTCTACCGCGTTAGAGCCTCTTGTTCAGGTTGTTTCTTTGCCGATAGCAGCAGTAGTCCGCTCAGACCAGCCTTGGCAAAATCTCAATGACCTAATTCATCATGCTAAAGAGCATCCAGGCGAAATTAAATTTGGCCATCCGGGCTTGGGTTCGCCGCGGCATGTTGTAGGCGAAATGTTTGCAATGGAAGCTGGAATTGATATTAAACAGGTTCCGTTTTCTGGAGAATCAGAAGAACTTGCAGCTCTTCTAGGAGGGCATATTCAGCTCATATTTGTAAATACCTCTATAATAAAAGATCATATTAAAAGCGGTACCTTAAGGGTATTAGCAGTTGCGACAGAACAACATTTAAATGATGATATGTTCAAGGATGTTTTAACTTTTAAAGAACAAGGAGTGGATGTTGTATCTAGTCTTTGGTATGGAATCGGAGTTCCCAAAGGGTTGCCGCAAACTGAGAAAGATAAGCTGGTCGAGGGGCTTAACGGAATTATCCATGACCCTGAGTTTATAAAAAAGATTGAGGCCCTAGGAATGCCTATTGAATATCTTGGACCGCAAGATTTTAGTCAAAAGTGGCTGGCCGATAATTCTCGACTTACGAAAATCGTAAAAAATACTGGAATTGCCGAGCGTATAGCGGCGCAAAAGAACTGATAATAATGATTTTGGAGGCTATTTACTATGGAAGAAAAGTCGATATGTATTTCTGAAGTATATCCCGTCAAGCCAATTACAATAATTGTGCCTACTACAGCCGGTGGAAGCCCCGATTTGGCGGTACGGATTATGGAGAAGGCGGCAATCAAGCATCTTGAACAGCCACTGATTGTCACGAATATACCTGGCAAGGGAGCCACTGTGGGTTGGAATAAGCTAGCCGGTGCTAAGCCGGATGGCTACACTATCGGCGCAGTTGCTACCGGTATAATTTTACAGCCGCTCTATGGCCCGGTAGAATATTATTATCCGACAATGCTGGAACCGCTTGCTCAGGTTGGTTCTTTGCCGGTAGTGGCAGCCGTCTTAGCAGAACAGCCGTGGCGAAATATTAATGAATTAGTAAATTTCGCTAAAGAGCACCCTGGGGAAATAAAATATGGTCACATGGGCTTAGGCACGCCGAGACATGTTGTAGGCGAGTTGTTTGCAAAAGAAGCAGGCATTAATATTACTCAGGTTCCATTTAATGGGGGACCGGAGGCGCTTAAGGCTCTGGTGGACGGGCATATACAACTTGTGTTTACCGATCATTCTCAAGTAAAGCACCTTGTAGTAAACGGTAAAATCAAAGTGTTGTCAGCTGCGACAGAGCAACGTCTGGCTGATCCTCTATTCAAGGCTGTGCCGACTTTTAAGGAACAAGGTCTAGCTGTAGTATTTAGTCTTTGGCTTGGAGTTGGAGCTCCGAAAGGGCTATCGAAAGATGTGAAGGAAAAACTAGTCAAAGGGATTAAGCTAATTATTCATGATGAGGCTGTAAAAAAAGAATTGGAAGACTTTGGGATAACCATTGAATACCTCGGACCACAAGAGTTTGGCGAAAAGTGGAATAGTGAAACTGAACATCTTACAAAAGTGGTAAAAGAAACTGGAATCGCCGAGCTTATAGCGGCGAAAAAAACTAACTGATAACTTCTAATTCAGGGCATATTTTAAACGAGGGATGAGTTATATCATGAAATTTACCTGTCCACTTATTGCTGTAAATGATATTGAGGTTTCAAAAAAGTTTTACACAGAAATTCTTCATCAAAAAATCATACTTGATTTCGGGGCTAATATCACATTTGAAGGGAATTTTGCCTTGCAAGAAAATTTTGCAGAATTGGTTGGCTTTAACAAAAACGATATGGTTCAAGGATCAAAAAATTTTGAACTATATTTTGAAGAAGATGATTTAGATAGCTTTGTAAAACATCTAAAAAACAACTCTGAAATTAAATATATTCACGATGTGAAAGAGTATGATTGGGGTCAACGTGTCATTCGCTTTTATGACCCTGATATGCATATGATTGAGGTAGGAGAAAGTATGGAAAATGTCATTAAGCGTTTTTTGAACCAGGGATTATCTGTTGAGGAAACAGCTAAACGAACTATGCACCCCATCGAATTTGTGAAGAAGTGCTTATAATGCAAAGAGTACAATTTATCTAATGATTAACCAATGAAAAAATGCATCTTCAATGTTTTGAGGATGCATTTTTTGGATAAAACAAAAAGCTTCTGAGAAATCATCTCAAAAGCTTCATTTTGGTGCGGTAGAATGGATTTGAACCATCACGAGGTTGCCCCCGCCAGCCCCTCAAGCTGGTGCGTCTGCCGTTCCGCCACTACCGCGTATTCGATTTTAGATTTTTGACTTACGATTTTCGAGTTCGAAGGTCGAACAACGAGAATCGAAAATCGAGAATGGTGCGGCCGAGTGGATTTGAACCACCACGAGGTTGCCCCCACTAGCTCCTGAGGCTAGCGCGTCTGCCGTTCCGCCACGGCCGCATGATCAATTATCAACAATCGATATTATATGACAAAATAGATGTTTCGTCAAGCACAAATATTATGGAATCTAAATTTATAACTACTCAAGCCTATATCACCTTTACACAACATGCTATATCTTATTATAACCGTGGATTACCGTCAATAACTAAACATCAGATGAGGTTACCCCCACCTGATGTTTAGTCTCACTTTATTCATTTGGCAGCAGTAAACCCCCACTGCCAGGCATTCCATAAGTTACCGGCCGGGGTAGGATTGGTCTGGTAGTTAGCCACTGTTACTTTTACAGCATCAATATTCCCTCTAAAGTACAGCGGCACAACAGGACAATCTTCTCTGATTATATCCTGAATGCGAAAATAAATATCTTTTCTGGCAGTAACATCTACTGTTTTCGTCCCCAGTTCAGTCAATTTATCGATCTCCGGATTACGCCAGCCAGAATAATTCTGGCCGTCATTGCCTCGACCTGGGATTTTTCGCGAATGCCAAAGATTGAGATTATCTGGATCAACACCGGCAACCCAGGCATAAATAGCCGCCTCAAATTGACGGTTCTTTAAAATATCACTAAAAAACAACTGTGTATCAACAGGCCGTACTTCAACAGCAATACCAACTTCTTTAAGCTGTTCAACAATCTTTTGCGCCGTTTGTTCCCGCTGTCTATTACCGTTGGGTATAGCCAACGCGAATGCCAGTTTCTTGTTTTCCTTGGTCATTATCCCATCCGGTCCGGGAGTCCAGCCAGCTTGCGCCAATAATTCACGGGCAATGTTAACATCTCTGGTGGGCGGCTGCTGCATCGGATTGTAGGCCCAGGATAAAGGTGACTGATCACCATAAGCTGGAACAGCAACCCCTTTAAGTACATTGGCAACAATGGCTTGACGGTCAATGGCAGCGGCAATGGCTTGGCGCACCCGCAGGTCTTGAAACAATACATTATCAAGATTAAAATCCATATGCTCCCAAACCATAGTTGGCTCAATAACTGTTCGTATCCCGTCTATGGTTTTGACCTGTTCCAAATTAGAAAAGGCAATATTACTGACAACATCCAATTCTCCTGTTTTTAGCTGCGTAAGTAAAAGGCTTTGTTCTGGAACAATTTTATAAACAATACTGTCTAAAACTGGTTTACCGCGATAATAGGCAGGGTTGGCTTCAAAAATAAGAGCCTCCGCCACCTGCCATTCCCTAAATTTAAACGGACCAGTACCGATTGGCGCTCGGTTAAAAGGATCTTTATTGAGATCACCGACGTTTTCCAACTTATGTTTTGGCAATATTGTGCCAAACAACGTTAAATATGGCGCATAGTACTCGCGAAACTTGACTACAACAGTATATTTATCCGGGGTCTCAATAGAACTAATTCGATCATAGCCATCTCTTGACACAACATTTACTTTCTGATTCATAATATACTGCCAGGTAAACTTAACATCTGCAGCAGTAAAGGGTGTGCCATCATGCCACGTCACTCCTTGGCGCAAACGGTATGTTACTGTACGCCCATCGGCAGCAACGCCCCCATTAACAGTTGTTGGCACATCAACTGCTAAATCTGGAACCCATTCCCCTTTATCCCCGGTAACCACCAAGCCGCTAAACACTAGTTTACCTACTTCAGCAGTAGCCAATAGATTAGAAATCAGCGGATTGAGCGTGTTAGGCTCATTCAAACTGCCATACTTGAGCTGACCACCCTGCTGGACAGTCACTTTTTTCTCTTCTGGAGTCAAAGTACCTGCCTTATGACTACAACCAGTAATGACAACAATGAATAATATCAATAATAGAATCATTAGCTTACGCATTTATGATGCATTCTCCTCGTTTCCCTTGTTCAATAATATCCGATGACCAAGTTGTTCTAAGACTCCCTCTTATAAGCGGGAGTTAAGAACAACTTGGTCCCGGGATAGGTTTATCTACCGTACAATTCTATATACCGTTTCTTACTGGACATTACTTTTTCTACATACTCTCTGGTCTCTTTAAAAGGGATTTGCTGAATATCGTTAAAATCTTTGGACCAACCATACCGCTCAATCCATTGCTTCACATTGCCGCGACCGCCATTATAAGCGGCAAGAATCAATACCTCATTGCCTCCAAACTCTTTTTTCAAGGAGGCCAAATACCAGCTGCCAAACCGAATGTTCCTATCCGGATCTATCAAATCGGCGGTCATGTATTCTGTTTCACCAAGCTGCTCGGCAATCCATCGACCGGTTTCAGGCATAATTTGCATTAATCCTAATGCCCCTTTGGGTGATCGGGCTTCACTAATAAATTTACTTTCTGTTCGAATAACACCGGTGACTAAAAATGGGTCGAGTTCTCGTTCCAGTGCATAGGTATACACGGCTTCCTGATATAAAAACGGATACATATACTTCTTCTGAAACCAATCACTGGTGAATACAGCATATATTCCTATGGCAGCTAATAACAGACCAATTATCAGGACTTTCAGCCAAGTCCAGATACGCAATAAAATCACTCCGTAATAAGAAAATCACTGTAGAAAACTATGTGTACGCTCTCAAAAAAATACCACTAATTTTTACTGCTCTTCACTATTTACAACATGTACAGCTGCGCCTAACGCAGTATATCTATCTCATTCCAAGCTTTTAGTACATTTTTTTGGGTAATTTCGATAGCGTCACCGTTGTTAATAACAACATCGGCATATTTCAGTTTTTTCGTAAGTGCAAGTTGGGCATTCATTCTGGCTTGTGCAGCCTCCTTGCAGCTATTGTCACGCGCCATTAGCCGCTTGAGCTGCGTCTGTTCATCGACATAGACTACCCATACGGCATCAACCTTGGTATGCCAACCCACTTCAATTAAGAGGGGGGCATCAAGTACAAGCACATCAAAACCGTCTGCCGCGGCAGCAGTCATAGCCGCTTTGGCTGCTGCCTCAATATGTGGATGGGTAATCGCTTCTAATTCAGAGCGAGCCTGGTTGTTGGCAAATACCAATTTGCCCAGATGTTTACGGTCAATTTCACCATTATCCTGAACAATATCCTGGCCAAATTTTTTAATAATTTCTTGCCAGGCTGGTTTTCCCGGCTGAGTAACCTCTCGGGAAAGCTTGTCCGCATCAATAATAAATGCACCTAATTCACTGAGCATCCGACTTACTGTGCTTTTACCGCTGGCAATCCCGCCAGTTAATCCAATTAAATACATAGCTTTATCCTCCCAGCTACTTCTGGCAGTTAGGACAATAATGCGTACCACGACCAGCCACTTCTTTGCGGGCAATGATACCGCCGCAGCGCTGACAAGGCTCGTTTGTTCGTCCATAAACCTGCAGATACCGCTGGTGGCTGCCACTCTGGCCAGCGCCGTCACGATAATCACGAAAGGTAGTGCCGCCATGCGCTATGCCGTCAGCAATAACCTGATTAACCGCCTGATGGAGGTAGTTTGCCTCTTGCGCAGTAAGGCTGCTTGCTATACGTTCCGGATCAATGCAGGCAACGGCTAAGGCTTCATCAACATAAATATTGCCAAGACCGCCAATCAACTTCTGATTAAGTAGCACCGACTTTATCTTAGCCCGGCGTTTACTTAGCATGTCAGCAAAATATTTCAATGTAAATTCTGCTGACAATGGCTCTGGTCCCATAGAGGCTAAACCGGCAATACGCCACAGTTCTTCCTCCGGCATCAAATAAAGTGTTCCCAGCGTACGCGTATCAGCATATAACAAAATGTCGCCATTATCAAGATTAAATAAAACATGAGTAAACTTATCAAACTCACTACCTGGCGTTTTATAATACAAACGTCCGGTCATTCGTAAATGAATAATGAGTACAAAATTATTATCAAGATAAAAAAGCAGATACTTGCCGCGGCGCACCAATTTCATAATCGTTCTATCTGTAAGGACAGCCTGGAATTCAGCTGCTGTTGGCCATTTTACCAGACGGGGCAGCCCAATATCCACACGAATAATCTTGCGCCCCTCTACCTTGTCCGCAAGTGTTCGACGAATTGTTTCGACTTCCGGCATTTCCGGCATGATGCATCCCCCCTCTTACTTCGCTTTGGCCCAATTGGGGCCGGCTTTGACATCGGCCACTAACGGTATGGTAAGTTCAACCGCTTGCTCCATAGCTTGTTTTACAAGTGAGGCTACCTGCTTAAGTTCCTCTGTTGTTACTTCCAGCAATAATTCATCATGTACCTGTAATAACAGTCGGCTCTTAAATCCTTTGGTCTTAAGGGCAGCGTAAACCTTATTCATAGCAATTTTGATGATATCAGCCGCAGCACCCTGAATAGGAGTGTTCATCGCCGTACGTTCCGCAAAGGAGCGTTGATTAAAGTTGCTGCTATTAATATCAGGCAACTGACGTCGACGCCCAAACAGAGTAGTTACATAGCCATCCCGGTGGGCGCTGGCAACACTCTCGTCAATATAGCGTTTTACCCCCTGGTATTTGGCGAAATAGCTGGCAATATAATGAGCAGCTTCTTTCCGGCTAACGCCGATATCCCGTGACAAACCATAATCACTGATACCATACACGATACCAAAATTGACAGCTTTGGCTCTAGAGCGCAGTTCTGGCGTAACCTCTGACATGGCTACACCAAAAACCTCAGCCGCCGTCCGGGTATGTATATCCTGATTATTTCTAAATGCCTCCAGCAAACTAGTATCTCCAGCCATATGGGCCAGGATACGCAGTTCAATCTGCGAATAGTCGGCAGACATAATATATTGATAGCCTTCACCGGGAACAAACAACTCCCTGATTTTCCGTCCCATATCAGAACGAACAGGAATATTCTGCAGGTTAGGCTCAGAACTGCTTAGTCTGCCGGTAGCCGTAACCATTTGGTTAAAGCTAGTATGGATTCTGCCTGTTTCTGGCTGGATTAACACTTCCATACCATCAAGATAGGTTGATTTGAGTTTTGTCATCATCCTGTACTCTAATAGCTTGTCAATAAGTGGATGCTGCCCTGCTAGTTTTTCCAATACTTCTGCGTCAGTAGAGTAACCGGTTTTCGTTTTTTTAATAATCGGAAGCTGCAACTTTTCAAAAAGAATGACACCCAATTGCTTCGTAGAATTTATATTAAAATTCTCACCAGCAAGCAGGTAGATTTCACTAACAAGCTGGTCAATTTTAGTGGCAATACTTACTGCCATCTCCCTAAGATATTCTCGATCAACTCGAATGCCAGTAACCTCCATGGCTGCTAATGTCTCGACAAGTGGTAATTCAACTTGTTCGAACAAGTTGTCCAATCCGTTCTCAGCCAGTGCTGTGGCGAGGCTGGCTTGCAATTGCCCCACAACCTTGCTGGCCCAGCAGGCAAACTCCGGTCGTTGCGTCATCAGCTTGTCCCCGACCGGCAAAGAAGCAGCCTGTCCCAAATACTTTTCTGCCAAAACGTCAAGCGGGTAGGCGGCTGCCGTAGGCTCAAGCAAATAGGCAGCAATCAGAACATCAAATAGCTGCGCTTGTAGTACAGAGCCTCTTAGCTGGCAGATATGATACAGTTTCTTCGAGTCATAGGTATCTACTATTATACTGGAATCAGCCAAAAGGTCAAAAACAACATCCCAGCCTTCGCAGTCAGCAGGAATAAAAACGGTTTTATCTGCGCAAGTAATACCAAGACCGAGCAGTCCGGCTAACGGCGAATGCCCTGCCGACAGCGGATAACAACTGATTCGCTCTAGATTTTTGGCTTCAGTATAAAGCGCGATTGCCGCCGAGCGACTGGTGGCCGTAACCAGTGGCAAAAACTCCACCTCGTTCGCGGGTTCCTCAGCGGCACATGGTGCACAGTTTCCCGGAAACAGCGTATCGACCTTGTTTATCAGGCTTTTAAATTCAAATTTAATAAACAATTCTTTGACAGCTTGTTTTGCCGGAGTAACGCCAAAGGTTTCAGGAATAAAATCGATGTTCATATCACGAACAATTGTTGCCAATTGTTTAGATAAAACCGCTTGGTCTGTATATTGACGGAGATTCTCCTGCAGTTTTTTCCCGGCAACTTTATCAATATTATTCAGGACATTTTCCATGGAACTAAATTCGGCCAATAGCTTGAGCGCCGTTTTTTCGCCAATACCTGGAACACCTGGTATATTATCAGAAGTATCTCCCATTAACCCTTTCATATCAATCATCTGACTCGGAGTTAGCCCATATTTTTCTGTAAGAGCCGGTACATCGATGGTTTCCGTTTCAGTTATGCCTTTTCTAGTAAGCAATACCTTGACTGTTGGTCCTATCAATTGCAGCGCATCACGGTCACCGGTAACAATAAGAACTTCAAACCCCAGTTTAGCTGCCTTTTCAGCTAATGTCCCAATAATGTCGTCAGCCTCATAGCCTCTTTCTTCGAGGGTAGTTATACCAAGCGCTTGGAGTAACTCACGCACCAGCGGAAATTGTTCAGATAACTCGCTTGGGGTAGCCTGCCTGTGCCCCTTATACTGCTGATAAACCTCTGTTCGAAAGGTAACCCGGCTTTTATCAAACGCCACGGCAACTAAATCCGGGTTATACTCTGTTAACAGTTTGACAAGCATAGTAGTAAACCCATACACCGCATTAGTATATAGCCCACCTGCTGTACGCAGCATGGGTAATGCATGGAATGCGCGATGCACTAAACTACTACCATCAATTATAATAAATTTTTGGGACATATGCCCACCACCTTATGCTCCAATATTGTGTCCAGTCTATTTGTATTGGCTATTAAGACTTTAAATCCCTTCTCTATTTTTCTAAATATACTCCTACCTTATGTATTAAAGGAAAAACGAGATTGCTTTCGCATACAACGAAGCAATCTCGTTTCAAAATAACCCTATAACCCTTGCCTTTACGGATAAATAAATTCTATCGTTTTAGCTTCTTTATTCCAATATACATAGGCATTAAAATATTGATTAATATTTGTGATTTTGATGAAGGGAATACTATCTACCATAACAATAGGTATGGTAACATTTTCCCCTTTAACTGACCTAGTTAATAATTGTTTCTCTTGATTCCAATTAACTTTACACCCGAGAACCTCTGCTAGTGGCAATGCCGGCACTGCTACTATTCCCTGCAGCTCACGCACCTCAAGATTGACAGGCTTATCATTTAGGAAAACTCCCTGTTGTTCCAAAATCAACATATTTTCTTCGTTGTTCCAGCTTGGCTGGCAGGCAAATAACGTTGTCAGCTTGCCTGTAGCTACATATACCACATTGTCAACTACAATACCCGGTACGGTGGTTGCTCCATATTGAACAACTTTGTTTTTCTCATCCCATTTTATTTGCCGCTTAAGTGTCCCGGCAACCGCATAGATGGGAACATAGCGCACATCCTGAACAATTAGCCCTTGCTCATTTATTTGCTTACCGCTAACCTGAATCGCGAACCGATTAGCAATAACGACCTGCTCATCACTCGGATCATTAATCATTTCGCGCAATAACTCGTCAGTTACCAGCGTATTTAGGCGGTACGTATTCAGTTTGTTTCTAACATCTTGCACGGTAATACTGCTATAACCATAAATATCAGGATAAACAGCCAGTAGCACCTGCCCCCGGGCATTGGTTCGAACCTTTACTCGGTCATAGGTTATTTTTACCGGTGTTCCGCAATTAACCAACTCAAAAAGTTCTTCTACATCAACTTCCTGCATGCGAATACAGCCATTTGACACAACGCCACCAATTGACTCAGGTACATTGGTACCATGGATTCCATAATTATTCCATATACCCAGCCAGCGGTAGCCTAAGGGGTTGTCTGGTCCAGATGGTACTACTTTCCCTGGCTGATCTGGCGGATACCAAGCAGGATTTATATCCTTAGAGATAATAGAAAACGTACCGATTGGCGTAGGGGTAGACACTTTTCCGATAGCTATGGGGAATTCTTTTATTACTTTATTGTCTGCAAACAGTTCAATCGTTCGGCTAGGCAAATTCACCGTAATGCTGGGTCCAGCTAGCGCAATCGTTGTGGAGTAACAACTAACGATCATTAACGAAAAAAATGTAGTAAACCAAAAACTAAACCGGAGTAACACTTGCATCCCTTCTTCACATTAATTTTTGTAACAATAACATAATATGAAGAATACCAGGCCCAATATTACCCCTACTTGTAATATTTGTAGTAATTTTCATTATCTCCTTACTGTAGGTTAAGTATCTGCTGATCTATTATCCGTAAATGTCGGTGGCGGTCATCAATTATGGGAAGATAGATATGGATACAAGCACCTGTGTTTAGCTGCTTAGCTGGGCTGATATTGATAAAGCCACCATGCTCACCAATGATCCGATGAGCAACAGGCAGGCCAAGTCCCATATGCTCAAGTTTCGTTGTATAAAATGGTTCAAATACCCGGGGCAGAATTTCGGGATTTACCCCCGGTCCAGTATCACTGATGGCAATAACCAGCATATTAAGCTCAGAATTGAGCCAAGACTTTACTGACAGCACCCCTTCTCCCGGCATTGCTTCCATAGCATTTTGCATTACATTTACAATGGCCTGTTTTATTAAATTACTATCCACCTTGAGCAGCGGCAGGTTAGGAGCCAGTTGTTTATCGATTTCGATTTTTTCACCACCCAGTTCCTTAAAGGTCAAAAGCAGCGCTTCCCCAATAGTACGATTTATATCAACATTATCTTCTTTACTAACTGGTGGATTGGCAAATAAAACAAGTTCTTTTACTACACTATTGATAGAGGATACTTCATCTAGCATCATCTCCAGCACATCACGTCCCACCGTGTAGCGATCATCTTCCAAACGGCTGAGCATTACCTGTAAATAGCCGCTGATGGTTGTAAGCGGTGTCCTGACATGATGCGCCACCCCTGCCGCCAATTCACCTAGCGACATTAGCATTTGCGTTACTTGTATTTGTTTGATAGCTGCCCGGACTGCTGATAAATCCTGGATAATAACAATCAATCCACTTGCTTGTCCGGCATTGCCCCGAAGTTTGAGCGTATCAATATGGGCATAGATAAATTGATCCTGTACTTTGAGTTTTAAATTAATCGTATTTAATTCTTCATATTCTTGCAGATGAAAGGCTTGTAAAAATTTATCGCCATGCTGCTTAAAAACATCATCCGCTCTTCTGCCAATTGACCTGGCCCGCTCCACTCCACAAATTTTTTCGGCTTCGCGATTTAGATTTTTCACCCGAAAATCATTATCCAGGAAAATAATTCCTGTTGTAGTGTCAATGGAGTCTTGATAGCCATCTTCTCCGTGCAAATATACTATTTTACTGTTGAGCGCTTCTGCTGCAGACATTGTCGATCTCCTCCTACTGACCATATTTATTTCATGTGATAAACATTCTTGTAAATTTTTGTAATTCCTGCCAAATCAGCAGAATAACTTTTCGTAAAAAACCGACACTATTTAAATCTTACATGTCGAATTAACTCCAGGCAGCCATTCAGACCTTTAGTTGTCTAGTATTTTCACAGTTGCCTAATTCGACATGTTGCCGCCTTCCCGGATTACTATCCACTATATTCGCAGCACAATTAAGTACTAAACTTCATCAATTTCCATTATTTGTAATTCAATTTATCATTTTTACATTTTCTACCATTTACTTATCAATTATAAAAGACAGCGGCCTAGGTAATTACACCCTGTACCGCTGCCCCTTTCCATTGTCTATCATTTATAATTTATGCAAATAACCGCTGCCAGAACGACTTGGTTTTTCTGGTTTCCCTTTGCTCTATAACCTGGCGCAGCTGAGTATCTACCAACTGGAAATGATTAGTCAGCTCGTTTTCCAGCCGTTCTTCCAATTTGTTTACCTCTTGCTTTAAATTGTGCAATTCTTCCTGCTGTTCATTTACAATACTAATTGTAGCAGCTATTTGCTGTAAAGCTTGATTTTGCGAAGCAACCACAGCCATTATCGCCGAACCATCAAGCTGCGTTAGTGGCGTCAAGGCTTGCGATTGATGGATTTCATCATTCTGCGAATATGTTGCGCTGCTTTCCTGCGTTTTTTCATCGTCTTCATTAACGTCAATAAAGCGGGTAAAACGCTGATTGAGATCACTGGCAATATCATCAGCACTTTTGTTTTTATGCATACCTTTGGCAATAGTCTGAAACACGACAACTGCCTCGGGATAAAACCGTTTCTTTTTCCCTTCACCGGCAGCTGGCAAATAATCCATGAATAAGTCACGGTAATATCGCAAAGTGCTTTGAGGAATACCCAGTTCCTGCGATATCTCTTTGATACTCAACAACTCTGACATAAAAACCACCTCTACAATTTTATTGTTGCGATACTATTCGCGATCACAAAGTGGTTTTCCTGCTATTTTTATGAATTTATGTAAAAAAATTACAAATAATATTTTATTCACTCCGCGTTTTTACTAAATTATGAAAAATATCGTAGACTAAAGAGTAACCAAAATGATATGGAGCGCAAACACGAAAAAAGTTCTAAGTAAACTTAGAACTTTTTTTAATGGTGCGGGTGAAGGGACTTGAACCCCCACCTAGTTACCCAGAGCAGATTTTGAGTCTGCCGCGTCTGCCATTCCGCCACACCCGCATGATATCTTTGGAGGAAATATCCACCCCAGCAGTTATTTTGTTTATGTCCTGCACCGGACATTTGTTATGATATCATTTGGGGGTATTATTGTCAAGTACGTTTCTATAGATTTTTTTATTGGTTCATTGTAAAATGAAATGCAACACTCCCAATGAATAAAAAAGAACAACCAATGTGAGAACTCATGTATGATAAAAGCGACCAAACCCAATCATACGGAGGTGTTCACATTGGCTGTTATCACCG
>NZ_LSLK01000031.1 GCF_002257705.1 Sporomusa silvacetica DSM 10669
TTATGAGGATGAAATATTAGTCAAGAATGTAGCTAATAGAATCACAATCCCCGACCCTCCCGAACATGATTTTGACGAAAATGAGGACCTTGTAAAAGTTTTTACCGCTGACCAAATAACTACCCTGAGCTCCTGAAATCACCTCGACTAAAATTATAATCCATATATTCGCTTGAGGTCAGCAGCGACGTCGGGAATGCGGGTGGACAGCTGGGGGATGGCGTAGCCGACATAGATGGGCGAGGTAACGAACCGGGGCATGACCTTGGCAGTTATCTGGCCCCCTATCTGGTAGAAGAAAATATTGTAGCTGTTGCAGTTGCGGTTGAAGTGGTTGAGGAAGTAGTGGGCGCAGATCTGTAGGTAGTCAGCCAAGCGGTCGATTTGCTCGAGGTCGGCGAGCTTGATGTTGAGTTCAATGAAGCCGACCAGCGGCTTGTCGGCGATGGCAAGTTCGACGCCGCCGTCGCGGCTAATGACGATTCCTTCGAGGCTGGTCGGGGGGATGTTGGCGGTGTAGTCGAGGTGGCGGAGGCCGATGATCTGCATGTGGGGGTGGCGAATGCTGCCGCCCGAGCTGGGGCCGTGGTTTTTGAAGAACAGGACCGATGCGAATTCGCCGCCGGCGATCATGTCCAGCCAATTCTCGATGCCGAAACGGATGACCCGGTGAAGGTGGTCCTTTGGATATAGCGACAATTCGGATGAGCAGTCATCGGTTTCGATGAGGACAGTCGGGAAGGTGTCCCGGAGCACCGGGTATTTATTGGCGATAAGGAGTATCGGCCCATCTTCGGCTATGATGCCCTCAAGTTCGTCACGGCAGCAGAAAGGGCATTTATGGCCGTTATCGACAACGGTCACTGGTTTGGTGCCGCCAATCTTAGTGTCAAAAACGAGGTGGATCTGCCTTGAGGTCATGGCTAAGTCTCCTTGTTGGCTAGAGTGTTTTGTTTTTCTTATTATACCATACCAGGCAAAATTACCGAGCCGGTCATGCTCGGGCTATCGGCGAAGGTCCGAAAAAGTTCAGCTATCACTTGGTCTTTCTTGGCCTCCATACAGCACAAATGAAAAATCGACGAGATCATCCCGCCGATCAGTAATAGCTATTTTAAATTAAGTTAAGGTGTTAAAGGGCGGGACCAGTCCCGCCCAATACTAATTTGCAACCCGTTTATCAACCGGCAACATCACCGCTGCCGCTAGGCGCTCTATTTCGTCAGCGATCACCGCTGCCTTCCTAGCCTCCATACCATGCCGCTTACCGACCACGACTTCTACGAGTATTGTCCTAAGGCAAAGCAACTCCGCCCAGACAAACCTTTCATCAACTCTTAACTTAGGCACCGTTCATACCTCCCTTTTAGTCTATTCCGACTTACCCCAGGCTATCAAATCATCAGCAAACCTACTGCTATCCCGAGAAAATCGGAATGTCGTATTATCTTTAAGCACTACGGCCATCATTTTATCTTGCCATTCGTCAACTGTCGAAGCACCTGCGATAAATACCCGGCTTTGCTGCTCATCCGCAGACATAACTATGATTAAGTTTGTTGATTTACTCATTTCGCGCCTCCCGGCCCACGCAATCCTTTAAAGAATCGCTAAAACCTTGACCAACAGCATTAAGAATATCCCTAACGTCCACAACATCCTCAATACGCCAGCACCTGTGGCCATCCTCGCCTGATACCGTTCGGGCTATCGCCTTTAATTTGCACGACGATCCCTGCCGCTCAAAATCTACTTCTCCGGCCGGTAACATTATATAAGTGGGCGTATACTTGCCATATTGCCATACTTCTAAAGTACCGCCTCTATTTAAATGCTCTTTATATGTAAGCCCCGCTATATCCAGCATGCTATCGCGCATTCCATCACTAATGACCATATTATCCTCTCCCCATCCCATTATTCTATCTAAGCACCAATAGGTATATTTCCGTCAGCCATATAAGGAATAGCCTGATTATAGGCGCTGTAATGCCGCGCTAAGACATTACGGCCCTCCGGCTTAATAATCACATCGTTAGTAAACGGCTTTCTTTCTACGTATCCCTCGGCCTGCTGGTTAATAGCGCAGTTCTGGCATACGAACACCAGCGCAGTAGGTTCACCGGTAATTATGGGCGAGCTCCTCCTTATTATCACGAATGGCCTGTAAAAGAATTTCATCAGGCTCGCCGCTAAATACAACTTGCAAATTGCTATTCCGCAAGGTCAATTCCATATTTTTACTTTTAATTGTTTCTAAATTCATTCTGGCGCGCTTTAGTACCATCATTGCATCTGCTGCACCACTTAAACCGACGCTGCCAGATATCTGATTAAAAATATCTGTCTCGCTCCCCTTCTTCAAGTGATGCACTAAGACAACAGCGACATTAAACTTGTCCGCAATCTGTTTAAAGCCAGTCATGGCTGCATAATCACTTTCATAGGCGTTTTCATTTCTTCCTGGCTTGCGTTTGATCTTTTGCAGTGTATCAACAATCACTAGCCGACAGTCTTCATGTTCCAATAACCATTCCGCCAAAAATGTTAACCCGCCCTCACCATCTTTAGGCCAATTGGTAAAGAAATGTAATCCCTCCGGCCCTTTCTCTTCAGTCAGGACTATCTGTAATCGACTCTGCAGCCTTCGTTCTGTATCTTCTAATGCCAAGTAGATAGCTTGTCCTTTTTGCACATCCTGTCCTAAGAAATTACCGCCACTCGCCACCGCTACCGCTAGCCCCATGGACAGCCAGGATTTACCCGTTTTGGGCGGCCCAGCAATAATTATCAGCCCTGCCGGTAATATATCAGGAACTATCCATACAGGCTCAGGCAATTGCTTTTTGAGTAGTTCTGCTGCGGTTATCCCTTGAGGCTTTTCAATTGCAGATTTTAGTTTGAACACACCGTCCTCTATCATAACAGCAGGTTTAGGCGGATCATTGCCCGGCTGGCCTACTGATTTTATCCCTGCCTTGGCTAAATCCTCAAGGGTTAAGGCTTTTAAAAAACTTACTTCATGGCTACGTGTTTTATGCATTCTCTAAGTTCCTCCACCCCACACATTCCTTCATATTGCATCTCAACATTATCAGAGAGCAAATAATCAAATATAATCTCAATTTCGCTTAAAATATAAATGGCGCCTATGACTTCCGGATTATCTAAATCAGCAGCACAGCTGGCTTTTTCTCTAAGATATCTTTCTACTGAATCGCAGAGTCCCCTTAAAAATCTATAATCTTCTTTAACCTTGTCAGCAAAGCAGTCCATACGCTCCTTTAATTCGCGTTCATGCTCGATCCGTGTTTTCACCTTGCGCCGGGCTTGATCATCGGTTATACCCTTAATCCCCAAGTCACTGGCCAATAACTTCACCGTATCCGGCAACGACAGACTCATGGCTTTAGCCACTAGGTCAATGGTGTCACCATACTCACCACAGCCAAAACATCTAAACTGGTCAGCATCCGGGATGATAGTAAAGCTTGGTGTTTTCTCGCCGTGAAAAGGACAACAGCCCCAAAGCCTCCGGCCACGCCTTCTGAGCGTCAGACCTGGCAGATACCGATTTACTGCTTGCTCTATGGATAATGCTTCTTTTATGACTTGTATCAGGCTAAAGTCCTCAGTCGGTATCATAAGTATCGCCGTCCTTATCGCCGGGCTGCTTTAATCAATTCGCCGAATGCCATTAACGACAGGCACAGCATTTCCCGAAAGAAAATTTTCAATATCACATATGCGAAGTAAATAGCGATTGCCCAATTTGGTAACCGGAACACTCCCTGAACGTGCCAGATTATAGAGCGTGGTATAACTTTGAAAGATTTTTGACAATCCTTCATCTTTTGCAATTTTGTTGATTTCTCTAATCGTATAAATACTGTCACGATAACTCATAACCCCACCCCCATTTTATTCATAACCATTTAAAAAACTATCTAAGGCCTGTACTGATATTAGCCAGCGCCGCCCTACTCTAACCAGCTTGCCTGTTTTGAGGAGCTTTAAAACAGCATCCCGCCCCAATCCAGTAAGTTCCTGTATTTCTTTTGTGTTATATGCCTTTTTTTCCATATCATTACCTCTCCTTAGCCTTAGAAATAAAAATAAACCAGGCTAAATTAACCAGGTTTTAAATGTTAGAAAATAAAAAACCAGGTTTCAAAAAAACCTGGTTTTTGTCTCTGCACTGAATGGTTTTTCAACCATGTGGATAACAACCTTGATATTAACAGGTTTTTTTTATATACGCTAAATTTCAAGAGGTAAAAACAAGATGTTTTTACTGTTCTCCTAAAACTCGCGCATATTAAAAACCTAGATATATTTTTATATTACCATCAAACCTATGTTCGTGTAACAACAAGCTACCGGCAATCACACCAAAAAGTTTCCGGCACATGGCAGCCACCTACCTTATAACATCAGGAACTGATATACGAACTGTTGCCGGTAAGCTAGGACATGCAAATACCAATACAACCACTGTTGTATATTCTCACCTTCTCAAATCAGCCGAAAAAGAAACCGCCGATAAAATGGAATCTTTCTTGCAGCAAGCAACCGATAAAGCAAAGGAGAAACAAAAAAAGCAGGCCAAGTAGCCTGCTCAGAATGTCGACAAAGTGTGTTTTAAGAAAATCAAATGAATATCAATGAATTTTTATGCAAACAAAAGGAACATAGCCTATTCACTATACTCCTTTTGTTTGTACTTCTCCGGCGCAAATAATGCTTATTAGGTACGCCTTTGCGGGCTAAGGTGAACGATAAAATGGCAAAGATATTCAGATAATTTTAGCTATCAACTGAACGAGATTAAAATACTTTCCGCCCTCAGCTTCCATCATTTTGATGTCATCAGCGACAATAGGGTGATAACCGGTCTGCCACTCTTTCCACGCCTGTCTGCAACAGGCCATTTCACGACTGTCCACTATTTCAATGCCCTCTGCCCTCTTCCACAAATCTTTCCACCAATCAAGAGAGTGCAAGGTTCTTTCCATCTCGCTATTCCAAAACGGCTGCATTTCATCGGGAACATTTTTCTCAAATTCGTATTTTAAGCCGGGAATAGCGACGGCGATATAGCCGCCCTTTTTCACAAAAGGAATGAGCGACGGGAGCATTTCCGCCGTATCACCGAAATAATGGTAAGCGTCCACGGTGAACAACAAGTCAAAATATCCATTTGCGAAAGGCAACCCTTTGGTCGCGTCTACGAAAATTGGAACGGCCTTATCATCAATTCCGATAGATTGGAAACGCTCATAGTTTTCAGTTGGCGAAATCCAAAGGTCGGCGGCGAAAACGGACGCACCAAATTTTTTCGCTAATAGAATCGTGGAAAGGCCACACCCGCAACCGAGGTCAAGTATTCGCATATTCTCATTGATGTTTAGGTGTGACGTTAATTCCTCTGTTACTCGCAAGGCGTTTGGCCCCATCATAGTGGCTTTCAAGAACTCAGCATTTTTATCATTAGAAATAAACTGGTTTGTAAATGTATACATGTTATTCTTCCTTTCTAATTTTCGCCTTATAGAAAGAAAACAAAAAAAGCACAGTATGCTACTGCGCTACAAATTACACCATTATAAAAATGGATGCTCATTCAATCTGTAAGGCAGTTTTTGACAACACAAACAAGAGCAAAACAACTGCTCATCTCATGCGCTTAACCTAAATCCTTACAGAATTACCGACATCAATACACTCCCTCTTTCGTTAACTTACTATATATATATATCATGGCACTATCATTATGTCAATGCAATAAATTTGCCTTATCGTCCAAAGACGCACAAAATATAAATAATGAACGTACTTACTGAATTTATGGTTTATTATATCATAGCTAATTCTGAAATGGCATGAATGAATAATTATAAAACAGTATTCATAAATAAATTTAATATCTGCTTTTGTCGGCAGGCTGAGCAGGCCAAGTAGCCTGCTAATTTTTTTATTTCTTTGGTATTCTTTTGTATGCTTTTTTAAGAATAAACGGCAAATAAACGGCAACTTTACCATAAACGACAAAATTAAAAGGTGTACCGAAAGGCCTTAGAGCCTTGATACACCTGAGTTTTCGAGTGGTGACCCACCACGGAATCGAACCGTGAACCTACTGATTAAGAGTCAAAAATGAGCTCAATTTTTCATTTCCAAAACGCCACAAACCATTGATATTACTGCATTTTCATTACAAGCCGTCACAGACTTTTTTCGCCGCATTGTTGTACGGTTGTTGTAGTACAACAACCGCCGGGTAAAAGATTTTATCGCGTTTACAGCTGCCGTTCCATTATGTGGGTAGAATCTTCCCATATCAATATAACGTGGGTAAAAACGCAAGAAAATTACCCACGTTATAAAACACGAGTAATTTTTATCTATATACCTTTTCATCTCTTGTCCATATTGATGGCTTACTATTCATGAATATCAAACCTTACTTATGACCAATCAATCTATTAGACCTAAGGGAACTTCCCAGTTATTTTCCTGAATATTTTCAAACGTCTTTAGTTGCCTTCTTTTAAAATTTATACCGGAAGCTTGACCCAAAACCGCATTGATTTTCTCATATTTATTGCTCGCCGTTTCTTGATCCATATGTCCGAAATGTACATTTAAAGCCAGAATATCATAATAAGTTAGCATCACATTTTCACTCAACCACTTAAACTCATTGCAATTGTCCGAAATGATGATACCGATACCCAATGCCGCCGCATATCCCGCGCACTCACTCTCGCCACGACCAACAACCGCACGCTTATCCTCAATAATAGGTTCAGCCAATTTATTTAAAACGAAATCGACCTGCCGATCTACGACCTGAAATAACGTTCCCTCTTCAATACACCTTAAAATAATCGGCAAACAAGTGCCTGCTTTTCTTTTAATTTCTCGTTCGAGTACATACTGAGGAATGATGATTTTAGTAAATAGATAGCGAAGTATATCCAATTCATCTGCTTTTGCCAGATGAATCATTATATCTGCATCTGAAATTGCCGCTACATATTTCATTCGATTTCTCCTGGCTTTTCATATCCGAAGGTTTCCGGAGTTTTTCCCACATACTCCAATACTTCATATAATTTGCCATAAGAAATTTTCTGCTTCTCAAAATTATTGCGAACAAACTGCAGATATTCATCGGATATGCTATTCACATGGGAAGGAATTATCAATCGAATATCCTTGCCTTCTTGTATCGTCAATTCTTGCAGTTCCACCGCTCTCTCAGGAGTAGCATAGCCACGCAAAAAATCATATCGTTTGGCCGCACAAAGCTGTAACTGAACTAATCTTTTCAACATAGCAGTATAACTAACTTGGAAGACATGCTGTAATCGGATGATATGACGTACTTCTACCTTATCCGTCTTCACATCTTCCCCCACCAACTTGAAAAATGATTCTTTCACACCATCTTCCGGCATCAAAAATTCTGCGGCAAATCCCTGCGCTTTTTTTTCTTCCTCATTTTCATTTTCGTAAAGTAGTCTTTCTCGCCGCAATACATCCTGATTGTAGGTAAGATGATACAATTCATGAGCACCCGTAAACCGCTCATGACCTAATGTAAAATTAGTGTTCAACACTACTATAAAATGTTCTTCAAAAAACGTAGAAAAACCAGAAGTTTTCGATTCTAACGGTTTACGAATCAATAGTGAGCAACTGTCCAAAATAGCAAAGATATCACAATATCCTTTTCTAGCCCATCTCAGCCGGGTATCCTCTGCTAAATCTTTGATCTGCAATCTTTCTTGCCCCGATAGCATCCCTTTCAGCGATGACATGGCTATACCCTCCATATGGGTTCACGCTTACGGACTATCAGTTTTCCCTCGTGCAGTTGCTTCTGCCTAATTAAAGCTTTCATCATATCTTGTATCTCCGCTATCTCCTCAGAGACTATGTTTACACCCGCTTTACGACGAAACAAAGTAACCAAGTCTTCCGCCGTCTCTTCTTTAAGTAATTCCGTTACTGGTACGCTTAAAACCGTCGCAAAGACTGGCAACTCCATAGCAGACAGAGGGCGATCACCACTTTCGATCTTACTAATGGTTTCTCTACTAATATGCAATCCTTGCTCTTTGAGTTTATCAGAAAGTTGCACTTGATTCAGTCCACGAGTCACTCGGGCACTTTGAATACGAGCGCCAATTTCTTCTAATGTTAACATTATTCACTCCCCCTCTCATGTAATATTATATTACGCAAAAATCAAAAAGTATATACATTTGTTCGAAATTATTACAAAATCAGAGTATGACATTAAAAAAATCATCTGCTACAGCTGCCTCTGTCGACAAGTGTACCGAATAAAACAGCAAACTAAAACAAGCAAGAATAGCACCGACACTATCAAGCAAATCAATCAAAAAATACTGCCTTCTTGCTCCGTTACCACCGAAACAAGCTACCGTCTACATGCCCCGAGCTTACCGCTTTAAAGCAATTGCCCGCTGCCATTACCACAATCGTCAGTACAGAAAAGAGCGAGAGTTTATTTCTCGAAATAAATGTTAGCAACTCAGCTTACTCAGAGCTTTTTGTCTGGATTGAACTAAAGAACGTATTAATCTTTTCAACTAATTTTTTTATCTCCTCCGCAATGCGTTGACTACGTTCAGCAGGATCCATATCTAAAATGGACACTTTATTTTCTCTATCCCGCCAAAGTTTTTCCTGTGACAACCATCCATCTAGAGCCTCAATAATCTCAGTTTCTTCTTTAGATAACATCTCTTTATGCTCGTGAAGCCAACATTGTTCTTTACCAAAAGATGCTTCCGCAACCGCTGTCAATACGGCAATTCTACACATTCTCAAACCCGCATCCTCTACTGTCTTGGCAAACCCCATCCATTCCCCCCCTATCCGCTTTACATCTTGAGAAGATAGTGTAGTCCATGAATTCTTTTTTGTTCTTATGTTTTTGATAGCCTCTAATACCCCATCTAGATTGGAAAGAGGTCGCCCCCCTCTGGGAAGAGATGCTCGGTGATCCCATAGTTTTATAATTGCCTCACAGCATTTATCCCGCGCCTGACTACGCAAACTTTGATCAGTTATATTCTCGGCTGCATCAATTAATTCGGCAACATAGTGTGCCATCCATCGTCCAAGAGTGTCAACACCTGGTTCTAGAGAAAGCTCCTCAACAAGTTTTTTCCCTAATGCAATAACGCTCTCGGAGCGTTTCGAGAGTTCCATCTGCATGGATGAGGTAGATTTTCGCTTTACCTGGGACATATTTCCCTGTTCCCTCCTTGTCAGCCCAACGATCAATCATACATTTAACAATAAGGCATCGTTGCCTTTCTTTTAGATAATCCAATAGGATATTCACGTCTACCCACAGTCTATGCCCCTCTGAATAAAACCCTCTATCTTCACGATCAGTTTTCGGTTGTTCATCCCAACATTCCAAATTAGTTACCGGCTTATCCTCATATCCACACCGCCAATATCGCTTATGATCAGAGGAACATTCAAGATTTTCCCATGACACAAAATCTGTTCCGGGAACGACTAGTGAACTAGATAACTGGTTACGTAATGGATCATTTTCATCTATACCGCCGCATTCAGATTCAAGTATTCTGAGCCAACCTTTCAGTTCGAACCCTTCAGAAGAAATCTCCAGTTCATCCCCTTCAGGAGGAACACGGTAGTCATTAGGATTTACAGCAGTCTGCATTGCGCACAAAAGTGCCGGTGCAGTCTCTGGAGTTACTAAAGCGCTTGAAATATACATTGACTCTGAAGCACCATGGACTGCGCGCCTATAATAACCATGTAATACGAAAAATTTGGGAATCGAAGTTTTATTCAGCCCTATAAGCGGATCAAACGCATCCGGCGAAATTTCTTGCTTCCAGTTTTCACCTGTTGGTTCACCGAGATACCAATAGATATCTTCGAGCGGCAAAGAATCACGTAAATCAGCTAGCCAATAACCAGGCCAATTTAATGTCCACCTTGCAAGCCAATGACCGTAATGATCATTCTCCCATTCGTCATATATAGCCGGGTGAGTTTTTAATAACTCGTCCGCTGTACAAAACATCGCATGCCATTCAGCATAGTTTTGAACAGTTTCAACAGTTGGTTCACTTCCCTGTCCATTAGAGTATAAATTGTAATCATACTTTTGGCGTATCCAATCTCTTTGATAACCTATGTTTGCAGGTACACCCCATTTATCACAGATCCATTTTTCAGCCATCTGTGCAATCATATCTCGGTCTTCTCCAAACACCCTTGCCAGAGGTTCATACCAATATGGAAGAGTGTCCGTCTCATCAAAACCAAATCGGAGTTCTTTAGAATCTATCCGACGAGTACCTGAATACCGCCTGTTTTTCGTTTTATTAGGAGGAAAAGGACTTTTATTAATAGCAGATAGTGCAGTTACTTCACTGGTAGAATATATGCCTGGATCATGTTTAGTTAACGCTAGTGCAGCAGATTTGGCAAAGTGACGTATGAGTGCATGCGGCACTTCCGGCGCTAACGCTTCCTTTATAATTCTATCCGAATGGCGCTTTATAGCGTTCGGAGCCTCTGCTGCAAGACGATCTAGTAAAATAAAAGTCCACAACCTTGCTGAAAGCCAAAAGAAATCATGTTTATAATCTATCATTGCAGCACAGCACTTATCGTCACATAGTAAAACTAATGAATCAACTATTTCATAAAATTCCAGGCGGACCATTCGTCGAACTGCATGGGCTACCCGCCAGCGTAAACGTTTATCAGGGTGACCTAACATCCTCCAAATAAACTTAGAAACAATTTCTAAACTTTCTTTCGGTGGACGAAGTTCTTCCCGCCATAAGCCATCTGCACAATCAGTTGGAATTTTGGCTGAAAGCCGCTCAAGCAACCATTGTAGTACACGCTCTGCTTCGGTAGGTGTAAGAGAGACCGTCAATTCGTGAATTACTTCATATGTTATTTCGGCCGGCGCCCCAACAAACTGAGGAAGAACATCGACAACCCACTTATATAAATCTGTATCAGGTATTCCGAATACCGCTTGAAAACGCTTCACCATTCTCGACCTAGAGCCGTAATAGATCATCTCAGATAGGCGCCGTACCAAAAAATCGGTACATTTTTCTTTTTGCCATTCCCGCACATTGGGGTGAAAAGACCATTCTTGTATACGACCTTCGAGAGCCTCCAACAGTAAACCCACCGAAAGTTTTTCTGACTTAATCATTAAAAGTGCATCCAATTGTTTTGTATAATCACTTACGACACAACACTGCTGTAACCGGCATAGTAACTCTTTTTGAAGATTACTCCCATATTTGTCGATCTTGCGGACCTCATCAAGTGCCAATTCAATTTCATCAGAAGTAAGAAAAGATTGATTGCCCAAAATTTGTTCCCAATTAGGAACCTCTAAATTCTCATCCGTTTTCCACGCAGTATTATCTGTGACCGGCTTTTTATATGTGCCTTCAAGAAAACTTAAAAGATCAGTTAAACAAATAGCGCCTTGACTATGTCCAACATTATGTTTATTAGCCCAACTCATCACAGCCGATGCTTGCGACTTGCGCTCAACAATCGGGACATAAAGACATATATCTGCGGCAATTAGAGACAAGTATTCTATCGCCTGAACTTGTCCGCCTGATGTTTGCGCAGCATCGAGAATTGCCAGAGTAAGTTGCTCATACTCATTACCAGAAGCAACCGGTAAAATACTTAATGCATACGCCATTTCTAGTGAAATATATTTGCGCTGTATAGCAATGAGAAGTACTATAACTATCTCGTTTTCAATATTTCTCACGCCTCGCTCATCCCACCTACTCAATATGGCAAAAACAGAGGCTGGATCAAGGCAGAATAATCCTTTCATTGCTTCATCCCAAGGAAAATGATCCCAGCCATCCATGCGTCGATGGCAGTCTTCAACAAAACGTGCAAATTGGTATGCTAACTCAGCATTAGAATACCGCGATTCACTTGATATCTTATCGGCAAAAGATGCCATACAATTTATTTGAGTAAATACTTCCTCATCAATCTCCGAGGCAGCCTCCACAGCGAGGTTGAAGTAATACCGTGCAACATCTGGATCGACCACTTCAGCAATTCGAGTGCATTGGACTAATAGGTCAATTTGTTCTCTGGCTGTTCCAGGTGCCTTTTCTAAATCTTGTCGAACTTGATCTAGCAAACGCAATACCTCGCCATGCATTCTTGGTAAAGCTACTACTTTCCCCGCCAATAGTAATTGAAGAAAAGTGCTTCCTCCAACCTGTTTATTAGAGACTGCTTGCATCAACTTATCTATCCATGTACTCGGTATTCCGGAAATCATAATTGCGGCTTCAGCTAAGGCTTGTACCATTAGCCGATAAACAGGCACCGCATTATTTCGCCACCTTACTTCATAATCCCGCTCAATTCTCCCAAGACATTCGTCCAGTCGACTCTGGAAAAGATCCGGTGAGATACTACCTAAAACAATATCAGCCCTTAATTCATACGCAGGTAATAGAAAACCAAATACTTGGTCAAATTCACGCCGCCTTTTTTTAAGTTCTTCTCGTTCTTTATAAGGAAGATTTTCTTTAATATCAATCAATTCATCTGGAAGAAAATTATCCAGTGTAAGCTGCTGATTAGTTAGCTTTGATTGTAAAGTTCGTGAGCAAAGGATTCCGACGACCCGGTCAACATCCTCTCCTGATAGGTATGGCATATAATTAAGCACTGGTGGCGAAAATATAACTACTAAATCCGGCAAAATTATTCGTAATGATTGTACTTTAGCTACCGCTTCGCAAAGCATGATCCCTTCCGCTAAGATGCCTTTACCGGGCTTGCCTCCACACAGACCAAACCGATGCCATACTTTAGCCGCTCTTTCAACTATGTTTATAGGAGCACTATTATTACTTTCCCGATATGCTTTCAAAATAGCAAGACAACTATCAGCCCGAATAGGTATCATGGAAATGTATTGCTCAAGCACTGCAGCTCCGTCTACGCGTAGGATTTTAGCGGCTAGATAATATACACAATCATATATAGAGCAGTGACGATTTAGTCTATTTAGCCAACCCTTAACCTCAGCCGCTCCATCGAGTCTAATCATCGCCTCCAATCCAGCTGCAACGTCTTCGGATTTAACAAGATATCGATGCCTCTCACTTTCCTTGCGTGTTGAGCTCCATCTTAACCAACCAAGGGCTTCTTTTAGTTTCTCATCAGCTTTTGCCTTTGTTGCTTCAAACCGAGATAACACTGCTGCGCTATGAAAAAGGCTAGCGACAGGCCATTCCTGCTTTTTTTCAATATCTAAATGGAGCCTTTGAACAACCTGAACATCACCGAATTTTTCCGCCAAATCAGCATTATCAAAAATTAACGTTCTTACAGCTTTATCAGTTTTAACCGTTTCCGCAGCAGTCCAAAGAAGTTTAATAATCACAGAACGATCGTCTTCGTTTTTTCCTAGCTCGACGGCAGACCTAATGCGCTTAAGCATAAGCTCTTGCCGTTCTATTGGATTGTCAATAATACTACTATCAACAGTTTCTTGAAGCACTAAATCACTTAAATCCTTGAAGCGATTTGTATGGGCTAAGAAAGTATCTACATGGTATGCAGCATACCTATCAATGGTACGTTTTTTATAGAGTAAATCACAAATAGACTCTAGCAGTCGGCCTTTATCTGCAATCCGCAATCGTAAATGATCCTCAAAATCTTGGTCACTAAAGGAAATTGCACTATGATTTTCAATTAGGCCAAGGCGGGTATCAACACATAAACTCTTTATGGTGTCCGGTAGAACCCGAGCAAGTTCAGCAACATACATTATAGGTACCGGTCTAGGTAACGCAACTAGCGCTTCGCAAATTCTGTCAATGTCTTCAGGTACTCCATGTCGATTCTTTGCTTCCTTCAACCAGCTTTCAATCAAATCCCCTAAGGATTTTCCATCTGGCCGCAGTGGAGATAAAACAGCATCAATTCCCCGGTGTCTCAATTCAAGTGCATACCCTTGAACTCTTGGGACGCCCTGCGTTAGTCGATGAAAATCTTCTGCTTGCACTTCAGTTGCGTCTGGAAAATACATTTTCAAATGCTTTGCACTTTCTGGTTTAGTGAAACCCCTAAGTTCCAGCGGTTGATAATCTGGTAAGTCGAGCGTCGTCAGATTTTCAGTACGACATGTAACCACTAGCCGCGAACCATCGGGAAATGGCTGCCGTACAATATCATGAACAAAACTCTTCTCCTTCTTTTCGCTGGCCGCGCTGACACTATTGTCTGCCGCATCGATAACCACTACAGCCAAGGCTTCTGGATTGGACTTTCTTATCAGCGATACGGCAGTTTCGATCCGAACGAGTAATTCTCGCATATAATCTTCAGAAGTTAAACTAAGACGCAAAAGGAGAGGTCCTCCCACTTGGGTAGCAAGCTCATTCACTATTTGCGGAATCGCCCTGTAATGAGAATGACGCGTATCTGCCGGATCGAGATAACTCCCTCCCCCATAACAATCAAAAATAATTACAACTGAATGCAATGGTAAGTTATTTTTTAGTGATTGAACAAGCGTGGTTTTACCTTTTCCACCTCCGGAATAAAGGCAAACTAATTTTTTCGTACTTGTTAGAACCGCCTGTGCAAGTTTTGCAGTTTCACTTCTCTCAAGTATTTTTCCGGGTAACTCTAGGTATGGTTCAGCTGGAAAAAGATCTCTGTAACCACATTTAAATAAAGGCAGTATGTCATATTTTGTTAGTGGTGGTTTATCTGCAGCCTCTGGCATCATATAGTCCCAAATTAAACTCTTCAATCGTGTATATTGGTCTGTAACATCTCCAGGCCCAAAACTTCCTAGCTCCTTGACCAAATTAATACTCTGCCCAAAGCGGGATTGTTGGCCACATTCATCGATATCAAGCACTCTTAAAAAGTCAAGAAACGTCTTCGAACCAAGGCCGGAGCTGATAAATAGACGCTCAACTTCTGCAGAGTGATCAGCAGAAAGAATATTCAGCAACGTTCTTGTCATTCCCGGATTTTGCTTAACAAGACATTCTTTCGCTGCTGCGAGTGCAGAAATTAATAGTTCACTCGCGGGGCGGTTACTTACCAACTTCAATACCAGTTTCCGCAGTACTGCCCCTTGATCATAATTACTGTAATAACGTTGAAAAGTCTGAGCAAGCCGATGAATGATTGACCCTGTCCCTTTACTCATCTTATTTTTTCTCTGGCCACTAGCCTTGCCTTCACTTAAACGCGCAGCTGTCCATTCTTTTTCAGGTGTTCTAGTACTGTACTTAAGCTGAGCTAAAACTATTGTTTTAGCTGAATTAAAACGTTCGCCGCCATAATATTCTGCGAGGTCGATTGCTAGCAATTGATCACCTTCGGGATCTAAATAGCTTGCTTCCTCTCGATGGGGCCCTTCTATATTAATAGCAATTAAGTCTGAGTTAGGCATCAAAAGACTAAGAGCTTTTCGCCCGGCCCATAATAGGTGAAAGTCATCGCCTGCACTAGATTCTCTAGCGCCCGGTAATTGTTTTATATCGTCCATAGTCCCTCTCCCTATTCCTAGCTTTGACTACTACACAAATCATAAAATTCCATCTACCTTAGTGCCGTCCATCAAATAAGTTTTACATATAGAGTAAGTTCTTTCGTAATAGCCTAAAGTTAAATGGCTTACTCTATAAACTCAAAACGCTATATCAGGTTTTTTAGTAGAAACATGCGAATCGAACCCCTCTTGCTCTTTACTGCTCAGCTTCCTTTTCTTCAATTATATATGTAATCCACGCAAAACTACTCAACAAACTAGCAACCATTATTTTGAAGATACTTCCACTTTGAAATATAGGTTCATTGTAAAATGAAATGCAACACTCCCAATGAATAAAAAAGAACAACCAATGTGAGAACTCATGTATGATAAAAGCGACCAAACCCAATCATACGGAGGTGTTCACATTGGCTGTTATCACC
>NZ_LSLK01000032.1 GCF_002257705.1 Sporomusa silvacetica DSM 10669
GTGCCATTGAGCAGATTGCTCCACTGTTTCCTAGTGTCCTCAACCCTGGATCGCTTACTGCCTTGACACTCGTAAGCAAGTTTCCGTCGCCTTGCGAGTGGATAGAGAAAGCCAATCACAAGGCCATTATGAACATGCTGGAAACTTTACCCCGGCAGGGTAAGACCTATGGCCAGCAAAAATATGCGGCTTTGGTAGCTTGCGCCGAGGACGCTCAAGTTACTGGCATCTCGCTAGCGGCCTATGCGAGCACGATACGGTGTTTCGCCAGTGTCGTGCAGTCTTTAGACGTACAGATTAAGGTGATCGATGACCAGATTAAGGCACTTTCTGAGCAGTTACCAGAGGTTGCACTACTAAGGAGTATACCTGGCATCGGCGATACACTGGCACCTATTATTTTGGGTGAGATAGGTGATATTGAACGGTTTATAAAGGCTAAGCAGTTAGTAGCCTTTAGCGGTATTGGCCCTTCAGTTAAGCAATCGGGTAATTTTATAGGTACAAAAAACAAGGTGACCAAACGAGGCTCGCCATTTTTGCGACATGCGCTCTATATTGCCGCCACTACGTCTGTTCGGAAAGAATCTAAAGGCTCCCAGGTTAACTCGGTAATTTATGAGTATTACCAACGAAAAATTGAAACAAAAACCAAAAAGCAAGCTTTAGGGGCTGTCATGAACAAGCTGTTGCGCATCATATTCTCGGTATTGAAGAACAAGCAGGCGTTCCGTTTAATTTCCCCTGATCAGCAGGTTGAAATGTATCAGCAACACTTGAAAAAATCAGCTTAGCGAAATTGAACATTGTATATGCCTTTTTCGAGCATTGTTCACGTTTGAGAAGGGCTTGTTTGCTCTGCTCATTTTTCTTTGAAACAAAATTATGTTTAGGGCTTGACTTTAACTAGCTGGTCTTTGTCTACCCCCGGTTGAGTGAATTTGAACCTAGGACCGCCAGTTATGAACCGAATGCTCTACCAAGCTCATTATTTTACTTGACAAAAGCTTTGTGTTGACTTGTTTCTTATATTATGTACCATTTGCCATTTTTGTATTGTACCAGTCCTGCGCCTTGCAAATGAACCAGTGCATCGTGCAAAACACTCATTTTCTGATAAAATAACTCATATTCATGCGAAGTCGGAAACGAACTGTCACACATTTCTTTTTGAAAATTCCAATCACTGATTAGGCTGTCAGAGGGGACGGGGTTATTGACATAAATTTTACTGGTATATAGGAGACAGACCGATGATGATTTTAGAAAATTACCCACGATTTATTTTTTCTGAGACGCAATAAGTTCTGCAATTCCGGTCTCTCTTACTGTTTTCGTCAATTTTACATTATCTTCTATCCATCTTTCACTAAATTCGTCAGGCCCCATATACTGGACTGCCATTCCCAGTTCCTCCATATTCTTTTTGAAGTCAGAGTCATTGATCATTTCCCTTAACCCGGCTGTAAGGCCTGGCCTTTTCCGCTGGCGGCAGACCCTTTGGGACTGCAATTCCGTTCCAAAAACTGAAAGCAACGTCAATTCCCTGTTCTTTGAAAGTTGGCACATTCTCTTAACCTGGGAGAGTCAATCTAGTTTCCTCTGCAACCCCCAACTGTCACCATGTAATTTATATTGTTTATAGGTAATTGTAACAAATATTATAATAAAATTAACCCAAGCAGTTGGAAAGCCGTAAGTACTAAAAGGCTTGCTTCATTCGCGAGATATCGACTCTTTCTTTCAAATAACCTGCCTCAACTAATATATCGGCATACTCTTGCAATACTTGCCAGTCAATATCAATAGTAGCGTGGGTACGTCGAAAAGCAGTCTCTAATACCTCTGCCGGAATTTCCTTATTCGTTATAATTTTTAATTGATTGTTTACTATTTTACCTCGTTCATCGGGACGACAGTTTATAAACTCAACCGCTTTCCGATGAGCAGCTAAAAAGGCATTTATTATAGATGGATTTTTTTCGGCGTAATCCTTTCTAGTAATAACGACAGTAGTGGGATAGTTACCTTCTTTCCAAATATGATTCCAGTCTAATACCAGCTTAGCTCCGCCTTTTTGTTCCAATATTGCACCCCACGGTTCAGGTATAAGTGCTGCATCAACCTGATTTTGGCTAAATAGGGACAGTACATCAGCAGGCGCAGCCTGAAAAATCTCCACATCTCCCCCCTTAGCTTTATCCTTCAGGCCGTATTCCACTAACAGATGCCGTAAAGAAATATCCTGGGTATTCCCATACTGCGGTATAGCAACCTTTTTACCCGCCAGGTCTTTCAGGCCGTTAATATTAGATTTGGGATCAGCTACTAACACAGCACCCGCACTACTGGCGCCAGAAATAATTTGTATCGGCACTCCGCGAGCGAAGCCGGTTAAAGCTGGTCCAGGACCAATGTATGCCACATCAATTTCCCCGGCTGCCATGGCCTCCATCAGTTCAGGTCCTGCAGAGAAAACTCGCGTTTCTAGTTTAATCTGCCCTAATTCGCTCTGGAAAAAGCCTTGATCAATCCCAACTAATGCCGGTGCATGAGTAACGTTCGGGAAAAATCCCAAGCGCAATTTAGGTTGCTCCTCCTGCTTTTGGCTGCAGCCTGACAAAAAAACGAACAGAAAAACCATAAGTATACTATATATTATCCTAAAAGTCCGTTGCCGACTAATCATGTAAACTCCTCCAAAAAGCTGTTATCGCAAGGTATCAACAGAAAATGCTTCTTTGGTACTGCTATTTTGTATGACCCCATTTTTTCAACACATTTGTCTCTATCCTTTGAAACAGCAATAACTCAATAACAGAACCAAGCACACTAATGATGATCATAACCGCAATTACCAGACTCATATCACCCAAATTACGCCCAGTCATCAGCACCTGTCCTAAACCTGAACCACTCCCAATCAGCTCACCTGCCATTAATGATCGCCAGGCAAACGCCCAGGCCAAACGCAAACCGGTAATAATACCAGGCAATCCGGCAGGAAGAATAACCTTAAAAAACAAACGAATATTACTATAGCTCAAAGTTCTGGCAACACGAATTAAAAGCGGGGATACACCCTGTATTGCCGCTTTCACACTAATCACCATCGTACATAAAGCGCCGATAACCACAACAAAAATAACCGCCTTATCATTTAGCCCAAACCATAACAATGCAAGCGGCAGCCAGACAATACTGGGTACAGTCTGTACACTCAAAATCAAAAATCCAACCGTATCATCAAGCCAGCGAACTTTTGCTAATGCCACTCCTAAGAGCGTTCCTAATACCACCGCCAGTACATAGCCGATAATAAGCCGCTGAAAGCTTGCTAAGACAGCAATTACTAACGAAAAATCAGCAATGCCATACCACAATGTCTGCCCTACCTGATATGGTGAAGGCAAAAGAAACGGCGGCCAAAACCCCAGTCTATATACTACTTCCCATACGATCACCACTACCGCTACTGCTAGCAGCCGCTTCCAATAGATACTCCTCGCCAATTTCCTCTGCTACCGCCTTTTCCATTTCAATTTTCAAGTGGGCTAATATCTCCGCTTCTAACTGTGCTACATCAAAATTGTCTGGCACACGCGGTCTTGGTATACCAATTGAATATTCTTTGATCACCCTTGCCGGACGATAGCTAAACAAGACAATACGTTCTGCAAGATAAATAGCCTCACGAATATGATGAGTAACAAATACAACAGTTTTTTTCGTATACTGCCAAATCCGTAGCAATTCTGCTTGGAGCATCATTCTAGTTTGCTCATCCAACGCCGCAAATGGTTCATCCATTAATAAAACAGGCGAATCTGTCGCCAACGCACGGGCAATTGCCACCCGTTGCTTCATCCCGCCGGAAAGCTGATACGGATAAGCGTGTTTAAACTTGTTAAGATGAACTAAATTTATGTAATACAACGCTTTGTCTGCTTTTTCGCGTCTGGTACCGCTTTGAATGGCGAACTTAATATTTTCGATGACAGTTAACCACGGAAACAATGCTGCTTCCTGAAAAACCACCGCCCGATCAGCACCTGGGTTGCATATAGGTTTGCCTTGAAATAATATTTCCCCGGTACTAACCGAATCAAGTCCGGCGATCAAGTTAATTAGTGTCGATTTACCACAGCCAGACGGTCCCAGCAAAGCCACAAACTCACCGTTTGCTATCGAAAGATCTACCTTGTCAATAGCCTGTATAGCATTGCCAGAGTTATCCGTAAAGCATTTTTCTACTTGTTTCAGTTCGATTGACATGATTTTCCTTCCTTTGTTGCCTGCAATTACTGCCTCATAACTGACCGTCGCAACCAAGTAAAAGGCCGTAGCAGATAATATAAAAAGTACCACCGGTCTGAGAAAAAAACAAGTTGCAAATCACTGTTAATCGGTCGTAAATGCATGAATAAATATTCAACTTTGTTCCAGCCTGTCCGAAAGCTCAAATTGTAGTACTTGTTTTTAAGCGAACAGGAAATTTTACGCCAGTATGTAGGTTTAGCAAATTTTCGTTCCGAGGCCATAAAAAAAAGCAGTGCCCTATTAGCTATTTTCCAAGCATTACGATCATTTTTAATGGTAGCCGATAAATTTGCTGGCAGCGGCACAAAAAAAAGACAGTTTGCCAAAAGCAGTGTATGCCGGAAAATGGTACCAATACCTAACTGCTCTGCCAAAACCGCTACCCGCTCCCAATCAATACCACTGTTAGGCTTCATAAACATTACAATATCATATAGCCACCGCAGTCGAAGCCAGCTATGCATAGAGCCATGTAGTGCTAGAAATAGTAGTCCCGGCTCATCAGCAAGCGTAGCCACTGCACAGCCTGTCAATTTTACTTCTTGAAGCTTTGCCGCTTCAGACAGCGGCAGTTCCAACCCGGAATAGCAAAGTCGCCAGTGCAACTCTACATGTATTTGGCGTTCATCATGTAAAAAATTACTATGATGCATAGTTTCAAAGTGAATATTTCGCCGCCGGGCAGTCATCCGTTGTTCGGCATATTCCTCATGATAACCGCAGCTAACTAAAATTTCTTCGGCTTTTGCCAATTCCTCAGCTGCTACCAAGAGATCAATGTCTCCCGCCGTTCTCAGCGCAATATTGCCATACAGACGCTGTGCCAGTGTCTGCCCCTTGAGCGCTATTACCTTTATCCCGTTCTCTTCCATAATTCGTACTATTCTTACCAATTCACCAGCATTTTTCATAGCTCGCGCAGCATTGTTATGGCATTGTTTTTGTAATGTTAGCATTACTGCTTCCGGCACAATCTCCCCAGGCAAACTGTTTAACAGCTCATAAATCTGCGGATATACCCCATGGCGGTTCACCAGCTGCAAAAAAAAGTCCCAATCAATATGTTCTGAAATCAGCTTATTGATCCTCGCCATTTTAATAGCAGTAGTATCAACACTGAGGAGTGCCAGCATCAATTGAAACTCTGGTGTAAATTTATCTATATTAAACTTCATCAGCCACACACACCAAACCTTCATCCTGCAATTCATTCAGAAACGGCAGCACATCGGCGGTTACTTGCTCCAAATCGACCTTATACTCCCGGCTTAATTGCTGACAAAGCTCATCAATACGACAGGGTTTTTTCAATATATCCCAGATATGCCGCCCGATATCATCTAAGGCTACATAATTATTTTTTGCTAAGTTCATAATTACAATTTCTTTATCCACGGAAGTAGCCATCAAGTCAGCAATACGCATAATTCTGGTATGTAATCCTAAATCCATTTATCAACACCTCTTCATCTCAAAGTCTGTTGTTATCAGCATCTAAATAGCCAAACCTGCGCATAACATCACCATGCGCCTCTATAATCCGCTCTGCCAGTTCGAGTGGTAATTCCTCACGCCAAGTACCGACTTGACCGCGACGAAAAAAAGAACTAGATAACGTTACAGGGCCTTCATGAAAACCACTAGCCTCTTCCTGACGCTTTAACTCAGCAAAATTGGAAAAAACAACTGCTTTGCAAACCCGCTTTTCATCAAAAGGCAAACCGCAAAAACGCACTACTTGCTCAAAAAATGCTTCCGTATTTTGATGCAAATCCTCATAACGCACCAGGCATATCGGCAAACCCGCCTGGTCTACCCAACTCTGGACATGACTGCTCCAAGAGCCAAGTTTCTGACAGAGTTGATTGGATAGTGCGCCAGATGACCGTGCTAAAGCAAAGTCCGGGTTGACAAGATTATCCACCGCTGCTGCAACACTTATACCCCAATGATTTGCGCAGGATGCAACCATATCCAGCGGATTACGTATAATATAAACCACCCCGCCGGTCACATCGACGGGAAACAATGGTTGTTTCCGATCAGTTCGCCCCCAGGCGTCATGTACTTTCATAAATAACGGTTCTTTAGTTTCTCGTACCAGACAACGATAAACCTCAGGGCGCAGTCGCTCAATAATGGTATCATTAAGCGCCGATGCCTCAATGCCTGCCCATTCGTCAAACCAGACCCTGGAACTGGCAATCGGCCCACCATCAAGTTCATTAATATCAGCTGGCTCATTACTATTACGCAAATAATTAGTAAGCAGTATCCGCATCCAAGTGTTACCCGACTTAGGATAAGAAGCCAGCCAAAAAATCTTACCCACCTAATATTACCTCCGTTAACTCTGGAACTGTCCATTTATTTACTGAACGCTCTACCTGAAAAAAATTCACCTGTTCAGCTACCGCAGCTAAAAGCGAAAATATTGCCGGGTGTTCCTGCGGCAATAGCGGGCCATATACCCATTCCTGTAGGACAGCAAACTTGGATGTCCCAGCAACAGGCTCAATCCGCAGCGACTCACCGGCAGAATGTTTTAGAAAGTAGATAGCTCGCAGCGGCGCCGGCGCTTGACTCATGCTGTCCGGGACAGGAATTACACTTTTGGCACGTCGTAAAGGATTACGGGGAAAATCGTCGGGGTCAATACCAAGACCGTTCGCAGCATCATCACATAGGCTTAAATGGGGTATACCCGGTAAAGCCTCAATACAGCCATTGCCAGCCTGCCGTAGGGCGGTAACATCATCGGCAAGCATTGAGCACCCCCGTTCAAGCAAAGCAGCCAGCGTAGTGGATTTTCCAGCTCCCGATGTACCAGTAATCACTACCGCACCCCGCGCTGTAATGGCTGTGTTGCCATGCAGTACCAACAAGCCGCGCTGACGCAATACGGCAGCCAAAACGCTGTGAAGAAAGTGGTGAATAACCCGGCTCATTTCAGCTTCGGAATTAAGTTCAATAGTAATTTTCGTCCCCGCTTCCACCAAAAAACGGGCTGCACGCTTTCCTGTCCGTAGTAGAAAACAACCAGGAGCAGCCTGCCACGTGAAGCCATTTTTCCAGTCATCATTGCTAAATAACGGCTTGCTTAACGTTCTAGGCACCGAACCATAGGCTACTACGACATCCGGCCTAGCCCCCACGGCAGGAGCAGGCATCAATACCGGACAGGGAAACGGTAAGCTCAAAGTCAAGCCATATGCTGTATACGTATATGTGTTCGTCATATTATGTTCCCTTCCACCATATCTGCCAGTTTATCCGCACTCCAACACCCCCGCGGACGGCACAAGCGATACAGAGGAATAGATTGTGCAAACACCGCTGCTTGACGGAAATATTCTTTGGGGTCAAACAAAGCATCGGCAATATGGCTGTTGTAGGCCAATAAACCCATAGCTTGAAAACGTTTTACGCCCTCAAGTTCGCTAAGTTGAAATCCATCCTGGGTTTTAACGGCAAGCCAGTAAACAGCGCATAATGGAAGCGGTTTACTGACGAATCTGTCGCTCCAAGATAATACCTGCCGTCCGCTAGTATTGTTCGTTTTGGTCAAACCCAGCTTTTCTACTGCATTACTCCACAGCACAACCTCCGGAGAAGTAGGGTGGACCGCCAAGTTTCCGTTTTCATCTGTGCCAACAATCGTCAAATCGTCCGCTAATAACCGCCAGCCACGCTGCAGTAATTCCACCAATAAGGTAGACTTGCCTGCGCCTGAGTCTCCAGCTAACAATATGCATTCTTCCCGGTTTGGCATAGCCGCGGCAGCAGCATGAAATACCGGAATATTACGTTGATAAAGCAATGCCGATAGTGGAGCCATACGAAAACAACGTATCACTTCCTCGTCTGCCGCCTGTGGTAGAGCGTCAATCACAACCCGCCGCCCGTCCTCTACCAGGTAACGGCCAACTTCCGGGATATCTAACAAAAAACGGCCTAGCGCGGCTTGCCAAAGCACACCACGCGAGGTCGCATCTACTAATTCAGATGTTAATTTGGCAGTCTTAATTTTAATTTCGGTTAAAAAATCAGGCAGTATTGCGGTCAAAT
Organism: Sporomusa silvacetica DSM 10669; assembly: GCF_002257705.1. Lineage (GTDB taxonomy): Bacteria > Bacillota > Negativicutes > Sporomusales > Sporomusaceae > Sporomusa > Sporomusa silvacetica. Next base: position 8,389 of record NZ_LSLK01000032.1, read on the forward strand.
TCATTATTCTCAATTTACCACCTTTTGTAATAACATACAAATTGACATTTCCAATAATCACCCATTATTATAAAACTCATTGACAAATAATCCAGCCATAATCCCACGCATTAAGATACTGCCTGCTTTGTGAAAAGCTTCCGGTGTATCCTGATTCTGAACCATCTGCCACACTTGACGCATATAAGGTACATTCAAATAATCTACAGCAAAACCATCTTCCAACTCGTTCAGCACAGCTTCAACCTCAGCAGCACAAATACGAAGCCGCGGTACTAGGTCGGCCGACTGTTGTCCGAAGCGACGGTTAAGACGTACTTCATCAGGCAGATGGCCTCTCATTGCCTCACGAATTAGCCACCGATCCACCCTTGTCTCCGGATCAATAAAGATACGATCAGGCACCGAAAGTGTAAATGTTAAAACGCGAATATCGGCGGTAGGATCGCGTACATCAATTCCAAAAGCCGCACCATTTTCTGCATTTTTAGCACCGACAAACGAGCGTCCTGGTTTAAGAATTAGCCATCGTTTATCTAATGCTGTATTTTTTGGAAAAAGAAGTGAGTTTGTCGATTCCAGCATCTGTTCCCATAAGTTGAGACGGTACGCAAAATCAGGATGAATAGCTGATGATTGCCACACAGCCTTTCCTGGCATATGCATTCTTCGATATGCCTGTAGTAATGAAAGTGGCGCATAGCGTTTTGCCATCTCTTTTATCCAACGCCTCCAGCCAAAATGACCAACCTGAAATAGAAGTGACTGTGAAAACACATCGCCTGTCCATGAAATACTTGCATTACCGCATTGTCCGTTAAGTAAAACATGACATCCTTTATATCTTGCTGTTTCCCTAATAGACTGTAGCCAAAAAAAATTTCCAGCAGCATGTGCTGGCTCGTTTCGGACCGCCAGCATGCTGCGAATAGCTTGAATCGGACTGATCGCCTTAGCTACGATCGGGAACAAATCAATATTTTTTGCCTGCCTTGCCGTAGACTGAGCCAAAGGGAATTCATTGCCAAACGAGTGTTTACCCAAATAAACACTCGTTTCGGTTAGAGGTACAGAAGTATAGGCAATTAGCCGCTTATTTTCAGCCCGCAACAAACTAGCGGCAACAGCGGCAACCGAACCTGAATCAAGTCCTCCGCTTAATGACACGCCAATTTTTCCTTCACTTCGTAAGCGCGCTTTAACAGCTTCCTTAAATACTTCCCTGAAAGCCTCTATATAATCTTCCCTACGCGGGAGGTGTAGTTCCTGTGTATCTTCCATGCGCCAATAACAATGTTTGTCCAATCGTTCCGGGGTTACACTAAGACAATGAGCAGGTGGCAATCGTTTAAGTTGCTTATGTATAGTGCGCTCCCCATGATAATCAGGCCAGGAAACTAACACCTGTGCCAGATAGAGTTCATCCATTTCGACAGGCGCTAGGCCTAAAGCAAGCAAAGCTTTACGTGATGAAGCAAATGCAAACACTCTTTGGTCGGCATAATAGTACAGCGCAGTATAGCCAAAATGGTCGCGGGCTAAAAAAAGCTTACGTTCTACCGGATGGTAAACTGCAAAAGACCAATCACCATAGACCCTCTTAATACACTCTTCACCCCAACGTAAGTACATCTGCCGAAGCAGTTCACCATCACCAATAGTCAGTGCATCAACTTTCTTGATACCACAAGCGGCCAGTAATTCGTCCCGGTTGTCTAGCCGCGCAGTAGCTATAAAAACAAGACCAGTTGTCGTGTCAACATAAGGCAAATGTTCATAGTGAGCCTCAGGTGTGTTGAAAAAACGCGCCTGCCCTAGCCCAACTCCCCCCTCTAACCATATATCACAGCCATCCGGGCCCCATTCCACCATCACCTGGCGCATAGTTTCAAGCATTACAGAAGAAACAGCTAAGCCATCTCTGCTCACAATACCAAAAATGCCGCTCATATATCTGTCTCTTTACTAATTATGCCCACCTGACGTGGTTGAATCAGCGCCACTAGCCGCAGTTAACAGTGTCTTTTTCATATCAAGCCTTGTAATTACTGGCTTATGCCAAGCATATTGGTTGTCCAGTGGCGAAGAAACCACCTGCTCCTCATCAATTGTGATAAACTTGTTTTTTTGAACTTGATTCATTATAAATTCCTCCTACTATTTAATACTTGGATAAATATTTTCCATATATTAACTTCGTTAAAAGCAGCAATATTCCTGCCAAACACAGCAAAAATTTGGCAGGAAATACGCTTTGTTCAATATTAAGAAATCCGGTTAATTACATAAGATACCAGCAAAAACGAGAACTTGCAGATTACAATATTTTTCGGCAAATTATCGTTAATCCCGTTATGCTCATGACGGTCTAGGTAAATACTCTCCGTCATAATTAATGATAAAATTAATTCCCAGATATGGCTGCATATTATTATGGGCGGCAATACTGCCATCTGTGTTGCCACCTGACGTCTGAAGTGCTTGCGCAGCCATTTGGGTATCAGGCGTTCGTACGCTATATAAAGTCGCCCCTGCTGATTTCGCCCAAATGCCATTAGCCGGGCTGCTAACCGTCCCCGGATTAGTGGTACATTGTACGGTATGATTGTGGTTCGGCATCTGTGAATGACTCAAGGTCACTGTAGCGCTGCCTGCCGTTTGTCCAAGAGTAGTCTGCGGTGTCAATCCAGGTCCATTCCCCCAGCCTAGCGGGGCATAGCCCCTGAGGTCAGGCAATTTGAAAGTTTGACTAGGATTAGTAGTAGTTCCGTACAAAGTGCCAACTATTGAATAAAGCGCATTATATTGATTGATGGCTACCTCCTGCCCCTGACAAAAAAACCAGCCGTAAGGAGCAAAGCTACCTGCGAATATCCTAATTTCTCCAATAAAAGGACATGCCATATTTAATCCCTCCTTTTCGTCTCTAAGGCCGCGACGGATAAATGCCCATAAGGGCAATACAGAAACTAATCGTCTGATACGGCTGCATATTATTATGACCTTGACCGCCACCAGACGTTGTAATGGCTGACGGGTTCAGTGCTACTTTTGTACTATCCACATAAGGCGCGAACGGATTTTGCGCTGCCGTCGCCCACGCTGCCTGATCCACGGCCGGGCTAGGTGTAACAATCGTTCCATTTACCGTATCCGCCATAACCGCATGAGTATGTGCCGGAATCTGCGTCGTCGAAAGAGTTTCCAATGCCTTACCGCCAGGTTTGCCGTATTCCACGGTTGTGCTTGTAATAGTTGGTTGAATAGGCACCCGTCCTCGTAAATCAGGCAGGTTAAAATTGGTTCTATTATCACCGCCATAGGTACTCCCGATCAATGAATACAGCGCCGAATTCTGCACTATCAACAGCAATTGGCCGTCACAAGTAGCCCAGCCCCGCGGGACCCTGTCAAAGGAAAACATTCTTATTTCTGCTAAAAAAGGTTCTGCCATCTGTCATTCCTCCTTTTTTTATGAAAAATCTGGGAAAATTCCATATAAGGCGATAATATAGTTCAAAACAATACTAGGCATTACATTGTTATGCACCTGACTGCCGCCGGTGCTTTGGATAGAATTAGGATCCATTTGCTTCAGTGTTATGCCGGATAAATCTGTAAGATACTGATTAACAGCAACTCCAGCAGAACTAGGAGCAGCCCAGACATTGCCACCAGGACCGGGCTGTGTGCCTGTAACCGACTGCCCACAGGCAGTATGGGTATGAACAGGCATTTGATCTGCGGTTACTGCAGCCGTCTCTGCCCCTCCTGTTGAGCCGATGGGATAAGTCACCGAAGTATCCCCCTGCGCTGTATATGTACCCATATGGATAGGCAGCCTGCCCCGCAAATCCGGGATTGCAAAGTTTGACACCCCATCACCACCATAGGTAGTGTTAATCAATGCATAAAGAGCTTCGTATTGGCTGATACTGAGCAGTCTGCCATCACAAAGCGCCCAATTATCCGGCGCGTAGTTACCGGCAAATAACCTGATCTCTCCAATATACGGATCACTCATTAGTTACCCCTCCTTGTTGCTATTTATGATGTAGTTAAACACAGCTTCATAATAAACCCCGTCTGTTTTGCCAGTGTCAACCGGTCCTAAAAAAAGCGGGAAATCCCCCATTGACGGGTGTGTCACCTGACAGGTGTTATGCCGAAAAACCTTGCCTTCAGCATTGCGAAAAAGCAGCGAAAACGATTCAATATTTCCGCTAGTTTGTCCAGACACTTTGACTAATTCGATCTCGACCGGACCGATTTCATTGCTGTGTACTGTAAACTGCTCGTTTAGATGAGGTTCAAAATCTTGTTTATGCAATTTGGCAACCATTACTCAAACCTCCGGTCTGGATCTTTCCATGTAATAATAAACACCGTACGTACCTTTCTCTACAAGGCCTAATGTTTTATAAAATGAGCGCACCGGATTATTACATTCCACATGCAAACTCATTAAAAGGCCCTCTTTATCCACCTCCTCCACTAGGGTTCTCATGATCCTCCCGCCTGCGCCCCGTCCCCGGAACTCTGGCAATAAAGCAATGTCAATAACCACCATTTTATCTTGTTGGTGGTCGATATATAATCTCCCTGCGGGAATACCATCAATGAGAATAATATCAAAAGCAGCCTGCGGATAATTTTGCCTGTAGTAAGTATGCTGTAGATTGAACTGCATGCGCAAAAAATTTTCGATATCAGCTTCATTCCACCCCGTAACTGCCATCTCTTCATTGCGTGTGGAAGCATAAACGCGATATAAAAATTCAAGGTCTGTATCAATTACCGAGCGAAAAGTGATCGAGTCAGTATTGATTTTATTCTCCACCTATGTACCCCTTCCCAAAACTGCTGGCATTATAGGATGCAAGCGTTGCAATATTTATTTACTGCTATTTCCCTGTAATTGAAGATTACTCCTTTAATACCATATATTACACATTTTCATGCATAATCCTTCTATATTTTACAATTTTTTCCGAAAAACCTCTTGAAAGCATATTGTCTCAACCCGTGCCACTTACACTTGCTAAAGCGGCAAACCTGCCTCCTTTGTTTTTACTTAGTGACAGATAATCTCCCTGCTCCAACACTCGCCCCTGCTCCAGCACATAAATCCGGTCAGCCTGCCGGATGGTCGATAACCGATGGGCAATAACCACAATGGTTAGCTTACCATGCAAGTCTTCAAGGGCCTGCTGAATTCGACTTTCGTTCTCAGTATCCAAAGAGCTGGTTGCCTCATCTAATATTAACACCGACGGTTTCCGCAACAAGGCTCGCGCCAAGACTATACGCTGCCGTTCTCCGCCTGATAGTCGCACACCACGGTCGCCTACAACTGTATCTAAACCTGCCGGCAGACTACGAACAAATTCGTCCACTGCCGCTAAACCCAGCGTCTCCCACATGGCACTCTCAGACGCTTCCGGACAAGCCCACTGTAAGTTAGCGCGAATACTGGCATTCCATAGAAATGAATCCTGCGGAACATAGCCAATTGATTGCCGCCATACCTGCAGACTCTGCGCCAAAGGCCGTCCATCAACGAAAATACCCCCCCGCTCTGGTGTCAACAGTCCAAGCAACAAGTCCACCATAGTACTTTTACCTGAACCGGACACACCTACAAAAGCCGTTGTCGTACCGGCAGCAAGCACCACACTTACTCCATCAACAGCATAGTTAAATCGCCCGGCATAATAACAAAAGGAAACATCGCGAAACTCTATTCCTTGTGTGAGCTCCAACCTAGTGGTAAGCTGTTCCTCTAACAATAACTCCTGTTCCTCCAGACAACAGCGTTCTAGCTGCAACACTGCCTTAAAAGCAGGCAGCATCATCACCACATACTGCAAACCAACCTGAAAAGAAGAAAAACGCGGCCATAAACGGGCAAAAATAACAACAATCAACACAAATTCCTGCGGATTGAGTTTGAAAAATGTAATTGCCGTGTAGAAAAACAAACTGATAAAAACCGCAGCACCCACTTTGTAATAAAAATCGGTGTGGCTTTGAACAGCCGTAAACCGGACAAAGTTTCGCTCTATAGTATGACGCAGCGTAGCAAAATTCCGTATTTGAACTGGCTCCATGCCATAGCTTTTTACTTCCTTGATTCCATTCAAATGCTCGGTAACTTCAAACATTAAATTCCGCGTAAACTCGGAAATTGACAGACCCATCCTGCGTGATTGGCGAATAAACGGGTACGAACAAATAAACAAGACCGCACCGCCGCCCAAAATAAACAATGTCAGACCGGGAGCAATAAGAAAAGCCAGTCCGATTTGAATTATACCAATCAGCCCTGTGGCCAACAGCTGCAGAAAAAAATGGGTCCCATTGCCGACACGCATTACCTCTGTTGTCAGAACATGGGTGATATCAGCTTTTGCTCGCGACAGCAAAAACAACCACCTTGTATACGCGATGGCCCGGAACAGCCTAATGCTCAGAAAGCTAGTAAAAGACTGCTGAATCGCCACACTGCAGATGGCTTGCGAACGCTGCAGCCAGCTTTGACCGGCAATAATCACGATATACAGCCCCAGCACGACAGGCAGAGTGGGGGCCAGACCACACACCTGAAATAAACCCTGAACCTTAAAAGCCCAACTGCCGTCAGCCGGAACACCGGAAATAATTCCGGCTAAACTAAGCAAAGGGATTAGCAACAATACGCCGCCCCCTTCAATAAGGCCGAGAAAAACCATCAAAACAAGATTGACAATCAACTTCAGTTTGCAAAATGCATAAAGCTCCTGCATATAAGAGAGCAGCGTGTTCATATTACCACCTTTCCGAGTACCGCCTATTTTTTCACTGGCACGCTAATCGCGAAACACACTATTTGTCTGCCAGCCTGCAGTTTGCTATTACATATTGATACAATTGCTCAACACAGCTTTCCACACTATATTGCTCAGTATCAATTACCAGTTCCGGTTGCTCCGGTGTTTCATATATATCGTCAATACCAGTAAACTGGCGGACAATGCCTTGACGGGCCTTGGCGTATAAGCCTTTAACATCACGTTGCTCACAGGCTTTTAGCGAGCATTTAACAAAGACCTCGACAAACTCCTCTGGCAGCAACAATTCACGAACGCGGCCACGATCGTTGGCATAGGGAGAAATAAAGGCGGTAAGCACAACAAAACCTGCGTCCACAAACAATTTGGCCACTTCACCCACGCGCCGAATGTTTTCTCGTCGTCCTCCAGTAGAAAAGCTAAGATCTTGATTCAAGCCGCCACGAATATTGTCACCATCTAATACATAGGTCTGAACCCCGGCACTAAACAGCTTTTCCTCCAAACCACGCGCCAGTGTGGATTTGCCTGCGCCAGACAAGCCTGTCAGCCAAATGACAAAAGAATGGTGGCGATTTCTTTTCCGCCGTTCTTGTAAGCTGATATAGTTAGGCTCGTTAAACAACACAGGATTTGTCCCTGTAGTTTGCTGTTCATGAGAAAAACGTGTAAAATTCTGCCGTTCACCAGCAGCCGTCGCCAGCACGATGCCGCCCCCGGCGATTTGGTACCCGTCCACCAGAACAAAGCGACCTGTCGCTGGAATAGCCGAAAACTCATCAAACATGATAGGCTGATCTGTCATTAGCAGTCCTTCACCGACAAACCCTGCCGGAACGCCAGCAAGACTGGCATCCTGCAGATTGCCAATATCAATCACCCTGTCAAACCGCTCAAACCATGCACCGACTTCCTGACAGCCGAGTTTCAGTTTATACCTCTGCCCAACTGCCAGTTCTTTGCGCCCCAACCACACCACACGGGCACGAAAGCAACGGCTAATAGCTGGCGGCTGCACTGCCCCGGATAGCATCATGCCACGCTCTGCAAATAAAGGATCCGCCAGTTCAACCGCTACACATTCCCTTTGATGAGCAGACAGAGTCTCTAGCCGCGGCCAGCAATCAATACGCTGAATCTTGGTTTTTTCTGCCGTCGGCCATACCACCACGTCCTGTCCTTGCGTTAAGCAACCAGATTCTATACGTCCGGCCAATAAACGCTGTGAACCAAAACGATAAACGTCCTGCACCAGAAAGCGTAATGCTTCCTGAGCTTTCCGCGCCGGCTGAAAGGCCAAAAACTGCTCGCGCACCGTCGGTCCCTGGTACCATGCAAGATTTTCAGAAGTCTGAATCAGATTATCGCCGGTATACGCAGCGATAGGAATATACTGCATCGCCTCCATGCCCTGTCCCTGTAAAAACTCCTCATACTCCTGTTGGATAGATTGAAATACCGGTTTTGACCAATCCACCAAATCCATTTTATTTACCACTACCGCAATCTGCGTAACGCCAAGCAGCGATAATAAGTAACCATGTCGACGAGACTGTTCTCTAACCCCTTCCGTGGCATCAATGACGACTATGGCCGCCTCCGCCTGGCTGGCACCACTGAGCATATTTTTTAAAAACTCCCTGTGACCAGGGGCATCAGCAATCACAAAATCTCGGTTTTCAAATCTTAGTCTAGTTTGCGTAAAATCGATGGTAATTCCCTGTTCCTGTTCCTCAGCCAAACCATCCAGTAAAAAAGCATACTCCAAACTCCGTCCTTGCTCAGCCGAGCGATTACAGGCAAAATTTACACGATCAGCTTGTACCTGACCAGTATCATATAGCAGGCGTCCTATTAAAGTAGACTTACCATGATCAACATGCCCCAGCACTACTACTGTCATTTCCATCACATATACCCCTTCGCCCGCAGTTTTTGCATTGCATACGCATCTGCCTGATCCTGCGCCCGGCCAGCGCGTTCGGATTGGCCGATTGACTTGAGTTCAGTCACAATTTCCGGAATGTTACTTGCTGTTGACTCAATGGGATGCGTGCAGGGCCAACAGCCTAAACTGCGATAACGCTTGCCATTACGGGCAAAATAAAGCGTAACTACTGGAATCTGTTCCTGCTGAATATATTCCCAAACATCCACCTCTGTCCAATCCAAAATAGGATGTACCCGCACATGCGCCCCCGGCGGTACGTCAACATTGTATTGATCCCATAATTCTGGTGGCTGTTCTTTGTATTGCCATTCAAAATTTGCATTACGCACACTAAAAATTCGTTCTTTGGAACGAGATCGTTCCTCATCTCTCCTGATACCTAACAGTATGGCATCAAACCCATGTTCATTCACAGTCTCGCGAAACGCCTCCGTCTTTAATGCACCACAGCATACCAGCCGCCCACATTCAGGGTTCATCCCCGCAGCCAAAGCCTCTCGGTTGGCTCCTATTACCAACTCCAGCCCCCAATCCTTGACAATGCGATCCCGATGCGCAATCATTTCTGGAATTTTAAAGGTAGTATCAATATGTATCAACGGCAGCGGGCAATAGCCAAGAAACGCTTTGCGCGCCAGCCATAACAACACCGTTGAATCCTTGCCAATTGACCACAAAATACCCGGCTTACGGAATTTAGCATAGGCCTCGCGGATAATATAAATGCTTTGCTGTTCCAATTTATATAAGCGATCATTTCTCATGCCCTAAATCTCCTCGTTTTCTTTATCTACTGCCGCATCAGCAAACTTCCCTACGATAGTAAAACGGTCCAGCCCCCTGCCTCCGGTTAAGATTATTTTACCGCTTCTCAACCAGGCATGGGCAATCAACGCATTCCTTTCATCCTTGCCTACTCCCAAATACAGCGTATTTGAAATACCTTGCCGTCGAAGCAAAATCTTACCCACCATAGCCTGAACAAGACACTTACTTTCCCAGGGCGTATACCTGCTTACTCTTTCCACCATCTTGCTAATCTGCCTGGCTTCATCCTGGTTAACTTTTACTTCTTCTGCTTTAGATTCCTTCATCGACAGCCCAAGCACTGGCTGCAACCATCGAAACGGCAAAACTAAAATAGCCAGCCGAACTACACCTGTCATGAAAAATACTACGAAAAACAATCGTTTTTCACACCACGATAGGCTAGAAAATTGTTGTAGCTGTTTAATCAATAGTGAGGTCCTCCATATTTATCTGTTTTGTGCTCCTGTTTTTTACATTCTTTATAATTATTCAAAAACCTGCATTAATTTTACAAGTAAGGAATTTAAAACTAGCCAACCTCCGTATATCTCCTCAATTCAAGAAGTATCTGTTCTATTGACCTGCCGCGATTACGTCTCTAAGTATAAGTCTCTTTGATAATTCTTTGTGGGGTCATAAATCTTATCGGACAAAATTGTTTGCATTTAATTTCTTAAACGCATCCAGAACAGGCCTAATCGCGCCATAACTCACCTCAAAATGTGAGATAATACTAATGTTGGACATAATTAAAAAAAGACAGTTAGCATAAATAGCTCAACTATCTCTCGGTGGTGTCCCCAATTGGATATTTTCAAGTGTAGGAAAGACAGGGAGAAAGGCAGGAGACGGTGGTGCTGTCTTGCAAATTTTTTCACATTCTCATTATTTGCGAGACACAACCCCTGTCCCCCGTCTACACCCCGGTTGAGTGGATTTGAACCTAGAACCGATCGGCTATGAGCTGAATGCTCTACCAAGCTCATTATATTACTTGATAAAAGCTTTGGGCTGATTTGTGTTCTTATATTATGTACCATTCGCCATTTTTGTATTGTACCAGTCCTGCGCCTTGCAAATGAACCAGTGCATTGTGCAAAACACTCATTTTCTGATAAAATAACTCATATTCATGCGAAGTCGGAAACGAACTGTCACACATTTCTTTTTGAAAATTCCAATCACTGATGATACTGTTCAGAGCATCCTTAAGTGTTAGCATATCAATCACCTCAATGCAAATAATTACTTTAAAATCATTTAGCCAAATCCAGCAGCGCCTCTTTATTTTCGCTAATAATATCATCCATGGCTGTTACCAATTCGCTTTGTTGTTTGTTGTTAAGAAATTCAACAAAATCAATCACTTGATGTTTTTTATCTTCAGGCAATTTTTCAAAATCCTTTAATAGCTTTTCTGCTAGGGTCAGGAGCTGTCAGGGGGACGGGATTATTGACATAAATTTTACTGGTATATAGGAGATAGACCGATGATGATTTTAGAAAATTACCCACGATTTATTTTTTCTGAGACGCAATAAGTTCTGCAATTCCGGTCTCTTTTACTGTTTTCGTCAATTTTGCATTATCTTCTATCCATCTTTCACTAAATTCCTCTGGCCCCATATACTGGACTGACATTCCCAGTTCCTCCATATTCTTTTTGAAGTCAGGGTCATTGATCATTTCCCTTAGCCCTGCTATCAGTCTGGCCTTTTCGGCTAGCGGCATACCTTTGGGAGCCGCGATTCCACTCCAAAAGCTAAAATCAACATTGATTCCCTGCTCCTTGAAGGTTGGCACATTCTCAAAGCCAGGAATGGTTAATCTATTTTCCTCTGCAACTCCCAGTATTCTGATAGTGCCACTTTCTACATGTTCTTTTAAAATCGCGGGACTATACGCTCCCATAAGCTGCACATGCCCACCCAAGAGAGCCGCAAGAACTTCCGATTCGCCCCGGAAAGGCACTTGTTTGATCGTAATACCGGCTTCTTTGGCAAACATTTCTTCTGTAACATGTACTGACGTACCCAGTCCTGAATGACCAACCTTGATTTCACCAGGATGCTGTTTGGCATAGCTAACTAATTCACTCAAATTTTTCCATGGTTTTTCGGCAAGCGTGGCCACTACCACGGGTGAAGATACAACATTAACTAACGGTTCCAAAGCAGTAGGATAATGGTATCTTGTCTGCCCATAAAGTGGTTGCAATATTACGCTTGTGGCAACAACTCCAATTGTATAGCCATCAGGTTTGGCGCCAGCAAGTTCATTCATGCCGATGGTGGCTCCGCCACCAGGCATATTGACTACTACCAGCGGCTGACCCAGATGCTTCTGGGCTGACTTTTCCAGCGCCCTTGCCAGTATGTCTGAGCTTGTACCGGCGGTAAACGGTACGATTATTCGTAATGGGTTTTGTCGGATATTTTTCAGAAACCGTACTCTCTTTCGCTTCCATGCTACAACCTCCTAGCGTGATTGTCATACCTAATAGGCTGGTAATTCCAATAAGTAAAATCCGTTTTGCATTCATTAGCCTAATTCCATCTCCTCTCATAATGGCTTTATGAAATGATGCTTTTTCTTGGGGATTCTCTCAGTTGGCATCACCCCTTATCAATTACTCATTTCTTGCAAAATTGTGTAATATTATAATTAATACCACAAAATAACAGTAAATTCCTGCTTTTGACAAAATAAATAGACCTAGAAATAGCCGGGATTGACCGGCTGTTCTTAACCGTATCCGTCAGGTACTTGATTAGCTGGTTTTGAAATATTACAATAGTAGTATAGAACGAGTAAAATTCTTGGTACTTCCGCAACCGATGATAGAAAGGAGCGATTCCATGAAAAAATGGAGGATTTTATTTATTACAATGTTAGGTGTTTTTTGTTTTTGTAGTAGTGCATTTGCATCATCTTTTCCCCAGAAGTTTGATGATAGGCCGCTTGAACTTATCCCGGGCAAGATTATAGGATATTTTTTGTGGCAAGATAAAGAAGGCGTACATTTACGAATGACAACTGATGGAAGCGCGCATAATTTCAACGGAACTATAAGTACTGATGGCAATTTTGAAGATGTTTTTGGTAAGTACAACAACGACAATAATGATTTATTTCAGATTAATAAGAAGGGCAAAGAGATAATCTACAAATTTACGACTTCAGGAGATGAGAGAGCGATTGACTTTCACATATCTAAGGGAAAGTATGTGAATTTTAGGCTATCTATGGATGAGAATGATGTAGATCCTAAATACATAATTATTGGCAAAGACGGATGGCATCCTATCAGTAACGAAGTTGTTTTACGGTATAAAAAGTACAGTGATCACGATGAGCCGAATGTAGTTATTTTTGAGCGAGATATCTGGTGGCCTGATAGGTATTACCATCATAGGTATTGGCGCGAACCGAGATTCCGTTAAAAAAATAGATGATCATACCTATATAAGATTTTAAAGGAGCACAAAATAATGCTAGAATTACTAGATCTAATAAAGGACTATCTTATGTGGGCGGCGATTATTTCTGTTGCTGTAATTATTGCTAAATTTAATAATTTTCGATAACTTATCTATATACTTTAGGCCCCTGGCGTATGCCGGGGGCCATGATATTACGGTCATGATTGATTTCAAAAGAGAATGGAAATAATTTTAAGTTTTTCTCTTAACATTAAGGAAAACGTAAGTGCCAATCATATCACAATCATCATTAAGCTTCGGTTCGGTAGTAGCTTCTACTATTGTGTATTCTTTATTTGCAATTGAAATAGTAGAACCCTTAAGTGCTTGAATTTCGTCATGGTCAGGTAAAGACAGTGACATATCTACCTCATTAAGTAGCGTTACTCCAGTATCATTATCAATTACAATAGTAGAAGTAGGTATAAATTCCATATAAGAGCATCTCCTTGCACAAAATTTTCGGAGGCTACTCTGTTATTGTACTGCTATAATAATGTCTATATGCAATCGAAAGATTTCCAATAAAAATCCCTCCATCGGTCGTGGCAAATAGACCTTTTTCAGATCCTAATTGTATTTCATTTTTACGCATGCATGAAAAAAATACACCGTATGCTAGCGTGAGCTTTATTGGAAAATGTTGGCGACACCCCTACTATAAAACTTGAAGATCTTTTAAGATTAATTTCGTAATCTCTCTGGCCTTTCCGCCGGTTGCGCCATCTGATGCTTGAATATTGGTGGCGAAGAAATAGCGATTTCCCGGTTTTTCCACACAGCCCACAAACCACCCTAATAGCCATTTATCTTCCTGGAATCCCGAACCAGTTTTCCCCATTAATCGCACATCGTCATGTTCCGACAAAGTAATATTCTTTTTCACTATCTCCACATTTTGGGGAGAAACCGGTAATTTCCCCGAGTATAATTTTTGCAACAAGTCCACTTGTTCACGCGCTGAAATCTGTAATGAAGACCGAAGCCAGAATGTGGTCAATCCGCCTGAAATGTCCCGATTCCCGTACTCTATCTTATTAAGATATGTCTGCATTCTTTCAGTTCCAATCCGAGATGCAAGCTCTTGGAAATACCAGACAACCGAATCCCTCGTGGCAGATGCCAATGTTTGATCATGGTTCCAAGCAGGAAAAGTATATTGTGTTCTATTCCATTTAAATAAAGTATATACATCTTCTTGGTCTAAGACACCTGTCTCCAACCCAGCTAGCGAATTATATATTTTAAAGGTAGAACACGGTGACAAGCGTTTTACACTTTGAGGCTCGTTGAATACTATATACTGGTCATTGGCCTCATCGTACATAACAAACGTACCAGTGGTAAATCCCGCAAAGTACTTTCCAAAGTCTGCCCTTTCCACGAAAGCCGCCGCATTTGCGCTAGTCAATGAGCCGAAATTTACAAGGAGAACAATCAATACTATAATCCCGATAACTTTCTTCAAAATTAGCCCTCTTTTCAAAATAATCGCTCCCTTAATAAACGGGTTACTGTATGTGCTTTTAGGTCCAGTACGAGAGAAGCTTACAGCATCCGCAAGGTAATTTCGCTTACCACATCTCCTTTACCTTATCCAATGATTACAATTGTAGTCCTTGAATAAATATTACACTTGTAATCCTCTGCTGTCAATACAAGACACCTAATTGTTATGGAAAATTAGGCGATTATTAGTCAGGCCTTCCATACCTATAAAAAACCTGGGAAAAGCAATGCTGGATCCGTAAAAAGAGAAACGTGTGGCAATTACCCACACGTTTCTCTTTTTACGAATTTCTATAGAATATTTTTATCTTTAAGGATTGATAACGTTATATTTTTGGCGTTTGCCCCGTCTGCTCGATCTTTTCCCTGAATACTTGTTGCGAAAATATAGACCTTACCTTCACTTTCTACATACCCTACAAACCATCCATTGATGCTATTGCCGTTCACAATTCCGGTGCCGGTTTTCCCATATAAAATTCCTCTGTCCTGCTCCGACACTTTGATTACCTTTTTAACGATGTCGATGTTCCTTCGAGAAAATGGCATTTCATAAGTATATAGCTTTTTGAGCATCTCTACCTGTTCTATAGGTGAGATTTCCAAAGAAGATTCAAGCCAAAAATCATTAATGCCTCCAGAAAGATCATAATTGCCATATCCAATTTGTTTTAAATAGTTCTCAATTATAGTTTTGCCCACAATAGAGTCGACTTTTTGAAAATACCAGCTTACCGAGTAAGCAATTGCGGAAGCTAGTGTTTGGTCACTGTTCCAGCGTTCGATTGTATAAGTGGTTCCGTCCCATTCCAATCGAGTAGTTTCATCTGTCAGAACTCCGGTCTCAAGACCAACTAAAGAGCTAATGATCTTATACGTCGAATTTGGAGATACGCGCTTTCTACTGTTGTCGTCATTATACACCTGATAGCGATCTCTTTCCAGTTCAAGTAAAACGAAAGTTCCATCGTATCCCCTAAAATAGCTGCTCAAATCTTCATATGCAATGTTTTGATTTTGCTTTGGTGATTTTCCGGTCTGAGCTGCACCGTATGTTCCCTGTGCACTAGTGAGCACAAAACACCCCACCAATAGAAATAGAAGCATTCCCCAGATGACTCTGGCTACAGTCCCTTTTTTATAGGATGCAATCATTGCGATTCTGTTCTTGATATGACCTTTACCGCTTGCAAACCCGGCTATCGTGTAACTCCAAGCTGGATATGAGTATTTTTCTAACAAAGAGATAATCGTAGCGCCATAGCTTTTATACTCATCGGGTTTTAGAGCAGAAAGCACATACGCGTCGCAGGCCACTTCCCGATCCTGTCTCATTTGGTAAAAGGCATACCAGATAAGTGGGTTAAACCAGTGGATGATCTGTAAGTAGACTGTAATCCAATTGATGTAAAGATCTCCACGTTTAAGGTGGGCCAATTCATGCAATAGAATAAATCGTAATTCGGACTTGCTTAAATTATCGATAATTCCGGTCGGCAGTATGATATGCGGCCCAGTTGCTCCCACTGCCATCGGGCTTCGTATTTCCGATGATTCAACTAGCAATGGATTGCCTTTAACGTTAATCGTGTGCTTACACTCCTCAAACAATCTGATAATGCCACTATCATTTACTCTGAGGCTATTCTTAATAATGACTTTCTGTTTGATGGTCATTTTAATCAAGTAAGCGGTTAGGCTTATTACCCCAATTAACCAGACCTCAAATACAACACCATCCCCAGAGTCGAAGAAAGTTCTGTTTACCGATAGTGCATAATCGTCAGAGGTATTCAGTAATTTCGTTATCGGGGACTGTTTATCCGTATTCCGCTCTATCTTCTCAGTATCCTTGGTCTCAAAGTAATTCCCGGTGGTTAGATGATTTAAGATGTTGAACACGCTAAAGGAGCTTTCAGGTGCATAGGGAATTAGTAACTTCAAAATTAGCAAAAACCATATCAGGTATTGCCAATTAGCGCCCATCCTGTTTTTGAAGACCAATCGAATAACTATGATTAACCCTATCAGAATACTCCCCATAAGTGAAGAGTATAACAACCAGGGAATAAAGGAATTTAGTCCCATGAAAGCCCTCCTTTATCTTGGATACGAGTCAAGACTCTCCACCCAAATCTCCAATGTTTCAGCTATGCAGAAACGAGTTCACTTTTCCTTTTGATCAATGATACGCTTTAGTTCCGCTATTTCTTCTGTTGATAATTTTTGTTCTTCTAGGAAATTGGCAAACATCACATTCAGGGCTCCGGAGAATACTCTTTCTAAAAAAGACCGGCTTTCCGCTTTCACACACTCATCCTCTGTGACGAGCGGGTAATAAACGTATGCTCGGCCATCCTTATTAAACGCAATTGCTTTTTTCTTTACCAGTCGCCCAAGCAGCGTTTTCACTGTCTTTGGCTTCCACGACGTAACACCTTCACATTTCTTAATAACTTCGTTGGCGGTAAGTGGTGCGCTCACCCATAAAATCTTCATGACTTGCCATTCCGTGTCAGAGATTTGTGGTAATTTATTCATAGATTTCACCTCCTAGGATTACAAGTGTAGGATTATAATTAATATAGCTGTTTGTTACCCCACTTGTCAAAAAAAATTTAAGAAACGTCCCTGTTTACTTCAATAGGTATACAACGTTCTTCCTATTATAAATGGCTAAATAGGAAAGAAAGCGTTAATGAAAAGTTAAACAAGGAACTACTTCCAATGATTAAGGATGCCTACGAAGAAAGGAATGGAATCCTTGGATACCGTCAGATGACAATCAAACTAAATCGAGAACATAATCTGAATGTTAATCATAAACGGATATACAGACTCATGCATATCTTAAATCTAAAATCTGTATGCCGTAGGAAACGAAAGAATTACATCAAATCAACGCCTGAAATTACGGCAGACAATATTTTGAACAGAGAGTTTGAATCTAATGAATTCGGTACAAAGTGGCTTACTGATGTTACTGAAATGAAATATGACCTTCAAAGCAAGGCTTATCTAAGTGCGATCCTTGATTTGGGAGATAAAAGCATTATTTCTTTTGTTGTTGGACATTCCAACAACAATGAACTTGTTTTTAAAACTTTTGATATAGCATGCAAGACATATCCAGATGCTAAACCAGTTTTCCATAGTGATGCCCGCTTTAAAAAGTATGGTGTAGAGAAGAAAGAAAAACTGGACGATGCAGGAATGACGCAGAGCATGTCAAGGGTATCCAGATGCATTGATAATGGCCCGATGGAATCATTTTGGGGAATGATGAAATCCGAAATGTACTATCTCAATAAATTCAAAACATATGAAGAGTTGGAAGCAGCAGTTATAGACTACATAAATTATTACAATAAACATCGATATCAGAAAAGGTTAAACTGTATGACACCTTTGGAATACAGGCAATATCTGCGTTCAGTAGCATAAAAAATGACACCAACCATAATTGATTGGTGTCAGAGATTTTTATTTTTTCATCTGTCTACTTGACAGGGAGCAGTTCACAATAGGTTATAGGCTTTAATTTATTTTTTGATAAACAGGCGTGAGCTATTTAGGGCGCCGCCAAATAGGACGGTAGGCACGAGGTGGCTGAATTATTTCTGAAAAAATCAAGCCATTTTGTATCAGCTGCGGTGAAAGCTTACCTTGCCATGGTGAACCTGCATCTGTCATGTGTGGTACGTTTACAGAAGCAGGCATCGTTATAGCTGGCTCTGGAGAAGCAGCCCAGGTTTTAGGGGTTTCTACGATAAAATCTGTTGCTGGCGTATGAATTGGTTTTGCTTTACTTTCAGCCGATTTCATGTTTGCCGGTTGTGGTACTTTATCTGGTATATCGGGATATTTATATTCTGTGGTTTTTTTTCGCCGTTTTAATAGTTCAGGCACAAGATACAGTACCAGCAGTAACAGCAGTGGAATTAATGTATCCATAGCTTCACCTACCTATTTGGGGGTTCATTTTGCTTTGGCGCGGTTTCTACCGGCCCTGCTTTTGCAATGGTTTCACGCATTTGCGTATCTGCCAGCACATTATTCATATTATAGTAGTCCATCACACCAATACGTCCTTCTTTTAGGGCAATTGCAAGGGCTTTCGGTACATCGGCTTGCGCCTCTACTACTTTCGCCTGCATTTCCTGCGTGAAGGCCCGCATTTCCTGTTCCTGGGCTACTGCCATAGCACGGCGTTCTTCGGCTTTGGCTTGCGCAATACGCTTTTCGGCTTCCGCCTGATCGGTCATTAACTCGGCGCCAATATTACGGCCAACATCAACGTCAGCAATATCAATGGAGAGAATTTCGAACGCAGTGCCGGAATCCAACCCTTTGCTTAGTACAGTACGCGAAATATAATCAGGGTTCGCCAATACATCTCGATGGTCTTCAGTCGAACCAACGGTAGTAATAATACCTTCACCAACACGGGCTATAATTGTAGCTTCGCCCGCACCACCAACCAAACGGTCAAGGTTCGCCCTTACAGTGACCCGTGCTTTTACTTTGAGCTCAATACCATTTTTAGCCACCGCTGACACAAGTGGGGTTTCAATAACTTTGGGGTTAACGCTCATTTGGACAGCCTCAAGCACGTTTCGTCCAGCTAAGTCAATGGCTGCGGAACGTGCAAACGGTAACGGAATTTCAGCACGATGAGCGGCAATTAGAGCATCGATTACCTTATCAACATCGCCGCCCGCCAAATAATGGGCTTCCAGTTGATTTACGTTTACATCAAGACCAGCTTTGTTAGCCTTAATCAGAGGAAGCACAATTGAACTTGGCGGCACTCGTCTGAGCCGCATGCCGACAAGGGTAAAAATACCTACATTGACTCCGGCCGCTAAAGCTGAAATCCACAATCCAAGGGGTACAAAATGCAGAAATAGACTGATAGCTACAATCACTAACACTACAATAAAAGCACTACCTAATAAAGCTGACAAATACACTACCTCCCACTATCTTATTATTTAACAGGTCGTACAACAATACGATTGCCGGTTACATTCACCACCTTAACTAATTTATTAGGCTCAACAAACTGGCCCTCAGAGACTACATCAAGCTGATTACCATCAATGATCATAGTTCCGGCAGGACGAAGCCCTGTAAGGGTTATTCCCGTCCTATCAAGGTATAGACTGTAATCAAGGCTGCTACTAAAACCCGCACTCTTAGTCTCACTCTCTATTAAAATGAGCCTTGCCCACAATTTGCTTGACGGCAGACGTTTTACCAATACTAAAAAAACGATAATAGAAACCAGTAAACTAATAGCTAATAGATTAATAGCAGCAGCATTTGCCCCTAATGTCAAAAATAAGCTGGCAAAGATCGCAATAACACCACTAATCCCAAATAGACCTACACCTGGTGTATAAAGTTCAAGGCATACCAACAGAATACCTCCCAAGAACAGAAGGATCTCCAGCCAGCCAGCAATACCGGTAATCCACTGGCTGCCAAAAAATAGTGCCGCCGCTAGTAACCCAATAAGGGCAGCTACCCCCAGCCCCGCGGTTTTAATTTCTGTCAACACCGCTAAAAATATAATTGACATTAAAAAAGATTTAACTGTCGGGTCAGCCAGCCAGCCTACCGCTTTTTCCTGCCAGCCTAATGTATATTCTATTACTTGACTGCCTGCAAACCCAAACTGCGCTAGCACCGCATCACGATCAGGGGCCACGATATCAGCAAAACCTACTTTAGTTGCCTGATAATCAGTAAGCGCCAGTATTTGACCTGGTTCGGCATAACCTGGGAAGCCTAACGATTTATCTACCATGGCTTCAGCTACCTGGGGGTTACGGCCGGTTTTGTTTGCTGTTGCAGCAAATTCTGCTTTTAAGGCAGCCACTGTTTTCTCGGTAGTAGGTATTGGTTCTGCTGCGCCAATACTACCACCAGGTGCTATCGCAATATGCTTATGAGAAATAGCGATAAGTGCTCCTGCCGACCACGCCCGGTTTTTTATATAGCAAATGGTTGGCACCGGTGAGCTTATAATCATATCCCGAATACTAACAGCCGAGTCAACTAAACCGCCAAAGGTATCAATTTCCACTAAAATAGCCTGCGCCTGTTTGCTTTCAGCATCAGCCATAGCCTTGTGAACAAGAGCAGCCTGCCCGCCATTGATCTCTCCTTTAATGGCTATGCTAATTACTGGGCCAGTCCCAGCGGCCTCTGCCGGCCTGTCCACAATAAACAAGGAAAACAAAGTCACTAACAGTACAACGAAAATTTTATTTACAACGGTATACCGCATAGATTCACCTCACCCTTTATCTGATTTGTCTTACCTTACTAGTATATTCGTCAGCAAATATCAGCATTCCTGTTTTCCTAAAATCTGTTTTGTCGAAAGTTTGAAAATTTCAACATATTGTTTTCCCATTGACATGTCGATTATTGTATGTTATTGTCTTAATATAGTTTGAGTGAAGCTCTTGTATCACTTTTTTTACAAACCATTCTCTAGGAATACACAATTTAAACATAGCCTATCTGTAGCAACTGCCTCTATTACTTGCAGAATTTAAACACAGCCTATCTGTAGCAACTGTCTCTATTACTTACACAATTTAAACACAATCTATCTGTAGCAACTAGACCAGCACTTTTGTACTCGCTTTTAAATTATTGTTTATACTACTACTGATGAAATAACGTACTACTATTCTTACTACAAATTACAGTATTTCTTATAGCAACAACATAGAAATTTGCTTCGCTGACTATAAAATAAGACAAGCTTTTGCTTGTCTTATTTTTTTTACCTATAGCTGGTTACAGACTTTCTGCCAATACCCTACCCACCTGCCTGCACTGATAACTTCTTACTGCGAAATAGCTAAAACTAAAATCCGGCGCTTTGGACGCCGGATTTAAATCTGTTCTACTTATTTAAGAACTCGCGCACAACGGTATTTACTAACTTACCATCAGCACGCCCTTTCACTTTTGGCATCAGTACAGCCATAACCTTGCCCATATCTTTAGCACTCACAGCTTGAGACTCTTTAACAGCTTCAGCCACAAGCACACGTAACTCTTGCTCGCCTAATTGTTGAGGAAGGTACTGCATCAGAATATCGATTTCGTGTTCGAGGTTCTCCACTAAATCAGGGCGATTGCCTTTTTTAAACTCTTCCATCGAATCCCGGCGCATTTTGACTTCTTTAGCCAGTACATCGAGAACCTCCTCTTCAGAAAGTTCTCTTTTTTTGTCAATCTCTACATACTTGATATTAGCACGAACCATACGGATAACAGAAAGCCGTAATTTTCCGGCTTCTTTCGCCTTCATGGCCAGCTTCATATCTTCGGTTAATCTGTCTTTAAGAGACATGAAATTACTCCCTCCGAAACTAGTTAAACTTACGTTTACGTGCTGCTTCGGATTTTTTCTTGCGTTTTACGCTCGGTTTTTCATAATGCTCGCGCTTTCTAACTTCTGCAAGCACCCCGGCTTTTTGGCAAGTGCGCTTGAACCGGCGGAGTGCGCTGTCAAGCGTTTCATTTTTGCCTACTTTTACTTCAGACATCTGATCTCCCTCCCTCCACTAGAACCATTACGAGGAAGTGTACTTGAATAACATACACCTAACTATTATACACTAGAGCACTGAATATTGTCAATATTAACCTGGAGGCCAAGTCATGAATTTACCGCCCAATACGTGGAAATGAAGGTGATAAACCGTTTGTCCACCGTTATCTTTGGTATTGATAACGGTACGGAAACCATCCTCCGCTAATCCCGCAATGGTTGCTATCTTGGGAATAGTTGCCAAAATATGCCCAAGTAAAGCAGTATCTTCCGGAGCCGCCTCAAGAATATTGTCAATATGCTTCTTAGGTATTACCAATAAATGTACCGGTGCCGCGGGCTTTATATCAGGAAAAGCAATAAGATATTCGTCCTCATAAACGGCATTTACCGGAATGGTTTTCGCTGCAATTTTACAAAAAATACAGTCCTGCTGCATGGGCATTCCCTCCGCAGTAGATAGTAATATACACTTACTATCTAAAATATTCTGCTTAATTTTATAAACTCCTGCTGAAAATATAGTATTCAAGAAAAATATTCCGTTATTTGCCCCCAAAGGCCATCTTGATGAAACCGTTCTAGCTTAACAGCAGCAATTCTTCCAATACTCTCCTGATTACCAGCTGCATATATCCGTGCATAATTGCCTGTTAAGCCAGAGATAATCCCTTTCGCCTCTACGGTATCAAATAATACATCCAGCTTTTGTCCCAAAAATGACTGGTAAAACTCTCTACTCTGCTCGTCAGCAAGGCGCTGCAAGCGTTGTACACGAATTTTTTTATCTGCTGCTGGAATCTGCTCTGAAAATTCAGCAGCAGGCGTACCAGTGCGACGAGAATAAGGAAATACATGAATTTTGGCAAAACCTATTGTGGCAACAAAATTCATGGTGCTTTCAAATAGTTCGTCAGTTTCACCGGGAAACCCTACGATGATATCTGTTGTGATAGCAATCCCCGGCACCTGGGCTTTTATATTGGTAATTAATTCCCTGTATTGAGCTGTAGTGTACTGTCTGTTCATGGCCATTAAGATCTGGTCAGCACCTGATTGTAATGGCAAATGAAGATGTGGACAAAGACGTTTATCGGTTTGCATTAAGGAAATCAATCGACCAGAGAGCTCTATCGATTCAAGTGAGCCCAGTCTAAGGCGCATGAGTCCCTGGACGCCAGCCGCTAACACCGTCTCAACAGCCTCAACCAGTGTGATCTCGGCTCCATTATGTACTAAATCGCGTCCAAAAGCGCCAAGATGAATTCCGGTAAGCACAATCTCATTAAACCCTGCTGCCACCAGTTTTTCCGTTTCAGCAGCAATGCTGGCAAGTGGTCGGGACCGCAAAGGACCACGGGCATAGGGAATAATACAATAGGTGCAAAAATTAGTGCAGCCCTCCTGGATTTTCAGAAAAGCCCTTGTTCGCCCAGGCATTGAAAATAGTGGTATATCCTCAAATTCCGTGGCATGCATGATGTCGGCAACAACATTAACTTGGAGGGTACGGTTATTAGCAGCAACTGCTTCCACAAGTTCAACAATCCGTGTCCGGTCTTGTGTACCGACAATAACATCAACACCGGGAATTTGTGAGACTTTGTCAGGCGAAACCTGCGAGTAGCAACCAGCAACAGCAATAATAGCCGCTGGATTTTGCCTGCTGGCCCGTCTAATAAGCTGGCGGGATTTTTTCTCGCCAAGATTAGTAACAGAACAAGTATTAATAACATAGATATCGGCATGTTGGTCAAAGTCCACTACTTTGTAACCACGAACCTTAAACAGGCCTTCCATGACCTCGGTTTCGAACTGATTTACCTTACATCCCAGCGTTGTAAACGCTACTTGTGGCATAGTTAGCCCCCCAAATCGCCGCATTCATACATAACCGCAGAGATAGCTGCTAACGCGGCGGTTTCTGTACGCATAATACGCGGTCCCATGGTTACAATTCTTATGCCATGTTCCTGGCATAAATCAACTTCAGCTGAGCTAAAGCCACCTTCTGGACCAATAAACAACACATAGGTCTGGCTGCTAGAATCGGTAAGCACCTGTTTTAATCCTTGGGCGGCTTGTCCTTCATACAGCAAGATTTTATTGGCTGAGGCAAATTCGGTATTTCCCATTATTTGCGCCAGGCTAGTTATCGGACAAACTTGCGGAATATAGCTGCGGCCACACTGTTTGGCTGCTTCCCGGGCTATTTTCTGCCAGCGCGCTACCTTATCTACCTGTTTAGTAGCATCGTAGCGAACTACTGAGTGTGCGGTGGCAACCGGAATGATACCATACACACCAAGTTCTACTGCCTTTTGGATAATAAAATCCATCTTTTCGCCTTTAGCTAAGCTCTGAACTAACCAGATATCAATTGGCGGTTCGGTTGTATCTTCAAGAAACTCAAGCAGCCTGAGCTCAATAGACTCTGGATTTGCCGCTATGATTTCGGCTTTACCCGATTTACCGTCCTGATCAGACACCAGAACAGTAGCACCGGCAGCAAGCCTAAGCACGGAAGCTATATGGCGGGCATCGGCATTCGCAATAACCATATGCTCGCTAAGTGGTGCATCAATAAAGAAACGGCGCATAACAGCGTTACCGACTGACGCTGTTAGCTACAATGGCTACCCAGCCGCCTTCTTCTATCACTCTATCAATAACAAACTCATTCTCAATCAGCGCTTGGGTAACATCGCTTAAACGTTCACTAATAATACCGCTGGCAATGAAGACACCGGTATTATTCAGTCGGCTACGGACATCTGGCAGCATTTTTATAATTATGTTAGCAATAATATTGGCAACAATAACATCCGCCTTGCCTGTTACACCTGTTAAAAGATCTCCTTGGGTAACTGTAACAGTATCTATAACCTTGTTAAAGGTAACATTTTCTGTTGCGACCCGTACTGCCACTGGATCAAGATCAATAGCATGAACCAAAGTTGCACCCAATTTAGCTGCAGCTACTGACAAAATACCGGAACCGGTACCCACATCAAAGACAGTCTGGCCTGGCTTGATTACATCCTCCAGTGAGCGTATACACATCGAAGTGGTATGATGTGTACCTGTACCGAAAGCCATCCCCGGATCAAGTTCAATAATGATGTCATCTTCAGCGGGCAGATATTCTTCCCATGACGGTTTAATGACAATATGCTCACTTACCCGTACTGGATGAAAATATTCTTTCCAGGACGAGGCCCAATCCTCCTCCTGGACTTCACGGCAATGTATGCAGCCACGCCCTTTGTCAAGATCATGTTCCTTTAGACTGTTGAACCGTTCTTCAAACACGCGCAGTTTATCATCTAAGAACTCATCAACAGGCAAATAAGCCTTAATAGTTACAACTTCAGTCTCCAGTTCTTCGGGGATGTCGCAGTAATCCCAACTTCCTGAGCGCCGGTAAGTATTAATCAATTCAGGATCTTCTATTACTACCCCGCTTGCCCCTAGATCATGGAAGATATTAGCTACTGCTTCTGTAGCTTCATGGGAGGTTTGAATGCTGATCTCAGACCATTTCATGCGCCATCGCCCCTTAAACTTCAATTAATAAACCACTATCAATTACATAACGCCAAAAACGTCTTTAAACTTTTTAAAAAAACCTTTTTCCTCTGCAGTAGGATCAGCGCCGCCAGCATTAGCAAACTCTCGCAACAGGTCTTTTTGGCGATTGGTTAATTTTTTAGGTGTTACGATCTTAACACGCACATGCTGATCGCCCCGCCCGTGACCTCGTAAATGCGGAATGCCTTTGTCTTTGATGCGAAATACAGTACCGGTTTGTGTCCCTTCAGGAACTTTAAGCTGGACTTTACCATCCAGGGTGGGAACTTCAATTTCATCACCCAAGGTAGCCTGCACAAAATTAATTGGTACTTCACAAATAACTTCATTGCCTTCACGTGTAAACAGTTTATGCTGTTTTACAAAAAGATAAACATACAGATCTCCGGGAGGGCCGCCACGTTGCCCGGCTTCTCCTTCATGGGTCACTCTAAGCCGGGAACCATTATCGACACCGGCAGGAATTTTAATTTTAATTTTGCGATTAACGCGCACTTTTCCCCGGCCATGGCACTCTTTACAAGGTGATTTTATAATCTTACCTTCGCCATGACAGCGATCACAGGCCTTAACGTTAACCATGCGACCAAACGGAGTATTTTGCGTTACCTGAACCTGTCCTGTGCCGCGGCAGTCAGGACAAGTTTCCGGATGCGTTCCCGGTGCAGAACCTGAACCTTGGCAAGCACTGCAATCTTCGGTACGAGGTACTTGAATTTCCGTATCCAATCCGAAAGCTGCTTCCTCAAATTTAATTTCCATGTCGTAGCGTAAATCAGATCCACGTTCAGGTCCTGGATTGCGACCGCCACCAAACCCACCGAAACCAGACTGGCCAAAAAACATATCAAATATATCAGAAAATCCACCAGCCCCAGCACCACCGCCAAACCCGCCAGCGCCACCACCGTTAGCAGCATCAAACGCAGCATGACCAAATTGGTCATACTGCGCCCGGCGCTCGGTATTAGATAGAATTTCGTAAGCTTCGTTGACTTCTTTGAACTTTTCTTCGGTTTCCTTAGGGTTATCGCGGTTAACGTCAGGATGGTACTTGCGGGCCAATTTACGGTACGCTTTTTTCAACTCATCTTCAGATGCTGTTTTGGCTACACCCAGCACTTCATAATAGTCTCGCTTACTCACTTCACACCATCCCAGCTATTTTATTTCTTATCTTCGTCCACCACTTTATACTCAGCATCAACTACTTTGTCATCCTGTGGAGCAGCGCCCTCAGGAGCTTGTTGACCGCCTGGTTGTGCGCCTTCGGCTTGCGCCGTTGCCTGATACATAGCAGTTGATAATTCATAAAGCGGCTTGGTAAGAGCTTCGGTATCAGCCTTGATCACTTCAATGTCACTGCCTTTTAAAGACTCTTTAAGTTTGTTAGCAGCTTGTTGAACCTGCTCTACCAGCGCTTTGTCGGCCTTATCACCAAAGTCTTTAATGGTTTTTTCCGCATTATATACCAAAGAGTCAGCATTGTTGCGTACTTCTATTTCATCTTTGCGTTTTTTATCTTCAGCTGCATGGGATTCGGCCTCTTTAACCATTTTTTCCACTTCATCTTTATCCAGACCGCCAGAAGAAGTAATGGTAATCTTCTGTTCTTTACCTGTGCCTAAATCTTTTGCCGATACATGAACAATACCATTGGCATCAATGTCAAAGCTAACTTCGATGCGTGGTACGCCACGGGGAGCAGGCGGAATTCCTGAGAGTTCAAAGCGTCCGAGGGTTTTGTTATAGGAGGCCATTTCCCGCTCGCCTTGGAGGACATGAATATCAACAGACGGTTGATTATCAGCAGCAGTCGAGAAGGTTTGGCTCTTGGAAGTCGGAATGGTAGTATTGCGGTCAATGATTTTGGTGAAAACCCCGCCTAGAGTTTCAATACCCAAAGACAGTGGTGTAACATCTAACAGCAGTACGTCTTTGACTTCGCCGACAAGTACACCGGCTTGGATAGCTGCGCCAACAGCCACGCACTCGTCCGGGTTAACCCCTTTGTGTGGTTCCTTACCTAAAGACTTTTTAATGGCTTCCTGAACAGCAGGAATACGAGTAGAACCACCAACAAGAATAACTTTAGCAATATCATTTGCGGTTAATCCGGCATCACTTAATGCTTGACGGGTTGGTCCCATAGTAGATTCGACAAGATCAGCTGTTAACTCATCAAATTTGGCACGAGTCAAGTTGAGATCAAGATGTTTCGGGCCAGTTTGGTCAGCCGTTATGAACGGTAGATTAACATTAGTAGTAAGTACCCCTGACAACTCAATCTTAGCTTTTTCAGCAGCTTCTTTCAGACGCTGCATAGCCATGCGATCATTGGCCAAATCAATACCCTGTTCTTTTTTGAATTCGCTTACCAGCCAGTTTACAACACGCTCATCAAAATCATCACCACCAAGACGGTTATTGCCGCTGGTAGCCTTAACTTCAAATACACCATCGCCTAACTCAAGAATAGACACATCAAATGTGCCACCCCCTAAATCAAATACCAACACAGTATGGTCATTACTTTTCTCCATACCATATGCCAACGCAGCTGCTGTAGGCTCATTAATAATACGTAGCACTTCCAGACCGGCGATAGCGCCAGCATCCTTTGTGGCTTGACGTTGACTGTCAGTAAAGTAAGCAGGTACGGTAATTACCGCCTGACTTACTGTTTCACCAAGATACGCTTCTGCGTCGGCTTTAAGTTTTTGCAAAATCATTGCCGAAATTTCCTGGGGAGTATAGTCTTTTCCTTCAATATTTACCTTATAAGTAGTACCCATATGACGTTTGATGGAGCTAACAGTACCGTCAGGATTAGATACTGCCTGACGCTTAG
The DNA here is from genome assembly GCF_002257705.1 of Sporomusa silvacetica DSM 10669. Classification (GTDB taxonomy): domain Bacteria; phylum Bacillota; class Negativicutes; order Sporomusales; family Sporomusaceae; genus Sporomusa; species Sporomusa silvacetica. Next base: position 36,992 of record NZ_LSLK01000032.1, read on the forward strand.
CTATCTGCCCAATAAGGCGCTCACCATTTTTTGAAAAACCTACAACTGAAGGGGTAATACGGCTGCCTTCCGGATTTGGAATAACAACAGGTTCGCCGCCTTCCATTACAGCCACACATGAGTTAGTAGTACCAAGGTCAATACCAATTACTTTTGCCATTATCGAATTCCTCCTTAAGTAAAAATCTTGTTAATTAGTTTCCTACTACTTTTACCATACTGGGACGGATTAATCGTCCCTTCACTTTGTAACCTTTTTGCAATTCTTCAACTACCATGCCATCAGGCTGGGTATCATCTTCAACCCGCATGACAGCTTCATGCTGGGATGGGTCAAAAATAGTACCGACAGCATTGACAGACTCTACACCCATTTGGGACAGAGCATTGTGCAATTGTTTGAAGATCATTTGCACTCCTGTTGCCAATGTATCAAGATCTGTGGCCTTACTGGCCGTTGCTCGTTCAAAGTTATCTACCACAGGCAGTAGCTCACAAACAATTTGTTCAGCTACTACTGTTGATAATTCTTCCTTCTCCTGCCTGGTACGTCGACGAAAATTATCAAAATCGGCCTGTAATCGTTTATACCGGTCATTCATTTCGTCAATCAGCCGGCTCTTCTCCTCTAACACGCTCATCAATTGATTTACGTCATCAGATGCCAAACATATTTCAGGATTTTCGTCAGATGCTTCGTCGAGAACACTTTCTTGTTCTGGTTGCTCTTGCTCTTTTTCCTTTTGTGTCACTAACTTTCACCTCCAAGTTAAAAATCAGGCATGCTGTTATCGGTGCCGCCCGCTTTCTGGGCATTGGCTCCTTCTTCTTTTTTCTTAATAATAGTATCAATACGCAAAATAGCCACAGCCACTTCACCAGCGGCCTTAATAGCATGAAGCTTGACTGGGACAGGATCAATTACACCCCGTGCCAGCATATTGACTACTTCACCAGTATCACAATCAATGCCTAACGAATCTGAGTTTTGCGCCACTTGCATAGTCATAACTTCTTCTACTTTTTCCAGTGGATTAAAACCGGCATTCTCTACAATTTGGGACAATGGCTGTTTCAGTGCATTGGCCACACAGTCAAGGCCATAGGCAGCCATGCCTTTGAGATTCTCCCGGTATTTGATAACCTCGCGCGCCATAGCAATTTCGATTGAACCACCCCCTGGCACATAGCCGCCTTTCACTGCCGCCTGTACACTGGATGCCGCATCTTTAGCAATACGCTCGCGTTCTCCCACCACCTCTTCTGTAGCTGCGCCGACCAAAATAGTGGCCATAGGTTTGCCATTACCACCAATGACGCGCACTTGTTCAAGCTTTTCATCCTGGTATACCTTTTCTGCAGTACCCAGGTACTTTCCAATATCGCCAGATTCTTTTTTAAGACCTGTACGTTTAATCATGCGTGCACCTGTGTGGTCGGCTACCCGCCGCAAATCTTTTGAGGATACACGCTCAATAACCATTATATTTGCATCTGTAAGTATTTCTTCAGCAGCACTATGTACGCCCCGGTCCACCATAACTACGCTGACACCAAGCTCGACAATTTTCTGCACGTTTTGCTTAAACTCATCTTGCAGATCAATATAGCGTTTAAAGCCGGTCTCGGTACTTAAGGCCTCATCTTCAATCTCTTCTGGTTCAAGCGCATCATCAACAAGCAGTAACTTTGCAGCTACTATTTTTTCCGGCATTTCTTGGGACATACGTTCGTGATCAACAATAACACCCATAAATACTTCATTGTTAGCACTAGCTTCGGCTGTGATAATTTCGGATAACTTGAAATTGTATTCATTAAGTTTTTCTACGCCGATCAGCTTAGCAGCTTCTACAACTAAATCGGCAATATCCTCATGCTCCCGTCCGGCAATCATGGCAATACTCCGAAGAATAGGGTCATTAACATCAGTAATGGTACGCGAGCGCTCGCGTACACCCTCTAAACTTTTGGTGATACCATATTTCACACCTTCAATGACCCTAGCGACCGGTACGCCGCGCATGACTTGGTTTACACCCTCTGAGACCAGACTGCCAGCCATAATTGTGGTTGTGGTTGTACCATCACCCACTTCTGCCTGTTGCGCTTTGGCCGTATTAATAAGCATTTTGGCTGCTGGATGGTTAACATCCATTTTATCTAATATAGTGACACCATCATTGGTAATAATGACTTCACCAAAACGGTCAACCAGCATAGTATCAAGTCCTTTAGGACCGATAGTTCCTTCCACAGCAGCAGTTATGGCCCGTACAGCATTGGCATTTGTTAACAGTGCGGCTAGCCGCTCATCAACATCAGCACCACTGCCAGCTTGCTTCAAATTCATGTAGTTCCTCCCATCTATAACACTTTGTACTGTTTCAAAATTTCACCTAAATGGCGTTGCATAAACTTAAGCACTGACATGGTCTTACCATATTCCATTCTGGTAGGTCCAAGCACGGCTACAGTCCCTACTACCTGACCATCGATACGGTAGGTGGCCTGAACAACACTGCAATCATGAATGCCAGTATATTTATTCTCCTGACCAATCGTAACAATCACACCGTCACTGTTGGACATGTGGAGAATATCGCATAGTAACCTGTCTTCTTCAAGCATGGTTAAGAGTCCTTTGATTTTATCAACATCCCTGAATTCAGGCTGATTTAGCATTTGAGTTGTGCCGCCAAGGTACACCTTCTCATTTTTTTCAACAGTAAGCACTTGCTTTAAGAGTGTGATCGCTCGCTCATACACTTGAGGATCAGGCAAAATATCATTTTGTATATCTTTTAGAACCGGCGTCGTGATCCGGTCAACAGCCAACCCTCCCAGACGGGAATTTATAGCATTGGCCACACGCCCCAAATCCTCATGATTAAGCCCCTCAGGTATTGCGATAATTTTGTTTTCTAACAGGCCTGTGTCTGTAACGATGACAACAATCGAACGTCGCTCATCCAGTGGTAAAAACTGAATGTATTTAAAGGTACATTGCGACACTTGTGGTGCCAAGACCATGGATACATTACTGGTCATGCGGGACATAATCTTAACAGTTTCTTGAAAAACCTCTTCCATTCGACGCGCTTTGGTATGATACCAATTATCAATGATTGCGATATCTCTGTCGGAAATCTGAGGTGGAGCCAGTAAGCAATCAACATAAAAGCGGTAGCCTTTAACTGACGGTATTCTGCCAGAGGAAGTATGTGGTTGTTCAAGATAGCCCAAAAGTTCCAAATCTGCCATTTCATTGCGAACGGTGGCCGGACTAATGCCTAACTCATACTTACGGGCAATCGTCCGTGAACCGACCGGTTCGGCAGTAGATATATAATCGTCAATAATAGCCTGTAAAATTTGCCGCTTTCTTTCATCTAGCATGGGGTCCACCTCCCTCTTGTTAGCACTCGTGTCAGTCGAGTGCTAACACCTACTAAAAAAATACCACTCATTGGGATTAATGTCAAGATAGTAAATGTGTATTTAGTCAGGCAAAAACGAACGAAATACAATATTGCCAAACTTCATACCGCGCTCAGTTAACCATATCTGTTTAGTATCTGTTGCTACTAAACCTTGACGGTTGAGATTGTTCCAAACCTCACCAAATTGACTGAAAAAATCAGTTGCAAAATATTGGTTAAATGCTGCGACTCCCATTCCCTCTACAGTCCGTAAGGCTAAAAAAATATATTCAGCCATCGACTCGTTTTTTGTAAGCTGTTCTTTCATAGCAACAGATGAACTTCCGGTTGCTATCGCTTCAATATAGTCCTCAATCCCTGTTACCTGGCTTGTCCTCTCACCCTGTAAAAAGGAATGTGCTGCACAGCCAAGACCTAAATATGGCTGATATTGCCAGTATTTTAGGTTATGGCGGCATTCGCTTCCTGGGCGGGCGAAGTTTGAAATTTCATAGCGCATGAGACCGTGGTTGGGTAAAAAATCAGTCATACGATCATACATAGATTCTTCCTCTATCTCATCTGGTAAGACAAGTACGCCTTGGTCATAAGCAGTTGCGAGTGGAGTACCTGCTTCCAGTTTAAGACCATAGACTGAAATATGACTGGTATTCAGTGCTACTGCCTGTTCAAGTTCCTGGGCAAAACCGTCACTAGTCTGTCCTGGCAAGCCATACATCAAATCAATACTTATATTAGTAAACCCAACGTTGTAAGCAGACTCTATCGCCGCAAGACTATCTGGCGTTCGATGAATTCGTCCCAGGCAGGCAAGCAATTTGTCATTAAAAGATTGAACACCAAAACTGAGCCTATTTATACCCATAGCCTTTATCGCAATCAATTGCTCTTTGGTGACTGTACCCGGATTGGCCTCCATACTGATTTCCGCCCCAGGTTGGATAGTAAAGTTCATAGTCAAGCTTGTAAGTACTTTGTCCAACAGAGGCACAGGCAGTACACTGGGTGTGCCGCCACCAATATAGACTGTGTCAACAGGTGGTTTACATAGCATACCGCCCTGATCAGCAATCTGCTGACACAAGGCGGTAGTATAGGCATCAAACAGATGCTCAGCTAGAGCATACGAAGAAAAGTCACAATATAAACATTTTTTCCGGCAAAACGGAATATGCACATATAGACCAAGCTTACTCATAGTTGCTTTACCTTTAGTCCATTTTCAAAATTGCCATAAAGGCTTCTTGGGGAACTTCCACATTACCCACTTGCTTCATGCGTTTTTTACCCTCTTTTTGCTTTTCCAATAGCTTTCGTTTACGGGTAATATCGCCGCCATAACATTTGGCAAGTACATCCTTGCGCATAGCTCTTACTGTTTCGCGGGCAATTACTTTGCTGCCAATAGCGGCCTGAATAGGAATCTCAAACATTTGACGGGGAATAATCCCTTTGAGTTTCTCGGCAAGCTGTCGGCCGCGATGAGTAGCCCGATCCCGATGGACAATTACACTAAGGGCATCCACAGGTTCGCCATTAAGTAAAATATCCAATTTAACAAGCTCTGAGGTCTGATAGCCACAAAGTTCGTAATCCAGAGAAGCATACCCGCGTGTCGATGATTTCAGCTTGTCAAAGTAATCAAAAATAATCTCACTAAGAGGCAAATGATAGGTTAGCGTAACCCGGTTAGTATCTAGATATTTCATATCTTTAAACTCGCCGCGCTTTTCTTGTGAAAGCTCCATAACTGGGCCTACATAATCATTAGGAACAATGATGGTTGCTTTTACATACGGCTCTTCCACATAGTCAATTTCTTGCACTGTCGGTAATTTTGACGGGTTTTCAATCTCGATAACTTCGCCATCAGTTTTAAACACACGATAAATTACGCTTGGCGCAGTAGTGATAAGTGTTAGATTATATTCGCGTTCCAGGCGTTCTTGAACAACATCCATATGGAGAAGTCCCAGGAAGCCGCAGCGAAAACCGAAACCAAGCGCAATAGAAGTTTCTGGTTCAAAGACCAGTGATGCATCATTTAACTGTAGTTTTTCTAAAGCGTCCCGCAAATTCTCATAGTCAGTGCTGTCTACCGGGTAAAGCCCGCAATACACCATTGGCGTAATCTTGCGGTAGCCAGGCAGAGGCTCAGCTACTGGGCGTTCTGCCCCAGTAATGGTATCGCCTACCCGGATATCTATTACATTTTTTACGCTGGCAGCAACAAAACCGACCTGACCTGGCCCTAATAAGGAAACATTAGCCAGATAAGGTTTGAAAACACCAACTTCCGCTACTTCAACAATCTTATTGGTGGCCATCATTTTAATTTTCATACCTGGCTTGATACTGCCGTTCATAACCCGTACATAAGCGATTACGCCTTTATAGGAGTCAAAATGAGAGTCAAAAATTAGAGCGCTCAAAGGTTCGTCAGGCTTGCCGGCAGGTGGGGGAACCTTTCTTACAATCGCTTCAAGAATTTCTTCTATACCAATACCACTCTTAGCGCTAGCCAAGACAGCATCAGCGGTATCTAAACCAATTACTTCTTCGATTTCGGTTTTCACTCGCTCTGGTTCGGCACTTGGCAGGTCAATTTTATTGATAACAGGAATAATCTCAAGATCATGCTCAAGGGCTAAATAAACATTAGCAAGCGTCTGTGCTTCAATCCCCTGCGCTGCATCAACGACTAACAGTGCACCCTCACACGCAGCTAAGCTGCGGGAAACCTCATAAGTAAAATCAACATGTCCGGGAGTGTCAATAAGATTGAGCATGTATGTTTCGCCGTCTTTGGCTGTATAAGACAGCTGCACAGCCTGGGCTTTGATTGTAATGCCACGCTCCCGTTCAAGGTCCATATGATCTAATACCTGTTCTTCCATCTCACGGGCAGAGAGAGCTCCTGTATACTCCAACAACCGGTCTGCAATGGTAGATTTACCATGGTCGATGTGGGCTATTATTGAGAAATTACGTATATGTCCTGTATCCATATAACTGGGGCTCCTCCCTGGTATAATAAAGCTTTTTTACATACTTCTATAAATTATACCATTAGCAGCCCGCAAACTGCAAGTTTTACCTATATTCACGGATATACTCATCCATTTGCTGCATCGTTTGCCAGGTTTTTGCTCTTAGGGTGTGCAAAGCAGTTTCAATATAAGGCTTAACCTGCCTCCAATATTCGCCAGCTGCCTTCTTAGCGCTAAACGCTTCGTCAACAAATTGTTGATGCCAGATAGTTAGCCAATATTCTAATCGTGAAAAATTAGTTTCAATTTTTATCGGAACAGGAATTAAGTAATTGGCAATAGTTACTACGACACTATTTGCCAAAAATTCTTGCTCTGGACGATGAGTCAGTGTTGCCATCTGGTATTCAACTATCCCCACACCAACGGCGATAATTGTTAGCAATATAAATAGACCACGAATAATCAACCTTATATCTGTTGTCACCACCTGTCGGAACATGGCAATCCTCCTTATGGCAACTACCGGTTTTCAGCAAGTATCTCGACCAATATGTCTCCCAACAGTTCCATGCTCCGTATTGCTTCTTCCTTGCTGCTTTCCTGCGAACCTACCTCAAGTAAGAGAGCGCGCGGATGAAGATGCTGGTTATACCGCCATTCTACAAGTTGAATACCGCGGCATAGACCAGGATATTTTTCATTGAGTTTAGCTTCAATTAATTTAGCAAAAGCATGATTCTGCTGCCAATAGGGTTGCGGTAAATCTTGCTGGCCAGTAGCTACAATAATAGAAATTTTGGCTACTTGTATGCCGTTGACGATAGCCGTGACATTTTCGCGTTTTTCAGCATCACGGTGAATATCAAAAATCATTTGCAGTGAGGGGTTTTCACTTAACATTTTTTGGGCTGTAGCTTCTGAAGGTCCATACGCTTTCATAAAGCTGGGATAGTCGTGAATAGCCTGACTATGGATGGTTTTAACACCAGCCTGTTCGAGCTGACGGGCTAAAGCTGCACCTACTTCTACAATATCACCACATTGACCGCCTGGCCGATGTGCAACACCGGAATTAGGAATAAATGATTCTGCCGTATGGGTATGATAGATCCCCACTAATGGCTTTTCTTTACTTGCACTTTGAGAGTCAAATTGGGGGAAATTCGGTAGAGTTGCGGCACTGACAACAGGCGTACCTGGCTTTTTAAAAGCCAGCATAAAAGGAATCTCTTGTGTAAATAAGGAGCGTAAGTCCCTAAAATCAATATTTGTCAATAATGACACTAAGCGATGACTGACAGTCCCTGCAGTTACATCAGGCGTTATTTTTACTGCATTTTGCGGCCTGGATACCTCAGATAACCCTGGGACACCTAAAAATAGCACGGTTTTCGCGTTAGGCCATAAGGCAGGAAGACGTTGACCATAATAGGCTGACCCGCTTACAGGAATGACACTGGTTGTACAATTTAGATAAGTACTAAATGCTAATCCTGCTGCCATTGCCATCATGCAACTAATAAATGCTATATTTACTATTTTAGAGGTGTCATAAACTCGCAACAAATTGATCCAAAGCCTATTGGTATTGCTTTGTTTTCGCTCTTTTCTTGATACCATTGCTGCCTCCACCAGACTACCCTATGGGAATTTTGTTTACATACAATCTATATGCTTGGCAGCAAGGCGATAGTACACTTATTATCGGACTAGCTATATTATTAATGTAAATACATATGAATGTTCTCATAATCAATATTAGGATGCATAGCCTGATTGATACCACCGGCCACAACAGCAGCAATATCCTCAATAAGTCGGTCAACTTCTTTTGGCGTTACCATGAGGTCTCCGAGCATTTCTGGCAGCACTTGCCGAACAATAGTGTGACGATCCTGATCAGACAAATTTGCCATACTTTTAAAATAGCGGCCAAAAGCAGCATGTTCTTGTAAGGTATTAATGGTATCCATAGCGATTGTGGTGGCGTGGACTACAGTTGGCACTCCAATCGCGACAACAGGCACACCCAAAGAAGCTTGGGTAAGACCAAAACGTTTATTACCTACACCTGAACCAGGATGGATACCAGTACTTGCTAATTGAACTGTGGTGATTACCCGCTGACTTGACGCCGCAGCCAATGCGTCAATAGCAATTACCAACCCAGGCTTTATTTTACTTACAATTCCCTGGATGATTTCACCCGTCTCCATACCAGTTATCCCCAGGACACCGGGAGAAATAGCACATACTGAACGCACACCGTCTTTTAGTTCAGGAGAAAGCATATCTTGAAGATGACGAGTTACAACAATTTTATGTGCCGCCCGTGGTCCTAAAGCATCAGGAGTAACGTTCCAGTTGCCAAGCCCCACAATTAAAACAGTGGCATTACGTGGTAATTTGGTCATGCTAACGAGTTCCTTAGCCAAAAAATTCATTATCTTTTGCTGCAGCGGGGTATTTTTGTAGCGGAGGCCTGGTGATTCAATAGTAATGTATTTCCCTTGCATTTTACCCATCATTCGTTCTGCTTCTGGTGTAGTAATAGTTACACGGGTTATGACAGCATCCTCATCTTCACTGGTTTCAATTAAAACACCGGGAATGTCTTCGCGCACCCTTTTTGTCAACATTTCACGCGCTTCTAAGGCCAAGTCGGTCCGTACAGTCGTAACGATTGGATCCATATATGTTCTCTCCTTTATTCCCAATATGTCTTAGACCTATCTTTTCCGAAAAAAAAGGCACCTATACGAAGCTATTTATCCGATGACCAAGCTTCAGAGGTGGTTAAAACTAATTCTGAAGCTTAGGCTCACTTTATTATGGCGTTTTGCTTGCTTTTTCCTGGATGCCATGCTAAAATGTTTTAGTAATATATACATAAGGAGGTGAATTACTTGCCAAATATTAAGTCATCTGAGCGTAGCGTAAAAACTGACGCTGAACGGCGTGCCCGCAATTATTCGGTAAGATCAGCAATTAAAACTTCTACCCGTAAGGTGGAGGAAGCTGTGACTGCCGGTAAAGCAGATGAGGCCAAGAACCTCCTGATTAATGCCGCAAGCGTTATTGACAAAGCAGCCGCCAAGGGCGTTATTCATAAAAATGCCGCTGCCCGTAAGAAATCCCGCTTGGCTATTAAAGCCAATGCTACTCAACAAGCTTAATTAGTAAAACCCTGTTCGCTAGCGAACAGGGTTTTCGTTTTTTTTACTCGTTTTACTCGCACAGTTCTATTATTATTTTTTCCAATGCTACCGGTCCACTCCTGCTTGCTTTTAAATCCTGGTCAGCGGCCGCTAGACTAAGTAGAGCGGCTTTCAATTTACCTTCATTAAAACTACGGCTTTGTTTGACCAGTTTTTCACCAATAAAACCAGGAACTTTGAAAAAATCGGCAACTTCCCGGCTGCCACGGCCCTTTTGGATGAGATCTTTAACCTGCCAAAGCTGTCTAACTTGCCGGGCTAAAAGAACCAGTATTCGTAGCGGGTGCTCACCTGCTGTCAATTGCTCACGCAGTAACGCCAGTGCCTGAGACGTTTGTCTTTGACTTAATGCTTCCACCATGGCAAAAACTGATACTTCCGGCACAGTTGATAAAATCTGCAGTAAGTCTTGCAGGGTAATGCGCGACTTGCCTGCTGTATATAAAAGGACTTTTTCTAATTCATTATTCACAAAATCGAGTGAAACCTGCGGCATCATGCTGACAGCTGCCAACAAATGTTCCTGGGCATCAGGAACCATTTTTATTTTAAGCTCTGCCAGCCGTTCTGTCAGCCAACTCCTCAATTCTTTACCCTTTAATGGCGCTGCTTCCAACACCACACCGTTTTTCTCCAACGCTTTAAATATTTTGCGCCGTTTGTCAGGTTTATCTGGCGTAATAAATACAACATGACTATAGGCAGGCATGTTGCCAAACAACTTAATTAACCGTTCGGTAGCAGCATCTGTTTTATCTTGAACTTCGCTGCCACTTGCTTTGCGGCCAGCACTAAATAGCCCTGTATTTCGCACAATAATTAGGTTTTTTTCGCCAAGGAATGGTATTGTTTCAATCGTATTAATAAGTTCTTCCCGCTGCGGATCAGACTCAAAAATAATAAGATTCATATCCCGGTCTTCTACAGGCACGACACTGGTAATAAGAGCCTGCTCAACCTGACGTAAGTAATAGGGTTCCTCACCGTGCAGAAGATATGCTGAAGCAATTTTATTCTGCTTGATACCAGCAAGCACTGCTTTATAATCCATATTTCACCACATTTAAATTATTTAATCCGATGACCAAGTTGCTCTAAGACTCCCGCTTCTACAAGCGGGAGTTAAGAGCAACTAAGTCCCTGGATTAGTTCGACTAAGCTTCAGAGGGAGCTAAAACTCCACCTGAAGCTAAGGCTCACTTTATATAAGGTTCAACTTTTAACTGTTTGCCGTCTGAGGTAAACACTATCGCACCCTGTTTATCTGTGCGATAAACTACAATTTCCCTGGCGGCAAGCCGGTTTAGCGTTTCCGGGTGCGGGTGACCGAATTGGTTACCATAGCCGGCAGAAATAACCGCAAATTTAGGAGCAGCAGCTTGCAGAAAAGGTTCGGTAGTGGATGTTCTTGAGCCATGATGTCCTACCTTTAATACAGTACAAGAAGCAAGACCTTTTGTCAAAAGGGTAGCCTCCCCTTGTGCCGGCAAATCGCCAGTAAGTAAAAAGCTATGCTGCCCATAGCTCACTCGAACTACACTGGACACTTCATTTCCACCAGCGGCACGTAAAATGATCTCAGATTCGTCCACAGCCTGCTCGATACTAACTATTACTTCATCAAGCAAAAAGCGTTGACCAGTATAGGCAGGAATAACCGCTACCGGTCGGGTATGAAGCAATGCCTGTACTGGCGGTGAGTATTTCTCTTGCGGCAAGAGCACATTAGCAACCCTAATGGCACTAGCAACACCAGCTGCCCCACCAGCATGATCCTGATGTCCATGGGTCAAAATCAGATAATCAATCGCCCTCACGCCATAATGTTTAAGATAGGGAGCAACTACCCTTGCCCCGATATCGAAATCTGATTCTCCCATAGTTCCGCCAGTATCAACCAAAACCGCTTGGCCATGGGGAGTAATAATCAAGGTTGCATCCCCCTGCCCCACATCAATAAAATGCACTGTCAGGGGTTGCGGATACAAGGCATACACTGCCACGGTGATAATAAGCAGTACTGCTGCCATACTACAGGAGCGCGGCCATTGACGAATAAGTTGTCCCGGCCCTGGCAGTTTAAACGGACGCCATCCATAAACCCAGGCTAAGACGAAATAATATACGACACTGCCTATTATCCCGATTGCGGGTATATATACCAAGCTATAAGGCACTGCTGCCAGTAGTTCTGTAAGCATCATAACAAGGCCTATTAAGAGACTGCTAATCACAAAGATTATATTGCCGGCAACCGGAACCATTGTATAAATAATGACTCCTGCCAACCCCAGAATAATTACCAGTTCAATAACAGGCAAGACAATAATATTAGCTGCAAAAGAGATAAGTGAGAAACTATTGAAATACCAGGCAATTACCGGTAATACACTCAGTTGCGCCGAAAGCGTCACTGCTAACGTTCCTGCTAACCAGGCCGGATAGTTAGATAGATATTCTACCGTCTGCTGATACAAAAAGACCAGCCCAGCGGTAGCGCCAAAAGATAATTGAAAACTGATATCAAATAATAGCAGTGGCTGATAAATAAGCATAGCTAATGCAGTAACTGCCAAGGCTGCCGGTGCATAACTTTCCCGTTCAAGTATTACCGCTAGCAAACTTATAAGTCCCATAAGCGCTGAACGTATGACTGGTGGCGTTAGCCCACTCATGCAGGCATAGAGAATAACTACCACAGCCGCTAGGGTTACCGTAAATAAGGAACCCCAACGCAGTCGTCTGCCAAGCCAGGTTATCAAACCAACCACAAGCGCGATATGCGCACCTGATACGGATAAGATATGGATTAACCCTGTTGCTGCGAAATCACTGATAACATCCTTATTTATCCCCTGATAGCCGCCAAATAGAACAGCTGTCAAGATAGCAGCATCATTTACTGGCATTACTTGTTGTAGCCCGGTAATCATTCTGTCTCGCCAGTTGGCCAGGACTACCTGCCATGAATACCCCTTGTAAGTAGTAAGAACCTGCAGCATTTGTTCTTGTCCACTCATGCGGGCAGTGATACCCTGCCGCTTCAGAGCGGCAACCATATCAATCTGACCTGGATTATTGTAGCCATGAAGTTCTAATAATTTTCCAGTAACGATTATTTTGTCGCCATAGGCTGCCGGTTTACTCGTTTCCTCTTTATACTGGGTATTTATTCTGATGTTTCCCGTAACATAGCAGGCAGCCTTTGCTCCAGCGGGTGTAACCTTTTCCGCTTTGAGTAGATAGCGTACCCGTCTTTTTTGTTCGTCAATCGGTGTTATCTCAGGAACAGCCACCAAGGTGCCCTCGATATTGACAGTCTGTCCTGCATAATTGCCAATATCATCAGCTCGTACGATAACAGCCTGATGATAGCAAAGCATTCCAGCTACAAAAAACAGGCTGATAACAGGCCAAAAACTATGCTGATAGTTACGAATAATTCGCCATAATGAGGTTATTAACAATAAAACAGCTACTATAGCAAGCGTAGGAAAATGCCAGCTATATAATGCCGCTTGCCAGATACCTGCTGCAAAAGCAGCACAGGCAAATAAAATGATATTGTTTAGATCCATGACTACAGAGCTATCTTATCTTTAAACTGATTGTATTTGGCTTCACCAATTCCCGGTACTTTTTTGATGTCAGCAAGATCACTAAAGGCCCCGTTTGCTGTACGAAATTGCGCAATCCGTTCCGCCAGTGACGGACCAATGCCTGGCAGCTTATCAAGCTCAGCCGCAGAGGCGGTATTGATATTAATTTTATCATTAGAATTGCTGGCAGACGCGCCTGAATTAGAAGTACTATTACCAGCAGCAGTAACAGTATAAGGAACATTGACTTGCATTTCATCTTTCAAATGCAATGCCAAATTAATTTTGGCAGGATCTGCGCCGAGGGCAAACCCGCCTGCTGCAGTAACCGCATCAACGATCCGACTACCTTGGGGAAGTTTATATACACCGGGTTTATTCACTCCACCACTAACATAAACGACAACCTCGCTACTTGAAGGGCTATTCGCAGTAGTATTGGTGGTTGGTAAATTTCCTGGAGCAGTTGACACCGCGCTCTCCCCCGGGTCATCAGGGTCTTTTTGCCAAAAGCTATGGAAACTATAGACTACTATCCCGCATGCCAGCAGAACAACTAGAAGAAGCTTTTTCTGCAGAATCCCCATAAGTCATACCTCACATTATGCTTTTGACAGTACTATTTCAACATATTGCGTCAATATCCTGCTGAGTTTGTAATATTTGTAAGTCATTTTACAGATATCACCATTGACACTTTTTGCCTAATTGATTACCATAAAATTTGTAGAATTTGTTTTGGCGCGGTAGTGTAGGATGGCAGGATTGTAATAGCCCGGAAAGTGAGTGAGATGTGTGTAACCGGCCAATAACTAGTTAGGTGTAGAAAGGTAGGATGGAATATGTCGATACAATTTTCAATCGTGGTTCTGTATATTTTTATGCTTTTTGTCATTAGTCTTTACGCCAAACGCAAGGCCGCAGGCGGCAGTGTAAACTTTTTATTTGGCGGACGAAAGATGAATACGCTGTTAGTTGCCGCCAATGTTACCGGTTTGGCCGTAGGCGCTGCCTCAACCATTGGCGTTGCTGAAAATGCCTTCACAGCAGGTATTGCTGCCGGCTGGTATAATGGCGCCTGGTCAGCAGGTGCCCTGGTAATGGGTATACTCGCGGCAGGTAAATATCGTGAAATGAACTGCACTACTATTCCAGAATTATTTGAACGCTATTATGATAAAAAAGGCCGTGTCATTAGTGTTATTGGTTTAATTACCATCCAATTAGTCATAACCTCCATGCAATACCTGGCTGGCGGAGCCATTTTATCTTCTCTGCTGCCAGAGATATTCTCTTTTACCGGCGGGATGATTACCAGCGCCGTTGTTTTCATTAGCATAACGTTGATCGGCGGCCTATGGTCTTCCGGTTTGTCAAATGTCGTCAGTGTTGTTTTAATTTATGTTGGTGTTATTACCGGAACCATCATGACAGTAAACCAGCAAGGTGGTTTACCCGCCATCGCGGCCAAATTACCGCCTGGCACCGATTGGTTTGGCCCGATCGGCGGTCTGGGACTAGCTACTATTGTTGCCTGGTTTGCTGTTATGATTACCCAGTCCATAACAGCGCAAGGCCCGGTACAAATTGCTTGTGGCGCTGCTAGTGCCAAAGCTTCAAAACACGGTTTTATTTGGGGCGCAGTCTTGATTTTTCCGATTGGTTTCCTTTGTGCCGTCATGGGTCTTGCCGCGAAAGTGGCGATGCCTAATGTTCAGGCAACCTTGGCAATGCCCAAGATTATTATGGGACTTGATCCCATAATTTCTGGTACCACCCTTGCTGCCTTATGGGCAGCTGATGTATCAACAGCCTGCACCCTGCTGCTTGGCGCGGGCACCTTGTTTTCCCAGGACATCTATAAACGCTTCATCAACTCTGATGTTACGGAAAGTAAATATGTCATAATTAATCGCGTAACCATTTTAGCCCTCGGAATTCTTACGCTATGGCTGGCCTTTAATGCAGTAGGAATTTTGAAAACCTTATTACTGGGCTTAAGCTTAACAACAGCCTTTACACTTGTATTTCTCTGCACCCTTTTTGCACCAGGCTTATGTCGCCGGAGTTCAGCATTCTATACAACACTTGCCGGCATCCTGGCTTTGCTTGCTTGGCAGTTCATCCCTGCAGTACGAATATTTGCTCAACCCATCTATTTAGAGTGGTCAGTCTGTTTGCTAACCTTTTTGATAGTGGCAATCGTTGATACGCGAAAAATTACTACAGATCAGCCTATCATTATTACGAACGAATAACAGGAGGGCACTTATGAATGATGATATAACTAGCATTGATGTCGGGCGAGCTGCCTTGCGCATGGCTATTAGTGACAGCAGGCAAGATGAACAAACTGTCCGCCAGTTGCTTGCAAAACAAAATATGCAGTCAGTAGCCATAGATTTTGGTGGCGAGTTTATTCCCTCAGTGAAAAAAATTATTGAACGGGCCGCTGTGGCTGCCCAGCGTCAAAATTTAGTACCCTCCAATCATATCGGCGAAGGTGCTGTTGCCGGTGCTGTGCATGACGCCTTAGAGCAAATTGCCACTAAAGCAGTAGGCCTTAATGTGGGCGGCAAAATTGGTATCGCCCGTTATGGCGAACATCTTTGCGTAGCTGTTTATTTTGGAGTTGGCGTATTAAACCTTAATGAAGTTGCTGTAGGACTTTCACATCGTTCATTACCGTTAGAATAGCCGTAGTCTCACAGTTAAAATACATCCGATAATTCCCCATTATGTAGGAAAAACCGCTAACGCGGTCCTTTGTCTTAAGTTGAGTCAATGGAATACAAGGTGAGGGGGTTTACTTTTGGCATTGCCCCAAAAGTAACAAAAGGTCTAGGCCCTAAGCCTCCAAAAGCTGAAAAGCCGGGCAATATTCCTAAAATCCGTAAACTCGCTACGCTCAAACAGTACGGATTTTTTAACGGAATACCGCCCGGCTTTTCTCCTACGGAACGCTTTTTCCGGCAAAGGCCAGGGGGTACGGGAGTTACGGGGTTGCCGAAGTACCACCGGGGCACAATTTCTTTAAGGCAAGGACTATCTTAGGGGTTGCGTTAACAAGACAATACCACCGTCTCTTTGCTCACTTTGCTCAAGCCGGGCGTAAACAGTACGGAGGCACTGACGGCCGTTATGCATAAGCGGAGGTTAAGCGCCAACGGCGAAGCGTTGTATGACGGTTGCCTGTGGCGAGTTTTATACTTAACACCCCTTGTTTTATAATGCCTCCGCGACTCTCAAAACTTATACTTTCTTATTCTATAAAAAATGGCACTCCAACCTTGGAATGCCATTTGCCGCTAATATAAGCATATAAAAAATAATGGCGGAAAAGCTATTTGGAACATCCGTATAAAAGATGAGGCATCTGTTTACCTCTATACAAACGGTTAAACTGCTTAATAACGGACATGCCGAGTTTCTCGGCTACATTTCTGGAACTGAAGTTTTCAGGTCTGATCTGAGCAGTTAATTCAGAAATTTTTAAGGTGCGAAAAGCATAGTTTTTGCAAGCATTTGCACTCTCAAACGCTAAGCCCTGATGCCAGAATGCTTTGTTGAATATATAGCCAATACCAACATGATCTTCAGTATCTGCGCTTTCTGCAATTATTCCACAGACGCCAACCAATTGTTCACTACTCTTTTCAATCACAGCCCAATAACTATAACCATCTCTAGCATATCTCATAAGGTTTTCATTGATCCAATCGGTGACTTCCTGATCGGAAAAGGCATGCTCCCAAGCATACATGACTTCAATGTCTTGTAAAATTTTGGATATGCATTGATAATCATCAAGACAAAGTTTCCTAAAAATTAATCTAGGTGTTTCAAGGACAATATTCTGCTCCATAATTCCAGGCTCCTCAAGGTAAATAATTGCAATTATACCATATTATACAGATCTCATTTGCAGTACACTTACACTTAGTTTACTCCATATTTTTCATCTCCAAACAAGCAACTTGGTATCCTGCAGCATATTCCAGCAAAGTTACCGGTTTTTCCAAACAATGTTTCTTAGCCAGCGGGCACCTTGAGTAATACAAGCAACCTGCTGAAATCCCTGCTGCATGCTTTTGTTCTAATAAGAAAGTAGACACAACCGAAATACCAAGGGCGGCTATCGAACCATATATTGCGTCAGCCGTAGCCGCACCTAAACCCGCCATGAAGCCATTTCCCATCCCATTAGCGAGTGTGCGTCGAATACAAAGCATTCCTATGGGGCCTATGGGAGCAGCAATAGAAAAACCTAGAATGATACCTTTAATCAAAAATAACATTTTTCTATCTCTTTTCTAAGTTTAATGGTAGTATTGGAGTTTCTTTTACTGTTGAAAGAATTACCATAGTCCTTGTTTTTATACCTGGATAAGATTTGATCTCTTTACTGATAAGTCTTTCTAAATCTCGTGTATTAGCACAACGGATCTTAAGAACATAAATTTAAGGTCTGTATTGTCTCTTTAAAAACTTTCTGCACTAAAAACGGAATTCAATTAAACTTTAGGAAAGATCTCAACAAAATGCCGGGCGGCAGCAGATAGATAGCGGTTTCGCATCCAAATGACCGCAGCAGACATTGTTCTAAGCGGCGGTTCAATAATTTCTTTAAAACTCAGCTTATTACTAGGAATAAAATTTGTTGCAGATTTTGGTACGATTGCTATACCTAATCCTGCAGCAGCCCAGGCCAGCATTGATCTTACATCATTATGTCGGCAAAGAATCATCGGTTCCAAACCAACTTCTCGATAGTAGTTTAAAAGAGCTTCATGTCTATAGCATATTATTAATGGCTTATCAGCAAGTTCGACCAGTCGCACAGAACCGGTTGTCACAGCATAAGCCGCTTCAGGATTAAAAGCAGCTACAATTGGTTCATCCGGTAAAGCTACTGATTGATAGGTTTCCAAATCAGCAGGAATTCGCGTAATCCCAATTTCCACTACTCCACTATGTAGCAGTTCCTCAATCTTTTTTGAGTCACCTTCCCATACCTGAAAACTGACTCCTGGATATTGCTCATGAAAGGTATTAATTTTCTTTGGCAAAAAGGTAGCATCCCAAGAGGTCGTGATGCCAATCGGTAGTGTTCCTTGCGATCCTTCTTCAATATCCTTTAACTCTTTTACAGTCTTATTAGACAACTCCATCATTTGCTCTGCCCGTATACGTAATGCCTGCCCAGCAGCTGTAAGCTTAATCTTACGGCTACCAGACCTTTCTATCAGTCTGACTCCCAGTTCATCTTCAAGCAGTTTAAGCTGTTGACTAAGCGGAGGTTGCGCAATATATAATCTCTTAGCAGCTTTTGTTATTTGCCCTTCTTCCGCAATCGCCAAAAAATATTGAAGTTTTCTCATATCCATACAGCCACTATCTCCTTGTAATTTCATACTTATTTCCCTATGAAAATACGACTTTTAAAATATTATACATATGAATTTCCCCTTGCTATAATTATACACAAAATGAGATGTATCACAATAGAACTAGGGGAAATGGAGATGACTATCCATGGAGAGTACGAAAACTTTAGCTCAGGATAAATTATGGACAACACCCTTTACACTTATCACTGTAGTAAATTTTCTTACCTACATTGGCAACTTTATGCTGCTGTCAACCTTGCCTCTGCTGATCCTTCATATAGGCGGAAGCAAATTGATGGCGGGGCTGATAACCGGTATTTATTCTTTGACTGGTTTTATATCGCGCTTACAGATAGGCACTTTACTAGATCGTAAAGGTAGAGCGTCGATTTTACTTGCCGGTTTAGGTTTGCTGTTACTAATAATAGCTGCCTACAATCTAACAGCTTATTCGGTTATCCTATTGCTAGTACTGCGGGCAATACACGGAGTTGGTTGGAGTGCCGTAACTACATCAACAAGCACTATTGCTTCTGATTTAATTCCAGAAACTCGTCGGAGTGAAGGTATGGGCCTTTTTGGAATTTCAATATCGGTAGCAATGGTTGTTGGACCAGGGTTAGGCTTATATATTATGGAACATTATAGCTATACCATACTTTTCATTCTTTCGGCTTGTTTCATAATCCTGGCGCTAATCACTGGTTTTTTGGCAAAGAACTACAGTCAAAATTATCAAAATACCCAATCAGCTAGTAACAAATCGATGTCTGCTACATCACAACAAAACAAAAAAATAGCGCTTATAGAAAAGCGTGCTTTAGGTCCGTCATTTTTATTTTTCATTATTGTTACAACTTATTCTACTATCATGATTTTCTTGCCTCCATATGCAAGTGATAGAGTTCCTCGGCTATGTTAATTGTTATAGCTGTCATCTGGTATTTAGCAACTACCAAGTAACTAAATTTATAATCCTTACGCTAATTTCCCACCGCTACTATACATATATTATCGAACTTACCTTTAAGCCCTCCCTGGTCTATTTGGCAACGAACTGCGCTGCCAAATAGTGAGAGATGCATTATTTTGGATACGAGTCAAGACTCCCGCTTCTATAGGCGACGTTCATTAGGTGGAGTAGACTCTCCACCTGAACCCCCGATGTTTTCGCTTTGCTGAAACGAGTTCACTGTCTTCTTAGTGCCTCTCCTGCAAGCTTGTCTGCTAATTCATTACCAGCAATACCAGAATGTCCGGCGACCTTATTAAACCTTACCCAACTTAGATAAGGGCGAATAAATACAGAATAGGCTTCTGTAATCTTATTATTGGTTTTCCATTTACCTGTAGCCCATTCAGATATACCTATGTAATCATGGTGAATTGTGATTGAGGCAATCTCCTGCGTTTCAGCCCATTTTATTGCTTCAATAGTAGCTTCTAGCTCGCCAGCAATATTATGGATAGCGACTGCTTCTGCGTTCTGACCTACTCCACTGGCTGTATGGATTACCTGCGAGCCATTGTACACAGCAAACCCCCAACTATAGCGCTTGTTGTGATAGCTGCCATCAACATATATATCATAGTACTCCCCTGCCGGTCTTTCATTTTGATTACTGTCTAGCGGTGTACCTGGAGCATTGCCACTGATATAGTCTTGAGCTTCCGCTTCAGTAGGGAAGCTCTTAAACAATGCTCCAGAGTATCCGGTCACTTGTTTTTGGCACTCTGCCCATGTTTTATATACCCCAGGTTGTTTGCCCACTTTTACAGCATAAAATTTCTTTGGTGCCATAGTTCCTCCTTGTTTTTAGCCATATAACCTACTGCTATGTTATCATGTTATATCAGTAAATTCATTACGAATTTTTCAAATTTAAAAGCAAATATCAAGTTTATCAAGAACATGTTCAATTTTATTGAACATTGTAGCTTGTTCTGAGCCGGCAAATAGTAGCCCGACAGCATAATTATCATTTGTTAGAACCAACGAGCCGCTATCACCAGGCATACTCATGGGACCGGCTAATATCTGGTCGGTAAATATGCCATATTTTTGATTACTCATACCGACCTTTACAGTTAAATTTATTGCTACTACTAGGCCGGAAGTTACCCCGGTCGTCCGTCCACTTTTTTTTATAGGCATGCCTAAGGTTGCTTCTTTTACGCCAGCTACCAAACCAATTTCTAATATCTCTGCACAAATATCTTTTGGATTTACTGGCACTGCGACGGCACAGTCTACAAAATTAAGTTTTTCGCTTTCCCGCAATACCCGAACTTGATATTTTGGCTGAAAAAGATGAATGCATTTATTAAGCACCATTTCAAAGGTCTGAGCAATTTTACAGCGTGGAAAAGCCATTTCATTATGCAATGGCACAAATCTCGCTAGATGTGCAATCGTGCTGGTCTCTAAGTTACCTCCATCATATATCCCCGGTTGAATAATAGGATCGCCAATACTAGCGCGAGCGTCGCTGCCGTTAGTTATATTTGCTAATACATGATTGTTAGATAATAGCAGGAGTTCTCCTGTGTTTTTATCTTTAACAACGGCCCCGAAAGTTCCAGCTGAAATCTTATAATGTCCAAGACTCATTCCCGGTTGAGCTGGACGATTAAAATCTAATCTTTCTTTTTGTAGCCTAATATCTCCAACTTCTATTATGTCAGTTGCTATGTTATCTATTGTTTTTGGTACTACCGCGCTACGCTGTAACTCTGATATGCGATACTTTTTTTTGACAAGTATTGTTAACGTTTCTTTTCCCGTATTTTCACCGCGAACATATTTATGACCTTGCCCAACCCCAACTATATTATTGTCAAGATTATCCCTTTTTAATAGTTCATGAAAGATTCCAGGTATATCCACTATATTCATTTCTTCTCCCCCTTCGGTGCTTCCCTACAGTAAGAGCAGATTATAGTAATTGATTAATTTCATTAAGTTTTTCAAATGCTGCTTGATAACCGCGTTTTATAAATTCGTTAGCCTGTTTAAAATCTTTATGATTTAAATCAGCGACTTGTGGTCTAATAATTATATCTGCATACTGTTCAGATTTCATTAAAGTAACTTCTCTGCCCATGATCTCAATACATTGCATCAGTATTTCGCCAACAGAGTCGATTTCATAGTTGGGTTGACCAGTATAGCCTAAATCAACAGCAATAATTTTTTCAGCCCCCATATGGTTTAATATATCTGTAGGCAAATTATTTTTAACTGCACCATCCACCAATGTCATCCCTCGATACTTTTTTGGGAAAAATACTCCAGGTATAGAGATACTGGCTCTAACAGCCTCATAAAGTAGCGCATTATGATAATATCGTGCATTAAGAATACTTCGCGTGCATGGCAATGGAGATGTGAAAAACACGGTATCTGCTGAATTCAAGTCAACGGCAGTTATCGCTACTGGTATTTTCGTATCGCGAACAGTCCTTTGCTGCCATAATTTTCTCAGAATGGCTTCAATCTTTTCCCC
Organism: Sporomusa silvacetica DSM 10669; assembly: GCF_002257705.1. Classification (GTDB taxonomy): domain Bacteria; phylum Bacillota; class Negativicutes; order Sporomusales; family Sporomusaceae; genus Sporomusa; species Sporomusa silvacetica. The sequence goes on from NZ_LSLK01000032.1 coordinate 59,141, forward strand.
TTTAAGTAGTCCTGTAGGTAGTACAGACCAAAAACGGAATTTACCACTTAGCATCCATTTAAATCCATGTTTAAATAAATCTGAGGTAGTTACTTTTAAGTCTATTAAATCCGGAATATGGATATTTTGAATGATCGACTGCATTTGCTGTGGTGAATAACCGCACGCATACATGGCTGCTACTATTGCTCCAGCACTGGTTCCTGATATATAGTCAATTGGAATGTTATAATCAACGAAAGCTTTAAGCACCCCAATATGTGATGTTCCTTTTAGTCCTCCACCGCTTAAGGCAACTCCTACTTTGGGATGAGAGCCACGCGAATGATTATTAATGGTAACTATCATGTCATTCACCTCGCCATTCCCTCTTCGTATTATGTTATGAAAGAACAGCGAACTATGATATAAATTAGCGCAAAAAAAAACAGAGACTTTATGCAGATCTCTGTTTAGACTAGCTATTTTTTTTTGCAAGAATGATCATGCGCGGAGTTTCGGAGCTATATAGTCGTCCATCAAAGCCACCATAAGTAGCTATAATAGAAAGACCGCTGTTACTAAATATATTAGCCATTTCGGGGAGTGAATAGGCTCTTAAAACAAATTCATACTGAGTTTTAATGCCAGTAACCTGATTAATTAACTGCCGTTTCATGGTAGCAATACCGTTTTCGAGCTCCACTTTATAGGAAAGTACGCATTCGCCGCTAGGATGCCTCCAGTAGCGATTTAAGTTGTTGCGAACCATCCAATCTCGATTTAATAAATCAATGAGAAATAGACCATTTGGCTGCAAGGCTTTAGCAACTAGTTTTATTATATTAGCGTTTTCATCATCCGTAAAATAACCAAATGCAGCAAACATATTAATCACTGCAGCAAAGTTTTCACTATAATCAAGTTCCCGCATATCTTTTTTTGTAAATGTTATACTGACATTTGCTTCCTGAGACTTTTGAATAGCGATATCTAAAAAATCTTGGGTCCCATCTACGCCTGTTATATTAAAGCCCTGTTTAGCAAGTTCTATCGCATGTCGACCATAACCACAATACAAATCCAAGATAGATTCGCCGGGTTTGAGTTTTAGAACCTGGGTAATAAATCGGACCTCCTGATCTGTACCAGCCAAGGAGTACGTTTTGTAATCACCTATTGTTTCATGAGTCACGTTTGACACCACCAATACATACTTTTCATGCAATACCAATGCTGACTGTTAACGCTCCGCCGGGTTGAGTATGAGCATTTGAAATGGATATTCAGCAGTAGCCTTCCTTATTCGTTCCGCAATTATGTGCGCCTGCGGTATTGTATAGTATTTGTAAAAATTCGATATTTGTAGTAAAAATCCTTCCCGCCTCTTTGATTAAATAAAAATCACCCCCCATATCGTATCATCAAACACGACATGGGGGGTGATTCCAATTTTCTCTATTTTAGAAGTTCTACGGTATCAGCATTGCCAATCTTAGCAGCATTAGCTTCATCAGTGTCAAGGTGGCAATCAAGTTTATAACTATCGCTCACTCTGATTAAAACCTGGTCAAATATGAGACCACGTTCGCCGCCAAAGGCAATTTTTACAATATCTTTATCTTTTAAGCCTAATTCAGCAGCATCGGCAATGGTCATATGAATATGGCGGCAGGCGGCAATAACACCTTCTTCTATTGTTACCTGACCTTTAGGACCAATTATAGTAAGTCCTGGTGAACCTTTTAAGTTGCCAGAATCACGAACAGGAGGCTTAATACCGAGTTTTAAAGCATCAGTGAGGGAAATCTCGACTTGCGTTTGTGGGCGCTCAGGCCCAAGAATACGAACTTTTTTGAAAGAACCCTTTTCGGTAATCAAATCGACCTGTTCTTCACAAGCAAATTGACCAGGCTGTGACAGAGGTTTTTTTACGGTAAGCTGATATCCCTCACCGTATAGGATATCAAGATGTTCACGGGTTACATGTACATGGCGAGCTGAAACACCTACGGGAATTGCTTTAGACATAGAAAAATGCACTCCTTTTGATTAATATATTCTTCCTGCTATTCGATGACTTCGGAAAAATAAACTACAGTAACAAGATCACTGCAGGTTAAGGTCTTATCATAAATAGATTGCAAAAAGACCATCAAATCATCGATGCTGGTAAGATCCGAATTTTCACCTTGTAAATCATCTATGGTTAATTGTGATATCGGCTTAACTAAAACACGGTCAATAGCCGCTGTAAATATTCTTTTCTTTTGGGAAAAGCGTTTGCCAACAGTTACCCATACAATATCGCCTTCTGTGTATTTATTCGTCTTGTCACCAAGCCGTATAGTGCAAATTTTACGGCGACGAACCAATTGACTGTGATAATTAGATGAATAAAAATTCAATGCTTTCATCCCAAAATTCTCCTATTCGCTATAAAGTAAGCCATTTTTTTATTCGAGTTACGGCTTCTGTTAGTCGATTCTCAGACTGCACCAGTGCTATACGTACATAACCTTCACCGCAATTACCAAAAGCACTGCCTGGGATAACAGCAACTCCGGTATGTTGTAACAGTGAGACGGTAAAATCAAAGGATGATTGTCTAGTAGGTACAGGAGCCCAAACGTACATTGATGCTTTGGGACGTTCTACCTTCCAGCCAAGTTCATTGAAACCATCAACAATAATATCGCGGCGTTTTTGATAGATAGCAGCTGTTTCGCTAACGCAATCCTGGGGACCAGTAAGCGCTGCTATGGCAGCCTGCTGGATTGGATAGAAAATCCCGTAGTCAAAATTAGATTTCAGACGACCTAGGATTGAAATTACGTTTGCGTTACCGACAACATAACCGATCCTGCAACCTGCCATATTATAGGTTTTTGACAGCGAATTAAATTCTATACCGATATCTTTTGCACCAGGAATTGCTAGGAAACTATCCGGTTGATAGCCGTCAAATACCAAGTCACTATAAGCGAAATCGTAGCATACCAGAATGTTATGACGCTTGGCAAAAGCAACAACTTCTTCCAAAAAGCTACGCGGTGCTGTAGCAGCCAACGGATTATTGGGATAATTCAAAATCATAATTTTTGCTCGTTTTAGTACATTCTCTTCTATCGCCGTTAAATCAGGCAGATAGTTATTGGCAGCAGTAAGCGGCATACGGTAGATTTCAGCACCAGCAACAAGCGGGCCAGCGCTAAATATAGGATAGCCCGGATCAGGTACAAGCACGATATCACCAGGATTAACAAGACACAGGGCGATATGTGCTAAGCCCTCCTGCGAGCCAATAAGCGAGTGAATTTCGGTTTCCGGATCTAGTTCAACGCCAAATTTACTATACCACTTAGAGATAGCGTCTAACAGCTCGGGATCTCCTTTTGATAAGGTATAGCCATAATTAAAACAGCAATCGGTAGAAATTTTTAATGCTTCCACAATATGCGGCGCAGGTGCCATATCAGGACTACCGATACTTAAAGTAATAACATCTTTGCCAGCAGCAACTTCGGCTTTACGCAAATCATCCACTTGCGTAAAAACAGCAGAAGTTAGTGCTTGCATACGTTTAGCTTGCTCAAACATGGTTGCCTCCATTTTTAGCCTCAGATAATAGGCTTAGTCACTATGATTACCTATATTTATTAATTCAATATTGGCAGGACAAATCCTGTTGAGTAGCCAAAAAAAGTTTATGATTTCACTTAGTTTTTGATTTGTTGATTAAGCTCATACCACGGCGGCCAACCTCGGACAGCAAACGTTCCTGGTCAATAGTGGTAAGCTGATGATTATCCAATAGGATCTTACCATCAACAATTACTGTGTGAACATCGCGGGCACTGGCGGCATAAGTCAAGAGCGATAACCGATCATGGCGCGGATACCAATGCGGTTCCTGCATAGCAAAAACAGTTATATCTGCTTTGTAAGCACTTTGGATTTTGCCAGTTATATTGCCCAATCCTAGTGCCTCAGCCCCCTGGGCAGTTGCTAGGTCTACGGCTGTTTGGGCGGGAATCGCCAATGGGTCTAACCGATGAACTTTATGGAGCATTGCTGCTAAACGCAATTCTTCCAGCATATCGAGATTGTTATTGCTGGCTGCACCATCAGTCCCTAAGCCAACACAAATTCCTGCTTGGAGCATATCCGGAACCGGCGCCACCCCACTGGCTAACTTCATATTACTGCCTGGGTTATGGGCCACTCTTACCTTATTATCCTTCATGATAGCAATATCTTCCGGCGATACATGCACACAGTGGGCAGCCAATACACCATAATCAAAAACACCTAACTCCTGCATTAGCGCAATCGGCGATTTACCGTATTGCTTTTGACAATCAGCCACTTCACTAGCCGTTTCTGATAAATGAATATGAATTTGCGCTCCCATCTTGGCAGCCAACGCTGTTACTTTTTTTAAATACTCTGGCGGACAGGTGTATGGTGCATGTGGCCCCAGCATAACGGTGATTCGACCGTCAGCCCCCTGATGCCATTCTTTATAGAAGTTTTCACTTTCAGTCAGCGCTTGATTAGCTGTTGGGGCCACGCCAGCCATTCCTCTTGCTAATACTGCACGAATACCGCTTTCGGCTACTGCCCTAGCAACGTCAGGCATAAAAAAGTACATATCTGCAAAGCAAGTAGTACCAGATTTAATCATTTCAGCAATGGCTAACTGCGTTCCCCAATAGACATCGTCTGCTGTTAGGTTCTCTTCAGCTGGCCAAATCTTTGTTTGCAGCCAATCCATGAGCATCATATCGTCAGCATAGCTTCTAAAGAGTGTCATGGCTGCATGAGTATGGGTATTAACAAAACCAGGGACGATTAATTTATTTTGGCAATTGATTATCCTGTCAGCTTGCTCTGTAACAGTTCCAATTTGAGTAATAAGCGAGCCGTTGATGGCAATATCTAATTGGCGTACTTGCCCATCAGGGCAAAGAACGTCACCGTCTTTAAGCAGCATATTTATCATTTTGTATGCCCCCTTCGCATTTCAGAACTAGGCTTTATGCAGATATTCTTCCTGTTCAGAGCTAAGGCTGTCAATGCTAAAGCCCATAGCTTTCAATTTAAGTGCAGCAACGCGGTTATCCATTTCTGTTGTCACCGTGTATACCTTATTATCCAATTTTGCGTGATTTTCGGCAATATGGAGAACAGCTAATGTCTGCATAGCAAATGACAAATCCATAATTTCTGTTGGATGGCCATCGCCAGCAGCCAGATTAACTAGACGACCTTCAGCCAGAAGATATAGTTTACGTCCATCAGTCATAGCGAATTCTTCAATATTTTTACGTACTGTTTTACGGGTCTGAGCTAAAGCAGTTAAGTGCTCTTTGTTAATTTCAACATCAAAGTGACCAGCATTTGCCATGATCGCACCTGCTTTCATGACTTCCATATGTTCACGACGGATAACATCCTTGCAGCCTGTTAGTGTAACGAAGATATCACCCTGTGAGGCGGCTTCCTGCATGGGCAGCACTCTAAAACCGTCAAATACAGCCTCAATCGCTTTAATAGGATTAATTTCAGTAATAATAACATTGGCCCCCAGACCCTTGGCCCGCATAGCCACACCTTTACCACACCAGCCATAGCCGGCGACAACCACTGTCTTGCCAGTTATCGTAAGGTTTGTTGTCCGCATGATACCATCCCAAGTGGACTGACCGGTACCATAGCGGTTATCAAATAAGTATTTGCAATAGGCGTCGTTTACCGCAATCATCGGGAATTTCAGACGGCCAGCTTCAGCTAATGCCCGCAAACGCAGGACACCAGTTGTTGTTTCCTCAGATCCCCCGAGAATATTTTTCAGCATATCACTGCGTTCACCATGGAGTAATGACACCAAATCACCGCCATCGTCAACAATGATATCCGGTTTGGTATCAAGGGCCTTATGTAAAAACTTTTCATATTCTTCGGCGGTAGTATTGTACCAAGCAAAAACCTTGACACCTTGCGATGCCAGAGCAGCTGCTACATCATCTTGCGTAGAAAGCGGGTTACTGCCCGTTACGGTCACATTAGCCCCCGCATTTTTAAGTACTAGTGCCAAATAGGCTGTTTTAGCCTCCAGGTGCATGGTAATTACTAGATTTTTGCCAGCAAGTGGCTTTGTCTGAGATAGTTCAGCATTTAAGACATTGAGAACAGGCATGAATTCTTTAACCCAATTAATTTTATCCATGCCTTGCGGCGCTAAGTTACTATCGCGAATCATTGATTCCATAATGAAATCTCCTTCCGTTACTTACATTGCTTAACTAATTGGCTGATGGCTTGGCTATAGGGCGTACGTAGTATACCATATTCAGTAATAATGGCCGCTACTAGGTTATTGGGAGTTACATCAAAGGCTGGATTAAATACGTTTACGCCCTGTGGTGCTACACAATTACCACCTAAAGAAGTAACCTCAGTTGCACACCGCTCTTCTATGGGAATGTCAGCACCAGAATTTATGGTGAAGTCAAACGTAGATGACGGTGCAGCGACATAAAATGGAATACCGTGTTCTTTAGCCAGTACGGCTACACTGTAGGTACCAATCTTATTGGCAACATCACCATTTAGCGCAATACGGTCAGCCCCGACGATAACAGCCTGAACCATATTATTTTTCATGACCCAGCCAGCCATATTGTCGGTAATTAAAGTTACTGGAATGCCAGCTTGCATTAGTTCCCAAGCGGTGAGCCTGGCCCCCTGTAATAGTGGTCGGGTTTCATCGGCAAAAACCTGGGTAATATTGCCTTGTTCCCACGCTTTACAGACGACCCCCAGGGCTGTGCCGATGGCTACTGTAGCCAGAGCTCCGGCGTTACAATGGGTTAGCACCGCGGTGGGCTTAGTGAATAGGCTTGCGCCGTGAACTGCCATTTTCTCATTTACCGCTCTGTCTTTTTCAGCAATTGCAATAGCTGCTTGCTCTAACGCAGTAATAGCTGCGTTAGTATCGGTATTTCCAGCCATTTGGTCAAGAACAGTCAGCATGCGGCCAATCGCCCAAAACAAGTTTACTGCTGTTGGTCTGGTTTGGCGGAGTACACTCGCAATTTGTGTTACTTTTTCCTTAAACTCAGGCATAGCAAGTTCCGTAAGCTCGCCGGCACCCAGCACCAAAGCGAACGCTGCTGCCGCTCCAATCGCCGGAGCACCACGCACTTCTAGCCGTCTTATGGCTTCTGCTACCCGCTGCCAGTCATGACACTCAATATATTCAAGCCTAGTCGGCAATAAGGTCTGATTTAATAGGGTAAGACAGTTATTTGACCAAACAATAGAACGCACGGGTAAGTATCCCCCTTACAGTTTAAATCCGCCATATTCAGCTAACGCGTGCTTACAGGTACAATCACTTTCCGGTGCCAACCGTTCTATAGTAGCTAGAATTAGCTGTTTAATGTTTTCGGTATTAGCCTGCATAGTTTCCAGGACTTCATGATGGGTTAGTGGCTGCGGCGAAATACCGGCAGCAAAGTTGGTAACCATCGAAACGGTGGCATAACACATTTCAGCCTCTCTGGCTAAAACTACTTCCGGTACATTGGTCATGCCAACAACATCACCGCCAAATTTAGCAAACATCTTAATTTCAGCCGGTGTCTCAAAGCGAGGGCCATCAGTACAGACGTATGTCCCCTGCTGATGAAAGGGAATAGAAAGCTTTTTGGCAGCATCAAACAATACATTACGGATTGACGGGCAATATGGTGTTGTTACGTCAACATGAACGACGCCCCGTTCCCCACCTTCATAAAAGGTTGTTGTCCGATTTTTTACAAAATCAAGAAATTGGTCAATAACTACAAAATCGCCTGGTTTCATGTCCAGATTGAGTGAACCTACCGCAGTTGTCGCAATGATATTTTGTACACCTAGTTTTTTTATGGCCCAGATATTGGCCCGATAATTAATTAAGTGTGGCGGAATCGAATGATTACTGCCATGGCGTGGGATGAATGCAATCTCTTTACCAGCATACTCACCGCTTTTAAAATTTACAATGCCATAAGGAGTAGGAACCCATTGTTCCCGAATATTATTCAAGATTTTGGGATCATATACACCAGTTCCACCAATGATGGCAATTTCCATAGTTTATCACCCTGCCTATTTATTTTCTATATTACAGATGGTCAGCAAATCTTCAATGGTAGTAAGCACATAGTCTGGTTGCTTGGCAAGCAGCTGGTGCCAATCAATTTGCGTCCAACGGACAGCGGCAGTTTTAACCCCGGCTGCGCGTGCACTGGCCAGGTCAAAGGGGCTGTCTCCTACCATCAAGCATTCAGCTGGTGCAAGTTTGATTTGCGCCAGCGCCCGTAGCACCGGTTCAGGGTCTGGCTTATGTTTTTGGCATTCCTCATGGCCAATAACGACAGAAAAGTATTTATCCATAGCAAATAGCTTCAATCCGCGGATAGCAGTACTTTTTGACTTTGACGTCACTATCGCCAGAAGTATGCCATTGTTATAGAGTTTCTGCATAGTTTCTGGTACACTGGCAAAGCCGGTCGTCAGTTCATCATGGTAGGTAAGGTTGAATTCGCGATATGTCGTAATCAGTTCATCAACTTTATCCGGCCCGTAATGCTCCATGGCATCTCTGAGGGGTTTACCAAAAAAAGCATATACTTCCTGTGGAGTAAGTGCTCGCCCATAATGCTGCATAAAGGTGTGCTGAAAAGAGCGGATAATTAAATTTGAAGTATCGATCAGTGTACCGTCCAGATCAAATAAAATGCCTTTAAATCTCAATGCTATCCTCCTAAAAAAAACAGCTTGTCCACCTTATAGTATTGTGGTATTATTTTTTAATTTATAAAGTGGACATAAAATTGTCCACTTCTCACTACATTATTCCATTCAAACTATTTAAGTAATTATTCAAGATTAAAAAAAAAATCCCTGCCTACACAGTTGGCATAAATTACAAATTTACGCCAATAAAGCCGCCTAATGCCCCGGCTAAACTACCAGCAGCAATCTTATTGCCCAGCATAAGCCAGGATATTTGCTCCTGACCTAGTTCAATTCCTATACCTACTGAGAATAGTACATATACAATGCCAACGGCACAGCCTACAAGTAAGCCCTTAGCAGCTGTTTGTTTTGTTGCATAAACACTGCCAACAAATATGCTAATCATAGTAACTGCTACCATTATGTATTCAAGATAGTTGTCGATAAATCCACTTTCAGATATCAGACTAATTATAGACAGGCATACAGCACAAATAAGTGAGATAACAATACTAACAGTTACTCCTTTGAAAATAGCCATAGAACTATTGATATTTCGTGGAACTTGGGGGTAGTTTTTTGTCCGTCTGGAAGCTTTGGCCATAATACTCCCTCCTGCAAAATCTTTTACTGTAAATTTATGCAAATAACGGCCAAATATACCGGACTTATGATAAGTTTATCCGATGACCAAGTTACTCTAAGACTCCTGCGGAAGTTATACCCTAAAGGGCACAGGCGAGTAACTAAGTCCCTGGATAAGTTCGACTAAACTTCAGATTTGGCTCCCCCCACCTGAAGCTAAGTCTCACTTTATAAACCCCAAGTCCCTAATGCGTTCATAATCCCATAGTTGGTTAAATCGAAGTGAATCGGTGTAATTGAAATCTTGCCGTTTTGGACAGCAACTATGTCGCTGTCTGGAGCATTTTCGGTATCTGAAACACGACCACACATCCAGTAATAGGTGCGACCGCGGGGATCTTGGCGGCGTTCAAACGTATTTTCGTAGTTTCGAACTCCCAGCTTGGTAATGGCTATCCCCTTTAATTGGCTTTCTGGTAATGCTGGAACATTGACATTAAGTAGCGTATTGGGTGGTAAACATCGATTAATCATGGTTTCAATCACTTTTCTTGCCGTTTTGGCGGCTGGTTCGAAATCAAATGTCTCCCAACTGTCTAATGACATCGCGATTGCTGGCAAACCATGTAGTGCCCCTTCAATAGCAGCACTAACAGTACCTGAATATAAAACATCGGTGCCCATATTTGAACCCTGATTAATTCCAGAAACAATAATATCGGGTAGATCATCTGCCAACAGGGATTCTAAAGCGACTTTAACACAGTCAGTAGGTGTACCACCGACCCGCCAAGCGCATATATCAGCAACATCTAAAGGATGTTCATCTACCCAAATGGGATGATGTACGGTAATGGCCTGACTTGAAGCGCTTTTTTCACTATCTGGCGCTACTACAGTAATTCTGGCAAATTGAGACAATTCTTGCCATAATGCTTTTATTCCTGGTGCAAGTATGCCATCGTCATTTGTCAATAGTATATGCAAAAGTACAACCCCCCAACATTATAATTGGCCCATATCTTTATGAGTTTGCAAAATCCCGAATAATATCCATCATACTTTACCCCTGTGGACAATATTTAACAGCTGACCGGGGAGATTCCCATACCTGGACACAGCGTATTTTAATTGCTTGCTGAAAGATAGACTGTTCAGCTAAGGAATCATATATATATTTTGCTATATTTTCAGCAGTCGGATTCATTGTCTTAAATGCTGGCAAATCGTTTAGAAAATAGTGATCCAGCATGTCAATTACTTTGCCGACCTCGGCCTTAAGGTCTTTAAAATCCATAACCATGCCTAAATGATTAAGCTCATGACCAGCAACAGTAACTTCTACTTTCCAATTATGTCCGTGTAGACGACAGCACTTACCTGGATAGTCAGGCAATTGATGGGCAGCCTCAAATTCAGCAAGAATAGTTAACTCATACATAATAGTACCTCCTTGAATAATATCTGGATAAGAATATACTTTGGAACACCTTGTCAAAGTATTCAATTGTATAAGAAAAGACTTGGCTTGTGCCAAGTCCTTTAGGACGCCGGTAGAAGCCTTAGTCGTTCAATCCAGGGAAAGTTACACTTTCCATCTGGATAAAAAAAGATGAGTATTAACTCACCTTTTATTTGATAGCTTGCTTACTTACAAGGCTTTCCTTGGGATACTCAGTCGAATCGCTTAAAAGTACATCACGATAGCTGAGACTACGGGTATGCTCAGTGTGACTCCAGTTACGCTCATGGCGGTGTAGATAACCGACGAACGTTATTGGTATCCAACTGTATATAAAAAGTGGATAGAAAATGGAGTAAAGCCATGTTTTCCAGTTAGCTCGAATTTTGAACAGAATAATCGCTGGAAAAATGTATTGCCCAACGCCAATAATTGTCCACACTTCAATAGGCAAAACCATATAGAGAACATTAGTATAAAATGGCGTAATATAACCAATATAACTTAATAGAACAAATAGTGTTGATAATATTAAGAAATAAGGCTGAACCAAATGAAGTATGCCATCTAAAATTCTAATATCTCGACGTTTTATTCCTTCTACAAATAGTTTGGGAATGAAACGTCCAGCAACATCAAAATGTCCTTGTGCCCAACGCTTACGTTGCTTCCATGATTGTTTAAACGTGAGCGGTTTTTCATCATAGACTATGGCATCATGCGCCCACGTGGTACGAATACCAATCAGCAGTACTTTCATCGTAAATTCCATATCTTCGGTAAGACAGGTGGCACCCCAACCAAATTTTTTGAGGATATCTGTTGAAATACACATGCCAGTGCCGCCTAAGACACTTGATAAACCTACGTTATATTTAGCCAAATGCCAAATGTGGTTTACTACCCAAAAAGAAATGGCAAAAGTAGCCGAAATCCAGGTATCATTCGGATTTTTGGCGTCAAGGTAACCTTGAATGACTTTTTCGCCTTTGCACAGGCGATTATTCATTTCCAGAAGAAAATTCGTATCTACTAAATTGTCGGCATCAAATACAACTACTGCATCATACTGTTTTTTCTGTGCAAACAGTTTTTCAAACATCCACTCCATAGCATAGCCTTTGCCCTTCTGATCAAGACTACAGCGCTCGTGCACAATTGCACCAGCATTTTTTGCAATCTGGGCTGTTTTATCTTTGCAGTTATCCGCTATGACGTAAATATCATACAGTTCACTGGGATAATTAAGTATATGTAAATTTTCTACTAATTGACCAATGACCTGTTCTTCATTATGGGCAGCCACGATAACGGCAAATGTATTTTTGGGAGTAGTAATTTTATCTTCATGTCTTTTAAAAATCCCAAAAAATGCAAGGAAAAAGTAGTACAGAGTAAAAAAAACAATAATGAGTTGCATGGGAATCATTATATAATCAAAAATATAATTCATGGATTATTCTCCTTACAAAATCCTGCGTTAATGAGTACCAGGTTTACAGGATTTATAAACGGTTTTCCTGAAACTTTTCATAATAAATCATATGCTATTTTTTGAGGTACATGATTTATTTTTTGCTGTCTGGCGAAATCTGACAAGATCATCTTACCCGACCTAACGGTGGTCAAATAAGCCAAAAATTGTATTTAAGATACCAAACAGCGCATAAACAAAAAACGGAACAAATAAAATAGACTTGAGTGTCAGAAATAATATATATACACCGATAGCTACAGTGATAATTGCCGGAATTGTGCGAATGGGTTCGCCATCTTTACCTTTAAAATCAGGATAACGGATGGTGCTGACCATTAAATAGGCAAAAATAGCTACCATAAGCGGAAAAAGCCAACCAGAAGGTTTCATATCAAGCATGACAAAAGTCGCAATTACACAGCCGCCAGCAGGTATTGGCAGACCCATAAAGTAGCCTTTTACTGTACTCGTATTAACATTAAATCTCGCCAACCGCAAAGCGCCACAAGTCGCAAACGCAGCGGCTATAAAAGCGCCGCCAGAAAAGTCTTTAAGCATATAAGCATATGCCATAACGGCTGGAGCTACGCCAAAAGATACTAAGTCACATAAGGAATCAAGTTCTTTACCAAAATCGCTGCTTACACCAAAATACCGGGCTACCCGCCCGTCCAGGCCATCTGCCACCATAGCAGACACAACGAACACCGCTGCATAGGTAAACTCACCTTGAAATGTGGATATAATCGCAAACATACCCAAAACCAGATTAAGTGCAGTTACTATATTAGGAATAGCGTTTTTCACTCTTCCATGACCCTCCCTATTACTGTTTTTCCTCCTTTTACTCTATCCCCCTTTTTTACTAAAATTTCCACTGTTGGTGGTACAATAAGTTCAGTACAAGAACCAAATTTAATAAGTCCGTAGCGTTCGCCCTGTTTAAGGACAGTTCCTAATGTAACCCAAGAAACTATCCGCCGAGCTAAAATTCCGGCAATTTGCGTGACTAATACACGCATTTTCTCATTTTCTAAGCCAATAGCATGACGTTCGTTTTCACAAGCCGCGGATTCTTTATAGGCTGGTTTAAATCTACCACAAGTATATTGCTGAAATTTAATTTCACCCCTGACAGGGCTACGATTAACATGAACGTCGAATACTGACAAAAAGATAGTAACCTTTATACCTTTATCATTTAAAAACTGGTCATCGTAAACTTCCGCAATACCCATTACTTTACCATCTGCCGGTGATAATATTAAATTATCATCATCAGGAAAATTGCGTTTGGGATTACGGAAAAAGAAGGTAACAAAAGCTGTCAATATCCCGGGAATAACAGCCCAAGGGGCACCCAGGTTTAAGGCAGCGATAATTGTAACCAGTCCAAGTATTGCGATATATGTGTATCCTTCTTTAACTATAGGATTTCTTACCATCTATCCACCTCCCTGCCAAAAACCTCCTCATAGTATTCAACCCCCAAAAGCAAGTTCAGTATATCAGTATAATATACTTAGTTTACTTTGTCTAATCTTTTTTCCCTAAAATGACTTTAAGAGCAAACCTTGGCAAAGCCAGCATTCTGATAGCGCGCTTAGGCTGACAAAGCAAACGGAACAGCCACTCCAAACTAGTACGCTGCATCCATACCGGCGCACGCTTAACAGCACCAGCCATTACATCAAAGGTTCCACCCACTCCCATACATACAGGGACGCTGAGTCTTTCCAAGTTCTTAGCCAGCCACTTTTCCTGTCTGGGAACCCCTAAAGCTGCCAATAAAATATCTGGTTTTGCAGCCGTAATGGTTTGAACAATAGCAGGCTCATCGTCTGCAGTAAAAAATCCATGTCTTGTCCCGACTATACATAATCCGGGGTAACGCGCCAGCGCCACAGCTTTGGCTTTGGCAACAATGTCAGGCTGGCTGCCAAACATAAATACACGATATCCTTTTTGTGAAGCCTCTAATAACAGGTTTTGGGCCAAATCATAGCCAGCTACCCGCTCTACAATAGTATTATATCCTTGATGTCTTGCCGCCCATACTACACCAGCGCCATCTGGAACTACTAAATGAGAATTGGCAAGGATAGCGGCCAACTCATTGTCTTCTTGCGCCAGCATAACCATTTCGGCATTGGCTGTGGCCACTAAATGCGGCGTTTTTTCTGCAATAAACTGCTCAAGTTTGACTACTGCTTCAGACATAGTTACAGCATCAATCGAAACGTCTAAGACGTCTATTTTTATACCCACTGACAAATATTACTCCTTACAAGTTTTACTACCTTAGCACATTGTACCACAAGTTTAAAATGACGGCAATCTCGACCAGGGCCATTTCCAGAAAGGCTGCTTTTTTTGTTCCTGCTGTTCAGGCGATTGCGGCTGAGTTTCGTCAGGAGTTAACCATTGTTTAATACGGTTGTTCACTCGCGGAGCTGTTGGCTCAGTACCTTTGATAAAGGCGCTGTACTCCGTTTCTTTGCAGCCACTTCCAGCCAGCTTGCCTGTGCTTGTACAAACAGGGATACCAACAACTACATTAGGCGGGATGGGAAAATCAGTAGGCGGTGTATTAGCTACTATTTTAGAAAGCATTTTTCCCCATAATGCTGACACTTCCGTACCAGAAATGCTAACAGGCTTGCGATTGTCATTCCCTACATAAATACCAACTACAATGTCTGGAGTATAACCGATAAACCAGGCTGTCTCATAGTTATCTGTAGTGCCTGTTTTGCCAGCAGCGGGACGGCCAAGGTTAGCTGGTGTAGCAGTACCATCCTGCACTACGCCTCTAAGCATATCTGTTAAAATGTAGGCCGTTTCGGGCTTAAGCACCGACTGTTGCTCTATTCTTCCTTCCTCAAGCACCTGACCATTTTCATCAAGTACCTTTACGATTGCTATCGGTTTAGATAATACGCCGTTATTAGCAAAGGCTGTATAAGCTGTCGTTAACTCCCATAAATTGACCCCCTGAGTTAAGCCGCCTAATGCCGAGGCCAGATTATTATCTTCGGGTGTCAAAGTGGTGATGCCCATAGTTTTCGCAAGGTTTAGAACTTGGTCAATGCCGATCTGCTGCCCTAGCTTGACGGCAGCTACATTGACTGACCAGCGCAGCGCTTTTTTCATAGTTATTGGCCCACGGTTTTTTTTATCATAGTTAAGTGGCGAATAGCCATTTATATTAATAGGTTCATCGATGATAATAGCGTTAGCAGTGAGTCCTTGATTAATCGCAGTTGCATATAAAAATGGTTTAAAAGCCGACCCCGGTTGGCGAACTTCAGCAAACACCCGGTTGATCTGACTTTCTTCATAGTTACGCCCACCAACCATAGCTTTAACATACCCTGTCTTGGAGTCAAGTGCTAATACTGCTCCCTGCATTTGCCCTAACACCGCCTCAGCTGCTTGTTGCTGACTAATGTCAAGCGTTGTATACACCTTGAGTCCACCTTTATATACCCGGTTTGCACCATAGCGGTCAACTAATTCCTTAGCTACATAGTCAAGAAAGTAAGAAGCTTGCACTACTCGCTTTTTTTTACCAGCAAGCTTAACCGGCTCAACTTTGGCGCGTACTGCTTCTTGCTGCGTGATATAGCCCTCTTTAACCATACTGTCCAGCACTACTGCCCGGCGTTCCGTAGCTGCCTTCATATCAGCATAAGGCGAATAGATACTAGGCCCGCGCGGTAGTCCTGCCAGCATAGCACTTTCAGATAAAGCTAACTCGTTAGCATGTTTGCCAAAGTACATTTGAGCGGCAGCCTCTACACCATAAGTCCCTTCGCCAAAATATACCTGATTTAAGTATGCTTGCAAGATCTCTTGCTTCGAAAATTTGTAATCAATAACTAACGCTAGTGCCGCCTCTTTTACCTTGCGAATAAACGTTCGCTCCTGTGTAAGAAACATATTTTTTGCCAACTGCTGGGTTATAGTACTACCGCCTTCCACCAGACCGCCCCGGCGGATATTGACCACGACAGCACGAATAATACCAATCGGATCTATGCCAAAATGATTATAGAAGCGAGTGTCTTCATTGGCTATAATGGCTTGCTGAATATAAGGTGACATGCTATTAATATTTACTACTATCCGGTTTTCCTCAAACAACTTAGAAATCAGCTGCCCGTTTATATCAAATACTTGAGTAGCAGCTACTAGATTTAAATCGTTTAAACTGTCAACACCCGGCAATCCTAGAAAAGCAAAACACGTATTAACCGACATTGCAAATAGGAGAGCCATGATAGTAACTCTAATGCTGTTTTTTTTCATAGGTATACACTCCTCGTAGAAATAGTATCCCCAAGCTTTCTTACTTTACATGCAGGAATAGCCTGTCTTATAGAGAATATACGAAAATTAGACATCATAAAATATATACTCAGGAGCGCCAAATGCAATATACATCGAAATTCTTTCAGACAGTGTGTGCGCTAAGTGTCATCTGCCTCACACTATTAGTATCATCACCGTTAGCTTTACTTGCTTTCTCTGATTCTGCCTCGCCTACACCCGTTTCCGATCCACCTAACGATCAGGAAGATCCTGTACCTGAAAATAAGTATACCATACCTAACAACGCAATAGATGCCTACTATATGAATGAAAATCCAGATAATCCCGCCATCCCTTCAAAACCGGTTTATGACGTATTTACTGTGGAAGAGCGACAAGCACAAGGATTGGTCTTGGAAATTCCTAAGGTAAGTCCGTACTATGGCCAAAAAGTAGTTTATCTTACATTCGACGATGGTCCTGAGCCGGAAAATACGCCTGCTGTCCTTGCTATTTTGAAAAACCAGGGCGTAAAGGCGACCTTCTTTGTTGTAGGTAATCAGATTGAAAAATATCCAGCGGTTTTGCGCCAAATTTATCAAGACGGCCATGCTATTGGTAATCATTCTTACAATCATATCTACCGTGAACTGTATCAATCAACTAACAGTTATTTTTCCCAACTTCGTCATACTGATGAAATTATTAAAAATATAATTGGCGTACGCCCCCGCATTTCCCGAGCACCTGGTGGTTCAGCTGGGAGTTTTACCAAAGAACACTGGGCAACCCTAAAAAATCTGGGCTATACGGAGGTTGGTTGGAATATTAGTTCAGGCGATGCCTCCAGTGCAAAGGCTGGCCAACTAGTAAATAATATAGCTGCACAAATGGACAACAAAAATTTATGGAGCCACGCGACTTTGCTGATGCACGACGGCCGTGGCCATGCTGAAACGGTAAAAGCTCTGCCAGCTATTATTAAATTTTATAAAGACCGCCAATTTGAGTTTCGGGTAGTTAATTTTGAAACACCGTCACCGTGGTAAGAAAAATAAAAATGCTTTGGACAAATTAAATGTCCAAAGCATTTTTTATTTACTTTATCAGCCACTATAGTTTGGTGCTTCTTTTGTAATGCTGATATCATGCGGATGGCTTTCTCTCAGACCAGCACCGGTGATCCGGATAAATTGGGTTTTAGTGATAAGTTCTTGGATATTACGCACACCACAATACCCCATACCGGCGCGAAGACCGCCAATTAGCTGGAATACCGTATCGGCTACTGAACCTTTATAAGGTACTCTTCCTTCAATTCCTTCAGGAACCAGCTTGTCCATATTTTCCTGGAAGTAACGATCCTTACTACCTTCGGCCATAGCTCCCAGTGAGCCCATACCCCGATATACTTTATAGCTGCGCCCTTGATAAATAATGGTTTCTCCTGGGCTTTCTTCTGTACCAGCAAGTAAGTTGCCAACCATTACAATCTGAGCACCAGCGGCAATGGCCTTAGCTACATCACCTGAGTATTTGATACCACCATCGGCAATAATCGGTACATTGTACTCCCGTGCAGCCTTAGCACAATTATAGATTGCCGTAATCTGAGGTACGCCAATACCGGCAATTACCCGGGTCGTACAAATAGAACCTGGTCCAATGCCAACTTTAACAGCATCTGCCCCTGATTCGATTAAGGCACGAGTGGCTTCTGCAGTGGCAACGTTGCCTGCAATAAGATCCACATGTGGAAAAGCATTTTTGATTTTCCGTACACAGTCAAGCACACCCATTGAATGACCATGCGCGGTATCGACAACAATGACGTCAACCTTAGCGCCAACAACGGCCTCAACGCGCTCCATCATATCGGAACCTACTCCAATGGCGGCAGCTACTAATAAACGTCCCTTAGGATCTTTGGCGGAATTAGGATATTTCTGGGCTTTTTCAATATCCTTGATGGTAATAAGCCCTTTTAAATTGCCGTCATTATCAAGTAATGGCAACTTCTCAATCCGATGTTCACGCAAAATTTCTTTTGCTTCCGTTAGCGATGTGCCAACAGGTGCAGTAATGAGATGCTCTCTCGTCATACAGTCAACAATCTTACGGCTTAAATCAGTTTCAAAACGAAGGTCACGATTGGTTAATATACCTACTAATTTACCGTTATCAGTTACCGGCACACCAGATATATGGTATTTTTCCATAAGGTCATGGGCATCTTGAAGTAAGTTATTAGGCGATAAAAATATGGGATCAACAATGATACCATGCTCAGAACGTTTGACTTTGTCAATCTCGTTGGCCTGAGCAGCAATAGGCATATTTTTATGGATTACCCCTACCCCGCCCTCACGTGCCATGGCAATTGCCATTCGAGCCTCGGTAACAGTGTCCATTCCCGAGCTAATGATAGGAATATTAAGCTTAATGTTTTTTGTTAAAAAGGTAGATACTTCAACTTCTCTGGGCAAAACGTCTGATTTGGCAGGTACAAGTAATACATCATCAAAAGTTAAGCCTTCTGGGCCAAATTTGTTGTCAAACATTAACAGAACTCCTTTCGTACACAACATGATCATAAAAGGTATTTCCCAATATAATAACATAAATAAACTTGCCAAATCTACCACTTTTTATGTAGGTACAAAAAAAAATAATACACTGCCTGACGAAACCGCCAGGCAGTGTTGCTAGTTAAGGACATATACTCTTACATTTTGGACACCAAAGTCATAGGCTTTGTCGACAGAATGCATCGCAATGTCGATACGGTTTCCTTTAATTGCGCCGCCTGTATCTTCGGCAACACCATACATGCTATTACCATCGGCAAATTCAATATATACTCTTGAACCAAGTGGAATAACATTGGGATCGACGGCAATTACGCCTGGACGCACTTGGGTTCCCATATAGGTTAAACTGCCCCATTGGTCATTATCGTGTGGACCGGCAGCGTAGGCGGTAGCTTTTATGTCCAGCACGGTCTTATAACGTCCTGGTGCAGTGCCGCGCGATGCTTCCGGCATACGACCACCGTATAGGCTTTGTAAGGTATCTTGACCGACAACACCATCGGCAGTAAGATTTTTTGCCTGTTGAAAGTTAATTACCACCTGTTCGGTCGTTTCACCAAAAACACCGTCAACCGTAAGATTGCTATCCCCCCAATCATTAAGCTTAGTTTGCAGTTCAATTACATCTTGGCCTGTCATACCTATGCTAAGTGTCTGGTCGCCAAGCGCAGCAAAAGCCAGCGGTGTCCAGATGGCAGCTGCTAAAACTGCCATCACAATGGTACTTGTAACGATTCTTTTGATGTTTTTCATATAAAACACCCCTTTCTAAATGCCTACGAGGTTAGCTGACGGGTTCGGGACAAAGGGAAATCCCTACCGCAATCGCGGATTCACCCCAAAAATGGTTCCCCCATTTTCCTTTTTCATTAGGAAATTCGGCATGCTGTTATGATACAGGATAGTTTGGGATGATGCAATTCTTGTTTTGATAAATTATCTGAGAATATTGATTATTAACAGCTATTCTCTTTATAATGCTTTGGTATGCGTGCCCCTAAATATAAATTTATCATTAAGCGTAAACTAAAACTGGGTGAGTATATGTTAAAACATTGGTATGAGGCTAAAAGACCACACAAAATACCAGATAAAATCAGTAGCTTAAAAGCAGAAAATCAGGATACTACCATCACTGAAAAAAAATATGACGTTATTGTAGCTGGGGCCGGTCCAGCCGGATTAACAGCGGCCTATTTCCTGGCTCGCGACGGCCTTAACGTGCTTGTCCTAGAACGTGGCCCTTATGCCGGAGCCAAAAACTGCGGCGGCGCCAGTATTATGGCTGAGCCTACCCATAAACTTTTCCCTAACTTTTGGGAAGAGTGTCATTGTGAACGAATTATCACTGATCAATCCTATTGGTTGATGACTGAGGATTCTGTTCTTTCTTCAAGGTTTCAGAGCGACCGGCTTGCCGCCGCACCTTACAACAAATTTTCTGTTAAGCGTGTTAATCTCTATAAGTGGCTGGCCGACAAAGCAACTGAAGCTGGCGCGCAACTATTTTTCAACCATACGGTAAAGCAAGTCGTATTTAACGAGGATGGTCTGGCGGCAGGTGTACTAACGCAAAATGATGGTAAGTTTTTGGCTGATATCATTATTCTGGCAGATGGCGCCAATTCTCTGTTGGCTGAACGTTCAGGGCTGACGCCTCGGGTAACACCGGAAAATATGTCTCTATATGTAAAAGAGACTATTGCCCTGCCTTCAAGTCTGATTGAAGAAAGATTTAATTTGCTGCCAGGTCAAGGCACAATAATCGGGTTGCTTGGTTATCCTACTGCTGGATTTAACGGTACTGGTTCCATACATACCTTTAGAGACAGTATTAATATTAGTGTAGGTATGACGGTAGCCAGTTTTGCCCAAGCAGGCTTCAACCCCAATGACCTCTTAGAACGTGTAAAAAAACACCCCCACATCAAGCGATTGATTGCTGGGGGCCAGACTATTGAATATGGCGGCTCCTTAATTCCCGAGGGGGGGTATAACGCTATTCCCCCGTTGGTACATCCCGGCCTGGTGATTATTGGTGACGCTGGTTCGTTGGTCAATGGTACGCATGGCATAAACCTTGCGATGTGGTCTGGTTTTTATGCGGCCAAAGCCGTCTATGCAGCAAAGATTAGCCGGGATTATTCGGTAGGTAAGCTGTCTTTATATACAAAGCTCTTACAAGAAAGCTTCATTATACAAGACTTACAAGCTAACGCCGGTGCTGCCGCGCTAATGCGCAATATCCCCTATGCTTTTGATCTTTATTCCCGCATGGCAAACGAAGCAGCTTATCAGGTTTCGCGGGTATATACAATGCCCAAACGGGCCAAGCGGCTTATGGTGTATAAAAAAATGACAAGCATGCAGCCAGTCTTGAAGATATTGTCCGATATTTGGAAAACGTGGAAGGTGATTCGTTAATGCAACTACAGGATAAAATTATGCTCATACATTTTAATCCAGATAACAGCATTCAGCATGTTGCTGTACAAAACCAGGAACACTGCCTTACCTGTGAAGAGAAGCAATGCCTAACCATCTGTCCTACCGGCGTATTTAAATGGGACTGCCAAGCAGGCAGTCCCATAATAGTACATTATAAGCAATGTGTTGAATGCGGTGCCTGCCGGCTAATTTGCCGGTTTGACAACATTCTATTTGAGTATCCACCAGGAGGTATGGGAGTGGCGTACTGGGAAGGTTAATCTTTTCCCAGTGCAAACGGTGCAAACCCGATCTCTCCCCAGTAGTGGTTATAGTATATCTGGATAATACCATTCAATCTTCTGCACAAAATCTTCTTTACATGGCTAAGAGAACTAAAAAATAATCGAGTCTGAGGCTGGGCACTGTTCACAGCTGCCTGTTGGTAAAATTGGACTGTCTTATCGGTTGCCATGTAGATAGGCCACAAAGTTGTAAATACCTGCAAACTGGCGTTAGTGGCATCGGTTTGTAACGTAAGTTGTTGCCAGGAGGTATCTGAACCAAGTAATTGGTCCTCTGTTACCGGCGGATAAGGAGCTATGTCAATATTTATTGTGTTGGCGGCTGATAACAGCTCCAAAAAATTCATTTGGCAGTTATGGATAAGTGTGATTACCGGTACAATATCAGCTGGAGCAGCTAGCTTTGTTAACTGACTGTTTATCGCTGTTTCAAGTTCAATTGCAAAATGTATCGGCAGCATACTAGGGCACCACCTTTTTTTGAGAGTAAGCCAATTGATTTACGAAATGGCTTACTCTCTTATCTGTCAGATGCTAATACACCTGCTTTACCAATATGTTGGGCAGGAGCTTCGCGAACCACGATCGTTACAGCTTCCGGTGGACATTTGGCTGTATCAACAATGGCTTCGGTTACTTTTTTAACCATCTCCCGCTTTTGCTCTAAGGAACGCCCTTCAATCAAGTCGATTTGTACGATTGGCATATGATTCACCTCCTCATGATGTTTGCTTTCACTTTCAAATAGTATTTTCTTTATCAAAAGCAAGAATCCCTGCAACAGTAAACTTTTTATTCACTAGCCTGACATAAAACCATTTGCGAGTAACACTTTGCTGCTACTGCTCATACAGTATAGTAACATACCTGTTTATCAGATATATTGAAGGGGGTCTACTTATGGGCATATTCAGAGAGCTCCGGAACGAATGCTTGATTAGGGAACTCGAACATGAGTTAAACACTGACGTATTATTGTTTGGTTTTGACGGTATAGTTTATTTTGGCAATCTGCAAAAAGTTGATGACTGCCGTATAGCCTTTTTATCGCCAGCCATTGAAGCGGATTCGAATGTAGAGATTCTTTCTCCTGGTGGAGAGGTTGTGGATGTAAGATTCCTTAATCTTGATTTGTGGCAAATCGTTGCCAAAGCTACGGGAGTAAAGACTAGTCCATTTGACAATGGCCATAGCCCAGGACTGGCTGTCTCGTCTGAAGCAACACAAAGAACCGAAGCAAGTGAGCGTCAAGAGAGCCACGAATTGATCTGCCTTTTAAAGCGCATGATCGGTGATCTTGTAGTAATTACAACCCTTGGTGGTTTCATATTTCAAGGAACACTGGGTAATGTCGATGATGAACTGGCATTTATATCGGTTGATGAGATTTTTGGTCCGGCTACCTCTTCAGGAATCTCTGACGATGTGGTAAGTACAGCCGTAATTAATCTTGAAGCAATAACATCAGTATCCCGCTCAGCGGAATGCTGTTAATTTCTGCAACATTGGTATGTTGTAAGCTTGGCAAATTTTATGCTGCTATTAGGGTAAAAGACTCGGTGAATTTTTTACCGGGTCCTTCTTTCTTATAACTATATTTATATTGTGGGAGGCTGAGCAATATGCTCATGGCGATAGAGTATTTGGGCAAAGTGGGCGTTGGGGTCACTTTGCCTCAGTTTTTTCGCGCTCATGACGGAAATATCTATGTAGTAAAATTCCAAAATAACCGGCTTGGCTCCCGGGTATTAGTAAGCGAATTATTTGCAGCTAAGATTGGTGCACTCATTGGTTTGTGCTTTCCGCCCAGCGATATTATTGAAATTAGTGAACAGATATTACAGGAAAATCCTGCTTTGCTGGATATCGGCTTAGAACCAGGACTGGATTTCGCCTCTCTCTATCTCACTCACGCGGAATATGTTGGCAAAAATCGATTATGTAAAGCAATTAATGTATCAGAAATGGCTGGAGTTATGTTGTTTGACCATATGTTTCATAATGCCGATCGCGCTAAAAATCAAAAAAACCTGTTACTAGAACTTGAAGATGAGCAATATAGAATCTATGCGATAGATAATTCGCATTTGTTTCGATCCAGTCGCTGGACTATTGAATCCTTTCAAAAGTTGGGAACAAAAATAAAGACGTATTATTATCAGCATTATCGAAATTTACTTAAAGACCTTCTTACTCCCCAAGATTTTGTTCCCTACATTGAGTTAGTAAAAAAGATTAGTGATGAACAGATTGACTGCATCGTGGAGGAAATTCCTCATGAATGGCTGCCTGGTGAAACAGAGCGTCTGGCTTTGGCCGACTATACCAAAATGCGACGGGATATGGCCGGTGAAATCTGGGAAAAACTCTGCCGGTCTATTCCTCGCAGCCGTGGTGGCCGAAGATGGCTATTTTCTTCTTCTCCACCACCAGAGGATGGCGTAAACAAGGACAACAATGACAATAATAAATAGTAGCCTGCCCATGTTTTCGCCTGCAAAAACGATATCATGTCCAAGCAGAACTTTGATAATAACTGGCGGCAATTTTCCGATTACCGTCGCCCACCAAAAATCCTTAAACGACATTCGACTAATGGCCGCTATGGCTGTAATAATACCTGAGGGGGCCAGTGGCAAAAGTCTGGCAAATAATAGGGCCTTAAACCCATTGTCGGCACTATAGTCATCCACCTGTTTTAAATAGCGGCTTTTCCTAATCCAACCTTCAACAGTATGCCGAAAGAAATAGCGGGCAAATACAAACATCACTAGTGCACCAATGACCTCACCAGCCCAGGAAATGATTGTACCCCAGAAAAGTCCAAAGACAATACCTGCTGCTCCTGACAAAATCATAAACGGAAAAACAATAGTAAAGGTCATGATTACAAATAAAATAATTGTGATAAAAACAGAGCTAGCACCAAAAGAGCGAAGATATACAGCTAACGCTGCAATGTCGCCTCTCTCTATAATTCCATATGCATGATGAAAAAATTCAGGTTGCCACATGTAGGTTAACCCAATCATTGCTGCAATAGCCAGCCAACCCAATAGTTTGTTCATTAATACCATCCTGTCTCTAAAAACAGCGCTGTAAGGCAGCGCCGTTTAATGTCTATTTCCACTGCGAGATTTCGTTTTGGAAAATGGTGCACGAGCCACCTAGCCAATTGGTACAATCAGTACAGCGTCGACAAAAATCTTCAGCTGATACGTTTAGCAGTGAATACCCATACCCCATAGCATTGATAATATGTTCAAACTCCTGACATTCTCCGGCAATACTTTTCAGCTGGTTTTGTGTGTACTTTTCCATTTTGCCATCACTCCTCACTATTATTTGTCTTTAGTGTGCGCGGGACAGCAAAAAAAATAAGATTTTTTTGAAAATATTTGGTGAAACTATGTATAAATAATGTCTAGAATGCCAATATTATGAATGTAAATTTTCTCCTCTCCCATAATTGACGGCCTTCGGGCCGTCCTTTTTTTCCAGATGGAAAGTATAAAACTTTCCCTGGATTGAACGACTAAGGCTTCTGCCTACGTCCTAAAGGACTTGGCACAAGCCAAGTCTTTTCTTATGCTTTCTTTATCTACAAAATATCATATTGAATTTTTCGCCAAACCAATCTTGGAGTGTTTTCCATACTTTGTCTAAATACGCAGCTGAACAAATTGTCTGTTGTGCTGCCCGCCTGGCTTCCAGCAAAATATCGGTATCTCTTACAATATCAGCAATCTTTAAATCAGGTAAGCCATGCTGATTAGTGCCAAAAAACTGGCCCGGACCTCGTAACAGCAAATCCTTTTCTGCAAGCACAAACCCATCATTTACCTGGGTCATAATTGTAAGCCGTTCCACAGTTTCTTCATTGGTGTTGTCAGATAACAATATACAATAGGATTTGTACTCGCCCCGGCCAACGCGGCCACGCAACTGATGGAGTTGGGCCAGACCAAAGCGATCAGCGCCTTCAATAATCATGACAGTAGCATTAGGTACATTAACACCTACTTCAATAACTGTTGTAGCAATTAATGCTTTAATTTCGCCACAGGAAAAGGATGCCATCACAGCATCCTTTTCCTGTGATTTCATTTTGCCATGCAGTAGACCGCAGGAAATGTTTTTAAAAAAAGTAGCTGAAAGTTCTTCATGCATTTTTACAGCCGATTGGGCGGCAACTTTATCTGATTCATCAACTAGTGGGCATACGACATATACCTGCCGTCCCGCTTTAATTTGCTCGACGGCAAAAAGATAAACCTTATTCCGGCGGCTATTGCTGCGGGAATAGGTAGCAATTGGCTGTCGTCCGGGCGGAAGTTCACGAATAACGGATACATCAAGGTCGCCATAGACAGTAAGCGCCATTGTTCGGGGAATAGGCGTTGCCGTCATGATAAGCACATCTGGTTGATTGCCTTTGGCTTCTAGTCGTGCCCGTTGGCGTACGCCAAACCGATGTTGCTCATCAGTGACTACCAGACCAAGCTGCGCAAATTCGACATCATCTTGAATAAGCGCGTGGGTACCGACAACTATATCAATTACGCCCTCCTTGAAATGCTGTATGATTTTATCTCTAGCCCTGCGAGTCAGTTTCCCTGTTAGTATTGCCACTGTAATACCCTGTGGAGTCAACAATTGAGCTAGAGTGTGATAGTGTTGTTCGGCTAATATCTCAGTTGGAGCCATCATTGCGCCTTGATAGCCACTTTCGACTGTTTTAGTCAGGGCGATAGCAGCAATAACTGTTTTTCCTGACCCGACATCCCCTTGAACTAGCCGTTGCATGGTAGTAGTATCTTCCATATCGGCTTTAATTTCATGTAATGCTTTTAATTGGTCATTAGTTAGGGTAAATGGTAGACTTTTTTCAACTTTGGACACTAACACTCCGTCAGGAGCATGTTTAATACCCTTCAATCCAGATTTTGTTTTTTGCTTCAAATAGGCTAAACCACATTGCAATAGGAATAATTCTTCAAATACTAAGCGCCTCCGGGCATTAACCAGGATTTCCATATTCGCAGGCAAATGGATATTTATTACTGCCTGCTGACGATTCAGAAGCTTGTGAGCAGCTATTATATCTGCAGGCAGCGATTCAACCGCTTCCTGAGTTGCCACATTTTGAAAGAGTTTCAACGCTTGAACGATAAGGGCTCGCAGGCGCCATTGCGGAAGATCTTCGGTGGTTGGATAAACAGGGATAATGCGTCCAGAACTAGCATTAAATTCAGCGGCTAGTTCAATATCTGGTTTATTTACTTCTAGCATAGTGAGACGACGCTGA
Source organism: Sporomusa silvacetica DSM 10669 (assembly GCF_002257705.1). Taxonomy (GTDB): domain Bacteria; phylum Bacillota; class Negativicutes; order Sporomusales; family Sporomusaceae; genus Sporomusa; species Sporomusa silvacetica. The sequence continues at coordinate 86,379 of NZ_LSLK01000032.1, forward strand.
ATTCTCCCTGATATAATAAGCTCCATACCAGGTTTATATTTATTTTTAATATAGGCCTGGTTGAACCAGGTGAGTTGAGCTATACCAGATTGATCCCGGACGGTAATTTTGATTATTTTAAGGCCACGATGCGATTTTAAGTCACTAACGTTAATGACTACTGCCCGAAAACTTTCATACAATCCGTCAGTCAACTCGCCAATTAATTTCAGTGTACTCCGGTCTTCATACCGACGAGGGTAATGCTGCAGGAGCTGACCAATAGTATAAATCCCCAGTTTGTTGAACTTAGCAGCATTAGCCGGTCCGACACCTTTTAAAAATTGGATTTTAGCAGACAAAAAGTTTTGAATAAGAATCACCTTACGATTTTATTGGTTCCACCAGCAGGTTATTTAATTCTGCGAGTAGCGCTTCAATATCAATATCATGCATCTTGGCACCATTTTCTATAGTTTCCGTCATTGAACCCATACAGCCGATACAACCCATACCGTGCCTGGTAAAAATTTCGCGTGCCTGTGGATGTGAGCGTAGTGCATCAATTATCGGAGTGCTTTTGGTAATCATAGGTAAGCCCCCCTTCATTTACTTATTTCTAATTTCAATATAATACGCATAATTCCTGCTGTTGCACACTAAATGCTAGGCATTTATGAAAATATCGGCTGAAAATTTTATTTGCCCTTGCATATCATAAGTAAATTGTGCTAAAATAGTCACGTTGAGTACATGAGGATAATTCCTACAGGAGGTGTAAATAGATGGCAAATTTATGTGAAATTTGCGGTAAAGGTGAACGTTCCGGCTTCAATGTCAGCCATTCTCACCTTAAAACCAAGCGCACTTGGAAACCTAATATACAAAGAGTGAAAGCATTAGTTAAAGGTGAAATTAAACGGGTTAATGTATGCACTCGCTGCTTGCGTTCTGGCAAAGTTCAACGCGCGGTATAATCTCAATATAAGCACTGGAGGACTTGATTAACCAAGTCCTTTTTTATTTATTATAATGCCAAAAAACCAGCGATATGTATACCGCTGGTTTTTGTTTGCTTATTATCCGATTTCTTGCAGTTTCTTTGGCACTTGGTAATGTTTGAATAAAAAATCCTCCTGCCGCCGCTACGGTTGTGTCAGGGGCAATCAAAACGCCTAACGCAACGCTTGATGGCGTCTGTTCTACGCAAGATACTGGGTTATATCTTCCGCTATTTCGCCTGAGACTAGTTCTGCACTGCCTGTAAAGGGTTGTTTGAGCCAACAAACCGGGTGACATAGATGTGCCCCTTCCCTCCAGCCTGTCCGACATCAAGACACTTCCACCGTCCCTTTGTCTATTTGTTTTGGTACTGAAAATGCTTATACTGTACTCTTATAGTTTTCTTGCTTTGACTACAAAAGTTACAGGAAGCATCTTTGCTTTTTTGGCAAAATCGCTGTTATCGCCCCGCGATTGCATAATTTCATCATCAGATTGCTCAATCATTTGCTCAATTACAAATCCCGCTTTTGCCAACGCATTCACATAGGTTGATAGTTTACGGTCTGATAATGTTAGCGCACCTTCATCAAGAGATACCGAATACCAAGATTCATCGAAATAACATTTTTTAAAAGCAAGTATATTATTTTCTGCAACAACACATTTGTGTATAGGGTGAGACCAACTGAAAATAAATGCGCCGTCTTTTTTAAGGTAAGAAGCGATCCGGCAAAAAGTACCCTCAAGGTCGGTGGTCCAGCCTATGGCATAAATCGAATAAACAAAGTCAAAATAATCCACTGGTATGCCACATTCTTCTTCCATGGGAGAACAGATCAATTTTGCTGAAAGACCGCATGCCGTCAAATGTTGCTTTGCCTTTTCGATTTGTTTTTCTGATATATCCATACCCCATAGTTCAGATGCTTTGCGTTCCCCCTGATATTGCAAGGAATGACCGGTTCCACAGCCTATCTCCAGCATCTTTTTTCCTGATACATCGCCAAAAAGTTGGCATTTTTCTTCTGAGACAAACGCTCCATAAAAAGGAAGCGAGATTGCTCCTAAAACGTCATTTCCTTTTGTGTCCCAAAAGAAGCTGTTTGTTTTATAAACAAAATTCTTGTCCATGTCGACCGAGCTGGCGCAGCCAACCTCGCCAGCACCTATAATGTTTGTTCTATAATCAGAATTCTTGTCTATGCCGACACCCTCCATTAATATAATTATCTTCAGTTCACAATTACTACTATTCTGTAATAACGTATTTCTAAATTATACCACTATGTGTAAGGATTCGTTATAGCTTAGAGTGGGTGAAAATTCGACTTTTCATCCAGTTTTTGTCTTAGCGTGGGTTTTGTCAGAAATGTTGGCGTTACCCCATATAAAACGAATATGCGCATTCTGCCGAAAAGGACTATGACGATGGTCTTCTTACCGCCACACCCTTGTCTTAAAGAAATTGTGCCCCCATAAGATGGTACCCCTGCAACCCTTGTAACTCCCGTAACCCCCCCGGCCTTTGCCGGAAAAAGCGTTCCGCAGGAGAAAAGCCGGGCGGTATTCCGTTAAAAAATCCGTACTGTTTGAGCGTGAACCGGTACCCCGATAATGGACACTATTAAAAAGTCCGTATCGGGTTTTTTGTATGTTCATAGAGCGAATAAATGTCTA
>NZ_LSLK01000033.1 GCF_002257705.1 Sporomusa silvacetica DSM 10669
AACCCCAAAGAGCAAAGCTCTCTGGTTTGGGCTCTTCCCCGTTCGCTCGCCGCTACTTAGGGAATCTCAATTGATTACTTTTCCTCCGGGTACTTAGATGTTTCAGTTCCCCGGGTGCCCTCCTAACCTAAGTTAGGTGACGGTGCATTACCACCGCCGGGTTCCCCCATTCGGAAATCCAGGAGTCAAAGCTTGCTTGCAGCTCTTCCTGGCATATCGGAGCTTACCCCGTCCTTCGTCGGCTCTTGGCGCCTAGGCATCCGCCGTATGCCCTTATTAACTTGACTTAATTAAGTCTTGTTGCTGCATACTTTGTCGACTGTCTATAAACGGCCATCTGCGTTGTTGCTACTGTGCTCCGGTGCTCAACGTACAACTTGTACGCCTCCGCTCTGGTGCTCGCTGCGCCTAGCATCTGTCCATTTCTAGCCAGTCTCTCGGCACTATTTTACTATGCCGAAATGTTAGCTTACGTTTTGCCTTCAGTTCGTCCTAATTGCGCTTCGTTAAGTTTGCTCTTCATATTTGCATATGAGGCATTCTTTACTTTTGCTTTCTTCTGTGCAGTTTTCAAGGAACATTATAAATTGATGAACACTTATGTGTTCATCTAAACCAGCAACTCCCTAATCTCCCAGGTCGTTTCCAACCAAGTACCTTCGGCGTTTGTGGGCTTAACTACCTTCCTTCCCACAGCTATCGTCACTGGATTATGTGGTGGAGATAAGCGGGATCGAACCGCTGACCTCTTGAATGCCATTCAAGCGCTCTCCCAGCTGAGCTATACCCCCACATGATTTCAGGAATCTTATGTTACCATAGTCACTCGTTTATTTCAAAAGCAATTCATGGTAACTTGCATTCCCTCAAAACTAAACAATGTAAATGATACTACAGCGAGCACATAAGCTCCGTCTAGTATCGTAATGCTTGCCAAATGTACCGACCTGGAAGTAGTTCAGTTGTTACACTGAACGGTTCTCCCTAGAAAGGAGGTGATCCAGCCGCACCTTCCGATACGGCTACCTTGTTACGACTTCACCCCAATCATCGGCCCCACCTTAGACGGCTAGTTCCATTGCTGGTTACCCCACCGGCTTCGGGTGTTGTCAACTTTCGTGGTGTGACGGGCGGTGTGTACAAGGCCCGGGAACGTATTCACCGCAGTATGCTGACCTGCGATTACTAGCGATTCCGACTTCACGGAGGCGAGTTGCAGCCTCCGATCCGAACTGAGAGCTTGTTTATGCGTTTTGCTTACCCTCGCGGGCTTGCTTCGCTTTGTTTAAGCCCATTGTAGTACGTGTGTAGCCCAGGTCATAAGGGGCATGATGACTTGACGTCATCCCCGCCTTCCTCCGCATTGTCTGCGGCAGTCTCCCTTGAGTTCCCACCATAACGTGCTGGCAACAAAGGATAAGGGTTGCGCTCGTTGCGGGACTTAACCCAACATCTCACGACACGAGCTGACGACAGCCATGCACCACCTGTTTTCGTGTATCCCGAAGGATAGGAACTAATCTCTTAGC
>NZ_LSLK01000034.1 GCF_002257705.1 Sporomusa silvacetica DSM 10669
AACCCCAAAGAGCAAAGCTCTCTGGTTTGGGCTCTTCCCCGTTCGCTCGCCGCTACTTAGGGAATCTCAATTGATTACTTTTCCTCCGGGTACTTAGATGTTTCAGTTCCCCGGGTGCCCTCCTAACTAAGTTAGGTGACGGTGCATTACCACCGCCGGGTTCCCCCATTCGGAAATCCAGGAGTCAATGCTTGCTTGCAGCTCTTCCTGGCATATCGGAGCTTACCCCGTCCTTCGTCGGCTCTTGGCGCCTAGGCATCCGCCGTATGCCCTTATTAACTTGACTTAGCTGCAACTGTCTATAAGCCGCCATCTGCTTCGTTGGTCCTCAGACGTTTTGCTTGCGTACGGCTAGTACGCGGCGCGGCAACGTCTTCCGGTCCGCCTCGCAGCTGACACCTTCTAGCCAGTTTCGCCTGCCTTAAACTTTGCTTACGCTAATTTAAGGACTTTTTTAGAATCCTAATTGCGCTTCGTTAAGTTACTTCTACATATTTGCATATGAGAGGTAATTTTACTTTGCTTTCTTCTGTGCAGTTTTCAAGGAACAGCGGAACATTTATTTTATCAGAACCACTTGTTTTTTTCAACAAGTAAGTTCTGGTAACTTTCGTTCCAAAACCAGCAACTTCCTAATCTCCCAGGCCGTTTCCAACCAAGTACCTTCGGCGTTTGTGGGCTTAATTACTGTGTTCGGTATGGGAACAGATGGAACCCCACAGCTATCGTCACTGGATATTTTGTTTTCAGGAATACTTATGTTATCACAGTTCTCTGTGTATTTCAACAGGTACTTTGTGGTAACTTGCATTCCCTCAAAACCAAACAATGTAAGAGTGTTCATCTGCCAAGATGTACCGACCTGGAAGTAGTTCAGTTGTTACACTGAACGGTTCTCCCTAGAAAGGAGGTGATCCAGCCGCACCTTCCGATACGGCTACCTTGTTACGACTTCACCCCAATCATCGGCCCCACCTTAGACGGCTAGTTCCATTGCTGGTTACCCCACCGGCTTCGGGTGTTGTCAACTTTCGTGGTGTGACGGGCGGTGTGTACAAGGCCCGGGAACGTATTCACCGCAGTATGCTGACCTGCGATTACTAGCGATTCCGACTTCACGGAGGCGAGTTGCAGCCTCCGATCCGAACTGAGAGCTTGTTTATGCGTTTTGCTTACCCTCGCGGGCTTGCTTCGCTTTGTTTAAGCCCATTGTAGTACGTGTGTAGCCCAGGACATAAGGGGCATGATGACTTGACGTCATCCCCGCCTTCCTCCGCATTGTCTGCGGCAGTCTCCCTTGAGTTCCC
>NZ_LSLK01000035.1 GCF_002257705.1 Sporomusa silvacetica DSM 10669
GTCCAAAGATTTATGTGAATATCTATGGCTAAGGACACGTGAATACTGTTTTGAAGAGCCGTGTGCGTTAATAGCGCCCGCACGGTTCCGTGAGGGGGGCGTGTCGCGAGGCAGGCCTCTACTCGACATTGCTTCCTTTCTTCTTTTATGCTAAACTGGAGAAAAAAGATGGCGGAGGGGGAAAATGCCAAGGATTGCAAGAAAGAAAAGTAATAGCGGTATCTATCATGTTATAGTAAGGGGAATCAACCGGCAGGATATATTTCACGAAGAGGAAGACTATACAAAGTATTTAGAAGGACTGAAGCGAGCGCAAGACATAAGTAAATTTGAGATATATGGATATTGCCTAATGAGTAATCATGTACATTTGTTGCTGCATGAAAAAATAGAGAGTCTGGAGTCAATAATGAAGCGCGTAGGAGTTAGCTATGCTAGTTGGTATAACAAAAAGCAGGAGAGGGTCGGGCATGTATTTCAAGATAGGTATAAGAGTGAACCTATAGATAGTGACGCATATTTGCTAAGCGTGTTGAGATATATACATAATAATCCAGTAAAGGCACAACTGGTATTGCAGGCAGAAGACTATATGTGGAGCAGTTGTAGGAAGTATAACAACTCGAATAAATATCTTGGAGATATGATTAATACGGGCTTTATTCTAAAGACATTTGACGAATGTGGAGAGATAGCCCGACAAAGATGGCAAGCGTTTATGAAACAAGATAGTAATGATAAATTTCTTGATATAGAGGAGAAGCAGCAAAAGATAAATGATGAACGTTTGTATAAAGAAATACAAAAAATCTTAAAAGGACAATCACTTGGAGAGCTGCAATCAATGGAAAAAGCCAGTCGGGATAAGATAATACGGAAAATTAAAAGTATCGAAGGTGTAACGCAACGCCAGATAGCAAGAGTAACAGGTATCAATCAGAGCCTTGTGTTTAAGGCATAGGAGCAAAGGAACCGTCCCGATGCTTCCGGATGCTTCCAGATGCTTCCATACGGGTTGTCGGCAACCCGTTGATATGCTCCCCTTGTGGTCAATGTCATTAAGTTAGTAGTTAAGAACAGGTTAATGTATCAAAAAATGGTGAACGCTATGATAAGTGTTCACCATTTTTATGATTTAAACATACCAAAAGCAGATGACGTTATAAGCCATCTGTACAACATGCAGATATGAAGAGTTGTTGTTAAGAAATTCTATATGCAAACCCGACAGCCTTTTTAATATTTTGATATCTTTCAAATACTCTGCCAGGACGTATTGGAGACATAAATTTTTGAACAATTTTCAAAAGACTTTTTTCAGAAATTTTGCCCTTGAAATACTGATAACAAAAATGTATCGCTTTAGCGAAATTGATTCTTTTATCTTTTGGATGTTCTACTTGATAAGATATTAAAGCTGAAAAATTGTACATAATTAACTTTGAAAAAATTTCTTGAAGTACAAAATCTTGCTTTTTACTATGAATGCTGGCTAATCCAACATCATATTTTAATTCTTTGAATGAAGTTTCGATACCCCATCGCATTTTAATCAATGCTATTGTATCTTTCGTTTTTCTTCGAGTAAGGGTGATGGTGGTTTCTTTATCGAATTCATCACTATCAGGATTTTCATATTTAATACCGTAGGATTCTTTCGAACGTATAATATAATATAATTCCAATTATTTTCTTGAAAATGAGCAATATTATTAAAAGATTCGTATCCTCTATCAGCTATAACAATAACACTTCCAGTTGCTTCAGATTTTTCAATCATTGATACCAGAGCCTTATGTTCATTCATACCTTTTTTACTTTGTATTGAAGCATCAACATAAGTATGTTGCATCAAATCATACATAGCATCAAGATGAAGAAGATTATATCCTTTAGAATTATCGTCATTTTTGATATGAGAATTATCGTCATTTTTATTTTTAGGTAATCTTATATCAGATCCATCTACAGCAAGAAGACGATATCCTTTAAATAAAATCTGCTCGTCACATTGTTTAACCATTTCTCTAAAAATATATTCCATAGCTTTAGATGAAATTTTATTCCTTTGCTGAACAAAGGCAGAAACAGATGCGGTATCTTCTGCATAATTGAACCAATCATATATTTCTTTACATAAGCTATTTCCACCCATGCCAATCATCATTTTAATGATTGTTTCAAATGATAGTTTTCGATTCCTTGTAAAATCCTTTGATGGATTTTGCAAAAAATCAGATGGATCATCTGATATAGTACTTATTATGTGTGAAATTATTTCTTTTACTTCAGTTGGTTTCATATGCGTTCCTCCCTCGAATCTTTATATTTCAAGGGCAGAGCCGCAAATTTTCGACTATTTGTCAAGTTTTTTTATATGATTAGCAAATATAAAAATAGAACGTTTACATCTACTTTTATCGATGTAAACGTTCTATTTTGCTTAACTTAATGACATTGCCCTTGTGGTAGACAGTAGAAATAAAAAAGCTGTCTATTACAAGGAGGAGTATATCATAAGTGCCGAGTGCTTTACTACTTAAATTGGAGTAACCAGGAAAGCCACCTCGTTACTAATTAGAAACTATATTCTAATTGAGCAAAGAAGTTTTTCTTATCCTTTTCAACGCCATACCCAGACCACCCAAGATCATCTTTTAACTCAAGGTCGTGAAAATTGTATGTTTGCGATTTTTTTGATAATAATCCTGCTTTTAGGGGGACCTGTTATTATGAGCCGTGGTAGTGGTCATGATGTTATAACGTCGTCATCAAAAAAAGATCATTGTGATTTATGGAGAAAATAGGGATTCGACAAAATGCATTATAATATATATAATAGTTACTATAGGTAATTATCTGCGGTGTTAGGAGAAGATAGATAACGTGACTAAGGATGATAGGGTTATTCCGATATTAGAAGCTTTGTGGCTTGCCAAAAAAGCATTGGAGTGTATGCCCCCATTGCCGAAAAATATGAAATCCAGCCATATTCGTGTACTGAATGTGATTTATAAAAAGTACAGTCAAGATGGTTGCGTCCGGGTTTCGGATGTAAGCACTGCTATGCAGATTACCAAACCCAGTATTACAAAACTGATAAACGAACTGGTAGATATAGGAACTGTAAAAAAGACGGCATCCGCTGATGATAAAAGAATTGTACAGGTGGAACTTTCTCCTTTTGGCAGAGAATGTGTACAGAAGTATGTTATGGATTATCATGCAAAATTAGCGGAATATTTTTCTGAACTCGATCAGGAGAAATACTTTTCTATGATAGAAACAATTGAGTTTGTTTACCAGTCTATGAAGGCAATAGCGAAAAGATCCTAAAAATAAACGAAAGGATGATTCACTTGAAAAAAAATATTTGCTTATTTTTGGGTTTAGTTTTCTCCCTGTTTTCAATGGGATTATCTTTGGCTGCCGGTATGCCGCCGGAGCCACCTCAGGGATTACCTCCTGGCAGCGGAATGCCTGCAACAACGACTGCTGTCTCCGCCACCGAGGGAGATTGGACATTTAAAATTGTCACCGCAGGCGATAGTGTCACCAGCACGATTACTGCCTATACCGGCAAGAATAAGCATACGGTTATTGTGCCCAGCGTGCTTGGCGGCGGCAAGGTTACGGCGATTGCAGCTCAGGCCTTCGGACACCATAATGAGATTGCCGCAGTCTATGTGCCGGATACGGTTGAGAAGGTGGAGGAATGGGCGTTTTACGATCTTAATACGGCAACCATTATTTCCTTTGCTAATCCTCAAGTGGAGATTAATGGCGGAGCCTTTATGAGCAGCGGTAACGCTGTGCTCTATCTCCCGGCAGGAACGGCGCAGAAGTCGGCAGATGGCAAAGATGTAGTAACCGATAGCACGGAAGTGGTTTCTGTTGTGTTAAAAAATGAAAAAAAGGCGGCGGTTGCCGGCGGCGCCTACCTTAACATCGGGGCGGCTGGTAAAGAGAATCAAATAGCCGCAGCAGATATTATTGCCATCGCCAGTGGCACTTTTGCTCAGGAAACGAATCAGGAAAACGGTGCGGCGGTGCTTGCTTTCAGCGGTGATGATTATAAGGTCACCGAACAGAAAGTGGTTATTGCCGACCAATTTCAAAATATTGTAAGCAGCGACAGTCTTAATAAAACATTCCGGGTTCTGACAAAAGAAGATGCTGCCCATTTGAATCAAGTGATTGCAAGCAACAGCGCTTACAGCGAAGTGAAAAATCTTTTCAACTTTACGGAAGGGTATTATCTTAATGGCAACAAGGTTACCCTGGATAAAGACATCGCTGCCTATGATATTTCCACCGGGGAGGAACTCTATGGACCCAACCATACAGCGAACCCGCTCCCGAATGCAAATCCCAATCTGCATTACCAGTACGTAGCGTACCAGGACAAGGATAATGACGGCGACATTGATGTTCTCTATTATTCACCGTATCGCCTTGCCTATACTTATGGTACAGTAAATATTGCCAGCGACAACGCCAATCTCAATGGCCTCAGCGCCCGCACGTCCTTGAATCCCAATTATCTTGCTTTTGCCAATGCTATTGTAAAAGCAAAAGGAAGCAGCGATGACCAAGTCTATCAGCAACTGGAGGCCAACACTGCAAAAAGCGGGGATAAAATTGGAGCCGGAATCAATCAGGAACGCAGCGTGTTATGGGCGGACGACTATGGTACGATCAAGGTTGATCACTTACAGGCTTCATCCACTTCCGCGGGGAACTGGGCCAAAATGTCCTATGAGTCCGGTCTTAGTGCTTATAATACGGAACTGGTTATGGAATGGGGCATGAACGCCGTGCTTTATGCAACAGATGGCGGTATTGTTACGGCTGGCAGCCTGAATGGCGAACGAAGCAGCATCTATGCGAATGGCGACGGTGCCAACGGTGTTTTGGCAGGCGGGGCCGGAAGCAAGGCCGGTACCGGTGATGCTAAGTCGGATACGGCCAAGGTCTATGTGTACAATACGGACTTCAACCTGGAAGGCTGGAATAACCATGTAGCTGATGTTGTATACGGCGGATATGCTTATATGGAGAATGTAAAAGCCGCCACTGGCAAGCCAGGCAGCTATGCCGTTGGCCAGGGTTCAGCGTTGGCTAATGACTTTGGCAACGGTGTTGTAGATGCCAAGAATTTTCACGCGACAGTGTACGGCAATCGTTCAGCCGGCATTTATGTCATCGGTGGCGGGGTTGTTACCGCCAAGGACTCCTCTTTCATTTCGAAAATGGATGCCGGACTGGTAGTGGCATCAGGGGGTACTTTACGCATGGATGACAGCCAGACAACAGGCCAGATTGCCTTTAGGAACCGGGGCGGTGTCACGCCGGAGTCCACTTCGGTATTTAACAACGTCTCTTTCATTGCTGATAAGGACGTTACCGGTTATGTAACCGGCGAAAGGGCCGCCCAGGCTGTGGAAGCATGGAAATCTGCCAGTGGCGGCACGGCTCTTAGCAACTATATGATGAGCGATCCTGCAATGACTATCGGCCAGCTTTGCCAGAATTACGGGATATCCCAAGACAAAGTAAAAACTCTGCTGGCTGCCCTTAGTAAAACGGCAGGTAAAGCCTATACGGAAAAGACTCTGCTGAGAAACAGTATTTTGGATAATACCTTCTATAATTATTCTGCCGGACAATATTCTGGCGATACCGACTTTACTCCTATTCCTTACCTCACAGTTGGCAGTTCCTTCGGCGGTTTAACAAGCTCGGTCTTTGAGTTTGAAGCCGCCGGCGTGAAGCTTGAACTGAATAACAGCACATTCAAGAACAACAATATTGCTGACTATAACTACCTGGTGGCTTCGGAAGCGGGTTCAGCTCCCGTACTTCAATTCACTCAGGCGGATGTAGCCGGCATCATTTGGAATGAAGGCGATGTAACCCGTGCTGTCGAAGGACGTAGTGCCGATAGGAGCTCTTCGCTCACAGTTCATTTTACTAACTCGGCTTTTACGGGTTCTTTTGCCGACGGTTATAATGGATTATGGGAGGTAGCAGGGCTTGCCTATACGGACGCAGCCGGCGATAAGTCCAGTTTTAACGGCAACTATTACAAAGCGAAAGCTAACTGGAAAATATCTGCCAGCTTTGACCAAGCATCTGTATGGAATGTAACGAATGATTCGTATCTGGGCACCTTAACTCTTGAGAATGGTGCAAAAGTCCAGGCGCCGAAAGGCTCATCCCTACGCATGACAGTCGACGGGAGGGAAACTAACATAGAGCCAGGCACGTATAAGGGCCAAATCATCATTCAGGTTATTAAAAACAGTTAAATACTGCAGATATTTAAAGCAGAAGGATATGGATGAGGAGGCTTGTTGCCATATGAAAAAGCGGCAGGCATTCATCATTTTATATCCTTTTTGCATGAACGGCAAAGTCGAACAGGCAGGATGAGCAACATAGATCATAGTATACGGTTTGTTTTTTACCGCAAATTTACTAGCTTGCATCTTTATCGCCTCTCTAAAGAATAAATTTTTGATAGTCGTTTACTAAAATACTACTTTCAAATATTTATTACCTTCATAAAACTAGAGATGAGACTACTATACTAAAAGATTTCTGGCAAGCTTATGCTTATAAAACGTACTTACGGCAAATATATGCTTAAACCATAAGGAGTGGATATTAGTACTAATTCAAGTGTTTGTACGGATTTATAGACATCTCTGGCGGCAAACTTATGGTTAAAAAACGGCAAAGTTATGGTTAAAGTCACAACGAAATTCGTGGCTTTTTTGCTTTATGGAGTTTAAAAGGTTTCGGGTATCTCCACCAGCTGAAACCGGAATTGTTGTAACTACAGGAGAAAACATCTAAAAAAATCCGTTATTGTAAAAATGAAAAGAAAGAAGTGTTAGGCAACGAAATACCTAAAAGAAGCAAAAGAACCGTCACCATTGCTTCCGTATTTTAGCGCATTATCTTTGCAAAAAAAGTGGTACATTTTCTGGCCATTTTTGGTACATTTTACTTGACCGCTCACAGCAAGTAATGATTTACTTTAAATAGTCGTAAATACAAAGGATTTGTCGGATGTAGCTTGAATAGTTAAAATGTGTTCGGGTGTAGGTGCGCGTGTGAGTCGAGAACGGGGAGGAGGTGCGGAATATGACTATCATGCTTGAAACAAAACAAGCTACTATTACGGACTTTGGAGAAAAAATAAGTATGGAGATACCTTCAAAGCTAAATATTCCGATTGCGGTTTTCATGACCTTTTTTCTCTTTTTTAGTTTCATTTTTGAGCTGATCCTTGCATTTCAGCTACAGCATCATTATGACGCATTTAAAAGCTTCTTGCTATTAATTTGGATACTTGCGAGTGGAGCTATATTATATGCTTTTCTATGGGGATTAATAGGAAAAGAAGTTATCACCATTTTTCCAGATAAATTAAAGTATGAAAAGCGGATAATTGGCTTTCCCTGGCGTAGTGATATGAACTATCCAAGTGCAAGCATTTTAGACTCAAAAAAATAGAAGAAAAACCATGGTATCAGAAAGGAAAAATTTACTGGAGCGATTTAGTGGGTGAAGAAATGATTGTATTCGATTATTGTGAAGATCCTTTAATTGGAGATGAGCAAGTTGGGTTTTGCCAAGGTGTTGATAAAATTGAGGCTCAATATATATTAGGTATTATTCATAAGAATAAATCAAAATTTGACTTTACTAAGCGATGACAAAGGGTGATAAGATGTAAAGGTGAAAATGTTCATTGCAATTTCTAAATAATACCTTCTCAAAACAACCAGGAAGCAGTTACCGAGTTAGAAGGGTGTCAGGGGACGTTGTGCCAAGAAAGTGCTAATTTAGTACTATGCTGTATTTTGGATGAAGGTAGGCCCTTCGAAGCCGGTTTGTAGGAGCAGGCTTCAAACAGCCATAAGCTGCTTCAGTCCGAAAGGCTGCGGTGGTGAACGTTATGGTAAAAGCCGGGATACATCTCGGCATGTATGGCTTAGAGAGACGAACGAAAGTAAACCACTGAAGACGCATCGAAAGACATTAACGACATCAAAACCGGAGGGCGTCCCTGATTCGGGAAGAGTATGGCGGATAACCTACTTACTGGCTATGCGGTGTCCGGTGTACAGGTGGCGTGACTCTAAGCTAGGCCGAAATACGGAACTTGGGAACTCTTCACGTGATGATAAGGGAAAAACCTATAAGTGAAAACCACGAAGGGGGAAAGTACCAATGCACATGAAGGGGGCGGATCATCCCGTAGTAGTTGTGAAGCTCTTGTAATGAGGGTGGAGCGAAGGGGATGAATCAGTTCAAAGAAAGTTATAGTCAACCGGAAACCGGGAGGAACATTCGACTTTCTGCGTCGGCTTATGGTCGTAAGGCCGTAAGAGAATGGCTGGGACGAGCCGTGTAAATCGAGAGGTTTACGCACGGTTCTGTGGGCGGCTGGTGGTGAAATTCCTCCGGCCGACCCGGCGGGTTATTGACAAGAAGGGTGTCAGGGGACGGGGTTATTGACAACAAAAAAGAAAGAAATAAGAAACTCCAAACGGTATAAAGAAAAAAGCGGATATAAAGTTTATGCATAGTGCTTGATGGGAAATCATGTACACCTGTTGATGAAAGTAGGAATAGCGTCATTGGAACAAGTAATGCGTCGACTATGTTATGCAGCTATGTGTATTGGTATAACAATAAATATCAGAGAGTAGGTAATCTATTTCAAGATCAATTTAAGAGTGAACCAGTAGCAGAAGAACAATATTTTCAAATAGTACTAAGATATATTCATCAAAATCCAGTTAAAGCGGGACTGGTAAAAAACGTTGAAGAGCCGGTACGGTTTGAATCGCGCGTGAAAATGCCTATGAATTAGAACTTGTCATCCATCTTGGATCCACAATAAGTATTATCCAAACTCTGAGATTTGTAGAGTTCGTGAAGTTAAATTTAATGTAGTGAAAAAAGCTTCTTGCGCTATACTAATACAAACCGTATAATAATACCGATAAATAAATTGCTGAGTTATATTTGTTTGTGTTCATTTAATTTGAAATATTCAAAGATAAATACCAGAGGTATGATCATGGATGAGGAATATAATTAAAAATAGGGCCTAAGGTGTTATGGATTTGGCAGTGAAAATGGTGTATTCGATTAAATGGTAAGCTTAAATAGTAATGAAAACAGAGTATAAATTTAAAAAATTGAGGTGAATTCTATATGCAGATTCTTGTATGCATAGATGATACAGACAATATCGATAGTAGAGGAACAGGAGAATTGGCCGAAATGATCATGCGGGAGTTGGAAAACCGTGGTTGGGGTAAGTGTTCATGGGTTACGCGCCACCAGTTGTTGCTTGATCCGACTATCCCGTATACTTCTCATAATAGTTCTATGTGCTTTACAGCTGATATCCTACAGGAACATCTACAGTCCGTTATTGATTATGCTTCCGAATTTCTTAAACGAGAAAGTGTAGCTGAAGCGGATCCGGGTTTGTGTGTTGTTGCAATTACGGATTTGCTCGATAAGCAAAGTCTGATCGATTTTGGATTTAAAGCCAAGCGTGAGGTAATAACAAAAGAGGAAGCTTATAATTTAGTTGAGCGAACACATATACATCTTTCAGAACATGGCGGTAATGGGCAAGGGGTTATAGGGGCTTTGGCCGGGGCTGGCTTGCGATTAAGTCGTAATGATGGACGGCTTAAGGGTTCTTTAAAAATTAATGCTCCGGATAATATTATTACCGTTCATAATCTTTGTTTGCACCCAGCTATCGATGAAGTAAGAAGCCTGGATGAAATCCAAGTTGGGGATAATGAAATAGTCTTACTTGGAAAGTTGGTGAAGCCACTGTTTATTAATGGTAAGGCTGTAATTTTGGTGGAAAAGGTGCTTGCTGACGATGGTCAGTTTCTATGGAAAACATGTTCAAAAAATCAACTTAGTGCTTATGAGGAGAAGCGAATGTATGTGGTTTCTAAATAAAGAGGGTAAAAGAGAATTTAACGGCGGTAAACAGGACTGGACAGCGGCAGCTAGTGAGGCTGCGAAATGTCGTAACTTTCAACTGGATGTTGATGAAGAGATAGTGGCGGATGAAACAGTCTCTTGTTATAATTGTCGGTTGCGGCGATGGACGATGCGTTCGTTTGTATGTTGCGCTCAAAAGTGAGGCAACTAGGTTGATTTCTTTCATAAATTATGCATCACTTATTAAAACTAGGAAGGAATTTTATAATCAATGTAGAAAGGTATAAATTGGTAAAACAAACAGAACATAACTAAACATAGTAATAATGGTTTTGTTTATTTATATTGCAAACTATTTGTGAATCCCTTCAAAATAATCTTGTTATAAATTTTTATATTAATAATTCTAAATGATGAAACTAGCAAAAACGAATTTAAATAATAAACTATATAAATTTTATCAGAATCAGATAGTTCAGTTGACCATTGTAAAGAATTGCGATAATTAGTTTATTATGTTATTTAGTTTAACTAAGTATCTGAGGTGATTCCTTGTCATCAGATGACAAAACAGAGCATCTGTATACTCTAATTCATAAAATTACGCGCAAACTTAGGAACCCAAAATTTGACTCGACAGACCAGAAGATATTACCACCTATAACGAAGGTTCAATGGTGGATATTGAAGACAGTGTGGGAACAAAAGCAATGTACCGCTGGGTATCTTGCGAAAAAGATAGGTGTTCGCCCTAGTACTATGTCACAAATGCTTGATCGCTTGGAGAAAGCTGATTTCATTGTCAGGTTTACGGATGCTGTCGACGCCAGGGTGCGGATAATCCGCTTGACAGATAATGGACAGAATATGTTTTACCACGCAGAATCCAAGTTTGTGGAAAAATTAGTCGGCCCATTCGAGTGCTTGACTCCAGAAGAACAGCAGTTCCTAATACTGTTATTGGAAAAACTCGCTAGAAATTTTCCGCAGCAAAGTAATAATTGACAACATCCTTAGTAAATAATTTGTGCTACTATTTATTTAGTTAAACTAACTATTGGAGAAAGCTGGTTTCATTGTCAGGTTTACGGATGCTGGCGACGCCGGGGTGTGGATAATCCGTTTGAAAGATATTCAATTTAATAGTCAGAATCGTTCGTGTTGCTATTTATTTAGTTAAACTAACTATTTATGCGGCTATTAGCCGTTAATTATGAGGAGATGTAAGAACTTGTGGTGGTAAATGAAACTGGTGCCAGTGAACTTAATATATTTATCTTTTTCCTAATGACGCTAACATCGGTGGGTTATTTTCTCTATGAAATTTTTCGACGTTATCGTTTTACTCAATTGGGTAAAAGAGAAAATCGTTACAATCGTCCTGCTGAGCGGTGGAAATATCTTTTTACTAATGTAGTTATGCAAAAGAAGATTAGGGAATACCCCGTATTTGGCATGTTTCACTTTTTTATTATGCTCGGTTTTCTGATTTTGCTTGTTGGTATGCCGAATATGGCCATAGAAGGGCTGTTTAGTACCAATATTCATTATCTTGGGGATAATCATGTTTTTCTGTTTGTAAAAGATATTTGTAATACTTTAGTAATAATCGGCGTTTTAGGGGCTGCAGCCCGGAGAATGTTCAGAAAGCCGGAATGGCTGAAAAACGGTATTGCCGACTTTGTCAAACTTGGTTTGATTTTAACTATTGTGTTAACTGAAGTTTGCTTTCACAGTATCCGGTTTGCCTTAGGGCAAGACCAGAATTTGGTTGCTGCTGCCCCACTCGCTTTTGCTAGTTCGCATTTTTTTGTAAATATTAATGAAATTACGTTATTTACGGCTATGTCTGTTTTTTGGTGGACTCACTTCTTGGCCGTTTTTTCATTATGTTTTATTATTCCCAACTCATCGCACTTGCACTTGGTTTTTGCACCGTTTAATTCTTATTGGCATACCATCGCTCCGAAGGGAGCTTTAAGTAGAATCGAACAGGACGATAAGCGAAATGTGGTATTTGGGGCCAACTATATGGAGGATTTTACTTGGAAGCAGCTGTTTGATACATATTCTTGCGTTAAATGTGGACGGTGTAATGGGCAATGTCCAGGTCAATTAAGCGGCGAAGCGATTAAACCGCGGGCCATAAACGGTCGTATGCGTAAACACATCGATGCAAGAGCTCCCCTGTTAATGCAGGGAAAAGCTGATAGGGCTGTTATAAAACGAGAAATTGGTACGAAATCCAAAATCGATAAAGCAAATAAAAAAGAAAAGCATGCCAGAAAAGATAAATTTAAAAGTAATCTGGCTGGAGGATTGTTTGAACAGGAATTTGTTTGGAGTTGCACTACCTGCGGGGCGTGCCTGGAGGCATGTCCTGTATCCATTGAACATATCCCAAAACTAATTGATATGCGTCGCTATTTGGTATTAACCGCAGGTAACATCGGTGAAGACATGAAGCAAGTTTTCGCCGGAATCGCCGGGCAGGGCAATCCTTGGGGTTATAGCTACGAAGAAGGTATTCAATGGGCCGAGGAGTTATCAGTTCCTACTATTCAGGAAAATCCCCAGGCGGAATATCTCTATTATGCCGGTTGTGCTGCTAATTTTGATGCAACAGCAAAAAAAACAGCAGCGGCTTTCGTGAAACTTTTACAGGTGGCAAATGTCAATTTTACTGTTCTTGGTAGCTCAGAATGGTGCTGTGGAGATACTGCGCGGCGCATGGGTAACGAAAGCCTCTTTGAAGAGACGGTAAATGCTAATATTGCTACTTGGAATAGGTTGGGGATTAAAAAAATTATTACTACTTGTCCACATTGTTTTAATACTTTGAAAAACGAGTATCCCCAATATGGCGGCGAGTTTGAAGTAATACACCACGCTGATTTTTTGGCGGCCTTACTCCGGGAGCGAAAGCTAGTACCTACTCAATCGTTTGCTAAGAGGGTTGTATTTCACGATCCTTGTTATTTGGGGCGTTATAATGATTTATTCAGTTCGCCGCGGGAAGTTATCAATGCTTTGCCTGAGGCTCGGCTGACGGAAATGCCCCGTACCCAAGAACGGTCCTTTTGCTGCGGGGCTGGGGGCGGCCGTATTTGGACAATGCCTACAGCTAATAATTTGATCACCGCTAATCGCGTCAGAGAAGCGGTTGCCACAGGAACAGACGTAATTGGTACGGCGTGCCCTTTTTGTAAAATGGTCTTTTCTGAAACAGTTAAATTGGAAGGTTCTAATGATAATATTCAGGTTTTAGATATCGCAGAAATTTTAGCATCAAATATACAGTTACCTGGGGGTATGCCTATGAGACCAGAAGTTTTACTGAGCTAGCAATTAATAAAGCGTATGGAACAAATTATATGACCACTAAAGGTGGATATATGTATGGAGATTATGATTACGATAGCAAAAGTTTTTATATTCAAGATACTACTAATGTCAACAGCAAACTGACTACAAGCTTTGGCTACAGGCATAACGATATCCACGATCATATAGACATAGATGGACCATTATTCAACTCGAACGTCCCACAGAAGGACTTATTACAAGCCGGGGTTGACCCTTATCACTTAAGCAGCCATGAAACTTCTAACGTTCCGGTATTCAATTTTAACTATGCGCTAAACGAAAAAACCGCTTTGCATGGCGCAGTCGGAAAAAGCTACCGGTTTCCTAATGCCAAAGAAAGGTCTGGCGTCGGCGGCTACTATAACGGCGTCCTTTCTACATATCTTTTACCCGAAACTGCTATTAACCGCGAAGTGGGACTGTCGCACTCGTTCAATTCCAAACTTGGGTTTGATATCACTTTATTCAATAAAGACATAGACAACATGATTAAAGGTCAGGGTGCAGGATATCAGCACACCCAGTACGAAAACATACCGCATGTTGATATGCATGGCTTCGAGGCGGAATTCCATTAAAAATTCAATGAACATGTCAAACTATTCGCGAATTATTCATATACAAATGCTTTTGACACTTATGCGAATCGTCAAGTAGCGGATATCCCTTATCGCAAGTTCTCATACGGCCTTAATTATGAAGGTAAAGACGGTATAAATGCAAACCTGGCAGTTAATTATATAGGCGCAGTAACAAGTACGTTTAGTTTAGGCAACGGTAACAGCAACGGCGATGGCCCCATTAATGGAGGGGTTAGAGCTAATTTACCAGGCTACCATGTCGTTGACTTAAAGGTTAGCAAGACTAGCAATAATAAGGAATACTATGTTAAAGTTCTAAACTTGCTTGATAAGCAATATTACCAGGGGGTATATCTTGTTGCGCCTGGCAGGTATGTAGAGATGGGTACGACTGTTAAATTTTAATCAACAGATATAGTTTAAAAAAATTGTGTGGTACAATAAATAAAATCATTCGCTGTGGAAAAATTAAAAATCTATTCAACTCACGTTAGTACAGGTGGTGTTGAATTTCGAGATGTCTGACAAATCTTGTAGTTAAAATAAAACGCCCCCCTTCATTTTTCTGCTATCTACTTTTAAAATTTTCTATTGAATTTATTAATTTTACGCCATATTAGATCAATGGTATAATAATATGATAAGCAGTAAATTAAATTGTATAACTTTTACTGAAGCAAAGGCGCTTCAAACGAGAATAACTCTTTGTTTGAAGCGCCTTTTTAAATTTAAATAGAATGAAAGCAAGGGAAGAGACAATGAAAAGAATAAACACTGATGTATTAGTTGTTGGTGGCGGCGGTGCAGGACTCATGGCGGCGTACGAAGCAACTAAATATAATGTCCGGGTTTCAATCGTTAGCAAAGGCAAAATACAGAGATCTGGAGCCACTATCATGGCACCAGGCGCTATTTCCGGTGTAGACGATCGGTGGAAAGTGGCGGAAGATTCCCGTGATATTCATCTTACCGATACCCTTAAGGGTGGCGCTTGGATTAATGAACAAGATAAAGTAAAAATGTTGGTCGAACAATCTTCCAACCTTATTATGGAACTGGAACGAATGGGAGCCATCTTCCAACGCAATACCGAGGGGGACAAGCCTCTCTTGCGGATAGATGGGGGACACTCTTATCACCGGTGCCCTTATTTGGAGGACAGAACTGGGCGTGAAATGGTTAGAGCCATGATCAGCGAACTCCGGAAACGTGATGTTAGACTTTATGAGGAAATAATGATAATTAAAGTTGTCAAAGAAGGCCAAGCAGTCAAAGGAGCTTTGGGATTTGATTTAAATAATTTTGAACCTGTCATCTTCGAATGCAAGTCTGTGATTCTCGCCACAGGCGGAGCAGGAATGGTATATGCCAACACTGACAACTCTACTGACCTGACCGGTGACGGCTATGCTCTGGCCCTTGATGCAGGCGTAGAGTTAAAAGACATGGAATTTGTACAGTTTTACCCAATCGGCTTGCTGTTCCCGCCATCATTGAAAGGAATGTTGGGAGGCTTGCTGTATTATTCAAAACTGTATAATTGTAACGACGAACGTTTTATGGAAAAATATGATCCGGAGCGACTTGAACTTTCCACCAGAGACAGAGTTTCCAGAGCCATTATGCAGGAAGTCCAAGAAGGACGAGGAACGCCCAGAGGCGGAGTATACTGTGATCTGACCTTCAATGAACCCAGCTTTGTTGCCAAAATGACGCCAGCGTTGAATGCGACATACCTTAATATCGGGATAGATCCCGAACAGGACCGATTTGAAATTGCTCCGACTTGTCACTTCTTTATGGGAGGTATCCAGGTAGACAACAATTGGAAAACGTGGGTTGACGGCCTTTACGGAGCAGGTGAGGTCGTTGGGGGGATGCACGGAGGCAACCGGTTAAGTCAAAATGCGCTTGCCGAGATATTGGTATCAGGAGTCACAGCAGGCAAGAGTGCTGCCGCATATGCCAAAAACTGCGAGATACATTTTATTGACCCCAAACTGGGCGACTTGGTAAATGAAAAATTGCTGACGCTACTAAGCATCAAATCCGGCATAAGGCCAAGTGAATACCGGGCTAAACTGCGAAATCTGATGTGGGAACACGTCGGGGTTTTCAGAAGTGAAAACTCATTGAGAATTGCCTTAAATGAGCTGGAAAAACTCGAGGACACACCTGTCCAGATAAAGAACCAATATAATTACTTAAATCATGAACTGCTGGAAGCCGTTGAAAATGAAAATCTTACTCTAACTGCTAAATGTATCATTAAAGCAGCTATGCTAAGAACAGAAAGCCGCGGTGCGCATTTTCGCTCTGATTATCCCCAAACCAACAACTCCGGCTGGCTTAAAAACATCATCATTACCAAAGACCGTGATCGCTTAACAACAAACTGCATCGCTGTTGAACTTAAACATAAAAAGCCGGAGGTAAACGCATAATGAATGGAAAGGCAAAAATATTCAGATTTAACCCCTTAACTGATACGCAACCGTATTATAAAGAGTACTCATTTCAATACGAACAGGGAATGACAGTGTTGGATGTGGTAAATCAGATTTATGAAGAACAGGATACTACGTTAGCTTATAGCTATTGCTGCAGAAACGGACATTGCGGAATTTGCGGTGTAACCGTTAATTCTAAACCTGTTTTAATGTGCAAGCAGGCAGCAGCAGCCGAGCTGGTTATCAATCCATTAGAAAATATCAGTGTTAAAAAAGACCTTATCGTAGACCGCGAGGAATATGAAATAAAGCGTCCAAAACTGAGACTATTTCTCGAAAGACAGTGCCATGCCAGTCAGGAGCCAGAAATAATTGATATGGGGAAATTTGAGAATTTTAAAATTGCTAGTCGGTGTGTGGAATGTTTTTGCTGCTTATCCGTTTGTCCGGTATATAAAAAAAATCCGCATTGTTTCACCGGGCCTGCTGCCTTTGTTCTGGAAGCGAGACATCTCTTCGACCCAAGAGATGAGCTAAATCGAGAACTACTCCTGAAAAGTGAAGGCATCGACCGCTGTATAGAATGCAGGTTATGTTCCAAGGTCTGTCCGCACAACGTTGATCCAGCAGGATTGATAAAAAAAATAAAAGCTAGAAAGGATCACGGGGAAGATCCTTCTGATGCATTGAAGAAATCGTGACGACAAGTTCTGGAACATACCAAGTAGCCATTAACAAGACAAAGCATAGCAGGAATTTTATCCCAATAGCAGAATAGTAGTAGTAAGATCTTTTGGAAGGTGGATGCTAATGATTACTATTCGTTCTTCTACATGGGTGCTTATAATGTTATTTGTTAGTATTGTCGGTATTTTTAGCTTGGCCCGGATCTTAGCGATTGTTCTTTTTGTATGCACTTTACTTTCTATACTTCTTTATCCTATGGTTGATAAACTTTCCCAAAGGATCGCTCGCGGATCAGCGGCTGTAGCGGTATTATTTGGATTTATTATCATTGCGATTGCTGCTATTAGCTGGATTGCCGCCAATGTTGCCCCTGGTTTTACGAAACTAGTACATGAGCTCCCCACTCTCGTTAGGGAGATACGAAATTTGCCCAATATAGTTTCTATACCGGCGGAAGCGGCTGATTATGTGAACGATGCACTTCATGATGCGGCGAATATTGCAATTGGAATTGTCAAGAGTTCAGCGGGTTCTTTTTTACAGGCAGTTTCGGGTGTAATTGAGTTAATTGTTATTCCGGTAATAACGTTTTACTTTTTAAAGGATGGGGCGAAGTTAATTAATTACTTCACCCGATACCTAGATAGTAACGAATCGTTAAGAGTTTTGGGAATCTTGAATGAGATAAAAACTGTACTCGGGCGTTATATTCAGGGTCAGATGGTCGTATCTTTCATATCCGGAATTGCAGTGTGTGCGTATTTCTGGATTATGGGTCTACCTTATATGCTGGTTTTCGCGGCAATATCAGGAGTTGCTGAGCTTGCACCGGTTGTTGGCCCTACAGTTGCTGCGATTCTGGCTTCTCTTTTAGCATACTCTTATTCACCAGCGCTTGCTGCTAAAACATTAATTTTTTATATTATTCTTCTCAAAGTTAATCACAATCTGGTTTATCCTGCACTTATTGGTAAGGCAACAAAACTTCATCCAGTAGCAATTGTTTCAGGGGTACTATTCTTTGGCCATCTATTTGGTGTATTAGGGATGATATTGGCCGTTCCTGTTCTAGCCGTTATCAAGATTATTTTTGAGCATTATGTTAGTACAAATGGGACCGCTATTTGAATGGTGATCGAGACCAGGCTTACTGATATTACAAATACTCTGAAGTAAGATGCGCTTAGGGTGATATATATGCCAAAAACTGCGGGACAGAAAGTAAATGTGGAATAATCATTAATTATGAAAGAAATAAACCGTCAGATAATCTTTGAGGACGAAGAAGATCCCCGATAGTGGTTCGGTAAGTACTATAGTAAATAGACCCCATCGAAAGACCGAAAGCCATCATTGCCCCTACTAATATGAAAAGCACGAGTGTTATAATTTTTATGGTGGGAAGAGCTTATATTGCCAATTTCCCATTTAACTGTTCATGTCGAGTTTGTCGAGCGGTGTTATAGATTTAGGTAACAAAACCTTGGAGGGGTATTAGATGCCAAAAGATAAAACCCATTGGGTACTCGCATCGGAAATTTGTCTCTAATGTCCACAACTCCGCTTATAAAGCTGCTAAATGCTTTTGCTTACGTCTTTTGCTGTCTTTTTTTGGTCTTTTCTTGCTTAAGCTTATTTCAAAAATATGCGGATATCTCAAGTGAGTTTTGGAGTAAAAGTTGCCAATTCTATTGCTTCTATTTTGTTCATGAGTTGATTGTAGTTGTGGAAGGTTATGGTAACTTTATTATTAGCAATAAGCCATACGTTATGAGAATATGGTATTAGACGGATAGCGTAAATTGTTATATTAAGCAGAAGTTAAACGCTGGCTTGCAGGCAAACTCTTCCTAAAGGGTTTAAATGTTTGATATACTTATAAGAATTAGGTTCTTTGTTTCTTGTTCGCAATGGTCTTTTGGCTTTTTTGCGGGATTTAGTTTTGCATAACGGAGAATTTTATTTGCGAGTTTTTTCCTATTTCATTATGCCATCCCCCAATATATATACTAACATATGAGGAGCGTGTTATATTATGCCAAATGGGAAAGTGAAAAAAGTATCACCATCCATTGATGAGTGGCTCAAAGAAGCAAAAGCTGATCCGTCGGCTTTGCAAGAAGGTATGTTTTTAGTTCATAATGGCGTTGTTCGCCAGACACCTAAAGCCCAGGTTCGCCAAGGGCTTGATGACGGCTCGCTGGTAAAGGGAATGGAATTTACGTATGATGCCGCAAAAGTTGATGCTGCGATTGCTGAAACATATAAAATGGAGGGCATATTCTATATTAAGGTTTGGCTGAATGAAGGCCAGCTTACCCTAGGCGATGATATAATGTATGTACTGATTGGCGGCGACATCAGGCCGCATGTTATTGATTCCTTACAATTCCTAGTCGGCAAGATCAAAAACGAATGTGTTACGGAAATCGAACAAAAGCAGTAAACGGAACTGTAACTTGGTAGTGTGGAGTGCGTAGATCGCCCCAACCATATAAATCCAGAAAGCTGAAAACCCGCGTAGTACGCGGGTTTTGTTTTTTATGCCTGGAAATTACTCAATTAATTGTTGCAGTTATTGTTGAGAGTAATCAAGATTATGTAGTAGCAACAGAATATGTTATTAATAACAGGGAGTAATATGGATTTCTCCATTAATTCTGGAAAAATATTTAAAAAACTGAACAAAAGTCTTGCGGATTATTATTTAGCGTATTATAATATGATAAAAATGTAATATAAAATAAAGGGAGATGGTTAGTAACAAACCCAACACCATAGAGGGTCTTGTCTCATTATAGGCAGCGATAGCAATTATCTTTACAGGTTATCTTTTTAATATCATTAATATGATTATGCAATTACAAGTTATGATAAAAAGCATTTAAATTTTTTGGCCATGTTGAAAATAGGAGGTTTTATTTTGGCAGAAGATATTGTTATTAAATTGACAGCTGAATTACTAAAAACATTAGGGCACCCGGTGCGTATTAAGATACTGCATATGCTTAGCCAAGGAGAGCTATGCGTGTGTAAAATGATCGAAGAAATAGATATTGAGCAGTCCAATTTTTCACAACATCTGGGCATTCTTAAAAAACAAGGTTTAATTGATTCTCGCAAAGACGGGCAACGTGTTATTTATTGGATTGCATACCCTTCTATAACCAATTTGCTTAAAGCAGCAGAGCAAACATTAAGTGAACAAATTGGACGTAGTCAGAGCTTATTAAAGTTTCTAAAGTAAATAACGTTGACAAAATTGGAATATAATGCTAACCTCCTCATAATTAAATGATAATATTATCATTTAATTATGAGGAGGTTACTATGAGTGGGTGTAATTGTGGTGAAGTGCAGGAGGCATCACGAGTAATCTATGCTTGTGGTGGTTGTGCAGATGTTGGAGAAATTGCCGATCAAGCATGTAGAAAACTGAGACGCGAGGGAGTTGCTCAAGCCAGTATGAGCTGTATTACAGGAATTGCAGCTCATTGGATTAAATCGGATTTTATCCGAAAGATAAGATCTTCCATTTTGGCCTTGATCAAATTGCGTACTATCCTGAATTCATCATCGCTTTTTCCTGAGGGGTCATCTAGCCCCCAGTCCTCGCGATGGTTACAAGAAATAACCGGGCAATTTACATGGCACCCCATTGTTACTACTATATCAACGTTGGGAATATCCTGAAGTAGCTTAGTTTTTTGGTGAAGCTCCATATCGATACCGATTTCTTTCATAATCCGCACCGCATCTTGATTAATTTGATCCCGTTTTTCTGTTCCAGCGGAAAAACATTCGAATACTTCAAGTCCCAAAACCTTGCCAAAAGCCTCGGCCATCTGAGAACGACATGAGTTATGGACACAAATAAACGCTACTCGTTTCACGATGTCTACCTCCTAATTTCGTTTTTAACAGTCGTCAAATTTTTGTACTTTACTTGTATCAAACACATAATGAGTATTTGCATCCATGAGGAGTCTTTCTAAAAATGGATATTCTATGTAAACTTTATCGGGAATACTATAGTATACCCACTGAGCCTTTTTTTGGGCTTCTATAAGCCCGGCCATTCTTAATTTGTTAAGGTGTTTTGATGTGGCTGACTGAGATACTGATAAGATTTGTTCGATTTCACAAACGCATCGCATGCCATTTTGAAGATAACACATAATGGCTAATCGGTTATAATCTCCTAGTGCCTTTAATACATCAATGAATTTCATAAATCACCGCCTGAATAGTAGTATATTCCCATATGGGAATATATAATATATTATATGAAATAGTTTCTTAAAATGCAACGGTTATGACACTAATAATATAAAAAATAATTGAAATATAGTTGGCGGAACGATGTTCAGTTTCGTGCATTTCGCAAAATCAGGAAAATTTGTTTAACTATTAGTTGCAAATACAAACTGTTTCATGATACAATTTCATTGATGATAGATAGTAAATATTTCTAACAATAATAAGGGAGGAATTTGTATGGGATGCAAGGCCGAAAGTCAAGGTGATTGACGTTAGAAGAGAAAAAATGAAGAGAGGTAACTATATTGGCAGATACGAATATCGCCGGAATTTTTCGGGAAATCGTTAGGACCTGTGTGCGGAAGCTGGGTTTGCTACAAAAGGCGGATGCTTCCTGTTGTGGTATTACGGTTGCGCAGTGTCATACCTTGGTGGAGATTGGCAAGTCTACTTGTTTATCGCTAAATCAATTATCAGAGTTACTTACTCTCGATAAAAGTACTATGAGCCGTACAGTCGATAATCTTGTCAATGCCGGATTGGTGGTAAGGCAAATCGATAACGAGGATAGACGATACATGAAAATTACGTTAACCGCACAAGGAACTGAGATGGTTGAAGTAATCAATAGCAATATGGAAAAATACTTCGACCGGATTTTGCATTCGATTCCCGAAGAAAAGCGCGGGCTAGTGATGGAAGCTTTACCCTATCTCTTCACTGCAGTAAATGACACGGAAACGAGTTTTGTTGAACGCCAAATCTGTTCAGGGATTATACGAGAAGAAGGAGGGTGTAAGTGTGAGTGACACAATTAGAGAGGTAGTAAGAAATAAGTATGCCAAGGCTATTACCGGAAGAAAAGGATGTTGCGGCGGGGCAGGAAGTTCTTGTTGCGACACTAGCCTAAGTAAAGCGACGCAGAAGATTACTGGAAATTTATACTCGGAGGCAGAGGTTCAGGGATTGCCTGCAGATATGATTGCTACTTCCTTTGGGTGTGGTAATCCGACCGCGTTGGCGGAACTTTATCCTGGAGAGATAGTGTTAGATTTAGGTAGTGGTGCAGGGCTGGATGTTTTGCTTTCTGCTAAGAGAGTTGGGCCTTATGGTAAGGCATATGGTTTAGACATGACTGACGAGATGCTGGAAGAAGCCAGACAAAACCAGAAAAAATCCGGAATTGCAAATGTAGAGTTTTTAAAGGGACATATTGAGGATATTCCACTGCCAGATAATTCGGTAGATGTTATTATCTCGAATTGTGTTATTAATCTATCTGCTGATAAAGACAAAGTGCTAAAAGAATGTTTTCGGGTTTTGAAGCCAGGTGGCCGGGTTGCAGTCTCAGATATTGTACTAAAAAAGGCACTACCGCTTAAAGTGCAGCAGGATTTAATTGCTTGGGCCGGTTGTATAGCTGGGGCGCTTAGAGATACTGAATACCAGGGCAAGTTAGCGAATGTTGGGTTTGGAAACATTGAAGTCCAAGTTACGCGGGTCTATGACGTTACGGATGTAGGCGTTGAAGTGTTTTCGCACTTGTCCAAAGCTGAGTTAGCGCAAGTAGAGGGAGCGGTGGTAAGCGCATTTATTAGAGCTCATAAGCCGAAGGTAACTGCTGTTAATGGTGTGGATTATGAAATACGACAGGCGACAGCCAATGACCTAACGAAAGTACAGGAATTACTTGTAAGTGCAGAGCTTCCAACTGCCGGGGTTGAGAATAATATGATTCATTTCCTGCTTGCGACAAGTAAGAGTAATGAACTCTTAGCCGTCATTGGAATGGAACGCTCAGGGGCGAATGGACTTCTACGTTCACTGGTTACTGACCCTAACTTCTGTAAGCGGGGGATTGCCGCTGAACTTGTTAGAGCAGCACTTGCCGTTGCACGCAAGCAAGGCGTCAAAAGATTATATCTAATGACCCAAACGGCGGAAAAATACATGCAAAAGTTTGGTTTTAAAATCATTGAACGACAAGAAATACCGGAAGATTTACTAAAACAGTCTGAGCTAAATACTGCTTGTCCTACTTGCAGTACATGTATGAGCTCAGAGGTAGTGTAAACCAAAAAAATTTTGGATCAATAAAGGTGGGAAGCGAAGCAAGCACTTGTAAATTGTATAATTGAGCATAAGTTTACAATTTTGAGGGGGGATTAGTGTGAATAGCGAAAGCACAAGGGATACAGAATCACTGCTCAAGGAAGCAAATAAATCTATTTTATTTACTACCAATAGGCCTAACCTTGTCATGGAGAAAGGCAAGGGAATGTACTTATGGGATACGAATGGAAAAAAATATCTGGACTTTATCGGTGGCTGGGCAGTTACTTCTTTAGGACATTGCCCAGAGGTTATACTTACAGCTCTTGTACAACAGAGTGCAAAATTAATCAATGCCAGCCCAGCCTTTTATAATGTGCCAATGATTGAATTTGCCAAATTACTTACTGACAAATCCTGTTTTGATAAAGTGTTTTTTGCCAGTACTGGCGCGGAAGCTAATGAGGGCGCTATAAAAATAGCACGAAAATATGGCGCGAAGTTTCTTAATGGAGCGTATGAAATTATTACAGCAATCGATAGCTTTCATGGACGGACACTTGCAACCATGTCAGCTACCGGTAAACAAAAATGGGAAAGCCTATTTGAACCAAAGGTTCAGGGTTTCAAGCATGTTCCGCAAAATGACCTTATTGCAATACAAAAGGCAGTTAGTGCCAACACTTGTGCAATTATGTTGGAGCCTGTGCAAGGTGAGGGCGGAGTTTTTGAACTTGAAAAAAATTATATCCGATCACTGCGTGAGTTATGTAATGAAAAAAACATTCTATTAGTATTTGATGAGGTTCAAACAGGTATTGGGCGGACAGGAAAACTTTTTGCCTATGAACATTATGGCATTGAACCTGATATCATGACTCTTGCTAAAGGCATCGGGGGAGGATATCCATTAGCTGCTTTATTGACAAAAGAAAAGTTTGATATATTTGAAGCTGGTGACCAGGGAGGAACGTACTCCAGTCAACCGCTTGGGATGGCGGTAGGTAAGGCAGTTGTAAATGAAATTATCGATAAAAATTTATCTAAAAATGCAGAAAAGCAGGGTGAATACATTCGGCACCAGTTAGTTAGCATTGCCTCTAAATTTAAATTAACCAATATTCGGGGCAAGGGACTTTTGATTGCCTTTGACTTGCCAGTAGAAAAAGGCAGCAAAGTGGTCAGCGAATGCCAAAAAAGAGGACTGTTAATCAATTCACCACGTCCTGCTTACATACGGTTGATGCCGCCATTAATTGTTACTTTCCCGGAAGTTGACGAGATGATTGCAATACTTTCTGACGTATTAACAGAGGTATTAAGTGAATAAAACGCAACTTTAAGGGGGCTGGCTTATTATGTGCAGCATGAAGAAACGCGTAGCTGTTATTACGGGAGCGGCTTCGGGAATTGGTAAAGCTATTTCTTTGTTATTAGCTCATAATGGATACTATGTTTTTTTATTTGATAAGGATCAGAAACAGTTGCTTCGAGTTATAAATGAGGAGTTTGCTGCTGATAGTTCCGATTACTATTGTGGTGATGTTACTATTAAAGAAGATGTGGAAAAGGCTTTGGTGCAATGCGTCCAAAAAACAGGCCATATTGATGCATTAATTTCAAATGTCGGTATATTAGAAAAAACTGATTTTCTAAAAATGACAGAACAGCAATGGGACAAAACAATTGATGTAAATTTAAAAGGAGTATTCCTTTGGGGGCAAGCAGTAGCAAAATGGATGGTCGAGAATAACGTAAGTGGCGGTATTGTAAATATTGCATGTATGCGGGCAAGTCTTGTTGGGAAAAGTATGTCAGCATATGCCGCTGCAAAAGCAGGGGTACGTATGCTGACAAAAGCAATGGCAGTTGAATTGGCCCCTTATAAAATAACCGTCAACGCAGTTGAGCCAGGAAGGACCCAGACTGATCTGTTGAAAAGTCATATAATAGATAAAAGCGGTGAAGAGCTACGACAAAGATTAATCCCGCTTGGAAGATTTGCAATGCCAGCGGAAATAGCGCAAGCAGTGCTTTTCTTGCTATCAGATCAAGCGAGGTATATTACTGGAGCTTCAATTCCGGTAGATGGCGGCTACTCAATTGAAAAGGACTAAGGTTGACATTGATTAAAAAAGTGCCGCTTTACCATATTCTCGCTATGGTCTTTCTTGTCCAGATGGAAAGTATAGCTTTCCCTGGATTGAACGACTAAGGCTTCTGCCGGCGTCCTAAGGGACTTGGCACAAGCCAAGTCTTTTCTTATATATTCTGTCCTGAGTATTTCAAATCCCAAAGTATTTTTCTAACAACAAGATCCGCCACTACAATCACATACATTAGCTGTGGAACAAGAATTAGCGGACGGTTTACCCTGCAGGGCGGCGGCATACTCATCCATTTTAAATGAGGCGCCTTTCCTTACTGTCTTGCCAATAGTAATGGCAGCACTTATTTCTTGTTCAGTGGCCCCGGATTCTTTTGCTTTATTGACATGGTAGTCCAGACAAGGTTGACAGTTTGCAGTAATTGACGCCCCAATTGCGATTAGTTCAGTTAGCTTACCATCTAAAACCATTTTACGTCACCTCCTTTTTATTACTATAGACGGAAGTGACGTAGAAAAAGATACAATTAAAATTAGATTTTATGTTTTAGAGGCCCTTTCGGTTCGCAAGCAAGCACATTACGGTCATCGCGATAGAAATTGCAGTGTTTTGAAAAACTTTCTTTAAGATTTTGTTTTCCACGGTGGAGGCGAATTTTTACTAAGTCTAGGCTGATCCCTAAAATTTCCGCAATCTCTTTATTCTTAAAACCTTCAAATTCGCTTAGGATAATAACCGTACGATACATTTCGGGGAGATTGTTGATAAAAGCATGAATGCATGAATTCATTTCCTTATTAATGGCTTCTGTTTCTGGGAGGGAATCCTTTTGACCGCAAGCTAGTTTATCAATCTCGATGGCATCCTCGGATACCGTGGGTAGTATTGTCTTTTTAATAACCCGACTGTGGGAGGTACTACGTATTTTATCGATAGCAGCATTTGTTGCGATACGGTATATCCATGTGGAAAGTTTTGATTCGTTGCGGAAGGTAGTAGCCGACTGCCCGATTTTAATAAAGATATCTTGAGTTAAGTCTTCGGCTTCTTGGTTGCCGACTAGTCGAGTAACATAGCGATGTATTTTAGGCCCAAAGGATAGATAAAGTTCTTCAAAATTAGCTTGTGGAATAGGGCAGTTCTCCGACTCTTTCCCCTTGCTCATATAGATACCTTCCCTTCCTATATTATATACGATAATAAAATAGAACGTTCAATCAATAAAGAGAAAAATCCTTTTTGGTTGCTACGCTTCACTTCGTTATTCTCCAAAATCAATTAAAAGCAAAGAAGGCTAGACTGGATAATGTATGAGAGAACGGGGTCAAAGGTCTGTTTAGGCTGTGGCTGTCACCAATGCAATGATCCTGCTTGTATGAAAGAGATACAACCTGAAACAATATTAGATTATATAAAATTCTATACAGCATCCTGCGTAGCGTGAATGGGAAAAGGCTCAAGTCCGGAATGTTTGCTTGGTTAATGTGAACCGTAAAAGCTATTACTTTTTAATAACTACCCCAAATATATTAGCAAGAGCTATTGCTTGTTCGGGAGCGATGATACAACCGCGAAGGTTATCTGGGGTTAGGCCTAGCTGGTAAAATTGACATGTGCTAAGATCGATTCCAGCGAGTTTAGTGCCTGAAAATTGCACTTTATCAAGATTACAATGCGCAAAGTTTACGTCAGTTAGTGTGGCGGAATAAAGGTCGGCCTCAGCAAAAGAAGAGTTGTGAAAGTTAACTTTCTTACAATTGGTGAAACGCAGCACGGAATAGGCGGCATTGCAGTCCTCAAAGACAATATTTCTTAAAGATGCTTCGGTCATATCGATACCAACTAACTTGCAGTTGGTTAACCGGACACGGTCCATAAAACATTGACTGAAGTTCACATTGGAGAGATCACATTTTTCAAAGATGGTGTCAGTTATTTTAGCAAAGGGCCAATGAGTGTAGTTAAAAACAACGTTTTTGAATAAAACTTGGCTAACAACAATGTTTGTGGCATTCTGAGCTTCAAATGTACAGTCTTGTATGAGGCTGAGTTTTACACAGTCTTCGTCGTGAAAATCATGTATATGTACCAATGGTAATTGCTGGGGAAGATTTGGCGCTTTCAATTTGGTTTTAGTAAATGTCTTGACC
The DNA here is from genome assembly GCF_002257705.1 of Sporomusa silvacetica DSM 10669. Taxonomy (GTDB): domain Bacteria; phylum Bacillota; class Negativicutes; order Sporomusales; family Sporomusaceae; genus Sporomusa; species Sporomusa silvacetica. Next base: position 27,651 of record NZ_LSLK01000035.1, read on the forward strand.
ATGTATATTCCTCCTGGTACTTTAAACCGACATATTTGGTGATCAACAGATAGCTATTTTTATAAAAGTTTTCTTATAGAGTCTGTTTTAAAAATATCATCGCACTGCATGAAGATTTATTTGGCAAAAAAAAATACACCTCAGCTCAAAGTAGTAAAATTAGGTATCTACTCCACTACCATAATGAAAGGGTGTACTTGAAAATACAACTTGATATGTTTTCAAGTACACCCCTATATTATAGCACATTGGGTTATATCTCACATTTCGGACTTGGCCATAAAATCCCCTAGGAATTGGACAAATGATATAATTCACATACGATAGCTTTTGTAACAAGCGTCAGACAATTGGTTGTCAAGGGGACGGGGTTATTGACAACAATATAAGAAAGACATAAGATAGGGACCAAGAACAGCAAGAAAGAAAAGTAGAAGCGGAATTTACCATATAATTATGAGAGGAATAAATCGGCAGACAATTTTCGAAAACGAAGAAGATTGTCTGCAATTTCTTGAGGCACTGCAACGGTATA
>NZ_LSLK01000036.1 GCF_002257705.1 Sporomusa silvacetica DSM 10669
CGTCAGACTTTCGTCCATTGCGGAAGATTCCCCACTGCTGCCTCCCGTAGGAGTCTGGGCCGTGTCTCAGTCCCAGTGTGGCCGTTCATCCTCTCAGACCGGCTACTGATCGTCGCCTTGGTGAGCCGTTACCTCACCAACTAGCTAATCAGACGCAGACCCATCTCTAATCGGTAGCATATTCAGAGGCCACCTTTCTTATCTTAGTCATGCGACCAAGATACCACATTCGGTATTAGCACCACTTTCGCGGTGTTGTCCCCAATTTAGAGGCAGGTTGTCTACGCGTTACTCACCCGTTCGCCACTAGGAGTTATAAATAACTCCCCGTTCGACTTGCATGTGTTAGGCACGCCGCCAGCGTTCGTCCTGAGCCAGGATCAAACTCTCCATAAAATTATTTATGAAGCCATTTGTTGGCTCAAAATGATTATTTGATATTAGATGCAGAGCATCTAACTAAGCGACCACATCGAAATCATAGATTTCGTGTGTCTGCTTAAAGAAATTGTTTTTGGTTTTGTATGTCGCAAGCGACATACAACCGCACATCTGGCTTTTTGATGCATTACTTACATTGTTCAGTTTTCAGGGAACCCACGTGCACGAATGCACTAGTGTCGAGGGCGTATCAGACGATACGCATTATCCAAGACCACTTTTGTCGTTCTCATTCTTGCGGAGCCGACATTTATAAATGATAGCATGCTTGTTTGACAATGTCAACATAAAACATACAAATAAACTTATTACCATTGACTGCCAATATATCGACCAACGTCTTGGTCATCGGATAAACTTACGTTTTTCTGCTAAACCTAAATTCTCATAAAGATAATTCATGACTTTGGCCTTATATAGGAAGTAGGCAATAATACTTCCCCCCACAGTACTGACTAAGAATGGTATAATAAAGAAGAATGCGCCTACTTGGGAGCCAACAAAATATTTCGCAACAGGATAAGCCAGCAAGGCCCCAAAGAACCCGGTACCAATCACCTCACCAATAATCGCACCCCAGATACTATTAGTTTTCTTATAAACTAAGCCAGCTAGTGCTGCGCCGACCATACTCCCGGGAAAGGCCAATAATGATCCTGTTCCTAAAATATTGCGTAATAAGGATATTCCAAATGCAGCACTAATCGAGTAGCGTGTTCCTAACAGCACTGCAAGCAGTATGTTGATAACATGCTGCAAAGGAAAGCATTTGGCAATGCCAATCGGAATATAGACTAAGTGGGCGGAAAGTACACCCACAGCGATAAATATGGCTGTATAAGCCAGCTTTCTAGTATTCATATATTTTACTTCCTTTCCATATATATATCAAGTAGTACGGTAATACGCCCAGCAAATGCTCCGCCTATTACCTCGACAATTTTACAGTTACATCTTCGTCACTGGCAACAGTACATCCTGCTAAATACCTTATTAACAATCAATGAAAAACAAAAGACTAAATTCTTATTATATCTTGTATTTTTTGTAAATCAGTGGTAAATTATCAATTACAGTTGTTTGTTTACAATGTACCTATACCTTGTTTTAGGAGGAGAATTACGATGAAAAAAATCCAGACGGTGCTTGTCGCCAATCGTGGCGAAATTGCTATTCGGGTTATGCGGGCTTGCAGTGAATTGGAAATACGTACAATTGCTATTTATTCCAAAGAAGATATATTCTCGTTGCACCGCTATCGAGCTGATGAGGCCTACCTGATAGGTGAAGATAAAAGCCCTGTTGACGCTTACCTGGATATTGAATCCATACTGCGCATAGCCAAAAGTCGAAAGGTGGATGCCATCCACCCCGGTTATGGTTTTTTGTCTGAAAACATTAACCTGGCCATACGCTGTAAAGAAGAAGGCATTACCTTCATTGGCCCAGACATTGAGCATTTAGCCATGTTTGGTGACAAAATTAATGCCCGCGCCCAGGCAGTGGCCGCAGGTCTACCTGTCATACCAGGAAGTAACGGTCCAGTCCATAGTGTAGAAGAAATCAAGGATTTTGCTGAACGTTACGGCTATCCATTCATTATTAAGGCGATATCAGGCGGCGGCGGTCGCGGCATGCGCATTGTTCGCTCAGCCGATTCCCTCGAAGATTCTTATTTACGCGCTAAATCCGAAGCTAAAGCCTCTTTTGGTGACGATCAAATCTATCTTGAACAGTTGATTGAGAACCCCAAGCATATCGAAGTTCAAATCCTGGGAGACCAACATGGTGATGTCATCCATTTATATGAAAGAGATTGTTCTGTGCAACGCCGCCACCAAAAAGTAATTGAAATCGCGCCTAGTATCTCCCTGCCAGAAAAATTGCGGCAGGAAATTTGCGCCGCTGCCGTCAAACTGATGAAAGCAGTTGGCTATATCAGCGCTGGTACGGTAGAGTTTTTAGTAACACCTGATCAGAAGTTTTATTTCATTGAAGTGAACCCCCGCATCCAGGTAGAACATACCATTAGTGAAATGATCACAGGTATTGATATTGTTCAAGCCCAGCTACATATCGCCGATGGTGCCAGACTGAGCGGTGACGACATCGGTATTCCCAGTCAAGACTATATTACCTGTAATGGTCATGCCATCCAATGCCGGGTAACCACCGAAGACCCGGCAAATCAGTTCATGCCCGATACCGGAAAAATAGCAGCCTACCGCAGCGGTGGCGGCTTTGGCGTACGGCTTGACGCTGGTAATGCTTACACCGGTTCGGTGATTACTCCTTATTACGATTCATTGCTGGTTAAGGTCTCTACCTGGGGTCTCAATCACAAAAGCGCTATTGCTAAAATGAAACGCTGTCTTGGTGAATTCCGGATTCGCGGGATAAAAACCAACATACCCTTTCTTTACAATGTAGTTAACCATGCGGACTTTTTAAGCGGTAATTATTATACTACCTTTATTGATACGTCCCCAGAACTGTTTATATTTATGCCACTCCAGGACAGAGGTACTAAGCTGCTTACCTATCTGGCCGAAACCACGGTAAATGGATTCCCGGGAATTGCCAAACGTCCCAAACCAAGTTTTCCCCCCACCCGCCAGTTACACGCCCCTGATGCGCCTCTAACTAACGGCACCAAACAAATCCTGGACAGCAAGGGACCGCAAGGCCTGATATCCTGGATTAAGGATCAAAAAGAGGTTCTATTGACAGACACTACGCTGCGGGATGCTCATCAATCACTCTTGGCCACCCGAATGCGAACCCATGATATGCTCAACGTTATTGCCCCTACAGCCCATATGCAGCCTAATTTATTTTCTCTGGAGATGTGGGGCGGAGCCACTTTTGATGTAGCTTACCGGTTTTTAAATGAAGACCCCTGGAAACGCCTGGAAGCCTTGCGAGCCCAGGCCCCCAATATATTATTTCAAATGCTATTCCGTGCTTCCAATGCAGTTGGTTACACCAGCTATCCGGATAACGTAATTCGCGCGTTTGTTGCACAAGCAGCGGCAGCAGGTATCGACGTATTCCGTATTTTTGACAGTTTAAACTGGCTTGACGCCATGACCGTTTCCATCGATGCGGTACGCCAGTCCGGCAAGGTCGCAGAGGTTGCCTTGTGCTATGCAGGCGATATTCTGGACCCGTCGCGCTCTAAGTATGACTTGAAATATTATGTGAATCTGGCAAAAGAAGTTGAACAAGCTGGCGCGCATATTTTGGCCATCAAAGATATGGCTGGATTATTAAAACCCGAGGCAGCCTACAGACTGGTTTCGGCCCTTAAAGAGGCTGTAGACCTTCCTATACACCTGCATATGCACGACACCAGTGGCAACGGGATCTACGCATACGCCCGGGCCATTGATGCTGGTGTAGACATTGTAGATACCGCGATCTCCTCGTTAGCTGGCATGTCATCCCAACCCAGCAGTAATAGCTTATACTATGCCTTGCAAGGCCATTCTAGGCAACCCCGCGTGGATATCGACAGCTTAAATAAATTATCCCATTACTGGGAAGATGTTCGCACCCATTATAAAGATTTTGAAAGCAGTCTCCTTTTCCCCAACCCCGAGGTATATCAGCATGAAATGCCAGGTGGTCAATATAGCAACCTCAAGCAGCAAGCCAAATCACTAGGACTGGAAAGTCAGTGGGACCGCGTTAAGGTAGTATACCGTCAAGTCAATGACCTTTTCGGCGATCTTATCAAAGTAACCCCTTCATCCAAAATCGTTGGCGATATGGCCCTGTTCATGGTTGAAAATAACCTGACAGAAGACGACATTTATAAAACCGGTGATAGTTTAGACTTTCCGAACTCTGTTGTTGAATTCTTCTCTGGTCAGATTGGCCAGCCCTACCAGGGCTTCCCCCAAGAACTGCAGCGTATCATTCTGAAAGGCAAGGCGGCCTTAACCAAACGTCCTGGTGAACTACTGGAAGATACCAATTTTGACCAGATACGCAATATGCTATCCGATGTTCTCGCTCGCCCGGTAACTGAAAAGGATGTGCTTGCTTACTCCCTTTACCCCAAAGTATTCTTAGATTGGGTTAAAATGGTTGCTACCTATGGCGATGTGTCGATGCTAGATACCCCCACCTTTTTCAATGGCTTAGCCCCGCGTGAAGAACTCCAAGTCGACATTGAGGAAGGCAAAACACTTGTAATTAAGCTTATCTCTATTGAAGACCCACTTCCGGATGGCACGCGGATTGTCAACTTTGAACTTAACGGCTTACCGCGCGAGGTTATTGTTAAGGATAGAAGCATCAAAGCCATTACGCTTGCAAAAACAAAAGCGGAAAAGGATAACCCTGGCCAGCTTGGCGCTTCTATGACAGGAAAAGTCATTAAAATTATGGTAAAAAGAGGAGATCCTGTTAAAAAGGGCGAATACTTACTTGTAACTGAAGCCATGAAAATGGAAACAACGATACAAGCTCCATTTGATGGTGTAGTTAAAGAGCTTTATGTAAAACCTCAGGATCCTGTAGAAACAGGCGATTTATTAATCGAACTCGTGAAGGTTGCAAAAGCATAAAGCATAGTTTCTGTCATAGTTATAGCTAGGGGTGCCAGATGTGGCTGAGAGGATTCAATTCCAACCCTCGAACCTGATGTGGTTAATACCACCGTAGGAAAGCTTTATACCAATCTAAACAAAGCTTGCCCACGTTCCTCACCTCTGCTATAGCTAAAAATACACTCATAGAGGAAGGGGAAAATTATGTATACTACTCAAATGGATGCCGCGAAAAGAGGCATCATTACCGAACAAATGCGTATCGTAGCTCAGGAGGAAAATATTGATATTGAGCTATTACGCCAACTAGTAGCAAATGGCCGCGTTGCCATTCCTGCCAATAAGCAGCATACTAGTCTTAGCCCAAAAGGAGTTGGGGAAAAACTTCGCACCAAAATCAACGTCAACCTTGGAGTATCCAAGGACTGCTGCGACCTTGAACTTGAATTAGAAAAAGTAAAAAAAGCCATTGACCTCAAAGCTGAAGCTATTATGGATTTGAGCTGTTATGGTAAAACTCAGGAATTTCGACGCAAATTGATTGAAATATCCCCCATCATGATCGGCACTGTACCCATGTATGATGCTGTCGGCATGCTTGATAAGGATCTAAAAGACATCACCGTCGATGAATTTTTCTCGGTTGTTGAACGTCATGCGGAAGACGGCGTGGATTTCATGACCATTCACTGTGGTATGAATCGACAAACAGCTGAGCGGGTGAAAAAAAATAAGCGTCTCACCAACATTGTTTCCCGGGGAGGTTCGCTTCTTTTTGCCTGGATGGAATTAAACAATCAGGAAAACCCATTCTATGAATATTACGACAGACTGCTGGACATCTGTGAAAAGTATGATGTGACCATCAGCTTGGGTGATGCCTGTCGTCCTGGTTCGATTAATGACTCTACCGATGCTGCACAAATTGAAGAACTCATTACCCTCGGCGAACTAACCAAACGTGCCTGGGCCAGAAATGTGCAGATCATGATCGAAGGCCCCGGTCATATGGCAATTAATGAAATTGCTGCTAACATGCAATTAGAAAAACGTTTATGCCATGGTGCCCCCTTCTATGTGTTAGGACCACTAGTCACCGATGTCGCCCCCGGTTATGACCATATTACCAGCGCGATTGGTGGTGCCATTGCTGCGGCAAATGGCGCAGACTTCCTCTGTTATGTTACCCCGGCTGAGCATCTTCGCTTACCCAATCTTGATGATATGAAAGAAGGCATCATCGCTGCCCGCATTGCTGCTCACGCCGCCGACATTGCCAAAGGAATTCCTGGTGCCCGCGACTGGGATAATCAAATGAGCGCCGCCCGGGCCGATGTAAACTTCCCCCGCATGATTGAACTGGCTATTGACCCAGAAAAGGCCAGAAAGTATCGGGAAGAATCTATGCCTGAATGTGAAGATACCTGTACCATGTGCGGTAAAATGTGCCCCATGAAGAATATGAAAAAAATACTCAACGGAGACGACTTGAGTATTTTATAAGTTAGTATACACTAGTTACCTACAAAAGCTCTGTATTCTGCATTTAGCAGATACAGAGCTTTTGTAGCTTTTAATCCAAGGGTCTGAGTAACCCTCTGATTAATCTTCTCTATTCATATATTTTCTCTCAAATGCTACTACAATTGCTCTTAATCTTTCATCAAGCTTCTTGATAGCCATCTCGCGGATGTCATCAGGAATACCAAAAAAGGCTTGCGCAATTCCCCCTGTTATGCAGGCAATTGTATCGCTATCCCCGCCTACTGAAATAGCATTTCTTATAGCGTCTTCATAATCCTCGGCCTCTAAAAAGGCTATAATAGCAATTGGAACTGACCCCTGGCAGGACACATCAAAAACATAATTGGGACGAATATCACCGATCTTTTTGTGAAGGTCGTAATCAAAATGCTTGATAATAAATTCTTTTATTTCGTTCTTCGTACTGTTGTTTCTAGCTAAATAAATAGCTGCTGCTGTTGCCTGGGCTCCTTTAATACCTTCAGGGTGATTATGGGTTATTGCCGCAGATTTTTCTGCCTCCCCCATAACCTCTTCCAAGTTATTAAAAGCAAAGCCAATAGGACTAACGCGCATAGCCGAGCCGTTTCCCCAACTATTGTACGGATCAGCACTATTTGATCGAGCCCAAGATTCAAAATTCGGCCCATATCCTACTGTTGGGTACAGACTATAGTGCTCTTTATACTTCTCAACATAGGAAATTCCGGATAATAAACTATCTGCTACTGCACAAGTTAGTACTGTATCGTCAGTAAAAACAGATGCCGCTTGAAATAGCGGAAATTTCTTGTCCTTTAGATTGTTCCACTCGTAAACTGAGCCAATAATATCTCCGGCAATTGAACCGATCATTGATTCTCCCCCCACTACGAACCCGATCAGAATACTACTATATATTTTACACATTTGCCATTTATAATCCTGCAGGGGAAGTTATACTTTCCATCTGGAAAATAAAAAAGACTTCGCGAAACTCGCGAAGTCTTATAGATAATGGTGCCGAGGACCGGAATCGAACCGGTACGGGCATTTCTGCCCGCGGGATTTTAAGTCCCGTGCGTCTGCCAGTTCCGCCACCCCGGCGTAAGTGAGTCGTGTTTGGCGATGCTTTTCCGCCAAATCGTAGAACGAACTTACTTCGAGCTTGCAATATTGCAAGCAATGATCAAATAATTGGAGGCGACACCCAGATTTGAACTGGGGAATAGAGGTTTTGCAGACCTCTGCCTTACCACTTGGCTATGTCGCCGTAGTTATGGAGCGGAAAACGAGATTCGAACTCGCGACCCTCGCCTTGGCAAGGCGATGCTCTACCGCTGAGCTACTTCCGCTTAAATGGTGCCTCAGGACAGAATCGAACTGTCGACACGAGGATTTTCAGTCCTCTGCTCTACCGACTGAGCTACCGAGGCAAGGAAATGGCGACCCTGAACAGATTTGAACTGTCGATCTCCGCCGTGACAGGGCGGCATGTTAGACCGCTACACCACAGGGCCGTTATAAGAAGATGGTGGGCGATGACGGGATCGAACCGCCGACATCCTGCTTGTAAGGCAGGCGCTCTCCCAGCTGAGCTAATCGCCCGATAGATGGTGACCCGTGGGGGAATCGAACCCCCGTTATCGCCGTGAAAGGGCGGTGTCTTGACCGCTTGACCAACGGGCCAGATGGTGACCCACCCGCGACTCGAACGCGGGACACCCTGATTAAAAGTCAGGTGCTCTACCGACTGAGCTAGTAGGTCAAATAATAAATATGATGTATTTGCTTATGTTAGGGCAGATTCCCACTTCTAACATCCAGCATCTCAATTGGCAGGGGCGGCTGGACTCGAACCAACGCATAACGGAGTCAAAGTCCGTTGCCTTACCGACTTGGCTACGCCCCTACTATAGGTGAACATCTCATAAGAGTATGTTCCCTAAAAACTTCACAGAAGATAAGCAGCGAACCATGTTATTAGGAGCGTCAGTGACGCTAGAACTTGTGTGAGTCGCTTAGTTCCAAGCGTTAACGCGGAACTTCCTTACTCACGGCAGTGTTGTTTCACTCTGTATAAACGTCTCGCACAAAAATTTCTGTTCGCTATCGCTCACAAACTTTTGGCTCGCTTGTTTAAGTCAAGTCCTCGGCCTATTAGTACCAGTCAGCTGCATGGATTACTCCACTTCCACATCTGGCCTATCTACCTTGTAATCTCCAAGGGGCCTTACTTCTTTCGAATGACAGACCTCATCTTAAGGCTGGTTTCACGCTTAGATGCTTTCAGCGTTTATCCTTTCCGAACGTAGCTACCCAGCTCTACTCCTGGCGGAATAACTGGTACA
>NZ_LSLK01000037.1 GCF_002257705.1 Sporomusa silvacetica DSM 10669
CATGCTTAATGTTAACCTGTTGGCAGAAGCGTGGAAGAAACTGAACAAGAAGGCGGCAGCAGGAGTCGATGGAACAAGCGTTGGCGACTATGCCAGAGACCTAGAAAGCAACATTCAGAAAATCGTATGTTTATAGTACAATGAAATTACCGGAAAAAAGCGTCTAAATTCCCTGAAATAATACAGGGAATTTCCCCAAAAAAGCGGGACATATTGAACTATCTTCACAAATTCTATATCCTTTATCTTAAGCACGACCAAAAGATAGAGGAGGAAAGGAAAATGCTCACCATGTCCCAAATCAATCATATCAGAGATTTAAGCGAAAGTGGATACCGAATTTGTGAAATCGCCCAGAAAACTGGCGTGGATCACAAGACCGTCAGAAAGTATCTTTTGGAAGAAGATTTCTCTCCAGAAGCGCCGATAATGATTGAAAAGCCATCCATACTGGATCCCTATAAAACAAAAATTCAGGATTGGTTGGAGGAAGACAAGAAACACTGGTATAAGCAGCATCATACAGCCATGCGGATATTTCACCGGCTGCATGATGAAGAAGGCTATACTGGTAGCTACAGTGTCGTTCAGCGCTATGTCCAGAAAGTCAGGAAAAATGCTATAGAAAAAGCCAATCAGGAGCTTATCTGGGAACCCGGTACAGCTCAAGTCGACTTTGGCGAAGCGGACTTCGAGGAAAACGGTCAATGCATCCGACTGAAATACCTGACCGTGTCCTTCCCCTACAGCAATGATGGCTATTCGCAGGTGTTCGGTGGCGAAACCGCAGAATGTGTCTGTCAAGGACTCCAGAATATCTTTGCCTACATCGGTGGAGTGCCGCCGCTTCTCATTTTTGACAATGCAACCGGCGTCGGTCACCGCGTGCACGAGGTAGTCTACGAGTCAAAGCTCTTCGGCCAATTTCGAGCACACTACCATTTCCGCGTACGGTACTGTAATCCGGAAGCAGGCTATGAAAAAGGGAATGTCGAGCGCAAAGTTGGCTACAACCGTTCCAATCTCTTTGTTCCCGTGCCTAAATTCACAGATGTCCATAAGTTCAATCGGAAACTCCTGAATGCCCATCTGGTAAAAGCGGCAGTAAGGGACAAGGGGACATTGTGCCAAGAAAGTGCTAAATTTAGCACTATGCTGTATTTTGGATGAAGGTAGGCCCTTCGAAGCCAGTTTGTAGGGGCAGGCTTCAAACAGTCATAAGCTGCTTCAATCCGAAGGGTTGTGGTGGTGAACGTTATGATAAAAGCCGAGGCAAACTTCGGCATGTATGGTTTAGAGAGACGAACGAAAGTGAACCACTGAATACGCATCGAAATGTCCTTAGATGACATCAAAACCGAGGCAGTGTCCCTACTTCGGGAAGAGTATGGCGGATAAACTACTTACTGGCCATGCGGTGTCCGGTGTACAGGTGGCGTGACTTTAAGCTAGGCCAAAATACGGAACTTGGGAACTCTTCACGCGATGCTAAGGAAAAACCCTATAAGTGTAACCCACGAAGGGGGAAAGTACCAATGCGCATGAAGGGGACGGATTATCCCGTAGTAGTTGTGAAGCTCTTGTAATGAGGGTGGAGCGAAGGGGATGAATTGGCTCAAAGAAGGTTATAGTCAATCGGAGACGAGAGGAACTTTATACTTTCTGCGTCGGCTTATGGTCGTGAGGCCGTAAGAGAATGGCTGGTACGAGCCGTGTAAATCGAGAGGTTTACGCACGGTTCTGTGGGCGGCTGGTGGTGAAATTCCTCCGGCCGACCCGGCGGTGTACTGTCCCAGAAGCTAGTGAGATAACATCTCGTGATAACTATAATGGTCTTGCCGAAGTTTTTGGGACAAATAACCTGTCCGGAGCAGCCGGGATAGGGGTTCTGACATCTAGGGAAAGATTCTCAGAGATAACGACGGGAAAGTCCTACTTCCAGCAGGGATGGTAGCAACCTGCAGAGACCACCATGAGTAGCGTAAAAGCGAAGCATGAAGGAGGATTTAGGACTGGCGCATGAGGGAGTAGTAGCGAAGAGGAAAGGGTAACGCCTTTCTAAGGGAGGTACTAAACCACCCTGCTGAGCAGGTAACACCTGACGGTGCAAAGGACCTCTGGGCACTTAGGCGGTGGACAATTTAATCAGGACACCGAGCCTGATAAACCAGAATATGCCACCAAACTAGTGGCAAACGAATAGACCAATGGGGGAATATGGATACCACCATTTAAGCCTGGGTTCAATTCGGAAGGCAACTACGTTGTAGACCTAAGGTCAAAACCGGACTCGGGAAATCCGACCGTCCGGGATTGTAGGGAGGCGTCAGGAAACATGGCTATTGAAATAGTGCGTGCGCCTGACCTCTATCCCGACCCTGTAAGGTTTTATTGTTATTATCCTTGGGCATCGATATGCTGGAACCGCGAATATTAGTCGAAGACAATCCCGTTGTATCCGAAACGGTCTTTGAACTAAAAAATAAGAATGCCTTTGCGCGTATGGCAATCATGCAGAACAAGTATGTTGTCTTAAAAGGATCAACAGCGGTGCAGGAAAATCGCTTATCAATTCCAACTTTTATCGTAAAGCTTCGCCAAGATTTAGTTGATGCAGGTATCATGCTAGATCATAGTGACGGTCTTTATATCTTTATGCAAGATGCGACCTTCAATAGCCCCAGTTATGCGGCAGCCGCCATTGTTGGCGGGTATAACCCAGCAAAGAAGCCTATTGGTTATATTGGAAGCAACAGGCCGTATACCATGAATATTTGAAGTTATTGATAGGTGACTCGCGGAAAGATGTCAGCAACCCCGTCCCCTTGACATTTGTCCCCTTGACATTTGAGGATAAAGCCTCATGGGTGACTCGGATGGCAAATGTGACGTGGAATTTATAAAATAAGGGTTACTACTCAGCCATGGACAAAACACAATGACATGCTAATAAAAAGAAAATATTGGACAAAGCCCGTAGAAAAGCCTATACTGAGTCAAAATACTATGAGCAAGGCGGGAATGTTATGGATAAATCAAAATCATCAAAACATACAACGAAGGCATAAATGCGGTGATAACCATAGTTAAAGATATTAGTTCCCGTATTGAAGCTTCGTCAAAAAATATCGGGATGTTTCAGGGGAACTGATGGAGCAAGCACCTTTTGCAGAATCAGAAGTTATATGCCTGAGTAGTAACAAATAAGGTAGGTATTTATACAGCATAAACACCGGCTCGTCTTCGTGAAGCAATTAGTGCAGTGAAAAAGTAAAGAAAATGTTCGTTTGTTTTACTCAGCAACGTTAATTTATCTTAACGTATAAAAAGGTTAATCTCATGGCTCTGCGCCCATCGGATTAAATTACTAGAAATAAGGCAGCCGCAGTGGTAAAATGTTACTGTGAACTGTAAAATATGTCGGAATATGCAATTGGACCAACTGAAACCAGGTATCATTTTAGATAGTATTAAGATATTTAGACACTTATGTTCGCTGAGGCTAATAGTGTAACCGGCCATTACAAATAATGTGATGGTTTTTTCGTTATATGCCTGACAAGGCCAATTTGGGATGTGCTGATTAAAATGGAGCTAGCATAGCAGCAATAGGCAGCAAGATGACGAGGTGACTAATATTGAAATTCCTGGGTAAAAGCATCAAATGGCAGCTGACTATTCCGATAACAATTATATTAAGTAGTGTTTTTCTCGTTGCTGTTGGTATAACGTTTGTCGGCGCCAGGACTTTAATTATCCAGTATGCCTGCGATAATGCCATGAGTAAAGTTCAGTACTTTGCCGATAAAATAGACGGTGACCTTAAGGTAAGTGCTAATGCCGTTAAAACTCAAGCCGATACCATTAAGGCTATTTATGGACAGCCAAATCATAAAGAATTAGTTAAAGATATAGTATTTAACTGGGGCAATGGCAGTGCTTACTTTCAGAGCGTATGGTTTGCAGGTGAAAGCCAATACCAAAAACAAGGTTTCGTTGTATATTGGTTTGAGAAATCCGGCAGAAATATAAGATGGTGGGAATTTGATAAATACGATTGGGAGAAAAGAGCAGCAATACTAACAAGATATTTTGTTGAAGACGGCAAAATAACAGCCGTTGATATATCAGACTATGAATTTAAAGACTTTTCTGAGTTGAAGTATGCTGACGATCCTCAATATGTTGCTTACCAAGGTCCCAGGAAGAAAGGTGGAATATGTTTTTTAGATCCTTATTTAGATCCTGTTGTACATATCCCGACGGTTACAATAGCCACCCCGGTTTACGATGAACGGAAAAACCTGATTGGCATTGTGGGCATGGATATGACTATAACCGGAATACAGCAAATTACACAAAACGTCAAAATAGGGGAAAAAAGCCAGATTATCTTAATAACCAGTGATGGTTCAATAATATATCATCCCGACCAACAGCTAGTAATGAAAAAGAACATCTTTACGGACTATAATGATCAACTGGTGCCATTCTTTAAAAAAGCCGTTGCTGATGACCATTTGATGCAGGAGGTAAATAATAACGGCAACAAAGAATACTATTTTTCGGTTCACATCCCTTCTGCCCGGTGGACTCTGATTATGATGGTTCCTGCCAGTGAAATATTGGGCAATTTGGAATTGTTGATGGTTATTGTAAGCGGCGGGATGCTTTTAATAATTGTACTCTTGGCTGTGGGTATTTTTCGGTGGATAACGGCCAGGATCAATCAGCCGATAACAAAACTTGTCGAAGGGACTGAACAGATATCAGCCGGGCGTTTTGAGCACCATATTGAAATCAACGCCCATAATGAATTGGACATTTTAGCGGAAAAATTTAATTGGATGTCTGACAATATCCGGCAAGCATATAATGAGATGGAAAACCGCGTAATCGAAAGAACCAAGGATATTGCCTCCGCCAATGAACGGCTGCAGGAAGCCAAAGTATTGGCCGAAAGCGCCGCCCAGGCAAAAAGTGAATTTTTGGCAAATATGAGCCATGAAATCCGCACACCGCTCAATGCGATTATTGGTTTCACCGGCTTAGCGATAAAAACAGAACTTTCGAATGAGCAAAGAGACTATATAGACAAGAGCGCCACAGCGGCGAAATCACTGCTGGAAATTATCAATAAGGTTCTTGACTTTTCCAAAATAGAGGCTGACCGGCTGGAAATGGAAACAATCGATTTTCAGTTAACCGTCGTATTAGTTGACATTACTGACATGATTTCAGTTAAGGCTGCCGAAAAAGGAATTGAGCTGCTTAGCTCCGTTGCGGCGGATGTGCCGTGCGCCCTGGTGGGCGATCCGCTGCGGCTGGGCCAGGTGCTTCTTAATCTTGCCAATAATGCTGTCAAGTTTACCAATGATGGACATATTGTGATTAAAATTGAACTGGAGACCAAAGATGAAACAAGCTGCATACTCCGGTTTAGCGTTCAAGATTCCGGGATTGGCATGACGGAAGAACAAATAAGTAAAATTTTTACCGCTTTCTCCCAAGCGGATAATTCTGTGACCAGAAAATTCGGTGGAACCGGTCTGGGTCTGGCTATTTCCAAGCGCCTAGTGGAAATGTTGGGCGGGGAGATTGCGGTAAAAAGCCAACTGGGACAGGGAAGCACATTTTCTTTTACCGCAAAATTTGGCCGGCAAGCAAAGGAGCAGAAGCCACAGCTTGCGACTAAATCCCAGGAGGCATTGCTGGGGCTAAAGAAGATGTTGGCGGGAGCGAAAGTGCTCCTGACGGAAGACAATATCTTCAATCAGCAAGTAGCCACCGAGCTGTTAAGAGGTGCGGGCTTGGACGTAGATATCGCCAGTGATGGCAGCGAGGCGGTGGATGCGGTGACGCTAAACGACTATGACCTGATACTGATGGATGTGCAGATGCCAGTGATGGGCGGTTATGAGGCGACAAGTATGATCCGGTCCAGAGGGAAGGCGGACTTGCCGATAATTGCCATGACAGCTCATGCCATACCGGGAGCCAGAGAGGAATGTCTGTCGGCGGGAATGGACGACTATATAAGTAAACCTTTGGAGCCAGAAACTTTATTTGCCGTGCTGTCTCGTTGGATAAAGCACCGGGAAGATACTGCGCGGGACATATTCCTGGAGGATCAGGAGGGAACGGCCGATTTTCCTGCAACCCTTCCAGGAATCGATGTGGAGTCTGGCCTTAGCAGGATAAACGGCAATACGAAACTGTTCAGGGAACTGCTCATAGGTTTGTCAAAAAAATATAATACAGCGGCAGAGGAAATAAGAAAGGCACTCATGGAAAAAGACACTAAAGGCGCGCTGCAACTTGTTCATACCCTTAAAGGGCTGGCGGGCAACTTAGCGGCTACCGGAATATATGATGCAGCCGCTAGATTGGAAGATGCGCTGGTAAAAGGAGCAGATTGCGCCGGTCGGCTGCAGGAACTCGAAACGGCCTTGGAAGCTCTGTCGGGCTTAGCGGAAAGGCTGGTACAGGCAAAGGCGGAGTTAGTGGCGGGAGAAACACTTAAAAATATGAGGGAAGCCGGCCATATTGTGCGGGAACTGGCGCGTCTTATCGAAGCAGGCGATATTGACGCGGTAATATGGCTGGAAAGTTTAAAGAAATGCCTGGACCCTGCAGGTTTAGAAGAGGAACTGCATTTGCTGGAGGATAGTGTTAGAAATTTTGACTTTGAAAGCGCCCGCCCGCCGCTGGAGAGAATCGCCAGGGCGCTGAATATCGTGTTGGTTGACTGGGTGGACGATGGGAGGACAGACTGTGGCTGATAGTGCGGAAAAGCCGATATTGCTGATTGTCGATGACGAACCGGGAAGTGTCAAAATACTTCTGGAACTGTTGCGTTCCGACTACAGTATTCGCGTCGCCAATGACGGTGAAAAGGCGCTCAAAATCGCCTTCGCAGATGAAACACCGGATTTGATATTGCTTGATGTCATGATGCCAAGGCTGGATGGTTATGAAGTGTGCCGGAAAATAAAGGATGATGTGCGGACAAAACACATACCGGTAATATTCATAACGGAGAAAAACGCTGAAGTGGATGAGCTCAAGGGATTTGAGGTGGGTGCGGTCGATTATTTGGCAAAACCATTCCGGGCAGATGCCGTAAAGGCCAGGGTGCGGGCCCATATCGGGTTGCGTGGACCCCGGCTGCCGGGGAATGATGACACGGCTATTGCCAGGCTGCTAAAACTGGAGAATTCGTCTTCGGATACTTTCCCGGATCACACAGCCATCCAAATAAAATGTCTCGGCAAGTTTGAAGTCCGCCCCGCTACCGATAATACTCCGCTAAAATGGCGCACCGCGAAGATAAAGGAACTATTTGCATTCCTTTTAAATCATCACGGGGCATTTATGCCGAGGGATGTGATTATTGCCAGCTTATGGCCCGAGCATAATTTCGATACGGTGGGCAATAACTTGCACACGACGGTGTATAAGCTCAAAAAAATCGTAAAAGAAGCCGGTCTCAATATTTCTATAGAATTTTCCAACGGCTCTTATAAAATGAATTTAGGTGATGGTATCAATTGTGATGCCAGTAGCTTTGAGCTGCTTGTTGCCAAAAATAAAACAATAGACTTAGGCAATTTGCCGGAATTTGAACAAGCCGCCGACTTGTATCAGGGAGACTATTTTGCGGTTAACGATTATGCATGGTGTCTGGCAAAACGGAGCAGGCTGCAGGAATGCTATTCTTTCCTGATAAAACGCCTGGTCAGATACTATATTGATGCGCTGCAGTATAAAAAAGCGGAGTATGCGCTGCTTAAATACATTGAGTATCTGCCCTATGATGAAGATGCCTATGAATCATTGTTGTGGGTCTGCTTTTTACAAGGAGACAGAGCAGCGTTGGTGAAATATTATCGGCAATTGGAACTCACGCTGAAAAACGAATTGGGTATTGATCCCCAAGCTGCACTAAAGAATTTATACGAAAGATGCATGAATGATTTTGGAAAATACCCAGTTTAGCAAATGGGGGCGAGATAGCACGATGGCTACTCTAACAAAATGGATAAAACCTGAAGACTGCAATGAAAGGGCGGTAGTTGAGGCGGTAGATGACTATTATCAACGGTCACGGGAAAAAGATAAAGGAATTCCGGAATTTTTGCCGGGATTGGATATTGCGGCAGGTTTGAAAAGAATAGATGATAATAAATGGTTATACCGGCAACTGTTGATAGATTTTGCCCGTAAATACAGCGTGGTGACGGAAGAAATAGCAGAACATATCAAAAAAAATGATTTGGCGGAAGCCGAGCGGATTGCCCATACGCTAAAGGGGGTTGCCGGAAATATAGCGGCGGGTGAAATGCGAAAGACCGCGGCGGAGCTGGAAGCAGCAATAGCCAATAGAAACAGTTCGGCTTATGAACCCTTGCTGCATCGTCTTGAACAGAATGTGTTGACACTGCTGGAAGCCATAAAAAGTTCCGGGTTACTACAAACGGAGAAAGTACCCGTTGACGCTAACCCGGTTGCTACGGCTCAAGTTGCCGTTGTCCTGGTCAAAATGCATAAATTGCTTTGTAAAAATGACCCCGATGCGGAAAAATTTCTGGGATATATGAGGGAAATGCTTCGCGGCCCGCTGTTTGCAAAAGAAATGGCGGAATTGGAGGCTCATTTAGGCAATTATGACTTTGAGTTGGCGTTAATACCGCTACGGAAGATAGCCGGCTGTTTAAATATACTCGTGGAGGAATGAAGGTGTTATGCCGAAACAGACCGTACTGATTGTCGATGACGAACCGGGAAATATTAAAATACTGGTGGAACTATTGCGCGCGGAGTATAACATCCGCATTGCCAATCATGGCGGGAAGGCGCTCAGAATTGCCTTGGCGGAGGAACCGCCTGATTTGGTGTTGCTTGATGTTACGATGCCCGGTCTGGATGGTTATGAGGTGTGCCGAAGGATAAACGCGAATTCCCGCGATAAAATACCGGTGATATTTATCACCGGAAAAATCAGTGAAGCGGATAAGGAGAAAGGATTTAAAGCCGGCGCTGTTGACTATGTGACCAAACCGTTCTGTGCGGAGGAGTTAAAGACCTGTGTACAGGCCCACCTAAGAAGTATCGTATATTGACGGTTAATCATTGCGAGACTGATAAATTTATATTTTGGATTATTTGCCGCGGGAGCAATACTTGGACGCCAGCCAGGTATTGCTCTTTTTATTTATTTTTTTTGTTAAAATATGTCCAATTTTAGATATTTTCCAAAATAAGGGCGAATTGTCCAGAAAATGTCCAGAACGTGGTGGTATATTGTTAGTAGTTGGATTAGGATTCGAAAAAGTGGCTATTTCCGGGAACCGACTTGCCAAACAGACCATGAGAGGAGCTATTGTGTGAAAAAATCAAGACCGCATAAACGCTTGCGCAAAATCGCGCAAGCACTACTACTGTTGCAAATATCGATTGGATCGCATGTGTAGGGTGAATAATCCTGCATTTGTGATCCTTTTTAATTTCCTCCTGTAAAATTCCCATTAATGGGCGATTACAGGAGGGCATAGAAAGCCTCCGTAGTAAAAAAGGGAGGGTAATTCATTATGGTAACGGTGTATACACCAGGTAAAAAATTTGAATGTGCAGAGGTTAACCTCGTCCAGTTTAAACTGCTAATTGATGAAACTGGGCAAGAGTTTCTGCTGATGTACGATTTAAATCGGCAATACCTGTATACCCTACAACGCGTGGAAGGAGAGCGTCCGGATTTCACCTATATTGATGAGGTAATCCAAATCGAAGAAGAACTGCAGCGTAGGAAAATCTTTCAAACTTGTCTATGATAACCATGGGCGTTATTTTATTAAGTTAATTTATTCGCCGAATTTCATAGATTATTCCCTAACATCATCTTTATCTAAGTTGAGTCAGTTGATGGTTCTCTGCTGCATTTGGGTGAAAGTATGAGTAGCCAACTTACTTCTAGCCAACGATGCGTACCGTAAAAACCATAAGTTGCTGTTTCCTGGAGAAGTTAAATCAATAGTCGACTAATAATGTAATGCACTCAAGCCAATCAATGGCAGCAATTCTATAGAACCGGGAATATAATATATTGTCATTACTCATGAAAGAATAGAAATTATGGAAAAGGGATTCGAGCAGACTACAGGTCGTCGGTCGAATTCGCCACGCGATATTGACTCTGAACTTCGGAAGGGGAGAGCACAATTAGGCAAAGTATCCTCTCGCTTGAAAGCCTCCTTACCGAAATAGGCGAGGATGATACCGCTGAATATCAAGGCTTCGTGAGTATTCACGAAGCTTTTGTTATGCCTAAAAAACAGGTCAAATGTTGCTGTTTTGTTGCTACCCGGCTTTCTATAGTAGCAACACAGCTAAGATTACACCCCTTGGGTATCGCTCTACCAAACTGAGCCGCGCCCTATGGATAATAAATTAAAAAAATAGAGAAGGTCATTTGTAGCTTTTGTCAAATTAGTAATTATGGCAGGAGGGATGTTTAATTATGGAAATAACATTAGATAAAGAACAACTAAACAAATTAATTTATCTTGGAAATTTTAGAGATAATTCCAAGGAGAATATTTGCCATATTTGTTTAGAAAACAAACTTTTAACAAGAGAACATATTCCTCCTAAAAGTGCATTTGACGGGTTCCTCCTGATGGGCGGATTTCCATTTTCTAATATTTTTTAAGGTAATTCTAAAAAACGTGATATGAATTAAACATGGTGATGATAGCCTGCAACTGTTGCCGCCCCTTCAGTTTTAGCCGTCTACCTTCGGATGCGTGGCTTTTCTATTTATTTTTTATAGAATTAAAATATGAAGTAATTTTCAAAGACAGTGGTTGAATTAGGTATGCTAAAGTATTCTATAGTAAGGAAGTCTTTTATATGTATCTATGTAAGTATGGTTTGATAATGATTGTTATTCTCTCGTATTTTATCGGCAGTCACTTACCACTATCCTGGGGCTGGGAAAATAGTCCGTTAGAGTGGTCACAGGTCGTGATACTATCCGTAGGAGCATTGCTAACCGCAAAATGGCGGCAGGAGGCCAAGTCTGCCGGACAGTACCACCATGCTCGTTTTTTTACTTGGGCAATTCCTCTCTGGCTGTTAATGATAGGCAGGGAGATGAGCTGGGGCAGAGTATTTTATCCTGTGGGCATCGATCCTATTACTGGCCCTTCTTTCATACCTGTATCTCAACTTCCCTATAGCTCAATCGTTTACCCGGTGATTGCAGTTGTTATTCTTTCATGGCTATTTGCGGTTACTAAGTATAAACTGTTAGCGGTTCCTTATAAACTCTACCAGCAAGGTCGCTTTCCAACTGGTGAATTCTTGCTAGTCATTGTCTCTTTCATAGTTGCTCATATTGCCGAAAAACAATTGCATTTCGAAATCATGGAAGAAATAGTAGAAGACGTTGCTTATCTTTCCCTTATCATCACGGCCTATCGCATAAAAGTTGCCCTGAAGCAACCCACGAAAAGAATAAAGGATGAAAAAAGTTTTCCCGTCAATTGATTTGGACATTGAAACGTGTCTTGGTGATATTTAGTCCCATAGATTAGCCCACTCTCAGCCGTAATGGTTGGAGGTGGGTTTTATTTACTCAGTCACAAAGCCAGCCGATAGAACATAAATTGTAGTATACCTTATGAAGGAGTAAAGGAGGTTTATTTATGGGTATTGGTTTTGGTGGCTGTGGAGGTCGTGGTGGTGGCAGTTTTATAATTATCATTATAATAATTTTACTATTTTTTTGCTTCAATGATGACTGCAGCACGGTTTGCTAACATAGTTTGCTCGTAGTAAAACTCACAACTAATTTAAAGTGCGGCCCGCTTATATTTGTTGTGTTGTAGCCGTCTACCTTCGGGTGGGCGGCTTATTTATGTTGTTGTTTTATACGATAATATGTTTAAAAAGCAATCCGCAGTTTTTTGCACTCCTTTCTCATTGTAAAAGTACTCAGTAATTTGCATATTGCTGGGTACTTTTATGTTTTGCCTCATAATTCAGCCCACTCTCAGCCTGACGGTTGGGGGTGGGTGGGCTTTTTGTTTTCTAAGGTGGTATACGTTTTAACTTGTCAGAAAATATAAACTTTTATTTTGATGTTCCGTTATTTGTAAAATTTGTTATAATATATACATTGTCGTTTAAAAGCGGAAGGGATTGAGGTAAAAGTGGTAGCAATTTTAGCAAGCATTGAGCATTTACGTCAAGAAATGCATGAACTTGTGGAGGTTTACGGAATAGGTAGCCCTCAGGCTTTGATTGCAAGCCAACAGTTAGATGCTAAATTAAACGCATACTATACACTACAAAGAAATGTTGAAAAAATTGCATCATGACTAATGGTATCTGATTACCGCTCTGTCCTTTGGGAAGGGGTGGCTTTTTTTTCAATTTCAAATGGCTTATTGCAAAAGGCAATCCCACGAGCTGCAACCGCAGCTTCCGGCTTCTTTGTATCTTTAGGCAGCGCATCCACAAAGTTTCTTCGAAGATGTGCCCAGCAAAAGCCATGCTATTGCTATCACGAATCAACGCCTATCAATTGTCCTATACGCAACAAGAACTTATTACGTTGAGTCTGTCACTCGCAGATGGCTCAACTACTGAAAACGATATATTGGATTGGATAAAGACCATAAACAATAGACGGCCACATGGCTGTCTATTTTACACCCATCATGAGCATACATGGGGGCTCGGGCTACCAATTGGGTGGCCTCTCTACTCGGCGACGCTAAATAAAATAATTATTTAGCTCCTACTCAATTGGCAAAAAGATTAATCACCATTGAGTATTGGCGGCGTATACTATATACCACGAAGCCTCTGTGGGGGTGATAATTGATGACTTGCCAGTGGCCTGAAGATATCGTAACTGCTGTTGAATCCGGGCAAATATCTCCTATCGAAGCGTTTAAGAAGCTGCGTGAATTAGATAGTACTACTTATGCCAGCGATGCGAATGATATTAAGTTTACTTTAGAACAGCGTATCGAAAATATATTGCGTGAACTAGACAGCCTGATTGGCCTTAATGAAGTTAAAAAGTTAGTGCGGGAAATATATGCCTTTATCGAAATTCAAAAGCGTCGCGAAAGAGAACATTTAAATACTGAACCGATGGTGTTGCACATGGTTTTTAAAGGCAATCCTGGTACTGGAAAAACCACAGTAGCCAGAATTATGGGCAAAGTATTCCGGGAGATGGGAGTACTGTCAAGGGGACATCTAATCGAAGTTGAGCGGGCCGATTTAGTAGGTGAGTATATAGGTCACACAGCCCAAAAGATGCGTGAACAACTAAAAAAAGCATATGGAGGAATATTGTTCATTGATGAAGCTTATTCATTGGCCAGAGGTGGTGAAAAAGATTTCGGTAAAGAGGCTATTGATTGTATGGTGAAACTCAGGAAGCAAATCATCATAAAGATGAGAGCAGAGAACCCAGGCAACGCCTGGGTTCTCTTTAGTTATGGTTCAGCAGGTTATGCAACGCATGTTCCTTTTAAGGACTTTTTTTGATGGTTCAAATTTCCAGGATAATGAGAACATACAATGGCAGGGAAAAAGGGAGGTGGTTAACGAATAATATATATTATGTAAAATGAATTTTTCCATATTGTAGGAGGAAACAATGCTTGAATTTTTCACTGAAATACTCACTGAAATAGGAAACAGAATTGTAAACGGCGGCTTCAAAACACATTTGATAGTTTACTTCATTAGTTTAGCGTTAGGCATCATCATACTCCGGTTGGTATTTTCTAAACTGCTCAAAATAATCGCAAGAAAAACAAAAATCTCTTATCCTCTGCTGCAGCAAATATTTAGGGGAATACCTACGTTGTTGGGAATTCTCATTGGCCTCTACGCTGCTACGGAAATCCTGACAATTCCGCCGCAGCCGCTACTATTTCTCCAAAGGTTGTTCCACTCTATTGTCATTTTGTCTCTGACCCTCATGGTCGCGCATCTGGGCTCCGGCTATCTTAAGCATAAGCTCGGGAAAACATCCGAAAACTTTGCTTCCACTTCGATCTTAGCCACAACAATCGACCTGACCGTTTACGCTATCGGCATATTGGTTTTGCTTGAATCTTTAGGAGTTTCGATCTCTCCGTTGATCACCGCTTTGGGCGTTGGCGGCTTGGCTACAGCTTTGGCGCTGCAGGACACTTTGGTGAATTTATTTTCCGGCATCAACATTCTGGTGTCAAAACAAATCAAGATGGGTGATTTCGTTAAACTGTCGACCGGCGAAGAGGGCCATGTAGTGGACATGAACTGGCGCAATACTACAATAAAAACTCCTACTGAGAACATGGCGGTCGTACCCAACCAAAAAATTGCTTCATCTATAATCACCAATTATGCCCAGCCGTTTGCTGAATGTTCTATCTCTATCCCCATAGGGGTCAGTTATGAAAGTGATTTGGATCATGTGGAAAAAGTAACTGCCACGGTTGCAAAAGAAATTCTCCAAGAAACCGAGGGAGGCGTCAAAACTTTTGAGCCGTTTATCCGGTACAGCAGTTTCGCCGAGTCCAGTATTAACTTCAATGTTATCCTGCGGGTAAAGAACGTAACGGACCAGCACCTCATCCGACACGAATTCATCAAGAGAATTTATGCGCGTTACCAACAGGAAGGAATAATAATTCAGTTCCAGAAATGAACGGTCAATTTGGAGCAGGTAATGCCGTTGGAGGAATCATACCAACGGTAAGTTGATTGATCTCAATATCATTTGAAGCTATTTACCCAGGCAGCATCTTGTTATTACCCTGATGTGTTCAGAAATATTGAAAAAAGCTAAAGACAAGACGATTAAATGAAATCTATAAATGGGTAAATCAAATATAATATCTAATAAGGGGATGGGGTTGTCGACAAACAAATTGGTGTATGACTAAAGGCCGAGATCATGTAAGAAAGCCAAAGGTGTCAGTAACCCCGTCCCCTAGACATTCCGTAACCCCGTCCCCTAGACATTCCTGTAAGAAAGCCAAAGGTGTCAGTAACCCCGTCCCCTAGACATTCCCTACCCCTAGACATTCCCTAGACATTACGAATTCATGTAGACAAAATTGTCAGAATAATGTATAATGAAATTAATAAATGCGAGGTTGCATAAATGCACCTCGCATATTTTATTTTTTAGGAAGGTGCTTAGCGTGGAAGACGCCAATAAAATTGACTTTAGTATGAGCGATGAAGAATTTCAAAAACTGCTGGATGAACTAGCTAGCATTATAATGGAAATTGACGAAGTAGACAGTACGATAAATTGCCCAATGTGTGCTTGAGGATAAACTTTATATAATCTTACGACGGAGGATATGCTAGATAGGCGAGGAGATTACTGAAGGGGATTTGATAATTGCGCCGAGTCCCAGCTTCTGTATGGTTTTTATTGCCGCGTCTTGGGGGCGAGTCCCTCCGGGCGCACCAATGTAGAAAGGCTTCAAGAGTATTAGGCTCTTGAAGTCTTTCGTTTTTTTAAATCAAAGAGTATTGACATCAATGTAATATTCTGTTTTGAGGGCTGCTTCAAAACATTATGTCAAAAGAAGCAGCCTCGCAGCTTATTGCTGAATATAGCAATATTTATGAAGTAGTAGTATTACTGAGATCTGTACCTATTGGAAAGACCTAGAGACGTATTTTCATGCAATACCTAAGGAGGAGAGAAGAGCAGTCGAGGTTATAGACAACCTTTCTTTGTCTCTAATGACAAAGGAAGGTCTTTTTTGTCGAAAAATGGTATAATTATGACAAAAGAATAGAGTCA
Source organism: Sporomusa silvacetica DSM 10669 (assembly GCF_002257705.1). Taxonomy (GTDB): domain Bacteria; phylum Bacillota; class Negativicutes; order Sporomusales; family Sporomusaceae; genus Sporomusa; species Sporomusa silvacetica. The sequence continues at coordinate 15,836 of NZ_LSLK01000037.1, forward strand.
CGCGGTCAGGTATTGGTGTAATAGCAGCTTTCATAAGCCGTCTTTGTTTGAGAAAGAAGTTCATCTTCGACGTAAGAGATGCGCATGATGTGAGCCGCATGTCGTGTTTAAAAAGAATGAAGCAATGCCAACAACCTCTCCCTCTGTGATTTTTAAGGACTGTAAAAAAATAATACAAGTAACGAAGTTAGTGTATAAAATTCATACAATTCTCGATTATACACCGAGGCACTTAACGTTCTAATGCGAGATAAAAGCGGAAAGATAATATCTTTCGTGCTGGATTTAGATTTATTCGATAAATTTATCAAATGCTTTTCTACCCGAAATCACTACAACATTTATTGAAGAACCCTATAAATCAAGCCCACCATTTAGTTTTTCGCAGAAACCAAGTCTTATCTAAATTTATTTTGGCACGAAGCTTGCTTTAATAAAATACGTCGGTAATAAAATGCGTAGACCAACTGGAGAAAGATGTTCTGCACGGCTCCATTATGAACTAATGCGGAGCGCAGGGCAAAAACATGGTGTCGCGTTGGAAACTTTAGACCTAAAGGCAATAGCTGTAGTCGCATACTTATCACTGCGGTCAATTGGCAGTATTTGTTACAAGATGGTGACGAAAAATTCATTATGTCCCTGGCCGTTGACGAATAAGCGCTCGCCGTAGTGATAATAAAATATGGATGCGAAAAAAAGTCGAGGAGAGGATAATATGATTTGATACAGCTCATACATGGGAAGTGTATTTTTTGAATATTTGACTAATTTAGGAATGAAAAGCCGCGGGAATTGTATGGATAGACCCAGCTCTTTGCTTTTGAAGACACGCACAAAGGAATTGCGACAAAAACTATCTCGAAATTCTAGGTTCCCATTTAGGGGATAAATTGCTTTAAAATATTAGTTTATTTAGGGGGAATTAAAAATGAAGGTTAATGCAGCTGTAACTTATCAGAAGGGTACATTTACTTTAGATGAAGTTGAATTGGATGATGTAAAATCGAATGAAGTTTTAGTTAAGATTGTAGCTTGCGGTGTATGCCATACCGATGTTGTTGCTAGAGATCAAGACTATCCGTTTCCATTGCCTGGTATTTTAGGACATGAGGGTTCCGGTATCGTTGAGAAAGTCGGCGAAAATGTTAGAGACCTGAAAAAGGGAGATCATGTTGTTTTAAGTTACGCCGTTTGTGGACATTGTGATAATTGTCTTACAGCACATCCTGGTGGCTGTGAACATATGGACGATTTGAATTTCCAAGGGAAATTAGAAGATGGAACAACCAGATTACACAAAGGAGAACAACCGATTTCTCTCTTTTTCGGTCAATCTTCATTCGCTACATATGCTGTTGCGAATGAAAAAAATGTTATTAAAGTTGACCCCGATGTTGATATTTCAATATTAGGACCTTTAGGTTGTGGTATCGCAACCGGAAGTGGCACAGTATTGAATGCCTTAAAACCAGGAGTTGGTTCTACAATTGCAGTATATGGTACTGGTGCCGTTGGACTAAGTGCACTCATGGCAGCGAAAATCGCTGGTTGTACAAAAATAATTGCAGTTGATGTATTTGATAATCGTTTAGAATTAGCAAAAGAAGTGGGTGCTACCCATGTTGTTAATAGCAAAAGGTCGGATGTTGTAGAGGAAATTCGCAAAATAACTAATAACAAAGGTACAACATATGCAATAGAAACTACGGGCGTTCCGGAAGTTTTTATGAATGCCTTACATGCTTTAGGAACTAGAGGGACACTTGCACAAGTTGCTGTTTCTAGAGGTCCTGTAACATTGGAACTAAATATGGATGTCATGTGGAATTCTAAAACAATTGTCGGTGTAATTGAGGGAGATGCAGTATCCAAAATCTTTATTCCTCAATTAGTTGAATATTATAAAGCTGGTCAATTCCCATTCGATAAATTAGTTAAGTTTTACGATTTTAAAGATATCGATCAAGCTTTTGAAGATTCTAAGATTGGGGTTACAATTAAACCTGTTCTGAGAATGCCGCAATAAAGAATAGGAATTATTGTAGGACCATTATGTTGGGGGATTCCAACAGGAGTAGGTACCCATTTTAAATGAATTAAACCGGAATTTGGTACCTCAATAGCTATATTATGGAACTGGCCTAGTTGGGAATTATGGTTGCTAAAATCGCTGGCTGTTTAACAATTATTGCAGTGGATATTGTTCCTGAGAAGCTGGAGTTATGCAAAGAGCTGGGTGCTATCCATCAATAAAAGGGAAGAGGTAGCGGATGTAGCATACTGGGGTTCCTGAAATTCTAGATTTCCCTTAATGTTCAGTTAAGGGATACTGGTTGGCGGCCTAAGATCCCGGGAAGTTGAAGGTACGGGCGTTAACTTGTGCTACTTTTCCTATAGGTGACGCCACAACTTTTGGAAACTTATGGTGAAGCGGTAAGGGGTGTATATATTTTCATCGTACACCACCTTACCGCCTTATATTTTGTTTATAGCGAGAAAACCGTTGAATTATTTCATAGGCAGCTATGTTTTAATACCTGCTTTTTAGCACTTGCCTAGTTAATTCCGTAATTAATGGGTTATACGCATATGGGCAAATAAGGGGGACTTACGATGGATTATGAAAAGTATTTTCAAGAAGAATTGAGTGATGAAGAAATATTACGCGCATTTGCGGTGGTCATGCCTTTTTTGAACGATATGGTACGGGATGACATGGCTTTTGGATTGTCTGACCTGACCCAGTATATTGCTTATGCCGGGGCGGAATCTTTTGACTTAAACGTGGTATACGGATCTGAACCTATTAAAGAAGTCAAAGAGTGCTTGCGAAGCGGTCAAATTCAAAAAGCGGATTTACCTGAGCATGTGCTTGGTAGTGCCATGAAGGTAATTATTAAGCCCATAAGAAACGCTAAAGGAGCAATAATTGGCAGCCTTAGTGATGGAATTGCTATGGGAGATATTATCAGACTTTTAAGCGCTATAACCGAAGTGGCGGAATCAATAAGCCAAGTGGCGGTTAACATGGAGCAAATGGCACAGTCTTCAGTCGATTTGGCGGCAACCGGTCAACAAGCTGCCCAGTTGACTAGGAAAGCTAGCGAGGCATCCAAACAAACGGAAGAGGTATTAGAGTTGATCAGGGACATTGCTAACGAGACAAATCTACTGGGTTTAAATGCTGCCATTGAAGCCGCCCGCGCAGGAGAACATGGTCGTGGTTTCTCCGTGGTGGCTGAGGAAGTTCGGCAACTGGCTATGCAGACCAAAGAATCGGTAAAATCTATAAAAACAATTATCAACAAAATTGATGAATCGATACAAGATATTTCTAAAGCCATCGAAGATACAGCCGCTACCTGCCAGCAGCAAGCAGCCGTGAATGAGGAGATAAGTGCCAGTCTGGCGAATGTTGAAGGTCACGTCAGGGGCTTAAATGAATTTAGTAAGAAATTTTCTTAGGCATAGATTTTGTATGAGCGTCGCCTTTACTTGGCATGGATTTTGCAACATATTAATGGTTATTGATGCAAAATAATGTAAAGAAGGAGGAAAACGGTATTCCAAAGGTGGGGTGTCAACCCAAAATTAAAATCGGGAGGGATATATCTAATAGTAATAGTCCGTTGGCAACGGCCGGCACTTGTGCGTCAATGGTGTTGGCATTGATATGCTTAAAAGGGCATGGGGTTGACGGACCTATGTGAGACGAACCACTATAAAAAAGAGGTGACGTTATGAAAAAACATATTGTATTACTCGCCATGCTGGCGCTTGTATCGGCTTCCTGGTTTTCGGCCACTGCGGAAAATCATTTCGGCGATGTCCCCGCAGGTCACTGGGCCTATGATGCAATAAACAAATTGGCAACAGACGGTGTCATTGATCTGTACGGTCAAGGCTCCTTGCGCGGTGAGCGCACAATCACCCGCTATGAGATGGCGCAGATTGTGGCCAGAGCTATTTGGAATTCGAATAAAGCTGCCAGCGCTGAGGACAAGGGCCTGATCGACAAGCTTAAGACGGAATTTACTGATGAACTGAATAACTTGGGCATCAGCGTTTCCAAAGCTGCCAATACCGCGCGGGACGTAAAAGTCCCAAAAAATGAGAGTCCCCTTAAAATCAGCGGGAATTATATGTTCCGTTATGAATATGTGAAAAACCCGCGGGCGACGGCGGATAAGTATTTTACAAACGATGATGTGGGAACCGCCGCAGGCAAATGCACCGTGCGCAACCGCTTATGGCTGGATGTGACCAATCAGTTCGACGGCGATACATATTTTGTGGGCAGCCTTGTCGCCGATGATATGGGCGGTACGTCCACAGGCAGCTCAACTGATGTGTGGCAGGCCTTCCTTGCCAAGAAAATCGGAGACAATGCAGAAGTAGCAGTGGGCCGTATGATTCCTGTTCTCGGTCTTGGCACTCTTGCAGGAACAGCCTACAACGACGGTGTAAGAGTTTCCTTTGGTAAGGATTACAAAGTAAACTTGTATGTGACCACCGTAGGCGAATACTATCCACCGCAGTTGGGCGTTAATCCCTATAAATTAAACTTCCGCTTTGCCGATGTGAAGTTCAACCTAAATAAGGATTTGGCTACGAGTTTAGCCTACCGGGCTGACAAGGATAAGCTGTTTTATGACGCTGCAGCCGTAGGCCTTGAATATAAAGGAGTACCTAATTGGATATTTAGCGGTGAATATGCCAGAAATAAAGCAAGCTTTGCGCAGTATGACGGCGACGATACGAAAGCGTTCTACTTAAAAGCAAAATACAAGGGTGCTAATCCAATGGTTGTCGGATCTAAAGGGTTCCATATGGAGTACAAAAAAGCCGATCCTAATTTCGACCTGCAGCCACTAGGTGGCGCTGTTGAATGGAATGCGCCGTACAATTATACGTATAGGGCTCATGGCGGCTGTGCAAACGATCTTAAGGGTATGGAGTATGGTTTTGAAACTACTGTGGCCAAGCGGACTATCTTCAGCATACAGTATGATGATTTGGAACGCGTAAGCAATCGTGAGGATCAGAGCTTTTTAATGGCTTCAGTGTTCTACCTCTTCTAAATTCCAGGGAAAGTTTCCCCTGAATGAAAATTCAATCGCTTGCATCATGCGGGTATTTCAGCAAGAAGCCCTGAGCACCGGGGCTTCCTTTTTGCCCTAACAGAAAGTTAAAACTTTCTTAAAAGCAGGATCAACATCGGCTTCCGCTTTCGCCAAAGGCTCAGCGCAAGCCGTGTTTTCTTTAAAAGAATAAACCCTGTTGCATTCAGTAATTGGGTGCATTTATACAGTGGGTTTCATAATCTGTGGATATGAAGAAATGTAAAAAAATAATACAAGTAAATGAATTTTGTTTAAATTTTATACAGTCGTTATTTACCATTTCACTGAAATGAATAACATAAGAGTGAACTCGTTTCAACATAGCTGAAACATTGGGGATTCAGGTGGAGAGTCTACTCCACCTGAATGAACGCCGCCTATAGAGGCGGGAGTCTTGACTCGTATCCAAGATAAAGCAACAAAGAAATTTTTGATTGTACATTAACAGGAGTACAGAGGATAAAAAGATTGCGAACGGGTTGTTTGATTTATAACATATCGCATTACAAATGCCGTATATTTGCAGTGTTTAAGCTCAGCCATATGCATTGCAAGCTATTTTGGAAGGCTAAATCGATGTGCTATAAACTGAGCATCCGGTTTGATCTTTTTAAACACATATAGTAGAGATTTTAGCAAGATGCTAAATTCGTGTAGAAAGGATGAAATTATGAAGCGAGAAACAATCCCCAAGCGACGTTTTCAACACAATCATCTGGATTCCATTCAGACATGGACGCGTTTAGTCCAGGAAAAGGTTATGGATAGCGATAGCATTCAGCAGGAAATTGCCAGTTCGTGGGGTCGATGTATTTCAAGTGGGCTGGATCCTTTATCCCCAATAAAGCCTGCCAACCAACCTATAGTGGACAGTAGGCGGCTGCTGGAACAAAATGAGAATGGAAAACTACTCGACATTGCAAGGCTGCAGATGAAGCAGCTTTATTGCAGTATTAAGCACAACGGTCACTATATTGTTATTCTAACTGTTTTGGATGGAGTGGCGCTGGAAGTTCTTGGTGACAAAAAGATGTTAGCAGTCGGTGAACGTCTAGGCGTCACGGCGTTTGGTTCATGCTCAGAGAAATATTTAGGCACAACGTCAGCGGCCATATGTATGACGGAAAAACGTCCATTCCGGGTCATGACGACTGAACATTTTGCGCAGGATATGCAGGAATGGTGCTGTTCAGGTGCTCCAATTTTTAATGATTGCGGCAAATTGGTGGCTGTCTTGAATGTGTCGAATATCAATTATAAAGCGCACTATCGGTATATATTGGATTTAACTACTGCGACGGCAAGAGCCATCGAGGCAGAGATTAAATTTCGGAAATTTCACCATATGTATAATAAAACCTATCATTACCTAACCTCAGTGTTGGAGAGTATGCCTGAATATCTTTTACTTATTGACAATAAAGGAAAGATTGATCATCTAAATTCACGTGCGGCTTCTATTTTGGGGAAATCACAACAAGATTGCGTGGGGAAAAGTGTTGTCGACGATTTCGCCAGCACATACACTGACCGGTGTTTGGAGTGTAACGCCGAGTTGACCTGGCAGACTGGTAAGGGATCGACAGTAGAATTTACCTCACTGGCGAAGACACTTGCCAGTCGAAATGGGGACAATGGTTATGTTGGTATAATAAAACCGCTTGGTTTAGTTAGGAATGCGGGCAATAAAGCTGGTTATACCTTTAGCGATATAAAATACTGCAGTAGTCTGATGGAAAAAGTGATTACCCGTGCAAAAAAAGCTGCTGTGAGCGAGTTAGAAATATTGATATATGGGGAGAGCGGTATTGGCAAAGAATTGTTTGCCCAATCCATTCATAATTATAGCCATAGAAGCGAAGGTCCCTTTGTTACTATCAACTGTGCCGCTTTGCCCATAGACTTAATGCAAAGTGAGGTGTTTGGTTTGGAAGAAGGAATGTTCAACGGTGCTAAACGAGGGGGAAATCCCGGGAATTTTGAGCTGGCACAGGGCGGTACCATCCTTTTGGATGAAATCGGTGATATGCCGCTGGAACTACAGGCTAATCTACTAAGGGTATTGCAGGAAAAAGCGGTTACGCGAATTGGGGGGCGGAAGCAGATTCCGTTGGATGTGAGAATTATATCAGCGACAAATAAGAATCTCTACAGTGAAGTTATGGCTGGGCGTTTCCGAGATGATTTATACTACCGGCTTTCGGGCATGGCGATAAATATTCCGGCTCTGCGGGATCGAAAACAGGATATAGAAAAACTGTTTAGTTATTTTATCGAAAAGCATCGTGCAACTATGGGTGTTTGCGGTAATATTCAGATCACTCCCGATGCTCTTAAAGTACTTGTGGATTATGATTGGCCAAGCAATGCGCGCGAAATGGAACAGATAGCGATGCTTGTATTAAATAATATTCAAACGAATTGTGATACCATTACAATAGAAGATTTGCCCGAATTCTTAGTCTCGCCATCGCGGGAATCCGGATACAGCCTCAAGAAATGACAACAAAGGGAAATTTGATGTGGTTGTAAGGATGATTATTTGAGATGCTTAAAAATGATACAAATTAATTTATTTGTGTATAAAAAGTATACAGACACCCTAGTGGTGTTCGTATACTTTTTTTGTGGTGAAGGTAATGTCTGCCTTTTTGGAGATCGCAATAAGAGACATTTTTCAACAAAGATCTTTGGAAGCGGCAGTAACTTTACTGAAATCATATAATCTAAGTGATTCACCCGCGTAATTATAGGATATGGAACAACGTTGGCGCAAGACTTGCATTAAGATAAGGCAAGACATTGTTCAATAATTACGATTCTACTATTGCTTGTTGGAAAAGTCAGCAAATGTTACATGATAAAAACTGTAGTCAAAGGCAGGTAAATGATCAAGATTGAATATTGGGCGAAGTCTTACAAAAATACTATGAGATGGGGAGAAGTGGAAAAATGTTAAAAAAAATGTTTCTCACTATTAATGGTGCCGAGAAGATGATTGTGTGTGATCAAGAGGAAACGCTGGCCAATGTTCTTCGGCAAATGGGGCTTACCGGAACTAAGGTCGGCTGCGACATCGGTCAGTGCGGTGTATGCTCTGTGCTTCTTGATGGAAAAGTTACACGCGCCTGTGTAAAGAAAATGAAAACTGTAAAAGAATACAGCGATGTCGTCACCATTGAAGGAATTGGTACGCCAAACAATCTTCATCCATTGCAACTGGCATGGATTGTATATGGGGGGGTTCAATGCGGTTTCTGTTCTCCAGGCTTTATTGTTTCAGCTAAGGGCTTGCTAGATACCAATCCCAATCCTACCCGTCAAGACGTGCGGGCGTGGTTCCAACTGCATCGCAATGCCTGTCGCTGTACCGGCTATAAACCATTGGTCGACGCTGTAATGGCAGCCGCAAAAGTTATCCGTGGTGAAATGACCATGGAAGATCTTGCTTTTAAAATTCCAGAAGGCGACCGGATCTACAACAGTTATATTCCAAAACCGACTGCTCTTGCAAAAGTAACCGGAGTTTGTGATTACGGTGCCGACATCAATCAGAAGCTTGGAAAGGATGTATTGCATTTAGCACTGGTTCAAGCCAAAGTATCCCATGCGAATATTTTGTCTATCAATACTTCTGAAGCGGAAAAAATGCCTGGCGTCTTTAAAGTTATGACAAGCAAAGACATCAAAGGCACCAATCGTCAGAATGGATTATGTTCCATGCCAAATAACAGGGGCAACAACTTTGACCGTCCGATCATTAATGATACCAAAGTATTCCAGTACGGCGATGTTTTGGCCATTGTTGCTGCTGATACCGAAAAGAATGCAAGGGCGGCGGCCGATAAAGTTCAGGCCGAGTTGGAAGTATTGCCGGCATATATGAATGGCCTGGATGCCATTGCTGAAGATGCCATGCAGATACAGCCGGGATATCCGAATCTATTCCTTGAATTGCCGATTATTAAAGGGGATGAATCGGCCCCGATCATGGAAGAGGCCGCGAATGTGGTAGAGGGAAGCTTTTTCTTGCAAAGGCAGCCCCATATAGTTCTCGAGCCTGAAGTTGGTTTGGCCTATATTGACGAAGAGGGCCGGCTTACAGTGCAAAGTAAGACCCAGTTTTTGCACTTAATTCCGCTTGTGGGGGGGCCGGCACTTGGTGTTGCGCCGGAAACTATCCGGGCTATAGAAAATCCAGTCGGCGCCAGTTTTGGTCACAAAATGAGTGCGCACCCCGAGCTCTTGATGATGGCTGCCGCTTTGGCTACGGAGAAACCGGTATGTCTGCGGTTTGATTATGCGCAGCAATCCTATTTCACAGGCAAGCGCGCATGCTCATATTATAATGCTAAACTGGCTGCAGATAAAGACGGCAAATTACTCGCAATGGAAACTGATTTCCTATTTGACCATGGCGCTTACCATGAAGGTACCACAGAATTTCTGATTGAAAAAGGGTGTCGTTTTATCGGCGCTGGTTATCATATTCCGAGCATCCGGGGTGTAGGCAGGATGTGCTGTTCTAACCATATTCATGGCACAGCGTTCAGAGCATTTGGTTCCCCGCAGGCATTGCTTGCCAGCGAATCGCTGATGGATATGTTAGCTGAAAAAGTGGGTATTGATCCTTTAGAGATCAGGTATATTAATGCGTTGCGTCCCGGTGGCACCTTTACTTCCGGTTGTGAGCTAGATGTGCATCCATTGCCCAAACTGATAGAAATGATGCGACCGAAGTATGATGCAGCAGTAGCGAAGGCTAAAGCGGAGTCTAAGCCAGAGAAAAAACGTGGTGTAGGTGTAGCCCTGGCAATGTATGACAGCTCACTTGCGGCTAATGATTATGCCGAAATCTATATAGAACTCAATTCTGATGGAAGCATCACGCATTATAGCGGCTGGCATGATCAGGGACAGGGAGCGGACGGTGGAGCCCTGGTATTGGCACATGAAGCACTAAGACCGCTAGGCATCAAGCCTGAGCAAATTCATTTGGTGATGAATGATACCCTCATTACTCCGTATTTAGGGCCAGCCGCCGGCAGCAGATCTCACTACATGGCCGGTAAAGCAACCATCGATGGGGCAAATAAGCTGATGGATGCCATGAGAAAGCCTGACGGCACCTTCCGCACCTATGAGGAAATGCAAAAAGAAAATATCCCAACTAAATACACAGGAATGGGTTCAACATCCGGCATTAGTTCAGAATGCAATTTAAATACTATGCAGGGTGACCCCAATCCAACCTTTACCTATGGCGTATTTATGGCGGAAGTGACAGTGGATACGAAGACCGGTAAAACCAAGGTGCTAAAATTAACGTTGCATGGTGACTTCGGGATTATCGGCAGCCGACTGGCTGTAGACGGGCAAATGTATGGTGGGCTGGCTCAGGGCGTAGGCTTGGCTCTAAGTGAAGACTTCAATGATCCTAAAAAACATATCACCCCGATTGCACTAGGCCTCCCCTTTGCTGAAGATGTTCCGGACGAAATGGAAGTCGAATATACCGAGACTCCAAGACCTACTGGACCATTTGGTTCGTCTGGCTGTGCGGAATTACCACTGGCTGCCACGCACGTTGCAATCATTAATGCTATCTACAATGCTACCGGAGTAAGAATTTATGAAACGCCGGCGCTGCCCGCCAAAGTACTGGCCGGATTGCAAGCACTGGAGCAAGGCCAGACTGTGCCGAAGCCCGGACCTTATTTCTTTGGTAATTCTATGGCCGACAAACTAGAGGAAATAAAGAAAAATCCCATTATTATGCCGAAAAAAGAAGGCTAAGAAAGAACGAAACAAAAAATTGGGAGAATGATTGTCATGAATGCCAGGGAGATACTTGATTTCGCAAATAACTGCATACAGGAAGAACCGGTATATTGTAGTGCTGTTTGTCCAATGCATGTAGATGTGCGCTTACTGATGACACATATACAAAAGGGTAAATTTGCTGAAGCGGCAAGGATATATCGGAGCAAAGTTTTCTTCCCGGGGATTATCAGCAGAACCTGTGAAGCGCCGTGCCAAAGCAGCTGTTTGCGAAATAAGATTGATGAGCCGCTTGCCATAAGGCGTTTGGAACAGGCGTGCGTAACACTGGCAAAAGGGGATAAGACTTTTGTATCCAACGGCTCCCGAAAAAATCAGCACATTGCCGTAGTCGGGGGAGGACTGAGTGGTTTAAGCTGTTCGCTGGAATTGGCCCGTAAAGGTTTTAAGGTAACGGTTTTTGAAAAGGCCGGACGCCTGGGAGGACGAGTCTGGAGTCTGGATGCCGTAACTTTGCCGCCTGATGTAATTGCTGAAGACCTCAAGATTATTGAGCAAACAGGAATTTCTGTTGAACTCAATATTCAGGTTGCGGATCTTGAGCAGTTGGCCTGCGATGCAATTTATGTGGCAACTGGTCAGGCCGGCCATCATTTCGGGATGGAGTTCGCCGGGGACTTGGTACGCTATGATCCGGTTTCTTTGGCAAGTTCCCGGGAAGGGGTATTTGTTGGCGGGGGGATTATCAGAAGCCTTTCAGGCTATGCCGCGCTTGATGCTGTTGCCGATGGCGTGCGGGCTGCCAGGTCCATTGAGCGTTATTTGCAGAAGGCGTCGCTGGTCAGTGGGCGGGAAGGAGAAGGCATACGATCCACTAGGCTATGGACAGATATTGGGGATGTACAAATTCAACAGGCTGTTGCTATTAGTGAGGATAATGGACAGTACACGGAAACGGAAGCAAAGGAAGAAGCTGCGCGTTGTTTATTGTGTGAGTGCAAGCAATGTGTTAAATCCTGTGAATTTCTGGAGTTTTTTAATCAGTATCCCAAAAAATATATTCTTGACATAAGCAAGACAATGACATCCTTGCAGGGAGTCAGAAGTAAGATGATTGCCACACGGATTATAAATTCTTGCAGCTTATGTGGACTTTGTGCCGAAATCTGTCCTCAGCAATTGGATATGGGTGAGGTTTGCCTTGAAGCCAGGCGCGCTTTAGTGGCAGAAGACAAGATACCACCTGCTTTCTATGATTTTTGGATGCGAGATATGCTTTTTTCCAGTAGCCCGGAACAGCAACTTTATCGACATCAGCCAGGTAGGAATACAAGTGCATATCTATTTTTCCCTGGATGCCAATTGGGCGCGTCTTCTCCTGAATATGTTGAAAAAACTTATAGTTATTTAGTGGCTAATCTAAATGATGGAGTCGGATTGGCGCTGGGATGCTGCGGAGCTCCGGCCGAATGGTCGGGAAACCAGGCGTTATACAAGGAGCATCGGCAACATTTCACAAACGAATGGAAGCAAATGGGTAAGCCGGTAGTTATACTGGCTTGCCCCACTTGCCAAAAAATGTTTAGCCAATATGCTAAAGAAATTCCCATAGTGTCATTATGGGATATCATGCAAAGAAATCAGTTGCCGAGTGCCATAAACAATGGTAATGGTAGTTCTGTAGCTGTGTATGATCCCTGCTCCAGCCGGCACAATCCAGACATGCAGCATAGTATACGAGCTTTATTAAAAAGAATGAATTATCAAATAGAAGAATTACCCCTCCATGGGAAATATGCCCAGTGTTGTAGTTTCGGTGGGTTAATCGCCCCGATAAATCCAGAATTGGCACAAAAAATTGCCCAACATCGTGTAAATGCCAGTCCCTATAATTATGTAACGTATTGTGTTAATTGTCGGGATGACTTTGCCGGACAGGGAAAACCAACCTGGCATATTCTGGATATGTTATTCGGAAATAAGGTTGGGGAGTTAGCCCTGCGATCGGCGCCAACTTTCACGGAACGGCGGGAAAATCGCAGACGGCTAAAAGAACGATTAGTAGAGTTGTTTTGGGGTGAAAAAATGGAAAGCGACCGACCTGCATACGCTTCCGTGAAGTTGTTGGTTTCGGCGGAATTGATGGAAAAACTGAATCGGGAATATATTTTGCTAGAAGAGATCCAGCAAGTCATTTATGCAGCAGAAACTAGCGACGGCAAGCTCCTGGATAGCGAAACCGGCCATTATATAGCTCATTTGCAAATCGGTATCGTTACGTATTGGGTAGAATATATGTCGTCGGCTGAAGAGACATATTCCGTCTATAACGCATATAGCCACCGGATACAGATTCAGGAGGAAGAGAAATAGTATGAAAGATTCCGGTACAAAAACGATCATCTGCTGCCGGTGTAAGGTCGCTTTGGAAAACGGGCAAATGGCGTTGTCATATCAAAGGCAACAGATGTATGCAGACATGCTGAAGTGCCCGAAATGCGGGCAGGTGTATATTCCCGAGCAGTTGGTAAAAGGAAAGATGTTTGAAGTAGAAAAGGCATTAGAGGAAAAGTAAAAGCCGCCCGGCCGTTTTACCCATTCGGTCGGGCGATCCCCTTTCATCGAAGAAACATAAAACTAAATGCAAAGGCTAAAGCAGATATTCTCCATCACTTCAGGTTCTCCAGAACGTTTAGCGCCGGATTTCTCAACCAAGGCTAAATATATTGGCATGACGAAGGAGGGACAATCTATGACCGATGAATTGAACCGCATTGCCCAGCTTCGGGCCCAGGGTTTTCACTGTAGCCAGATACTTATGATTTTAGGTCTTGAACAGCAGGGCAAGAGTAATCCCGATTTAGTAAGGGTAATGGACGGATTAGCTAATGGATTAGGAAATTGTGGAAAGATATGCGGGGTATTGACCGGCGCAGTATGTGTTTTGGGTCTGCATGCAGGAAGGGGAGAATTGGAGGAAAAGAAAAATAAATATCTTGAGGACATGATTCATGAGCTTGTCATTTGGTTTGAGGATGAATTCGGTAAAAACTATGGAGGTATTGATTGTCAAACTATCGTGAATGACGATCCCTTTAATCGTATGCTACGCTGCCCGAACATGGTAATTGAAACGTATCAAAAGGTTATGGAACTTCTGGAGGATAACGGGTTTATTTATAAACCTTATGAATAATAATCTAAATATAAATCAATTGGAAATGCTGTTGAAAGAGGAAAATTAACATGCTTATCTACCAAAAATTACTAAATGAATTGAATGCAGGTAAAAGGGTTGTAATGGTTACGGTTATGGAGAGCAATGGCGAGGAAGAGACCTCTTCGAAAAAGGCCTATTGTTCGAGAACCTGTTTTATTGAAGATGATGTGCTCCAATCCGACCTTTATCCATATATGCAACAGGCGTTAACAAGCGGAGAATTACAAGTTATTGAAAACTCCGGTGATAAACTTACAGTCATAGAACCTTTTTTCCCTCAGCCTCGACTGATAGTTTTAGGCG
>NZ_LSLK01000038.1 GCF_002257705.1 Sporomusa silvacetica DSM 10669
TGTACCAGTTATTCCGCCAGGAGTAGAGCTGGGTAGCTACGTCCGGAAAGGATAATCGCTGAAAGCATCTAAGCGTGAAACCAGCCTTAAGATGAGGTCTGTCATTCGAAAGAAGTAAGGCCCCTTGTAGATTACAAGGTAGATAGGCCAGATGTGGAAGTGGAGTAATCCATGCAGCTGACTGGTACTAATAGGCCGAGGACTTGACTTAATCGACTATCGACATTCGATTTTCGACTGTCGATAGAAAGTGAACTAACAGTATCTAATTGTGCGCAGTCTTTCTTCTGTGAAGTTTTGAAGGAACAAACCTTCATAAAAAGACATAACGAAAGTCGTAAATCGACAATCGAATGTCGAATAATCCAGTGACGATAGCTGTGGGGCTCCACCTGTTCCCATACCGAACACAGTAGTTAAGCCCACAAACGCCGAAGGTACTTGGTTGGAAACGGCCTGGGAGATTAGGAAGTTGCTGGTTGATTAAAACACCTACTTAATTATTGTAGGTGTTTTTTGTTTTCCAGATAGAAAGTATAACTTTCCCTGGATAAAACGACTAAGGATTCTGCTGATCAGAGTGATCTAATAACTTACATTTTTTTGCTTGACAGCATGTAGGCCCTGTGCTACTATGCTAATATAGTCCATGAACTGAATACAGTATTTTTCATCAAGAGTTGGCTGAGGGACTGGCCCTATGAAGCCGCGGCAACCATCGGATATGCATTTGCATAGACGAAACGGTGCCAATTCCTGCAGAAGCCCGCAAGGGACTGGCAGATGAAGAATAGCATAGTTAGTTAATTATGCCTCTTCTTCTGTGAAGAGGTTTTTTATTGTCTGAAAATAAAGGAGGAACCCATATAAAAATGATTATGTTAACTGGACTACAGAAGATATATCATGGGGGAACAGGTGCTGTAAAGGCAATTGACAATGTATCTCTTGAAATCGAACAGGGTGAAATTTTTGGCATTATTGGTAAGAGTGGTGCAGGAAAAAGTACGCTAATTCGCTGTATCAATCTGCTGGAACGGCCTACTGCTGGCCGGGTATTGGTTGATGGTCAAGATATGACTAGTTTATCTGAAGTCGAGTTACGAGAAGCTCGTAAAAGCATGGGCATGATTTTTCAGCACTTTAATTTGCTTTCGTCTCGCACTGTACTTGGAAATGTTGCTTTCCCGCTGGAGATAGCTGGTATCAGCCGTACTGAACGAGAGAAAAAAGCAGTACCCTTATTAGAATTGGTTGGGCTGACAGATAAGAAAGATGTTTATCCAGCCCAACTTAGTGGTGGACAGAAACAGCGAGTGGGTATTGCCAGGGCATTAGCCAGTCAGCCTAAAGTTCTCTTATGTGATGAGGCAACTTCGGCGCTTGATCCGCAGACTACGGAATCGATTTTGGCGCTTTTGAAAGATATAAATATAAAGTTGGGTCTGACTATTGTTTTAATAACTCATGAGATGCATGTTATTAAGGCGATTTGTGACAAAGTTGCTGTTATTGAAGGTGGGCAGTTGGTTGAGACCGGTAAAGTATTTGATGTATTTACTAATCCGCAGTCAGCAACTGCGCAGGATTTCATTAAAGCAGTAGTAAATAACAAAGTTCCAGATACATTAGCAGCCTTATTGTCAGATGCCCCAGTAGCTGGTGGAAATCTTGTTATGAGGTTATCTTTCTTCGGTGACGCAACCAATGAACCAGTTATAGCTGGACTTATTCGTCGGTTTGCTGTAGATGTAAATATTATATCAGGAAATATTGATCATCTGCAGGACACTCCTTATGGTACGCTCTTGATTGAGCTGTCTGGTAAGGACGAAGATATCCAGAATGCACTAATTTACTTGCAGGATCTAGATTTAAGAACAGAGGTGATTGGTTATGTCGCAAGACATGCTCATGCTGCTGGTTGAGGGACTAGGAGAAACTTTTTATATGGTAGCTGTTTCATCGCTGGTTTCAGCACTTTTGGGGATTCCCTTAGGGGTTATCCTAGTGATAACCGGCAAAGGTCATATCAAGGAAAATCTTTTATTTAATCAAACGTTGGGAGCCATTGTGAATGCTGCTAGGTCAACCCCCTTTATTATTTTGATGGTAGCTATAATTCCCTTTACCCGGATTATTGTGGGTACATCTATCGGCACAAATGCCGCCATTGTACCGCTTACTATTGCTGCTATTCCATTCCTCGCTCGGGTTGTTGAGTCGGCAATTAAGGAAGTGGATGCTGGTTTAATTGAGGCTGCACAGTCGATGGGAGCATCACCTAGCCAGATTATTTTGAAGGTACTTATTCCAGAATCTAGGCCTTCTATTGTGCTTGGAATCACGCTGACAGTAATTAGTCTTATCGGTTACTCTGCCATGGCAGGTGCCATAGGTGGCGGTGGATTGGGCGACTTGGCCATCCGCTATGGCTATCAACGCTTCCGCGCTGATGTTATGTTGGCTACTGTAGTCATTCTCATTGCAATGGTGCAGATCGTGCAGTCAAGTGGCGATTATTTTGCGCACAAGCTTAACAAAAGATAAATTTATTTTGGCAGGAAAGAAACTTGCAGGCACAGGCGGGCGGCGTAATACAACGCTCCACCACTAGCGTTTGACTTGTGCTATTGCCAATACGCTAACCGCCTGTAAAAAGGAGGCAATATACTAATGAAAAACAGTATCCAGGATATTCGTAAGGACGGTTATGCGTCAGCTAAAGCCAGACAATTTACGGAATCCGTTATCCGGGAGATGAGCCGGATTGCAATCGCTCACAATGCAATAAATCTGGCACAAGGGTATCCGGATTTTCCAGCGCCGGAAGCTATCAAACAGGCTGCTGTCAAAACAATTATGGAGGACCACAATCAATATGCGATAACCTGGGGGACGAAAGGCTTGCGGGATGCCATTGCTACCAAGGTAAAGCGCGACTATGGAGTAGTCATTGATCCCGAGCGTCAGCTCACAGTTTGTTGTGGCGCGACAGAAGGCATGATTTCTACATTGCTGGCGACTATTAATCCGGGCGATGAGGTTATCATATTTGAACCTTTTTACGAGAATTATGGGGCAGATGTTATTCTTTGTGGTGCAGTTCCTAAGTATGTTAGCTTACAGCCGCCGACGTTCAATTTTAGCCGTGAGGAATTAATCGCTGCATTTTCGGATAAAACCAGGGCGATCATTATTAATACACCCAATAATCCAACAGGCAAGGTTTTTAATCGTGAGGAACTAGAATTAATTGCCCAGTTGTGCATTAAACATGATGTGCTGGCAATTAATGATGAAATTTATGAACATATTCTTTATGACAATACTAAACATATTCCCTTATGGACTCTGCCAGGGATGGCTGAGCGGACAATCGCGGTAAACAGCGTTTCAAAAACCTTTAGTGTTACCGGCTGGCGGATTGGATATGTGCAGGCCGCGGCTGAGATTACTGCTTCTATTCGCAAGGTACATGATTTTCTTACTGTTGGGGCAGCAGCACCGCTGCAAGTAGCCGCTGCTGAAGCATTTAATTTCGGGTCCGAATACTATGAGGAATTAGCTGGCTTTTATAGCGAGCGCCGTGACTATCTGCTTACTGCTCTGGAAAAGGCTGGTTTTACTTGCATGAGACCACAAGGCGCGTATTATATTATGGCAGATATTACTCCGTTTGGCTGGGCAGATGATGTTGCCTTTGCTAGATATATGGCTAGTGAAATTGGGGTAGCTGTTGTGCCAGGCTCCAGCTTTTTTCGATCAGAAAGTACAGCTGGCAAACAACTGATACGTTTTTGCTTCTGCAAGAAATTTGAGACATTAAAGGCGGCTGCCGATCGCCTAGAAAAGCTTAAAGTAAAGACAATATAAAAGATAGGGAGAGAAAAGGAATGAAAAGATACACAAAGCTACTGACAGTATTCTTAATTCTAGCATTTACGGTTGTGGTATTGGCAGGCTGCGGTAAACAGGCATCTGCTCCGGCAGCCTCAGATAAGCCGCTTAAGGTCGGTGTTACCGCCGGTCCACATGCTGAGATTATGGATGTGGTAAAAAAAGTGGCCGAGAAAGATGGTCTTAAAATTGAGATAGTTGAATTTAATGACTATGTCCAACCCAATGTAGCATTAAGCCAGGGCGATATTGATGCTAACAGTTTTCAGCATCAGCCCTATCTTGACAATATGGTTAAAGACCGTCAATATGACATTGTATTTGTTACCAAGACGGTAATTTTCCCTATGGCGATATACTCGAAAAAAGTGAAATCACTCAATGAGCTTAATCCTGGGGCTACGATCGCCATTCCTAATGACCCTACCAATGGCGGCCGCGCTTTGTTGCTCCTAGAGAGGCAAGGTCTGCTCAAGCTTAAGCCTGGTGTAGGACTTAAAGCAACGGCGGCTGATATCGCTGAAAATCCTAAGAACTTTAAGGTTAAAGAATTGGATGCTGCGCAAGTCCCGCGTTCATTGGAAGACGTAGATTTGGCAGCCATTAATACCAACTATGCTATTACTGCTGGTTTGGTGCCGAATAAGGACTCTCTGGCGATTGAGGATGGCAATTCGCCTTATGCGAATATTATTGCTGTTAAGGCCAAAGATAAAGATAATCCGATGATAGCTAAGTTTATAAAAGCCTACCAGTCGGAAGAAGTCAAGAACTTTGTCAATGAACATTTTAAGGGCTCAGTAATTGTTGCTTGGTAATAAGAAAATAGATAAAAACCACGGATTAACCGTGGTTTTTATCTATTTTCCTCTACCAACGTGATGAAGTTTTCTACTAATTCCGGATCAAACTGAATACCGGCAAAGCGGCGAAGCTCATCAATTGCGTGTTTATGAACGAGTGCCTTGCGGTAAGGGCGGTCACTGGTCATGGCATCATAGGCATCAGCAATGGATAAGATCCGGCATTCTAAAGGAATGTTTTCACCGCTCAAGCCCATCGGATAACCGCTGCCATCCCACCACTCGTGATGTTTGAGGATATAATCAGCAATTAGGTTTAAGTCAGGTGACGATTGGGCGATACGGAAGCCAATCTCAGAATGACGCTGCATTTCATTAAATTTTTCGGGAGTTAGTGTACCTGGCTTAAATAATATCTTATCAGGAATACCAACTTTGCCAATGTCATGAAATTGAGCTAGTAGTTTGAGGTCTGTCACCCTGTTTTCAGGTAGTTTAAGTGCAATCCCTAGATGGGCGACTTGTAATCATGAGCGCCAGCCTTCATGGCGGCTACGGCTACGTCTTCCCCAATGGCACCTGATACGATAATAAAGGGAATGTCATGACCGCTTTTTTTTAGGAGTTCTAGTGCCGCTAATCCGCTAAAATTGGGTAACGAGTAATCGGCAATAATGATATCCCACTTTTCTTCGGCCAAGGCGTCTATCATTGAGGAAGTCAAGATGATTATTGGCAGTAATTTGGTACGTTCATCAGAACGCAGGCGTTTAAGTACCTTTAAACCGTCCATTTTGGGTAAGTTTAGGTCAAGTAGGATGATTTGCGGAACAAGGTTATTAGCAGAGTCCGGACCTAGCAAATAATTGATTGCTTCAACACCATCATGGGCAATAACAACCTGATTCATAATGTTATTCTTTTTTTAAGCCCGAAGCGTTAAGGCCTCATCGTCAGGATTGTCTTCAACCAAGAAGATTATTTTACCGCTCATAACAGGCTCCTTAGGAGTGTATTTAGGTATTGTGGCAATAATTCAACAAATAGTGTAAAATTCCTGCAATTTTTGAATTATTTAGCAAATTTACTGTAGAGTTGAGCCGGTCTGGTTTTCTTAATTTGCAGGACTTTGCCCTTACTGAGGCGAAAATTCTTCTTAGGTGAATTTTCTATATGCTTCACATTAGAGCAGGTTGCAGGCGACATACTGTGTTGACCTGAAGAATTATGCGTTTTAATATACGTATGATACGTAGAAGGAGTAGTAATTACCATGCGAATTTTACATACAGCCGACTGGCATTTTGGCAAGGCCATTGAGGGGCGAGACAGAATGCCTGAACAAGTGGCCTTTGTGGAAGAACTGTGCACTATTTGTACAGAGGAACAAGTTGACTTGGTGCTGGTGGCTGGTGATGTATTTCAAAGCTCTAATCCCAGTGCTGCTGCGGAGGAGCTTTTTTACTATGCCGTGGACAAGTTAGCCAATAATGGCAAACGTGGTGTAGTCATTGTGGCTGGCAACCATGATAATCCTGACAGATTGTGTGCTGTGTCGCCGCTGGCTGGACGATTAGGTATTACGTTAGCTGGTCTCCCCAAAGAACGGCTTGGTCCCACTAGTCCAGGGGCTGGAAGGGTGCACCGGGTGAATGGCGGACCGGCCTGGTTGGAATTGGCTGTGCCGGGAGTTGACCATACGGCTATTATTGCGGCCTTGCCATACCCCTCAGAGGGACGGCTCAAAGAGGTTTTGTCGCAGTCGCTAGAGGATAAAGATTTACGTCAAGGATACAATGAACGATTGGCGGGCTTGTTTAGTCAGCTCAATACTAAGTATCGGTCAGATACCGTGAATTTGGTTGTAAGTCATCTATATGTGCGCGGCGGGATTGAGTCTGATTCGGAACAGCAGATTCAAATCGGGGGAGCTTATGCTGTTGACCCGCTGGTATTTCCGGCTGATGCCCAGTATATTGCGCTTGGTCATCTCCATCGGCCACAATTTGTAGGCTCAACAGTAGCTCCTTGCCGCTATGCCGGTTCGCCACTAGCTTACAGTTTTTCCGAGATTGGATATGCTAAGTCAGTAACTCTTGTTGATATTAAGCCAGGTAAGATGGCAGTTATTCGCGAGGTGCATTTGACCTCAGGCAAGCCACTATCTAGATGGCGGGCAGCCGGTGGTCTGGCTCAGGTGCGGGAATGGGTAGCAGCCGGGCGGGATAAAGATGCCTGGGTTGAAGTTGAATTGGAGATTAACAAGGCTTTGACGTTGGATGAGATTCACGAGCTTAGGGCCTTGCATTCCGGCTTTGTTACTATCAGGCCAGTATTTAATTCCCCTGAAGGAGAACTTGACAATGAGCCGGTCCGGCTTAACAGCCTGCCGCTCAATGAATTGTTTATCCGGTTTTATAAGCAGCAAAATGGCGGGCTTGCGCCTGATGATAACCTTGTGGAGCTATTTCTGGACATAAGCCAGAGTCTTGTGAATGAGGAACAGAAGGCTGAGCCGGAGTTGGCTGGGGAGGGGCAAGCATGAAACCTATATCTCTCAAAATTGCTGGTCTCCACAGCTTCCGCGAGGAGCAGGAGATCCCCTTCGAACAGCTAAGTGAGCTTGGTGTATTTGGGATTTTTGGACCGACAGGTAGTGGCAAATCGTCGATACTCGATGCCATGACCCTGGCGCTATATGGAACTGTGGTTAGAGCCGGACGACGGACGCAGGGTATATTAAATCATGCAGAAAAGCAGGTAAAAGTGGCCTTTACTTTTGCTTTAGGCCAGGGCGGCGAGCGGTGCCTTTATCGGGTCGAACGCCGATATACCCGTAAGGATCAGGTTGCGGTGTCCAACACCTACAGCCGTCTGGTGGTAATAACGAATGAGCAGGAGGCAGTTCTTGCCGACAAGGACCGTGAGGTTACAGACCAGGTTACAGCATTGCTTGGATTACGTGAAGAAGATTTTACTAAGGCTGTGGTGCTGCCACAGGGCAAGTTCGCCGAATTTCTTAATTTAGGTGGCAAAGAACGGCGTGAGATGCTGCAGCGGTTATTCTCGCTGGAACAATACGGCAATGTACTGCTAAATAAGATCAATGAGCAATATAGAATGGTGGAAATAAGCCATATTGAAATAGAAAGTGAACAAAAGGGCCTGGGGGATGCATCCCCGGCAGCTGTTGCTACAGCCCAGGCGGTGTTGACAGTTACTAAGCAAGAGGAAACAGCCGCCTTAAAACAATACCAAGAGGCGGAACAAGGCTATAAGGAAGCCAATGAAGTCCACAACCTGCAAAGCGAATTGAAGAAAAAAGAGACCGAGAAGGCAGCTCACCGCCAGCACGAAGATACGATGAAGCAGCAGGCAGCAGTGCTGGACGCTGCTGAAAGGGCAGCGCGGATCGCCCCGGTACTGGAGGAGTTTTTAGCAAGCCAAATGGCTGAGCAGGCAGCTGATAATACTAAAAGGCAAGTGCTGGTACGGGTTAATGCGCTGTCTGAAGATTGCAAGCGGCTAAATGCTAGCTATATAGCGGCGCAGCAAACCAGGTTAAGAAAAGAACCGGAACTGATTGAACGGCAGACAAAATTAGAAGCAGCGGTTAACCTTGAAGCCGAAGTAAATAAGTTAGCTATGGAGACAGCCGGATTAGCAAAACAACAGCAGATATGCCAGCAGGCCTGTCAAGTCGCCAGCCAAGCAGCTGCTGAAAAGGGCTCCCATAGCGATGACTTAACAGACAGCATTCAAAAGCTGGAGCAGCAGCTAATGTCAGCTACAATCAGCACCATACAGCGGAGTCAGGTGCAAGCCTGTATGGCGCTGGCACAGATAGTAAAGCAAAATAGGTTAGCAGCTGATAAGATAAAAAAGGCAGGCGCTGTACGCAAACAACAGTATGAAGTTACCCAGAGCGCTGCCTGCCAGGCAGAAGAGCAACTACGTCAAGCCGAAATAAGGCTTAGTGAGCGGGAAGCAGCTGAAGCCAAAGTGACAGAAGAACAGTTAACTGCTGCAGTGGCTCAGCTTGACCAATTGCTTGCTAGCGAAAAGCAGGCTGCAGCTATCCGGTTAGCTGGTGAGCTAACAGCAGGCAGTCCTTGCCCGGTATGTGGTTCAGTAAGTCACCCTCAACCGGCAGATGTTGGACAATATGGCGGCGAGATGTGTGACCAGGTTAATTTTGAGCAGGAGATTGCGGCTACCAAAGAGCACATTGCTAGACTAACCTTAAATTTGTCAGAGGCAAGTAAAAGAGCTGTTGTTGAGCGGGAAACACTCAATGAAACCCGTGCGGCAGCAGTTTCACTTACCCAGCAGGCAGCTAGCGCTCTGGCTGAACTGGATAAAATCAGAAAAGAGTATGTTGAGGCGCAGGCGGCAGTTGCCGACGCCGATGACCAGCTTGTTACCGCACTTCAGGCTCAAAGTATTGTTGCTTCTTTGTCTAATGAGACCGCCCTTACACAGGTAGTTGAGCTGCACAAATATATTAGTGAGCAAGATCAACTGGCGGAAAGTTTGGCCAAACAACTGACAAACTACCGTCAGAAACAGGTAGTTTGTCAGGCGGAAATTACCCGTATTCAGCGCACTATTCAAACAGGTGAAGCTGAATTGGCGGCGTTGACTGCCAGGTTAGAGAGTCTTACCGATCTGGTAGCAGCCAAGCGGCAAGAGCTTTTTGTGGTTACAGGGCAAATACCAGTAAGCCAACTGCGAGCCCGTACAGCTCAGGCCCTCGAAACTGTTCGCCGGGAGGAGCAGGAAGCGCAAGCTGCCTATGTGCAAGCGGCTGAGGCGCTTGCTGAAGCCGAACAGGCGCGTGCCGGTACGGAAACTAGTTGGCAAGAAGCTGTCCTGCGGCAAGGGAAGTTGCAAGTGCGTTTAATGGCCAAGCTTAGCGAAGAGGGGTTTGCCGATAGCGAAGCCGTTAAGGCCGCCCTGTTGACGTTAGAACGTCAGGAGGAATATCGCCAACTGCTTAAGGGGTACGCAGAAACTGAGCAGCGGCTGGGTGCCCAGTGCGAACAGTTGGCGGAAACGCTTAAGGGGCGGAGTGTAACTTCGGCTGAGTGGGAGCAGAGCAAACAGGAGCTAATCCAGGCTGAAACGGGCAAAAGTGCAGCTATTGAGCGCCGAGTGGAGGCAGATAAGGAGTACCGCGATCTCTCAGCGAAATATCAACGGTGGTCACAGCTTGAGACTAGGCGGCTGGTAATTAAGGAACGCAAAGACGGCTTGCAGACACTCAAAACGCTGCTGCGGGGTAATGTATTTATTGAGTTTTTGGCACAGGAGCAGATGGGACTTGTGGCCTGGCAGGCATCTGAACGATTAAAAGAGATTACGCAAAATCGGTATGCGCTGGAAATCAGTTCTGACGGCGGTTTTCTTATTCGCGATGATACTAACGGCGGGGTAAGGCGTCCGGTTAGCACACTGTCAGGGGGGGAAACCTTCCAGGCTTCCCTGGCGCTGGCGTTGGCGCTGTCTGCCCAGATTCAGCTTAAAGGTAAGTATCCATTGGAATTTTTCTTTTTAGATGAAGGGTTTGGCTCACTTGATCAACAAGCGCTGGATGTTGCTATGGCAACATTGGAAAAACTGCACATTGAGAGCTTAACCATTGGTATTATCAGCCATGTGGCTGAATTAAAGCAGCGAATGCCGCGCCGTCTGATGGTCGAGCCAGCAGAACCGGCTGGTCGCGGCAGTCGGGTTAGTATAGAGGAGGCATAATAAGCTTTTTCTATGTAGGATAAGTTTTTTGTTGAGAATATCTACCCGCGGCTGTCCAGGATAGCAGGCAGTGTGTTATAATTTTAATAGAAAACACGAATAGTTTCGAATGGGGGCAAGGGAAAAGAAGATTAGGCACCAGTGCAGGTGCCGACTGATGGGTAGTGGGTAGATTTTACATAACACTTGGAGAGGCTATATATGAAAAAATACGTATTAATATATAATCCAGTAGCAGGTGATGCTAAGTTTAAGTCTAGACTGGATGAAGTTGTGGAATACTTACAAGTGTCTGACGGGATAGTGTTGCCTTTTCGCACCAGATATAAGGAGGATATCCGGCCATTTATCAGGCAGATCAAAGAGATTGGGGCTGACGGCTTGATTGTGTCTGGTGGTGATGGCACAGTGCATCAGGTAATTAATGCTATGTTGACAGAAGATGTTGATATGCCTGTTGGCATTATTCCCAGCGGCACTTGTAATGATTTTTCCAGTCATGTAAGCTTTGATAAGAATTTGTCCAGGTGTCTTAGTGCTGTCACCGGTGGTCAGTGGAGAATGGTTGATGTGGGCAAAGTAAATGAAGAGTATTTTCTAAACGTTGCCAGTGCGGGACTTCTTACTTCGGTGGCTCATAGTGTGGATACTTCTCTTAAAAATACTGTAGGACGGTTGGCATATTATTTTAAGGGTTTGGGACAATTGCCTAACTTCCGGTCGCTGCATGTAAAAATAACGGCAGATGGCCAGGAAATTGAGGGCGATATTTTACTGTTTCTGGTGATGAATAGTGGCATAGTGGGGAGCTTTCCCTCTTTGGCTCCAGCGGCCAGAATTGATGATGGTAAACTGGATTTATTGATTATTAATAAATGTAGTATTTCAGAGCTTATGGGTCTGTTTATCAGTATGTTTTCCGGGCGGCATATATTAAGCAAGCATATCCGGAATTTGCAGGCCAAAGAGCTGTATATTGAATGTGATGAACCTGTAGATAGTGACCTGGATGGTGAACAAGGGCCGCTGCTGCCGCTGGCTATTTCTACGTTTACGAAAAAGTTGAAGGTGTTTCAACTACCCTGAACGAAAGGAGTACGTTCATCACCAAGGATAGGGCTATATACTAAAAGGGGGACTACTATGCGTTCAACAACATTGTGCTTTCCCATTCAGGGTAAACCGGCCCAGCAAATCTTGCTTGGAATGAAAAAGACGGGGTTTGGCCGGGGCAAATACAATGGTTTTGGCGGTAAGCTGGAAGTTGGCGAGATGCCGCTGGTCGGCGCGGTGCGTGAGTTGGCCGAAGAGTGTGGTATTGTTGCTGAGGAGGCTGATCTCAGGCCAGCGGGAGAGTTGCAATTTATTTTCCCTGCCAATCCGGAACTTAATCATGATGTGCATTTGTATGTACTGCATAAGTGGCAGGGGGAGCCACAGGAAATGCAAGAAATGAAGCCAGTGTGGTTTGATGTTGCTGAAATACCTTATGCTGAAATGTGGGCGGATGACTGCTACTGGTTACCGGCTGTGCTTAAAGGAAAAAAAGTCAATGGCAAGGTGGTTTTTTCTGATAACAATGAGGATGTGGATGGAATTACCATTCGAACCGAATAGCTATATATCAAAAAGTAATTGACAGATAGCCTGATGGTTTGCTATACTTTGCTATAAATATATAATGATATTGTCGATGACCAGGAAGAGTACATATGTCAGAGAGCCACAGAGAGCCAACGCTAGTGGGAGTTTGGCGCTGCTCAGCATGTCGAATGGGCCTGGGAGATACAGTCTGAGCCGGCATAGCCGGGGTAGGCGCTGTCGGGATTCTTCCGCCGTTACCAGGAAGCAGGTATCAGATCTTTTTGTTCTCGTACTTAGTAAGCCGGGCCGATTTATCAGGCCAATTAGGGTGGCACCGCGGGTTAATGATACCCCGTCCCTTAAGTCATACAATTAACTAGGTATGACTTAAGGGATGGGGTTTTACTATTTTTTGCGCGAATACTTTAGAATTGCCGATAGCCGCCATCTGCGTTGCATCTCTGCCGGGCTTCACTCCAGCGTACGCCCGGTACGCTTGCGTTCCAGTCCTCGGAGAAGCTTAGCAGCTGACGACTTCTCGGCAATTCCGGCAATTCATTTGTTATGGGAAAACAGAGGAGGAAGTTATGATGGCCGTGAATTTTGAACATTTTTCTTACGCTTATCCGAACAGTGATGTAGTTCTTGATGATATTACTCTGGATATTCCCCGGGGTTCCTTTACAGTTATTACTGGGCCCAGCGGGGCAGGAAAAACCAGTTTGGCACTGGCGATTGCCGGTGTGGTGCCCCATTATTTTGGGGGGCGGCAGGGAGGCTCTGTGCAGGTTGGTGGCGTTATCTCCGCACAAAGCAGTATGGGCGAGCTGGCAGAACAAGTAGGTACTGTATTGGCTGATTACGAAAGTCAGCTGGTGGCCTTAACGGTAGCAGAGGAAGTGGCATTTGGTCTGGAGACTTCCGGCTTCGGCCGGAGTGAGATTGCCGAGCGGGTTAATCAGGCGCTGGCGCTGGTGGGGCTGACTGGGCTAGAGGATCGCGAGGTGGCCGGGTTGTCAGGTGGGCAGAAGCAGCGGTTGGCGATTGCCGCTGTGCTTGTTACCGCTCCAGAAATATTGGTTCTTGATGAACCGGCTTCGGCGCTTGACCCGGAAGGGGCAGCTGGGATTTATGAGCTGCTGTATAAGCTTAATTGCCAGGGGAAAACAGTGGTTGTTGTGGAACATCAATTGGCGCGCGTATTACCTTATGCCAGCCAGGTTGTTGTTTTACAGGCCGGTAGCCTGCAATTCACAGGTGACCTGGGACAGACGCTAGCATTTATGTGGCAGCAACCTGCGCTTAGGTTGGGCGTACCACCACTGTGGGCCATTAAACTGACCCTGGAAGAACAGACCGGACTAACCTTAACTGCTTGGAAAAGCGAAGACGAAGCAGCCGCAGAACTGAACAAACTGATGCGAACGTGTGCAGAAGGAGTGGCCAAAAGTGCCTGAAACACTTTTAGATATACAAAAATTGGTTTTTACCTATAAAAATGCCGAACAAACGCTGGCCGAGGTGGACTTTGCCGTCAATGTCGGTGAATTTGTTGCATTAGTTGGGCGCAACGGCAGTGGTAAGACAACGCTTACCCGTTTGGCTATGTCATTGATAAAGCCGGCCAGTGGTAAAATTACCTTTCAGGGGAAAAACACGGCAGCCATGACACCTGCTGATATGGCCCGCAGTATTGGTTATGTTTTTCAAAACCCTGATAGGCAAATTTTTCATGATACTGTTGCCAAGGAAGTAGCTTACGGTCCGCAGCAGCTTGGATTTTCTCCTGAAGCGCTGAACCAGTCGGTGGCATGGGCGCTTAGGATGACCGGTCTGACTGAACTGGCCGGCAGTTTTCCTCGTTTGCTCAGCCGGGGACAAAAGCAAAAAGTAGCCATTGCGTCAGCGATTGCTATGCAGCCTAAAATGCTCATTCTGGATGAGCCTACTAGCGGGCAGGACCCTTGGGATGGACATAACTTGATGGAGCTGTTAAACAGCCTAAATCAGCAAGGTATTACCATAATTCTAGTTACCCATGACATGGAGCTTATTGCCAAATATGCGACTAGGGTTGCTGTGCTTGATCGAGGGCATAAAGTATTTGATGGTACGCCGTCAGAATTGTTTTCTGGTAGTCGCGATATCGCTGCTTGGGGTTTAATACCGCCAACTGCTGTTGTGCTAGGTCAGCAGTTGTCTGGCGTAAATGCACAAAATGCGGCTGAGTTAGTCAAGCGGGTTATGTCAACAATTAAAGAAAGGAGTGAAGACTATGCCTAAACTTGCGCCGCTCACCAAACTCATTCTTACCGCTGCCGTATCAGTATGGGCGTTACTCATTCCTACGCTAACAGGCCAAATTGCGTTGGTTGTTGGTCAATTGTTGCTACTGGGACTTTATCGCCCCTTAGGTAAGCATTGGAAGCCAGTTAGCGGATTGGCTCTATTTGCCGGCCTGTTGGTAGCTATTCAGTATGTGTTTGGCAGTAGCCTGGAGTTTTCATTGATGTCCGGCTTTAAGATGCTTGCGATGTCGCTAGTCTTTGTCTTTATGTTAGCTACCACCCGGTTGCAGGACTTGACAGCTGCGTTGGTTAGTCAGTGCCGAATACCTTATGAATATGCTTTTATGTTTACTTCAGCATTACGGTTTGTGCCTGATTTCCTTGAAGAGAGTAAGGCTGTGCGCGAAGCGCAGGCTTGTCGCGGTTATGTTTTTCGCGGTAATCCGGTAAAACGGCTCATGGATTATATAGCCATTGTTGAGCCATTGGTTTTGCGGGCCATTTCCCGGTCGGAAACTATGGCCATGAGCCTGGAACTGCGGGGGTTTGGCCGCAAAGGACGACGGCAGTTTACTGCCGATGTAGCACTCAGCCGCCCTGATTATGCCGCCGTGGTCTTTATGCTGATGCTGACGATTGGTTTGGCGATTGTACGATAAAGCGAGATAGTTGTTGCCAAAGCGGCAGCAACTATTTTTTGTAAGGACATGAAGGAAAAATGTACATGTAGCAGAATATAATACCAAATATCAATCATTAATGATTGCATTGACCCCGTTATTTTGGGGAATAATTTAAAAACTGCCAATTTATTCAAATAGGAGAGGAGTTTTCCACAATGGCCTTGATTAACGAAAATTATCTTAAATTGCAAGGAAGCTATTTATTTGCTGAAATAGCACGACGTATAACCAAATTCAAGGAGGATAATCCCAGTGCCGATGTTATCAGACTCGGAATTGGCGATGTTACTCGACCGCTACCTGAAGCTGTAATTAAGGGACTGCACACGGCTGTTGATGAAATGGCTGATGTTAAGACCTTCCGCGGCTATGGCCCTGAGCAAGGCTATCAGTTTCTTATTGAGAAAATAATTGCTACTGACTATCAATCACTGGGCGTCAGCTTGGATGTGGATGAGCTATTTATCAGTGACGGTTCCAAGAGCGATGTCGGCAATATTCAGGAAATCTTCGGCGTGAACAACAGGGTAGCTATTACTGATCCGGTATATCCGGTTTACCTGGATACTAATGTTATGGCTGGCCGCACTGGCGACTTGGTCACTGGCAAATTCGCCGGCGTGACCTACTTGACTTGTAATGCCGAAAACAATTTTACCCCAGCGTTACCGGAGGAGAAGGTAGACATTATTTATCTTTGCTTCCCCAATAATCCCACAGGCACGACGCTGCCTAAGGAAGAACTAAAAAAATGGGTGGATTATGCTAAAGCTAATGGGGCTATTATTCTCTATGATGCCGCTTATGAAGCCTACATCCAGGAACCAGGCATTCCCCATAGTATTTATGAAATTGAAGGCGCAAAAGAGGTGGCTATTGAGTTTAGAACCTTCTCCAAAAATGCAGGCTTTACCGGCACGCGTTGTGCTTTTACTGTAGTACCTAAGACTGTTTTGGCAGCCACTAAAGATGGTGGTCAATATCCGTTGAATAAGCTATGGAATCGCCGCCAGACCACTAAGTTTAACGGCGTGCCGTACATTATCCAACGGGGAGCGGAGGCTGTATATACGCCAGAAGGCCAGCAGCAGATTAAAGCGCTTATTAACTACTATATGGATAATGCCAAAACCATCCGGGAAGGGTTAAAAAGTATCGGGCTAGATGTTTTTGGTGGTGTTAATGCGCCCTACATTTGGCTCAAAACGCCGCAAGGCTATGATTCCTGGTCATTCTTTGATAAGCTTCTGAATGAAGTTAACATTGTCGGCACCCCGGGAGCTGGTTTTGGCCCGGCTGGCGAAGGTTACTTCCGTCTTACCGCCTTCGGTAGTCAAGAAAGTACCCAGGAAGCTATTGAACGTATTAAAACTAAGTTGAGTTTATAAGACCTAAAGCAGGGGGATAATTCTTGCGCTTCGTTTGGCGAAGCAGGAGAATATTCTTATCGCCTTTCTCTCGCTAGGTGCTGTGGGAGCGATTGGGTATTATTATCTCCACAATGCAAGCCAGGACATGGATACCATGTATGCAGAGCGCCTGATTCCTATTAGTCTTATAATTGAAAGTCGTAGTACAAGGATGAATCGTGAAGGAACAGGTACGGTGGGGACCAGAGCGTGATGGAATACAATAAACAGGCAAGAGAGTAACTGTAAATGTTATTACTTAAGCCTGTTTTTTGTCGGGCGATTTTAAAAATATTATTAGGCGGCTGCAAGAAAAAGAACGCCTATTTATTTGCAAAGTTGAGCGAGCTACCAAATGGTTTGAGCCGTGATAGAAAAAAAGATTGACAAAAAGTCAGGAAAGTAATATTATCTAAATGAGAATGATTCCCGATATCAATATACTTAACTTTAAAAATAGAGGGGCGTTTTGGGGTGAAGTTTTGAAAAACGTTTTATTAAAATTTATTGCTACATTAAATACTTTTAGTGATAGCGAATATCTTATGGCCAAGATTGAATTAGAAGTCGCACCAATACTTGTAGGATTAAAACCTTCTTCACTAATGACTTTCAGCAAAGATTCACGTAATCTTTATCAAATTTGGGAAACATTTAAGGATAAGTGTTGTGAGGGGCTGAAGTTGCAATATTTTGAGATGAGAAAAACCGAAAAGTCTGTATTAGTGTTATTCTATAATCCTGTTTTACTGTCAGAAATTGATGTACCAAGTTTAAGGAGGTATCGATCTGAGGAGTAAGCTTCGGTTTTTATTTCTTGTGATGATGCTCATCCCACAAGGGATTATGTTCGGGTTAGCCAAGGGTACTACGTTAGTAAATGATAAATGGTTTAGTCAAATAGAAGCTGTATCATTGGTGAGTGCTCTACTTTTAGCGCTTGCGACCCCGAGTCTGTTAAATGAGTGGTTGATTGGTAAGCCTTTAGAAAAAATGCGGTACTTTTGTTCTAAGGTAAAGCAGGGGGATTACCGGGAGAGATTAGCTTTGCCTAACGAATCCAGAGATAGGGACGATGAGGATTCTATAACTATCCTCATGCGCGATATGAACTGGATGGCACGGCAGATTGAATTGAGAGAACAGGAATTAAAGCAGGCTGTAGAAACCGTAAGGGAATCTCGCCAACACATTGAGAAGCAAAATCAATCGCTGGCTGAAACAAATGCGGAATTAATGGTAATTCAAGGGCGGTTAAATGAAAGAACAACTGAACTAGAGAACGCTTTCCAAAAAATGCAAGTGATGGCATTGACAGATCCGCTTACAACGATAGCCAATCGACGGTGTTTTTTCGATACATTGGAGCAACAGTTTGCTGCATTGGTATGCAATTGTCGGCCCATTTCATTGGTTATGATTGATGTTGACCGGTTTAAAACAATAAACGATACATTTGGGCATGAAGCTGGCGATAGGGTTTTGCGGGAACTTGCCGGGATTATCCAAAAATATAGTCGAGAAAATGATTTAGTCGCTCGTATCGGCGGCGAAGAATTTACTGTTTTGTTACCTGGAGCCGATTCGCGAGAGGCGGTTGTTGTCGCCCGTAGAATTAAAACTGCTGTTTCGAGTCGCATTTTTGAGCTGGGTGATGAACAACGAATTTCCATCACAGTTTCTATCGGTATTTGTACATTGTCACAAACGCCGTGTTTTGCCAGAAATAATTTATATAATTATGCTGATCAGGCATTGTACCATTCTAAAAACAACGGGCGAAACAGCATCTCTGTTTTTGATTCTACTATTCGGTCAGTAGTAAAAGTTAGCTAAAAATGCAAATCGACAAGGAGGGTAATTTGTATGTCAGTAGTTGTTGTTGGGGGTGATTATCTAGGCAGTATTGAAAAGAATTTGTACTCTATGGGTGTTACTGAATTACTACATATTTCCGGGAGAAAGTCTTTTGGTAAAAACAAAATGAATGTACCAAAAGATACTGCTTTTGTTTTAGTATTGACTGACTATGTTAATCACTGTGCGGCCAAGAATGCAAAACTTGTAGCTAAAGCGCAATCGATACCGTTAGTTTTTGCAAAAAGATCATGGAGCGCAGTTGAAGAAAAACTTCGAGAAAGTAAGATTATTTAGTAAGGCTACGAATATACAGGGGGGGGAAGTAATTATGACTTTACAAATAAATTCAGATGAGGAAAAGGTAGATTTACTTATTGATGGAGATATTTACGAAGAACATGCGGAATTTTTACGGGATATGAGTTTTTCTTATGCTCGGCGTGGAATTAAAAAAATGGATATTCAGCTTAATTCCACCTATTATATCAGCTTGAAGGGGCAGCAATGTCTGAGTATTATGCGGGAAACATTAGGACGCCAAGGGATTCAGGTTGCTTTTAAACCTAATTTATAAGTTTTTTTTGCCAGCATAATGAGAATGATTCCTAATATTAATTAGTATAAGGAGGATACGATGATCAAAACACTCAACCAGTTAGGTTCCGGTGAAACGGGCGTGGTGATAAAGGTGTACGGAAGCGGTCCGGTGAAACGCCGGATTGTAGATATGGGCATTGTTGCCGAAACTCTTATTCAAGTACAAAAGTTGGCCCCGCTTGGTGACCCAATGGAGATTAAGGTAAAAAACTTCAATCTTTCTCTACGTAAGTCGGAGGCAGCGCTAATTGAAGTTCGGACGCAGTGAAGCTGGAAGACATGCTGATGATATAGAAGGAGGCTTAATAATGTCGACGAAAAATTTGACAGTGGCTTTGGCGGGCAATCCTAATTCCGGCAAGACCACTATTTTCAATAATATTACCGGAGCGCGCCAACATGTGGGCAATTATCCGGGGGTAACAGTGGAGCGAAGGGAGGGTTTTCGTCGTTACCAAGGCAAGGAGCTATTGCTGGTAGACCT
Source organism: Sporomusa silvacetica DSM 10669 (assembly GCF_002257705.1). Lineage (GTDB taxonomy): Bacteria > Bacillota > Negativicutes > Sporomusales > Sporomusaceae > Sporomusa > Sporomusa silvacetica. The sequence continues at coordinate 19,363 of NZ_LSLK01000038.1, forward strand.
GCCAGGAACATATAGTCTGACAGCCCATTCGCTGGATGAGTTGGTAGCACGTAACGTGATTGTCAACGAAAAACCGGATATCATAGTGAATATTCTGGATGCATCCAACCTGGAACGTAATTTGTATTTGGCGGTCCAACTATTGGAGCTTGAACGGCCAGTGGTATTGGCTTTAAATATGACTGACGTGGCGGAAGCGAGAGGCCTAAAAATCAATGATGAGTTGTTAAGCCATAAACTGGGTATTTCAGTGGTTCGTATGGTGGGCAACCGTAACCGGGGCACGGACGATCTCCTTCAAATGGTGTCAGACGCTACAGCGGCAAATGAACACCAGCCTTTCAATTTGGACTATGGTCAAGAGATTGAGACCAAAATTAAGCTGGTGACCGAGGCTCTCGAAGCCTTGACCGGGGTTAAGTATCCGCTAAGGTGGCTGGCAATCAAACTGCTTGAAAATGACCAGGATGTTAGCAGTGCAATCAAACTGGTAGTGGGCGGGTCAAAGATCCTGTCGTTGGTTGAACAAGCCAGAGGTGAACTGAAAGTTATTTTTAACGATGAGCCGGAACTTGTAATTGCTGAGAGTCGTTATCGCTTTGTCGGCGAAGTCTACCGGCAAGTCGCGCCTGCTAATAATGATCTGGGTAAGACCACATCGGACAAGATTGACAATGTTTTGACTCATCGGGTACTTGGTTTACCAATATTCTTTGGCATTATGTGGCTATTATTTAATATTGTTTTCACTGTTGGGGCCTATCCGCAGGAGTGGTTGGAACAGGGAATTACATGGGGCGGGGCATTCCTCGGCCAAAATTTGGCGGATGGCGCTCTCAAATCACTGGTGGTCGACGGTATTATCGGCGGCGTGGGAAGTGTAATCTCTTTTCTGCCAAACATTTTATTGCTCTTTTTAGGAATAGCATTACTTGAAGACACAGGCTACATGGCTCGGGCCGCTTTTGTTGTAGACCGCGTAATGCGTGCTGTTGGTTTGCACGGCAAATCTTTCATACCACTACTTTTGGGCTTTGGCTGCAGTGTTCCCGCCATTATGGGAACTCGCACCCTGGAAAACCCCCGGGACCGGATGGTTACCATCCTTGTTGCTCCGTTGATGAGCTGCAGCGCTCGATTGCCGGTCTATACCTTGCTTACCGCTGCCTTCTTCTCTCCGCAACTTGCTGGCACAGTCCTATTTTCCGTCTATGTCGTAGGCATTGTTTTGGCCATATTTATGGCGCTAATCTTCCGTAAATTCCTATTCCCCGGAGCGGCCGAAGCTTTTGTGATGGAGATGCCCCCTTATCATTTGCCGACAATACGCAGCATTTTTACGCATATGTGGGAGCGAAGCATACTGTATTTGAAGAAAGCGGGCACGCTGATTCTAGTCGCTTCCATCCTGGTCTGGTTTGCCACCAATTACCCTACAAATGTTGAATATAGTAAGGACTATGATCAGGAGAAAACGCAAGTCGAGGAAAGCTTTAGCGCTCAAGTCACGCAAAATATTTTAATTCCGCTACAAATTGAGAACCCGGAAGATAATGAAGCCTTGGGTGCACTTGTGAGCGAGATCGCGGCAATTAATGATGGGAAAGATAAAGATGAGCAAGCTTTATCAGCTGCGGCGATAGCTGATAAGCTGGACGAACTCCAGCAAGCCCAGTCTATATTGTATCCTTATGCTATGCAGTACTATGAATTTGAACAGGAGAAACAATCCGAAACTGAAAAAATCGATAAAGAGCAGGCTGGCGAGAAACTGGCCAAAAGTTATGCCGGACAATTCGGGAAAACAATTGAACCAGTTATTCGGCCATTAGGGTTTGACTGGAAAATTGGTGTCGGCTTAGTATCGGCGATGGCTGCCAAAGAAGTCCTGGTAAGCACTCTTGGCACCATCTACGATGTAGGCGAGGTCGATGAGGAGGATTCAACCAGTCTGCAAGAGGCACTAGCTGCTGACCCGGCTTTTAGTCCGCTGGTGGCCTATTGCCTGATGATATTCACGCTCATTTACTCTCCCTGCCTGGCTGCACTCGCCGTCTTGCGGCGTGAAACCAATTCATGGAAATGGCCGGCTTTCAGTTTTTGCTATTCCACCGCTTTGGCCTGGATCATTACCCTGGCTGTTTATCAGGTGGGTATGATGTTGAGTTGAGAAAGGGCATGATAAATTGTTGCATCAAATTACAGTTGACGATTTGCACGAAATGGTGGATGCGCTGACCACCGCGCTTGATGCCAAAAACTCATATATGTGCGGACATTCCGAACGTGTGGCGATGCTATCGCTGTTGTTGGCTAATATCATGGGGTTATCGCCGGCAGAGCAGACGCGGATTCATATTGGGGCACATTTACACGATATTGGGAAAATAGGTATTCCTGACGTAATCCTTAATAAACAGGGAAAGCTGACAGATGATGAATTCAACATCATCCGTCAGCACCCGGCAATAGGCGATAACATTGTGGGTAAACTCAAGCTGTTCCACTCAGTCGCCGATATCGTTCGCCATCATCATGAGCGATTTGATGGCAAAGGTTACCCTGATGGCTTACGAGGTCATGATATTTCATTAGGAGCGAGGATTGTGGCTGTTGCTGATGCTTTTGATGCGATGACCAGCGCCAGGGCTTACCGTACGGCATTCACTCTTAGTGAGGCGATAGCGGAAACACAGCGCTGTCAGGGCACTCAATTTGATCCAGATATAGTAGCGATATTGGTTGATTTGTCTACGGAGAATAAACTTTTTAGCAGTGGCGGCGGAGAAATTCGCAGTCTAGTAGCTACGGCATAAAGTGAATTTTAGAGCAAGTTAGTCATCAGATAAAGAAGTGATTTTAAGGAGGTCGTGACATGGAAACTCTGTTAGTAAGTCTCATAGGAATAGCGGCGATTGGATACGCAGGATATATGGTTTGGCAAAGCATTAGCGGAAAACCTGGTTGCAGTTGTGGAAATGGCGGCTCTTGTCAGACTAGTGGGGGCGGTTGTTGTTCGACAAAAAAGGTTTTGCGGAAGCTTCCTTAAACTTAGATAAAAGGAATAATGCATCAAGGAGGATGTTTATCAACATGTCAGGCCTCCTGGCACGAGAAGATAATCCGGACGGGGAGACAGAAAGCAAAATTTATGCAATACGGGCTGCTATAGTCCGATAGAAAATCTTTCGAAGCTACGATCAACTATGCATTCTAAGTAGTTTAACTAGTAGCGTCTGTTACAAAAAAAATTGGTAGAAACGATGCATATATAAATAGTAAAGATGAAAATCTGAGGAATAGCAATGGAACGGTTCTTGACTTGAATGGTTGTTCAAGTCAAGACACCGTCCCACACTGTTGCACTGCTGTATTTGGTTATGGAATGCATAAAGCACTATGGTATAATTAGATGCAAACGATCTTCAGCTAATTGGAGGAAGTCATGGAATTTTTTAAATCTATGGGTTATTTTATTCTTGCAGGTCTGTTTGAAATTGGTGGAGGATACCTAATATGGCTTTGGCTACGAGAGGGCAAAGGAAGCAGCTATGCGATTGTTGGTGCGATTATTCTGACCTTGTACGGCGTAATCCCGACATTACAACCTGCTAACTTTGGACGAGTTTACGCTGCATATGGGGGGGTATTTATAGTTTTGTCTATTCTTTGGGGATGGGGTATAGACAAGGTTATGCCAGATAAATTCGATATTATTGGCGGTGTTATATCTCTGCTGGGAGTGCTAGTTATAATGTACTGGCCTAGATAAATTAGTCACACGTTATTCAAAACCAACACTATTCATGAAGTAATTATAAGCTATTGCTTCTTGGTCATAACAAAATGACTCTCTACCATTAAGTAAGTTCGGCGCAATACTGTCAATTTCATGTAAAACAATAATGACTGTATTAGAGTGATGAATATAGGCTAGCATCAATATCTCCGCATCCTATACTTTTCATAATAATATCATATAGATTCAGCGCTGAAAAGCAGGCTGGGATTTCTGCATCGGGTTAGAAAGAAGCAGAATACTTGTCTGCATTCTATTTTTTTGTATGCCTAACCTAACCTGGGGAACAATACCTAACAAGAAAACAATCCAGGGGGTGAAGTAGTATGAGTGAATATTACCGACTCATTCGCCATAGTGGTAACAAAGATTTGTTTCGCGTGGTTGAGATGTCGGTGGCGGCTCTTGTAAGCGGGCACCCATTTCATATTCAGGCTGAAGGCTTGCGCGGTACAGGCAAGACAACTATTATGCGGGCAGCAAGAGAATTGCTGCCACCGATAATGAGGATAAAGAACTGCTTGTATAATTGTGATCCGGCTAGGCCGCATTGTCCGATTCACCGCCATTTGTCTCAGGCGGAAATTGAAGCATTAGGGGTAGAGCAGGTTCCCCGGCCTTTTCTCGAGATATCTCAGGTGGCTAAAATTGGTACTGTTGTCGGCAGTATTGATCTTGCCAAATTGACAGATTCGGCTAACGCGCAGGCAGCGCTGTTACCAGGTACTATCCCACAGGCTCACCGAGGTATTATCTTTATTGATGAGGTTAATCGTCTTGCCGATACAGCGCCAGAACTGGCCGATGCTCTCTTAGACGTTATGGGTACCAGGCCAGGCCGGGTTCAGATTGAGGAAACTGGTTTGCCTGTGGTCGAGCTGCCTGTTACTGTGTGTATTTGGGCGGCCGCAAATCCAGACGAAGACCCAGGGCCGCTTAGTCGAATCAGAAAACAGTTGGCAGACCGTTTCGATGTAACCGTATCGATGGGCCGTCCGGACACTGAGCAGGCAGTTATAAATATTTTGGCCGGAAATAACAGTAGTGAATTGCCTGTAAGTGTGATTAGGCAATTGCCAGTCAATTTGGACAAGATTGCAGTAAGTTTGGAGTTAAGGCAATTGCTGGGGAAGCTGTATGTTACTTATAACTTGGAAAGTTTGCGGACTGTTGCGGCTATGGAGACAGCCGCATGCCTTGCTGCCTTGCTGACGGGAAAAGCTGTCGCTGGTCTTGATGAGCTTGTGCAGGTAGCGCCGCTGGTATTGGCGCACCGGGTTAGTGCAGAGACTATTGCCGCTATTATGGAATACTTAAATGGGTTGTTGTACGGACAGGCGCCGGAAACTTTACCGGTGAAAGGTACAGCCACTCAGCTTGCGAAACAGGCGGTTTCGCATTGGGGAGCGATAAAGGCGGCACTTAAAATACGCTTGGCGGCTTTGCTGCAAAACCAATTCCAGCTACCTAGCAGTGGCGAGGGCAGCTGTGACAACCGGGGCGGACAGGGGAGAGCGCAATTTATTGACCCCTTACATACCAAGATTATTGCGCCACCCAAACCAGCCATACCGCTTAGCCGCTTACCTGACGAGCAACTGGTCACGAAGGAAATCAAGTCGCATGGTTGATAGTCTCAATACCAGCCTTGCGCAATTATCCTTATCCCGGTTAGGGGCAGCGGCGGCTGTCATTGGTGAGGCTCTAGGACTCGGGCAGGGAATACGCCTTGGACAAAGTACTGTTTTTAGCAGCAAAGTGCATGCTTTTAATTCACATAGCCCTGAGCATGTGAAAATCATGGTGAATACTGATGCTGGCCAAGTTTTTTATTATCGTTCAGACAGTGGTAGGATTGGTCATTTAGATATTTTTCACGAGTGTGGCACGATCGATCATCAAGTAGCAGCCGACTATGTTTGTTCAGCCCTTGAACGGTATCGTACCATCGCTGTACAGCAGCCAACAATGATGAGTACCGGACTGCTTAACCCTGATCTTGTGGATATTCAGACAGCTACCGGCGGTGGGCGAATAACCGGATGTTTGCAAGGCGGACAAAAGCCTTCTGTGCGGCGAGTGCATGAAAATCACGTGCATGTAGCGCTGCAGCTGCCGACGAACAATCTGGTATGCCTGTTTTATATTGTGGCGGCGGTTGAAACTGCTATACAGGACTTGGGTTTGGAGCTTAGATGCAATGAACGCATATCGTATGTTGAGGCGGCTGACTGTCAATCTGACCTTAGCCCGTACACCGATCAAACTGATTCTCTGCTTGCCAGCCAACTGTTGCAGGAGCATAACCAACAGGCTAGTTGCCCTGTGTCTGATATCACTCCCGGCTCAGCTACTGAGTGTTTGCCTGAATATGGTTATACAGGCAGTCGATTTGGTGCGGGTCCGCAGCCAGCAGAGAACAACTGTCGCGGCCAGACCTTTGTAGGTGTGGAGGAATCCCGGCGGGGCGGTGATGCGATGCTAAAACAACGACAGGATATAACTGTCGCTCATAATTTTGGGACTGCTTTTTCTGCCACCGGACTTTATGACAGCTTCAAACAAGCGGTTAGAAGGGTGCAATATTCGTCATACACGGCAAAGTGCAGGCAATTTGCCCCCAAGGTTCAAGAGTCTGGCAATAAAGCGGTGATTTCTGGTCGTCAGGTAGGTTCTACAGGGCTTGATGTGACGGCTACGGTTAGTGCAGCTGCAGAGCGGTTTTATACCGAAGGAATAAGCGGACGACTGCGGATTAGTGCGGGAGATATGCGGTTTACAGGTCGCCGCCAACGGCAAGGCAGTGATATTTGTCTGCTGATTGACAGCAGTGCCAGTATGGCTGGTCTACGGTTGTTGGCATCCAGGTATTTAGCCGGTGAAATTAGCCACTTTGGCTGTAACCGGCTTAGTTTGCTGACTTTTCAGGATAAGCAGGCTACTGTGTTGAGGGCGTTTACCAACAGCAGGCAGGCAGTGCTAGGCGCGTTTGCAGAGATTGTCCCGCAGGGGGCCACGCCACTGGCGTTAGGGATTAGATACTCGCTGGCATATATTAAGCAGCAACAAGCCAGAAAACCCTTGTTGGTACTTATTACTGACGGCATACCCAGCCGACGGTATGATGAAAATATTCAGCCGCTGACTGAAGCGTTGGCAGCGGCTGCCGAGATAAAACAGGTTAAGTGTGGCTTTTTATGCATTGGTCTTGACAATGAGGATGGTTTTCTGCAAAAGCTCACAACTGCTGCAGCTGGGGTTAGCTATAGCTTCACAGGCTTTGAAAAGTAAAATTATACTACTGAAATAAACAGGTCTGCCGGGGTTCAAGTCGGCAGACCGTTGATATATCGCAGTAAAGACGTTTGCAAGTGTGGTGTATTGCCAGATAACTATAAGCTAAAAACTATCTTGATTTTGAGTGCAGCAGCTAATTCGCGAACAGGAACCAGCAACTGGCCGTTTTGTTTATAAGGAGCTTGCGGCAAGGCCAGGGTTTTGCTATTAACAGTCATACTTGCTTGCCCGACAGTTAGGGTAGCTTTACTTTCATCAATAGTAAAGGTAACGGTATCGTCTGCTTGCTCAAGACCGGCAGACAGGGCATCAGCTGCTGTTATCGCTGGTAGAAAGAGAAGTTGATTTTTTCCGACTTTAGGTATAGCGACAGGGGTTTGCAGGAAAATTTTGCGATTATTGGCAGTAATAAAGCTGGCTCCTGCTTTGACTTTTAGCTGTTTGGGTTTATTGCTGGTTTTGGGAGCAAAGGTAGTAAATAATGTTTTGGCAATGGCGTTTTCCACACTGTAATAGGGATTGGCTTCTATGAGGTTAGCCCCGTTCATTAGGAAGACTATACCCAACTTGCTGTCAGGGTCATAGTAAGCATCACTGGACAGTCCATAGGCTTCGCCAGAGTGGCCAACAAGACGTTTTCCTGGCACCAGGTCATCGGTAATATGGAAGTTCAGACCTTTTTGTTTGTAAAAGCCACCCATACTATAGCCAAACCACTGCATACTATGCATCAGGTCTGCTGTGTCTGGTTTAAGGATACGGGTGTGTTTATACATGCCGCCGTTCATATGAACCTGTAGAAATTTGACTAAATCAGTAGAATTGGCGCGTAATCCGCCGGCTGGTGAATGAGCAAGCGCACCAGTACTTGTTGCTGGCGCGGGCTTAATGCCGTTATAATTATCCTTTGTTGGCCTAAAGCTGGTCAGGGACGCATCCGGGCGGTATAATACGGCTGTGTTTTGCCAGTTTGTAATATCGGACGGTTCGAAGCTGGCGTCCATGGCGAGCGGCTTGAAGATATATTTGGTACAGTATTTATCAAAAGGAAGGCCGGAGATTTTTTCAACAAGCGTTCCAACAATGCCTGTGCCAAAGTTAGAATAGCTAAATTGTGAGCCTGGGGCATAATTACCAAAGGTGTCCGGATCATAATACTGGCCATCAGGAACCAGCATATCTTGGATATCGATTTCCTGCAACAAGGCAGGTGCTTCTTCCAAAATGGTAGCATAGGCGCCACTGTCAACAATGCTGGAGGTGTGAGTCAGCAGCTGGCGAAAGGTGATTTTGACATCAGGATAGCGGGGATTCCTTATTTGGTAGCCCAGATATTGACTGATATCGTCATCAAGGCCAAACTTGCCCTGCTCATAAAGCTGCATCAGCGCCGTGGCTGTGATCATCTTGGACAGGGAGGCCACGCGAAACAGTGTTTCAGCGTTTACGGTGCGGTCGGTGGCTAGGTCAGCCCAGCCGTAGCTGCCATTCCAGATAAGCTTGTGTTCGTTGAAGACAGCCGCTGATAGGCCGACAACCTTGTATTTTCCCATGGTGGTCAGCAATTGCTTATCAAGAACCGTTGGTTTGGCAGGCAGCTTATAAGGCGGTAAGGCATAATAGCCTGGCGTCGGTTCAAGTTGGTTTGCCTGGGCAGAGGATGTCAGCAGGCTTAGGACAAGGATAATGCCTGCCAAGGCGGGGGCTAGATGTTTCCCCAAACGGTTAGAGAACATAGGGATCCTCCTTAGCGTTAATGACTGGAATGTGCTCTACGCGGAGCGACTGTTCCTGGTCCAGATGGAAAGTATAACTTTCCCTGGATTGAACGACTAAGGCTTCTGCCGGCGTCCTAAAGGACTTGGCACAAGCCAAGTCTTTTCTTACTGGAGGAATAGGTTCTAGGGTGTGAAAAATAGGCGATTGTAATATACGGAATTGCCGATAAGGATGATTGGCTGCGGTCCAATACCTAAATCGCAAATCAGCTGCTGGTTGTGGTTGTTGAGATTGATTCGGTATAAGGCGTGATTGGCTGATGTATTGGTAAAATAGACAAAGCCATTAGCAGCATTAATAAAACCGACCTGCTCATCTGTCAGCTTGGTGCGCTGCTGACCGTCGGTGCTGATGGCATAGAGCTTCTGGCTGTCGCTATAATTGCTATAATAAATGGTATCGTCAGCTACGGCCATGAAAAGAACCTGATCGTCGGCAATCTTGCTGCGACTAGTGCCGTCAAGCTTAATTTTGTACAGCTTGTAGCCGTCAGAAGCATTGAGGTAATAAACCCAATTACCGGCGACGGTGAGATTTTCAGCCTGATCGTCACATAACTTTTGCGGCTCAGACTGACCGTCTAAGGCTAATTTGTAGATGGTATTTGATTGAATAGAGTTATCATTGCTCCAGTTAATATATACCAGCCAGTTGCCAACTACGGTTAATTGACTGGCAGGCTGGTTGCCAATTTTGGTTTTTTCGGTACCGTCAAATTGCATCCGGTAAATATGATGCTGGTCTGACCAATTGCTATAATATAAATATTTCCCGGAAATAGTAAGGTTCCAGGCTTCGTCGGCGCTAATGGTGACAGGCCTTATTTCACCAGGCCTAAGCCGGTAGATATTCTCTTGAACGCCAGCATAAATATCGCCGGTAAGGTCAAGGTAATACAAAGTACCGTCGCTATCAACAACCGCCAGGCCATTATTGGCTGTGTTTGCCAGACCACTACTAACCGGAGCAGCCAAAATAGAGGCTGGGATAATAACTAGCCACAGGGCGAGCAGGGCTGTGATAGTTTGTTTGCATAAGGCGGTTGGTGCCATGCTTAGTTCCTCCTTGTTGCCAGTGCGGTAAGCGAAAAGTATTTATCTGTAGCCTGGAAAATTGCCTGGGCAGCTTGCTGGCGATAAACTCGCTGGGATAGCAGTTTGGCATCTTGCGGATGAGGCATCATGGCAACTTCGACAATAACTGCCGGAACCCAGCTGGAATTTAGGACGACCAGGCCTGGTCGGTCTTGCAGCGGATATTGATGAAGATGGAGCGTGCCTGCCAGCTCATTTGCCAACAGAGTGGCTAATTCTTTAGCCGGTTTGAGAGCTGATGAGTTGTAGAGGGCGGTAGTTCCCCGGTATAGCTTTCTGGCAGCATCAGGCATATCAGTAGGCATAGAATTATTATGAATAGCAAGGAAAGCGTCAGCCTGTAGAATGTTGGCGGCATCGGCCCGGTCTAACAGACTGGGATTGCTGTCATCTGTTCTGGTCATATACACATCATAACCATGCTGACGGAAAATATCACGGCTTAACAGGGTGATATCAAGGTTAAGCTCTTTTTCCAGTAGATAGTTACTGGTTGCGCCTAAGGCTGTACCGCCGTGTCCGGGGTCAAGTACAATGGTTTTAGGCGGGGGAGTGGTGAGGGTATCAGAAAAAGTCAAGACAAGATAGGTGCGAAAGATAATGGTGTCGTCAGGCTGAATTACCCGTTTGCGTTTTACTGTCGTTACTGCGGCTGTGGCATTTCGCGAAGAATAGGCAGCAGTTAGTATAAAATCATTTTTGTTGTCAGGCATTGTTGCTAGCCTTGTTAAACGCGGGGAGAATTTTATAAGAGCAGCAGCATTAGTGTCGGCAGGCAGGGTTGATTGTGCGGCTACTGTGAGTGTAAGTATGCTGTTTCTTTCTGTTATGTGATATTGCGGTTCAAAGGTGTAGGCTAGGGGGTCTGATACACTGGCTGCAGGCAACTGGGTTTCCACTGCTACGGCGACAACATCTTTGTGTTCAAGTTGAAACGTTTTTACCGCGACAACGCTGGCGGGGAGTGTTTCTGCCAGGTCAGCCGCAGCAGATACCGGGGAAACTAAAAACAGGATGGCGATAAACAAGGTGACATAGGATGCAAAGACAGGCATAGCTACACCTCACTATTACAGAAATAGATAATAGAAATGGTTCGTCATAAAAATAAAAATACCTTCCGAGTAATCTGAGTATTGACAACTGTGCGTGTCCCTTGGTATTCTATATACATCATAGTCACATATGTGAATGTCAATGACCAGGAAGAGTAAACATTCAGTGGAAGCTGCAGCGAGCCAACGGTAGTGAGAGTTTGGCGCCGACCGGTATGTTGAATGGGCCTGGGAGATGCAGTTTGAGCCGTGTAAGCGGGGTAGGCGCTGACGGGATTCTTCCGCCGTTATCAGGAAGCAGGTATCGGACAATTGTCCCGTACTTTGATGAGCCGGACCAGTGCAGTTTTGTTGGTCAATAAGGGTGGCACCGCGGGTTATTCCCCGTCCCTTGGATATACTTATTATCCAAGAGACGGGGTTTTGTATTTTCTGGCACATTCTTTAGAATGGCAGATAAGCTGCCATCTGCGTTGTTGCTCCTGTGGGCTTCACTCCAGCGTACAACCCCAGTACGCTTGCGTTCCAGTCCTCGGGGCGCCTAGCAGCTGACAACTTCTCTGCCATTCCGGCAATTCATTATTTATATTATGAGGAGGTTGTTAAACTATGGAAAACAAAGAGCGAGAGTTAGTAACGGTTACTACTGGGCAAGAGGGGCGGTTTCGCTGGGCTGCTGTTTCCGCCATGTTGCTGGCGATTGGTGCCATCCTTAGGTTGGTCAGTCCGAGTATTGCCGGGATTTCACCTAATTGGATTATAGCCATGTATTGTTTGGCGATTGTGCTATTTCGTCTGCCTGCTAGCCGGGCAATGGGTATTGGCTTAGTGGCAGGTGCGCTGTGCCTGGCAACTTCCAAATCGGTTTTTCCGTATGGTAATCTGATTAGCGAACCTATGGGGGCGTTGGTATGTGCGCTGGTAGTGGGGTTGCCTTTTAGTATGAAATTGGGGCGACTGGATCTCAGACCAGCGATTGGCGCGTTATGTGGTACCTTGGCCAGCGGCCTGACGTTTACAACCTTAGCAAAACTCATTTTGGGTTTGCCACTTAACGTTTATCTGTATGGCATGCTACCAGTAGTAGTGACAATGACAATTGCCAATACGGTCGTTGCACAGACATTGTTCTATCCGGTAACGGCACTGTTAGGTGGCTTTGTTGCCAAGCATAGGGAGGAAGACGACAGGGTTAGCAAGTAAAGAAAACACCTGCTTTGAGGGAAAGAACTCAAAACAGGTGTTTTCTTATCCAGATGGAAAGTATAACTTTCCCTAGATAGAACGACTATACCCCTAAAGGGCACAGGCGGCTTCTGTTGGCGTCCTAAAGGACTTGGCACAAGCCAAGTCCTTTAGGACGCCAAGCAATAAGTTTAATTAACATTTGCCAAATAGTCCTGATTAACGAGACGTTTGATAAAGATGGTTTTGGTAGTGGCAAGATCAATGATTGTGCCGCTATGGGTTTTGACTACTGGTTTGTCTAAGTGGTCAGTGTTGAAGAAGATAATCTGTCCAGTACGACCATCACTTAGCAGGACAGGAGAATTGATGAGACAATCGCGTATATAGCGAATAAAGGGTTGGCAGATGCCTTGATCTAGTTTGTCAAATAATTGTTTGGACATATATTCTAAAACCGGCAAGGGATTGGCGTCTTCGCCTGAGTATGCATGTTGATGAAACAGATCAGCAACCGCAATGATGCGGGCGAAGAGGTGAATTTTATCATTGGCCGAGCCCATGGGAACTCCGCTGCCATCCATCAATTCATGATGCTGTAAAACTGATAGCAATACTTCCTGGGGCAAAGAGGGTACATGCTGCAGTAGTTTAGCACCATTTATTACATGAGCTTTGGGTTCTGAGTCAGTCTCTTTTGAAACTACCAGTTTGCCGATATCGTGCAAGAGTCCTGCCAAACAGAGCACATGTATTTTATCGTCTGAGAGTTTGAGTTTATGACCAATGATGGTACTGATAAAAGCTACCATGACCGAGTGGCGGGTAACTTTGTCAGCTAAATTATAGTCGCTGACTAATAGATAATCCATTATGGCAGGGCCGGTTGACAATACAGTAGAATAGATACTAAAGGAGGTTTCTTTTAGTTCCTGTATGGGAATTTGCTTGGTATTACGAATAAAATCAAAGGAGTTAACAGATGTTGTTATTAAATTATCGTATTCTTTGAAAAAGCCAGTAAAGTCCTCTGTCAGACCAGCTTTTTTTGCTGGCGTTTGCTCTGGGGCGTTACTTTCCGGCGAACTAGTATTTTCGCTGGACACAAACACATGACTAACATTCCACATGGTTAACAGCGAAATAGTACGAGGCGCAATGATGACATCTTTCCCAAGTAGCACCTTGCCGCTGACTGACAGGACTGGTTCGCCGATAGCCATGCCGGGAACCAATTCTTTGACGGCGATCATCCTGGTGGACACAATACCAGCTCCTTTTGAATGGAAAAATATAATGGTAACATAAGTATAAATTAGATTATAATGGGAGACAATCAGCCAAAAGTCATAGCGAAATAGTACTAAAGTCCTAGATAACCAATGTATTAATGCCGAGGGTAAAAAAAGTCCCAGCATAAGACTGGGACTTTTTATCCATTAGCAGGCAGATTAACGGGGCCTTACTGTTAATACTATTTTATCAGTGGCAGCACTTAGGTGTACAGTGCTGCCTTCGGGTACTTCACTACGGATAATCATTTTGCTTAGTTCAGTTTCTACCATGCGGCTGATAAGCCGCTTTAGGGGACGGGCGCCAAATTGAGGATCATAGCCAGTTTGGGCGAGCAGGGCAAGCGCCTTGTCATCCCAATTTAGGGTGATGGTTAGCTGCTTTTGCAGCCGTTTATTCAAATTTTCCAGCATAATGGCCGCAATATCAGCTACTTGTCCGGTAGTGAGCGCATTAAATACGACAATATCATCAATCCTGTTCAAAAATTCAGGCCGGAAATGTTGTTTTAAAAGTTCCAACACCCGTTTCTCCGCAGTCGCAAAGTCATTGTTCAAAATTTCGTGTGATCCCAGGTTGGAGGTCATAATAATGATGGCGTTTTTGAAGTCAACAGTACGTCCTTTGCTATCCGTCAATCGGCCATCATCCAGAATCTGCAGCAATACATTAAACACGTCACTGTGGGCTTTTTCCACTTCGTCCAGCAAAATAACGCTATACGGACGGCGGCGTACGGCTTCAGTTAATTGCCCCCCTTCATCATAACCAACATAACCGGGAGGTGCGCCAATGAGGCGGGCTACGGTATGCTTTTCCATATATTCGCTCATATCCAGGCGAATCATGCTGCGTTCGTCGTCAAAAAGTACCTCAGCAAGAGCTTTGGCCAACTCGGTTTTACCGACACCAGTCGGTCCCAAAAAGATGAAGGAACCGATCGGCCTGCTGGGATCCTTGATACCAGCCCGGGCCCGGATAATGGCTTCACTAATGGCAGTCACGGCTGTCTCTTGGCCTACTACCCGCTGATGCAGGTAGGTTTCCAGGTTGACCAGTTTTTCCCGTTCGCCTGTCATGAGCTTGGTTACCGGTACGCCGGTCCAACGGCTGACTACTTTGGCAATGTCGTCTTCATCCACTTCTTCCTTGAGCATGGTTTTATGCGAGCGGTTCTGGGTAAGCTGTTCTTCTTGGGCGGTAAGCTTTTTCTCCAATTCTGGCAGACGGCCATATTTAAGCTCAGCCAGTTTGTTTAAGTCATAGGCCCGTTCAGCTGCTTCCATTTGGGTACGGACGGTTTCAATTTCTTCTTTGACTTTTCGCTGCTCAATAATGGCCTGTTTTTCCAATTGCCATTGGGCTTTTAGCGCGTCTGCCTGCTCTTTAAGGCCAACCAATTCATGATGGATGCGCTCTAGCTTGTCTTTGGAAGAAGAATCAGTCTCCTTTTTGAGGGCCTGTTCCTCAATCTCAAGCTGCATGACCCGGCGGAGGAGTTCATCCAACTCACTGGGCATGGAGTCAATTTCAGTACGCAGTTTGGCTGCTGCTTCGTCCATCAGATCAATGGCCTTGTCTGGTAAAAACCGATCAGCAATGTAGCGGTCAGACAGCACGGCGGCGGCTACTAAGGCGGCATCTTTGATCTTAACGCCATGGTGTACTTCATAACGTTCGCGTAAGCCCCGGAGAATGGAAATAGTATCTTCGGTATTGGGTTGGTCTACCAGGACGGGTTGGAAGCGCCGTTCTAAAGCGGTATCTTTTTCAATATGTTTGCGGTATTCGTTTAATGTGGTGGCACCGATGCATTTAAGTTCGCCTCTGGCCAGCATGGGTTTTAGAATATTGCCGGCATCCATAGCGCCTTCAGCAGCACCTGCCCCGACGACAGTATGCAGCTCGTCGATGAATAAAACAATCTTGCCTTCGGCTTTGGTGATTTCGGCTAATACTGTTTTGAGGCGCTCCTCAAATTCACCGCGGAATTTGGCACCGGCAACCAGGGCTCCAAGGTCCAGGGAATATACGATCTTATTTTTCAAGGTTTCAGGTACATCACCAGCAACAATACGCCTGGCCAGTCCCTCGACAATGGCTGTTTTACCAACACCAGGTTCGCCGATAAGTACAGGGTTGTTTTTGGTGCGACGGGATAGAATCTCGATAGTCCGGCGGATTTCTTCATCCCGGCCAATGACCGGGTCAAGTTTGCCTTGTTTTGCCAGTTCAGTCAAGTCGCGACCATACTTGTTTAGTGCTTTAAGATTTTCGTCAGGATTGTCATTTGTAATGGGCTGACCGCGCCTAAACTGGTTTACTACTTCCTGAATCCGGCTGCGCGTTAAGCCAAAATCACGGCATGTGGTCACTAAGTCACTGTCACCATCCTCGGCAATGGCCATCAGCAAATGTTCGACACTAATATACTCGTCTTTCATGCTCTCTGCATGCTTAGCGGCTAAGGCCAATACCCGCATCATGGCTGTATTCATACGTAAGCCGCTTTCCTGGCCACGCACCGAAGGCAGGTTTTTCAAAAGTTGTTCCAGTTTAGTGGTTAGTAGCCGTACATCAATAGTTAGCTGGCTTAACAGATAGGCCATGATGCCATCAGCATCTTTAACGAGAGCGAGAGCGAGATGCTTGGCAGTCAGCTCCTGATGGTAGTGCAGGGCTGCCAGCTGTTGCGCTTCCTGCAAGGCTGCAGCTGCTTTTTGGGTATATTTTTCGCTGTTCATGACTATACCTCCTAAAAAAATTATGTCATACTTTCAGCAGAGCTATTCATAGGTAATGCTTACAATTAAATACTACCAGAAAAGTGGTATTAATTGGAGTTGGATAATAAGGCATAGCAGACGATTTTAGGCATAGTAGACTGATTTAAAGCAAAAAAATATTGCCGGACGCAGGCTTTCTAACTTTTTCTGACTTTTTGACCTTTATTGACTTTACCTATACATATTTCACCAAATAATTATGTTATAGATCAGAAGAATATCGCAAAAAAAAATAATGTTTTTAGTGTATAATAGATTCACAAGGCTAATTATGACATGTTTCTCCTTCGGTGATTTTGCAAGAAGCAGGTGTAAACAGTGGATACAATCTTTGCCAATATAGCTGTTAACGGGCTAGTATTAAACAGCTATATTTATGTTGCAATTGTTGTGCTTGGCGGCATTGTTACTTATTTACTGGCAAATGTTCATAAGTATAAGCAGACTATAAAGTTATTACAGCAGCAGAATGAAGAATTTATGACAGTCCATGAAGAGTTATCCGCCCAGGAGGAAGAGCTCAGGCAGAATTTCAATGAGTTGTATCTAAGAGAAGAAACCATTAGACAAAATGATGAAATACACCAGCTTGTTACCGAAGGCTCAAATGATGGATTGTGGATATGGGACATTGTTACTGATGCCAAGACGGTGTCTGAGCGCGGCTGGAATATGCTGAGGTTGCCTGAGCATGCAGTAACTACGAAAGCGAAATGGAAGCAGACGATTGTCCATCCTGACGATTTACCGCGCATGGCGGCCGAATTGGAGCGTCATTTTAGTGGTCAGACCCCTTTTTATCAAGTTGAGTATCGAGCTAAATCAGCACAGGGCGGCTACCGTTGGATTCTATCACGGGGAAAGGCTTTGTTCGATAGTAATGGACAACCGATGCGGATGGCCGGCTCGTATACAGATATTACTGACCGCAAATATAAAGAAGAAAGAATTAAGCATATGGCTTATTACGATGCTCTTACCGGTATTGCTAACAGGGAGCGGCTGGTAGAGGTTGTCAAGGAAGCATTACATTCGGCTGCCTCAAGCGACAGAAGAGCGGCTTTAGTTTTTATTGATATTGATAATTTTAAACGGATTAATGACACCTATGGCCACTCGTGGGGTGATAAGCTGCTTATCAGTCTTAGCAAGCGGCTGGAAGCGCTGGTGGTTGAAGTAGGCATGGCCGCCCGCCTGGGGGGGGACGAATTTATTATATTTTTACCAGTTATAGTTAGAAGTGAAGAAGTAACTGCTTATGCAGACAAGATGATGCACGTACTTGAGCAGCCAATCACCGTGAACAGACATGTTTTCCACATTACGGCCAGTGCTGGTATTGCTATTTATCCTGAGCATGGCGATAATGTGGAAGATCTTTTACGTACGGCAGATATGGCTATGTATTCAGCCAAAACGTCAGGGAAACACACCTATCGGTTTTTTGATAAATCAATGCAGGATGCAGTTGTAGAAAAAACACTAATGGAAGCTCGGCTGCGTCAGACCATTGACAATAACGAACTTAGACTGTACTATCAACCACAGTACAACATGAAGTCTGGTCAGATAGACGGGTTTGAGGCTTTGCTCAGATGGAAAAGCCCCGACTATGGCATGGTGTCACCGTTAAAGTTTATCGCGCTGGCAGAAGAAACAGGGCTTATCATTGGTATGGGTAATTGGGTGCTAAGAGAAGCCTGTACTTTTAACCAGGAACTATATGCACATGGTCAGGGACGGTTATGTACAGCGGTAAATATCTCGGTGGTGCAGCTTATGCAAGCAGATTTTGTTCAAGTGGTTGCTGCGGTGCTGTCTGAAATCGGGTTACCACCAGAGCAGCTGGAGTTAGAGATTACTGAGAGTGTATTAATGGAGAGGTTTGAGGACAATGTTCGCAAGTTGGGAGAGCTCAGGAGCATGGGAGTGCGGATTGCGCTTGATGATTTTGGCAGCGGTTATTCATCGCTGACCTATCTGAAAAAACTACCAATTACGGCTCTGAAAATAGATAAAGCCTTTATTGATGATATCGCAGAGGGGGATAATAATATTGCTATTACTGGCAGTATTATCGAATTAGCGCATGAGATGGGTTTGGTTGTGGTTGCGGAAGGCGTTGAAACTGAGGAGCAATTTGCTTATCTTAAGCAAAAGGGCTGCGATAGTATTCAGGGTTATCTTATTAGCCAACCGCTGCCACCAGAAGAATTCATAGCAAAACTTCAGGGGTGAGAATGATGAAAAATGTGTTAACAATCGCTGGCTCTGATTCAAGCGGTGGTGCCGGCATCCAGGCAGATCTGAAAACATTTGCTGCACATGGCGTGTTTGGGATGAGTGTTATCACCGCCGTTACTGCACAAAATACGCAAGGAGTATTTGCTGTCCAGGATATTACGCCTGAGGTAATTGCAAAGCAGATGGATGCTATTTTTAGCGATATTGCGGTTGCCGCTGTTAAAATTGGCATGGTATCGCAAATCGAAACAATTAAAACCATTGCTGCCAAATTAACGGAGTATGGTGCGATAAATATCGTGGTCGACCCAGTTATGGTGTCAAAAAGTGGTTATCATCTTTTAAATCCCGCTGCTGAGGCCACACTGGCATTGGAGTTGTTGCCGCAGGCAACTATCGTGACTCCGAATATCCCTGAGGCTGAGGTTATTACCGGACAAACCATTGCGACGTTAGCAGATATGGAGGCAGCAGCCCGCACTATTTTTGCGCTAGGTCCGAGAAATGTGTTGATTAAGGGCGGCCATTTGGATGGTGATTCAACAGATATTCTCTTTGACGGCCAAGAGTTTGTTCACTTTAAATCCCACCGGATTGAGACTAAAAATACGCATGGCACGGGCTGTACATTGTCTTCGGCTATTGCGGCCAATCTGAGCCGTGGATTACCGGTAACAGACGCGGTAGCAGAGGCTAAGGAGTACATAACCATTGCCATTGAACACTCGTTGACTATTGGTAAAGGGGTAGGGCCAACCCACCATTTTTATACTTTATATAAAAATGCGGGACTGCTTGATCAATAGTCAGCCTGCAGGATGTATTATATATGCCTGCGGCTTAACGGGCTAGTATATTTATAAAACGAGTTGGCAACGGGAGTAACTTCTGTTTCCAACTCGTTTGTTGACTCAAGATCACTTTGAATTACTGGCTCGATTTTTTTTTTAACTGGTGCTGGGGGAGTGGGCGGTGGTGTTGATGGTGTTATTCCTTCTGGCGGCGGACCAAAGCAGGAATAGTCATGGCAATGGTGGTCCAGCACCTGACGTAGTAATTCAAGGATAACAATTTGTTCTGCCGTACGGCACGAGTCATCCTCCAGTGTGCCGCAGTTGGCTAGGAGACGGATGATATCAACAGGCGCACAGGTTACGGCCAAAAACTGGCTGCTAAAAGCGATCTTACAACATAGCAGCTCAAGCAAAATATCAATCAGTGTGCCAGCTCGGTCAAAACGGATAACCGCCCGTTCAAATATCTCAAATGGTACGCCAGGCGTGCGGTGTATTTCTTCAGCTGAGCCAACTAGCAGCCGGTAGGAGCTAACTAATGAAGAGAAATTAGGAATAACACCAGTAATATCACCTAATATCGTATTAATAATAGTTTGCGTACTGTCGGCCATATAGAAACCTCCACTTATAGATACTTATACTATATGCCGTATGTATGCGGGTGGCTAAATATAACTGCAAAAAACTGTAATACGTCTATGTAATTAAAACGGCAGTAAGACAATTTAATTTCCTATACTATTCTTTTTTTTCTCTATCTACTATACTAAAAGTACTTTGGGGTATAATGACAATATAAGAGAGGGAGTCAGGAGGCACACATGCAGCACAGTCCGTCAATTGTTGCAATGCTGATTGTTTTTTCGATTTTATTGGGAATAATGTGGCTGGGTGGGCGGATTTTAGCCAAATGGCATCCGGTCTATGCCGGAAAAAGAGCTCGCGCTGGTTATTGGTTGGTTACGGCTTTGGCAGTGGTAATTCTTATTTTTAGCCGCTGGCTGCGGCCGCTGAGTGGGTTCCCCGGGGAGTGGTTCAGGTATTTTATTTATGCTGCCTATGTATGGATGGTTGGATTGGTATTCATGCTGGTAGTGTTATTGGCAGGTCATGTTGTAAGACTTTTGGTGAGGAAGCTTGGTCAACAATCCAAACCTCTGCAAGCCGAAAAGATGGTGCCAGGGGGCTTAACGCGTCGCGAATTTTTGCAGGGGGCGATAACGGTAGTTCCGGCAGTGCCATTTGCTATGAGTGCTTATGGCGTAATTGGCGGGGATACCCAGATTGTTGCTAATCGGTATACACTGTCTTTTGGGCAGTTACCATTGGCTTTGGATGGTTTTACCATTGCACAAATAAGCGATACTCATATCGGGCCCTTTTTCGGGATGGATAAGCTGGAACGGGTGCTTGACATGGTTAGACAGGATGAGCCACAACTGCTTGCCATTACTGGTGATTTGGTGGATGATTTAGACTTATTGGCACCAACTATCAAGCAGCTGACGGATTTTCAGGCTGAGTTGCCGCACGGTATTTTTTTTTGTTGGGGTAATCATGAATACTTTCGGGATATTAGCCGCATTCGCAAAGCGCTTTATAGCAGTCCAATTACAGTGCTGGAAAATAGCCAGCAGGCAGTAAAAGATGGCCTGTATTTAGCCGGAGTCGATTATCCATGGGGAAAAAACAAGGCTGAACAGGAAACCAAGCGACAGGATTATTTTGCGCAATCAGTCAGCAAAATACCTGCCGACGCTTTTACTGTTCTTTTGACCCATCACCCTGACTTTTTGGATAATGCGTTTATGGCGGGAGTGCCCTTGTCATTAGCCGGACATACGCATGGTGGTCAGGTGGCGATTTTTGGTACATCAGTACTGCCGGTACAATATAAGTATATGAAGGGTATGTTTCGGCAAAACGGTTCTTATGGGTATGTCAGCGCAGGAGCAGGGCACTGGCTGCCGCTGCGTATTGGCTGCCCGGCGGAAGTTAGCTTTTTTAAGCTAAAGCGGGGGATATAATGAAGCAAGTACCTGACATCATTGCTGCTAATCTAAAAATTCTGTTTATCGGTTTTAACCCAGGAACCAGATCGGCGGAAACCGGGCATCATTTTGCCGGTTATTCGAATAAGTTTTGGAAGTTGCTCGCGGCAGCCGCTCTTACGCCCTATCAGTTTAAACCAGAGGAAGATGGCAAATTACTGGCTTTTGGTCTGGGTATTACCAACATCGTGGCTCGTCCCAGTCGGACAGCCGCCGAGATAACAAAGGCGGAGTATCAGGCCGGGCGAATAATTTTACAGGAGAAGCTGCTGCTATATAAACCGCAGGTTGCCTGCTTTGCCGGTGTGGGGGTGTATCGGGAGTTTACGCGGCAGGCGCGTGTTATCTGTGGCTGGCAGGCTGCCAGTGTGGTAACAGGGGTGGCTGATTTTGTCGTGCCGTCGCCTAGTGGTTTGACGCGGATCGTGTTTCCTGAGCAATTGGCATATTATCAGGAGCTGAAAGGGTATGTAACCTGATGCCTATGGCAGCAGGGGAAATGCTAGGGTTCGCCGCAAAGGTTAGAAAAGCGGATAAGATAGGTGCTTGCGTAAGCAAGCACCTGTTTTTCTTTCTAATTTGCTTGGTAGCTTAGGTTGCGGCCAATACAAAACGGTGTATAATTATAGAAGATTATTCATTAAAAAGAGGTGCATATAGTATGTTGAAAAGATGGATGGCTTTTGCTAGTCTGATCTTATTGGTCTTGACTTTAAGTCTTGCCGGATGCGGTGGAAACCAGTCCGCACAGCCAGCTGCCAAAGTACTCAAGGTGGGTGCGGAAGCTACTTTTCCACCATTTGAGTTCCAAGACGAAAAAAGCAAGGAATACGCTGGTTTTGATGTGGATATTATGAAGGCTATTGGCAAACAAATGGGGCTGGAAGTACAAATTGTCAATACAGGCTTTGATGGCTTGATTCCGGCGCTGGAAGGTAGTCAGATTGACGCCATTGCATCAGCTATGACTATTACTGATGAACGCGCTAAAAGGGTCAACTTTTCCAAGCCATATTATAAATCTGGTTTATCAATTGTAGTGAAATCAGACAATGTAACAATTAATAACTTCAAAGAACTAGAGGGCAAGCGGATTGCCGTACAAATAGGCACTACCGGCGCGGAAGCCGTTAAGAAGATCAAAGATGCCAAAGTCCGCGAGTATAACAGTGCATCTGAAGCCTATCTTGAGCTCAAGGCTGGCGGGGCGGATGCAGTTGTCAACGACTTGCCGGTAAACGAATACTATCTGGCCAAAGGCGGAAGCAAAGATGCCAAGTTGGTTGGTGAGATTCTTAATGCTGAGGAGTATGGCATTGCGGTCGCTAAGAAAAACACTGAATTAGCTGGTAAAATCAATAAGGCGCTGGATGAAATCAAACAAAATGGCGAATATGCCAGAATATATGAACAGTGGTTTGGAAAAAAGCCGCAATAAGCGATTAGGTGCAATAAGAAAAGACTCATCTTTGGATGGGTCTTTTCTTTTGGGTGAAGCAAAGAAGATGTTTTACAGATAGTTACAAAGATATATATTGCCGCGCGGAATATGTATTGCAGTTTACGCTATTCTTTTATATGATTAAATACAGATAACACATACTTGTTTGCCTATAAGTGCTAAGCACTAAAAAAGGAGCTGTTGATAAATGAAAAAACTTGTGTTAGGCGGTCAGTCTATTATTACCGGCTGTGGTTCGATTGCTGAACTTAGTAATGTTAAGGCCAGCCGGGCATTCATTGTGACTGGCGGCAGTGCGATGCAGACAAGCGGCGTAATCGCGAAGATAGAGGGCATTTTCAAAGCTAATGGCTGCAAAACTTGTATATATGGTGGAATTGGCAAGAATCCCGATACTCAGGCTGTACTTGACGGACTTTCTATAATGCGGGAGTTTGAGCCTGATTTATTATTGGCTGTCGGAGGTGGTTCGCCGATTGATGCAGCTAAGGTTATGGGGCTCTTTTATGAATATCCGGAACTGGATTTTGCTGCGGCTCAAACAGGGGAACTGCCTGCTGCCCGCAAGAGCCTACTCTTTGTGGCTATCCCTTCGACCTCAGGCACGGGGACAGAAGTAACTAAAGCGGCAGTGATTACTTTTCGTGAACTGGAACTCAAAATTGGCTTAAAAACGCCAGCCTTTATTCCTGATCTGGCAATACTTGATCCAGATATTACCATGACTATGCCATCCAATGTGGTGGCCGAGACTGGCATGGATGCACTTACACATGCAGTAGAGGCTTATATCAATCGGAATTTGGACGACTTTAGCGAGGTGTTAGCTAAAGGGGCGGTAGCGGGTTTGCTTACATGGCTGCCGGTTTCTTATCACGAAAAAAACAAAGAAAGCCGGGAAAAGGTGCACCATTATCAGTGTATAGCCGGTTTAGCCTTTGAAAACACCGGTTTAGGTATGGCGCATGGTATTTCACACGCAGTTGGTGGTAAGTTTGATCTAGGGCATGGCCTGATAAATGCTATTGCCTTACCCTATGTCCTTGCCTATAATGCCCAAGAGGAATTTGTGGGTGCGCGCCTGGATGAATTGGCCCGCAGTATTGGGCGTAAAGGCCGGCAGGAGTTTATTACAGCTGTGAAGGAACTAAACCAGCAGCTGGCAATTCCGGCTGGACTGGCTCAGGCCGGTGTTGATCGCGTCTCTTTTGAGGAGGGCTTTGATGAATTGACAGCCAACTGTCTCAAGGGTTCTACCCGCGTTAATCCAGTGCCGGTAACCAAGGAACAAATGGCAGGCATTCTCAAAGAATTGTATCAAGGCTAATTTTTAGGAGGGGACGGCGTTTGAAACTTAATTTTATCCTAGGTCAGGCTGGTTACGGCAAGACCTGGCAGTGTTTTCATGAGATAGTAGCCCGGCTGGCCGAATCGCCTGATGGCCGGCCGCTTCTTTTTATTGTGCCTGAACAGGCTACTTATGAAGTTGAGCAGGCGCTGGCCGCTGCCTGTCCGTCTCAGGGCTTTATGCGGGCTCATGTGCTAGGCTTTCGTCGGTTGGCACATCGGGTACTCAATGAAACCGGGGGTGCCGCCAGACCACATATATCGGAACTGGGAAAACGCATGGTCTTTAGCCGGTTATTAATGGAGAATAAAAGTAATTTCAAACTACTTTCGCGGGCGGCTAAGGAAAAAAGTTTTGCCGCTACAGTTGCGGGCTTAGTGAAGGAGTTTAAAACCTATGGAGTAGGGCCGGACTTACTTACCTCGATAGCCAGCGAGCAAGACTGCCAGAATAATCAGGCGCTAACGGCTAAAATGCAGGACCTGGCGTTATTGTACCAGGGATTTGAGGACTTTTTAGCCGGACGGTATATTGACCCGGAGGATTATCTTACATTGCTGGCAGAAAAAATTCCTGGGGCTTCTCTACTGAGGCAGGCTGAAGTATGGGTGGATGGGTTTACCTTCTTTACCCCGCAGGAATATGCAGTAATAACAGCTATGCTTGAAGCGACACAGGCTGTGACGGTAACTCTATGTCTGAACCAGCCGGAGAATGAGCTGCACTCCCGCGAAGAAGCGTTGTTTCACCGCCAATGGGAAACGTATAAAAAATTGAAAAAAATAGCTGTAGAGCTGCAGGTTGAAGTTGAGCAGCGGGAACTCATGATGCCGCATCGTTTTGTCAGCCCGACACTAGCCGCTATTGAACAGCAGTTTTTTAGCGGTCGGAATCCGGCTAAACTGGTTGCGCCGGATAACAGCTTTATGTTGGCAGAAGCGGCTAATCGCCGGACCGAGGCTGAGGCCATTGCTCGTGAAATGATTAGGTTGAGCCGGGAAGAAGGCTTACGGTGGCGGGATATGGCTATCCTTATTCGCGACATGGATAGCTATGCCGAGTTAATGACAACCGTGCTGACCGACTATAATATTCCCTTTTTCAGTGATAATAGCCGTCCGGCGGTGCATCATCCGCTGGCGGAATTGCTGCGCTCGGCACTTGATGTTGTGCTGGAAAGATGGAGTTATGAGCCGGTTTTTCGTTGTTTAAAAACAGATTTATTGCCAGTGACACGTGACCAGGTGGA
Organism: Sporomusa silvacetica DSM 10669; assembly: GCF_002257705.1. Classification (GTDB taxonomy): domain Bacteria; phylum Bacillota; class Negativicutes; order Sporomusales; family Sporomusaceae; genus Sporomusa; species Sporomusa silvacetica. The sequence goes on from NZ_LSLK01000038.1 coordinate 44,802, forward strand.
CCTCCTGGAAAATTACTGTCTGGAATTTGGTATTCGTGGTTCGCGGTGGACAAAATCGGAAGATTGGGCGTTCCGGCGTCGATATTCGCTGGCTGAGGACGAGTGGGCTAGTGCTGAGCCTGATGCTGCTGAGCAGGAGTATTTGTGCCAAATTAATACGATCCGCCAGGATAGTACAGTCGCGCTGGTACTCTTAGCAGAGAAAATAACACCGGCGATAAAGAAGGGCTTGGCACCGATAGAATTGGTACAAGCTGTCTATGAATTTTTGCAAAGCTTACAAGTGGCTGATACGTTGGCGGCCTGGGCAGTTTCCGCTGAAGTTGCCGGGGATCTTGAACAGGCTAGGGAACATCAGCAGATGTGGCCGAAACTAATGGAACTGTTAGATCAGATTGTGGATACATTTGCTGAGCAGCCCTTAATCCTAGCGGAGTTTGCTGCTATTGTCAGTGAGGGGCTGGAGGGTACAACTCTTAGTTTAATTCCGCCAGGGCTTGATTATGTTACAATTGCCGCCCTGGAACGGACGCGGCGATTGCGAATAAAAGCCGCCTTTGTCCCGGGGGTGAGTGATGGCATATTGCCGCGCCGCCGCAGGGACGAGGGGCTGCTGAATGATGGTGAACGAGCGCTGCTGCGGACGCTGGGGCTGGAACTTGGCAGCGGGGCAGTGGCTGATGTCTTTGCTGAGCAGTTTTTGGTATACACAGCTTTGTCGCGGGCTAGCCAGCACCTATGGGTTAGCTACCCGCTGGCCGATGCGGAAGGCAAAGCGCTGGCACCTTCCGCCATTATCAGACGCTTAAAAGAAATTACTGGTGCTTTGCCTGTGGCGCTGCCAATTGAGCCGCCGGCGGGGCGGGAAGCCGAGTACCTTGCCAGGCCCGAGCGGGCGCTGGCAGCACTGGCCGGGGCGCTCAGGCTATATCGGGAGACTGGAAATATCAGCCCAGCCTGGTGGGATGTCTACAACTGGGCGCTTATGCAGACAAAGTGGCGTGAACCGCTTAGGGTAAGTTTAGCCGGGTTATTTCATCATAACCAACTAGAGCCGTTACAGCCCGGACTTCCTGGTCGCCTATATATGAAAAATGGTGTAATGCGGGGTAGTGTGACCCGGTTTGAGGCGTTTCGCGCCTGTCCGTTTAAGCATTTTGCCCAGTATGGACTGAACCTTAAGGAGCGGGCTGTTTACCAACTGGCGGCACCTGACTTGGGACAATTTTTGCATGCTGTGCTGAAATCATTTGGTGACAGGATGGCTGCGCGCAGTCAAAGCTGGGGAGAGCTCACTGGCAACCAAATTAGTGAATTATGTGGGGATATTGTCACCCAGTTAGCACCTAAGCTGCAGAATGAAATACTGCTTAGCAGCAAACAGCATGAGCATTTGGTTACCAGGCTGACACGGCGGGCTGTCCGGGCTGTTAGCCGTCTAGCAGCCTGGGGCGAGGTCACTCAGTTTCGGCCGGTGGCATTTGAGCAGACTTTTGGCCGGGGGCCGGACGCGCTGCCACCGCTTAAGCTTGCTCTGCCGGAAGCTATTGTGGAAGTAGCCGGGCAGATTGACCGCTTGGACATGGGTGAGTACGACAACCAAAACTATGTGCTGGTTATTGACTATAAATCAGGTGGGGCTTGGCTCAGTTTGACTGAGGTTTACTATGGTCTTAAGCTGCAACTGTTAACTTATTTATTGGTGGCGGTGAGCGCCCAAAACGGTCCTAATGCTTGTCTGCCGGCAGGGGTATTATATTATTTTTTGAAAAATCCTGTTATCTCGGGGTCAACCCTAAAAACACCAGAGCAAATTGAAAAGGATATTAACAGCCGGCTCAAAATGCCAGGCTGGTTACTGGCCGATACGGATATTGCCGGATTACTGGATGAAACGATTAACGGTTGGTCTGAATTTTTTAAGATTGCGTTGGGTAAAAACGGTTTTTACGAAAGTTGTATGGATAAGCTCAAAACAGGAGAAGAGTTCAAGTTATTATTAACCCATGTTGAACAGGAGCTGATGGCTGTAGCGGCCGCCATTCTTGCTGGCGAAACAGCCATTAGGCCTTATCGGTTGGAGAAAAGTACACCCTGTGGCTATTGTGCCTTCCTGCCAGTATGCCAGTTTGACGGTAATTTGCCGGAAAATGACTATTTGGCGCTTCCTAAGCTGCCTGATGAGGCTATTATGGAGGAATTGCGTCAACGGAAAGGAGGCGGTGAGTAATGCAATGCTCTCCTGAGCAACAAGCTGCGATTGAAACCCGTAACCATAATTTGTTGGTGGCGGCAGCTGCCGGGTCGGGTAAGACCTGGGTGCTGGTGGAACGTATTATCAGCCGGATCATTGCCCCTGATGAACGGCTGAGTGTGGATAGTTTGCTGGTGGTTACCTTTACCAATGCGGCGGCTAACGAGATGCGCAGTCGCATTGGTGAAGCCTTAAATACTGTACTTAGGCAGCCAGAGCTCACTGATGTTGAGCTTAGGCGCCATGTCGAGCGACAGTTGGTGCTGCTAAGTGCAGCCAATATTTCAACCTTACATGCCTTCTGTCAAGGTATTGTGCGGCAGTATTTTTATCTGCTAGCAATTGAACCTAATTTCCGGGTGGCTAATGACACCGAGGTAACATTAATCAAGAGTGATGTGCTTGAGGCTGTGTTTGAGGAAAGCTATATGCAGGCAGATACAGATTTTATGATGCTGATTGAGCATTATGGAGACGAAGTCAATGATAACTCTCTTGCTGGACTGGTGCTGAAGTTATATGAGTTTTCCCGCAGTCATCCTTGGCCGGAGAATTGGCTAACTGGTTTACCTAGCGCTTTCCTTTTGCCGCCAGAAGCAACTTTTGATGAGACTCCCTGGTCAGCCTTGGTCCGAGATAAAATAGTACTGGATTGGGAAGAAGCCCGCCAGCAGCTGCTGGCACTAATGGCGGAGGTTGGCAGACCGGGTAAACCAACTGCCTATGCCCAGACCTTTGCTGAAGATATCCAAATTATTGATAATTTGCTGGTAGCCGCGCAGTTATCCTGGGCAGCGTTGTCTAAGGCTTTGGAGGAGGTAAGTTTCCCCCGGATTGCCTCAGTTGGCAAGGAAGTGCCTAAGGAGATTAAGGACTATTTTCAAGGCCAGCGCAATAAAGCCAAAAAGCGGATAACCGATGCCAGGGCATTCTATTTTGAACGCAGCGGCGCGGAACTTGTGGCTGATTTGCGTCAGGTTGAGCCACTCATGGCTGCATTGGTCCAACTAGTTAAGAACTTTGCATTAAGATTTTCCCTGGCGAAACAAGAAAAGGGGATTGTTGATTTTAATGACTTAGAGCATTTGTGCCTGGAGGTATTACGAGCGGCAGATTCAGGGCAAGAGGAAACCAAGCCTTCGCCGGTAGCTCTCCAGCTTAAAGCAAGGTTTAGAGAAATTATGGTCGATGAGTACCAGGATACCAACAGAGTACAGGAGGAAATTATCCGGCTTGTCGCAAGTTGCGAGCAGCCTAATCTCTTCCTGGTGGGAGATGTAAAACAAAGTATTTACCGTTTCCGCTTGGCTGAGCCGGCTCTCTTTATGGACAAATATCATGGTTATCAGAGCGGTGAGCGGGTAGGCTGTAAACGCATTGATTTGAGTAAAAACTTCCGCAGCCGCTCTGGGGTTCTTCATGCTGTCAATTTCCTGTTTGCCCAGCTCATGACTGAGCGTACGGCTGAGCTTGATTATGGACCGGCGGAACAGCTTAATCCTGGTCCTGATTATCCGGTCACGGCAGGAAACAGCTTGGAGGGGCCGGTAGAAATCATTATAATTGACAGGGAGAAAGCTGGGGACGAGAGCCTCGCTGACGAGGGCGAGGCGATTAGCAGTCCAGAGTCTGAAAGCGAGGGTGAGAGTAGCCAACTGGGTGATGGTATACCGGAAGAAGAACTATCTGCTTTTGAGCAGGAAGCTGTCCTCATTGCCAGGCGTATTCAGGAATTGATTAACAGCGGTTGTTTGGCGTTTGATAAACAGGCGGGCGGCTATCGTCCCTTATTGTACCGTGATATTGTTATTTTGTTGCGTTCGGTACGGGGTAAGGCTCAGGCGCTGCAGGACAGGCTGCGGCAAAACGGGATTCCCTGTTACGCAGAACTGGATTCCGGCTATTTTTCTGAAACCGAGATATCTATTATGTTAGCCCTGTTGCAAGTTATTGATAATCCCCACCAGGATATTCCAATGGCAGCTGTGCTGCGCTCGCCGCTAGTTGGTCTGACTGGCGATGAATTGGCTGAAATTCGACTGTGTTTGGCGCAAGGCAGCCTGTGGGCAGCGGTGCAGGCATACAGCCATACCCAGGCTGTTTCCCACAAGGTACAGGACTTCTTGGCTAAGCTAACGACTTGGCGTAATTTGGCGCGGCGTAAGGGTGTGGCTGAGCTTATCTGGCGTATCTATCAGGATACCGGTTACTATGACTATGTGGGTGGGATGCCGGGTGGAATTTTGCGGCAAGCTAATCTGAGGGCGCTGTATGATCGGGCCCGGCAGTATGAGGCCACTAACTTTAGAGGACTGTTTCGCTTTTTACGGTTTGTTGAGCGGCTGAAGAATAAGGATTCTGATTTGTCGGTAGCTCGGGCGTTAGGCGAGAGTGAGGATGTTGTCAGGGTCATGAGTATTCATAAAAGTAAAGGGCTTGAGTTTCCGGTAGTTATTGTGGCTGATATGGGAAAAAACTTTAACCTTATGGATACGACTGGGTTGGTATTATGTCATAAGGAGCTAGGTGTTGGGCCGTATGTTACTTTACCTGAGCTTAGATTTCGCTATCCGACACCGGCTCGATGGGGTATTGCCCATAAGCTTGAGTTGGAAACTAAGGCGGAAGAACAGCGGATTTTGTATGTGGCCCTGACCCGGGCCAGGGAAAAACTCATTTTAGTTGGTTCGGCCAAGAAGTTGTCCCAAAGGTGTGCTGCCTGGTGCCGGGCTGTGGGTGAACCGCAGGCAAAACTGCCAGTCAGCCAAGTCATAAAAGCCAAAAGTTATCTGGATTGGGTTGGTATGGCGGTTGCCCGGCATACTGATGGTGAGGCTATCCGCCAGTATGGTGAGTGCACCAACCAGCCGGTGACAGCATTAGCAGGCCAGCTTTCAGCCTGGAACATCAAAATAGTTAAGCTGGCAGATGGTAAACCGTTAGTGCAGGCCAGTCAGGCGGATGACACGTTATTGGCGGCTGTCCGGCGGCTGGAACCGGTTGACTGTGATACTGATACCCGGTGGGTGGATACTCTCTTAAAATGGCACTATCCATGTACGGACGCGGTTAGCAAACCAGCCAAACTGTCAGTGTCGGAAATTAAACGCCGTCTTGAACTTGTGGAAAGGGAAGAGTCTGAGATTGTATTTGCACCAAAACCGTCGACAGTTCACGCGCGTCCCCGCTTCCTGCAAGCCGTCTCGCAGCTGACACCGGTAGAATATGGGGTGATGCTGCATACGGTTATGCAACATATTGATTTGGCGGGCGAGTTTTCTAACCAAGCCATTACTGAGTTGGCCAGTGCCTTGGAAGTTCGCCAGATTTTGCCGACTGGTCAGGCAGCCGAGGTTGATGCTGGTTTAATCAATGCCTTTTTTGCTTCTCAGCTTGGTCGACGTTTAATGAAAGCCAACGAGGTATGGCGGGAAATGCCGTTTAGCCTGCTGCTGCCAGCCGAAAAGTTTTATCCAGATCTGCAAGACTGCAGGGAACAGATTTTCGTGCAAGGGATTATTGACTGCCTGTTTGCCGAAGATGACGGTTTAGTGCTGATTGATTATAAGACCGATAGCGCTGCTGGGGCAGATGAGTTGGTCACCAAGTACGCAGCTCAGCTTAGCATGTACGCGCTGGCGATTGAGCGGATACTCGGTCGACCGGTCAAGGAACAGTATATCTATGCATTCCGGTTGGGACGTGAGATTAAATTAGATGGTTTAGGGTAAAGGAAAGGTGGCTGTACTGGAACGCAAGTTCCAGTACAGCCACTCTAGCATACCCGGTGATACAACGTAGTCGGGGATAAGGGTTACCTGATAAGTGAAGTAAGAAAAGGCAAAACCTGAGGGGTTCAGGTTTTGCCTACAATTCATTATTTTTATTAAAACATGCCTTTACGCCACAAACCAAAGGCACTAAGTGCGGTAACACCCACAGCAAATAATAGAGTAATAATAAAGCCACCATTGCCGCCAAAGGGTACATCAACATTCATTCCCATAAAGCTTGAAACCATAGTCGGTATTGCCAAAATAATGGTCATAGAGGCCAGAAATTTCATAACGCGGTTGAGGTTGTTCGAGATGATGGAAGTAAACGTATCCATCATACCGTTCATAATGCGGCTATACATTTCGACCATTTCAATAGCCTGTTTATTTTCAATAATAACATCTTCTAACAGATCTTCATCTTCTTCATACATTTTAATCAAGTGTTGTACTTGGCTGGTAGAACGGAGTCGCAAGAGCTTTTCCAAGACAATGCCGTTAGAACGTAGGGAAGCGGCAAAATAAGTTAAGCCTTTCTGCAGCTCTAAGAGCTGGAAAATTTCCTCGTTTTGCATGGAACGGCGCAGATAACGTTCGATTTCGTCTGTGCGGCGGTTAATCTGCTTTAAGTATTTCAAATATAAAGTAGCTGATTTATACAATATCTGAAAAAGAAATCTGGTCTTTTTAAAGGTACTGAACAACCGGTGATTTTCAGACTTAAAATCAGCTAACACTTCGTTGGATTCCAGGCAGATGGTAATGATGTAGTCGGGAGTAAGTACGATGCCTAATGGCAACGCGTCATAACTATCATGACCACGCGTAACGGGAATGTTGGTGATAACAAGCATATGATTTTCTTCAAGTTCGATACGGGAACGTTCTTCTTCGTCTAAGGCGGCTTTAAGGAAATCAAGTGGGGTGCCAGTAGTGGCGGCCACTTGCTCCAGTTCCGCGGGTGTGGGATTGATCAGGTTAAACCAAGCACCCCGTTCCAACGTTTGAAGAGTAAGTTCATATAGATCTGTGCAATTGCTGCGATAAATTTTAAGCATAATGCTCCCCCTTTTTTCTTTTAGGGGAATGCAAATAGTTACCTAGTCAATCGGATAACCCTTAGCCAAGGCTGCTAAGTGGTGTACTCAGATAATTTCGGCGGAAAAAATGGAATATTCCCCTAATTTTTATTAAATTGAACAACAGACGCCAACTAGGTCGGCCTACGTCCATCTATCTCACCTGCCTTTGAAATATTAATGATTATCTTTAAATATCTCTATAATGAATATAATTCTGTTTACCTTAATAGTCAACCCTTTTATAAAAAAATAGCCTAGTTTTAACCCTGCTATATGAGGCAAGTATTCGTATACTAGATCATCAAATCTATGTATTATTGTATTACCTGTGCTTAGCAAGTGTGCACACGATTAAGAGCAGGTAAGGCGAAACAGACAGAAATTACCGGGGTTTGTTTTGTTGACAAGCCATCTTGGCATTTGTTATAATACTAAATGTGCTAGATGCGGAGGGGTGTCCGAGCGGTTTATGGAGCTGGTCTTGAAAACCAGTGATCCCGCAAGGGACCGTGGGTTCGAATCCCACCCCCTCCGCCATATAAGTCAATTGACTTAGGGCAGAGTATCTGCTATAATCTAACCAGCTTATGACACGGAGTGGTACTCAAGTGGCTGAAGAGGACGGTTTGCTAAATCGTTAGAGGTCGTGAGGCCTGCCAGGGTTCAAATCCCTGCCACTCCGCCACTAAAAAAAACGGCTGTTTACCGAGAGGTAAACAGCCGTTTTTTTTATGCAACATCAGGATTCGGGCATTGTTTGTTTTCAAATAACCATCCCTTTGTTTCGCAGTAGTGAACTAGAATTTGCTGAGCCAACTGGCAATATCTTCGCCAGCTTGGTTGCTTTGTGCGGCCAGGTGGTGATCGCCGTTTGGATAAAGGATTAGCTTTTTTGGTTTTGCCGCTAACTCATAAATAGTTTGAGCCTGTCTGGCTGGCACGATATTATCGGCTGTTCCGTGGAGAATAAGGAAGGGTCGTTGTTTTATTTGTTGGACATAGGCTAGGATGTTATGATGTGCAAAATCCTGGATAAATTCTGGTGTAAGCAACAGGTCACCATATTCATCTGTTAGTTGCAGGGGGATGCCGGCAGCCAGCTGTTCATAATGAGCCCCCAGTGCCAACCGGAAGGTTGCGGAGAGGTTCCAGGGAGTAGCCCAGAGGATGATGCCTCTTATGATTGGGTCAGTGGCGGCTACTGCCAGTGAGGTGGCACCGCCCAGGCTGCGTCCCAACAAAAAGAGCTGTCCGCCGATTGTCTGCCGGGAATAGGCAACAACGGCTGTAAGCTCGGCAATCTGACAAGATAGGTTTTGGAGGGGAGTAAAGTCATAGCGGAGTACGTTAACACCTGTTGCAGCAATGGTTTCTGCCAGGCGGATTGCCCGGCCGCCGCCATCCTTACTGCCCCGGAAGCCATGAGAGATAATTAGCGTTTTACCTGAGGGATGGCGGGCGGGGTGGAAAACACCTGGTAGTTGAGTATTACCCGCTGGTAGTAGAATATTGTTCATAGGACACCCCATCTATTTAAAGTTAAGGATATTATTTTTGGTTATACTAATTATAGTATAGCTGTAGCTAAAGATAATTGATAGGAGGAGCAACTATGACAGACATCTTGTTAGGATATCTTATTAATAACTTTTTGATTGATAGTCATCAGTATGAAGCATGGCGAGGTCTTAGCCAGGACGAGCTTCGGAAGGAACTGAATACGGCTGGTATAATGAACAGTGCTGAATTTGAGGAGTTTAGCCATCAGCTTGCCACTGGAGTCGGGGTGGTGGAAGAGCAAGACGAATAAAAACGCATTACCAGTAAATGCGTTTCATAGTATTATATATACCAGTGGTATAAGTGACAGTGAACCCTGGTAGAGAGTTCCGGAAAGGGGCGCAGGACAGGAGAGGGGAGCAAGCGATTGAATAGTATTGATTTGCATTGTGATACGATAATGCGCTTAATGGGGGAAGATAAGTCAGAGGGCCTTTATCGTAACTCACTCAGTGTTGACATCGAAAAGCTGCAGGCAGGTAAGGCTCAGGCTCAATTTTTTGCTATGTTTATCAATCTGCAGACAGATGGTGATCCGTTGGTGAGAGCGCTTAGAATGATTGATCGCTTTTACCAGGAAATAGAGGGCAATAAACAATATATTGCGCTGGCAAGAAATTATGGTGAATTCCAGCAAAATCAAGCAGATGGCAAATTATCTGCTTTTTTGACGATTGAGGAAGGCGGGGCGCTTAAGGGTGAGTTGATTAATTTGCGAAACTTCTACCGCCTTGGTGTTAGGCTAATTACGCTCACCTGGAACTATCCTAATGAGATTGGCCATCCGAGCGCCTTGCCCGAATGCCGTGAGCGGGGGCTTACGCCCTTTGGCCGGGAAGTAGTAGCAGAGATGAACCGACTGGGGATGCTGATTGATGTATCCCATTTATCAAATCAGGGTTTTTATGAGGTGGCCGCACTGACACAAAAACCGTTTGTGGCTTCCCACTCTAATGCCTGGTCTGTAACCTCTCATCATCGCAATCTGACTGATGAGATGATTAAGGTGTTAGCCACAAAGGGTGGTGTTATGGGGATTAATTTTGAGAAATCCTTTTTGGGCAGTGCGCCGGTCAGTCGGGTTGAAGATATGGTTCTTCATATCCAACATATCTATAACGTGGGTGGGATAGAGGTCATTGCTATTGGGTCAGACTTTGATGGTATTAGCCCGGAACTGGAATTGGCTCACGCCGGCGAAATGAGTAAACTGGTAGGCGCTTTGGGAAAAGCAGGATTTAGTCAGGCGGAAATTGATAAAATATGCTGGAAAAATGCCCTCAGAGTGATAAAAGATACGTTACAATGAATCTGGTTAGCGAAGACATTATAAACAGGCAGGTAATAGTGCTATTGCTGCCTATTTATTTTTTTTTTTTGCACAGAATAAACACCATAAATAGAGGAGAAATATTACTAAAATCGGACACTACAAATAGTGACAGAAACTATGTGAAATTCATCCAATATTATGTCATTTAGAGACTTGCACATTCGGATACAGGGGAGTAAAATAAATTTGTGGTAGTACATCTTGGTAGATGATATTAAAATCTGATAACAAGATAAAGTGAGACTTAGCTTCAGGTGGGGTTTTACCCATCTGAAGTTTAGTCGAACCTATCCAGGGACTTAGTTGCTCTTAACTCCCGCTTGCAGAAGCGGGAGTTTTAGAGCAATTTGGTCATCGGATACAGTGTCCTTTATCATCAGTGCTACAAAGCGATAACAATAAAAGGAGTGCGAAAAAGTGGAGTTTTTGGTAGCACTAGCTAGTATTATGATGGTGAACATCGTGCTTAGCGGCGACAATGCAGTGGTCATTGCTTTGGCAAGCCGTTCTTTACCCCCGAAGCAACAAAAGCAAGCGATCCTGTGGGGTAGTGGCGGGGCGATAGTCCTGCGTGTTATTCTAACAATTGTAGCTGTTGTACTTTTGCAAATTCCTTATGTTCAGTTTTTTGGCGGATTACTTCTTATTTGGATTGCAGCTAAATTACTTATGGAGGATGATGGCGACGAAAACATTGCAGCCAACACTTCGTTTGCAGGGGCTGTAAAGACCATTATTATCGCAGATTTAGTTATGAGCCTTGATAATACCTTGGCAATTGCTGCGGTAGCCAAAGGCGATTATGTTCTGCTTGTCATAGGACTTGCGCTTAGTATCCCGTTGATTGTTTTTGGCAGTCAAATTATTATTAAAATTATGGACAAGTTCCCGATAGTTGTGTATCTCGGAGCCGCGCTTATTGCCTGGACGGCCGGCGAAATGATGGTGGCTGATGAAAAAATTGGTCCGGTTATTCATGCAGTGATACCCGAATGGCTGTTGCCAGCTGCAGTTACGGTAGGGGTAGTAGCGATTGGTCTCTGGTGGAAGAGCACACATAAAGAAAAGGGTACCGAAGCCTGTGCTAAAGAGGGAAATTCGGTGCAATAATGTACGTGTAGTGCAAAGGCACTGTTGGGGGGACATCGCATTTTGATGCGATGTCTCCCTTCTTTTTTTGCAGGGTATTGAGGCTCTATGCCGAATAATCTATAGAATATCTATCCAAGGAAGGGCTGACAATAGATGGCAACGCCAGTAAGTATGCAAAAACGCCTGGCTTGGTTTTTGACTGTAACCATGCTGGCGATATTTGGTTTAGCAGGGAGAATCGCCTGGATTCAATTCGGTGAGGGGCAACGTCTGAGTACCAGAGTACAGGATCAACTTAGCGAAAGCCGGGTAATGCAGTCGCCTCGAGGGACGATATATGACCGGAACGGGCAGCAATTAGCGGTAAGTAGTCTAAATAAGTCCCTTTATGCTGATCCACAGGAAGTAAAAGATATTGATGGATTATCGGTTTTATTAGCACCAGTTCTTGGTATAACATCGGCAGATATTAAGGAGCGATTAACGGACGGAGCTCGTTTTGTGTGGCTTAAGCGGACGCTGGAGCCGGACGTAGCTAAGGCAGTTTCCGCACTTATCAAGGACCAACAGCTTACAGGACTGGGTTTTATCGAGGAAAGTAAACGGTATTATCCTAATGATAAGCTGGCAGCGCAGGTGCTGGGTTTTGTGGGTACAGATGATGTTGGTCTGGAAGGTCTGGAAATGTCACTCGATAAGGTTATTAAGGGCCAGGTTCGTAAGCAGGTTATTGATACAGACAGCTATGGTACACCAATATTCCAATCCATATTTTCTTTTATACCGGAAAAAAAGGGACGTTCAATTTACCTGACGATTGACAGCAACATTCAATACATTGTCGAAAGGGCACTTGATGCTGCCATGGCGAAGACGGGCGCGAAGACGGGTACTATTATTATTATGCAGCCTAAGACCGGGGAAATTCTCGCCATGGCCAGCCGTCCCACGTATAACCCTAATCAATTTGGCAGTTATAGTTCAGAAGCCTGGAAGAATCGGGCCGTGTCCGTTGTGTATGAACCGGGTTCGACTTTCAAAGCCATTATTACGGCGGCGGCACTGGAGGAGGGTAAGGTGCGGCCGGATGAGCGGTTTATTGATAAGGGTTATGTAGAGGTATCCGGGCGCCAGATCAGAAACTGGAGTGGCGAGAGCTATGGCAATGTACCATTTACTGAGATTATAAAGAATTCTATAAATACTGGTTTTGTTGAAGTTGGTTTGCGGGTTGGTGCGGCAAAACTGACAAGCTATGCACGAGCATTTGGGTTTGGCAAGATCACAGGAATAGAATTGCCAGGGGAGGCCGAAGGCCTGCTGTTTGATCCCCGGGAGATGCGTGATAGCGATACCGCAACCATGTCGATCGGCCAGAGTGTTGCGGTGACACCACTACAACTTACGGCTGCTATTGCCGCTATTGCCAATGATGGGGTGCTGCTAAAACCCCGGATTATTAAAGAATACCGTAACGAGGATGGCACGCTGGCGGAAACCTTTGAGCCGGTTGTTGTAAGACAGGCTATTACTCCGGAAACAGCCCGCACCCTGACCGCGTTACTAGAGAAGGTAGTACATGAAGGCGGCGGTAAACTGGCGGCTGTTAAGGGCTACCGTTTTGCAGGGAAAACAGGTACAGCCGAAAAGTTAAATCCCAATGGTGGCGGCTATTTAGCCGGGCATTATATTGCCTCTTTTGCCGGTTTTGGGCCTGTTGATGATCCGCAGGTAGCGGCACTGATTGTGCTTGATGACCCGAGTGGTATTTATTATGGCGGGACAATTGCCGCACCGGTATTTAATGATATTATGACACAGGTTATGCGAGTGTTAAATATTCACCCTGATGGGGACAGCTATGTATTGCCGCCTGTAAAGACGGTAGAATCCCTGGCGCCGTCAGATGTCCCAACTAGCCCCGGGCCGCTCCAGGAAGTGCCGTATGGGCAAGTATTAGTTCCTGCACTTGCAGGCAAGTCCATTAGGGAAGCCGGTGGCATTTTACATGAACTTGGGCTCACTTTTGTACCTGTGGGTACTGGGATTGTTGTAAAGCAAAGTGTTGCTCCCAATACACCAGCCACGCCGGGCACAGAGATTATTGTATATTTTGAATCAGTGAATGCAATATCGCCGGGTGGATAATCTGATACATAGAAGCAGCGGCAAAGAATTGCTAAATCAAGAATTAGCCAACCTAAGTGGGATTTAGGATAGTAGCATAAAAGGCGGCTAAGCCGCCTTTTATGCTACTATGAGTTATTTGCTGTTAACATCGAATTGGGAAGTCATCGTACCCGAAGTTGCGGTTGTCCCACTTGGAGTGGACGTTTGTCCACCCATGGACGATTCATATTGCTCGATCATGCGGCGAACCATGTGACCACCTACCCGACCACAATCGGCCGAGGTCATGGTTGACCAGCCTTGGCTGCGTACGCGATCACTAATACCCAGTTCAGTTGCTATTTCTAGCTTCATGCGGTCAAGTGCATTTTCTGCACCTGGGTTAACAGGTTTGTTACTTCTAGCCATAGAATAAACACCTCCTGAAATTTTTCTAATCCTAGTATCTGCGGCGCAAATACCTGTTATTCTATAAATATTATGTTAATTAAGTAAGAAAATCCCAAAAGCATAAGGAATGTAATTTTTTATCGGATAAATGCGAGATATAACGGAAAAACTGCAAGAAATGACGAATTTTGTATGGAAGGAATTTACAAACAAACGGAGAATTATTTATTTAAATGATGTAGTGAACAACAATTTTGTGTTAGGGGTATATTGCCATGCATGAGCTTGCAATTGCGCAAGGGATACTGGATATTGCTTTGAATACAGCTGTTAATCATAATGCCACTAGTGTTTTGGGCATTAAAGTAATTGTGGGTGAACTTACTGGGACTGTACCGGAGGCGCTGGAATTTGGCTTTGTAGCGTTGGCTAAAGGAACAATGGCAGAGAACGCTTGTTTATCAATCCGAATAATTCCACTAACAGGACATTGCCGGGACTGCGGCAGTCAAAGCAGTATTGATAAATATTGTTTTGTTTGCGCAACCTGTGGCTCTCATGCTGTTGAGATTATAACCGGGCGCGAACTAAAAGTAGAAAGTGTGGAGGTAGAGTAATAGTTGGAAATTACTGTGATGAGCAATATCCTGGAAAAGAATGAGGAAGTGGCTGCCGAGCTAAATGCCATGTTGACCAGACGGGGGATTTTTACAGTTAATCTGTTGGGTTCTCCTGGCTGTGGCAAAACCTCTCTTGTGGAGCAGACGGTAAGCCTACTCAAAAGTGAACTTAATATAGCCATTATCGAAGGTGATTTATATACATCTAAAGATGCTGATCGCATTGCTGCCTGTGGAGCGCCGGTGGTTCAAATCAATACCCAGGGCGGCTGTCATCTTGATGCGACGATGGTTAAGTCAGCGCTTGACCAATTGGATTTGGATGAGATTGATATTCTGATCGTCGAAAATGTTGGCAATCTGGTTTGTCCAGCCGAGTTTGCCGTTGGGGAGCATGCCAAAGTGGTAGTCCTCAGCGTTACAGAAGGAGAAGACAAACCGCTAAAATATCCCCTTGTATTTAGGCAGTCTGCAGCTGTTATTTTGAATAAAATTGATTTACTTCCCTATACTGATTTTGCTATTGATTGCGCGGTGCGAGATATTACCGGCTTAAATCAACAAGCTATCTTGATGAAGGTGTCCTGCAGAACTGGAGCAGGGTTAACCGGCTGGCTAGAATGGCTTAAGCAGCAGGTGCAATTAACTAGAAAACTGAAAATGTGATTAGGGGGGGTATTGTGGCAATTCTGGCGGAAATGGAATGGGAAATTGAGGTTGTACGTGAGCGGTTACATCAGCTAGTAGAACGGAAGTTGGGCGATCTTACTGACGTCGAAGTAACTGAACTTAGCGGCTACCTGGATCAACTTATTGTCAAGTATGAGATGACTAATACCCGCCGGAAAAAAGCAGATAAGCTGGCGTCATTGTAAAAGCAACAACAAAGTTCTAAGCCTACGACCGCAAGTATATAGTAGTAAGGGGACTCGCTTTCTTTGGTAGTAAATGCGGCGGAGGGAAAACTTTGCATAGACAGGAGAACCAACAGGAGCTCCGGCGTGGGCTCAAAGAGCGTCATATTCAGCTTATCGCGATTGGTGGTTCGATTGGTGTGGGTCTGTTTTTAGGATCGTCTGCCGCTATTCAAGCTGCAGGTCCATCACTGCTAATTACGTACTTTATTGGTGGTATTGTGGTTTTCTGCTTGTTGAGGGCGCTGGGTGAAGTTGCTGTTGCTATCCCGATAGCGGGCTCATTTAGCGCGTATGCCCACAGATTTTTTGGACCGTTGACTGGTTATTTGACAGGCTGGACGTATTGGTTTATGTGGGTTGTGACAGGTATGGCCGAGATTACCGCCGTGGGAGTGTATGTAAATTACTGGCTGCCTGAATTGCCGCAATGGATTCCGGCGTTGCTGGCGGTAATCATCATGACAGGGGTTAATCTTGTTGCCGTAGAAACCTACGGCGAAATTGAATTCTGGTTTGCGTTAATCAAAATTATTGCCATCATTACGTTAATTATGAGCGGGTTGGGGATGATAATGTTTGGTTTGGGCAATGATGGCGTTCCTATAGGGATAGGGCATCTCTGGCAGCATGGCGGCTTTTTTCCGCATGGTGTGAGTGGGGCGATTATGGCCCTTTCAATGGTACTGTTTTCTTATGTGGGTATTGAAGTAATTGGCGTTACCGCTGGAGAAGCCAAAGAGCCGGAAAAGACATTGCCAGCCGCTATAAACAAAGTGTTTTGGCGAATTCTATTGTTTTACATCGGCTCACTATATGTTATTATGTCAATTTATCCTTGGAATGAGCTTGGTCATGTTGGCAGTCCGTTTGTAGCGGTATTTGAAAAGTTAGGAATAAGTAGCGCCGCCGACATAATGAATTTTGTTGTGCTATCAGCAGCTCTGTCCTCCTGTAACAGCGGCGTTTTTAGCACAGGCCGGATGCTGTATACTTTGGCAAGGCAAGGGGAAGCGCCTGCGCTTCTGGGTAAGTTAAATAGCAGCCAGGTTCCAGTCTGGGGAGTATTGGTTTCAGCTGCTTTTTTAATGGTCGGCGTGGTACTCAATTACTTTATTCCGGCAAAAGTGTTTACTTATGTAACTAGTATTGGCACGTTTGCCTGTTTGTGGGTGTGGGCCATCATTCTTATGGTTCAGATCAAGTTTCGGCGAAGTCTGCCGCCGGCAGTGGTAGCCAAACTAGTCTATCCGATGCCCTTATATCCCTTATCAGGTATCTTGTGTTTGATAATGCTGGCGCTTGTAGTTTATATTATGAGCCAAGATTCTGATACGGCGCTGTCGCTTTGGATTGGTCCGGTTTGGTTATTAGGATTGATGATCTTCTACCCTGTACGGTCGCGCAAGACGTGATAGTATTTGGTGATTCGATTCATTTAGGAGGCTGACGAGTTATGATTGAACGTCCTGTGTGGGCAGAAATTGATTTGGCTGCGATTAAACACAATGTTAGGGAAATAAAAAAAGGCCTAAAACCTGGTGTGAAATTCTGCGCTGTGGTCAAGGCCGATGCTTACGGTCACGGGGCAATAGCCGTTGCACACGCCGTGTTGTCTGCAGGTGCTGACAGGCTGGCGGTAGCCATTTTAGGTGAGGCTATTGAGCTTAGGGAAGCTGGTTTCTTGGTGCCTATTCAGGTGCTTGGTTATACGCCGCCTCATCAGGCTAGGACAGTGGCTGCTTATGGTATTGCCCAGACGGTGTATTCCATGGATGCCGTGCGGGCGCTAGCAGCGGCTGGAACGGAAACAGGCAAACGTGTAAAACTGCATATCAAGATTGATACAGGTATGGGGAGGATTGGTATCCTGCCTGAGGAGGCGGGCGATTTTGCGGCGGCGGCAGCTGCAATGAGCGGGGTCGAGATTGAAGGAGTATTTTCGCATTTTGCCACCGCTGATGCGGAGAACAAGTCGTATGCTTATGAGCAGTATGCTAGATTTCAGCAGGCGCTAGAACGAATTCAAGCCAAGGGAATTGATATTCCCATCAGACATATTGCAAACAGTGCGGCCACTTTGGAAATGCCGGAGACGCACCTGGATATGGTTCGTCCTGGAATTATTTTGTATGGCCTGTGGCCTTCACCGGAAGTAAAACAAAATATCACTTTGGCGATGGCTATGTGTCTTAAGGCGAGGATTGCCCATGTCAAGGACGTGGCAGCTGGAACCGGCATTAGCTATGGCCGGGCTTATATTGCTGCTACTGAGCGCAAAATTGCCACCTTACCTATAGGTTATGCCGACGGCTGGACAAGATTGTTATCTGGCCGGACAGATGTTTTAATTAACGGCAACCGTGCGCCGTTAGTGGGGAGAATTTGTATGGATCAATGTATGGCAGACGTTACCGGTATTGCTGATGTCAAGCCGGGGGACACCGCCATTTTGTTTGGAACGTCGGCGTTAACGACAGATGAGGTAGCCGGTATTTTAGGGACAATTAATTACGAGCTTGTATGTATGGTCGGTAAGCGGGTTCCGCGAGTATATACGAATGTGTAGAAACCGGATTGCCAAAAGGATTGACTAACAGTGAAAATAATTATATTCTTTAAAAGATTGCAATAATAAAATGTAAAGGGGGAAATGCAATAGTTTCTGTGGGTCAGATTATGTTTAAAATAAAGGAGGCGGATATGTATGCAAGGATTTCATGATGTGGTTAACTGGGCGAATGGTTATCTTTGGGGACCGCCCATGCTTATTTTATTATTTGGAACTCATCTATTCTTAACTTATCGACTTAGATTTATTCAAAAATACGTATGGAAAGCCATTAAGTTGTCAGTTAGTAAAGATCGGTCAGGTGAAGGGGATGTCAGTCAATTTGGGGCCCTGACAACGGCGCTTGCCGCTACCATCGGTACCGGTAATATTGTGGGTGTGGCGACTGCTGTTGGTCTTGGCGGTCCCGGGGCCGTGTTGTGGTGCTGGTTAACAGGGGTATTCGGCATGGCAACCAAATATGCAGAAGCCTTGCTTTCTGTTCGTTATCGCGTTAAAACATCGGACGGCACCATGCTTGGTGGGCCGATGTATGCACTGGAAAATGGCTTAAATATGAAATGGCTGGCCGTGCTGTTTTGTATATTTACTTCTATTGCCGCATTTGGTATTGGTAACATGGTGCAGGCTAATTCAATCTCAGTTATGCTTGAAGAGACCATGGGCGTAAGTCCTTACTTGTCAGGCGGTGTTATGGCTGTGCTGACAGCCGTGGTAATCCTCGGCGGCGTCAAGTCCATTGCCAGCGTATGTGAGAAGTTGGTTCCGTTTATGGCAGTTTTTTATGTCTTTGGTTGTGCGATCATTCTTGGTATGAATGCTTCTTACCTGCCGGCAACGATTTCGTTAATCGTTGAGTCGGCGTTTACGCCCCAGGCTGCGGGCGGTGGCTTTGTTGGTGCCAGTGTTATGATGGCGATGCGTTATGGTATTGCCCGTGGTTTATTTTCCAATGAGTCGGGCTTAGGTTCGGCACCAATTGTGGCCGCTGCAGCTCAGACCAAGAACCCGGTGCGTCAGGCGCTGGTATCCATGACCGGTACTTTTTGGGATACAGTAGTGGTATGCGCTATGACAGGTTTGGTACTAGTGAGCAGTGTTATTGAAAATCCGGCAGCCCTTAACCAGCTGTCAGGCGCAGCTTTGACGAAAGGGGCTTTTGCCCAGATCCCGGTTATCGGGCCGATTGTGCTTAGTGTTGGTCTGCTGACTTTCGTATTTTCCACCATTTTGGGCTGGTCTTACTATGGTGAGCGGGCAGTGGAGTATCTGTTTGGCAAAAGGTCAATCACGCCTTATCGCGTGGCCTGGGTCATTGCTGTATTTTTGGGTTCAGTTACTTCCCTTACGCTGGTATGGGATCTTGCTGATGCCATGAATGCGTTAATGGCTATTCCTAACCTGGTTTCACTGATCGCGCTTAGTGGCGTAATTGTTGCAGATACCAAAAAATATTTATGGGAAGAGGGCGGGATTGAACGTGAAGCCCCTGAGCAATATGCCAGGAATATAACTAAAAAAGGGTAGACAGTAAGGGAGGTTCTTCGGAACTTCCCTTACATAATATGCTTTTAGTAAGACAAGAGTGTGTTGCTTTTAGTCCAGGGTTTAGTAAAGGAGGGTAAAAGGATGATTATTGGTGTGGCAAAGGAAATCAAAAACAATGAGAACAGGGTGGGGCTTACACCGGCTGGTACCGAAACCTTGAAAAAGGCTGGCCATACGGTGCTTGTTGAACAAGGCGCCGGTGTTGGCAGTGGGTTTTCCGATGAAAGTTTTATAACAGCCGGGGCGCAGATTTTGGCGGACAAAAAAGCGTTGTTTGACCAAGCTGAAATGATAATCAAGGTGAAAGAACCCTTACCTCCTGAGTACGAGTTGTTTCATGAAGGACAAATTCTTTTCACATACCTCCATTTGGCACCTGAACCTGAATTAACCAGGGCTTTGCTTGAGAAAAGGGTAACCGGTATTGCCTACGAAACAATTGAACGTAATCACACGCTGCCATTATTGTCGCCTATGAGCGAGGTTGCAGGGAGAATGGCAGTACAGGTAGGCGCACACTGTCTGGAAAAACCGTTTGGCGGCAAAGGCATATTATTAGGCGGCGTACCTGGTGTTGATTCGGCTCAAGTCGTTATTGTCGGCGGCGGTATTGTTGGTACTAATGCTGCTAAGATGGCTGTGGGCATGGGCGCGCGGGTTACTATTATTGATAGATCTACAGACCGTTTGGTGTATCTTGATGATATCTTTGGCGGGCGGGTAACAACAGTTATGTCCAACAGCTACAATATTGCCAGTTGGGTGAAAAGAGCCGATCTCCTTATTGGGGCAGTATTGCTGCCTGGGGAAAAAGCGCCCAAGCTGGTTAGCGAGGAAATGGTTACATCCATGGAACCCGGTTCGGTTATTGTTGACGTGGCAATTGATCAGGGCGGCTCAGTCGAAACAATTGACCGTGTTACTACGCACAGCAATCCTACCTATGTGAAACATGGTGTTGTTCATTATTCTGTGGCCAACATGCCGGGTGCTGTCGCTCGCACCTCTACATTTGCTCTGACCAATGCTACGATGGACTATGCCTTGCAAATTGCCAATAAGGGTTGGAAGAATGCACTCAAGGCTGACCCCGGTTTAGCTAAAGGCCTTAATACCTATGCTGGTAAAATTACTTTCAAAGGGGTTGCCGAAGCTCATAAGCTGGCGTTTACGCCGGTGGAGGAAGTCTTGGCTTAGCCATTTTGCTATAAGACTAAGAGGCAGTCGCAGCAGCGACTGCCTCTTAGTCTTATAGCAGGAAAACAATGGACATGTGTCGAAATTTTTCATCATACTGTACGAGATATCAATAATAACAACAGGGGGTTGTCATGAGCGATAAAGATTGGGCGCTGTTTAAGCAAAAACTTCATACTAAGTCAGGTATTAACCTTAATGACTATAAACCGGCGCAAATGCAGCGGCGTATTGGTAATATGATGAGTCGCCATGGGGCTAGCGGGTATCTTGATTTTTTCAGTAAGCTGGAGGCTAACCCCAAGTTATATAAAGATTTTATTGATTTTTTGACTATTAATGTTACCGAGTTTTTTCGGACACCGGAAAAGTTTGATGAATTGGAAAAAAGGGTTGTCCCTGATTTGTTAAAACAGAGTGCGAAACTTTCTATTTGGAGTGCTGGTTGTTCGATTGGGGCAGAACCGTATTCGCTAGCCATCATGCTTAACGAGCTTACGCCTCATATTAAGCACCGGATTTTGGCGACAGATCTGGATGTCGAGATGTTGGCCAAGGCTAAACAAGGTAGCTATACTGCAAATGAGTTGAAAAATATACCGCCTGCCAGGCTTAAAAAATATTTTGCGCAGGCAGACGGCTTAGCCACCATTAGTGATGACATCAAAGCCCGGATTGATTTTCAGCGTCACAATCTTTTGGTGGACAAGTTTGAAACCGGGTTTGACCTCATTTTGTGCCGTAATGTAGTAATTTACTTTACGGAGGAAGCTAAAGAAGGACTTTACCGCCGCTTTTTTGCTGCGCTTAAGCCGGGAGGAGTTTTGTTTGTCGGCGGTACGGAGGCCATCCTGAACTTCCGCGAAATTGGATTTAATCATTATCTGCCCTTTTTCTACAGGAAACCTCTATAGCAGTCCCCAGCCAGATAACCGTTGGATAGTGCTAAGCCAATGCCGGAGCAGGATTTTATTTATGGTGTATTCTTCTACCGTGCTGCCGGCAACAAGATCAACTGTTTTTACGGCTTTATCCTGAACATAAAATACGATTTCGCCGATTTTTTGGCCCTGGTATACCGGGGCCTTAATTTTTTCGGGTAAGTCCACTTCTACAGTTACAGCTGGATAGTCGGTCGCAGTAACTACCAGTGATCCGGGCCCCGCTACCAGGGCATCTACCATGTCTGTCAAACCATTTTCTATCGGCAGTGCGGAGAAAACAGCGCCGTCTTCGGCGTATTCGTACAAATCATACTGCTCAAACCCATATTTTAATAGTTGCATTGAGTCATACCAGCGGGCGTGATCATGCAGGACAACGGCAATGAGCCTTTGATTATCGCGGGTAGCGCTCGAAACCAAACAGGGGCCAGCCATATTGGTTGTACCGGTTTTTACACCGTCAGCATCTGCTAGCATCCAGAGTAGTTTATTGGTATTGCGGAGATTACGGTTATGATTTTGGCCTTTGCGGTCAAGCCATTCAATGTTGGTCTCCTTTGTACTGACGATTTGGGAAAACGTGGGATTAAGTAAGGCATACCGGGCTATTGAGGCCAAATCAAAAGCTGTTGACAGATGATTGGGGGCGCTTAACCCGTGGGGGTTGCGAAATTGGGTATGTATGGCGCCAATGCTGAGGGCCTTTTTATTCATAATTTCGACAAAAGCGTCAACCGAGCCTGCTAGGTGCTCGGCAATAGCAACAGCAGCATCATTACCGGAGCGAAGCAGAAGGCCGGTAACCAGTTCACGCAGCGTAATACTTTGCCCTGGATACAGATTCAGTGAGGAGCCGCCAGTGGCGGCAGCATGGGCACTTACACGCGTGGTTTCATCCAAACGACCACTTTCGATGGCAATGATGGCGGTCATGATTTTGGTCGTGCTGGCTGGTGCCAGTTTTTTATTCATGTTGCGGTCATAAAGCACTTGTCCAGTTTTTGCATCCATTAAAATAGCCCCTTGAGCGGACATTACCGGTGGTGCGGAACAAACCATACTGGTGGTTAGCCACCAAAAAACTACCAGGAAGGTGGCAGAGCGTAGTAACCTGCGGGCCATGGAATACCTCCTTTATATTGTTGCAGCGCATCATCTATTTACAGTCATATCTAACCTCCGGTCAGCGTAGTATCAATGAATAGTACTATGTGGGGAGGGCTGGTTTTGCAGAGTTTGCTGCGGCGTAATTTTTTTTGCTTTACTGTGCTTGGTGTCAGTTTAGTGTGTAGTCTGATGTATGAGGTAACTATGGTGTTTAATGATAAAAGCCAGGTAATCAAAAGCGTTCCTACCACGCACAAGGTGGTAGCACTTACGATTGATGACGGGCCGCATTACAAAACAACGCCCGAGTTATTAGCTGTATTAAGAGAAAAACAGGTAAAAGCTACCTTTTTTTTATTGGGAGCTAATGCCGAAGCTCACCCGGAAATCGTTATGCAAACAGTAGCCGATGGGCATGAAATAGCTTCTCATGCCTATAGTCATAAGCGGCTAAATAAGCTGACGAAAGCTGAGGTAATCGCGGAATTTGAGCGTTTTGAAACCATCACTCAGCCGCTTGCACCTAAACCAAGCTTCTTTAGGCCGCCTGACGGTGCTTATAATGATGATATAGTAGCGTTGGCTCGTGAATGTGGCTATACCACTGTACTATGGTCAATTGACGCCGGGGACTGGCGGCGACCGCCGGTTCAGCGAGTAGTGCAGGCGGTGTTAGACAATGTGAAGCCCGGTGGCATTATCCTGATGCATGATGGGCAGTACCCGCTTCCTACCGCACAGGCAGCCGCTATTATTATTGATAAACTGCAAAGCCAGGGCTACCAGTTGGTAACTATGAGTGAGCTTATGCAGTATTACGAAGAAAGCCAATAAGCATCAAAGCTTATAGGGCTTTAAACTTTGCCAATGGGATTGGATTAACTGGTCATAACGGTACATCGTGGCAGTTCGTTCATTTCTCAGGGCTTGAATGGCTCCCAAAATTTTTTGATCAAAGGTATATACTTTGGCTTTTGGTAAGGTAAGTGGCTTGGAATACTCTTTAAGCTTGGTGGCTACCTTGCAATTGACTTTAGTTTCTTTGATAAGAACAGCTGGCTCTAGCAGGTCAGAGCCTTCATAGCGATGAATCAGGCAATTGGGTTGCAAACGGTCAATAACATTTTTCTTGTCGCCGTCAAGGATAAGCTCGCTGCCACAGGCTGGACAAGCAGCTAAATCTGCCGGCAAGTAGTTATGACAGCTCATACAAACAATTTCATTCATGTGACATCCCTCCATTCCTAGTGTATCCGGAAAAACGGGTGACTATAATTGTTGGGAAAAAATTGAACTTTAACAGGAAAAGACCGAATCATGGCGAAGTTTCAGTTAAGATATAGTTAACATTCAGGTACGAGGAGGAGCTGGATTGGACAATTACCGGCGCTGGCTGATAATAATAACCATAATAGTACTTGCAGCTGGCTGGCTGGGAATGAGTTTGGCAGTAAAGCTAACCGAAGAGGAGCTGCAGAGCAAGCTACTGCTAAGGGCTGTGACAGCGGCAACTATGATTAGTCATGACCGGATAGCGCGGCTGACAGCAACGGCAGCCGACAGCGGTTCTTCTGATTATGAGTATTTGCGGGAGCAGTTGATAGCTACACGTGCGCTTAACACCGACTGCCGATTTGTGTACTTGTTAAAAAGACTAGATAACAGGATGGTATTTCTCCTGGATTCAGAGCCGACGACCTCTGGGGAATACTCTCCGCCTGGTTACGAATATAAGCAGGCATCTGATGAGTTGTACCAAATATTTTCAGATGGCCAAGCTTTTGTCGAGGGACCACTAAGCGATGAATGGGGACTATGGGTATCGGGGATTGCTGCTGTGCGTGATCCGGCAGACGGGCGGGTGATTGCCGCTTTAGGCCTGGATATAGCGGCTAGGGACTGGCAGGCCGCTATAGCTACCACGCGGCTTATCGTCATGGGTGTTACATTGGCCGTACTGCTTATGATATATGCCTTGCTTTATGCACTACATACCTCAGCAAGAGCGGCTACCAGAGTATACCAGGCGGAGAAACAGGCTAAAGAGGCGGTGGAAGCTGTTAGTCAGGCCAAGAGTCAGTTCATGGCCTATTTAAGCCATGAAATCCGCACACCAGTTAGTGGTATTTTGGGCGTGGGTGAGCTGTTGGAAACCACCTTGCTGGATAAACGCCAGCGGGACTATGTCAGTACCATTGCTTACTCAGCCCGTTCCTTATTAACTGTGCTTAACGAGGTATTGGATTTTTCTAAAATTGAGGCCAACAAAATGACAGTGGATAACATTGACTTTGCTTTTCGTCCCCTGTTGGAGGGTGTGGCTACTATGCTGCAGGCAACTGCTTATAACAAAGGCCTTGAGCTTAGCGTTACAATTGATCAAAGCATCCCACAACTTGTGGGCGGTGATCCGACTAGGCTGCGGCAAGTTCTGCTGAATCTTGTTGGTAATGCGATAAAATTTACCGAAATAGGGATGGTCGAAATCGCGGCCGTATGCCTATGGCAAGATGCCAGTACCGTACAGGTGAAAATTACAGTTACTGATACGGGGATTGGTTTAGACCCCATTGAGATTAAGAAGCTGTTTCAGCCCTTTGCCCAGGCTGACGGTGCCAATGCCCGTAAATATATGGGCTCAGGACTGGGGCTGTCCATATCAGGCAGTCTAATAAAACTAATGGGCGGTGAGATTGGGGTTATCAGTAGCAAAGGTGAGGGTTCTTCCTTTTGGTGTAGCATTCCTTTGGCGGTAGTCAACTCAGCTAGTGAATCAGTGGTTAATGAACCTGTTAGCAATACGCAGCCAATTGAAGAGGTACCTGCTTGGTTAATCCAGCCGCCAGTGACCGTAGCAAAGGAGGCCGGCACTGTCCTTATTGTTGAGGATAATCCGGTAATTCAGCAGGTAGTTGTCTCTCAGCTTGGGCATCTTGGTCTAACCGCTGATGTGGCTGGTAATGGTCAGGAAGCTGTGCAAAAGGCACTAAAAACAGGTTATAAACTGATTTTCATGGATTGTGGCTTGCCACTGTTGGATGGGGTGGCTGCTACCCGTCTTATTCGGGACAAGGAAGCAGAAAGTGGCTGGCATACTCCGATTATTGCTCTATCTGGCAAATCAATGCCTGACGAACAGCAACAGTGTTTGGCTGCGGGAATGGATGATTGCCTAGTGAAGCCAGTTTCCATCCAGGATATCAAACAAATGGTGGAGCGATGGCTGCCACAGGAGGCGACTGATAGCATTGATATAAGTGTGCTTAGGGAGTTAAAACAATTAGCTGATAGTGGCCAGTCAGAGCTGGATGTATTTATTGATGCTTATCTGGAGGAACTGCCGTTGCTTACTGACAAGCTCAGACAAGCCATGATTACCTGTAATACCGTCCAAGTAAGTATGGTAGCTCATAGCTTAAAGTCAATGAGTGGAACGATTGGGGCGAAACGCCTGAGTGAATTATTCAGTAGCTTGGAGCAAATTGCTAACAGGGATAGCTGTGATAATCATGCGGAAGCAAGAATGCTGATGAGCAAAATCGATATTGAATGCAAACAGGTGGGGCCAGCCCTTAAAAATGCTGCCCGCTTAGTATAATGTAAAGGTATGGTGAAAATATGGCCTACCAGATATTATTAGTTGATGATGTGCTTTTAAATCGTAAGGTGGTTAAAGTCGCACTAAGCGGCTTGCCGGACGTTACCTTTCTGGAAGCAGCTGATGGTGTTAATGCGCTGAAAGTTATTCATAGTGAAACGATCAACCTGATTATTCTCGATCTTATTATGCCCGGTGAAATAGCAGGCTTTGACATATTGCGAGAAATTAAGGCAAGTGTACTTTATAAGCATATTCCCATAATTGTTTATTCAGCCGTGTCGGATACGGCCAGTATCAAACAAGCACTGGAACTGGGAGCCTATGATTATCTCATTAAGCCGTTAAAGCCGCAGGAGTTACAAACCATTTTGCCGGAAAAGGTCAAAGATGCATTGCAGCTTCCCCCAAAAAAGGATGATCAGCAACTTGCGGGAAGAGAGTCTTGTGGGCAGGCTGCCAAGGTGCGGGACCAGCTCGTCATTGGGGTGGTTACTGAGGAAGAGGTGGCATCCATCAAATATTTGAACGACCGTAAAGCTGAGCTCAAACTAAAGCTAAAAAGACTTATTGATATGGACAAGGAAGAATTGTATTGCACTCTGTATGATATGCTTATTCAGGAAATGGGCGAAGTATCGATAGCTTGCGAGCAATGGTGGGATGAAAAATATGACAAATATCAATGGGCAAACATTATTGGTGACGAGATTGAGCTTGATTATGACAATGGTCAGGTTTTGGTAAAAAATATGACCAAAGAGAGCAAAGAACACCAAGATGATGACCCCGAAGGAAAAAGTGCAAAAATATAAAATAGTTAAATAGTATGTAGTTTAAGCTAATATGATATAATCAATATTGGAAAATATGACAAAAGAGGAGGGTTCTGGATTGACAAAGCGATTTTATCCCTGGCAAGCGGCAAGCTGGCTAATGGTGGCTTTGTTTGTTGCGGCAATTTTGCCATTCTCGGTTTCGGCCGCGCAGGCACCAGTGCAGAATGTAATTATTGTGATGACAGATGGTACAAGCTCTACTCATACTACAATTGCCCGTTGGTATAAAGGGGCACCGCTTTCCCTGGACGAAATATTGGTAGGCGGCGTTAGAACCTATGGGGCTGAGTCGATTATTACTGACTCGGCACCGGCGGCCACTGCCTTTGCTACCGGTTATAAAACAAGCGATAAATTTATTGGCATATTGCCTGACAAAATCACTACCCCGGGCGTTGCTCCAATCGAAGAAACATTGAAAACTAAACCAGTGCCTAGCGTGCTCGAAGGCGCCAAATTGGCTGGCAAAGCCACTGGTCTTGTTGCTACGTCTAACATTCAGCATGCCAGCCCAGCCGGCTATTCGGCGCATTGGCCTGACAGAAATAACTACAACGAGATTGCTAAGCAGCAGGTTTATCAGGACATTGATGTTGTATTAAGCGGTGGCAAAAAATATCTATTGCCAAAGGAGCAGGGTGGTGAGCGTGTTGACGGTGAAAACCTGATAGCTGCTTTAAATGCAAAGGGATATGAGATAGTAGAAACTCGGGATGCGATGAATAAGTTTACCGGTAAAAAACTCTGGGGTTTATTTGCTCCGGATGCGATGGCCTATGATATTGATCGCCAACAGTTAGCGCCAACAGAGCCCTCACTGGTTGAGATGACTAAAAAGGCCATAGAAATTTTATCAAAAAACAAAAACGGTTTTTTCCTATTTGTTGAAGCTAGTAAAGTAGACTGGGCTTCTCATGCCAACGATCCCAAAGGGGTTGTTAGCGATGTATTAGCCTATGATGCTGCTATACAAGCTGCCTTGGATTTTGCCAAAAAGGATGGTCACACACTGGTTTTAGCCTTTGCGGATCATGGTAATGGCGGTATGAGCATTGGCAGCAAGGCGACTGACGCAACTTACTCGAAAACCCGGATTGAGTCACTTTTGCAGCCACTGAAGAAAGCGGTATTAACTGGTGAAGGTATTGAAAGGGTCTTACATGGTAATCGCGAAGAAAGTACTATTCACCAAGTCATGAGTCAGTACTACGGTATTGATGATTTGACTGCCGATGAAACAAAGGCGATACAAAATGCTAAAATAGGCAGTATGAATTCTGTTGTTGGCCCCATGCTAAGTAGGCGATCCATCATTGGCTGGACAACCACAGGCCATTCAGGAGAAGACTTGTTTTTCTATGCCTATGGCCCGAACCATCCTGTGGGCCTGATTGAAAATACTGATATTGCCCGCATCAGTGCCAAGGCCTTGGGCTTTGATCTAAAAGAAGTGGACAATAAGCTGTTTGTGGAAGCTGGTCAAGCCTTTAAAGCCATTGGCGCAAGCGTTAGTCTGGATGACACGGACCAGGAAAATAAGGTGCTGATTGTCAAAAAGGGCTTTAAAAAGGCTGAAATCCCAATCAGTAAGAATATCATAAAAATAAGTGAAAAAAGTTATGAAATGAATGGTATCGCCGTTATTATGCCGCGAACCGGCAAAGTATATATTCCGCAGCAGGCTGTTGAATTAGCCAAAGCTGCTGGATTTTAAGAAGATATGTATTTACCTTAGGTCTATAAGCGCCTGCCTGCATTATGCGGGGCAGGCGCTTTTTTTATCCAGATGGAAAGTATAACTTTCCCTGGATTGAACGACTAAGGCTTCTGCCGGCGACGCGCCCGGATGGCGCTAGTGCCGATTGCGCCATGGATGGCATAGCAATTCGGCCGTCCTAAGGGACTTGGCAAAAAGCCAAGTCTTATCTTATACGTTCTATATTTAGCCCCTTCTGCATAAACTGGTTGTATCTGCCATAGGGTCGATTTTTAAGGAGGGGACACTTTGAGAAATAAAGAATGGATTGCGATGGTGTTGGCTGGAGGGCGGGGTACACGGTTGGGCGTATTGACAAAGGCAGTAGCCAAACCCGCCGTACCATTTGGAGGTCAATATCGCATTATTGATTTTACTTTAAGCAATTGTAAGAATTCCGGAATAGATACTGTAGGCATCTTAACTCAGTATCAGCCACTTACCCTGCATGCATATATTGGTAATGGTGCCGGCTGGGATCTTGACCGAAAGGGAGGAGGCGGAGTACATATGTTGCCGCCATATGCCAGTGCAACGGGCGGCGAGTGGTATACAGGCACAGCTGATGCGGTGTATAAAAATAGAGAGTTTATTGAACAGTTTGAGCCAAAGTATGTAGTGGTGTTATCAGGTGACCATATATATAAGATGGATTATAGTGTCATGCTTGATCAGCATAAGCTGAGGCAAGCTGATGTTACGGTTGGCGTACTGGAAGTGCCCTGGCGGGAAGCTAGCCGATTCGGAATTATGGAGACAACGGCTAGTGGCCGAATCATTGATTTTGTCGAAAAACCCTATCATCCCAAGGGAAATCAGGCATCTATGGGTGTGTATATTTTTACCTGGAATGCGTTAAAACAATATTTGATGAAAGATGCGGCCCAAGTGGGATCCAGCCATGATTTTGGCAAAAACATTATTCCGACCATGTTAGCCGCTGGTCAGCGCATGTATGCGTACCATTTTAACGGCTACTGGAAAGATGTTGGGACACTAGCTAGTTATTGGGAGGCCAATATGGATTTGTTGGGCGATTCGCCAAAAATAGAACTTGACGACGCGGCATGGCCGGTGTACTCACCGGGGCGGAGTCTGCCGCCCCACTATCATGGTGCTATGGCCAGAGTAAGCAGTTCTTTGATTGCCGGAGGAGTCACTATCTTGGGAGAGGTAGAAAACTCAGTTATTTTTCCAGGAGCCTATATTGGGGATGGAGTTACGGTAAAAAATAGTGTTATTATGCCTGGTGCCAGAATGGAGCAAAATGCGAGTGTTGACGGTGCTATAGTTATTCCCAATACTGTAATTACTGCAAGGATGAATGGCGAGGAGGACAGTGGTATTATTCAGGTTGTCACCCAGTCAACAACCCAAGAGGCTGCGGTACAGGTTAGTCTGGCAGTATAAAATATAGTAAAGTAAAAGCATTAGGGATGCAAATATGTAACAGGAAATATGTATAATAGTAGAGAAGCGTATAAAGAAAATAACAGTTACTATATGATAAAGGATGATAAACAATGACTGCTGCTTGTTTTAGTGATCAAGAGCTATATTTGTTCCATGAGGGTAGTCTGCAACGCAGTTACCGCCTACTGGGGGCACATGTGGCAGCGGATGGTCACGGGGTACGCTTTGCCGTATGGGCGCCTAATGCGCAGGCTGTTCGGGTTATTGGTGATTTCAACAATTGGGATGGCAGTAGACATGGTTTGGAAAGAATCAGTACCTGCGGTGTTTGGGGCCTGGTTATTCCTGGGGTTAAAGTCGGCGATATTTATAAATATGAGATTATTACTGCTGGGGGTGAGATACTGCATAAGGCAGATCCCTATGCATTTGCTGCAGAAATCAGACCCAAGACAGCATCAAAGGTGGCCTGCCTGACTGGTTACGCCTGGCAGGATGCGGCCTGGCGGGAAAATAAGTCCAAGCAGTCTCTTTACGAACAACCTATGAATATTTATGAAGTGGATTTGGGTTCATGGAAACAGGCTGGTGATCGCCTGCGGCTCTCCTACCGGGAGCTAGCGCCGGAACTAGCCGACTATGCCGCCAATATGGGCTACACCCATATTGAACTGTTGCCCGTGGCTGAGCATCCTTTTGACGGGTCATGGGGCTACCAGGCTACAGGATATTATGCGGTTACCAGCCGCTACGGTCCGCCAGAAGATTTTATGTATCTGGTAGACTGCTGTCACAGGCGGGGAATTGGGGTTATTTTGGACTGGGTCCCCGGGCATTTTTGTAAAGATGCCCACGGCCTAGCTGCTTTTGATGGTACAACTCTCTATGAATATGCTGATTCGAACCGGAAGGAAAATCGCGGTTGGGGTACGCTGAATTTTGATCTTGGCCGGCCTGAGGTTATGAGCTTTCTTATCTCTAATGTACTGTTTTGGATGGAACTATACCATATTGATGGCATTAGAATTGATGCTGTTGCCAACATGCTATATCTGAATTATGGGAAAGAAGACGGAGAATGGACACCGAATTGTCATGGCGGCACAGAAAACCTGGAGGCTATCAACTTTTTACGACAACTTAATGAAGTTGTTTTTGCTAGCTTCCCGGCGGCCTTGGTTATTGCGGAGGATTCAACAGCTTGGCCGCTAGTTACTCATCCCACTCATCTGGGGGGGCTTGGCTTCAACTTTAAATGGAATATGGGCTGGATGAACGATATGCTGCGCTATATGGAGCTTGACCCGCTGCAGCGCCAGCACCATCATAATTTAATAACTTTCTCCTTTATGTACGCGTTTTCAGAAAACTATGTTTTGCCTTTATCGCATGATGAGGTAGTTCATGGCAAGCGGTCGCTGCTTGATAAAATGCCGGGGGATTATTGGCAGAAGTTTGCTAATTTGCGGGCTTTTTATGCCTACATGATGGCTCACCCGGGTAAAAAGCTGCTATTTATGGGTGGAGAATTCGGCCAGTTTATTGAATGGAATTACCAGGATAGCCTGGATTGGCATTTGTTAGACTATGAAATGCATGGTAAGCTGCATAACTATGTCCGGGATCTGAATCATTTTTATTTGGAAAACCCGGCAATGTGGCATAATGACCGGGATTGGCGGGGATTTTCCTGGATTGACTGTCAGGATTGGCAGCATAGCGTCCTGGTATTTAAACGGCAAGGACTACAGGCAGATGATTTTATTATTGCGGTAGTAAACTTTACACCGGTTGTTCGGCTAGAATACCGGATTGGTGTGCCAGAGGCCGAGTATTATCTTGAGGTACTTAATAGCGATAGCTTGATTTACGGTGGTTCTGGTCAAGGTAACACTGGCAAGAGGGTTCCAGTGGCAGTGGCTTGCCATAATCAGCCGAATTCGTTGGTTATTACGTTGCCCCCGTTGGCGACGATATATTTTAAGCCGATAGGCTGCCGGAAACAGCAAGAGATATACCATGGGGAGTGAAGCACTTGCGCAGTAAAGAATGTGTTGCCATGATTTTGGCTGGCGGTCAGGGAAGTCGCCTCGGAACGTTGACCAAAAAACTGGCCAAACCTGCAGTACCATTTGGCGGTAAGTATCGAATAATTGATTTTCCTCTAAGTAATTGCTATAACTCCGGGATTAATACGGTCGGCGTGCTTACCCAGTATCAGCCGCTTGCGCTTCATTCCTACATTGGAATTGGCAGTGCCTGGGATCTTGACCGGCGGGATGGCGGTGTCTACGTATTGCCGCCCTATGTACGGGAAAAGGGTGGTGAATGGTATAAAGGGACTGCTGATGCCATCTTCCAAAACACTAACTTTATTGAGATGTTTAATCCTGAGTATGTACTAATATTGTCAGGGGACCATATCTATAAAATGGATTATTCGCTTATGATTGATTACCACAAAGCCAAGCAGGCCGATGTTACCATTGCCGTTATTGCGGTGCCATGGGAGGAAGCCAGCCGGTTTGGGATTATGAATACGGCTATAGATGACCGGATTGTCGAATTTGAGGAAAAGCCAAAAAAACCTAAGAGTAATTTAGCTTCGATGGGCATATATGTATTTAGCTGGGCGGCGTTGCGCTCCTATTTGACAGCCGATGCTATTGACCCTAAATCCAGCCATGATTTTGGCAAAGATGTTATTCCGCAAATGCTTGCTGGTAATGAGCGGTTATGCGCCTATTACTTTGGCGGCTATTGGAAAGATGTTGGTACAGTGGAAAGCTTCTGGGAGGCCAATATGGATCTTCTCAGCGATGAACCTGCCTTGGATTTATATGATCCGGATTGGCGGATTTATTCGGTAAGTCCGACCCAGCCTCCCCATGTGATTGCCGATACAGCAAGCGTAGTGTGTTCATTGATTAGTGAGGGCTGCCAGGTTCTGGGGCAGGTGGAGAACTCAGTATTATTTCCTGGGGCCTATATTGGGGAAGGTGCGATAGTTAAAGATTCTATCATTATGCCTTATGCGTCAATTGGTGCAAACGCCATAGTTTCTAAAGCTATTATTGGACGAAAATCAAGGGTTGAAGCCAGTGCGCAGCTAGGGGTTAATCAGCTAGAACAAGAAGCCAGTCACTGGTTTTCCGGCATAACGTTAATCGGCGATAACCTGACAATTACCAAAGAGACCAAGATTCGGCGTAATGCGCTGCTTGCCCGGTCGTAATTCCTAGAAAGCAGATAACGTTAGGGGGAGTAAGGTTGCTAAAGAATACGATGGGTATTATCAATTTACATGAAAGTCATGAGTCATTCCGGGAGATAACCAAGCACCGTCCGCTTGCGGCCATTCCTTTTGCTGGACGTTATCGGTTAATAGATTTTGTGCTATCTAATTTCATTAATTCCGGGATAACTAATGTTGGCATTTTATCTGCAGGCAATTCCCGTGCGCTTTCCGACCATATCCGCTCTGGTAAGGAATGGGACTTGGCCCGTAAGCGGGATGGTTTATTTTTATTGCCTTCCTGGCAGACTGGCAATGTGCAGGGGGCATTTCCCAATGATTTAGCTGACTTTTTTAGTAATCTTGACTATATCAAAAGCAGCCGTCAGCGTTTTACCCTGCTCTCAGGCAGTCGGGCGGTTTGTAATATTAACTATGAGGCTGCATATAATTACCACCTTGCGAAAGAGGCTGATATAACAGTATTATACAAAGAATATAGTATTGCAGAGGCCAAAGGCTTGTCTGAAGCTACTATGCTTGAAACTGACAGTGATGGCCGGGTTGTTGATATGGAGGTATGCCCAGTAAATAACCGCAGCAATAAATTGTCACTGGAGATGGTTCTTTTGGAACGGCAGCTGCTGGTGGATTTGATTGATGCCAGCGTGTCAAGGGGCGGGACTAATTTCACCCGCGATTGCATTATGAAAAATATGGAAAACCTAAAAATTTACGGGTTTCCCTTTACTGGTTATTTGGCTCGTATTGACTCTATGCAAAATTATTTTGATCATAGTATGAAGCTCTTGACTCCAGAAATATGGCAGGAGATCTTTTTTGCCCATGGCTCCATTTATACCAAGGTAAAAGATGAAGCACCAGCAAAATATCAGCGGGATGCTATGGTTAAATCGTCACTAGTAGCTAATGGTTCAGTTATAGCGGGTAAGGTTGAAAATAGTGTTTTGTTTCGGGGTGTTAAGGTGCATAAGGATGCCCGGATAACAAACAGTATTGTCATGCAAAAAGGGGAAATTGGTCCAGGTGCAGTTATCGAGAATGTAATCTGTGATAAAGATGTAAAAATTACAGCAGGCAAAAGGCTCAAAGGAGAATTAAATCACCCGATTGTGATTGAAAAGGGGACAGTGATTTAATATGCTAAAAGTACTATTTGTGGCATCGGAAGCAGCACCATTTGCCAAAACCGGTGGTTTGGGTGATGTAATTGGATCGTTGCCCAAGGAATTGAGTAACCAGGAGATTGATGTTCGGGTCATTATGCCCAAATACAGTGCAATCCCGGTCGAGCTTGCGGGCCAGATGGTACAAAAATCAATCCTTACCGTACCTGTAGGCTGGCGCCAACAATATACTGGGCTGTTTGAACTTGCGTATCAGGGGATTACCTGGTATTTTGTCGATAATGAGTATTATTTTAAGCGTGACAGTCTGTATGGTCATTACGACGAGGCTGAGCGTTTCGCCTACTTTTGCCGGGCAGTACTAGAAGCATTGCCTCAGCTCGATTTTATACCTGATATTATTCATTGTCATGATTGGCAGACAGGGCCGCTGGCGGCCATGCTCAAGCTGCAGTATCTTGCAAGGGTCGAATATGCAGCAATCAAAACAGTATTTACCATACATAACTTAATGTACCAGGGAATTTTTACGGGTGACATACTGAATGATTTGCTTAGCTTGCCCAACAGTGCCTTTACAGCCGACGGCCTGGAATTTCACGGACAGGTGAATTATCTAAAAGCGGGGCTAGCCTTCAGCGATGTTGTTACCACTGTCAGTAAGTCGTATGCCGAAGAGATTCGTCAGCCGTATTTTGGTGAAAATCTCGATGGATTCCTGATCAAACGGCAAGCTGACCTCTATGGTATTATTAATGGCATTGACTATGAAGTATATAATCCAGCTGGCGATCCAGATATTTGTAGTAACTATACTTGGCTGGATAGTAGCAAACGGCTTGACAACAAGCTTACGCTGCAAAGTGAGTTAGGATTGCCTGTAAGCAAGCATATTCCGCTGATTGGCATTGTCTCCCGCCTGGTAGCTTCGAAGGGTTTTGATTTGATTGCCCACGTTATGGAAGAATTGTTAGCTCTCGATGTACAGGTGGTTGTACTGGGAACCGGGGAAGAACGTTACGAGAAACTGTTTAGTGATGCAGCTTGGCGTCATCCAGCTAAGGTAGCGGCAAATATTTATTTTTCTGATACGTTAGCTCACAGGATTTACGCTGGCTCAGATTTGTTTTTGATGCCTTCGCGGTTTGAACCGTGTGGCATTGGTCAGATGATTGCTCTTAGGTATGGAAGTATACCTATTGTGCGTGAGGTGGGCGGCCTCAAGGATACTGTTATTCCTTTCAATTTAGAAACAGGGCAGGGTAATGGCTTTGTCTTTACCAACTACAATGCACATGAGATGCTCTGGGTAGTTGAGCAGGCGGTAGAACTGTACCAGGATAAAACACAGTGGAATAAGTTGATTAAAAATGCCATGCGGGCTGAGCATAGCTGGCGACAATCAGCTAGCCAGTATTGTCAGCTTTATAAGAAGTTGACAGGGACCAGAGAATGTATTGTAACATGAGCTAGTAAAGAATTTTGCAGGCGCCTTTAATGCGTTGGATATAGATGGGGACTGGAGTTGATTTACGAAGGGGATGGATCAATGTTTGAATCGAAAGAGCAGTTTAAACAAGCGTTTATTGAAAAAATCCAAACTCTGTTCGGACAAAGTTTGGAGGAATCGTCAACTGCTGCTAGGTATGTAGCCTTGAGCACGCTGATTCGCGAGATTATTAGCAAACGTTGGTATCAGTCCAATCAACAATACAGCATTAGTAAAGAGAAGCAAGTGTATTATTTCTCCATGGAATTTTTGCTCGGACGACTGCTGGGCAGTAATTTGTTTAATTTGGGGATGACCGAGGTCTGCTGTCAGGGACTCAAAGAATTAGGTATTGAGTTAACGGAGTTGGAAGCGGTAGAGCATGATGCAGGGCTGGGTAATGGTGGGTTAGGTCGCCTGGCAGCCTGCTTTTTAGACTCTATGGCATCATTGCATTTGCCTGGTCATGGCACGGGTATCCGTTTCCGTCATGGGATGTTTGAACAAAAAATTGTCGACGGCTATCAGGTAGAACTGCCTGACAATTGGCTCAGGGACGGCTATGTTTGGGAAACGCGCAAGGTTGACCGTGCAGTTACCGTCAAGTTTGGCGGCAATGTTCAGATGGAGGAACAAGGCGGGCGGCTTATTGCTATTCATGAAAACTATGAACCGGTGCTGGCCGTACCGTATGATGTGCCAATTGTTGGTGCCAATTGTAATACCGTCAATACCTTGCGCCTATGGAGCGCGGAAACCAATAACTTTGACTTTTCCTCGTTTAGTAAAGGCGATTTTTTAAAAGCGGTGGAAGAAAAATATTCGTTGGAGGCCACCTCGCAGATTCTCTATCCTGATGATAATTACCCTGAGGGCAAAACGCTCAGACTAAAGCAACAGTACTTTTTTGTTTCTGCCGGTTTGCAGAGCATTGTTAGGCGCTACAAACGGACCCATGGTGGATCTCCGGCTGATTTGGGCATTTTTCATAAAAAAATCGCTATTCATATTAATGATACGCATCCAGCACTGGCGGTGCCTGAGCTAATGCGTATCCTCATGGATGAAGAGAGTTTGGATTGGGATCAAGCTTGGCATGTGACTCGAAATACGATATCGTATACCAATCATACTATTTTGCCGGAGGCGCTGGAAAAATGGCCGATTGAACTTGTTAAGACATTGCTGCCGCGTATGTATATGATAATTAATGAGTTGAATGAACGCTTTTGTGCAGCTCTTTGGCAAAGGTATCCAGGTGATTGGGAGCGAATCCGGAGCATGGCTCTTATCGCTGATGGCTATGTACATATGGCGCATTTGGCGGTTGTTGGCAGTTACAGTGTTAACGGTGTGGCCGAAGTACATAGTAATATCCTGAAAAATGAAGTTATGGCACCCTTCCATGAATTTTTCCCTTATCGCTTTACGAATAAAACGAATGGCGTTACCCATCGCCGCTGGTTGGCCAAAGCCAATCCTCAGCTCGCGGCACTGATTACCGCGACCATTGGTCCGGGCTGGATGGCCCATCCTGACGAACTGGCAAACTTGCACCGCTTTGCGCATGACGGTGCTTTACAAAATGAGATAAAGGCTGTTAAGCAGGCTAATAAAGAACGGCTGGCTAACTATATCCAGGCGAAAATGGGCATAGCTATTGATGTGGGTTCCATTTTTGACGTGCAGGTAAAGCGTATTCATGCCTATAAGCGGCAGACCTTGAATGCCCTCCATATTCTTGATTTGTACAACCGCCTTAAAGCCGATCCTGGGCTTGACATCGAACCGCGTACTTTTATTTTTGCTGGTAAGTCGGCTACAGGCTACTATCTGGCTAAACGGATCATTAAGTTTATCAATACATTGGCCCAGGTTATTAACAATGATCCGGCTATTGGCGGCAAAATTAAGGTGATTTTTTTGGAAAACTACAGTGTTTCCCTGGCTGAGCTTATTATTCCGGCGGCCGATGTCAGCGAGCAGATATCAACAGCCAGTAAAGAAGCCTCTGGCACCGGTAATATGAAGCTGATGATGAACGGAGCAATTACTATTGGTACGCTTGACGGTGCGAATATTGAGATTAAAGATGAGGTTGGTGACGATAATATTGTTATTTTTGGTCTGACAGCAGAGCAAGTGATGAACTATTATAAATATGGCGGCTATAATGTACTTGATGTATATAATAACAATCCCCGGCTTAAATTGGCAGTGGATCAATTAATCAATGGTTTTCTACCAGTTAGCCCGGATGAGTTTGACTGTATTCATCACTCGCTCATGCGTACCAATGATGAATATTTCGTATTGAAGGATTTTGCAAATTATGCGGTTGCGCAGGAACGGATTAATAACCTATATGGCAAGCAACGCTGCTGGCAGTCGATGGCTATTAACAATATTGCTTTCTCCGGCCGGTTTGCTAGTGATCGTACTGTATCGGAATATGCTATTGGTATTTGGAAGATTAAGCCGGTAGTTATTAGAGAAAATTAAACCTGGAGGTACCGGGTATGAATGAGTATTGGATGTTGCATGACTCCCACAACGCGGATTTTCGCAGCCCCTTTGGGGCTGTTTCTTGTCATACAGAGATCACGCTTAGAATGCTTATTGCTGCGCCACAGCATCCTGCATTTATACTGGTAGACGCTGTGCAGCTGCGACTGTGGCAGGACGGTCTTGGTGAAACCATCATTGATATGCGGGTTAGTGAAAAACAGCAGGATCGGTGCTTATATGAGGCTGTTTTTTCTGCTCCAGCTGTACCAGGTGTTCTTTGGTATTACTTTATTGTCAGGCAGGGTGGACAGATCTTTTATTATGGCAATAATGGCGAGGAAACAGGCGGTGTGGGGTACCTTGCCGCTAGTCCGCCGCCATCCTACCAGATCAGCACCTACCTTCCGGGAACAGTTACGCCTGACTGGTTTAAACATGCGATCGTCTATCAGATTTTTGTTGACAGATTCTATAATGGGCTGGGTAAAATTTCAAACCCTCGTCCGGGTAGTCTTATTCATGCCAACTGGCAAGATACACCTGTATATACCCGCGATATAGATACTGGTGCTATCCTGGCCTATGATTTTTTTGGCGGCAATCTGGCCGGGGTTATCTCCAAGCTGCCGTATCTGGCCGAATTAGGCGTAACAGCCATTTATTTTAATCCGGTATTTGCGGCACCTTCGAACCATAAATATGATACAGCTGACTATCGCAGCATTGATCCCATGTTTGGTGATAATGACTTATTTACCCAATTGTGTGCTAAAGCCAGAGAGCAGGGCATTGCTATTATTTTAGACGGCGTATTCAGTCACACTGGCAGTGACAGTATCTACTTTAACAAGGAAGGAACTTATGGTGCAGTTGGCGCATACCAGTCCCCAGAGTCCCCGTATTACTCCTGGTACAAATTCAATGAATACCCAGGGAAATATGAGTCTTGGTGGGGCGTAGATAACCTGCCCAATGTTAACGAAGAAGATGAATCCTACCAACAGTTTATAATTGGGGCTACTGATAGTGTGCTTAAACAGTGGCTTACGATGGGGGTAAAGGGCTGGCGACTGGATGTAGCCGATGAGCTGCCAGAAGGCTTTTTGAAAAAATTCTATAAAACACTTAAGCAAACCGACCCGGAGGCCGTACTAATTGGCGAGGTATGGGAGGATGCTTCCCGCAAGGTGGCCTACGGTCAGCTACGGCAGTACTTTAATGGCACTGAACTAGACAGTGTGATGAATTATCCCTTCCGCCAGCTTGTGCTGGATTTTATGCTAGGGAAGAAAGAGGGCCAGGTTGTGCAGCGTGAGCTGTTTAGCTTGTATGAAAATTACCCGAAAGAAAATTTTTATGCCACGATGAATATTATCGGCAGTCATGATGTGCCGCGCATCCTGACACTGCTGGCCGAGGCGCCGCTTGAGGGCAGCCAGAGTAAGCTTGGCGCCTTTAAACATAAGCTTTCGCCGGCAGAGCGACAGCTGGGGATTGCCAGACTCAAACTTGTCGTATTGTGGCAAATGACCTTTCCGGGAGCGCCCTGCGTCTATTATGGGGATGAGGCTGGCCTTGAGGGGTATAGCGATCCGTTAAATCGTCGTACTTATCCCTGGGGACAGGAGCAGGCAGACCTAGTATCCTGGTATAAGCAGGTAATAGGACTTCGCCATCAATACATGGTATTGCGGACAGGTGAATGGCTGCCGCTACTAACTGAGCGTCATGTGCTTGGCTATGTGCGCCGCATCCGGGGCGGGCGGGATGTTTTTGGCGCGTTGGCAGCAGATAATACGGCAGTTGTTGTGTTTAACCGCAGCCGACACCAGTCAGCCAGTGTCCGGCTTAACACCATGGCGTGGTTTGCCGACCAGGATTATATTATTGATGTGCTGACTGATGAAAAAATACCATTGCCAGATAGCAATGAGTTGGAGTTGGTGTTGCCGCCGTTGAGCGGCAGATTGCTAATCGCCCATCCTGGCCGGCTAGTCGAGCGGCAGCGGGCAAGTGGTGTATTGCTACATCCAACTTCCTTGCCTTCACCGTTTGGCATTGGGGATTTAGGTCCGACGGCTTACGAGTTTATAGATTTCTTAGCAAACGCAAAACAATGTATATGGCAAATTTTACCATTAAATCCGATAGGCTTTGGTGAATCTCCCTATCAGTGTTTGTCGGCATTTGCGGGCAATCAATGGCTGATTTCGCCGGAAAAACTGGTGACAGCTGGCTGGCTGAACGAACAAGAACTGATGCTAATAGACGTTAGCAAGAAAGATTCTGCCAGTATTGATTTTCCCCAGGTTAAACGCTGCAAAGAAGCAGTTTTTCATTTGGCTTTTGAACGTTTTAGACAGCAGGATGCGACGACGGCCTATCAAAGCTTTATCCGGTCGGCCGGTGACTGGCTGCCGGATTATACGCTGTTTGCTGCCCTCAAAGAGCGGTTCAAAAGCTTGCCCTGGAACCAATGGGACAGTGGTATCAGGCAGCGGGAAGAAGCGGCTTTGGACTATTACAGGCAGGAGCTGGCAGAGGAAATAGCCTATCAGCGCTTTTTGCAATTTGCCTTTTGGCAGCAATGGCAAGAGGTGAGAATCTATGCTGGTCGCCAGGGAATCCGGCTGTTGGGCGATATGCCGCTATTTGTGGCGCATGATAGTGCCGATGTTTGGGTCAATCCGGAGTTGTTTCAATTGGATGGGATGGGCAATCCGGCGAAGGTAGCCGGTGTACCGCCTGATTACTTCAGTGCTGATGGACAATTATGGGGCAATCCGCTCTACGACTGGGGACAGCAGGCTAAAGATGACTACCGCTGGTGGCGGCGGCGCCTAGCATGGCTGCTTACACTTGTTGACAGTATTCGTATTGACCACTTTCGGGGCTTTGAAGCTTACTGGGAAATTCCCGCTGGTGAGCCTACGGCTGTGACGGGCCGCTGGGTACCCGGGCCAGGTTCTGCATTTTTTGCCATACTGGAACGGTATCTGGGGAAACTACCATTAGTGGCAGAGGATTTGGGTAGTATTACGTCTGCTGTTAATCGACTAAAACATAAATTTAACTATCCAGGCATGAAGGTGCTGCAGTTTAGCTTTGGTGATGGCCATTCAGCACCGGAGTTTCCCCACAATACCGGCTTTAATACCGTCGCTTATACGGGTACCCATGATAATGATACTCTCTTAGGCTGGTATCAAAAACTGATTAGTACAGAGCCTGAGTTGCAGCGTATTATCCTGGACCATCTTGCCAGGCTGCAGGTAGACAGCGATAAAAGTGACACCGGTGTGTGTCAGCAGCTTATTCGCCTAACCTATCAGAGTCAGGCTGATACAGTTATTTTGCCGCTGCAGGATGTGCTTGGCTTGGGCACATACGCACGGATGAATACCCCTGGTACGGTAGGCTGTAACTGGAACTGGCGGGTGGAGCATGGGCTGCTCACAGCTGAGGCCGCAGCTCGCCTGCTCAACTGGACAAGGCTTGGCGGTCGTGCGTAAGGTAACAGCATGGCCGATATGCAAATAAAACCAACAAAAATTGCATAGGTATGCAATTTTTGTAAACACGTATTGCCTGAAAATAGTGTATTTTCGGGCAATACGTGTTTTTTAAGGTTAATTTTGCTTGGCATGATTATTGCATCATAATTGAGCAGTATCGTTATATACAACGTGTTAAAGCTTTTTGCAGCAGGTGGTGCATTGTCAATACACTCACCTGGGCCTGCAAACTTCTTTAATGCGGAATATATGGAAATGGAGAGCGTGAATAATTCATGAATATATTGCTGGTTGATGATGATGCTGGCTCTTTGTTAGGCATGAAATTTGCGATTGAGATGATGGGTTATGCCTGTGATGATTGTTTATCGCCGCTGGAAGCCATTGAGAAATATTTACCTGAACGTCATGACGTCGCGGTAATTGATTACCAGATGCCTAGCTTAAATGGCTTTGAAGTGCTGCAAAAAATGCGAATCAAGAATCCTGCGCTTAAGGCCATTATTATATCTGGATGCATCAATATCAAGGTTGAGACTGAAGGTCAGCCCTATATTTTATTAAAAAAGCCGTTGGGAGACGACTTTTTTCAGGCGTTAAAGGAGATCGAGATAAGCAGTATGGGAGTAAATAAATAAAATAGGCGGGCGTGCCCGCTTATTTTATTTGCAGATGCGATAATTGTGTTTTATCAGGTATATGTCAAGATAGTAGTGCACGATTTTATGTTGAGTTTTTATCGCAGCATACAGGGATTTTGCAAAGATTATCGAAAATAGATGAAAAATAGCATGTGATAAACTGTAGGTGTGAGGCTGGTGCCAAATAGTGGTAAAACGCTGGACTTTTGCGATTGTTTTGTGTGTCGGGTTGTTTTGCATAATTAGTGTTGATAAGATTTATTGCCAGCAGGAAACGGAACGCTATGCCTGGGTTTTAAATAGATTTACCGAACGGTTGGAGCAGTCACTGCAAGCTGAAGTAGACCAGGGTTTGCATGTGGTAGAAGATGTAAAAATATTTCTGCAAATGAGAGAAGCTCTTCCGGAGAAGGAGGCTTTTGAACAGTTTGCTGTTTCTTTGCTAAATTATTATCCTGCGGTAACAGCTATGGCATATGCTGACAATGCTTATACCGTGCGCTATTTGTATCCTGCGAATTTAGGGGTGCCCCAGCTTGGCATAAGCTTGTCCGATGCAGACAAATATTCCCATTTTACCACAGTTACGCATAAGGCTGAGCACAAGAGAATAACGGTAAATAAAGCACCAATGCAAATACAAAACGATGTTTTTGCGCTGAGAGCGCCGTTGTTTACAGAAGATCACTTTCGTGGCATGGTCTGGGTTAGTTTTGCGGTAGACAAGTTTTTGCAGGATGCTATAGCTAAGGTCGACTCATTGCTTACGAATAATGACGGAAAATATTATGTTGAGATACGTGCGGAAGAAGGAGAAGCGATATATAGCCTTAATCAGTTAGCGCCGCAGTCATCTGTCCGGGAATTTACCTTGCTGGTTGCGGATACACATTGGCTGGTAAAGGTTGGCTGGAAAACTTTGCCGCAGCCTAGTCTCTATATGCGCAGACTTATCTGGGGCGTAGGCAGTAGCACACTTATCCTCTTGCTAATTTTTCTCAATAGGATGTTCCGCAGGCAAGAGTGGCTTACACAGGCAATTACTGCAAAAACCAACGAATTTCAGCTAAAAAACCAACAGCTGGAATTGGAAATTTTGGAACATGAAGAGACCGAGCGGGCTTTGCTTATAAGCGAACGCCGGCTGGCTGCACTGCTATCCGCTGTCCCCGATATACTGCTCAGGGTTAGCCGGGAAGGAATTATTCTAGATGTTGAAGCCAAGAACCCAGCAGATTTGTATTTGCCGCGTAGTGAGCTA
The DNA here is from genome assembly GCF_002257705.1 of Sporomusa silvacetica DSM 10669. Taxonomy (GTDB): domain Bacteria; phylum Bacillota; class Negativicutes; order Sporomusales; family Sporomusaceae; genus Sporomusa; species Sporomusa silvacetica. The sequence continues at coordinate 88,724 of NZ_LSLK01000038.1, forward strand.
TTGAATAAAAACCTAGCGGAAGCTTTACCAGCTCAGATTTTATTGGCTGATGTATACGACAAGTTCGTAGAGCTAAGCAAAAGCATGGTTGCAGGTGAATTGGTAACAGTAGAGTATCAATTGACAATTGATGGTATCAAGAAAGATTTTGAAGCCCGTTTGGTAGTGAGCCCGATGGATGAAATAGCAATTATCATTCGCAATATTACCGAGAAAAAGCAGGATGAAGCCTGTGAACGGATATTGATGCAAACTGCGGACAAAGTGTTGGAAGAGGCCAGCATTGAGGAAATTCTCAATTATGTCTGTGAGGAGTTGGCCGCTGTTTTTGAAGTATCCCTTGCGCGGGTTATTTTAAAAGGGGCTGACGACACCATCAAGATAAGCGCTGCAGCAGGGAAGCTAGCGGTAGTAGCCGGGAGCAGCAGACTAGACTGTACTGCCACAGGCAGGCTGAGTGGATTAGCCATTCGGGCTGGCGCAATCCAAGTAATTCAGTGTAAAGATAAATTATCGTGCTGGCAAGAAAAGCACCTAGCTGAATTGCGGCTGGACAAGGCTGTAATTCAGTCCGAGATTGCGTTGCCACTCAAGCTGTCAGGCGGTTCGACAGGGGCATTCTACCTCATAAGTACGAGACCATATTATTGGGATGAACGGATTGTGACCCGGTTGCAGAGCTTTTCTGATCAGCTATCTATTGCCATTAACGCCGCCAGAGACCGTCAACGCCGCAGGATATTGACGGTCGGACTGGAGGCAGCCGCCAATGCCATCGTTATTACTGGCAAGGATGGTAATGTGGAATGGATTAATCCGGCCTTTGCTGTGTTGACTGGTTATACAGAGAACGAGTCTCTTGGGCAAAACCTTATGTTATTGTCAGGCTATCAGGATGAGGGGTTTTGTCAGCGCTTTTGGCAACAGCTAAATTCTTCGGCTGAGGCATGGCGGGGTGAGTTCGCCCACTACCGGAAAGATGGCAGTTTATATCAAGAGGTTATGACCATTACACCTGTTCGGAATAATTGCGGGAAAATAGTAAACTTCATTGCGATAAAAGAAGATATTACGGAACAAAAAATGGCGGTAGCGGCCATGGCTAAGGCCGACGAGGTAAGAGCCCAGGCCGAAAAATTGTCTTCACTAGGAACCATGGCGGCTGGTCTGTCCCATGAAATTAATCAGCCGCTTAACTCGATTAAAATGATCGCTAGTGGAATGGTTTATGCGTACCATAATGGCAAAGAGCGGCCGGTAGAAGATATTATGCGGAATATAGCTGAGATTTCCAATCAAGCAGATCGCATAAATAACATAATTACGCACATGCGGAGCTTTATCCGGCGGGATGAAAGCCAAGTAACTTATTGCCATGTTAATGAGGCCATAGAGCAATCACTTAAAATCATTGGCAGTCAATTAACGGCGCACGGAATTAGGGTGCACAAGGAGTTGGCTGAACAATTGCCACTTATCTATGCTATGCCTACCGCGCTGGAAGAAATTGCAGTTAATTTGGCAGCTAACGCCATGCAAGCAATGGAGTCGGCAGAATGCCAGGATAAACAGCTTACTATCCGGACATGGTCAGACAAGAATACTGTGTGTATTAAAGTTTCTGATAATGGCCCCGGCATACAGGCTGATCACAAAACCAAAGTGTTTGAGCCGTTTTATTCTACTAAACCTGGCAGTGATAATCTTGGGTTGGGATTATCGATAGTACATTCTATTGTTACCTCCTGCAAGGGAACAATTAGCATTGTTTCGGGTGAGAATGAAGGAGCCGCATTTTTGATTACCTTTCCTGCTGTTAGGGAAGAGGCCGATTAGGGGGTTAAGCTATGGAAATATTATTGGTAGATGATGATCAACATAGTCGGGCGGCAGTGGCCTGGTTTTTGCGCGAACAGGAGCATCTGGTAATGGAGTGCGAGGACGCTGCGGAGGCGCTGGCTAAGTGGAAATTGGCTGATTATCCTCTGGTATTATCTGATATTCAGATGCCAGGCATGTCCGGAATTGAACTGGCCCAGGTTATTACTGAACAGCCAGACAGCTGGCGGACAGATGTTGTACTATTTACCGGCTATGGAGATATGAAAACAGCAGTGGCTGCTCTGCGAGCCGGGGCCTATGATTATTTACTAAAGCCTGTTGACGCCCAGGAGTTAGCGGCTATTGTGCAGCGTGTGTCAGAACATCAGGCATTGTTAAGGGAGAACAAAGCGCTGACCGAGAATTTTGACGCTCAGCTCCAATCAGCGACTAAGAATACGGAGCAAGAGTTAACCCGCATGCGCAAGATGGTCGCCGAGACGGTTATCGGCAATGTGGGTGTTTTTTCTGTAAGTATGCAGCAGGTGACTGATCTTGCACAACGTTTTCACACAGATAGGACACTGACTGTGTTGATTCAGGGAGAAACAGGTACAGGTAAAGAAGTAGCCGCTCGCATCATTCATTATGGTTCTAACCTAAAATCGCCGTCCGGGCCGCTTATTGAGCTTAATTGTGCTGCCATTCCACATAATTTGTTTGAAACCGAACTCTTCGGTTACGAGGGCGGTTCCTTTAGTGGTAGTTCAAGCCGTGGGCAAAAAGGCAAGCTGGATGCCGCGGCAGGCGGGACGATATTTTTGGATGAGGTAGCCGAGATGTTGCCAGAGATGCAGGCCAAACTGCTCAGAGTTCTTGAAACCAAGGAGTATTATCGTGTCGGCGGTTTGAAAAAAATCAAGGCAGATGTCCGCATTATCTGCGCTACTAATGTTGATCTTGAAAAAAGAATGGAAGAGGGGTCGTTCCGGCGCGATCTTTATTATCGCTTGAAAATCGGGCACATTGTTATTCCACCCCTTAGAGAACGGCGTGAGGAAATTGTACCGCTCGCAGAAATGTTCTTACGGGAGTTTGCTCAAGCCAAAAGAAAACGCTTTGCCGGCATTAGTTCTCAGGCAGGGGAGCTCCTGGAACAATGTGATTGGCCCGGCAATGTGCGGGAATTGCGCAATGCTATGGAGTGGGTGGTCTTTATGTATGACGATACTGAGCTGCAACCCTGTCACCTGGGAAAAGTGGTTCAAGACTGTGTGGTATCTTCCCAAGGTGAGAAATTTGCAGGTGGCACCACAGAAAAACAAGTGATATTGCCTTTGCCCGACGGAGGGCTGTCAATAAAGGAATATAATGACCTCATTATTCAGGCAGTTCTTGATGCACATAAGGGTAATCAGACGGCAACCGCCAAATATCTGGATATGTCACTTCGGGCATTGTGTTATCGCCTGGAACAAATGCGCAATCGAAATTCTGGAAAAAAAGAAGAGTAAAGGTGATCATTTTTTACATACCCACCAATTAATTGCATAGCAACTCCGGTGGATATGCAATTTTTGGTATTAATAAGGGTAAGTTTGCTGGCAAGGTATCGATGCCAGCGAGACCTTGTTTTATTTATTTAAATAGATTGGTTGCTGCTTTAAGAGGCTTCTTAGATAACTAACAAGGATTATCTGTTTTTTTGGCATGATCTTTGCGTAAACAAAGGATAACCGAAGTCCAATTTACGAACAGTTCTAGCTAGCTGCTCGCATAGTAAAGGGGTAAAGAGCATGAGGGGTATTCTCAAACGAAAAATAAATTACTATAGATTTGGTAATAGCAACTGGAACCCTTTGGCACATGCATCACTTTATTCCAAGTTGGTTATTATTTTGTTTCTGGTGTTTACGGTTACTGTTTTGGCTTTGACCTATCAGTTAGAAAAAAATATAGAAGACAGTCATATTGAAATGGTCAAAGATGAACTAAAGTCTATCGCAGCAATTAGCGCAGTTTCTATTGACGGGGATTTTGTGGATGATTTGCGTGAGCCTGAGCAGCAGCAAAATAAAAAGTATATTGCTATCAAACAATTCTTTGCGCAGCTTATAGAAGCCAATCAGAATATAAAAGATATCTATATTATGCGCAAAGGTGCGACAAATGAGGAACTGGTTTTTTTGGTAGATGCTGACCCGGACCCGGCTGAATTTGGTGAGATATATGATGTTGAAGTTGCACCAGATATGGTTAGCGGTTTTGAACGACCAGCGGTAGACCGCGATTTTACCACCGATAAATGGGGCATGACGCTTTCCGGATATGCGCCAGTAAAAAACTCTCGCGGAGAAACGGTTGCCATTATTGGGATAGATTACGATGTGGGCAGTATTGAGGCCGGAATTGGCCAGAGGAAAAAGCAGATACTGCTGTACTCGTTAGTGAGTATGGGTATCATGCTGGTTATTAGTCTGATATTGGCCAAAAGCATAATTGGCCGCCTAAACAGAGTAAAGCGGGCTGTTGATATTATCCTCGAGGATGAACGCCATACCACTCAATTTTACAAGGAGAAGGATGAGGTCAATCTACTCGCCTCCCGGGTTAACAAATTGATTCAGAAGTTTACCGTAGAGAAAGAGCAAATACTTATTTCAATAATAATGACATTGGTTAATACCTTAGAGGTAAGAGATCAATACACACATGGGCATTCAACAGAAGTTGCCATGATGGTAACAGATATTATGGATAAATTGAATATGGATGCTGAAGAGAAATTCGCGATAAATTTTGCGGCACTGTTACATGATATTGGTAAAATTGGCATTACAGATACTGTTCTCAATAAAACAGGTAAGCTCACTGATGCTGAATTTGATATTATCAAGCAGCATCCTGTTATTGGCGCGAAAATTCTGGAGGGTATCCCTTCTCTAAAGCAGATTCAGCAGATAGTAAAACATCATCATGAACGCTATGACGGGCGAGGGTATCCATCTGGTCTGGCTGGTCAGGATGTTTCCTTTGGGTCAAGAATTATTGCGGTGGCAGATAGCTTTCAGGCCATGATTTCCGATAGACCCTACCGGAAGGGAATGTCACAAGCGGTAGCCATGGAGGAATTAGAGCGAAATAAGGGGACACAATTTGATCCAGAGATTGTAGATGTATTTTTGGAAATATGTAGGGCTAAAGAATATAAAGTTTAATGCTAGCTATGACATGATCAGATAACCGCAAACGTTGCGGTTATTTTTTTCCCCAAACACATTACCTGCAGGTAAAGAGGTAAGACTTGTAATAATTGGTATAATAAAAGCCTCGCAAATAGTTTAACTAATTATTTTCCATTAATACGATTTTCTAATAAATAAATGTTGACAATATTTAGTCGGAAGCAGTAAAATGAAATTAATACTATACTGGTTCAGTATACATTCATTATCGCACTAGAGGGTGGTGACATTGTGCAGCTTAATCAGGCTACAGATTATGCTTTTCGAGTAGTATTATATTTGTCTGGGCTGCCGTTTGGGGAGGTGGCAAGCGGGATAACTATTGCTGAAAGTCAAACCATTCCGCGCCGGTTTTTACAAAAAATTATGCGGATGCTGGCCGCGGGTGGATTGGTAAAATCATACCGTGGTGCTGTGGGCGGGTTTGCCCTGGCAAAGCGGGCTGAAGAAATCACACTCTATGATGTAATTGTCGCCATGGAAGGCTCGCTTGGTATTCATCGCTGCTTGGCTGACCGCAGCGCATGCAATCGCCATTGTGGTGAGGAATGTCCGGTACATCAGGCGCTGGCCGCTACACAAGATCGGTTGGCAGCCGATTTAGCCAAGGTTACCTTTGCAGCATTGGCTGCTAAAACAAATAATTCTAGTAGGGGGTAAGAGCATGGAAGAATTACTATTATCCCGGTGGCAATTCGGGATAACGACAATCTATCATTTCCTTTTTGTACCACTGACATTAGGGTTGTCGCTTATTGTAGCCATTCTGGAAACTACCTATGTCCGCACTGGTAATGAGATGTACAAACAACAGACTAAATTCTGGGGGAAACTATTCCTTATCAACTTTGCTATGGGTGTGGTCACAGGTATTGTCCAAGAATTCCATTTTGGAATGAACTGGTCAGAGTATGCCCGGTTTATGGGGGACATTTTTGGTGCACCGCTGGCCTTAGAGGCACTCACGGCTTTTTATCTGGAGTCGGTCTTTCTGGGTCTCTGGATTTTTGGCTGGGATCGCCTATCTAAGAGGCTGCATGTTGCCAGTATGTGGGTTGTAGCGTTGGCTACAAATTTGTCGGCTTTCTGGATTTTGACAGCTAACTCTTTTATGCAGTCGCCTGTGGGCTATGTCATTAATAATGGCCGGGCCGAAATGACCGACTTTGTTGCACTTATTACTAATCCTTATGTGTTCAATCAGTTTCCGCACACTGTATTATCAGGTCTGGTGACAGCTGGTTTCTTTGTATTATCCATTAGTGCCTTTCACCTTATCCGGAAAACACATCTTGATTTTTTTCGGGCTTCGTTCAAGCTGGGACTAATCTGGACGGTAGTAAGCTTATTTCTCTTGATGGGCAGTGGTCATACCCAAACACAGTTCATTGCCAAAACGCAGCCGATGAAATTGGCAGCAGCCGAAGCACTGTGGGAGACGGCTAGTCCTGCGCCCTTCGCGGTTGCAGCTATTATTGACGAGCAGAATAAGACCAATCCGGTGGAATTGAAAATCCCGGCAATGCTATCTATATTGGCTTACAATAATCCCAATACACCGGTTAAAGGGATTAAAGATATTGAAAAAGAGTATATTGCCCAATATGGGCCGGGCAATTATGTTCCTGCAGTAACGCCGGTATTCTGGAGTTTCCGAATTATGGTGGCTGCCGGCAGTGCCATGATGGTTGTTGTACTGGTCGCAGGATTCCTCTGGTGGCGCGGCCAACTGGAAGCAAAACCTTATATACTCAAAGCAGTATTGTGGAGTTTACCATTACCATATATCGCCAATTCGACTGGCTGGTTTGTCACTGAGGGTGGCAGGCAGCCCTGGATTGTATTTGGTCTGCAGAAGGTAGGCGAGGCTGTATCACCTTCAGTGGGGGCTATCAGTATCTGGATTTCGCTGATTGGCTTTACCTTGATATATGCTTTGCTGGCAATAGCAGCGGTGTATCTTGTACAGAAGTTTGTCCGGCAGGGTCCTGTAGATACTCCGGCTAAAACCAATCAACCGGTAGCAAAGGGGGCGTCATTATGGAGTTAAGTATATTGTGGTTTGTTTTATTGACAGTTCTCTTTATTGGCTTCTTTTTTCTTGAGGGATTTGACTATGGTGTAGGAATTTTGCTTCCCTTCCTGGGGAAAAATGACACTGAACGACGGGTGGTTATCAATACCATTGGTCCGGTATGGGATGGCAATGAAGTCTGGATGATTACCGCCGGTGGTGCGATGTTTGCGGCTTTCCCGCATTTATATGCTACTTTGTTCAGCGGTTTTTATCTGGCATTGTTTTTGATGCTGATGGCGCTGATTGTTCGCGGCGTAGCCTTTGAATTTCGGAGTAAAGATGAAAATCCAGCTTGGCGCAGCACCTGGGATTGGCTGATCTTTGTTGGCAGTGCTATCCCGGCAGTGCTCTGGGGTGTGGCTGTGACCAACTTAATTCAAGGGGTGCCCATTAATGCTAAGATGCAGTATGTTGGAACCTTCTTTGATTTACTTAGTCCGTATACACTCGTTGGGGGCATTGCCTTCTTGCTGGTGTTTACTTTCCACGGGGCGCTGTATCTGACGCTTAAGACCGAAGGGGAACTCATGGAGCGTGCCCGTAGTGCTGCGGTAAAAGTGGGAGTTTTGACGGCAGTATCTTGCCTGGTGCTTGTTGGACTGACCTATACACATACCGATTTATTTGCTAATACTGGCGCGGGGATTGCTCTTTTGGGAGCCGTTGCCTTGTTTGTCGGATCCTATGGCGGTGTATATGGTAGGCGATATGGGCTTGGCTTTATTTTAAGCAGCCTGACGGTGGCGCTTACAACCATCGCCTTTTTCTGGGGGTTGTTCCCCCGGCTGATGGTGTCAAGTATCAATCCGGCCTGGAGTCTGACGATTACTAATGCCGCTTCTTCGCCCTATACCTTGTCGATTATGACAATGGCAGCGCTGGCACTTGTGCCGCTAGTATTGGTGTATCAGGGCTGGGTCTATTGGATATTCCGTAAACGGGTCAATGCCAAGAATTTGGAATATTAAAGGGTTTAGTGTAAACAGGTGGTGAAAATATGGGGCTTGGTGATGAGGATAAAGACTTCTTGCGGCAGCTGGACTGGATTTATCCAGCTGACTATATGGCTAAAGTACGGCAGTTGAGCGAGGCTTTAATAAAAGAGCAGCTGGCTATCGGTGAGCGCCAGAATATCCGTGAAATAGTTGGGACCATCATGGCCAGGCTCCAGCTTGAAGCTGAGGGTACTATTGAGAATGAGGCTGATGCTGACGCTGCGGCAGCACAAGTGGCGGCCGAGGAAGCGGTGCGGCAAAAGGTGCTGGCAGCACTACGTGCCGGTCAGCCAGATATTCCGGCTGGGATGGGACCTGAGGCTATAGTACCGCTTGTAGGCTTTCTTGATAGCGAGGAACCAGTTGTTGTGGACAATGCGCGGCAGGCTTTACGCTGCTTAACCGATGGCGGGGCTATTGATGCGCTATGCCAGCTATGGGCAAATACTCGCCGCCCGGAACTTGAACACATTCTGGTTGCGTCCGGTTACCTGGCCTCCCAGCCGCTAGGGCTGAGGCTGTTGACTGTGCTTAAAACCGGGGCAGATCGGGTGATGCTGAATGAGGGACCGGCGCTTATTCCAGAGCTCTTGCAGGTGGTGGATGACGCTGATCGGAGTATTGCCGGGCGCGCCCGGCGCTTGCTGTTGACCTTGACTAACAGGCAGGCGATTGATGCACTATGTGAAACCGTACTCGCCACAGGTGAGGAACAACTTACGAATTGGGCTGTCATTGCCCGATATTCGCCTACGATTGACAGTAAAGCAGCGCTGTATTATTGCATTACTGGGCAGTGGGATAAGTATTTTGCATTAGATTGGCAGGAAACAAGACCGTTACTAAAAAAAGGCTACAGTCAGGCAGTGCCAGAACAAAGACAGCAATTTTTAACTGCGGCTCGCCAAAGCGGTCACAGCTTACTGCTAGTAGGTTTACTATTGGAAGGTGGCCAGCAGGAGGAATATGAGGAAATTACGGACGAGGACTGGGCCGCAATGTTGGATATGCTTACAAGCCAGGAACGGTGGTCAGAGTTATACCGGTTAGCTTTATGTGCGCCGGCCAACTGGGCAGCTGAGTTTGTATTGGCACTGGGCAATACGACCTGGAACCCAAAATCCTGGGAATATACCGACTGGGAGAGCAGCTTAGCATGCTGCCCGCAAACAGGCCGAAATATGTTTGTGCCAGACGGGCGGCTGTTGGCTGTCCTGGAGGCAAACCAAGCGGAGGTCAATGTGGAATGTGCTGCTTTTCATCCTAACGGACGGATTGTGGCCGGTGGCTGCGCTGATGGCCGGGTGCGGTTATGGCAGATAACCAGTGGCAAATTGTGGCGGACAGTTAACCTTCATGATGAGGGCATCACAGCTGTAGCCTTTACTCCGGATGGACGGTATTTGGTGACAGCCGGGAGGGATGCTCTGGTTCATATTTGGCAGCTGCCTGCTGTTAAATGGGTTGACAGTATTAAGGGCCAGCCAGGGTTTGTGATGGCGCTGGCAGCAGGCCAGGGTGGTGAAATGCTGGCGTTAGCTTGCCCGGGGGGAGTATTACCGGCAAGGGCTTGGTGGTGGGATGGCTCTTACATGACCACTAAGGCGCAGTATCCAGGCAGTTTGTTTTCTGCAGCCTCGGTTGCGCTGGAAAAACGTGCTGTGGCTGGCGGCGGACGGGATGGTCGGATTCGCATCTATACGTTAGCGGGCGGATCAGGTGGAAATAAGCTATGGGCCGCCCATACCGGACCGGTTCAAGGCCTGCTGTATAGCGGTGATGGCCGGCTGCTGGTCAGTAACGGGATGGACGGAACAATAAAGGTGTGGCAAACAGACAATGGCAAGCAATTATGGAGTATCAAAGAGCAAGGTAAGCTATTAGCAGTTAGCCAAAGTGGCGCGTTCATAATTCTGAAATCGGCGCAAGGTACGGTGACAATAAGGCAATTGCGGATGAAGAAACCATTGGCATTGGCTACACATGGCGACTGGCATTATATGGCGGCCATGCTAACTTCGCCCGAGCTTGAAACGCCAGCCAGGCAGGCCAGTTCTTTTTTACACAGCCTGCTTACGGCTAAATTCCGCTATGATATCATGTTATAAGCTATGAGGTGGTGGCAATGGCCGGACAGTTGGCTATAGATTTTGGTAATAGCTATACGGTAGCTGCATATTGGCGGCAAGCGTCCCGACAGGCAGAGACACTTTATGTCCCTGGCATAATGCGGCCTATGCCGGGAAGTACTAAGGGTGTGTATGCCGCCCCGTCACGTATTGCCTATGGCACTGTCGCTGAAGACTGTTTGGTTGGGCAAGAGGTTATTGAAAGCGGTCAGACAGAAGGTGTATTTCAGGATCTACGGTTTGCTGTTGTCACAGGTAAACTAGTATACAGTTTGGTAGGCTGTCGGTGGTTGAGCAATCAGGATATGGCCAAAGACTATGTAGCTGCTATTATCAGTCGGGCCGGACAAACGCTTGGTTTAAGCGGCGAGGCCGTACTTGCCTTTACGGTACCGCTGGCGGCCTGTAATTCGGCGCCAGCGTGGCGGCGATACCAGCGTTGGCTTACAGGGGCGGTCAGGCAGGCTGGTTTTAACCGTCTGGAGCTTGTTGAAGAGCCGTGGGCTGCTGCCTGGGGGGCCGGTATGAAGGTAAAGCCGGGAGACAAATATATTGTTGTCAGGTTAAGTGCTGAATTTATGGAAGCAGCTATGGTATTGGCCGCGAGCCAAAGCGGGGATGGCAGTAATGAGCGCCATATCCGGGTATTAAGCTATAGCTCTGGCTGGCTAGCTAATGAGGAAGAATTGGGTTTTCAGCCACCGCAAGAATTGGCTGCCCTGATCCGACAGGTACTGCGGCAGGCGGGGCCGCTCGGGTATACGGCCACTAGTCTTGCCGGGATAGTAGTAACTGGCAGTGCTGTAAAAACCGATATGCTGGCTGTGGTGTATGAGCTGTTTGCCGGCATTCCCATCTATGATAAGCAGCCGTTGGCGGCAACTGCTTGCGGTGCTGCGGTGCTAACTGCCGGTGTGGATGGCAGCGGTTATCTGCGACATAGTTATGGCTTACGTTATTTGACGGCAGATGGCTATCAATACCGCGAAGTGGTGCCGCAGGGGCTGTTTTATCCGAGTGACGGATTTGTGGCTGAGTTTACGATCAAAGCCAGCTATGATGGACAGCAAGAATTCGCATTATTGATATACCGTATGGAAGAACAGTGTATGAATGAAGACAGCCCGCTGTTACTCAGGACCAGAAAATCGGCCAGTAAGGGGCAAGCTGTCATTACTGTAAGGGGCAGCCTTGATGGGGCAGGTCAATTGGTTGTAACAGCTTATGAGCTGGTGAGTGGGGATGTTATCGTTGAACATATTGCAGCAGCTAAGCTTGTGTAGTGAAGGGAGGAATAAGGATGTCGCATTTTACTCAGGTGACAACCAAAATTACGAATAAAGAGATGCTGATAGCTTGCTTGAAAGAGTTAGGTTATGATGTGGAGGAGAAAACGGGTATAAAAGGCTATCGCGGCCAGGAGACACCAGTCGATATTGCTGTGCGGATGAAGCAGGGTTATGATATTGGCTTTGTGCTGGGAACTGACGGCACCTATAGCTTTGTAGCCGATTGGTTTGGGGTGCAGGGTGTTAATGAACAGCAGTTCACTACCAAGGTGCAACAACAGTACGCCTTAACCACTGTTATGGATAAGATTAGCTGTCAGGGCTTTAATGTGGTGGAACAACAGCAGGAGGCCAACGGTGAAATCAGATTAGTAGTACGCAGATGGGTATAGGGAGGTAAGCGTATGGACAACTTTGCTGAGCAATTTGATACTTACATTAGAGCGCGGGTTACACTAATTGTTATCGTAACCCCGGAAGAAGAACGAGCTATTGAGCACGTTAAAGCTGTTTGTGAGCAAAAAAACCGTACCTGTCTGTCCTGGGATGTGGCTGATGGCTTCGTGGTGCTAACAGGCAAGACGGCGCTTGATCTAAAGTGCCGGGACCCGCTGGTAGCGCTGGATCTAATAGAAAAGACCGGTATGGATAATAACGGGGATATTTTTGTCTGCAAGGATTTTCACGACTTTTGGTCTAATCCGCCGGTCAGGCGTAAGCTGAGAAGTGTTGTACAACGCCTGACGCAGACAAGAACCTCAATTGTTATTACCACCCCTACTGGGCAGATTCCGGATGAATTGCAGGATGAAGCCGTGGTTATCCACCTCCGGCGCCCTAACGGCGAGGAGTTGGACGGTGTGCTAGAGGGTCTGCTAAAAGGGGCTAATGTTAAAATGAATTTAACGGAAACCGGTCGGGAAAAGGTGGTTCAAGCAGCCATGGGGATGACAGCTGGTCAGGCTCGCCGGGTATTCTCCAAGGCCATTGTTACCTGCGGCTGTTTAGATGACCGCAGCATTACCATGATTACCGAGGAAAAAGCCCAGTTAGTGCGTCAGAGTGAAGCACTCGAATTCTTGAGCACTACCGAAACTTCGGAAAGTGTCGGTGGTCTGGGAGTTTTGAAAGACTGGTTGGGTTTGCGGGAACAAGCCTTTACTAAAGATGCTCGCGACTATGGTTTGCCTGCACCTAAAGGCATTGCTATGGTAGGTATTCCTGGTACAGGCAAGAGTTTAACTGCCAAAATGATTAGTGGTTTGTGGCAGCTGCCGCTCCTGCGGCTAGATGTGGGCGCTTTGTTTGGCTCCTATGTTGGCGAGTCTGAAGACCGCTGCCGCCGGGCACTGCATATTGCCGAGACCATTGCTCCTTGCATTTTGTGGGTGGACGAAATTGAAAAGGCCTTTGCTTTTGGTGCCGGCGATGGCGGTACCAGCCAACGGGTTTTTGCCACCTTGCTGACCTGGATGCAGGATAAAAAAGCACCTTGCTTTGTTGTCGCTACTGCCAATAATATTGCTGCACTGCCGCCAGAACTTATGCGCAAAGGCCGCTTTGATGAAATATTCTTCTTAGACTTGCCGCATATGTCCGAACGGCGCGAGATTTTTGCCACCCATCTTAAACGCCGCAACCGCAGTCCGCGTGATTTTGATCTCAAACGGCTGGTGAAGGAATCGGACGGCTATGTTGGCGCAGAAATTGAACAGGCTATTATCGACGCCATGTACCTAGCCTTCAGCGATCATATGCGCGAGATTACTACCGAAGATATTGTGATATCCTTAAAACGCCAGGTGCCACTGTCGGTCTCCCAACGGGAAAATATTCAGTACCTCAGGCAGTGGCTTCAGGAAGGACGCGCCCAGTCTGCCTCCTATCCGGGTGAGGTTGCCGGAGAAACAGGTTCTGGGCAGGTGCTGCTAGAGATTGAGGACCAAGACTAAGGTGAAAGGACGGTAAGCCATGGATAAAGAAGAATTGGAAATCACCATTGACGCCAGTGGGCAGGTTAGTATCAAGGTGGCTGGAGCCAAAGGCGGCAAATGTCTGGATATCACCAAACCCATAGAAGAAGCGCTCGGGGAAGTCAAGGTGCGGCAGATGTCTCCTGAATATTATGAGCAGCCGGCTGATGCTGCCAAGGTGCGGGATAACCAGCGATGAAAGCGCAAGCAAGCTCTAAAGGCGGCCTGATTAATATGGCCGCCTTTTTGCCTGCCTCGCGCTGTAATGGTCCTGGCCGGCGGGCTGTTCTCTGGGTGCAGGGCTGCTCCCGCAATTGCCCTGGTTGCTTTAACCAGGACATGCAGGTTTTTCGGGAAAATCAGGTGATTGCGGTTCTGGAATTGGTAGAGCGCATTCTGGCGAGCGAAGATATTGAGGGTGTTACTTTCTCCGGTGGTGAGCCGTTTGCTCAGGCACAGGCTTTGGCAGAACTAGCAGAGCAACTGACGGCCAAGGGCCTGAATATCGTGATTTTTACGGGTTATACAGTTGCTGAACTTACAGCAGCAACTGACCCGGCCTGGCAGCGATTGCTGGCAGCGGCCGATTTGCTGATTGCCGGACCCTATAAGCAGGAATTGCCTGCGCAAGACTATCTCATAGGTTCTGCCAATCAGCAACTGGTATTTCTTACTGAAAAACTGAAGCAGCACCCGGATGTTGTTACTAGTCAGGGGCAAACCTTGGAGGTTATTGTTGATGCTGCAGGCAATGTAACAATAACAGGGCTCACCGGAAAACTGTAGCAATGGAAGTGTATGATTAGCCGGGGAGAAGCGTATCATTGGTGATGGCGAAGAATGTCCTCAACCCTTGCGTAATGAAGGGGGTGGGGACGTTTTTTATTTGGTGCAAGGGAGGGACTGACGGTTATCTTTGCATTGCAGATTTTAGTAATCACTTGGACAGTTTTTTTCATTCTAATGTTAAAGTGATAGAACTATCTTAACTCAAACAATGGAAATGAATTATAGAATGTGTTAATATATAATAAAGGTATTTCCATTTATTTACATTTAAGTAATGTAATAATCTATTTCTAATGGGTAAGAGTAAGCCCTAAAAAGTTTTATCTTGGATATGAGTCAAGACTCTCGCCTCTATAGGCGGCGTTAATTCAGGTGGAGTAGCTCTCCACCTGAATCCCCAATGTTTCAGCTATGCTGAAACGAGTTCACTCTACATTTTAGGAGAGGTGTGATACCATGAACAAAAACCCGTTATTGCCAAAATTACACTCGATTACAGAGGAATTTGGAACAACGCTGGCGGATATTGGCAATTTGTCAAAGTGTATTGAAGATGTAAAAAATGCAGCTTTAGATTCTGATACTGGGCCGGAAGATCCGGAAAATTTTAAAGAATTAAGGGACCGGCTGGAAAAAGCTAACCGAAAACTTCCTCCTCTTTATCGTGAGGCGGTATTTAATCCTTATGTTAAATGCCTGAATGAATTAGGTGAAGAAGGATTTAATAAAATCCTTCTTATGGATCGCATGAAAACTGGCTTGGCAGGTATGATGATTGATATTGCTCATGCCATTCTACAAAATGGCGAGGGATATTGCGAATGGGCTACAGATGCCTTTCAGGAAGTTGTCAGCGATATTTATGACGGATTTTTAAGTTCTGAAAACAGAACCGGGGTAAAGCCACCGGACAAATGTGTGATTCCACCGCTTGTAAAATGGGGCAATCCTAATTTTGGCCCGTATACGTGGCCGATAGATGCCACTACAACTTTTGAGATACAAACATCAATTGTAAACCTTCCGCCGGCTAATGCTAAAGGGGGGCTCCTCGCTTGGGCTACACTAGGGCATGAAACCGGAGGACATGACATTTTACATGCAGACACCGGATTAACCGCTCAATTACAAGAATCTGTTCGTTCTGCGCTGAAAGAAAAAAATATTGGTCATGGACTGCCCGAATATTGGTCTGCCAGAATTGATGAAACAGCTTCCGATATTTTAGGAATACTCAATATGGGTCCGGCGGCAGGGATCGGATTAATCGGATATTTTCGTGGGTTAAATTATGCGTATATAGGTAAGCCTGTCCTCAGAAACAATGGACCCGAATCTGACCTACATCCCGCAGATATTCTCAGGGGTTACCTGGCTGCCTCAGCGGTAGGACTGCTTAATTTCAGTGGTGCAGACAATTGGGCAAAAATTATTGAAGATGAAACCAATAAAGATCTTTCAGAAATCAACATTGCAGGGAAAAAAATAAATATCGAAGACGCCCGGGAATCCACCAAAATTGTTGCGTCCACGATCATGCATACAACATTGCAAAGTTTGGAAAATCATAATTTGGCGCAGATCCAAAACTGGTATGATCAGGATGAAAACATTACTAATTACTTACGTTCTCTATTAATTACGGATAATCCATTGCCTATAGATTATAAACAAAATATTTATGCAACCCATGTGGTTGCCGCCGCTGTTATGGCCGCCCTTGTCAAAGACGCCGACATCCCGTCCATATTTAAACGCATGCAGGCTATTTTGAAGACAATGCATGATGGTAACCCGTCATGGGGGCCCTTATATGTACAGTATTCAGGTAACATTGTACCATGCGTAGTTTACTCCAGGTCTATCGAATATCCATTTACTGAATGATGGGGACTACTAACTGCGAAAATGGCCACAACCTTTGCGAAAATGCAGGGGTTGTGGTTTTGCTTTTTCATGTAGTTAGGAGTTCATAGTAGGTGTTTTCAAAAAAATAATTAGTCAACGGAGCCTGATAGGCGGGTCTTACTTGTTTAAATGTAGTTTCGCTGTTAGGTATGATACGCAGAACCGGATCATTAGTAACACTAAAAAACCCGCCGAATTTGTAGGAATTTGGCAGGTTTTTTTAGGTTGTATGTGAAATAAAGAGTTTATAAATGATGCACAGGATTAGAGGACTTGTTCGTTAATTAATGGCAAAATGAGAGAATGAGGAGTGACAAAGGGGGCCGAAGCTGGAGTAAGCTGGCTCCGACTTTCCGCAGCAGTCAGTCTGTAGATATGATGTAACTTGCGAGAGGTAGATTTGCTACCAAGTAAATTGGAAACAAAAAAGCTTGCCGTGATTTTAATTATATAGATGGGAATGATGATGGTTGATTCATATTATTTCAAAAGAAAATAGTAAAGCTTATTATAATCTTACTCAGGCATATGAAGCAGAATTTTCAAAACTTACCCATGAAATGCCTGACGAGGATGGAGTGTTCAAAATCCAGACAGATATCGATCATGAGCATATTGGTTACTTACTATATGATCAAAAAAAACCAATTGGTTTTATGGTTGTTTGCATGGGTGAAGTAAAAGATGTATCGGAATTTTATATAATACCTGGAAAGCGAATGAGTGGGTATGGGCAAAGATTAGCCAGTTACGTGTTTACACAGCATCCCGGGCGATGGCAGGTTCGGCAGATTAGTGGTGCCGATTCAGCGAGAGCTTTTTGGCGAAAGGTGATAGATAAAATAACCGCAGGCAATTATCTGGAGGAAGTAGTTGAGGATAAGGATTGGGGGCGTGTTTCCAGGCAGTCGTTTGAGATATAATTATACCTCCATACTCAAGGGTTCTTGGCGGTTTTCTAAATGCAAAAGTTGCGTTATAATGAATGCTATTCGAAAATGGGATGTTGGCTGCGTACGGCATCAGTTTGCGAAAAATACTGCGGAATGGCGGGGAAGAATGTGGCGGCTGCGGCCAGGTTGTTTAGGAACGGCTATATTTATACAGTTGACTCCAGGCAGACAGTGGCGGAGGCTGTCGCTGTCGGAGAGGACGGAAACATACTGTTTGTCGGCGATAATGCGGCAGCCGAAGCGTTTTGCACAGCGGACACCGTGGTGACCGATTTGGCAGAAAGGCTTGTCTTGCCGGGATTTTCCGACAATCATACCCATGCCGGAGAATCGGCGGCAAAGTTCACCGGCATCTATTTAGGCGATGTGAAGACGGTACCGGAATATCTGGAAATCATCCGGGCATTTGCTACAGACAAGGCCAATGCCCAAGCGACATTCGTGACCGGCAGCAATTGGGAACAGGCCGTTTTCCAAGAGTACAACCTCAATACCTATGGTATTTCACCAAACAGCCATCTTGGTCCGAGCAGATTCCTCCTGGATGAGGCATTGCGAGGAACCTTTCTGGAAAACGTACCGGTTAAGTTATATTCCAATGATCTTCACTGTGCCTGGTATAACAGTGTTGCCATCGAGCTTGCCCGCGGGGAGGGCTTTGATGTTGACGGCGGTATAACCGCGAACGAAGGCAGTGATATCATTACCAGGGTTCCCGGGGATTTTACCGGAGAGTATCATGGGGTAGACTTTTCCGAATACCGCGGACAGCCCTGGGGTGTGTTCAGGGAAGCGGCTATCTGGCGGTATATAGACATATATATGCCACAGGTGCCTGCCGAAACGAAAAGGCGGCAGGCAATTGTGGGAATGCAGGGCTTCATCAGGGAGATGAATTCTTATGGGGTGACACTGCTGCAGGATATACTGGTTACACCGCTTAACAATAACACCTATATCGACTACTTATACGAGGCCCTGAAAACTGGCCGAAAACAAATGCTGTGGCGAGTTTCTCTGTTCGGCGATGTGAATGAGTCGGACAAGACAGTTCAGGAATTTCGTGAAGTACAGCGAAAATACTCCGGGGTGGAAGAATTTAAGTTCTTTTCCGTCAAAATATTTGCCGACGCCATCCAAAAAGGCATGTATGTAATGGAACCGTACGCCGATGAACCTGACAATCCAGAAAATATAGGCGGCTTGTACAACAACGTTTCTCGGGAGAATCTCAAACAATTTATCGTGACGCTGCATCGTGAGAACATACCTATACATATCCACGCCATGGGGGACAGGGCTATAAAAGAATGTCTTGACGGTCTGGAAGAAGCCAGGGAAAAATATGGCGAAAAAGATCTCAAACACACCATAACCCACCTTCTGCTGGTCTGTCCTGAAGATATCAGACGTATGGCAAAAATGAAAGTTGTCGCCTCCGTCAATTCTTACTGGCATTATAAAGAACCCTTTTATTATGAAGAAATTTTTGTGCCTGTCCTTGGCCCGGAGCGAGCCGAAACCAGTTTTCCGGCGAACCGTTTTTTTGTTGAAAACGTCCTGACTTGTATGGCTACCGACGGGATAATCAGCGAAAAGCCTGCACCGCTGTGGGGGATCGAGATTGCCGTTACCCGGAATGCGCCTGGGGCAACAGACAGCCAAAGGCTGCACAACCCGGCCGAGCGAATTTCACGTTACCAGGCGATTGAAATGTGTACCATTAACGGCGCGAGGGCACTTGGGCTTGATGAAGTCACCGGATCTCTGGAAATTGGAAAACGGGCTGATATGGTGATTTTGGATAAAAACATTTTAACCATTGCAGCGAATGAGATTCACTCTGTAGAGATTCTTGAGACCATCAGCAAGGGAAAAACCCTGTATACCTCCCAAAACTGGAGGGCAGAAATAGCACGCAGCAATAGGCAATGACCTTTTTTGAATTTGAACGGAGGTTTGTGAGATGGACTTGCCAGACAAAGTTACGGAAAGCACACTAAATACCCTAGGATATGAACAATCGCTTAAAAGAGTTCTCAACGTGCGGCACCTTATTTGGTTTGGTCTTTCTTATCTGGCTCCTATTGGCGTTTTTACCCAGTTTGGGATCATGACTGGCATGACCCATGGAATGACGACCTTGTCATATATCGTAGCCACAGTGGTGATCCTGTTTACGGCTTTCAGCTACGCCAAGCTGGTGGCGGTTTTTCCGGTTGCCGGTTCCGCCTACACCTACGTGCAGCGCTCCGTCAACCCCCATGTCGGTTTTATCACCGGCTGGGTTATGCTGCTGGATTATCTCCTGCTGCCAATGATCTGCATCCTGCTTTTAGGGCTGTTCATGAACCAATATTGTCCTGTTGTGCCGGCATGGGCTTGGATACTTATCAGCGTGGCCGTGGTCGGCTTGATCAATATCCTGGGTATTGAACCGTCGGTTACGGTCAATACCTGGACGGTCATTCTCCAGGCCGGCTTCTCCTTATTGTTCCTGTTCGTAGTGGCTAGGCTCATCTTAGAAGGCGGCGGGGCGGGAACCTTCTTTTCCTGGGAAGCGGTTTACAACGCGCCGGAATTTCACATGGACCCATTTCTCATGTCGGTGGGAATCCTGACTATCGCTTTTCTTGGATTTGATGCAGTGACCACGCTGGCAGAAGAAACTATTCAGCCGGAAAAGAACGTGGGTCGCGCATTGCTTCTTGTTGCGCTGCTCGCCGGAGGCTTTTTCGTCCTGGAATCCTATTTTTGTCAAATCGCCTGGCCCTCAGGCTGGCAGGAGATTGTCAATCCTAACACTGGCTTTTTGGAGGTATCGCTGAAGCTCCAGGCCGATTACATGCAGTCACTGTATTTTTGGATCAGCAACCTGGCCAGCCTGACCTGCGCGATATCGGCGCAGGCCGCAGTAGCGCGAATCCTCTTCGGTATGGGGCGGGACGGAGTCCTGCCGAAAAAGTGTTTCGCCTATGTTCATCCCCGGTTTAAAACGCCGGTCTATGCCATTTTGCTCGTATCCGCCATATCGCTGACAGCCATCGCTTTTATCGATAGCCTCGTGGACGCAGTGTCGCTCATCAGTTTCGGTGCCTTATTCGGCTTTGCCTTGGTCAATATCGCCGTAATTTTTCACTTTTATCTGCGAGGGAAGAGGCGTTCCCCCAGCGATAGTATCCAATACCTGCTTTTTCCGCTCATTGGTGCCGGTCTTTGTCTGTACTTTCTTTTCAATCTGGCGCCTCAGACAAAAATGCTGGGCTTCACTTGGCTTGGGTTAGGGGTTATCTACACAGCGTTTACCACCAATTTCTTCAGAAAACTGCCGCCTGACCTTACATTGGAATAATCCAACATCAGACTAATACTAACTGATTTTGCTAACAGCACAGTATTTTTTTAACCAGAATATTTTATATGCTATACCTGGAGGCTGTCTTGGGGTTAAGAACAGCAGGTTGAGTAACAGAAGTTCAGCCGATCCAGTTAGCGCCGATTGCGAGGTATAAGATGTATACGGAAAACATTCCTTTTGATGGTAAATCACCGGTAAGCATGAATGTCTATAACATTGACGAATACACACTGCACTGCCATGAAGACGCGATTGAGATCATCTTTATCCTCAAAGGCGAGGTGAAGGTTAAGGTAAGTTTTGAATACTTTACGCTAAGCGAAGGCGATTACGTGGTCGTCAACAGGGAAGACTCGCACAAAATATGGCAGCACGGCGACGCAGACAATATGGTCGCGGTCTTTCACATCAGCCTCAAACATTACCATGTCTGCTTTCCCCACATTTATTATGTGCTTTTTGCCTGTGAGTCTTTTGATCTGGCAAAATATAAAGGCCAGAGTTATCAGTTGCGCCAGATGTTGCTCAACCTGACGGACAGCATGATACGTGGAGGGGGAAATGCCGGAGAGACGACAGAGGACATCACGAACAGACTGATGCATGCATTGGTCAAAGATTATTCCCTGGAGCGGTATTACAACCGCCACAAGGACATCAGTTCTGACAAGCTTGAGACATATTATATGATCATTCAATATATCTATGAAAAATACCATAACAAAACCCTCCTGCAGGACATCTCCTGTAAGGAGTTCTATTCCAAGTCCTACATCTCCCATCTGTTTAAGGAGGTAGGTGCCGCCAGTTTTCAGGATATCCTGGGGTATATCAGGGTGTATAAGGCGGAGCGTCTGCTGCTGGAGACAGATGACCACCTCACAGCGATTTCTGGGCAGTGCGGCTTCTCCGACATAAAGTATTTCAACCGGACTTTCCAAAAATGGTTCCTGGTGAAGCCGTCCGATTATCGCAAAATCTATCAGCAGCAAATTGGTAAGGATAGCAAGATCACAAAAGTGGCTGACGGCAAAGTGCAGGAAAGAATCGAGCACTTTAAAAATCTGACGGAACAACATACCGAATATAAAGTGAGCATGACTCCGATTACGCTGAAAAATATCGGGTCCCAAGCCGATCTCTTAAGCTACCTGAAGCAGGACGAAGAATTGGCCGAAATGGGAGGAGGCAGCCGGGGTCGGGCTGGAAATACGTATGCCATCATCCGAATCAGTGATAATGGCAGCTCAGAGCACAACCGGCAACTGCTTAAAAAACTTCTTCACGAATTTCAGAATAAGGCAGCCGGTGATATCGAATGTTGGTTCATTAAGTGAAAGCCAAAGACATCTCCTTCAATAACAAGAAGACCACAGCAGGCAGAAGAGGCTACGAACTACACGGAATAGTTCATATCCTCTTCTGCCTGCTGTGGTTCTAAAGTGAAATAATTCAGCAGGATTGTCATAGTAAGACAGCGTGATTGTCCTATCCAGACTCAACATAGCTGAGGTATACTCAAAAATAAACAACAAGGGATATGGATAACGGGGGAGTTGAAGAAGTGCAAAAAAAAATCTTAAAAAAGAGAATTCTACTTGCGCTATGTGTGGGCAGTATGATTACAATACAGCCTGCTTATGCTGCTGAAGTAGGATATAGCGTCTCAGGCGATAATGTTACCTTAAATACCAGTGAAATTTCGGTTACAAAAACGGTTGCTGATTATATTAATGTAACTGGGGTTTCCAATAGAGGGTATAGTAATTTTATTCTTGGTAATCCGCTAACGACGATAACGGCAGAGGCAAAATCAACAGCTTGGTATGCGGACGCGTATGGAATATATAATTATGGCACTGATGCAACAACCCAAATAAGTGGATCTGCTGCTATAACAGCAACCGCAACAAGTGGTAGCAAGAAGTCCGGCTATCCGAGTACGAATGCGCATGTGTATGGGATATATAATTATGGCACTGATGCAACAACAAATATAAGTAAAGATGCCGCTATAAGAGTAAAAGCAACAGGTGGCAGCAGCGAATCGACTGGTTTTATGGCAGATGCGAATGCGGAGGTATACGGGATAGATAATTATGGCACTGATGCAATAACAAGCATAAATGGAACTGCCGATATACAAGTAGAAGCGACAGGTGGCAGCGCCACGTCTAGTTTTATCGCGACTGCGAATGCATATGCGTATGGGATAGATAATTCTGGTGATGCTGCAATAACAACTATAAGCGGAGATGCCACTATAACAGCAACAGCAACAGGTGGTAGTGCTGCAAGTACGTATGCGTATGCGGCTGCATATGCATATGGGATATATAATTCTGGTACTGGCATAGTCAGCCTCGAAAAAAATGCAACTATCAGGGCAACGGCGACCGCAAATAGTGAGGATACCTATGCGTATTCCTTATATGCAACCGGTGGGACGATCAATATTAATCAAGCTGACGGAAATCCTTATACCGTCAAACTCACCGGTGATGTGGTGGCAACAGGCGGCCTCGTTAATCTTAACTTGAATAACAGCAGCTCTTTTTTGCAGGGCAATGTCGTAACAAGCGGTAGTGGTACCGTAAAGCTGACACTGGCCAACAATGCCGTATGGCAGCCTGTCTATGATAATCGAAATGGTACCATTACATATAATAGTAGTCTCTATTCAGCAACGTTAAATACCATCAATGCCCTTGATTTATCCGGAGGCATTGTCGATTTAACCTGGGATGCTGCAAGCAGAACAAGCTCCTATAGGAACCTGGCGATTACCACCTTGAGTGGTACGGGAGGTACCTTTACGATTAATACAGATGTGGCGAATAATACGGGCGATACCATTACAATTGGCACATTAAGTTCAGTAAGTAATCTAAAAGTAGCAGTAAACTATGACAGCAGCCTGGCGGCAATTACCCAGCCGACCACCTTGTATAGCTCCAGTTATACTCCCATCAGCGTAACCAACGGCGGTAGCAATCTAACTGTAACCGGAGTCACCACTGATAACGGTGCATATTCCATTACACCTACCTTTAGCGGGACAACCTTAACAAGCCTTGCTGTCGGTGTCGGCAGCAATACCAAAGCAGCCGCAAGTTCAGCCAGCGGACAGGCAACTATGATGCAGACCAGTGTCAACCATCTCAGAAAACGCCTTGGCGACCTGCGGAATGCACCCGAAAAAGAAGATGGTATTTGGGCAAGGGTATATAGCGGTGATCTGACCAATAACAAATATACCCCTGTAGAATCCGACTATAAGGGCATACAGGTAGGCTATGATAAAAGCAGACAAACAAGTGATGGCAGAATCTACACAGGCGGCGCGGTAAGCTATACCAAGGCTGATAACAGCTTTTACCGGGGCAGCGGGGATAGCAAAGTCAATGATGTGGCTTTATATCAAACCTGGCTGGGTAAAGACGGGCACTATTACGATATTATCGCCAAACATGGTCGGTTAAGCAGTAATTATCATGTCACTGACTTAAGCAACAACTACTCCACGGCAGACTATAGCACCGGTACAGATAGCTTATCTGTGGAATACGGCTATAAAAAACAACTGGCAAATGGTTGGTATCTCGAACCGCAGACAGAATTAACTTTTGGGCATTTTAACAGCGTCAATTATACAACAAGCTCAGGCTTGAAGGTAAAACAAGACAGCCTGACTTCCCTAATCGGCAGAATAGGTCTTGGCGCAGGCAAGAAATTAAATAATGCGACTCAGTTGTATACCTCGCTGTCGGTTTTACATGAATTTAAAGGCGAACAAAATATCAAAGCCGATAACCTAAACTATAACCAGGATTTAAGCGGCACTTGGTACGAATTTATCCTGGGAGCCAGCGCAAAACTGAGTGACCACAGCAACGGCTATATCAATGTAGAGAAACTGTTCGGCGGCGATGTCAGCAGTAACTGGCAGGTAAATGCCGGGTGCAGGTGGAGTTTTTAAGCCAAAAGAAATTCATATCGCACGAATAGTGAACGCCACTTTAGCCTGCCGTTCCCCTGATCGGAATAATACTTTTGGAGGATGCGAACATGATTGATAATCTATTTGTTGTTAAAGTACTTTTACGGAGGGGCGTTTGGCGGCGCATTCAGTTATCTTCCAGGCATACGTTGCATGATTTGCATAAAGCAATACTGGAAGCTTATGATTTTTCTGATGACCATTTATATGCTTTTTTTATGAATGGTCAGCCGTGGCGGGGAGAAGCTTATTGGAGTCCCAACAATGATGAGGGGCCGTATGCTGATAAATTAAATTGGGGAATTTGAATTTAGAAATTAAGCAGAAGTTTTTGTACCTGTATGACTTTGGAGATGAATGGACATTTTCGATACAAGTTGAAAAGATTTTAGAAACGGATGTTCCTGTTTTGAAGCCGAGTATTTTCGAAACACGTGGAGAAGCCCCGGAACAGTATTAGTAAAGTAAAGCAAGGAGTGGCGGGGTTATTGACACAAATTATGCTTTGAGTAAGCGCGACTGATGGGTGGGAGCATGCAAGGAAAATGAAAGATGTCAGCAACCCCGTCCCCGTGGCACCCTTCACCTACACAGTGGTTACAGTCTATTTTTGTTGTATAATAATGAAGGTAGCAACTAAAAGACAATGAGGTGAAATACATGGAATTTGAACAGGTTTTATATTTACGGCGAACTGCACGCAAATATCAGGCAACGCAAATCCAGGAATCAGATTTACAAAAAATATTAGATGCCGCGCAGACAGCGCCGTTGGCTGCGGGGGATGATAAAACTACACATATTACTGTTGTGCAGGAGCCAACCTTACTCAATCGTATTCGTGAAGTAACTCAAGTGACTTCACGTAAGACAGGTAATTTATTTGATCCATTTTATGGAGCGCCAACGATTATCTTCTTATCTGCAACAGATTTATCAGAGGACTGTATTGAATATGCCAACATGGGTTGTGTAATCGAAAATATGATCTTGCAGGCAACTGCATTGAATCTAGGCAGTACCTATATATGGGGATGCTTAGGGAAATTACGTGATAATATAGAACTGATACAAAAAATGAATATTCCAGCTCAATATAAAATCCTATCGGCGTTGGCTATTGGTTATCCCACTACCCCCTTAGAAAAACGCGAGAAAAAAGATAAGATTTCAGTAAATAGAATTTAGATTCGGATTTTACTGCGAACTAGGGGCTTGTCTCTTCTTGGAAGCATCCGGTTACGGGAATTAATTCCGCCTAACCGGATGCTTTTTAACTTACAAGGGACGGTGTAAGTTTCTTGATAGGAACCCAATCTTTTTTCTTTCATACACTTGCAATTTATGGTACGCCAAGCCAAGCTTGGGGATATCTGGTGTGGTGAAAGTCCACACCGGGGAAAGGCCTAACCAGCCACCCGTATCGAGTGTTGCGCCGGTATTGGTAACAATGCCGGTG
>NZ_LSLK01000039.1 GCF_002257705.1 Sporomusa silvacetica DSM 10669
TTCACGTGCAAGGCTGTAATCTTTGACGATGGAATGGATAATCCTTCAAATCTATTTTTCAGGAGGTTGGATATGCTGGTTAATCGTCCGGCCATTGGTATTGATGTGGCTAAGAATTTTTGTTTTTACGCGGCAGTCTCCCCAACTTGTACCACCTTTTTAAAACCTTTTAGAGCCTTAAATACCAAACAGGGACTTCTGTTCGCTTTAGGACAAATAAAAAAAGTGGAAGAGGCGTTTAGTAGTAAGCCCGTAATCGTTCTAGAATCCACGGGTCACTACTCTCAGCGTATCGTCCACTTTTTCTTGAAACAGGGTTTTGAAGTTTACCACATCAATCCCCTTATCTCACATTCTATCAAAAATTCCGTCGTAAGAAAAGTTAAGACTGATCGGGTGGATGCACTTGAACTAGCAAAACTAGTATTTGTTCAGGCTTTTCGTCCGACAACTATGCCCAAAGAGCAGCTCGCCAACTTAAAAGTGCTAACAAGAACAAGAGGCCATTTGGTAGAGCAACGAGCTAAATCGGTCAATCAGTTGCAGTGTGCCATTGAGCAGATTGCTCCACTGTTTCCTAGTGTCCTCAACCCTGGATC
>NZ_LSLK01000040.1 GCF_002257705.1 Sporomusa silvacetica DSM 10669
ATGAACTAGCCCGGTACATTGACTGGTTTAACAATATTAGAATTCATGGTTCTCTCAATTACTTAACGCCAGTTCAAGTTCGACAATTGACCTTATAAATATTGTCCGACTAAGTGTTGACAATCCAATATCTAAACGAAAGAGGTATTAGAACTGTTAGTCAATTACAACGGTTGAACAAAGACCAACGGGATGATTTAATACGAAAGATGAAAGAAATAGAAGGCATTACGATAAGGCAATTAGCCAGGATGACAGGAATATCTAAAAGTGTAATTGATAGACTATAGTGGGACGATGAACCTGTCCCCTTGTCCCTCTATGGCAGGAGTTCGCGTTTGATTGGCAAATATTACAGAGATGAGGGATAGAGTCTGCGTAGCTGACTCGACGGAACCGTCGCATCGAGTCTCTGTTGTTTATGAAAAGGGGTGGGTAACAGTGAGAATTGGCATCTTAACTTGTTCTGCAGCAACTCAGGATTTGGGGTGCTCATCAGTTAGTTGTCTTCATGATTTAAGAAAGAGAAAGGGAGCATTTGAAAGGTACAGTAGTGATCAAAATCTTGACCTAATTGGTATTATCAACTGCGCAGGATGTCCAACTTTAGCTGGTCCAGAAAAACTATTGAGTAGAATTCGTTCATTAGCAGAATTCCGGGTTGATGCTATTCATTTTTCATATTGCATTGATGCTCTATGTCCGTATAAATCAAAGTATCAGGCATTACTAAAAGAGAACTTTCCTGCTATTGACATTATAATTGGAACTCATGAAGCTCATTTGACGCATGAACAATTTAGAGAAAGTGTTAAAGAATTATTCTGTCAGCCTAAGCGAACAATGGTTGAGGTTATAAAAGGAAAGTAGTTACAAAATATATGGGACGGAATTGCTGACACCTATGGCTTTCTTACATGATCTCAGCCTTTAGTCAATTTTATGTCGATAACCCCGTCCCCTTGACATCTCGTCCCCTTGACATCTGATCGTGAACATAATGGTTTGAGGCTGGAAGTAGTGCATAGGTTAATTTTAAAAATAGGCTAACAAATTTCAAAAAGGTATTGATCTTTATCGGCAATAGGTGTATATTTAAATTACTAAATAATAACAAATATTAATTAGTAAAAACAATAGTACACTTTGGGAGTGAGAGTTATGAAAATTTTATATAAAGAATTAAGTAATTGCTACGAAGTTTGTTGTGAATTCTATGATTGCTGCGAATGTGAAGAAGAGTGTTGCGAGTGTTGCGAATAGCTACATTTGTAGGTAGCGGAAGGGGTGGGTCCAGTGTATAAAGAAGATGATAAAAGCAAAGTTGATGAAGTTCTGGTTTGCGAAGAATCACGTTGCGATAGTGAAGATACCAGCTGCTCAGAACACTGTGAATTAGTTGAGAAGACTGAGAAGACTGCTCCTTGAAAATAGAATTTAAACGTAAGCTACCTTTGAAATAGAGGGTAGCTTTTTTGCTTTCAATTAGGCTTAATATTGGTCTGTTGTTCTGAGTTTAAATGAATACGACATTGTCTCATTGTTTTATATGCTATGCAAATAAGTTTGTAATATTTTTTTATAATCAACATCATTTGGTGGGAGTTTGCCATTTGTAATTACAAATTTAATTTTATCATCTACACTAGGAGCTATTCCTCTTTGCTTTAATATATCTGCCAAGTGATTTGTGGTTCCAACACTTCCGTCGAAAAAAACAGTTTCCTTTGTAAACGATTGTTGCAAAACCTTATTAAATAATGGAAAATGTGTACAGCCAAGAACAACAGCACCATAATCAGGTATCGCTAATGGCGTAAATTTCTTCTGCAAATACTGATATACATCTGAAGTGTCAAACTTAAACTCTTCGGCGAATTTTACCAAGCCGCCTAACGCCATCGTATCAACCACTTCTGTCGCATCAAGTCTATGAATTAATTGATGAAATTTTTCCTCCCGTAAAGTAAGATTGGTTGCCAAAACCAAAACCTTTTTACCTCTTTCTTTACAATAAGCAACAGCTGGTTTTACAGCAGGTTCCATTCCAATGATCGGGAAACTATAATTTTTTCGCAATTCCCCGACAGCAACACTTGTTGCCGTATTACAAGCGATCACCACGGCATCTACTTTGATTTTAGCCATATAATCCATACCCTTTTGGACGTATTGTTTTACTTCTCTTTTCGTCTTTTCACCATAAGGCAAATGCTCAATATCAGCATAGTAAGTGTAATCAGCAAACGGTAGTATTTTTAAAGCGTGACCAAGAACAGTTAAGCCACCAATACCAGAGTCAAAAAAACCGATCTTCATCATAATCCCTTCCTAGTTTCAATTATGTAAAGCATTGTCTATATAATACCATAAACTAGCAGTTGTAGGAATTTTGTATGGGAGTTATTTGTTTTACTTCTGCAACGTAGTGGGTGCTACTTGCCTGTAGTACGTGCCATTGGTGCCATGTACATTAAAGTAACAAAAAATTAGTCGGTTTTCCGATAATTATTTAAAGAAGTATTTTCTGATTACTCCATGATAATACAGCTAAAGTTCAACATGAATTGATAAAATTAGATTGCTTGCGAAGCCAGTAAATACAAGGATTTCCACACATAAGGTTTGTAGGATTCGATATATTAGTATGAATATAGATGAAAATAAACCAGCATTTAGTATGCTGGTTTAACTATTCGTTTATTTAAAAACAATTAAGTTTGTTCCTAATGGTACAGGGATTGGATAAACTTATTAAATTTGCAGCCTTGCAATAATATACTATACGTACTTATTTTTTGGATGTATCATTCATGATAATAACATTCGAGGAGCTTATATCATGGACATTACATCTTTTTTAATATATTGCGTTATTATAACATTTACACCTGGGCCTACCAATATTGTTATATTGTCTACGGTGCAGGGTTTTGGAATAAAAAAAGCTATGGAATACACATATGGAGCTACGATTGCCTTTGGTGCCTTACTTGCCATCTCCGCTATATTAAATACCGTGCTTGTGGTCGTAATACCCAAAATTTTGATTATAATGCAGATAATCGGAAGCCTTTATATTTTGTATTTGGCTTATCAGATATATAATATGGATACATCAGGATCAACTGTAGAACAAGTTGCTACCTTTAGGTCAGGTTTTATTATGCAGTTTGTAAATCCCAAGGTGGTGTTGTTTACAATGACGGTAATCCCGAGCTTTGTTATGCCATACTACACTGAACCCCATACATTAGCAATATTTGTTGCAATTATTGCCGCTGTTGGCTTTTTAGCATTTGTCACTTGGGTGCTTTTCGGGGCGATTTTCAAGGAACTCCTGCTGAAGTATCAAAAGCCAGTTAATGTAAGTATGTCACTTTTTTTAATCTATTCTGCTATAATGGGTTCGGGATTAGTTGAGATTCTTAGGAGATGATGGATATGGAAAAATTCATATATAAAAAATCATCAGATATTACTGCGCTATCAGCTAGTTTTACTGATTTCATATATAAAAAGCATTGTCATAAGGAATACGCATTAGGGGTAACTCTGCGCGGCATTCAAGAGTATAATTTAGATGGCAGTTTTCATTCATCATATGAGAATGGAGTTATGCTCTTTAATCCTGAACAGATACATGACGGTAGGGCACATGATAGTACGGGTCTTGATTATGTTATGCTATATATTGAGCCAATGCTATTGTTGGATATAATTGGGAAAAGGGATATAGTTCGATTTACATCCCCAATTGTCTATAATCAAGCTCTTAGGAATAGTATCATAAATCTTTCAAGTGCAATTCTAAGTGAAAAAGGTGAAGCCTTGTGTAGTGAGTTGCTCCTATCCCTCGTAGATAACTTTAATCCAACTAATATTTGTACTGATTACAAAAAAGATAATAAACTAGTTAAAAAAGCAAAGGAAATGATTTATTCTAAATTAGAAGATGTACTGAGCCTTGATGAAATTTGCAAAGAACTTGCTATGTCAAAGTTTCAGTTTATCAGGTTATTTAAAGCTAATACTGGAATTTCACCATATCAATATTTTATACTTTGCAAGGTAAATCGTGCAAAGCAGCTATTAGAAAAAAACAAAGATATTTATTCGGCTATAGCAGAATGTGGTTTTGTTGATTTATCTCACTTAAATAAGCATTTTAAAAGAATCTATGGAATAACAGCGTTTGAATATAAATCACATTTAAATTAGAGAACAGGTATAAAATGGAATTTGATACTAAGCTTGTAGTTATACCCATTTATCCGAAAAATTGGCTCAACTTGGTCGATGTGAAAAACTGCGAATGGATGAGATAAACGAAGAAAGTCGTTAGATTACAAAGGGAGGGAATAAAATGATGAATAGTGATATTAGAACTGGATTAGCTGTTTGTGGATTGGATTGTACAAGATGTGCGGACTATGAAAACGGCGAGATCAAGAGCTTAAGTGCGAGACTGGCAGATCTTCTTAGAGGTTATGAACGAGTGGCAAGTCTGAAGTCGGTAAATAACCCCCTCTTCAATGAATATCCTATATTTCTCGAATTTCTACAGCACTTTGCCCAAGGAGCTTGTGGTGGTTGCCGGAGTGATAATTTACGGTGCCCTATCGAATGCCATGCCAATACTTGTCATCGACAACATGGTGTGGATTTTTGTTTTGAATGCAACGAGTATCCATGTGACAAACAATTTGAAGGCAAGACCAGAGAAAAATGGCTGGAGCGAAACAATCGAATGAAGGAAATAGGCGTTGAGAATTATTATCTGGAAAAAAGTAAATTGCCCAGATATTAACAGCAAGTCTATTGACAGATACCTTTATGTTATAAGGGACAAATCCTACCAATCGTTAAAAAGTATAGGCATCGTTAAAAGGTTTGAGGAATTGATTTCGACACCCCTACCCTTAAGGGGGCCGAGCCTTCTCGCGAAACTCTAATTCCGCGTATTAGTATTGGATCGGCTACACTAAACTAGACAGAATTAATAAGGTCATGTAAAACTATAAGAAAAGAAAAGGGAGAGTTACATGACGGACAGACGAGCTAAGAGAAACAAAGGGACGGTTCTAGTGTTTCCTGACTATCTATGATATGATAGTCAGGAAAAGCGTTAAACTATGGAAAAAACAAAAAGAGATGGATATTTAAGACAGCTTAAAGCAAGTGAAGGGGTATCAATCAGACAAATAGCGCGAATAAGTGGACTTACATTTAACATTGTGGTTAAAGCCTAGGAAACAGCAGAACCGTCACCTTGTATCCTTCTCGGAGGGATCATTAATGTTTACTTCTCAACGATGTGCGACAAGAGGGATTGTTGCTGAGGTTGGCCTAGATATACAACTTACGTTATGGTCAATGATTGATAAGCGGAAAGAGACTGGTATTGAAGTTGACTATTTGCAAGTATTTGAGTTATCTATTGTAAGGAAAGATGGCATTTTACTTCAAAAAGTGGTTCATAGGCAAGAATGTCCTCAAGCTACCGATACTTATTTTTTGCCTATGATTGAAACGCCAATCAAAATGACGATATGGGCTATGGATAGTGAAGAGTACTGCATGATGCTATTACCAGAGGAATACTGAAAAACAAGAGAATGTAACCTTAGTCAATGCTTTTGACAGAGGTTATTTTTTGTATAAAGATGCAAAATAGCCGTTTACACAGTGTGAGTAAGAGGATACGATTAATACAGGCATAGTTAACATAATCAAAGAAGGTGCTTGTATGAAGCGGAACGTCAAACCAATAACTCCAAGGTGTGGACTTTGCAAGAAACTGTATTCTTCAAAGGATGATGATGGTTCAGGATTATGTTTAAAGTGTAGGCCAGCAAATAGTCAACCTATATTAGCGGTAAAGCGTCAACTAAAACAAACAATTGTGATGGAGGTAGGTAAAATGATGGATGATTTTGACCAAGAAGAACAGGAAAAACAAGCTATAGTAACTATAGCAGAGGCGCAACAAGAGAGAAGTGAAATTTCCGGTGATATTGATAGTACAGAAAATCAGGTGACTGATGAAGCTAATCCCAGTGAATTAAAAATTGAAGACATAATTAAACCTGGTCGCTATGGTGTTACTAATAGCCAGATGATACCGGCATTAAAGAAAGTTATTGCTGAAAAATCAGTAGAAAAACTAGCCTTATTAAAGCAAACCTATTTCTATGCTTATGACAAATCAATACGATATTTAAAGAAATCAGAACGCGAGTTTATTGCTAATAACGATATTTGAAAAAGTTATGAAAACTAAAAAATAAATGTTAAAAAATTAGACCCCTTTCAGTTAGATACCTCAAAACTGAAAGGGGTTATATAATTATGCAACAAAAAATTATTATCACAGAATTAAATAAGCCATCGACAAAAGCTCTAAAAGCGTTTAATCAACATGTTTTTAATGCTATT
This sequence comes from Sporomusa silvacetica DSM 10669, assembly GCF_002257705.1. Taxonomy (GTDB): domain Bacteria; phylum Bacillota; class Negativicutes; order Sporomusales; family Sporomusaceae; genus Sporomusa; species Sporomusa silvacetica. Next base: position 6,439 of record NZ_LSLK01000040.1, read on the forward strand.
CAAAACCACTATAACAGCCAAGAACAAGAAAAAGCAGAGGTGAGAAATCATGGATAAGCAAGATAACATAAAACATGTGGCAATCTATTTACGTAAGTCACGCGATGAAGGTGAATATGATGACGTTCTGTCCAAACATCGTGATACCTTAGTCGCCTATGCCAAAGCACATAATTGGACATATATACTCTATGAGGAAATTGGCTCTGGTGAGAGTATAGCCAAGAGAAAAAAGATAAAACAACTTCTAGCTCACGTTGAGGATGGCTTATATGATGGTGTATTAGTTATGGATATTGACCGTTTAGGACGGGGAAATCATGATGATTGGGCTGAAATATGTAAAGCATTTTTCTGTACCGACACTTTTATTATTACACCACAAAAAATATATGACTTATCGCAAGAGCAGGATGAAATGCGCTTTGATTTTCAAGCTATTCTTGCCAAGATGGAATACAAAATGATTAAAAAGAGAATGCGACAGGGTAAAGTTGCTGGTGCTAAGAAAGGTATGTGGACAAATGGCAGCCCTCCTTACCCGTACATATATAATCGAGCGACTAAACAGATCGAAGTTGATGCTGATAAACTAAAAATATATCGTGCAATGCTAGATAAATACCTTTTGGGAATGAGTACTCAGGAGATATCAGTATGGCTTAATAAAAGAGCAGTTGCACCGCCTTATACTGGAAAGCGTAATAAATATGGTTGGTCACACGTTACTGTTCATCGAATACTAATTAGCGAGATACACCTAGGGTACGTAATATATGGTAAATCACATAAGCATCGTGGTACTGCTCAATTAATCGATAAGGAAGCTTGGATAAAGGTAAAGGGTGAGCATGAACCTGTAAAGACGCAAGAAGAGCATGACCAGATAATGGCTAGAATTGCACAAAATGCGATTATTCCCCGGAAATGTCGAGTCGGGACACTGCCATTATCAGGACTCTTATATTGTTCCAAGTGTGGTAGACGGATGCAATTTAAGCGTAGGGAAACAAAGAATGGAGGCTATTGGACGGCTATGTGCGTCTATACCTATCCTGATGGTACGAAATGTGATCAGGTAGGTCGGAAGCTTGATGATGCTTTTTATAAAGCTTTATATCAGAAGATAACTAAACTTGATGAGCAGACGCTGGAACTGGTAGATGAAATAAATGAGCAGTATCAGGAACTTCAAGCATTATGTGAGATGAAGCAAAAGGAGTTAGCGCAGACTGAGCAAGCAATAGAAAATCTATTTGAACTTTATGAAGATGGTAAGATGCCAAAACGGCGGTTGAGTGATCGAATTGCAGGTCATGAAAAGACTAAGAATGAGCTAGAAGCTGAGATAGAGAAGTGTAAAACGGCGTTGGTCTCTCAAGTTAATTTGGTGACTGTGGAGATGGTACAGAAAAGGATTAACGAATTTAAGGCGTTATGGCTTAATGCGACTGACCCAAGCGAACAGAATAGAGCGTTTCGATTATTAATTGATAGGATTGTGTATGACAGAGAAGATGACGGTTTGAGGCTGGAAGTTTTGTATAAATAAATTAATGATGTAATGAATTGAGAAACTCCTGCTATATTTGTATTAATTTGGCAGGAGTTTCGTCTTGTTAACAGAATGTTGAGATTAGGGAATAGAGCTAATCTTGGATGACTCGGCGGAACCGTCCCTGTGAGTACCTTAGGCTAGTCATTAAAAATGCACGCCAGGGAGGATAATCTCTCGTTAAGTCACCAATATAACTATTTGGAGGAAGCAATTTGATTGTCATTGAGAATAAAACGCTAGTCATTATTAAACTACTGCATACTTTGATCTGGGCGTTCTTTGTTTTTATACTCTTATATATTTTTTTTGCAGTTACAATTGGCAGAATAGATGACTATTTATGGATATGTATATCTTTAATCTGTTTTGAAGGTATAGTACTTATGATAAACAGGTGGAGATGCCCACTTACCTTAGTTGCAGCAAAGTATTCACAAAATCGGGAAGATGACTTCGATATTTTCTTGCCAAAATGGTTGGCCATACATAATAAAAAGATATTTACGACGTTATTTGTTATCGAGATGGGTATCCTATCCTTTAGACTATTGGCATAGTTACATAGTGGAGACGTTTTCATTCTTATTAACATTGTTATTTCAGGTGCTTCTAGAGGGTTCTGAGTGATTCTGATTCAAACATTGAATAGACATTGGTCAAATTATTGACTAATGCCTATTTAATGTTTCGTGGCATGTAATGGAAGAAAATTCATTGAGATTGTTTAAATGAGTTATTACTATTATGGTTAAAGAACAAATGAAGGATGATGGATTATGTTGCAATATGGTGGTCTAATTTTAAGAAAAGCTTCGCCGCTAGGACTAAGCGTGAGGAGTAATACTTGTTCTTTCAAGGCTATTGCCTAAGGTCCATTTTAAGCAGGGGGGCATGTCATGGAAGCGCATTGATGAAGGCTCAAAGCCGCGGGGGACGAGGGGACGGAGGAACTGTCTTGAGATTAAGACAGTTCCTCCGTCCCCTTGTCCGCTTAATGCAGTAGATATAGTTATGGCAGCTGCTTCTGACCTAGGATTCGATGTGAATAATGATTCATTCATTTTGACCAGTCAAAATGGTTCTCAGTCTATTGTAACTGTAGTTCATGACGGCATTAATTACAATGTTACCGTAGATCAGTTAGCTAGCGGTGATTGGATGATTTCCCTTGTAAATCAAATACAATAAGTGCCAACTATTTAACTACATTCATTGATTTGTAAATCTGATGATCGTGCAAGTCAGTATAGGTTAATATATATTTATATTGACCATACTGTTTCAAGTTCTTCTAGGGGTTCTGGGTGATTCTGACTAAGGTTTACTTAATATTTCGTGGCATGTTATGGAAGTAAATCCAAGAGTGTGCAGACCTAGGAAACATATAGATTAGATGGATATTGTAATGGCACGTTATGGAACAATTTCATGAAATGGACGAGGGGGACAGGTTTATTGTCCCAAGAATAAAAAGATGCTATATTAAGAAAAAAGCAAAATACGACTTTAGCAATGCACATAGGCGGTGAGGGTATTAGTGTAATTCAGATTTTTTTGTACAGTTAATTCCTATTAACCATACCTCAGTAGGTGCTTCTAGGGACTCAGGGTGATTATAGACATCTTAAATTATGTGTATTGATTTAAAAGTTTGACAAAAATAAGTACTCACGGTGAACAAGTGCTGGAGGTGGAAAATGACTATGTCTACAGAGCTGATTCTAATTGGAGTAATTGTTGTGGCACTTATCTTTACATTAACCAATGGCCTTCATGATGCTAGTTCAGTTGTCGCAACTTTCATTTCTTGTGGAGCTGCAAATCCAATTCAAGCTACCTGTTTGGCGGCTATATTTGGATTTATTGGTGCAGTGATAGGTGGTAGTGCCGTAGCAAATACTGTTTCTGCAATAGTTACGATGACGACAGATGCTGCATTGCTTAATGTCTTGTTGGCTGGGATGATTGGGGCTGTAATATGGAATGTTGTGACTTGGAAATTGGGGCTTCCTTCAAGTTCAACTCATGCTTTGGTTGGCGGAGTCGTAGGAGCAGTTTTGGTTTCACGTGGTGCGAATTATATTTTATGGGGCTGGAGTGATCTCTGGGGCGCTAATCATCTATTAGTTGGAATAACGAAAATTGTTGCTGCATTAATATTGTCTCCACTTATGGGATTTGTTGTTGCTTTTTTACTGCAAACAGTATCCAATATCCTTTTGCGAAACGCAAATTTTACGATAAATAGATGGATAAAAAACATACAATGGTTAATTGCTGCCTTATTGGCTTATAGTCATGGTACGAACGATACTCAAAAAATTGTCGGGATACTTTCCCTAGCTTTAGCTGCTGCCAATTATCCTTTCGGTCAGATTGCTCCAGTTTGGATTAGCGCATTAGGTGGTGGGGTCATGTTTGTAGGTACAATGCTTGGTGGCTGGTCGATTATGAAAACCATCGGGAGAGGAATTTACGCAATTCGCCCCATCCATAGTTTGAATTCACAACTGGCTTCAGGAGGTTCCATTATTTTGGCGACAATACTAGGTGCGCCTGTTTCCACTACCCATGTTGTTGTCGGCAGTATAGCAGGAGTTGGTTCAGCAGAGGAATTTCGTATGGTCAATTGGAATATTGGAAAAGAGATTATTATAGCCTGGTGTATTACAATACCGGCAGCTGCCATTGTCGCAGCAATGGTATATTACATATTAGGGTATATATGGTAGGGTATAAAGGAGGGTGTCATTTCATGGCTATTCATAACTTTTGGGAAGGACTGTTTCCTGTAAAACGCGATTTTTATAGGATGATAAATGATCAAGCGACGGCCACTACCAAAGGAGTGGAAAAACTACACAATTGGCTTAACAGCAGATCAGAAGAAGACTATCAGCTGTTATTCAGTCAGGCAGATGAGGCGGACAAGATTCGATTTAATATGGAAAATAATCTAATCGAGGCTTTTTCGACTCCTTTTGATAGGCAGGATATATATTCTCTTTCTGTAGAAATGGCTAGGATACTTGAATATGCAAAATCTACGCTAAAAGAAATGGAAGCATTTGCAGTGAGTACGGATCCAACTATTTTAAACATGGTGCAGCAACTAAACGTAGGGACAGATCAATTTGCTGAGGCAATGGGACTATTGAAAGAAGATCCCCTTGAATCTCAAATTAAAATGGCAAATATCCGCAAGGCTCAATTGACAATAGAAAAGGAATATCAGGCAGGTATGGTAGAATTATTTAGGAGTACAGATCTAATATATGCCATGAAATATCGGGAAGTTTACCACCATATCAAAGATGCGGCTGTTCACTTGGGATATACTACAGATGTTTTACACAGAATTGTAATACGGATGATTTAGAGGCGTGGATACTGCGTGGCATGTCATGGAAGAAAATTAGAAGAGGCTCAAAGCCATATATGATATAATTCGGGGATTAACTGAAGAATTTGATCGGCTAAATAAAGCGGGAAGAGATACAATGGATACTCTCCAGAGACTCGGGGTGGTATTGGAAGAATTTTTGTTATTCAGGCGGCAGGAATCGAAAAAAAGAAGAGGCGTCAGAGTGAGTAAAAACTCATAGTAAGTAAAAGTATAAAGCAATGTCAATAACCCCGTCCCTTGACAACAAATCGTAGGAAACAGTGTCGAGTAGAGGCCTGCCTCGCGACACGCCCCCCTCACGGAACCGTGCGGGCGCTATTAACGCACACGGCTCTTCAAAACAGTATTCACGTGTCCTTAGCCATAGATATTCACATAAATCGTTGCTC
>NZ_LSLK01000041.1 GCF_002257705.1 Sporomusa silvacetica DSM 10669
ATTCCGACAGTTTCACGCCCATATGGTTTGCGCAAAAACCATCCGCCATCAGTATCACGGGAGTTCTGTCTGGTTTTTCCAGCGCAATGGCCTTGCGAACTCTTTCTTGGCGCTCTTTGAGGATTTCGTTATTAGATTTCATCTTCTACCTCCATAGTTTTAGAATCGAATGTTTTTTGAATCTTCTCCCTTGCCTATTCAAGCTACCCGTAAATATTTTATAAAGAGCTTCGTTATTTACATTTGGGCTTTAACGGAGTTTTTAAGACTTAGAATCCTGGGAGCGGTTTCTTTCATAAAAAACATAACCAGAAATAAAGGAATTAAACAAGCGGCTGCAAGGATCATCATTATATTTAAACCAAATTTGTCAGCAATTAATCCAAGGAATGGAGGAGCCAATAGCGTTCCTACTAGCTCACTAACTGCCGAAACCGTACCTACAGCCAGTGCAGCCAGTGACAGAGATACCCTTTCACTGGGAATAACCGCCATAAGAAGCGGGCAGTACCCCCAGCAAGCTATAAGTCCTACTACAGCACCATACCATCCAAAGACCACATGCTATAAAACACAACCATATATTTTTCTCTTTTAAAATATCCGTCCAGGATCCTTCAGATTTCACGCACTGTGCTTCAAACCGTTTTGATTCTTTAATAGATCTTTTAATAAACCAAGCAAGAGCAACACCAGGAATGATAGTAAGGAAGCAAGCCATTTGCCAACCCCAAAGCGCCGCAATTTGTGTTGCATAAATTGGAGCTACAAACACTGCCATAAACGGAAAAGCCGAATTATAGATGCCGATATTTTTTCCCCGTTCTTCTGGCGGAGATTCTTCGCACATATGGGCTACAGCAGCCGAATGAAACGACCGACAAAGGTACGAACACCAACCAGCGAAGCAAAACCGGTAGCTAAACCAGTAAGGGCTGACCCTAGCGAAAATATAAGAACCGACGGAAGAATTACTTTCTTTCGCCCGTATTTGTCGGATAATACTCCTCCTATAAAAGCGAACACAAAGTAACCCACAGCCATACATGTCATTAAAATGCCTGCTTGAGTAAAATCCAATCCAAACTCTGGTAATACAAAGGGAAATAACATTGCTATAAGTAACCTATCCAAAGCAGAAAAGCCTAGTGTAACGGTATAGGTCGAAACCAAGACTGTGACTGGATTCCAAAAGCCCTTCTTTTGTTCCACAATTAGTGACCCCCTTTAGTGAACTCGTTTCAGCATAGCTGAAACATTGGGGATTCAGGTGGAGAGTCTACTCCACCTGAATTAACGCCGCCTGTAGAGGCGGGAGTCTTGACTCGCGTACTAAGATAAACTATATATAGTTGCTTGTTGCCTTCATCGGCTGCCTCAAATTTGTCCATTGTCTTGGCAACGCTAAAGGCAAATTCATACCGACTCGTAGTTTTATCGCCCTTAAACGTTTTATCATCATAGCCATTCACAATGCCGGCTTTTGCTTACTAGGCCACAGCATCATAGGCCCCGTGTCCAGCCGGAACATCGCTAAAAGATTGAACTTCAGCCGCATAAACGGGGTTAATGAAGCTCGGAATTGCTGCCAAGGTTATAGACAGTAAAGCTCATGGTATAACCGGCAACAGTTTTCCTGTTTTTTTTATTTTCTTCACGAACATCACTCCTCATATAGGTGTATACTATCCAGCGCAAGAATATATTTAGGCATTCACCACCTTCTAATTTGGCGATATAAAATAGGACTTTTACCCGCCGCCCCTTCTGTAATGCAAATAAAAAGCCTAGCTCGAAGAAAACAACGAAAACACGTTGTTTCAAAAAGAGCTAGGCTTAACTACTATATATCAGAATTTTGTTCTGATATCATATTCAAGCTACCCATAAATATTTATTCAATTATGAATATTCCTTTTAGTTTTATCCCTTGCCTAAAATTTTTTAATTATAATAGGTGCCTTTCTAAAATAAATAATAAGCAAGTCCGGTGATTTTCGTCGAATTCAAACAATTCAGGCATAGCTTACACAAAGAATCTGGACCCCACCTGGTGGGGTCCAGATTAACGTTTGGGGCCTATTTCATACATTATCGAGCCAGCTGCGAAACCACTTCCCTGGTATGGGGGCCGTCATGCCCGCCGTAGAAAGTGTGGAGGGCCTTTATCTTCAGCAGATTGCGAACGCTATCAACCAGCTTTTCTTCATCCGTCGCAATAAAAGCCAAACAGAGTTTTCCGTCAAAAGGTGATTCACGTAAAATATCCCCCATGATTGCTTCCCCGGAATCAAGCACCACCGAGATGGAGCAATCACTGTGTCCCGGCGTGTAAATCGTTTTCCCGGCTACCCCAAAGGGAGTAAGATCGAACTCGGAATCAACAATGATATCGGGATTAATCGGTTTTATAATATCTGCCGCATCGTTGGCAATCAGCTCAATGAATCGTTTGCCGACCTCACCCCTTGGTTTAAATTCCAGCCATTCTCCCTTTTGGAGAACAGGTGCAGCATTTTTATGACACAATACCGGAGCGCCTGTTAGTTCCTTGAGTTCATTGACACGCGAGCAATGATCCCAGTGAGCGTGCGTGATGACAATAAGTTTAATATCTTTAGGATTTATGCCCAGTTTTGCGAAAGCCTCTACATATGCTTCCTTTTCACTTTGACACCCGGTGTCAACAACAATCATGCCACTATCCTGAATAAGAGTCAGGTTGGATATTCCAAAACGTATCGGCGTTATCTTACTCATAGTACTCCTCCTCGCAGATTCCTCTGTATCTAGTGATTACCCCAGTTAGATATATTAGAATCCCCAGGCTATACCAACGGTAACTTCTTTATCTCGGCCACTCAGTCCCTCGGCTTTGGTATCCATATATATAACATGGAGCGACGTATTCTTATCCATTATATGATTGTACTTATAAAACCAACCATCCCAGCTATTAGTAAAACTCATACCAACGCCCTGAAAAGGGAAATTTACATAGGAATACAAACTATTTGATTGATTGACAGCATTTTTTTCCACATTTTGATATTGAGCGACAAAAACATCCTTGGCCGTAACATAAGCGCCGCCGATAAGATATGCAGCATTATTGCTGTTCGCGTTAGACTTGGCATATTCTGCATTCAGCCAGAGATTAGGGGCTACATTGACTGAAGTATTGACTGCCCATGAACTCACACTTGTGTTAGAATCTTTTGGCTTATCATTAGCAAAAGAGAATCCCATGGAAGTCTTAGGGGAAATCATTCCGCTTACTTCAGCTCCATACCAGGTGGAAGAGACCCCCCCTAACCGTTCCGCAATTTCAGAGGTGCTTGTTTTGCCAGCAATAAGCTTTAGATTAGCTGCACCCATTTTAGTAGTGGCAACTAAACCATCAAATTTATTATCATACTCAACTTCATCACCAGTACTGATAAGCATCCCCTGCCCCAGCTTAACAGCTTGGCGTCCAATACTTAAGTTCCAATCGCCTTGGGTAGTCCTTATCCCATATTGGTCAATTTGTTGATAGGAGTTATTGAAATTACCATCACTCATAGACTGACCAAGTCTGTTCCGCATTCCAAAGCGGGAAAAGAAGGTAGTGTTATCTGCTATTTTTGCATTTAAATTGATACGACCAATGAACTGAAGATACGAGTCGTCAGTTTTAACACCAGGGATCTTATCAGCGCCAGCGATATTATCCTCAATACTATAACCTCTTAAACGAAAATCACCTGTAACATTAACGTCCTGAATTGACGCTCCCATCGCAGTAATCGAAGTAGAAAACATACAACCTGCAATAAGAATAGGAATTATTAACTTTTTCATCATATTCTTCTCTCCCCCCACAACTTCCCATTATCAACATACTCAATAATTGACTACTACCGGTAGTATTATTAAATTACAACAACTAATTCCTGCGATGGCTTCCGGCCGGAACACCAGGCAATCGGCACTTTCATTATGCCAATAATTTAAAATGTCAACCTTATTAACATGCATCTCCTTTCTCGAAAAAGTATTTCGAATACTTGGTTTATTCTAACATGTACAGTTTACAGATCATATGTATTGTAATCCTAAAAACACATCCCAAATTTATGTCAAGAGCACAATTGGCAATGAATAAGTAAAAAATAACAAATGCCCCAAAGTTCAAAGTGTGAACTTTAGGGCATTTCTCATATGCATTACTTACCCATAGCGGCCACATATCGCCACCAATGGCTTCCAACGACCGAGATTGAAAAATCCCAGTATCCTAGTAAATATAGAGAATTTTTCCTTTATGCTTCCTGCATAAAAATTATGCATTCATACCTGCAACAAAGCCTTCACGAGATGCTTGGACCGCCTTGCGCGCCTTGAGGGCGTCACCAACGACAACAACCTCACAGAGGGCACTCAATTCCTCCTGCAGAGGATTGTAGGCTTTTGTTCCAATGGCAAGAACCACTGTGTCACAAGGATAAAGCGTCACACAACCGCCTTGCTCAATAAGAGCTCCCTTTTCAGTAACACCGGCAAGCTTTGTCTCAGTCATAACCTTGACAAAATATTTATTTAGACAATCCTTGAGATCGTCGCGTATGCCGCCCTCCATATCAATACCAATTTCCGACATCATTTCGAGGAGCGTTACCTTTTCCCTACACTGAATACCAAGATATGCCGCAGTTTCAGAGCCGATCATACCGCCGCCTGCCACTAGTACATTCAGACCAGGGTCAACACGGCCACGAAGGACATCTTCAGCCAAAACCACATTAGCTCCATTTATACCAGGAAGGTTAGGAATGATAGGCTTCGCACCTGTAGCAATAATGACTTTGTCAGGAGATTCAGCCTTAACGATGTCAGCAGTCAGTTCGGTATTCATATGAACATTAATATTTAATGTCTTCATCTGACGGTAGAGCCACGCAGGATAGGTAGCAAAATCGCCTTTAAAGGGAGGGTAAGCTGCTGAAACAAGCTGACCGCCCAAAGAGTCAGTCGTCTCGTAGAGGTGCACCTCATGCCCCTTGATGGCGGCACCACGAGCGGCCTCCATTCCAGCCACACCGCCGCCGGCGACGAATACTTTTTTAGATACTGGCGCCTTGGAAAAATCGGTCTCAAACTCATATCCCAGTTCAGGGTTAACCAGACAGTAGATTGGCACTTGTTGATAGGTGGAAGCGGTACACCCTTGAAGGCAAGCGATGCACTGACGCACCTCCTGCATTTGACCGTTCTTCACTTTATTGGGGTAATGTGGATCACAAAGGGACGCACGCCCCATAGCAACGAAATCCGCTTTTCCACTTTCGATAACATCTTCTGCCATGGTAGGCTCTTGAATCTTGCCCACAGCAATAACAGGGATTTGTACAAGGGTTTTGGCTTCCTCGGCCAAGCGCACATTCCAGCCTCTGCTCTGGAAGAAGGAGGAGACTGAACTGGCGGAGGATCGATTTCCATAGAGGCCAAAGGTTACGTGAAGGGCATCGGCTCCCCACTTTTCAATGTCCCGGATGATCTGACGTGATTCAAACATGGTACGCCCGCCCTCGGAGAACTCCTCGGCCGAAAAGCGAACTTGCATCGGAAACTCGGGACCGACCGCCCTCCGTACCTCTTCCATCACCTCGCGCAGGAAGCGGGTGCGGTTTTCATAGTTGCCGCCATACTCATCAATGCGCTTGTTGCAGCTAGCGGAGAGAAACTCATGAATCAGATAACCATGGGCGGCATGGATCTCCACGCCATCAAAACCTGCTTTAACTACATTCCGAGCGGTAATTCCAAAGTCCTTTACAATTTGCTGAATTTCATCAATTGTCAACTCATGTGGAATATCTTTGTTCCATGGGCACATAAGAGGTGATGGACCTACAGGCTGTACGTCGCCGTTAACTCCGTGATTGGTCTGCCGCCCGGCATGGTAAATCTGGCAGAAAATTTTCGAACCATATTTGTGGATAGTATCGGTCAGTCTTTTATGGCTGGGAATTTGTTCCTCTTTGTACAGGCCACCGATATACGGATAGCCCATGGCGTGTTCGTTAACCGCGTAGTTCTCGGTAATAATCAAGCCCCAGCCGCCTTTTGCCTTCTCCTCATGATAGGCGATATAACGATCGGTGGCCGTTCCTTCCCGGTTGTTGAGGTTCGCAACCATCGCAGGCACAACCAATCGGTTTGGAATTTCACAGTTCCCAATTTTCATGGGAGAAAAAAGATGTGGAAACATATTAAATCGCTCCTTATTAATTCAAGTCTTAGGGCATAACACCCTGAGAATTAAAGCAAAATTTACTGCCCAGTGGCAGCAGATATCATAGCTTTAACATTCTCTACCTTGGCGTTAGGGGGTACGCCACAGCCTGAGGAAAGAATAAAGCCTGGTCCCATATCCTTGATTAAGCGCATACTGTAGTTATACACTTCGTCAGGCGTACCTAGTGTAAACAAGGCAGCCGGAACATCCCCCTTAATGCACATACGATCGCCCAGCACCTCTTTGATTTTATAGATGTCAGTAGCCGAGTCTGTTTCAAATACGCATGTTCCTTTCGGGAAAGAACGGAAAAACTCCAGGTCACGTTCCCAATGCGAATCAATGTGAAAGTTTACAACAGCCCCTTCTTCAATGATAACATCGGCTGTTTCCTTAAGATATTTCCAGACAAACCGTTGCCACAGCTTCGGAACAAAAAACTCACTGGCCCCGCGGGCCGGCGATAAAAATACTACCCCCGGTTTGGTTGTGCGTATCTGTTGCCGCAAATGTTCATGGTTTTCCTGCTGGATTACGTCCAGGACAGCCTCAACCTTGTCAGGAATCTTATACAAATCCCTGACGAATTTAGGCATGGAGCGCCCGCCATTGAGATACTCGTACACAACCGCACCGGACAGTGGGGCATATACCACACAGCCATTGTCCTCAAAATTTTTAATCATCTGCGGCGTTTCCGCCAACTCTGCAAACAGCTTGTCTAGCGGAATATTCAGCCTGTTTTGCAAATAATCCATCATAAACGGTGTCCAGCCTTTATTGAGGATTGTGTCATAATCCTCGACTGTCATCATTTCCTGTTCCTGCAATTGCCACATTACGTTGTCAGGCAATTCAACTCCCGGGAGTTTGACCTTAGCCATATACACAAGAGGCATAATGGCCCCAAAGGCAACCGGATTGGTAGTTCCGTCAGCCCCTAATGCTTTTATCGATTCTACCATTACTTGATTGGATCTTTTCAAACTTGAGCAAAAATCTGACAGCTTCACACCCAGGTGCTGGGCACAGAAAGCATCTGCGATCGGTATCACCGGGGTTCTGTCGGTTTTTTCCAGGGCTATGGCCTTCTTCAGTCTTTCCTTACGTTCTTGAAGCAGTTCTGCATTTGATTTCACAATATACCTCCTCTTTTAATGAAATATTACAAACACTTAATTTAGTGTAGCATGGCTACATTTCAAATCATATGTATCAGCATCCCCAAAAACATTTCCAAATTTATGCCCAAAACACAATTGACAATGTGTTGAAAACGTACACCTTTTTTTGATTCAGATTATTCTAGTGTGAATACATCGCCGAGGACTTATAAAGATTGTGATTTGGCATAAAAAATCCGTTTCAATTTTCTATAACGTGCATGTACATTATAGAAATTGAAACGGATTTAATCATTTTTCAGTATTGCAAATTTCCGTCTGATTTTTGCTATGGATCTGTGCAAATATGTGCTAGGGATTTAATCACTATTTTAAATCGACGCAAGTGAGCAACAAGTATGAATAGTACAGTTTAAACAATGCGAAATCATTCTCCATATCTATAGCGAAAAGCTCCTTGATTTTTTGAATCCGATAGGCAACGGTATTTTTGTGTATATATAGCGCTTGCGCTGTCTTAATAAGATTTTTATTGGCATTAAGATAGGTCCATAAGGTTTTAAAATACTCGGTGCTGTGTCTTTTGTCGTAAGCTTGTATTTGCATAACTGCCGAACAGCAATAGTGTTTAAGGTCGAGCGCCGTTGGAGCCGAATTATGCATGGCCAATACCATATCATAAAACTTATAATCATCATAGTCAAAAATATTTCCCGAGACCTGTAGCAACGATGGAATACATAAAGCACTTGTAGATTGACGATAGAACAGTGGCAGATTGTAAAGAACCCTAAACACATCACTCACACCGGCGCAGATGGTATTATCCTGGCAAAACTTTTCCAGCAATACGCGGGTTTCAGGTAACATGCCACCGACGCTTTTAACATCGACAAGTACAACTACCTGATTTTTATAGTGGAAAGACCAAGACCTCGGAAAAAACACTTCCAGCGACCGCTTGAGAAAGCTATCGGTAGCATCAGCATGGGCATATTTAGTAATATCAATGCTGATAAGCTGATAAAAAGCACCCTTTTTGAAGCTCGTATCCGCTATTCTTCTGAGAAAGATACTCTTACTATCAATTGTGCCTTCGAGCAAGTCGATTAACAGGTATTCAGAGCTCTCACAACCTTTATACGTTTGCATTTTCCTCTCGAATAGGATGGCTTTTGCGCATACATTGCTGATCTGTTTATACAACTCAATATCGAGATTCTCAAAAGTCTGGTTCGCTTCAAGTGTCACTAGATAGCCTAAATGGAGACCATTTAAATAGATCTGGCTAATCAAACGCCGGAGCGGACTAATATCAAGCTTATTATAGTAGGGCGTATTATCCTTCGGGATAGCCTTAGATGAAGTATACCGATAAATTGCAGAAACATATTCATAGGTAAAGTAACCTCGCTCATTCGTCTCATTCCAGGGCGAATCATCTGTCTTGTATGAACTGGAGTATGCCAGCACATGGTAGCTTGAGTCCATAATCTGTACAGGATTATGGACGAATTTTGCTATCATTTCGACTAAGGAATTCAGGTTATCTGAGTTGAGAAAATTCTCAAGCAGTTTAACCGAGTTGTTCAAAAAATCCCATTCTTTGTAAAACAGATTTTTAACATGATTGAATAATTGAAAAGCGTCTGTCTCATGTGGATATCCCACAATCACCGTATTGTTTAAGGTAAATCCCGAAAAAGGCGGGTCGCAGTCCATCACCAAAAGCAGTACTGCATTTTCGATACAACTGACTTCTCCAAGTTGCGAGGCAAGGCCAACGTATAATGTATCTTCAGTAAAATATTGCTCGCTTTTAGTAATGAAAGAGAGCTTTGTGAAGGAGCGAATACCTCTTTCGTAAGTAATTATGTGAGGAAGAAAAGGTGTAGTTTCATCAAGGATTTGTGCTAAAGAAATCATAATACCTCCTGTCTTTTAGGTCTATGATACAAAACTTCCTTTATTTTTTGTGAATAAGACTCATATCTATTCGAAATTCACAATGATATGATTATTATATGCAATTCTTAATATTTAAAAAAATAAAAAGGAGGCGAACGATGTAATACTAGCACTATTTTACATTTGCAGTATCTAACAAATTTTGAGGAGGACGATTAGAATGGAAAAAACTATTCCAGCAAAAGGTGTACCGACGAGTCCGACTAATAGGAACGCGGGGTTCTATGCAAAAATCATCATTGGTCTCGTAATTATGTTTGGTCTTGGTTTTCTGCCTGCTCCTGCACCTATAACACCGGTCGGAATGAAATTAATAGGTATTTTTATTGGCCTAATATACTTTTGGGGATGCGGAGAAATGAGTTGGCCTAGTATACTCGGTGTTGTAGCCATTTCGTTCTACATAAATGACATTTACCCACCGCAGGGGTCTCACCCACTTCCAGGAATTTTCAAGGCAATTGAAGGATCAGTTGGTAACTGGGTGGTTGCTTACCTCATAGCCAGTTTGCTGCTGACATATACTTTAAACGAGACGGGAATCATTAAACGCTTGACCCTCTGGTTCATGACCCGCGATATTGTCAAGAAAGGCCCCTGGACTTACACGGTAGCGTTACTTTCCACGGTAATGTTCATTGGTCTTTTCTTGGATGGTTTGGTAACAATGATTTTTTTTCTGGCCATCACCTACCACATGTTTGAAAAGCTTGGCTATAAAAAAGGTGATGCTTATCCCATTATGCTTGTAATTGCGATAACCTTCACAACCAATATGGCCTTTGGTATGACACCAATTTCCCATACCATCGTCTTAATTGGAATGGGTGTATACGCCCACCTTACAGGAGTGCCAATCGGTATGTTGCAGTATATGATGGTAGGCATTCCAGCAGGTCTCGCTGTATTTGTTCTAATGCTCTTGTTCTTCCGCTACTGCGTAAATCCTGATGTAAGTAATTTTAAAAATATTGATTATGACAAACTCCTCGGCGAAAGACCTGGACCGATGGGAATGCGGGAAAAAATGACAGCCTGGATTTTCGGCCTTGTCGTTTTATTTTGGATATTACCAGGTTTTTTCGATTTGTTTGCCCCGGCCTCACCGATTACGAAATTTCTAAATGATATGACGATATTAGTGCCAACTTTTATCGGCGTTATTGTCATGTGTGTTATAAGGGTTGACGGCAAGCCACTTTTAGATTACGAAGATGGATTTAAAACCATTCCTTGGGGAGTTACAACACTAATAACGGCCGCCATGCTCATTGGAGCTACTCTAACAGAAAAGACATCCGGTATTACGGATTACGTTGTTAGTCTTATTATGCCGCTCTGCCACTATGGTTTGTCTCCTTTTATACTGATCGCTACTCTGCTAACATTACTCGTCGTATGTGTCAATTTTGCCAATCATGTCCCCCTGACCATCTTGATGTTGGTCGTGTGTATTCCTATGGCGACAACGATAGGTATTGATCCTTTAGTCTTAGGCACGGTGTTTATCCTTGCCGCTCAATTTGGTTTCTGCGTTCCATCGTCCTTAGCCTCTATCGCTCTTATCTACGGTGATCCTTGGGCTATGCCACGAAAGGTGTTGCTATACGGACTGGCCGTAATGGTCTTCTCAATCATTGGAATAATCTTTATCGGATATCCCCTGGCTACGGCGGTTATGCGTTAATACTATCATGTAATTAGTTGAATTTGTAGAAAGTACTTTATACGAAAATACTCTCAAAAAAAGAGGGCTATGGAATAACTTATCACTAAGCTTTCTTATAGCCCCTTTTTCTTAAGCAAATAGGCTTTCAAAAGGAATGGGTTCTATGGAAACAGCCCTCATATGGGCCGATGGAAATCTAAAACAAACCTTGCTGACCACCGCCTAAGACTAAGGGAAAAGCTGAAACGCTGGGTTCTGTCAGTATCCCCAAAAGAAAGTATCCCCTTTATCAGTCAAAACGACCATACTTCTCGACTGCATCAAAGAAAGCCTTGACGTTTTCATGTTTGGCATTAATTGGTACGTTGCAGCCTGATGAATAGATCAAGCTTGCGCCGCTTTTACGAAAAGTAGTAATCAATTTTTTGGCATATTCATCAAGTTCGCTCGGTGACGCCACGGTAAACAGGGAGGCTGATACATCGCCCATAATGGCGCAGTGATCCTTCAAGATGTCGTGAGCCTTGAACATATCGGTGGCACTATCGAGCTCCAGTACGAATTTTCCTTTAGGCAGTTCCAGGAAATACTCCAGATTCTTCGTCCAGTCACCGTCATAATGGAGAATGGGAACTATATCATTTTCAATCAGGGTAGTAAGGAAATATTTCAAATTAGGCCATACAAACCGTTCAAAATGCTTCAAGGAAATAAACTGGCCGCAACCTCTGACGCCGCCCACAAATACCCGGTTGACGCCGGTGGCTTTAATAGCCGGAATGGCACTGGCCAGCAGGTCCTTGGTCGCTTTGGTCAGTACTTCTTCCAGTTCTCCCCCCATTTGAAACATGTCTTTATAAAATTTTTCGAGGGACCGCATAATAGAAAATGCTTCAAAAGGGAATGTGCCGATAATAAAGCCGTAACACGAACTTTGTCCGCGCGCCAAAGTTCTGGCAATTTCATCTGCCCTCAGCCTGGCAGACTCTTTCAGCCCTGCCAGTACCTCTTCCCGTGATGTCTTATGGCATCGTTCCAGAAAGGTCAGGCGGTATTCATCAAAGCTTTGTTCTTTGATGATAGCGTAATCCTCCCGGTTCATAGCCTCAAATTCGATAATCTGGTATTGCGCATTATCATCCAGTCCTTCCCCCGGCAGGCGCATCTGGCCGGGACCGCACTTATGGGCAACCGAAGCAAAACGCCCACACAGCATCCAGGAGTTACAATCCCATACAGGATATGTTTCCCATACTTTTTGGACTGCCGCCATAGCCTTATCCCAATCTGTCATGTACTCTTTATTAGTAAGGCCCGCGAACTGACCGGCATACTGCTCAATGATCGGCGCACAAACGATCCGGTCCACCGGCTGAAGATTTATCGCCGCAACAATTCTTTCTTCTGCTGTCATACTATCTTTTCCCATTTAACATCATCCTTTATTTAAATAATTTTGATCCTACTTATATAAAATAAAGCTGGCTGACATCTGGTAAACGAGTGTCAGCCAGCCAAATGTCACGAACTGAAACTATTTAGCCTGGGGCAATGAAGTACATGGATCGTTACCCTTCCAGGCGTGATCGGTAGTAAAATAAAACAGACAAGCACTAATCAACGGGATAACTGAAAAAAAGACAAAATCCAGCGGTATCGGAACATTATTTGTTATTAAGGCACCGACAACAATAGGCCCGATAATACCGCCAAAACGCCCTACGCCAAAAGCCCATGTTACGCCGGTGGCGCGGCAGGTTATCGGATAGTTTTGAGCGAAATACGAGGCAGCTACGCCCATAAAGCCATGTTGGCATGCACCGGTAAAGAACAAAACCACAGAAAGCGCAGCGACATTGGACAACTGCCCTAAGCTGCTTACAAGAGCAAGCAAGCAGAATGCAATAATTAGAAATGTCTTCTTACCACCGAATTTATCCTGAGACCACCCCCAAAGAGGTATACCAAGAATGAACCCTGCATTCCATGTCAGAGTAAACCAAAGACTAAAATTCAAAGACCAGCCCTGTAAGGTCAATAGCTTAGGCAGCCACACCAGAACGCCGAAGGTGAAAATATACAGAAATATATTACCGACCCAAAGCAAAATAGTATTGGTAGCCAAGCCATTGCGGAACAAAGCTGCAGCATCACTCTTACCGGCGTTGAAACCGGTTAGCTTATACTCATCTTCCGGCGCCGGCACAAAACGGGGTTCTGCTTGGGATAACACCTGAGCCACTTTGTCCTTCCTGCCTTTTTTCAACAGGTATCCCATTGATTCTGGCAGATAATATTGTAATATAACCAGAATGATTGGAATGACCGCTACATAGAACATAATTCGCCATCCATATGTACTCAAAAGCGCAAGACCTGTCAAGGTGGCAACTAACGTCCCAGCCCCCTGTCCCGAAGTTACCCATACACATAAACGGCTCCTTATCGCTTGGGGGGAATATTCCGATACGTGGGCAATAGCCAGAGGATATGCACTGGCTAAACCAAATCCAGCTACAACTCGGCAGAAGGCAAATTGATTAAAGTTGTCGGCAAAACCTACAGCCGTTGTGAAAATGCAATAAGTTGCCGTCGCAAACATGATTGCACTTCTTCTGCCTATCTTTTCTGACAATGGTCCTGATACGAAAGATCCTGCAATCATGCCCACAAATCCATAACTGCCCAGTAAACCAACTTGAGCCGGCGACAAGTTCCAGTCCGCCATTAACTGTGGCACAACGAGAGAAAAAACATTGAGATCAAATCCGTCAAAAATTGCTGTCAACATACTCACAAACAAAATATTTCTGTAAAACTTGTTGAATTTTCCCTGATCAATAATTTCATTGACCGCTACTGTACGCATTCAGATCACTCCTTACTTATCATTAGCTGCTCACTTAAAGATGTAAAAAGCCTAACTCGAAAAAAACAAACACATACATTGTTTGCTAACGAGCTAGGCTTAACTACTCTATAGCAAAATTTTGTTCTGCTATCATATTTAAGCCACCCATATCAATAATATAATTCAGCCCGGATTATTCCTTTTCAAGATAGGTCATGTCCACATAGTGGTCGAAGCTGGTAAAGGCAGTGTATGTGACCGGCTTATAGCCGTCAAAAGTGATCTTGATGTCGACGTTCTTGTCCTTTGGCAGCCATTCGATTTCCCAATCTCCAAAGTAGTTTGTCTCTGTCTCCCAGGTTTCGCCGGTCTCGCTGCAGGTCAGCTGTACCTTGGCTCCAATGCAGACCTCCTCCAGCTCCTTGGGATAGTAGACGGAACCGGCCAGAAAGACAGATGGAATATTCAGGTGCACTACATTGGTTTCCTGACCTTCCAACGGCGCCAACTGGGTAACGCGATTTTCGGCAATCAGCTTGGAAATAGCGCTCTCAGGGTCGTCCAAGTCGCCAAAAACCATAGCGTTATTGGGGCAGGACTCTACGCAGCGGGGAACCTTGCGTCTGTGTCCGCCCTGATATGTCAAATAATTAGGATCGTCCAACAGTTCGGCGCACATTGTACATTTTTGCGGGATCTCTAGTTCCTCGTTCCAGTAGACCGCACTAATGGGACAGGCATCGGCAATAGCCTTTTGCCCTTTGGACTTAACAGGATCGATAATAACGATGCCGTCCGGTCTCTTATATACCGCGCCATCCTTCGCGACTTTCATACAAGCAGGATCTTGACAATGAGAACAGGGTGTCGGAACGGTTGTAGTTTTGATTTTGCGCGAACTATCGCCGCGCTCCCATTCATGTATGTCTATCCAAAACTGTCCCATCATAGGCTGTGGCGCGGAAAGCGCAGTAGCATAACCGCAGTGCTCGTCCTTGCATGCCGTGTAGCAACAATAGCAGGACATACACATGCGCGAGTCTATTGCAATTCCTAATCTCATCTCACTGCAGCTCCCTTCTTCAGATATTCCTTCTGTACCCTCGCCTGGATCATCTCAAAGCCGTGACCTTCAATGATTTCCTTACAAGTCGCAGCATCCGGATTGGCATCCAGCGCGATAGCATCCAGCTTGTACTCGAAGCACTGATTGTCAGGAAGCGTGCCTTCATACTTGCAGATATCCAGCAGGGTAGAGTTTGGCGCCATACCGGGAACCATACTGCCCATAAGTTTGCCAGGTGTGAGAATGTTGACGCAGCCGCCAATATCCATTGAGGTCTCGCCAGGTTCCACTGGATTGTAAATACCCGATGAGCCGTATGCATGGATTGTATTCTCCTCCACGCGATAGGTAACGCGCGCCACGCAAACTACGCTGCCACGCTCATTGAACAACAACACCAAGTCATCATCCTTGATTCCTTTTTCTGCAGCCTTCTTCGGATGGATGCGAGCTATCAAATATGGATTACCATTGATATACCGGCGGTTTTCTGGAATTTCCCAGAGCCATGGAGTGGATGAGTTATGTTGTGTATGGTAGTCGAAGCGGGGATGGGGGGTGATAAGATGGAAAGGATATTTACGAACTTTGATAGAATGGTGCCCTTCCCAACTGTGCTTATAAGTGGCGATGGGAGTACGGGTCTCGTCGTGAGGCGCCCAGTGCAGCAAGGACTCTGAGACAAACTCGAACTTTCCGGTAAAAGTACCAAGCTTACCCTCCTCCTGACAAGGCTTATGGTTAGGGGTGTCGCAGGGATATCCCTCGGCAAACCAGCGGAAACCGTAGTGTCGCTCCCAGTTTTCAGGGACACCGGCAACATAATAGCCCTTCTTAACAAAGTCTTCCCAAGAAATCTTTTCGCACAGGTCGGATTTCTCCCAAAAGCGTTTGCACCACTCAAGCTCGCTGCGTCCCTCGGTGAACGCCTCGCCCCAGCCCAACTTTTCAGCCAGATGGGCAAATACCCAGTAATCGGATCGGGATTCCCACAGAGGCTCAATGGCCTTATCCTGGAACACCACGACTTGCCAATTGCAACCAGTCTGAGAATGAGACTGGTAGCCGCCATTGCCTGAGTTGCAGAACTCACCGATATCATAACGCTCCAGGTTGGTGCAAGCGGGCAGGATCACATCGGCAAAGCGAGCCTCGCCATGAAAATGGATGTCCTGATTAACCACAAACTCCAGTTCTGGGCTTTTATACATGCGAACCCATTTGTTGGTATCCAGCATGGTGCCCATGAAAGTACCGCCGTAGCGGTAGAACATATGCACCTTACTGCACCCTGGCTCGGGATAGATGTGCTCGGTAAACTCCATATCAATGCCGCCGCCGCAGAACCCTTCGCCATGCCACTCATAATGACCATCGAGAATGGCGTCAGGCAGGTTAGGACGGTAAAGCTTCTGGGTTACACAGTTGACCGCTGTATGGTCGGCAATGGGCTGGTTGGCAATCTGGGCCAGCGGATCGGAATAGCCGCCAAACCAGAAATTATAGTCCATCGGGGCGCCAGTGGTGCCGACCCAGATGTTCTTTCCGGGCTTGCCCATGCCCTGCATAGCAAAAAGCTGAACCATCAGACGGGCAAACTCTGTGCCATTGGCGGTACGGCATACGCCACCAAAGCCACCGCGCAGACCGCTGCCGCCCATGGTCTTGGTTGAAGCCCAACGGCGAGCCAGTGCCTTGATGTCGGCGGCAGGAATTCCGGTCTCGGCCTCGCACCACTTGGGGGTCTTGGGAATACGATCCACGCCCTTGCCAAGGATATAGTCAGCCCATTCGTCAAAGCGGTGGGTGTGCTTGGCGATGTATTCTTTGTCATAGGTGCCCTCGGACAGCCACACATGAGCGATGCCTTCACAGAGAGCGGCATCGGTGCCAGGGCGAGGGGCAAGCCACTTGTCAGCCTGTTTAACAGACGAGAAGTTATTGAAGGGGTCTATATAGATGAACTGCACACCCATATCGTTCAGCCAGTGACGCCACATGGTAGACTCGTTGGCCGCATAACCGCCGCGGGTAGTATCCGGGTCGTGGGACCACATGATCATAGTCTCCACGTTCTGCAGGGCATCCTCCAACAGGTCAAATCCCTCACTGCCACCCAGTCGCCAGTAGTAACCGTACGTGTGGGGCGCACCCCAGGTAAAACCCTCCCAGGAGTCAGGATTGTCCAAAATCTGGGTGTATCCCAGCATCCGGAAGAAGCGGGCAAAGCAGGAAAGCTTATAGCCCAAAAGACCCCAGGAGTGATGAGAACCGGTAATAGCAGTAACGGACTCTTTGCCATAGGTGGTCTGGACACGCTTGACCTCACGGGCCACAAGATCCAGCGCCTCATCCCAAGTGGCACGGCGGTAACCGGCTTTTCCCCGGTTCTCTGTATTTCGATTCTTTCCGTCCGGCGTTTCCACAAAATCTTCACGGATCATGGGGTACCGGATACGGTCATAGGAATAGGCTCGATTTTTTTCAGTCAGGGCGATAAACCCCGTTGTAGCTTTGCGGTAAGGAGTGTACTCCTTGCCACGCGCTTTAATGACCCAGCCTGGGGGATCGGTTTCGTCAAATATGATTGGTCTTATGCGTCGGATAACACCATCAATTGTATGTATGGCTATAGGCCCGCCGACACATATGCTGTGTGTAACTTTTTCACCCATTGTTTTTCCTCCTTATAGGGATGACTTAAACCATCATTTGGTAACCTCAACCAACGTCTTGGCAAAATCTGATGTGGGATGAATCTTGATCATACCGCCGACCATATTGCCGTCGAGGATCTCAAAGCATCGGAGGTTATAAACCTCTGACAGCACTATCTTGAAGACTCTGCCGTCCGGAGCCCGATATAGGCTATTCAACTTGAATAAGTGCTGGACCATAATGTTATTATGCATTTCTAACCCTCCCCTCAAGGCTGCCCCGGTAATTTCTTTCATGTTCCTCATGATCGATTACCTTACCCGTTTGAAGCTATATTGTGCCCCGTACTTTTCATAGCGCACATTACCCACCGGCTTCCAGTTCTCGAGACTGTCCATAACTGCGCGAACCGCGTCCATTTCCTCCGTATTGGGTACGCCGCAGCCACCTAGACCCTCGTACCAGATCTGGCGTACGCAGATGGTATCGCCAGGAAATTCGCCAAGATACCGCGTCATAGCGCTAAGCAGTTCCTCAGTATTGCTGGTAGAAACCTTTGACATGGCAACCTCCTCCTCGTTTCTAATGTAAATTTGGGCAAATTACATCCATTATTCCTTTAAAAGATTTCATTTGAAATTATTATTAAGCAGCGATTAGTGGTGCTCGTTAGTATTATCGCTGTTATTGTCCTGCTTTTCCTGGTTGGGACACACAAATTCGATGTCCGCATCCGCATCCCTGTCGTCACCGGGGAACATGTTCAGGATGCCCTCTTCCGCACTGCACATGACACCGTAAATATTTAAATCTTTATTAAACTCTACCATAAAGAGATAATCCGCCAAATTGGCAAGATTGCGGATGATTGCCGTATACTTTTCATCTTTAGGAAATCGTTTCTGGCTGCCGCGTGGAGATCCGGGCGAATGAGAGAATAGGTGGTACTCATCATCGAACTTCAAAATGTACAGAAAATCATTTTTTGAACGGGCAACCACCATATTGCCATCAGCCAGAACCTTCATTATTTTGTCGCCCTCTTTGGGCAGAATATTTAAATTTACAATGTTTTCCACAAATTCAGCCTCACCTTACATTTTTGATATATAGTGTTGTCAGCCACTAACAACACTAATAATTTTGGGCAATTTTTTCTAATATCGCTGCAGTAGCACTTAATTCTTCAATTGAAGCCGTAATTTCCTGCAATGCGGCTGCTTGCTCTTGAAAAGTAATGTTTTCATTTGCGATTTCAGAGGAAACCTCTTTAACATGATCTTGAATTTTTTTAATAGTATCGCCAACTTGTTTTATACTTGAAGTACTAGAAATGGATAATTTCCTGATTTCTTCGGCGACAACACTGAAACCTCTACCATGCTCACCAGCTCTAGCTGCTTCAATCGCCGCGTTAAGTCCCAAAAGATTTGTTTGGCTTGCAATATTCTGAATAAAGTTCAGAATGCTGTCAGACTTTTTTGTTTCATTGTGTGTCTGGTCTATCTTTTCTAATATAGATTTACTCATAACGGCAGTATCCTGTACCCCCGTGGTTATCGTACTAATTCCCGCAGAAATTTGTTGTAAGGCAAGAGAGACATTTTGTGATATTTCAAAAATTTCGTCTTGTTTCTTAAGGCTTCTAGCAATTCCAATTACCCCTATTACATTGCCCTCACCGTCTTTAAGAGGAATGCCTGTTCCCCGAACCGCAAAGCCAAAAATTTCTTTGGCAATCATCATGGTAACAACTTTTCCCTGATGCAGCGCCTCGCAAATTGCAGTGCCTTTGCGTACTGGGTCACCTACTTTATGTGGTGAAGGTATGTTGGTGTTTGGCAAAATTAATAAATGTTTTTCTCTGTCTGTTAAAACTATACTTACATCTTCTTCATAGAAACTAAGTAAATATGGGGCCATTGTATGGAATGCTTCAATTATCTCTTCAGCTGCTTTCGACATTGTTATACGCTCCTATTAATGTCCTTTAGTCTTACAGAACGTGGAATAATAAATAATTGGCTGTTTTCTATGGGAAAAATTCTTAAATCATCCCCCTTAAAGTTATTTAGATGTTCCATTCTAGCAGAAAAATAAAAAAACCTAACTCTTAGAAACGCAACAAATAAATTGTTGCACTCGAAAGAGCTAGGCTTACATACTTTACGCCAGAACTTGCATTCTGATCCCATATAAAAGCTACTCAGAATAATTATTTATTTTATATTCTGATTATTATTATATCCCTTAAGCCCCCATTAGTCAATTACTATCCACATTTCAGCATCTAAAATTCCTTATGATTACTTTGCTAGAGATACCTTGAAACCTAGTACACATTACCCCAAAATTAGTCTTTATTGAAGCATGTACGTTGTTATACCTGTTCTACAATTGTGGCAATTCCTTGTCCTCCACCTATACAAAGCGTTGCAAGACCCCGTTTAGCCCCGCGTGATTGCATCGCATGAAGCAGTGTAACCAGTATTCGCGCACCGCTTGCCCCAATGGGGTGACCAAGCGCAACTGCACCACCATTGATATTAACCTTTTCTTTGGAAAGACCAAGTTCTTTTCCTACTGCAAGAAATTGTGCTGCGAATGCTTCATTGGCTTCGAAGAGGTCAATATCAGAAATCGCAAGTCCTGCTTTAGCAAGCGCTTTACGAGTTGCCATTACTGGTCCCATACCCATAATAGCGGGATCAACACCGGCCGATCCATAGCCAACAATTTTAGCTAGTGGTTTTAGTCCTAACTCTTTCGCTTTTTCACCACTCATGATTATTAAAGCGGCTGCCCCGTCATTGATACCTGATGCATTCCCGGCCGTTACAGTGCCCTTTTTATCAAAAGCCGACTTAAGTCCGCCCAGAGTTTCCATTGTTGTTCCTTGTTTTGGAAATTCATCTGTATCAAAGATACTGTCACCTTTCTTACTTTTTATTACTACCGGAACGATCTCTTCTTTAAACGCGCCGCTAGAAATAGCTTTTATCGCTTTGCTTTGAGACTCAAATGCTAACTCATCCTGTTCTTCTCGGGTGATACCATACTTTGCTGCCACGTTTTCGGCAGTAATTCCCATATGATAGTCATTAAACGCGCACCATAACCCATCGGTAATTAACACATCGTTAACACTCTTATGACCCATACGATAGCCCCAACGCGCTTTATCAAGCACATACGGCGCATTGGTCATGCTTTCCATGCCCCCAGCAATAAGTATATCCGCATCACCTGCTAAAATTGACTGGGTTGCAATATTAACAGCTTTTAAGCCTGAACCACAAACCTTATTTATTGTATATGATGGAATCTCCACTGGCAATTCTGCTTTAATTGCTGCTTGACGAGCCGGGTTTTGACCAAGACCAGCTTGCAGAACATTACCCATTATTACTTCATCTACCGAATCCTTCGGAAGATTAACCTTTTGGAGAGCTGCACTGATTGCTATTGCTCCAAGCTCGGGGGCTGAAAAAGGTTTTAAAGAGCCATTGAAACTACCAATAGCAGTACGCACAGCACTAACAATTACAACTTCTTTCATTATCCTCATCCCTTTTTATCATCATCTAATTGACCAATAAATTTTTATCTATACTACCATCTCTTTAAGATCTGCAGAAATAACATAATCTGCCTCAGTAGTTCTTTTAATCGTCTCTAAATCAATACCCGGTGCCAGTTCTGTCAATACTAATCCTTGCTTTGTAACTTCAAATACACAATAATCGGTGATAATCAAATCAACTTCATTACAGGCCGTAAGGGGCAAAGTGCATTTTTTTACTATTTTAGGATTACCGCTTTTTCCTACATGTTCCATTGCAACTATAACCCGTTGTGCGCCGACAACAAGATCCATAGCTCCTCCCATACCTGGAACCAATTTGTTAGGAACCATCCAGTTAGCTAAATTTCCTTCCTGGTCTACTTCCAAGGCGCCCAATACTGTAGCCTTTAAATGTCCTCCGCGAATAATTGCAAATGACATTACGCTATCAAATGCCGCACCACCTGGTAATATTGACGCCGGTTGTCCGCCAGCATTAGTTATATCAGGATCTGGTAAACCACTTTCAGGTCCTAACCCTACGAACCCGTTCTCGGAATGCAAAGTGACCTTGATATTATCAGGAATATAGTTAGCGGCAAGTGTGGGAATGCCAACACCAAGGTTTACTATGTCTCCGTCCTTAAATTCCTGTGCTACCCGTTTTGCAATCAAAACTCTATTTTCCATAATAAATTATCCTCCCGTTAACCTTTCACAATATAGTCTACAAAAATTCCCGGAAGCATTACTTCATCAGGATCTAATTCGCCGACAGGTACTATCTCTTGCACTTCAGCAACTACAATATCGGCCGCTGTAGCTAGTACCGGGTTAAAATTACGTGCTGATCTGCGGAATACAAGATTACCACTTTCGTCTGCTTTATGTGCTTTGATTAATGCAAACTCGGCTTTTAGCGGCTTTTCTAACAGGAAATTCTGCCCATCAACAACAATGATTTCTTTTCCTTCTGCAACCACTGTTCCTAAGCCAGTCGGAGTCAGTACCCCACCAAGTCCAGCCCCGCCAGAACGAATTCTTTCAGCAAGCGTCCCTTGCGGCACTAACTCAACCTCCAGCTCATTTGCCTGCATTTGACGCCCGGTTTCAGGATTAGCGCCGATATAGGACGCGATAAGTTTTTTGACTCGCTTCGCAGCTATGAGTTTACCAATACCCTGTTCCGGAAAACTAGTATCATTGGCAATGATTGTAAGATTATCGAGCTTCTTGTCAATCATTGCGTCTATTAATTTATCCGGTGTTCCACACCCTACAAATCCGCCGATCATAATGGTGCTTTCGTTTCTAATTTTTTCCATAGCCTGCTCGACAGTCGTAATTTTTGTCATACAATTAGCCTCCTGCTGTAATTTAAATCCTAAGGTAATTGCGATGCTTGCACCGTTAATGCTTTCTATACCTCAAGCTTCTCGGACTGACATATGGCATTAAATTCAGTATCTTCAACATACGCCACATCAATTAAAGGGAATTGTCCTCTCTCTGTTCGCATAATATTCAACCAATAATGCCCGTGCCTCGGCTGCGATTGAAAACACCTGGCCATTCATTGCCGACATGTTCGTCTTTACAGGCCATATGACAATTGTTGCAGTCCTCACATTTCTCCACATCAATAATTAGATGCCACTTTTTCATCCACGAACATCCTTTTCGCTCCATGTCTTGATCTGAACAAGACATGAATTTGCCGCCATTGCATGAGATTTTTTGATCATCATTCGACTTGGCGTCAGCAGATAAGATCTATCTTGGAGGAATTAAGGTGCAATGAACATATGCGCTTGTTCTTCTCCTCTTAACACGCGTAATACGCCATAGGCTAATGCTTCCAGTTCATTCTCTCCAGCTACAATTTCCACAGGCGCAATAAATCCTATTCTTTCGACAATCCATTCAGTCATTAGAGAAGAATAAGCCACTGCACCTGTAAGAATAATGCAATCAACCTTTCCTTTAACAACTGTAGCCATTTCGCCGATTCCCTTAGCAACTTGGTAAGCCATGCCCTGATAAACTAATTCCGCATATTTATCCCCATTCTTGATCTTGGCCTCCACTTCCAGAGCATTGTTAGTCCCTAGATAGGCGACTAAACCGCCCTGCCCGCGCATTCGCTTTGTAGCAGAAAGACGATCATGCTTACCAGAAAAACAAAGATCAACCAATTGCCGACAAGGAACTCGACCGGCACGTTCGGGCGAAAACGGACCTTCTTCGTCAGTAAGAACATCAATCATTCTTCCCCCGCTAATTACGGTCGCCGTTATGCCTCCACCCATATGGGATACGACAAAATTTGTGTCCCGAAAATTCCTATTGAGCTTTTTTGCTGTTTTTAAGGCAACAGCTCGCATATTTAAAACATGGCACGATGCCCTTCTGGTAAGTTCTGGAACACCCGATAGTCTAGCGATATCCTCCAGTTCATCAACGACCACCGCATCATAAATATAAGATGGGATATTTGTTGCATTCGCAATTTCGTAGGCTAGGATAGCGCCCAGGTTCGAAGCATGGTCATCAATAGGTCGGTATGTGAGAAAATCGACCATTTCGTTATCCACTTTATAAGCTCCCTGTTTTAGGGGTGGAAGTTTTCCTCCGCGGCCAGCCACTGCGGAAAGTTCCTCTACTAAAAAACCTTCCTCCTTCAAACAATTCATAATTGCCTCTTTACGCATTTGAAGCTGATCAACCATTGATTCGTAGGATGATAACTGAGCTACATTGTGTAGAACCGTTTTACGAAAAAGCTCTTTTTCGTTTTCGTATACTGCAATTTTGGTCGAAGTAGAGCCTGGATTAATAGATAGTATCTT
Organism: Sporomusa silvacetica DSM 10669; assembly: GCF_002257705.1. GTDB lineage: Bacteria > Bacillota > Negativicutes > Sporomusales > Sporomusaceae > Sporomusa > Sporomusa silvacetica. The sequence goes on from NZ_LSLK01000041.1 coordinate 24,031, forward strand.
ATAAATTATTTCCGACATAAAAATTCGCCGCTCCTCTGATTCTGATAGTGTTTATTTGGTTTGCTTTCTATGACGAACATCAGTAAACTAAACGGTAGCTGAAGCTGCCAAAACCAATGGCAAAAATTTGCCATCAACGTCGGCTGCCCGTGAGGTTAAGACAATTGGCACTTTTCCGCCGACCACTATCCCTGCAGTTCTTGCCCCCGCAGAATAACGTAATGCTTTGTATAGAATATTGCCTGCAGCGAGATTAGGAACCATCATCAAATCGACATCGCCGCACACTTTACTAGTAATGCCCTTAATTTCTGCAGCTTCTTTACTAATAGCCAAATCATAAGAAACAGGCCCTTCCACTACACATCCTGTCAGAATACCTTCCGTGTTCATCCTTTTCAATTCAGCTGCATCAACATTCTCGACTATTTTAGGGTTTACATCCTCGCTTGCTGCTAAAACAGCCACTTTAGGCGTATCAAAACCCATGCGGGTCATTGTGATTACGGCATTCTCCAAGATATCCTTTTTCTGATTCAAATTAGGATATATATTAAGAGCCACATCTGTTACCCCAATAAGTTTGTGATAATTGGGAATTTGGACAAACCCCAAGTGTGATATCAGATTTCCAGTGCGGAATCCCGCTTTGTCGCTGAGTAATGCACGCATGAGACTACCAGTCTGTATCAAGCCCTTCATAAGAAAGTCTGCTTCGCCAGATTTCACCATGTCAGCTGCTATAAAAGCTGCCTCCTCTACAGTCTCTGCATGAACAATCGTATAATTTGAGACGTTTTCGCCCAACAAAGCCAAGTACCCTTGGATCTGCTCCTTATGTCCAACTAAAACGGGAGCTACAATTTTCTCTTTGACAGCCATGCTTACAGCCTCCAGCGTATGGCTATCCTGAGCGGCTACAACAGCTACTGTTCTTGTTTTCTTAGTACTAGACCTGACCAACTCTATGAGCTGGTCAAAGTTCTGGTAGATCATACATTCCAGTCCCTTCTATTTGTTTGGAGAACTCAATTAATATAACCTTAGCGGTTTAAGCATTACACCAATTCGATAATGTCTGCCACTCCCATTCCCCCGCCAACACAGAGTGTTGCCAATCCATATTTCACTTTCCGTCTTTTCATTTCATGGATGAGTGTAGCCATAATTCTGGCTCCGGAACTGCCAAGAGCATGCCCCAAGGCTATAGCCCCGCCATTTACGTTAAGTATTTCTGTATTTAAATTCAATTCTTTAATTACAGCAATGCTTTGAGCCGCAAAGGCTTCATTAAGTTCAATCAGACCGATGTCTCCCAGATTTAAACCGGCTAATTTCAACGCCTTTTTAGTAGCTTCAACTGGACCAATCCCCATAATCTCAGGCGGCGCTCCTACTGCCGCCTGGCTGCGCAGAATGGCAAGCGGTTTAAGATTTCTTTTTTGGGCTTCTTTAGCTGACATTAAAACAAGGCAAGAGGCTCCATCATTGCGGCCTGAAGAGTTGCCGGCGGTTACCGTTCCTCCGTCCTTGAAAGCGGGCCGTAGTTTTGTTAACTGTTCCATTGAAGTTTTTCTAGGGAATTCGTCAGTGTCAAAAACAATAGGCTCTGCTTTTTTCCTTGGAACTGAAACAGGAACGATCTCATCACGGAACTTACCTTCGTTAATAGCTTTAGCAGCCTTTTCCTGGCTCCCCAGCGCAAAGATATCCTGTTCTTCCCGGCTGATTCCGTACTTTTTCGCCAAATTTTCTGCAGTTAACCCCATATTCAGTTGACCGTACACTTCCATAGGCTGCGCGTGAATTTGACTTTCGATATTAGAATCGTAAACAACAGCATTACCTGATCCGAATCCGTAACGTGCATTTCGGAAGTAGAAGGGAGCATTACTCATGCTTTCTACTCCGCCGGCAACAATGATCTCGGAGACACCGCACATGATAGCTTGAGCCGCATTGTTCACCGCCTGCAACCCGGAAGCACACTGGCGCATTACCGTATAGGCAGGAACATCGATAGGTATGCCAGCTTTCAAAGCAGAAACTCTAGCTATGTTTGGTGCATCGGCGCTTTGTTTTACATGTCCTAAAATTACTTCATCAATACAAGATGTTTCAATCTGCGCGTTTTTGATCGCCGCTTCAATTACAATTTTCCCCAAGTCATCTGGTTGAACATCCTTCAGCGTTCCGCCAATTTTGCCCACAGCCGTCCTAACGGCACTTACTATAACAATATCTTGCATACTGCTTCCCCCATTTTTCGACACAAATATCTTATTATTCCTTATAGGATGACCGCCGACTTATTTGTACGGCGGTCATCCTATAAGGTTTCCCAATTATACAAAACTTGAGTTTCATAGAAGAATTTATATTAACTATTACCCAATAGCAGTCAGACCGCCATCCGGATAAATGATATTGCCAGTAACAAATCCGGAAGCATCCGAGCAGAGGAAAATTGCAGGCCCAACGCAATCTGTTGGTAGAGCCATTCTTTTCATGGGCAGGCTCTCGGCAAGATCCTTTCTGGCATTTGGTCCACGACTGTTGAGAATATCTGTCATCATCGGCGTTTCGGTAATCGTAGGGCCGATGGCGTTTACGGTTATGTTATACTTGCCGAACTCAGAAGCTAATTGGCGGGTCATCATGTCCAAAGCACCCTTTGTGCCACAATAACCTGCATTACCTGGACCTTTGGTCGCAATCCTACCCCGTACAGAGGACAAGTTCACCATTTTGCCGTAACCATTCTGGATCATGTGTTTGCCAAAGTGCTTGCAACACATCATAACGCCGATTACATTCACATCAAACATTTGCTTAAAAGAATCCATAGGGAAATCTTCGGCATTAAACTTCTTGTTGAAACCCTGGGCATTCACAAGAATGTCCACTTTTCCAAAATCCTTTACTGATTCGACTACCAAAGCCTCCACGCTTGATTCTACTGCAGCATCAACAGTATAGTATTTTACTTCAAGACCGCACGCTTCTTTAATTTCCAGAACTGCTCTTTGGAGAGAATCCACACTTCTGCTTGCAATAGCGACTTTGGCACCAGCTTCAGCAAGCCCTTGTGCAATTGCCTGCCCAATTCCGCCGGCCCCCCCTACCACTACTGCATTTTTACCCTCAAGGGAAAATATTTTTTGCATGATACTTCACTCCCCGTTTCTATTAATTTATTGACGTTCTTTCAGACCAAGTATCTGACGCGCTTCCGCAGCTGTTGCAATTTCCCGTCCTGCCATTTTGCCAAACTCGACCGCACGCGCGACAAGCTGGACGTTTGTTGCATAGACACCCTTCTCCATGAATATATTATCCTCAAGCCCTACCCGCAGTCCGTTGCAGCCTGCAGCAAGTCCGGCCAGCATCATCGAAACGTGGCTTTTGCCTATTCCTGTGATCGACCAAGTGGAGCCTTGCGGAAGCTTAGGCAGCAGATAGGAAAGAGATTCAAGGTTGCCGGGCATGCCGCCCGGCACGTCCAGTACGAACTGGCAATGAAGCGGTGTTTTCAAGAAACCCTTTTTGATATAGTGCTCAATATTGCCAATCATGCCCGCGTCAAAAATCTCGATCTCCGGTTTGATTTGAAGCTCCTGACACTTGGTACCTAGCTTTTCCAGGAAAGCCGGCGTATTGAGAAACACGTAACTATTCGCCCAGTTCATGGTTCCGGGGTCGTAAGAACACATCTCCGGCTGCAAAGCCTCAAGATGAGCCATACGCAACTCTTCGGAAAAAGCACTGCCAGAAGTTGTGAGGTTCAGTATAATATCAAGTCCCTCATCCGCAATAGCCTTGCGCACCTTACCTACTACCTCTACGAACTTCTCTGTTGCCATGGTGTTCTTACCGTTTTCATCGCGCACATGCAGATGAACAACAGCAGCGCCGGCTTTTGCGCAAGCCACTGCATCTGCTACAATTTCATCCGGTGTTATGGGAACATGCGGCGATTGTGCCTTTGTAGTTCCTGCGCCGCAAAGTGCAGCGGTTATAATCAATTTTTTCTTCATAACTCATCACCTCTAGAAGCTGTCCGTCGAAAGCAAACTTGTCATTTTGAAAAATCGTTTCGCCGGACAGCCGCCTCTACTTCCTTATACAATAGTTAGAAATACAATTATACTAGGTCACTCATTAGTTTCTTAGCAATTTTAAACACTTCAAATAACTGCTTATCACGTTTGGCCAGAACCTCTTCCGTGCTACGCCCCGCATAATCATAGAAACCTTTGCCTGTCTTAACTCCTAGTTCTCCCTTGTCAACGTGTTCAAACAGGGCTGTAGGATGGTAGTTTTGTTCAGGCATAACATAGCTTTTATTTTTGAAATTGTTGGCACTGGTATCTAGTCCGGTAAAGTCAAAGCGCTGCACCAATCCAAGCACCATCGCACGAGGAATAAAGCTGGCTTTTACCGCCATATCAATATCCTCGGCTGTACAGTAGCCGTTATCAAGCAGATAAAAAACCTCTTGGTTTAATATCATCTGCATCCGATTTACAATGTAGCCGGGAACAAATTTATTCATACAAACCGGTGTTTTACCGCTTTTATTAAGTATGCTCATGACGGCATTTACGACCTCTGGAACGGTTTTATCATTTCTGACTACTTCAACCAGCGGAATAAGCTGGGGTGGTGCATACCAATGGGCAATAACGGTATAAGGTAATCGCCGCTCTGGCGTAATTTCAAAAGTGTTCAAAAAAGAGGTATTTGACGCGATATATACGTCATCAGGAAGAATTTTATCCAACTGGGTATATAGCTCTGCCTTTGCCTCACGGTTTTCTACAATAGTCTCCATAATGAAGTCGGCTCCAGCCACTGCACCTTCAAGTGTTTCGGAAAAACTTACCCGCTTAAATATGGTGGCAATGTCTTCTTGCTTAATCATTCCTTCTTCGGCAAAGGTTATTAGACTGGAATGCAAAATTGAGCGGGCCTTTTCCATCGCAGGTACTGACCGATCATACATACAAACTTCATAACCGCCAATCGCAAAACTTTGTGCAATACCTGGCCCCATTGTACCTGTACCTAAAACAGCTACCTTTTTGATGTCTTCTAATTTTTTCATGACAGCGACTCCTAATGAAAATTTGATACACAAGAAAAACTTTAGCTTAAAACGCTCCTTCTTCCCAAGCGACCAAACGGACAAAACCACCGTCAGCCATTTCACAACGGAAAGGGAAAGCTGCAATAATCATTCTTTTTCCGGTGCATTCGTCGATATCGCCGCCGCCATTTTCCACGGTGCACACGCCATGCTGCATGTATAGACGGTGGCATGGCTCATAGTCGGGGAACACCACCGCGGGGTCCTTACCAGTAGCGGCACGGTATGCAGTATCCAACCAGGGCATCTGCTCCTTTAGAGGGTGATGCCATAGCGGGGCGTCAGTAGCACCCCATGTTCCGGAAATACCCTTTATATGCTTCTCGTGAATAAGCCAGTTAGCAAGTTCCGGACCTGAGCCGGGGTAATAATTGTAGTACTTGTCGTTATTCAAACGCCAGTAGTGATGAAACCCAGTGTTGATGATAACCCAGTCGTTTTCCCGAATCTCAAGTCCATCCTTCTTGCAGGCAGCCTCCACTTCGGCAGGTTTGATCTCATGCCAAATATCGCTGCCCATCTTGGCAGGGTCTCCTCCGGCAGCATTCCATTTAGCTTCAAATTCGTCTTTTAAATAACGCATATCAACGATGATACCTGTACCGATGCAGCGGCAAAGAGGTATTTCGGCGAGAGTGTAACCATTGGCCGCGCGATCCACCTCTTCTTCGTGGAGGACGTGGTTGGGTGCGTCCATATGGGTGCCGGCGTGAAGTGTGCCAGTGTATGTCATTGTCCGCTTATGAAACCGGCCTAGATATTGACCGCGCGGAAAAGCTAAGTCTTGACGGGGGCCAGGGAAAGGCCACAAAGGTGTATCCACGCCCCAAGGCAGGGAGAGATCGTAAATTTTAGTCATTTTAGAATCATCCAAATAGAATTTGGATTTATCCAGAGGCATATAAGCCATATAAAATTCCTCCTGTTTGTTATATTGTGCTGTTAACAGAGCGCCAGTGGCGGAACCGCCGCCGCTTCAAGCATTAACAGTTTACTACTGTCACCAAAACCCTTGCGGCTATATTTCCATTAGTAAGCATCTCCCGGCTTTCGCCAGGTGCAATGTAAATCGCATCGTTTTCGTGCATGATATACTCGGCACCCTGACCATCCCTGACAGTGATGGAGCCTCTCAGAATGTAGTAAATCCGTTCTTTAGCGGCAGAAGACATAGTAGCTCCCCCGTTGGGAAGGAACTCGGAGATTGACATAGTTACACTTTGGGTTCCTTCAGGTGATCCAAGCTTACGGATGCCCCACATATTAAAGTGATTTTTTGCATCATAACAGCTTCCCTCACTGGCTTTTACAAAGATCATTATTTATACCTCCCTGTTATTGACCGTTTGTCAATTATGTCCGGAAACCATAACGGTCGCATTACACCGCCCGTCCCGGCACCGCAATAGTATTGCATCCCCTCCTTTACTTGCCTGAGAACCTGATATGAACAAATAAAAAAACCTAGCTCATAGAAGGCAACGAAATACACGTTGCTTTTCTAAAGAGCTAGGCTTAACTACTTTATACCGGAATTTTTACTCCAGTATCATATTCAAGCTACTCATCATTGAAATATAATTAATATTCTTAATTTATTATACTTAAATTTCTTATTTTTTTCAACTGTTTTTTCTATACTATAACTGACATATAGTAGTATGTTTGTCAGTTTGCTGATTATTTTACAAGTCAGCATCAAGTTATGCGTTTTTTCTGACCAGTTTTTTCTTTGATCATCATATAGCGATTATGAATCATTTGCACTGCTGTAATAAGAGAACGTTTGGAGCCGGTATGCATTCTGCTTTCAATTTCCGCAAGTATTGTACTTACATCTTTCTCCAACGATTTTCCTCTCACAATATCAGCTACAAAATCACTAGTCTGCTTACAATATACGGGCGTGGAACATTCTAATATTGTTCCATTATCGCCGTCAACCGTCAATACTAATGATACATACTTAGAGTTTTCATATATATCTGTTCCTTCCGGAAGCTGAGCATGTGCGGAAAATAGCTGCGTTTTCATTACTCAACCCTCCTCTCAATGGATTGTTTTGTTTTTTCATCACCTGATTATCCATTTATCCTGAAATATCGGCGGCATTCCTCTCGCCTCCAGATATTAATGGATTATTTTTATTTCTATAAATTCCTACTATTTATTTATGATAAAAGATTATTTTTCTTAGCATTGCATGATTTGCCTTAAACAGCTTTAGCCCTAAATCCGCATTAAATTCTCAGACAATATAGTCTATACTATATTTTATACTTAAAATATAGTATATTAATTCTATTCTGTCAATATGTAATATTAACTGAATCGTTCTTAAAACAAAAAAACTTTAAAATGGCAAAGATAGTCAAGTCTATAAAAACAATCTTATTAATTACCTATTAATTGTTCAACATAAAAATTAAAGGTTTTCTTCCGATTTAGTTCCAGTCCCTGCACTGCTTCATTTTCATTATGCAATTCCAGAGCATTTAATATTTTCTTATGTTGGTTAATATCTGGTTTTTCGCGCCAAATTCGAAGTTTAAATACGTTAATGCCACGCGCATTATGATCGGCAGCATCAGTTAATGCTCTAATTAGATATGGAACATTGCAAAAGGAAAAACAATCATCATGGAATTTTTTATGCAACGCATAGTATTCCATTAAACTTTTCTTGCGCAATGCTTCCTCCATTTTATTTATATCTTGTCTAAGCCCCTGAATTCCTTCTGCCGTAATGTATTTAGCCGAACGCCTGATCGCAATTAATTCAAGTTGCAGACGGACATCCAACATTTCTATAAACTGCTCTTTCGATACCGAAGCAACATACAGTCCAATTCCCTGTTCTACCACAAAATTCTCAGAAACTAAGCGTTTTAACGCTTCCCGGATCGGGCTTTCACTTACTGCTAAATCTTTAGCCAAATAAGTAATAACTAACCGTTCACCCGGGGCAAAATTCGCGTTAACTATTGCCGTTCTTATCTCTTTATACACAAGCTCCTGTTTTGTCCTAAATTCAAGTTTATTGACAAATCCCATATGATCATTCCTTTTGGTCTTCTGCTTAAATTATTATAAAGTCAGACTTCAATCAAATATTCTTATAGTCATGTGAGTTTTCAGACAATATATCCTATATAAAATATAATATATAAGCAAGAATATTGTCAAGACTATATCCGTATAATGTCTCTCTTAAAGCGACCGATGTAATAAGCACTCATTACAGCAATCCACACAACAAAGCCGCTTGCACTTGATATGCTACCCCCAGATAGGACAGTGAAAAAACACTGAAATATCTGGGGGTAAAATTATGCCACAAAAAGGGAAATTGCCGGCAGAAGAAAAATTGCGGATTGTAGAAATGTATCTTGCCGGAA
>NZ_LSLK01000043.1 GCF_002257705.1 Sporomusa silvacetica DSM 10669
TTTCCGGCAAGATACATTTCTACAATCCGCAATTTTTCTTCTGCCGGCAATTTCCCTTTTTGTGGCATAATTTTACCCCCAGATATTTCAGTGTTTTTTCACTGTCCTATCTGGGGGTAGCATATCAGAGACCCGGGCGGCTTATATTTTAGAGTCAAAGGTGTCAACAACTCTGTTCCTGACACCTTCTTGAATCTAACAGTACTTGATAAATAAAGTGATTTGGCTTTTTCTGATTGTCACTTTTATCAGTGGCTCACCCAGTAACAGGGTGGCTCATTTTTTGACAGTAAACCAATAACTCCGGCCCTTTAAATGACGAATCCTTGCGACGTTTTTTCGCTATTACCAATAATACGGTTCTTCTCAACTAATCTTAAATGAAAAATGTTTCATGATGAATTACACAAAGTAATCCACTTTAGCCTCTGGAAAGTACTCCTTTGCCTGCGCAAACATATATTCCTTTAATGTCGCTATTGTATTCTCTTGATAAAGATATTTGCCATAACCGAATTGGCCATATTTAAATCGTCGCGCTTCCTCGTCCATGGGGAGAGTTGTTTGCGGAAACAGATCTAGTATCTGACTTTTTGCCCGCTTAGTAAAACGATGACTGATAAATTCAAAGGTAATATCCCTACGCGCTGTCTGAGGCAACTGGCCATTTAGGGATTGGAACAGCCAGTCATATTCTTCCTCCCACCCCTCGAATTGAAAAATGGGAGCAATGATGAACCCCAGCGGGTAACCGGCATCAGCCACTTTGACCGCTGCTGCCACCCGTTCCGCCGCCGTCGGTGTCAAATGCTCGTATTTTCGTATCACAGTTGGGGCGTTAAGGCTAAAACGAAACCGAGTCCGGCCATTATGCCTAACAGCCAACAGAGAGTCAACATCCGTATACTTCGTGACAAACCGAAAACGTCCCAATGTTCGCTCGGCAAAAAATTCAATTGCTTGCCGCAACACTCCTGTCAGGTATTCTGTAGGAATAGGGTCAGAAGTAGCCGCTCCTTCAAAAATGGTGACATCCGGCACGCGTTCAGCTATATATTCGTCGGCCCGTTCTAATATTTGCTCATTGTTGACATATACACGCAAGTATGGCTTTTTGCCCAGCGATGTGGCCAAATAACAGTATTCACACATCCCAGGACAACTAGTATTTAATGGAAGCTGGTAATGGGCCGATGGCTTGCATGCTGAAAATTGAGTGCCTCGGCGCACGCCTACAACAAGAGTACGTTTGGCTTCAATAAAAGCCTGCTGTTGGGTTTTCCCCGGAATACCGGTAACACGGTTATGAGACCCTGTAAACTCAATGGGCACTGACAAATCCAACAACTTATCATAGATCTTTTTGCCAAGCCGAAATTCTAACGCCTGAGGTTCAAAATAAGCTCGTTTAGGTACAAAGCGCATATACTTCACTCCTATAATATTTGAGCCTAGTATGCGTCATCATAACATTTTCTAGCAGCCCAAAGGTACAATTCTATCCCCATGAGTCCCAACCAGTGGTTACACCATTGTCGCAATCGTTCCTATAATAGTCAAAATAAGCATTGTAATTTCTATAAGCAACCTTCGCCCCCTTTTAGTCACACAACTAAAATTTTTAAAACAGCATGATTGACAAGTAGTAGCTACTATATTAAAATCTGACAGTACATTTTGGTTTTTCATCCGTCATAAATATTCTATTTCTAAGACGATTTTACCTAAATTTTAAACTTCTGGATTTCAAGTTGCAATTCTTCTGCCAATTTGGCTAGGCTTTGGCTACTAGCTGCAATTTGCTCCATAGACGCGGATTGCTCTTCGGTGGCCGCCGAAACTGTTTGCGTATGCTCAAGTGCGTTCTTGCTTATATTGTCAATTTCCTTTACTGCTGAAACAATATGCTGACTATCTGTTGCCATCTGTTGCATGTTAGTCGAAATTTCTTGGATTTGTTCAGTAACTTCCGTCACAAGATTGGCGATATTATCAAAAGAGTAACCCGCAAAAGTTACAACTTCCGTTCCTTTTTTTACTTCCTGTGTACCGTCACCCATAGCCACAACAGCTCTATCAGTATCCATCTGTATTTCATTAATCAAACCAGATATTTGCTTGGCTGCCTCTTGAGATTGCTCGGCCAATTTCCTAACTTCTTCAGCAACAACTGCAAACCCCCTGCCTTGTTCGCCTGCGCGAGCTGCTTCAATGGCTGCATTTAAAGCAAGAAGATTCGTCTGTCCGGCAATACCCGATATAGTATCAACAATTTGTCCAATTTCCTTAGAGCGCTCCCCTAGCTTCGCGACAACTAGTGCAGAATTATTTACTGTTTTTTCAATGCTGGCCATCTGTTCATTAGCGTTAGCAATAGCCTCTAGGCCTTCTGATGCCGTTTCAGCAGTTTTGTTTGTAGAGCTTGCAACAACATTACTGTTCGCCGCAGCTTGTTGGACATTTACTGACATATGCTCGATTGTAATAGAAGTATCATCAATAGCCTTAGATTGTTTCTCTGCTCCACTTGCCACTTCTGCAATTGTTGAGGCTACTTGGGTTGCGGCTTGTGCAGACTGTTCCGCACTTGCAGTTAATTGCTCTGATGAGGCCGCTAGTTGCTCTGCCGACTGAGCAACATTCCTTATAAGAGTACGAAGATTTTTAGCCATGTTATTAACAGCTTTAATTAGCTGACCAACCTCGTCTTTAGAATCAAAGTTAACGCCCTGTATAGCTAAGTTTCCATTTGAAATTTCTTGCACATTAGCAACTACTGCAATAAGGGGTTTGGATATTATTTTTGCTACCCACCATCCTAATCCTAGCGCAAACAGGATGGATATTAACGGGATATATATGAGCATTTTATTTGCAAAAGCAAAGTCTAAATCATTTTGGATGTTAATCTCATCGGCTGTCTTAGAATTGTATTCTGCAAGTTCATCACCGAGTTTATTCATAGTATTAAGATGAGGTAAAGCATGAATTCTATAGTAATTGTAAGCGTCTAACTTTTGTCCATTAGATGCTAAATCTAAAGATTTTTGCCGTTCGCCTCTGTATGACTTCAGTGCTTCTTTTAGTTGAGAAATTCTCTCTGTTTGAAACATGTCTAGATTTGTTTTTTCATAATCAGACATTATTTTGTCATTTTCATCTTTTAGTTTAGTAAATTGCTGAATAAATTCTTGTTCTTTAGCTTTATCATTATTTAATAATATTAATTGTACAGTAATAGCTTCACCAGCTCTAATATTGACCCTAAATGAATTTATCCATTTAATTGGTAGCAAATTATCTTTATAGATTTTAGTCATGTCCATATTTGCTTTTTGATTAAAATAAAAACCTGTAAAACCAATTAATCCCATCCCAATTGCCATCAATATAATAAGGCTGATAATTTTTGTTGCTGTGTTCAAGTTTTTAAACATTAAGTTCATGCCTTCTTTCATAATTTTACTGCCATTTTCTCGTTATATAGGTTAAAAAGCCTTATCTTAAAGTGTAAAAGATAGGTACACTACTACATTTGACCCACTCCTTGAAAAAAAATAGGCCACCAGATTGCATAGAGTTATCTAACTCAAGTTGCAACCTGGCAGCCATAACATCTTTGTCTTAGACCCACGGTTTTGCGTCCCCATTTTTCAATGAGTTTGCCCAATCCTTAATTAACTTTATGTAAATTTTACCACCATTTAAATTACAAGTCTAGCTAAAAAGTTTATATTAGCTGTTATTTTGTTCTTTTTCTACATAAATAGCATAATGTTGGTTAATTAAAATACAGTTTCCTTCCTTATGAAATTTTACCCGGCAAATTGGTCGACAATATACTCCAGTAGAAGAAACCCCGCAAAAAAAACGTCCGTCAAATCGGATCACGAACCTGCATGGCGGCATAACAAGCTTTACTATTCAAAAGCAATTTTGGTATTTCTGTTTGCATCAGCTTTCCCATCACCCAAGACTCATTATAACAGTGAACGACAAAAAATACTGGCTGTTTTCGGACATGGATAAAATTCTTCTTGATTTAAATTCGATCTTTAAGTTTGGTGACTTCAAACTACCTCAACCAATTCTATACTATCGCTTTTCCCATGTTGTTTATGGCACAGTAGATTCTCAATAATTTGCTCTTTTTCACTCGCATGAAAAGTTGGGGAGTTGCTCCAAAGAAAATGTTTATTCTGTTCAAATAAAAGAGCAACGGATTCCGATTGTAAAAATTACATGGTTTAAACAAGTAACTAAGCCGGTTTGTCCTTATATTTTTCCGTAATTTTGGATATTTATTGTTTTTGTTTTTTTGTAAGTTCCCTTGCTATTGAGCAAGTGGAAAAACGTAAGGATCTCCTGGAGATTTAATTTCTTTAGCCGTAACTACTTTAACCATACTGACAGTTTGATCCTCATACTTTCCCATTTGTACAATCCCCTGAATTTGTAGCCATTTGCCATCTTCATACTTATCGGCATCCTTGAGCTCACATAATACTCCAAAAGGTCGTGCATCCGCAGCACAGCAGGAAATCACGTATCTAACAAGATCAAGTTGGTTCGGCATAAGCCCAGAACTTCTAAATACAAAGCCGGTCAAAGTAATTTCTTTACCAATGTAATCTGCCGGGAATAATTGTAGTTCTGACATCACCTCGGCAAAATTTTTGTCGTTTACTTGTATTGTTTTGCTTTGAGATAATTCCTGTGCTAATGGCCTAGCTATGTTACTCAATTCAGGACCTGCTTTAGATGACGCCTTACTGTTTAATCCTTTATTGGCTACTAGCTGGGCATCAAGCGAGTTGGTTGGGACAAGAAAAGCTAACAGTAATGTAGCAATAAACGGTAAATAAATCCACCTACTACTGTGAGAGTGGCAGCAGCCTGAAGATTCAGCCGGTTTGTGTGCGTCGAATATTTTTACGGTTTGTAGTATTAATAACGGAATAAGTAAATAAACCGCTAGCTCCGCCATACTTACGAAGCGGGGATTAATATAAAGTGTAATCTGGCCTGTGATCATTAAATAACCAAACAACAAGGCAAACCCAAGTAAAATAACTGATCTAACGAACGCATCTGAATTAAAGGTTATTCTCTTTCTCATTTTTACACCTCATTAAAATTGATTGATGAGGAAGGCTCCGCTTGCACACAGCGCGACAATAATGAACATTAACAGCACCACAAAACGTAGTTTAAATGCATGTAACAACATCATGGTATTCTTAATATCAAGCATAGGACCAAAAACCATAAAAGCAAGCATGGAACCAGGCGTGAAATTTGCAATTAAAGAAGCGGCAATGAAAGCATCTGCTGATGAACAAACTGATATAACAAAGGCAAATGCAATCATAGTAAAGATAGAGATAACCGAATCTTGCCCAATTGATAACAAAAAATCCCTTGATATTACTGTTTGCGCAATAGCTCCAAAGAAAGCACCAAGCATCAGGTATTTTCCCATTTCAAAAAACTCATTGCATGCGTCCATTAATGTCTTATGTATTTTTTCGTAATAAGACATCTCGACTGGACAACTACTAACTGCACAACCACAGCCACCGAAATGAAAATGAGTGCTTCGAAGCTGAGGTCTCTTAATAAACTGGCTAAGCAATATACCGGTTAGAAATGCTACCAAAAACGCTAATCCGAGCCTCAGATAAACCATGTTGAAATCAGTGTAACCTTTAAACGCAAAGTAAGTAGCTGCTATTACCACTGGATTGATGATCGGAACCGCCAGCATAAATGAGACAGCAGTATAGATTGGCACTTTTTTTTGCACTAACCTGCGGACAATCGGCACCATACCACAATCACAGACAGGAAATATCAACCCTAAAAAACAGGCAAACAAGATGCTTAGATATTTATTTGATGGCAAAACCTTGCGAATTAATTCTTCTGACACAAAGTTATGCAATATTGCTGACACAAAAACACTGAGCAAAATAAATGGCATGGCTTCGATAATTATACTCAGAAAAATCATCTTAAAATTAATAAGGTCGGTAATGCTTAAGTCTTCTAGGCGAAAAACGAGATTATTAATAAAAGTATATAAATCCAAAAAAATACCCCCTAATTGGACATCCTTTTTTCAGGTTAACTTGTAGACACAAAAAAGATATTCACTCTCAACACACTTTATTACACAATTTCATTAGTAACTTTTGAAGTATTGCTTTTGAATATCATTTTTCTATAGTATTCCTAGAATTGGGTATTTAGAAAGGTTTTCGAGGAGTTACAGGTGTGAAGAAAACAAGGGACAGGTTTAATGTTTTCTTTAAAAACAATATCCCTGTCCCCTTGTAAGATATAGTACAGAAGGGTTATCCATTTTGGGAAAGAAAAACTCCGAACAATCAGTTGCATGTATAATGAAGAAAGAAGGATATGAATGGCCCTGTCCCATGGAAGATTTTTTCTATACCCATAACATAGACAATTCATCCATTTCCAAAGCATTTACGTTTTAGCTGGTTGGGAGTATATTCCTGCTTCACGTGCAAGGCTGTAATCTTTGACGATGGAATGGATAATCCTTCAAATCTATTTTTCAGGAGGTTGGATATGCTGGTTAATCGTCCGGCCATTGGTATTGATGTGGCTAAGAATTTTTGTTTTTACACGGCAGTCTCCCCAACTTGTACCACCTTTTTAAAACCTTTTAGAGCCTTAAATACCAAACAGGGACTTCTGTTCGCTTTAGGACAAATAAAAAAAGTGGAAGAGGCGTTTAGTAGTAAGCCCGTAATCGTTCTAGAATCCACGGGTCACTACTCTCAGCGTATCGTCCACTTTTTCTTGAAACAGGGTTTTGAAGTTTACCACATCAATCCCCTTATCTCACATTCTATCAAAAATTCTGTCGTAAGAAAAGTTAAGACTGACCGGGTTGATGCACTCGAACTAGCCAAACTACTATTTGTTCAGGCTTTTCGTCCGACAACTATGCCCAAAGAGCAGCTCGCCAATTTGAAAGTGCTGACTAGAGCAAGGGGCCATTTGGTAGAGCAACGAGCTAAATCGGTCAATCAGTTGCAGTGTGCCATTGAGCAGATTGCTCCACTGTTTCCTAGTGTCCTCAAGTTTGGGTG
>NZ_LSLK01000044.1 GCF_002257705.1 Sporomusa silvacetica DSM 10669
CATGAGAATTAAAAACATAACCGGCAATGGCTATGCCTTCAATTACCCTGAGTGGATCCTGGCCTAGCAGGATTTTATCTTTAAAAGTACCTGGTTCGCCTTCGTCAGCATTAATAACAATATACTTGGGGAATTCAGGGATTTCCAATAATTGTTCCCATTTAGAGCCAGCAGGATAGGCTGCGCCGCCGCGACCTAACAGCTTAGCTTTCTTAACTTCACCAATGATCTCTTCCGGTTTCATAGTAAAGGCTTTTTTGAGACCTTGGAAGCCACCTGCCTTCACATATTCTTCAACAGAATCAGGACTAATTACGCCACAATTAGTCGAAACTAGTTTCTTTATTTTTGACATGAAGACACCCCCCGGTAACTATTAACAATTTCAGCTACCTTGGCTGCTGTCAGGTTACCATAGACCTCTTCGCCAATTTTAGCTACCGGGCCAATGTCGCATGCACCAACGCAATTGGTGTGCTTCAACGTAAAGAGGTTATCGGGCGTAGTCTGGCCAAGGCCAATACCTAATACTTCCTCAAACATTTTAACAACTGCATCAGCTTTTGTTATATGGCAGGGCGTACTCTTACAAATTTCAATAACATATTTACCTTGTGGTTCAATACTGAACATAGCATAGAAAGTTAACACATCATGTACTTTGCTTATTGGTAATTCTAACTCGCGAGCTACAACTCCAGCCCATTCTTCGGCTACATAATTTTCGCTAGAGGCGCATTGAATATCCAATAAAATCGATAACAACTGTTCTTTTTGCTTATCATACTTATTGATAATTTTCATGACTTGCTCATAGTGCTTAACAATTTCTAATGCTTGATCTTTTGTAACTTTTAAGCTCATACTTTTTATTGCACCTTCCTTTGACCGTCCGCCACTAAGAAATAACTTGATTTTTCAGTCTGCAGTCTTAAACTTAAAACGGTTGGACTGCAGACTCTAGGATGTATCAAAGTTTCTTGTCAATCATGAGAATTCACATTAAAAGTCCATCTCTTTATTTTTATGATATCTTGGTTTTATTGCATAAATCCGCCAGCATTTATTTTTTAATCATCAAAATTAACTTGCTTTGATCTTCCTTATTTCTTCGATAAGAACAGGAATAACCTCAAACAAATCGCCTACTACTCCGTAATCTGCCACATCAAATATCGGTGCCTCCGGATCTTTATTAATTGCCACAATAACATCCGAAGATGACATTCCTGCCAAATGTTGTATAGCTCCCGAAATACCACAGGCGAAGTAAATCTTAGGACCTACTGTTTTTCCTGTTTGCCCTACTTGCTGCAGAGGTGGCATCCAGCCCGCATCTACAGCTGCCCTTGATGCTCCCACGGCGCCTCCCAGGAGATCAGCAAAATCTTTAAGTAAGGCAAAGTTTTCCGGCTTACCCATACCTCTGCCGCCGGAAACTATTATTTCTGCCTCTTCAAGCTTAATGGCAGCCTCGTCCATGGCTTTTATAAAGCCAACTACTTTTGTACGAATTATCTCAGCTGGTGTTCTAATCTCTTCCTTTATAACTGGTGCACTTCTGGTGGTATCCGGCTGGGCCTTTTTAAATACTCCCGGCCTTACAGTTCCAATCTGTGGTCTGGTATTAGAACATAAGATAGTAGCCATAAGGTTTCCGCCAAATGCCGGCCTCGTCCAGGCGATATCTCCTGTTTCCTCGTTAATCCCTAAGCCTGTACAATCAGCGGTCAAACCGGTTGCTAGCCGCGCTGAAATCCGCGGACCTAAATCTCTGCCATTATTTGAGGCTCCGATTAAGATTACTGACGGTTTAAATTTTTCAACTAACGTTACCATTACATTGGCATATCCGTCAGTATTGTAGTCTTTATATTCTTCGCCTTCTACCAGAATTACCTCATCTGCACCATAAGCAATTGCCGCTTTAACCGCAGCATCAACCTCTTTACCAATAACAACGCCAATAAGCTTTTCCTTATTAGCCTCGGCCAAAATTCGACCTTGGTTCAATAACTCTAAACCCACATTTTTTGCTTCTCCATGATCATTCTCAATAAACACCCACACATTTTTATAGTCTGTAATATTCATCATTGCTCTCCCCCTTAAACAAGCTTAGCAGCAACTAATTTTTCAAATAATTTTAGTGCACATCCACTTCCGGTATCTTCACAAATTCTTACGCCAGACTCTTTTCTAGGAGGTGTAAATGTTTTCTTTACCTTCGTAGGTGAACCTTTAAGGCCTATTTTTTCTGTATTGATTTCTGGCAAATCTGCAGCAGTAATTACCTCTATCACGGCTTTATTAGCTGCCAATTTACTCTTAATAGATGGATATCTAGGCTTATTAATAGATTTTACTACCGTAACTACCGCAGGAAATTTAGCTTCAACAATTTCGTAGCCTTCATCATGCTCTCTTTGAACGGTAATAACCTCGCCTTTAACCTCTAGCTTGGCAACATAGGTAAGTTGTACAATTCCAAGATGCTCCGCTATCTCAGGTCCAACTTGACCGGTGTCCCCATCTATTGCTTGCTTACCACAGAGAATAAGGTCAAACTTGCCAAGTTTTTTAATAGCATTTGCCAATATATAACTTGTTGCTAAAGTATCAGATCCGCCAAACAACCGGTCACTTATGAGTACGGCCTTGTCAGCTCCAAGTGATATACATTCCTTTAAAGCATTCTTTGCCTGTTGAGGTCCCATGCTTATTACAGTTACACTGCCACCATGAGCTTCTTTCAGTTGAACTGCCGCTTCAAGGGCATTGGCATCAAATGGATTTACGATACTTGGTACACCACTTCGAATAAGCGTATTGGTTACCGGGTCTATCCTGATCTCTGAAGTATCTGGTACCTGCTTTACACAAACTAGAATATCCATAACTACTACTCCCCCTTAATTCCACTACTTAAGCATTTCTTTTGCGATTACTAATCTTTGAATTTGATTTGTTCCTTCAAAAATTTGGAATACTTTTGAATCTCTCATCAGCTTCTCAACTGGATATTCCTTGCTGACACCATAGCCGCCAAAGATTTGAACAGCATCAGTAGTTACCTTCACAACTGTATCGCCACAGAATGTCTTGGTAATTGAGCCTTCTTTGACAACAGGTTTATTATCATCCATCAAAATCATGGCATGGTGAACCAATTGACGAGCTGCTTCGGTCTGAATTTCCATATCAGCTAAAATCATTTGAACCGCTTGTAACTGCCCAATCGGCTTTTTAAATTGAACTCTTTCCTTGGCATATTTTACAGCCGCGTCAATAGCTGCCTGGCAAATACCCACAGCTAAAGCGCCAACAAAAGCTCTTGAAACATTTAACGTATTCATAGCTGTGATAAAGCCTGTTCCCTCTTTGCCAAGCAAATGGTCAGCTGGCACTCTTACATCGGTAAATGTTACATCTGTAGTATTTGATAATCTAAGCCCCATTTTATCTTCATGTTTACCAACGGTAATGCCGGCCCGGCTTCTCTCTACAATAAATGCGGATATACCCTTGACACCTTTGCTCTTGTCTGTTGAAGCAAATACGACAAATACATCGGCAACACCCCCGTTGGTAACAAAACATTTACTAGCATTAATCACATATTCATCGCCATCTTTAACGGCTGTACCTCGCATTGAGCCTGCATCTGACCCAGAATTAGGTTCTGTTAAACAGAAGCCTCCGAAGGCCCCAGGAATAATAATATCGGCAAACAACTTTTTCTGCGCTTCATTTCCCGCCGCAATAACTGATCGTAACGCAACGAATGTAGTAACAAGAGAAATAGCATAACCAGCATCAACTTTAGCTAACTCTTCAAAAATAACTGCTGTTGTTTGATAATCCAACCCTGAACCACCATATTCTTCGGGTATTTCCAAACAATGCAAACCCATATCAAAAGCCTGCTTGAGAAGTTCCATCGGGAATTCTCCCTTTTCATCAAGTTCTTTGACATGCGGTTTTACTTCATTAAGCGCAAAGTTTCTTACCATTTCGACTAACTCTTTTTGTTCAGTTGTTAATATGTGCCCCACAGTAAATCCCCCCAAATCATCTAGTTATTATTCAAAAAATAAATGGTAGCCTGCTAGTCTGGTAGCCGTAGAGTCTTTCACGGACAATACTTTTTACTTCTGCTAGTTAGCCGAAAAACCAGACTACAATTTTTACCTGTCTTCAATGTACTACACTTCATTATTTACAACAATTTAACATTTTTAAATTATCTAAAAATTATGAAGTTAAACTACATTGTAAATGTTATTTTTAGCTATACTAATCAATACCATTTGTGTTTACACTCGTAATCTCATACTCAACAAACCGCTGCAACATAAAAGACGCCCCAGGCTATCGCGCTGTAACTGAAGTACGACGACAGCGATCAAGGACGTCCTGCATCATACTATTCTTTTATACCTCCTATTACTCCCTTGTTGACAAAATCTGTAATCTCGCCTTTGTTGAAACCAATTTTCTCTAAAATCTCTCTGGTGTGCTGTCCTAACTCTGGAGGCGGTGTCGCCGATTGAAGTGACGTCGGAATGGCCGATAGGTTTAACGGTAATCCTGTTTGCAGTATTTTTCCGACAATAGGAAACTCCAAATAATCCATTATCCCAGTATTTGTTGCCAAAATATCCTTTACAGCATCCCCCATATCCTTGACTGGAGTTATACAAATGTCCTTACCGTCAAGCCAAGCCAACCATTCATCCCGGGTTTTACTAGCTACTAACGTACACATCTTCTCCCATGCCTCAGGATCCTCTTGGCGCCGTAAAAATTGCTTGGGAATTAAATCCTGCATACCGGTATTTTCGCAAAACTCTTTCCAAAACTTATCTTCTACCATGCCAAATGCCATTAACTTTTTGTCCTTTGTCTCATAGGTGTTGTAGCAAAGTGCCGGGTATTCTATTGTCTCCGCAGATATCTGGTCCCCTTGAAAGTGGAACCTGCTATATAACAAGCTTAGCCACCATGTAAAGGAATCAAACATAGCTATATCCACATACTGACCTACCCCTGTCACCTCACGGTGAAATAGGGCTACGGCGATACCAAGAGCACCAACCATTGCAGTGGCCGCATCAGCCAAATGTATGGGAGAAGGTTTGCCACCATTCAGGGATAAATAGCCACTTAACGCCTGCAAATTCAAATCATGTATTGCTTTCAAACTTAATGGATTATTCTGCCCAAAACCGGATAAAGAACAATAAATTATTTTCGCGTTTAGCTTCTTGATTTCATCATAATCAATGCCCAAGCGCTTGGTAACACCTGGACGGAAATTCTCAATAATAACATCAGCCTCTTCGGCCAGCCGTTTGAATATTCGTTGTCCGTCGCTACTTTTGAGGTTAATGGCTACACTTTTTTTATTGCGGCATAAAGCTGCAAAATAATAGCTAACACCATTTATTTTGGGATCGTCGCCCCGACAAAAGTCACCCTTTTTTATTTCCTCAACTTTTATTACTTCTGCCCCAAAATCGGCAAATACTTGGGTTGCGTACCCCCCTGGTAAATACCTTGTTAAATCAAGAACTTTTATTCCGGCAAACGACTTTGCAATCATGTTCTTCCCCTCCAAATACAATATGTACATTATCCAGTAGCAACCGAATAGTAAACTTGGTCCCAAGCAGTTGGGACCAAGTCTAGCATTATGCCATTGCAAACTATTTAGGGTTGGAGTATAACGCGCAAGCCTTGTCTTTTGTCAAGCAACTCCATACCTTTTTCCCAATCTTTAAGAGGTAAGGTATGGGTTCCGATTGGCTCTACATCTAGACCGCCTTCGATCATTTTGGCGGCTTGAAACCAAGTCTTCTGCTCATAAGCCCGATTTCCAATGATGCTAATCTCCCTCATTGCGATTGGAGTCATCATCAGTTCACTCGCCTTGGATGGTAATCCAGTTACGGCAATCTTACCGTGTTTAGCTACCATCTGCACGGCCTGCTGCACAACAGAATGATGCCCGGCGGCGTCAAAGATTACATCAGCGCCCCTGCCGCCGGTAAGATCTTTCACCGCAGTTACCGGATCCTGTTCATCAATGTTAATCGTATAGTCAGCACCCAATTCCTTAGCAGTAACTAATCTGTCTTTATCTACACCCGAACCGGTAACGATAACCTTACCAACACCCATATTCTTTAGAACAAGCAGCATTAGTAAACCAATAGCACCCGGGCCAACAACAACTGCTGTTTCACCAAATTGCGGTTTAGCTCTTTCAACAGCATGAATGGCAACACAAAGTGGTTCCATCAGAGCGCCGGATTTGAAACTTACGGAGTCAGGAAGTTTAATTATGTTTTGTGCCCGGACAGCTACATATTGTGCAAAGCCGCCATCATAGTCAGTTCCTAAAAATGGACGGTTGTCACAAATATTGATGATTCCTTCTGCGCAATAGCTGCATTGCCCACAGTAGAGTATAGGATTTACCGTAACACGTTCGCCGACATTCATCCCTTGAACTCGACTGCCTACTTCGGCAATAACTCCCGAAAATTCATGACCAAAAATTGAGGGGAACTGAAGTTTGTACGAATTAGCAATCGCTTCATTCCAATGATACAAAGAATGGTCGGTTCCGCAGATTCCACTTGCTTTAATCTGAACAAGAACTTGATCAGGAGTAATTTCTGGAATTGGAACAGTAGTGAACTCCATGTTCTTCGGGGCCGCCTTAGTCTTTATAACAGCTTCCATCATGCCTTTCATCAAAACATCTCCTTATAATTTGAGTTATTGTTCTTTCGCTTTCGCACATTACTGATTGCACAAATTAAGCATTACTGGCTAGACCAACCACCATCCAAAATCAAGGTTTGGCCAGTAGTATAGGAGGATTGGGGAATAACCAAATATAGTACTGCAGCTGCCATTTCGTCTACCGTTCCCATTTTACGTAGTGGAGTGCGATCAAGAACTGATTGTAATCTAACGGGATCAGCCAATAGCCCTGCGACCATGTCTGTTTGAACATATCCAGGAGCTACCGCATTAACGTTTATATTATTGGGAGCCAAGTCTATGGCCAGCGCCTTCGTCATTGACATCAAGGAACCTTTAGCTGTGCAATAAGGAACAATACCCGGTAAAGCACTAATACCTCTCTGGGATGTCATATTTACGATTCTGCCGCCACCATTTTTAGCCATAACTTTGGCCGCAGCCTGTGAGACAAAAAAAGCTGAAGTCATATTAAGGGAAAAAAGTTTTTCCCAATCTTCCCTAGTCACATCAAGTGTGTTGCATCGCGGAAGTGCCATACCCGAATTATTCACAAGAATATTAACCGTTCCAAATGCATTGCAAGTTTGTTTGACAAGACTATCAATATCAGCTTGAATTGTCACGTCGGTACGAACACCGATAGCTTCTCCGCCATCTGCCTTAATTGACTCACAAACCTCTGCCAGCTTCTCTTCTCTACGGCCAGCAACTACTACCTTTGCACCGGCTGCAGCAAAGGTTTCCGCAATTCCTCGTCCAATTCCTGTACCCCCACCGGTAACGATCGCGACCTGACCTTTCAGTGGCAACGTATTAACCCAATTTCCTTTAGTCGGATTACCCATTACACTCAATCCTTTCCTCTAACTTTCTAATATACTAATATTGCTGCACAACTACTTATTCTGGGACACTACACCCTGCCTGAGAATCTGCTGAATTTTATAACTTATTCATAGACTAGCACAAGCCAATTCCGGCTATATGAATACAATTTTAATAGAAACTTCACATTGCATCTGAGGTTCAACAAATTCTACTTTATTGACATGTACTTTGCTAACACCTCCTCAATTCATTAGGGAGCATCCCACATTTGCGCAGATAGAATTGCAAAAGTAAAGACTAGATAATATGATAAGCGCTTCATCCTAAAGGAACTTTAAAACATTACCACGTCAAGTGGACAAGATACAGAATTTACCGATAACGAACAATCTTTATAACCTTGCACTTTGCCGACCTAAATTATTATCTATCTTTACTTTTCAGTTTCACTATACTATAGTTAAATATTCCCAACAATTTAATAAATTTAAAGTATCGCGCTTAATTAAGTCCGACTAAATTATCTCAAGATTTTAAGCTATTCTAATTAGTTGTAGATTATATGTCTAATTCTTCGTAATTCTCTAAATTTACTATTATTTCTGTTTGCAAAAGCAAAAAAAAAATCCTCCTGCTGGTGGAGGAGGAAACTAAATGACGCAAATCGAAAAATCCATCGGAACTTATAAAGGCTTACGCGGAAGCTTCTTTACCGAGGGAAACTTCCTTTTAACTTAAAAAGCATATCGAAAGAACACAGTGAAACTTGGACAGGCCCTTACTATCGCATGTTGTGCCAACAATACTTCATTAAACTTTAAATTTACATATTGTTTGTTGCAATTTCTCTGCCATTTTAGCTAATGACTGACTCGCAGACGCAATTTCTTCCATAGCTGCCGACTGTTCTTCCGTTGCGGCTGATACTGTTTGAGCTTCTCCCGCAGTATTTTTACTTTCGATATTAATTTCCTGTATAGCATTGACGACTTGCTGACTTCCGTTCGCTACCTGCTGAATAGCAGTAGATATCTCATTTATTTGATTTGATATTTCTCTAATCATAGTGAGAATCTCGCGAAAATTTCGACCAGCTACATTAACCACTTCAGTACCCAGGGTTACCTCTTTTTTGCCTTCATCCATAAATATAACTGCATTGTTGGTTTTTTGTTGAACTTCTCCAATTAATTCAGCAATTTGTTTGGCCGCTTCTTGCGACTGTTCCGCAAGTTTACGAACTTCATCAGCAACAACCGAAAAACCACGCCCCTGTTCCCCTGCTCTTGCCGCTTCAATTGCCGCGTTCAATGCCAAAAGGTTAGTTTGTCCTGCTATATTTGATATAGCTTCAACAATTTGACCAATATGTTTAGACTTTTCTTCCAGCTCGCCAATTACTATTGCAGTGTCAGTTGTTTTTTGTTCAATTACCGCCATTTGATTTACTGCTTTTTCAATAGCTTGTTCACCGTCATTTGCCTCTCTTGCTGTTTTTTCTGCCGACGCTGATACTTCTGTGGTATTTGCGGCAACCTGCTGAATTCCATGCGACATCTGTTCAACAACTTTCGTTGTTGAGCTTACTAAAAGTAATTGCTTTTCCGCCCCCTGCGCTACTTCAGTAATAGAACCAGCAACTTGATTGGAAGATTGTGCTGATTGCTCGGCACTGGACGTAAGTTCTTCAGAAGAAGCCGCTACCTGCTCAGTGGCCTTAGAAGTCTCTTGGATAAGCACTCGCAAATTCTCGGTCATTTTTTCAAAGGACTGTCCTAGATGTCCGATCTCATCATCAGATGTAATTCCAAGTTTCGTGACTGTAATATCTCCGCCAGCAATTCGTTTGGCCGCAACTTCCATTTCCTTAATAGGCTTTATAATTCGTCTCGTAAAAATTGCAACAGCAAATACTGCAAAAATTAAGACGGTGAAAATAGTCGCTAAAGCAATCCACGTTAATTGGTTCAATTTACCTGTAATTTCCATCGTTGGAGCCGTTATGCCGAGAGACCAGCTGACTCCTGGTATAGGTGCGTAAGCTATTAGCTTGTCGACTCCCGCATATGTATAGCGGGAAATTCCTTTTTCTCCTTTTATCATTGTTTGTATGGCTTCTTTTACAGGTGGCGGAGCATTGTTATCAGTAATACTATTCTGTTTTAATACAAGGTCTTGGTCGGGATGAACAATCACAAGACCATTACCTTGAACTGCAAAAGCATATCCGGTTTCGCCCATCTTAACAGACAATATTCGCTTGCTGAAATTTTCCAAATTAACCGTGCCTGATATACAACCAATTATTTTACCATTCGCTTCGACAGGCATTACAATGGCTACAAACGGCAACCCCACAGTTACAGATATTAATGGATCTGTTATTACCGTTTCCCCTTTAATGGCGCGTTGGAAGTATTCTCTTTGAGAAATGTTACCCGTAAAACCAGCAGAATCATAAAACGTACCATCAGGCTGAATAAACACAATAGATATATAGTCCTTATTGCCTTGATGGACGGATTTAAGAAAAGGTACAATGGTTTCAATATTACCGCTGGTAATCGTCGTAGAATGAGCCAGCATTGTTACTTCCGATTTATGAGCATTTAACCATAAACCCGCCTGTTCGGCAGAATTTACCGCTAAAGCGGCAGTACTTTCCTCAACGCTTGTAAATAGCAGCTGCCGCGCTTTCCAATAGTTCAGACCTCCCAATGTACCTAGAGCTATCAATATAATAGAAATAATTATAACCATTACCTTTGTCTGTAGACTTTTTATCCTAATAATAATCACCACTCTTTTCCGTTTTTACAGAAACAAAGTAACCATAAGTTGTTTTATATAGCATTTATACAACTTGACTAACTACGGTTTTACATTCAATCGGTTTTACTCTACAGGCAATTAACAAAATAATCGCCCCCACCACGGCAACAGCAGCACCCACGAACAATGCATATTCGTAACTGCCAAAATAATCAATAATAAACCCAGTAATAGTGGGGGCACTTATTCCGCCAATTGTAGCAAAAGTAGCAAATAACCCAGTTATTTTACCAGCATTCTGATGGGAAAAGACCATGGGCATCGAATAAAAGCCCCCCATAGTCAGGCATAAAAGACCATTTGAAGCCGATATGAGTGCCATAGCAGCACCAGCGCTGGGTGCTTGGGAGCCAATTACCAATAAAGCTCCGGCTGCGGCCATACCGACAATAGGATAAAGCTTCCGGCCTATATTGTCACCAAACTTAATTGCGGCGCGATCCGCTAAATAACCACCCAGCGGATACGTGAAGGTTGCAACTATATAGGGTACCATTGAGTATAGGCCTGTCTGCGCCATGTCGAGGTGCCGACCCAGCGCAAAGTAATTGGGTAACCAAGTCATAAATAAATAAAGTAAGTAGTTGGCACAAAAATAAGCAATTGCACAACTCCATATTGAACCGGTTGAAAATATATCCCGTGCAGTCAGATTTGCAGCCGGACCCGCAGTATCCTGTGAGCCCTGATCGGCTCTAATATAGGCCAATTCTTCCCGGCTTATTGTTGGGTGTTGTTCCGGCTTGTTCGTGCCAAATTTTAGCCATAGCAAAACCCAAAACGGCGCAATAAAAGCAAAAGTGTGAAATATCATTTGCCAGTCCCACATTTGCATAATCCAGATTGAAAGCGGCATTGTAACGACCAGTCCAATGGGAACGCCCATAAGACATAATCCTTGCGCTAAACCTGATTCCTTCCTGGGCATCCATTGCGCCACTATGGAGGAGTTAGCCGGCAAAGTGACACCTTCACCCCACCCCATTGCAATGCGTATTATGATCATTAAGCCTAGTGTTGATCCAAAAGGAGTCAAGAATACAAATACCGACCACCATAGTGCTCCAAATATAACAACCTTGCCACCGCCGAACCGATCGGCTAACCAGCCGCCTAAAATTTGGGTACAGGCATAGCCGACAAAAAACGCCGTTGAAACCAGACCATAATCGGTAGCAGTCCAATTAAAGTGTTTCATCATGATCGGGCCTGCTATTGACATACAAGATCGATCCATATACAGAACCACATAGCATAAGACAATCAGAAAAATAATTCCCCACCGTTTATTGCCAATCTTTGTGTTCATATATTCTCCCCCATCACTAATCTTAACCCCGTTTTAGCCAAGTTGTATTTGATGTGCAATGCCGTCATCACAGAAATCTTTATTACCAATTATATAGTATCCAATTAATATTTACAGGCATGGTGTTAGCATAAGCGTAAGTCAAGCAGCAGTGGACATTACTAACACCATGTCCAGAAAAAAATTCTTACTGGATTTCATATAGAAACGGCGTAATTTTTTAAACAGGCAAAAAGCGACGCTCCAGCTCAAAAAAAGAGTTCTAAGCAGTGAGGGTTAATAGATGACAGGAACAAAGAGCGAGAGCATCGCAAAAATATGACAATTACCAGTTGAACTTTTTTAAAAACTAGATGTACTCGACGGAATATCAGCATGGGTTTTACTTTCAACTGCTTTAACTGTACAAATCGTCATTAATACAATTGCGCCTACTATGGCTACAGCAGCACCAAAAAACAAAGCATAGTCATAACTCTTGGTGTAGTCAATAATGGCGCCGGTTAATATCGGTGCACTCAAACCGGCGCAAGTGCCGCAGAAACCATACAAACCAATGATTTTACCCGCATTTTTTGAAGAAAAAATTGGGGGCATGGAGAAGAATGGAGCCTGAGTAATGGATAAGAAGAAGATCGATATAGTGATAAGCGCTATAGCACCCTCCGCACTCTCAATGCGAGTACCCAATACCAGGAAAACTCCAGCCCCAATTAACCCAATGATAGGAAATATTTTCCGACCCATATTATTACCGAATTTTTTTGCAGCCCTGTCAGCCAGAATACCGCCAAGAGGGTATGCGATCATTGCGAACATATACGGGATCATGGTCATATAACCACTCTTAACCAGCGTAAAACCACGACCATTTACAAAATAAGTTGGTAACCAGGCAAAGAACAAGAAAAAGAGATAATTACTTGTAAAGTAGGCCAGTGCGGAGGTCCACACAGATACATTCTTAAAAACCTCTCCTGGCGTCACGGCAGCATCCGCCCCCGTTATTTGTGCGGGACCCTGGTCATTTCTGATATATTCCACTTCCTCTTTAGTAATTGAGGGGTGTAATTCTGGTTTATTTTTCCCTAGTTGACTCCATAACAAAATCCAGATAGGTCCCAAAAAAGCAAATGCATAAAATACTGTTTGCCAATTATAATTTTGCATAAAATAAATTGCAAGCGGCATAGTAAGCGTTATTCCCATTGGAGTCCCGACCATGACGATTCCCTGCGCCGTAGCCGATTCCTTTTTGGGCACCCATTGGGCGAGCAATGAACCATTGCATGGTAAGATTACACCCTGCCCTATACCCACTATCGCGCGGAGTAGAATTAGCATGCCTATTGTAGCTCCAAAAGGAGTCAGAAATGTAAATAACGAATACAGCAAAATTCCAAAAATCATAATTTTACCGCTGCCAAACCGATCGGCTAAATAACCGGCAGGAAGCATCGTAAGAGCATAACCAATAAAAAATGCTGTAGAAACCAGACCAAACTGAGTAGCACTCCAATTAAACTCCTTCATCATTACAGGACCCGCAATTGACATACTTGTTCGGCAAATATACATAGCACAATAACTCAACAACATTAGAGCTACAATTGCCCAACGTTTGTTTCCCATTTGCGAACTCATCAGTTTTTCCTCCCTTATTTGTTAGTTTTAGTTAAAAATATACATACATAAAATCTGGATAACTAATCTGCCAAAACCTAAGCCACAGCTATACTCACTCCCTCCGTCAATATTATCAATGGTAAATAATTAAGTATCTCCAATGTACTATACTTAATTATTTACAACAATTTAATAAGTATAAATTATTAAATTATTGTGAAGTTATACTAAATACCGCAAGATATTATTAGTTTCGCTAATAAATATGCAGAATTTATCGATTTTTTTGTAAAATCTGTATTCTCAGAAGGATATTTAATTTTTTCCCAGAATACGAGGATGTATATATATTCTGGGAGGGGAAACTTCATATGGAAATTTATCAATTAAAGTATGTGTTAACAGTCGCAAAATATATGAATTTCTCGCGTGCTGCTTCGGAAGTTTGTGTAACACCTTCTTCCTTATCCCAACAAATAAAAAAACTTGAGGAAGAATTGGGTATTGTCTTATTTGGAAGAACTACACGTTCGGTCCACTTGACTCCTGCCGGTGTGGAATTTGTTGAATACGCAAAAAAAATAATGCAGGATATCTCCGGAGTAAATCATGCTATGCAAAAGTACGTAGTTGGTGAAAGCGGGCAAATATCTATAGGTGGGATTCCTGCACTCGGAGCTTTTGGTATTACGCCCCTTATTGCTTCCTTCCAAAAAACATACCCTAAAATTTCGTTGGAATTTCATGAAGCCGAATGCCTAGACTTGTATCCTTTATTGTTGCATAGCAAAGTAGACGTCGCTTTTCTTACCGCGTATGACAAGTATAAACCCGGTAAAGTACCCATAGAGGCGTATCCGCTAGTCCAAGATGAAATAGTAATTGTGACAAGTCCTTCTCACCCGTTTGCTGCCAGAAAAACTATAGATTTACATGAGGCTGCAAACGAAAATTTTATCTGTTTTTCCAAGACCTCAGGCCTTTATCTAGATACCCTCGAGGCTTGCAAGTTATCTGGGTTTGAACCAAGATTTGGCTATGACGCTCATTCTGTGGATACCTGTTTTGGACTTGTAGCCGAGGGGATGGGCATATCTATGCTCTCTTCACGATCAGCGATGTCTACGACCAGGAAAGACATTGCAATTGTTCGTTTTAAACCAGCAGCACTTAGAACCCTGTCATTTGTTTTTTTAAAAAAGCACAAACTTGCCTCGGTTCTTTTGAACTTAAAGAATTTCCTGGTACACTGGTCTCATGAAAATAACTTCCCTTTTATAATTCCCGCAAAAATACCTTGTCATGAACTGATAGCAGATAGAAACTAGAAACTGCAGCTAGCCTCTTCAGAGGTCGGCTGCAGTTTTTATACTTGTCAAACCATACTCTTATTTCAGTAAACACCTAAGCTACTATCAATAGTTTCGCAGATGAAACTGGACACGACTTCGTCGTTAAACTCCCATAGCCCGGCGGAATTACGCTTTCGTAAACTCCAACCGGGCTCGTGATAAAGGCTTTGCAGTCTCTAAAATTAATTATTGATGGAATTCCCCTTCACATGATACTCAAATAAGAGGACGCACAAAATTAGCTGCAAACCACAAGAGCATACCACTTCTAGGACTTAAAGTAGTCTGCCATCTTCTCCAAGGGGACCTCCAGCAGACCCCTTGTTTTGATATATAAATAAATGATAAAACCTCGCTTGCAACGAAAGACACACTCTTGACAAGTGCTCCTGTCACAATATACATAGGCATCCTCATCGGATAAAGGGAATACCATGGGCGGACGCTTCCCTGAAGTGACATACTTGATGTAACTCCCGGTGAAGGTCTTAAGCAAAACCCACTCTGGTTTGTCCTCCGGCAGTTTCATTTCCCAGAATACCTGTACAGCGCTCTGGTTGAAACCGCCAACAATCTTGTAGTCCACATTGATTTCGGGCAAAACGTCCTCCAGCTGTAGTGGCTTCAGCCGTTCCATGAATGCATCACAACAGACAGGCTCTTGAGCTGGTATATCATATCCCACCCCCTGGTACAACTTGCCACAATGATTGCAGCGGTAAATTACGATATCGGGGCATTCCGGCCAAGGTTTTCTGGCTACCCTGCTTCTTAGCGGTCCAAATTCCAATTTCTAGCCCTCCCAGTACCTTAACCTAGAATACCTTCTATCGGCTTTCACCGAATCTTCCGGTAATCTGTTTAATATAAAAAGTAGAAAGAAGGTCATCGGCTTGACACTGATGACCCTCTGGCATGTCCATAGGTTCCTTAGGATTAATCGAGGTACTCTAAGCGGCCACCATGTTTAATAGTCTGGCGGGAAATGGTGATGCGCTGTACGGTGGGAGTACCTTCCTCTAACCACATTGCGCGGGAGTCGCGGTACAGTCGCTCAGTAGGACCATATTCGCAGTCTTCGAAGTACCCAACACCACCGAAGATCTCCAGCATCTCATCGCCGCACACTTTGGTAACTTGGATGCTGAACAGTTTGCACATAGCAGCTTTTTCTTCAATGTATTCTCCATTGGGATCCTTTTCATAGTCTTTCGCAAAATCATAAACCATGGTACGCAGGGCATGGATATGAGCAGCCATGTCGGCAATCTTCATTCTGATAGCCTGACGTTCAATGATCGGTTTGCCAAAGGTGACACGATCATGAGCACGTTGGAGGGAAATTTCCAACATACGCTGAGCCATGCCCAAATTGCTGGCTGCGATGTGGACACGGGAAACAGACAAAGAGTGAATCGAGATATGAAGACCATCGCCTTCTTTGCCGAGCAGGTATTTTTTGTTAACTCTCATGTTAGTAAACTTTAAGCCGGTATGACCTGATCCGCGGCAACCCATCATATGAGGCATGGGAGTTACTTCGTAGCCTGGGGTGTTGCAGGGAACCATGAAGGTGGAGAGACGGTGATCCTTATCGGCATTAGGATCGGTAAGAAGGGTAACATAAGCATAATTACAGCAATCAGTGTGTGAGATTAAGTACTTTTCCCCGTTAATGATGTAATCGTCGCCGTCTTTTACGGCCAAGGTTTTAATATCAGCACCAGTTCCACCTGTTTCCTCGGTAACAGCCCAGCAGGTAAAGACTGATCTATCCTGGAAGCCAGGCATTAACTCTGCTTTAAGCTCTTCACTGCCAAAGTCATACAAGGGGCGCCAGTTTAAATCCATAGCATAGTGCAGATGCATACGCATTCCGCCAGGGCCACGACTAAATTCCTCCTGAACCTTTAGAATATCCAGCTCGGAAAGGCCCCAGCCACCATATTCTGTTGGAAGTGAGCAACGATACAGGTTATTTTTGATACCCAGTTGATAGAACTCCTCGGGGAACACATTCGTATCCTCAATTTCTTTTTGCATCTTATCGAATGTGCCCTCTGTTAATTCTCTGATCTGTTTTAAATACGCTTGAAATTCTTGTGCACTCAATTTTCCCATTTCTTTTCCCCCTTATTATTTTGGTTTAGAAAGTTACTACCAATTGCAAAATTCATATAATTCCTTCGTAGATTCAATATACTATAGTTAAATATTTACAACAATTTAATAATTATAAACTATCAAACTATTATGAAGTAAAACCACATTGTTCAGAATAGTTTCAACACGGCTAATAATCTCAATGAATTGCCGCAAATAAAAAAAAACCGCCTAAACTCATCGTTTTAGCGGGTTATGGGCTATTTTCATTATGATATTCACATGATAAAGTTCATGTTTAACCTTGCTAGTAATTTCCCGGTATCTTGCCCCCTGATGTAGTCCCAGCCAAGCCACTTTAAAACTGCTTTAGCTGGTAGGTTATGAGGTACCTGTGGATGGAGCGCGGGAAAATAGGCACCAGCACAAATTCGACCAAATTCCGGCCCATTAAAATAGTCAATTAACGCTTGCAATTCTTCGGCCTTTGAGGCTTTTACCAAATAAGACAGCGGTGTTATTGGTGTTCCATCCTCCATCCAGATGACTTTTGCATCTATTGGTGGTGAAATCGTATTGGCAAAAAAATACGGCATCACATAGATGGGCGGTCGGTTATGATTGCTGCTGGCCATGCTTTTGATCATCTGGGATGGGTGCATGCCAGTCCGGACCGACCTCCTTAAAGCCGCAATGCCAGCATCGCCATATTGCTTATAAATGGTTAGCAGAATGATATCATCAAAATCACCGCTGCAACCGTTCAAAACCACCTTTTGTTCATATTCCGGCTGTAGTAAATCACCCCACGTTTTCGGAATAGGCAGACGGCCCATCTGCCGACAGTCAATTACCACCACAACTGGGTTGATGGCAACAACATTATACCAACCCTGCCTATCAACAATACCAATAGTGTTAAGAGAACTATGTATCGGTTGTTGTAATGAAGTGGTATACAACCCCTTATTCATAACCTGTTCGATAAATTTGCTATTGAACAAATTGTAATCTGTCGTTACTATCAAGTCCGGTGCGTCAGCAATATCTTCAACCTGCTGCAGATAGTCAGCAAAATACAACACATCATTACTGCATGACCACATATAATAATTAAGCCTAATATCCTTTTCTACCCGCAGTTTCTTTAAAATAGCCTGCAAGGCCCAGTTAAGCGGCAGGTTGAGAGCACATGGCAGTTGCGCAACAAAATTGAATACCCCTTGGTTATCTATTACAACCTCTGACAATTGACGATACTGCTCCGTATCTTCAATTTTGTCAATTAGTAAACTGATAAATGATTCTGGATTAATTTTTTTGATGCTCAGTAGTGTTTTTAGTCGTAAAACAGCCCCTAACCCTTGAGCGATCTCTTCTTTGGTAACTATATTAAAGCCTGTAAAAATATCCATTGTTTCCGGATATTTGTCAACAATCCCCTGTATTGTACACTCCAGTAAATTTTTATCCATAGACAACTTTTCCTCCAACACGACTAAACCAAGCGACCATAGCTTATTATTACTTCTGCCTTGCGACTGGGGAAACCTGCTTTAAGAATGTACTTTTCTCCGGTCTCAAGCTGTTCAAGATAGCTTTCAATGAGCTCAAGCGTTTGTTGTTGAATATGCTCATGTTAAGTCACTCCGCTCTTTTTCATCTTTGTCCCATTTCATCTTTCGTGAAAGCAGTTGATAGAAGGTTTCATTATTAAGCCTAATCAAATTAGTCACCATGGGAGCTTTATTAATAACGATACAATCATTAGTTTCTAACTCAATATCCACTTGACCATCTGCCGAAAGAAGAAGTTCCTTTTGATATGATTCGACTACAATTTTGATTTCTTTGTTGTCACTGGCGATCATCGACCTTACATTAAGTAAATGAGAACAGATAGGAGTGATTACGTTGATTTCAAGATCGGGAGGAATGATTGCTCCCCCGGCTGATATGGAATACCCGGTACTTCCGGTAGCTGTGCTTATGATAATTCCGTCTGCGGGAAAGTTTCCTACATAATCCCCGCCGATATAGGTTCTGAGTCTTACTAGCTTAGCTATAGCTCCTTTGACTACTATGTCGTTTAAAGCGGTGCAATACGCAACATTTTTCTCTTTTCGATATACTTGTGCCGCTAACCGGTTGCGTTTGTCTATAGTAAATTGTCTATTTAGAATTAGAGAAATTGCCTCAATGACTTTGGGAAGGTTATACTCTATTCCGGTTAAGAAGCCTAAATGGCCAGTGTTAATCCCGAAGATAGGAATTTCTCCGACATATCTGGCTGTACCTAGTACTGTTCCATCTCCCCCGAAAGAAAGAACTACGTCTAATTCTGAGAGGGGATTATCAAACTTCAGTAGCTCGGCACTACTTCCCAGTCTCTCAATATGCCTGATGACAGTCTCAACAGCAGAGGTTGTGAGTCTTTGGGAGTGATTGAGCACAATTCCTACCTTCAATAAACACACCTTACTTTCTTCGTGTTTGGTTCTGCGCAAATTAGTTAAATTAATTCACTAATCTTCTACCCAATCGGGATTGAAACGAAACATTCTGGCTGGCTTATAAGGCTTACCGGACTCCCATTCATCTGTCTCTATTACCATTTTCTTCTGCTTCTCCATTTTATCGCGAAAATTCCTACTATAAATGGCTTTCCCGGTGATAATTTCATACAGCTTCTTTAGTTCTGTTAAAGTAAACAATTCCGGCATAAGAGAAAAGGCAATATCGGTATATTCTACTTTGTTTTTTAAGCGCTCAAGAGTATAAAAAATAACTGTTGCATGGTCGAAAGCAAGCCCTGAGGGATTATCCAGACATTCAAAATCGACTTTAGAGGTTCTTCCTTCCATCTCCTTAGTAACAATTACAGTATCTTTTATTTCCTGCTCGCCATTTACCAAGGATAGTTCATATGTTGTTTTACGAATATAACCTGTTTGGGTTTGCGTTTTTATTTCTTCAAGCGTTGTGGCTTTTACATCAAACCAACAGGCAGCTTCAGCATCATCTCCGGCTTTTACGTTTAGTTTAGAACTATCTACCAGCGCCATATATGAGGTGCTGATAACTCTACGGCGCAGATCACGGTAAACATTGCCCCAAGTATAAAGCTGTTCCATATAAACATTAGAAACGTTAGTTTCTTCTTCCAGCTCTCGGATTGCCGCTGTATCAAGGTCTTCGAAGTAATTAACGAACCCCCCCGGCAAAGCCCATTTACCTTTATATGGATCGGTTACATCAACAACAAGGGGGTCCCCCTTACGTTTAATAAGCAGGACTCGTAACACTTTATCTGGAACTGACCGAGCGTTGGTTCCAACATCAACAGCAGTTAAGATTACCATATCTACAGTAGTAGACGGTTTTTTATATTTGCTGTCATCATAGTCTTTAAGAAATTCCTTTTGTTCGTTCATAATTCAATCCTTCCTTTCTGATCCCAAATTCCGAACATTCAGTCGTTTAACATCATAATGGTTCGCTTGTTAAGTAAACGTTATTGCTTTTGATATACCAGTACACAGCTTCAGGAAGCAAATATCGGGGATCGGCGCCACTTTCGAATTCTTCTCTTATGTAACTAGAACTAATTTCGTTTACTATGCCTTTATAAATCAGGCTAAAATTCCGATGATATTTACGGAGCATTGGGGTTTTGGCGATTATCTCACCCATAGGAATGTTTTGGCGTTCAATTACGATAAATTTAGTAGATTGAATAAATTTTTCTCCATAAGTCCAATTAGGCAACTCTGCTAAAAGGTCTGCTCCCATCAGAAAAAACAATTCATCGTCCGGATATTTTTCTCGAAAATATTCCATAGTAACGTAGCTATATTGCTTGCCGGAGATAGCCTTCATTTCATGGTCATCAATCTCAAATATATTACTGTCAGCCACAGCTAATCTTAGCATTTCCATCCGGTGAAGATCTGCTACCTTTATATTCTTATCGGTACGTTTGGATGAAGAAGGAAGTAAAATAACCTTATCTAATTCTTCTCGTTGCGCGATTGTGTTTGCTGACCAGAGATGCCCATTCGTTGGAGGATTGAAGGACGAACCATAAATGCCAATTCTCATTACATCACCCGACTTGTTGGTATTTTACTATTAAGTTTTTATGTTGTTAGTATATTACTGCTAAGTAAGAAATGCAAGTATTATTTTTAGTGTTAACCAATAGGTGCTTGCAGGAGAAATATCCGAATTCAGAGAAGAATACTTCTGTTGCTCTAATTATTCCAACTTAGGATGTGATATTATAGAAAAACAAACATCTTCCAACTATCAAAAGCCGAAAGTATTAAAGTATCTTTGTAAAACCTGCAGTAAATGTATTCTGGTATGCCCTTCTGAAGCGATAAATTACGAAAACGATAACAAAGCTTATATTGACACTGGTTTATGTACCTCCTGCGGTACTTGCAAACACATTTGCCCTGAGTACGCCATCCGGTCAACTTAAACGAGCACACTAAACACCATGCTCATATACACTATACACTCACAAAAATAGCCTATAGTAATTACCTGTATTATGCTTCAGGCTTACTATAGGCTTTACCCTTGAGTGCTCTTACCTCATAGGTTATTATGGTGCGCCCGGCAGGAATCGAACCTGCGCTTCCAGCTCCGGAGGCTGGCGCTCTATCCCCTGAGCTACGGGCGCATTGTATTGTGGCATTAACCACAAAAATGATTATAGCATACTGGGCGTACCTGTGTCCAATAAAATTATCATGTTTTTTCTTGTAAGTTCTTACAGCCAGCTTTAGACTATTTGGTTTCAGTAGGAGTCTGGCAGTAAGGACACACTCGCCATTCACGATTAAGCTCTTTACCACAGGAAGGACAGGCAGGCTTTAGCGTAAATCCACAGTAGGGGCAGAGCTTGAACTCCTCTTTGACTCTGCCAGCACACATAGGGCATTTAATCGTCTCTTCATCTACCAGTGTTGCCTCTACGTCAATAATATCCTCATTACGGCGCGGTTTCATGGCTGACTTACGACCAACAAGGAGATAAAGTGGCAAAAAGATAATCAAAGCAGCAACTGTTCCAACCGCCCATAGTAGAGCTGATCCCAAATCGTGACCACGCCCTCGAGCATCATTATATACCCAATAGGCGGCAACAGCCCCTATTAACAGACCAATAGTCATCATGAATTATCTTCCCCCTTAGCAAATTGCTATGCATCAAATTATACCATGACCTAGCCAAACAAGTAAAGGAACACAGCCTGCGCCGCCCCTTTGCGATAGGTGTTAGATAATTTGCCAGGGTAGTGGATTGACTTCTTCACCACTGAATATAGTTTTTCTCTTGCTATTTACTTATTTCATCTAAGGCTTTGCCTTTGGTTTCTTCACCAAATAGCCATACAGCAATGGCAACTACCAACATGACACCGGTAAACATAGTAAATACATGGGAAAAACCTTGTGGCCCCGCGATCATGTAGCCGACAATAGTCGGTGCCAAGATTCCGCCAAAGCGTCCGACCGCCGCCGCCCATCCGGAACCAAAAGCCCGTATCCGCGTAGGATAAAGTTCGGGCGTGTAGGTGTACACAACCCCCCAGGCACCAAGATTAAAGAAGGACATCAAACTACCCCAGAGAAGCACAATTTCAGCACTGCCACCTTGTCCAAAGAAATACGCACTAACTGCACTCATTGCCAAATAGCCTGCCAGCGTTGCCTTCCGGCCAATACGGTCAACCAAATAGGCGGCACTAAAATACCCTGGCAATTGAGCCACTGTCATAATTAATACATATTCAAATGTCTTGAGAACAGTATGTCCCTGCTGAACCATAAGCGATGGCAGCCAAGTAAAGATACCATAATAGGAATATACAATACCAAACCAGATTATCCATAGTATAATCGTCCTCTTGGCAAACTTGCCAGTCCATAATTCCTTAAAGGCTATCTTATCTTCAGTAAGGTTTGTCAAATCTGCATTGCTTGTTGCCGCCGGCTGAACAGGTGCTTCAATCCCTGCTAAGCGCTCTATTCTTGAAACAATTTCCAGGGCTTCAGCATGACGCCCTTTATTAATAAGATAACGGATAGATTCAGGTACTCCCATTCTAATAAAAAATACATAAAGTGCCGGTAACGCGCCAATGAAAAATGCCATTTGCCAACCAAAGCGGGGAATAACAAAATACGAAATAAGCGCCGCCGCTAACCAGCCAACTCCCCAGAAACTTTCCAACAAGACAATAAAGCGACCACGCCTTGCCGGTGGCGAGTACTCTGTCATAAGCGTCGCCGCTACCGGCAACTCACCGCCTAAACCAAAGCCTACCAAGAATCTAAACACAAGTAATGATTCATAATTCCAAGCCACTCCACACAGTCCTGTGGCTATACTATACATCAGCAGTGTGACAGTAAATACTGCCTTACGACCATATTTATCAGCTGCCATACCTCCCAGTACTGCGCCAATAGCCATCCCTAGAAGACCAATGCTGCCGATAAAACCCATTTGGGTCCCCGACAAACTCCACTCCTTAGCCAATACCGGCAATACAAAAGCAATAATCCCGGTATCCATAGCATCAAACAACCAACCTAGCCCCGTCAATACCAGCAATTTGTAATGAAAGCGGCTGACTGGAATTTGTTCTAACCGTCTGATAGTGTCCATTTTTCTCGACCTCCAATGTCATTACAGCTGTCTTGTCATTACTATGTATTATACTGGCCCTGTCTTAAGATGGCAACTACTTTTTTAGCCTGTTGCAATTAGTATTGGGCTCGGCGGGGTTGGCGATACCATTTGGAGTAACAAAAAATTGCTGCCGGTTTTGACCAGCAGCAATTTTTATTCAAGCAATATCCCCAACGCCTTAAGTTCAGCAGCAATCTTCTGTAAAATCTCAGCTGTCGGCGCTTCAATTGTGTGTAAATGCACCCCACCAGTAACCAGTGAAAGCGGAGCCGCATCGCTTTCTGCTGATTTATGTAAAAAATCGGTTAAGTCGCGCCGGGAAGCTAACATTAAATTGGCTTTAATTTCGCCATACACAGGATGCTCAACACTAACATCAAGTACACAACCACCATTATCAATAATTACGGCAAGTTCGGTCTCTATACGTTTACTATCATGACAGCAGGCAAATTTCGCGCTAACAGTCGTCGGAGTAGCCATTTGTAGAATAACATAGCCTTGAGGAGTTGCGTAGATATCAGCACCAGCTGCCCGTAAAATAGCAATATCACCAACAATAACCTGCCGACTTACCCCAAACTTTTTTGCTAATGCCGTTCCCGTTATTGGTTGCCTACTTTGCTGCAACAAAGTAGCAATCCGATCACGCCGTTCTTTCGCGTCCATAATCGAACACTCCCCCCGGTCTCTCGCCAACCTTAAGATATATTATATACCAAAACTACTTATTCATCGACACGCCTTCATCAGCAGGCGACGGCAATAGCACCGTAAAAGCCGTTCTCCTACCTGGCAGACTGGAAATCATGATTTTTCCGCCATGATTTTGCACAATACTATAGCACACCGATAAGCCCAAACCAGTACCGTTTGCTTTGGTTGTAAAAAAAGGGGTACCTAGTTTTTCAATAATCTCCGGCGCAATACCATCACCGTCATTTTCTATTGTTACAGCTATCATATCCTGCTGGCAACTTGCTACTATTATAACATTACCCCCAATCGGCACCGCTTCTAAGGCATTTTTCACAAGATTAATAAACACTTGCTTGAGCTGATCTGCATCGCCAAGAACACAACCACCTGCGAGTGGCAGTTGTGGGGGGAAGACAATATTTTTATTACGAAACTGCCCTTCCATAAGTAAAAGTACGTCATTTACTAATTTATATACATTTATTTTTTCAACCAAAGGTTCTTTCAGCGGCCTTGATAACATTTGGAATTCACTAATTAGATTATCAATCCGCCCAATCTCAGAAATGATTATTTCAAGATGCTCGAGTGACACTGGCCTATCGCCACGCCGAGCCATAAGCTGAATAAAGCCTTTAATTGATGTGAGGGGATTTCGAATTTCATGGGCAATCCCCGCAGCCAATTGGTTAACACATATCATTCGTTCCAACCTAAGCTGCTCGCGCTCACGTTCATGGCATCTCGCCTGACGCCAAACACCATACAAGAGCCCAAAGCAAACCGCTAGCCAAAGAAAACTTTTGGCATCGTCAATCGCTTTCCTCAAAACTTTGATATGCAAAACATCCTGTGGGATGGCTGTTGCTACCCGCCAATGCGCATTCATTAAATCAGTATAAATAAGCAGTTTATCGATGCCATCAAACGGAGAATTAATATCAATGATGCCTGTTGTATTTAAAAATAAGCTATTCAGTTGTTGCTTCAGCAAAGGACTTTCCGGGAAAATTTCATTCAGATGGGGATGATGAATAAACTGCCCATTACCATCCGAAACAAAAATATACTGTCTTTCCGGCATGTCCTGCCGTAATACCGCTAACGATATATCACTAATCGGTATATAAGCAACTAATACTGCAATCACTTGCTCCCCATCAAATACAGGAACTTGCAAACTCACATAAGCATCTTCCACATTTTTATCACTCATCCTGTCAGAGACATGTAAACTTCCTAATAACACTGACCGAAACTCTCTTTTGAAATCTGTCTGACTAAATAGAGACTTAACCTGACCAGAAACTGGCCAGCACTCACTAATTAAATTGCCATTATAATCATACAAAGCCACATTAACGACATGTAAGGCCTTGGCAGCTGCCATTAAATTTGGCTGTACTCGTTCGGGTTGAAGACTGCGCATATCAGAGTGAGCCGCTAATAAGCTAAGCCCGACCAGGCGGGTATCAAAACGCATATCCAGATTATCAGCAACTACCATAAGTCGCTCTCGCTCATCTGCCACCACCACCTGGTACTGATAGTTAAAGTAATTAGCAATTAGTACAGTAATCGTTACTAATAGTAATGCTCCAATAACTATCATAGCTATCCTATTTATACTTTTGGAAAGCAGCACCAAGTTTCACCACCTTTTTTTGACATAATTCGTGTAATTCCGGTTTTTTCCTGCTTACCGATGTTAAGATTATGGGCATTTTCCCAAAGCTAAAAAGAAAACCTGCCTATGCTGCTCCTGTTTAAGAAAGTTAACTTTTTCGTTAAAGAAAAAAAAGAAAGCTTACAGTTTTATCTGAAGCTTTCTTTGTGGTGGGCGATGACGGGATCGAACCGCCGACATCCTGCTTGTAAGGCAGGCGCTCTCCCAGCTGAGCTAATCGCCCGTACGTATTCGATTTTCGATCTTCGACTTTCGACAATGGTTTATCGAACATCTAGTGTCGAATGTCGTCATTGGTGACCCGTAGGGGATTCGAACCCCTGATACCGCCGTGAAAGGGCGGTGTCTTAACCGCTTGACCAACGGGCCTTTGGCTCCTCGAGTAGGACTCGAACCTACGACAAATCGGTTAACAGCCGATTGCTCTACCAACTGAGCTATCGAGGAATTTTCGATAACATAATGAATTATATAATATGTCTACTAAAATTGCAAGCACAATACCCAGTATTTTATTGATCAAAACCAACTTTTCAAAGGATATTCTTGTTAAAACATCAAATACTGATAGCATATGTATATATCAATAACCAAACTTCAAGGAGGTACTACTTTGGATCCACGAATAAAAACTCTCGCCCAGAACCTGATTGGCTATTCTACCAGTCTTGCACCAGGCGAAAAAATATTAATCGAAATGTTTGATGATGCTTTACCGCTAGCCAAGGCGCTTGTAGATGAGGCTTATGCCGCAGGCGGTATTCCATTTCTTGAAATTAAAAACAGCCAATTACAGCGCTCACTGCTTAGGAAGGCTTCCGGTGAGCAGCTCGCACTTGCCGCCTCTTGGGAGCAGGCTAGAATGAAGGAAATGAATGCCTACATTGCCATCAGAGCCAGTTTTAATATCTCAGAAATGGCTGATGTCTCTGACGCCCAATTACAAAGCTACCAACAAAACTGGGTAAAACCAGTGCATCTTGACGTGCGTGTCCCCCATACCAAGTGGTGTATCTTACGCTGGCCTAACGCTTCGATGGCGCAATTATCGAATTCCAGCACCGAAGCATTTGAAGACTTTTACTTCAAGGTGTGCAACCTTGATTACGCCAAAATGGCTAAAGCCATGGACCCGTTGATTGCGCTTATGGAGAAAACCGACAAAGTAAAAATTGCCGGACCTGATACTGAACTTACTTTTTCAATTAAAGGAATACCAGCGGTAAAATGCTCAGGACTGAGGAATATACCTGACGGCGAAGTGTATACTGCTCCAGTAAGGGAATCGGTAAATGGTGTCCTCAGTTACAACACACCCTCAGTATATCAAGGATTTACCTATGAAAATATTCGCCTTGAGTTTAAGAATGGTAAGATCATCAAAGCAACTGCCAATGATTCAGAAAAAATCAATAAGGTTTTTGATATTGATGAGGGTGCCCGCTATATCGGTGAGTTTGCACTAGGAGTAAATCCTTATATTGAAAAACCAATGAAAGATATCTTGTTTGATGAGAAAATCAAAGGAAGCTTCCACTTTACTCCCGGCAACGCCTATGATGCTGCCTTTAATGGCAACAAATCTGTCATCCACTGGGACCTTGTCTGTATTCAAACAGCCGAATACGGTGGTGGTGAAATCTGGTTTGACGATAAACTCATCCGCAAGGATGGGCAATTTGTGCTTCCTGAACTAGCAGGCTTAAATCCAGAAAGTCTACTATAACTGATAAAAGCGAGATTGCTTTCCTTGCGCTTGCAATGACCACGAGCATAGCAGCTCTTCTTTGTCATCACAGGCGCCAGTGTGGCAATCTCGCTTTTTACGTTTTTTCTTACCTTACTAATTTCTTCACAAAATTCGGCAGAGCAAAGCAGCTTCTTTGCAGTTCCCGGTTATAATAGCGGGTATCAAGGTTTTCTGGAATGCGGCCAATATCAATACTAATCGGATCATACTTTTTAGAACCAATGGTAAAACAATGTAGTCCGCCCGGATACAAGGGAATATTCGCCAAATATAAACGGGTTATCGGAAACATTGACGTAATGTCTTTAGTAAGCTGCTGGATAAGTTTCTGATGATAAAAAGGTGATTCTGTCTGTTGTACGAACAAGCCGTCAGGTTTTAATGCTTTGTGCACATTTTTATAAAATTCGTGAGTAAACAAGCCTTTTCCAGGACCAATTGGATCAGAACAATCTACAATAATGACATCATATTTATTCTCTACTTCCTGCATATGTTTGATGCCATCACCGATCTTAAGCTGTAGTTTAGGATGGTTCTCGTTTAAGGCCGAACTGATTTCCGGTAAATATTTTTTACTAACCTCCACCACCAGGCCGTCAATCTCCACCATCTCAGCCACTTCAACCGATTGGTGCTTGACTACCTCGCGTATTGTACCGCCATCTCCACCGCCAATAACCAAAACAGTTTTGGGATCAGGATGAACAAATAAGGGAACATGCGCAATCATTTCATGATAAATGAACTCATCAAATATCGAGGTCTGAAAAACACCATCAAGTACTAACATCCGCCCAAACTCGTATGCCTCAACTACTGCAACCTCTTGAAATTCCGACTTCCCTGAGTATAATGTTTCCTTAATCCGGGCAGCAAGGCCTAAATTCTTAGTTTGGTACTCTGTATACCATAGCTCCATTTGTATAATCCCCCCTACTTATCTTAGCTTCTACAGCTTGTCTAACTTATATCATTTATATAAAAGAAAATTATACCACAAAATTTACCATAGTAAAAGCTTTCTCTACAAAAGAACTAAAAGAACTATAAGAGCCTTAAGGCAACAAAAAACCATCAGGGATAACCTGACGGCTTTTTGTTGGGTTAGTATACTATTCTTCGTCTGGGCGCTTTCCATATTTATA
Source organism: Sporomusa silvacetica DSM 10669 (assembly GCF_002257705.1). GTDB lineage: Bacteria > Bacillota > Negativicutes > Sporomusales > Sporomusaceae > Sporomusa > Sporomusa silvacetica. Next base: position 28,821 of record NZ_LSLK01000044.1, read on the forward strand.
CTTGTACTTAGGTAGAGTTTTTACCGGCATCTCACATACGTCTTCACACTCATCTTCAATGTCTTCAACGCACTCATCTTCGTATTCTTCTTCTTCACATTCATCCTCTATGTCTAGGTCACAACATGGTACAAGACCAGTAGCACCGGTAAAGCTATGACAATGCCCCTCATCTTCGCTAGTCATGCCCTCAAAGTAGTGAACATGATTGCCGTCCGGCATTTCAATCTCTGGTCCTGTCATAACATCCTCCGTATGCCAGTGACCGCCTTCCCCTTCTTCACATATAAATGAAGTCCGGCCATGTATCCGGTGCATATGGCATCTTCCTTTTTCTTTTGCCGGACCGCTCACCCCCATAATAATATGCTGATGTTCATCTGCCACATCAACTTCTGTTATATAGGTATGAACATGTGGCATCATCTCATGTTCATCAGGCTGGTGGTGATGATGATGCTTGGGTTTGCGATCTTCTTCACTAATAGGCATAGTCTCCTCGCACCTCCAAAATGTTTTCACATCATATCTTATGCCACAATAACCCTCTTTGCCACCTATCTTATCTGCTGACCAAGCGGCTCGCTAGGTCTTATTTTATATTATTTTTGATATTTATATATTTTCTTCGTTACTTCTGACTATCTTAACCGTTTATATGAGTAAAGGAGTTGATGACTATGTTCAAATACGTCAAATTTTTAAGTTTAGCACTGCTACTGATGGTAGCTGCACTACCTACTGCTCTGGCCTCTGAAACAAACCCTAATGCTACCGAAGTACAGGTAAGCGGTAATTACCAAGAGGAAATCACCCCCGATATTGCTTATGTTAATCTAGGTACAGTAACCGAAGCAGAAACCGTTGCTGCCGCACAAGCCAAAAACGCAGCTGTCTCTACAAGCATCCGCCAACAGCTAGAAAGTCTGGGAATTAAAGATGAATACATAAAGACAGCGCATTATGCGGTAACGCCAATTTATACTAATGATGACAATGGCCGTCGCACACCGACTATTAAGGGGTATCAGATTACCAACAGCATCCTGGTAACCACTTTGCCAGATAAAGCCGGTGATGTTATCGATAGCGCCCTCAATGCCGGTGCTAACCAAGTCAATACCATTCGGTTTGGCAAAAAGGATGAAGACGGGGTTAGAAATGCCGCTCTCGCCCAAGCTGTCCGCGATGCCATAAGCAAAGCCGACGCCATTGCTGCCGCTATCAACAAACGGGTAGTCCGGGTTAAGACTATAAATGAAAATGGCGTGAATCTTCATTCGCCTGAGGCAGCAACCCGCCTATATAGCAAAGGCGTAGCCGATAATCTGGCGGCGACACCCATCTCTGCCGGACTGATCCAATTATCAGCCAATGTGCAAATCATCGTTGAATTAGAATAAAATGCAAAAAGGGCTGTGGATAACTTATCTCTAAGTTTTTCCACAGCCCTTTTTTGTCTTATCTCCAGGAAATTAACCGTTTCTCTAGCCAATTGAGCGAGTAATTAAAGGCGATTCCCAACAGGGACAGCGCCAACACGCCGACCATAAGCTTGGTAGTCAGCATGAGATCGCCATAATGCAAAATCATGGCTCCAATCCCTTCTTTGGCTGCAATCATTTCGGCGGCTACTAATAGTAACAGCGATGTTCCTGCCGCCAGTTTGAGTCCGGCAAAAATAACTGGCAGGGCTCCGGGCAAAATAACTTTGCGGATAATGCTAAGTCGGCTGGCTCTAAAAGCAACAGCAGCTTTAATTAATAGGGGATCTACATTTTTTACGCCAGAATAGGTATTAATAATGACTGGAAAAAAAACACCTAAACTAATGATAGTAACCTTAGAAAGTTCTCCAATTCCCAGCCATAAAATAATCAATGGTAACAGTGCAATCTTCGGTATAGGGTATAGCGCATGGACAAGCGGGTTACCAACTGCCTCCGCCAAGCGAAAAAAACCGGTGGCCAGTCCTAGCAATATACCAGCAATACTGCCAATAAAAAATCCCCAGCCAATCCGATACAGACTGGCTTTAGCATTGGTTAGGAGCTCCCCGCTGACAAGCATATCCCAGCTGGTAACCACTATCGCACTCGGGGACGGTAAATACAACTCTGGAACCGAACTTAACCGACACACTACTTCCCATAGCACGATAAGACCGATAAGGGACAGCGTGCTTACCCAGCCTGGTAGCTTAGTATCAATAAATGCCAAGCGATTAACAACCTCCCGGCGGTACATGGCATTCATGCACTTTCTCCCTCCCTTAAGGCATCTTCGGCATCTTTACGAATAAGCTGCCATATCTGGCTGGCATAATTTTTAAATTGGGCTGCACATTCGCCAGTATCCCGCCCCTCGCGGGGTAAATCAATGCGAATGATGTCAATAATTCTTCCTGGCCGCCGGGATAGTACGACCACCCGGTCGGCCAGAAAAACAGCCTCTTCAATATTATGGGTAACATATAGCGTACTCAGGCGGGTAGCTGTCCAAAGCTTTAACAGTTCTTCCTGCATCAGCGTTCGAGTCTGCGCATCAAGCGCCGAGAAAGGTTCATCCATTAACAGTAAGTCAGGCTGAATGGCCAGCGCTCGGGCTATCCCCACCCGCTGGCGCATGCCGCCTGATAATTGGCGTGGCAGAGAATTTTCAAAACCCTGCAGTCCTGCCAGTTCAATATAACTTTGAACCCGATCCGTAATTTGTCTTTGGGTAAGCCTTGTTTCTTCCAGGCCAAAAGCAATATTTTGAACAACGGTACGCCAGGGAAACAGCCCTATTTCCTGAAAAACCATACCCACTACCGGATCACGATCAGTTTCCAGTCCTTCTACATAGATGGTGCCTGAGGTCGGGCTTAAAAGCCCCCCTACCATATTAAGGAGCGTCGACTTGCCACAGCCGCTGGGTCCAACCAATACAACAAATTCCTCGCTATGAATAGTAAGGTTAATGTCTGATAACGCCGTTACTTTCTGTCTGTCCGGCCCTTGATAGCATTTTCCAACCTGCTCAATAACAACCTTCATGCCAGTCTCCCTCGCTTACTCTATTGCCCTTATTTTACTTCTTTCAATGCTTCCTCGAATAAAGCAGTATCTGTTACCAGACTGGCGTTAATCGGTTTTTCCAGCATCTTATGACTAGCATACCAATCAATCTGGGTCTGAATATCATTAGTCAGCAATTTCCCATCTCGATCCACATATGGCAACCCTGTTTTGACGTCATTGACTGGAGCGCCAGTATATTTAGCAATAATACCGACAGCCTCATCATAGTTGGTTCCAGGTACTATCTTGCCGTCCTTTTGAGTCAACACAGCATCATAGTAGTATCTGCTGGCCTTAATATATCCTTTGAGAAAACGGACAGCGTTGGCCTTATCTTTCATTAGCTCAGGTGAAAAAAAGATACCTGATGTCTGATAATCAATCACGTCGCCAACCTGACTAACAACCTTACCATAACCAGCAGCAACTACCGCACTGATATTAGGCTCATTTAAAATAACGGCATCCACCTGGTTGCTCTGTAGTGCTGCCATAAGTGCGCCCATTTTACCAAGCGGTACAATCTCTACTTCAGTTAACGACAAGCCTTTGGCCTCCAATAAACGGCCAATCATATAATGATAGGTTGACCCTGTCTGGGTTATGCCAATGCGTTTCCCCTTCATTTGCTCAATTTTTTGTATACCTTGTCCCCACAAATCACTTGTTACGAGTAGTGCTGACGAGGAATACCCCTTTTGCTCCCGCCCTTTATCAGCCACAATAGACAGTTTCTGTCCGCCAGTTACCATGTTGTAGAGGCTGGCGGTAATACCGGTAGCTCCGATGTCTACCTTATTGGAGGCAGTTGCTACTGCAATCGGATGAGCAGCTTCAAACCATTGGACATCAAGATCAAGACCTTCCTCTTTAAAAAAACCTTTTTCTATACCAATAAACACCGGTGCTGAACTGGTCAATTTGAGCAGTCCAATACTGAGTTTTTTCGTTTCCGTCGGCGCATTTTGTTTAGCAGCTTCCGGCGTTTTACTGCATGCAGCCAACAGTAAGGATAGCATCAGAATACTAGTAATCACCCATAAGTACTTCCGGTTCATAGTAGACCCCCTTGTCCTTCGTATCGAGTAGGAGGTCATCCATTATTTGAATGACCGACCTCTCACACCACCGTGCGTACCGTTCGGTACACGGCGGTTCAATAACTTAACGTAAATGAAATACCTCGTATTTCCTCGCTATGTTCATA
>NZ_LSLK01000045.1 GCF_002257705.1 Sporomusa silvacetica DSM 10669
ATCATGACGCCCATGGAATTCCACGAACAGTACGCGAAAGCTGCATAAAAATTGCTGCCCACCATATCGGCAGGCAGCAATCCACTTCTTCTATTTTTTCTTTGTCCTCTTGACGGGTAGCACAGCATCTCACCGAGCGGCAATTTCTCTGCACACTAATCATCTGCCCAGAAAATGTAGTCGTACGTTCTTAGTAGCTTTCTATACATCAATATTTAGCCATTATTTGCAGTTCTTTATCGACGAGCTCATTCCTTTGCAGATATTCATCAAGACTGTATTTTCCCGGACCAACAAAAAGTGCTGCCAAAAAACTAAATCCATCCTCTAGGGATTGAGATGCCTTCATTAAACCTTTTCCGTCACCTATCTGACTGATAAAGGCGACACTTAAATTTACAACAAGTAGCAAGCAAGCCAGTCGATAAAACAAGCCTAATACAATGAGCAACCCGCCAAAAAACTCAGCAAAACCACTCATAAATCCCCAAAATGCAGGCGCGAAATCTATCCCAAATGTCGCCATAGTTTTACCCAGCGCAGTCCATTTCTCTATCCCGCCAAAAATCTTGGGAAATCCATGCCACATAAACATGCCGCCAATTCCTAGACGAAAGAACAATAGCCCGATGTCCTGATAAGATTTCATCAGTTGATTAAAATCAACATACAAACTTTTCATATACTTTAGCCCCCTTGATAAATAGGTAAATATATCCTTTGGAATAAATATATACCTATAAATAATTATTGTCAATAGAAATTAATGTTCTAATAATACTAGACTACCTAGTGAAATCCCTGTTGGGCACTCTAACTGTCCACATGAAGATGATATCGAACAATTGCAGATATCAGAAGATCAAGATGCAAAAGTTGGTCATAAGAGTGCGGATACTTCATTTTTTGGATACAAAGCCCATCTGGCCATAAGTGAAGACCGAATTATCACGGCCGCAACTATTACCACCAGCGAAAAAAGTGACGGAAAACAATTACAGACGTTAATTGAAAAAAGCGTGGCCGCTGGCTTAAAAATTGAAACCATCATTGGTGATACAGTTTATTCGGAAAAAGGGAATATCAAATATATGTTTTCATAAGACCACTATGTATTTGTTAGAAAAATAGTCAGCCTTAAAAAGGTTACCTGTAAGCCAGTGGCTAGTTTTGTAATAAAGTGTCAAATTTAATGAAAACTTTACCTAATATAACAATAATCTGAAAAGGATTTTTTTTAGTAATAGAGAATGATATGCATATAAAATAAATGATCATTAGAAGTTAGATGTTGATTCTGTGATTATTTAACAAAAAAACATTTTATGGAAGGGTGTTATCCTTTATGTCGTTCTTACAATCTTCTCGTGGTAAATTAATTTTTCTGGGGCTAATAGTAAGTATTATGGTAATTATTAACTCAATCCTTATACTTCAAATTATTTATTCCAATAAACAAGTAAGTAGCTTCTCATACCCAGCGGTATCGTTAAGTAATAAGATGGTATTAGCAATTACAGAGGTTCAACAATACTTAAGTGATATTAGTGCAACCAGAGCTCAAGATGGTAAAGATGACGGATTTAAGAACGCGGAGGAAAGCGCTGCCATTTTTAAAGAATCTTTAACAAAATATAAGCTACTCAAACCTGAAAACGGACTAGCTCTGCGGGAGTATGAGAAAGCTTTTGACGAATACTATCAATTGGGAAAGAAAATGGCACAGCAATATGTAAGTTACGGGCCCACAGAAGGAAATAAGTTAATGCCGGAATTTGATGCTAAAGCAGAAAAGTTATCAAAGTTTAGTGAGCAAATCAGAGAAGAAAGCGAAAAGGATATAGCTTCAAACCTAGATAAAGTCGATTTTGAGGTTAAATTGTTATTTGCTCTACTATTAGCTAGTGGTCTTTTTAGTGTTGCATTATGTGTTATTATCGCTAAAAAAATTATTAGTTCGCTTAGTTTGATAACAAACGGTATTAAAAAAGATGAGAATGGGTATATCACAATTAATGAAATCTCAATACAATCAAAGGACGAGTTTGGAGAAATTGCACAATCAATTAATACCCTCATAAAACAGGTAAAAGAATTTGTAAAGCAAGTATCATCATCGACAGGAGAGCTTTCGGCGTCTTCTGAAGAACTTAACGCTAGTGCTGAACAATCAGCCCAGGCTGCAAATCAGGTGGCTCAAGTCATTGCGGGTATGGCAAGTGGAGCAGAAAAGCAAATGATAGCCGTGGATGCTACTGATTCCATAATAAATAAAATGTCGGAAGGGATTCAGCAGATTGCTTCTAGCGCAAATACGGTTTCGGGCACTTCAGAAAAATCAGCAGGTTCGGCACAAAAAGGTACTCAGGCGATCGAGACCGCGATTTCTCAGATGGGTAATATCGAAAGTACCGTAACTAGATCTGCTCAGGTTGTAACAAAGTTGGGTGAACGTTCACACGAAATAGGTCAAATAGTGGACACCATATCCGGTATCGCAGAGCAGACTAATTTGCTGGCTCTTAACGCCGCTATTGAAGCTGCTCGCGCTGGTGAACAGGGCCGGGGTTTCGCTGTAGTAGCAGAAGAAGTACGTAAGCTTGCAGAGCAATCGCAAGAAGCTGCGAAACATATTACTGGGCTAATTACGGAAATCCAAAAAGACACTGAGACAGCGGTAATAGCAATGGAGGAAGGCACAAAAGAAGTCGGCATTGGGGCAGCTGTAGTAAACGATGCTGGCCAAGCCTTTGAAGATATTTATAGATCAATTAATAACGTTTCAGCCCAAATGCGAGAGATATCCGCTTCTTTACAGCAGATGGCAAATGGTACTCAACAAGTCGTAGAATCCGTGCATGAAATTGATATAATAAGCAAAGATTTCTCAGGACAGGCACAAACCGTATCCGCTGCTACGGAAGAACAGTCTGCAACCATCGAGGAAATCGCCGCATCTAGTCAGGCACTTGCCAAGATGGCGGCAGATTTAACTAATGCGGTTAATACTTTTAAAATGTAGTCAAAGATGCTTTAGCTAAATGATTAATAATATCGTCATCGCTAGTATTCTTAAGACGTTGGGTTCTGAATTTGGCAAGCAGACTTGTATCGGGCAGTTCTTCATCAGGATTAATGCCAATAAGATAGAGTACAAGCTTAACTGTTTAGGTGTATTTTTAAGCATTATAAAATTTGTAACTGCTTGTATATGTTTATGCAATATGGCCCTTATAAGGATAAGGTTTTACCGTTAAATCAGGATGAATTAGCGAATATGGCGGGTATATCAAGAATACAGACCGCACGGACTTTGCAGAATCTGCGAAAAAATGGAATTGTTTCAACACAAAGAAATAAAATTAAAATTTTAAATGAAAAAGCTTTGGAAAGGCTATGGCTTGTAGAATAAATAAATTTTTGTTGTGTATCATTTGATATATATTATTACAGACTTGCAGCTTATAATTAAGTTAATCTTGATCAAGATTTTATAGTTGGCTTAAAGAAATCAGATTGAGGTGAGAGTCTGTCATATGAAAAAATGCAAAATTACTATTCTTAAAACACATTTTGATGAAGAGCTGGCAAAAGAATATGGTTGTCAAGGGATAAGTAAATGCCCGTTCCATACGGTAGGACAGGTTTTCTATGCTGATTATGCAAAACCGGAAGGGTTATGTGATGAAGCCTGGAAAGCGTTTTATCAATATGTGTTTGCCTTGGCACATGGCAGTGAAGTTTTTTATTATGGTGACTGGATTGATAAACCAGGCGTAGCCATATGTAGTTGTAATGATGGGTTACGGCCGGTAATTTTCAAAATCGAAAGAACCGATGAAGAAGCAACGATTAACTATAATCCCAATCATAATTGATGTGCATTAAAATAGAACAGTAAAAGACGCAAAGTACGTACTGAAAAGCAGTAAAGCTACTTTGCGTTTTTTATTTGACTGGATTGTAGTATTAAGTGCGACAGGTGAAAAAAAGAATGACTCATGATTGATTCGTATATAAAATGAAGTCACCACAACACCATTTAGAGCAAGACCATCGGTTTTATAAACGCAGGCTAAGCCAATGCTGGGAGTTAATAGTATGAAAACTGCAGAGGAGAAAATTGTGGTATTAAGACTATGCATATGATTAAAAAAGGTCAGGTTATGTAATGCATGAGGCAATAGAGGTAGAAAGTTCGCCGGTTTTGGGTGAAATATAACCACCTTGACCAGTTAATAAAAGTGTATACATTGAGACAAAATGGAGTAAAATTGACAATATGCACGATTGAATCTAAAGGTAGCCCATATCCTTATGGAATATATAAGTGCTATTATAGGAATATACTTTTTATGGATTTACTATCAGGACGGTACAATATCAAGATAAAAGCTGCCTTAGCTGCAACGAAAGGTTTGCAGGTTGTAATGGTATGATTTACTCTTGACGAAACCATAATTAATAATTCTGTGGCTGTCGAATTTAAAGACAGTAACAGACGAATAATACAACAATCAATCCATTAACAATTACATAATGACAGCAAAAAATATTATCACGCTAAGACCGCTCTTTTTTGCTGTATAGAGTTTGCTTTGTCTAAGATTGTTGTGATATGCTAAAAGCTATATATGAAGTCTAAGGAGTTATTCATGCAAAATCCAAGTCTTATGAAAACCTATATCATTTTGTTGTTAGTCCCTTTGTTTTGGGGTGGCGCATTTGGTACGACGAAGCATGTGCTTACAGAATTGACGCCATTAACAGCATCGGCAATCAGGTTCAGTATAGCAGGCCTGATTATGCTGCTATGGAGTGTTTGGCTTAAAGAATTAGAATGGTCGTCAATTAGACGGAACTTTTTTAGTTTGTTTGCCTTAGGGGCTACAGGAGTTTTTTTCTACAACTACTTTTTTGCTACCGGAATGCAGTATACTTCTGCTGTTACAGGATCATTGATAATCGTAGTAAATCCGGTTTTTACGGCGTGCATCGCCAGTCTTTTTATGGGCGAAGCGGGTAATATACGCACTCTCATGGGGATAATCTTATCTCTTATAGGCGTATCCTTTGTTGTTAGCAAAGGTGATTTTAGTATTCTCACTCATATGTCGATTGGGGCGGGGGAGCAATATCTGTTTGGTGCAGTAGCCAGCTGGGTTGCATATACGCTGTTAATAAAGAAAACGACGCGTACAATGGGCGCGGGTGTGGTAACGTCGGTCTCTACAATAATTGGCGCAGGGATGCTGCTGGCAGTTTCAGTTTTTACCGAGGGGCCATGGTATAGAGATATAAGCATATCCACCCAAACGAAGCTTGAACTAGTCTATCTAGCCGTTTTTGCAACCGTTGTGGCCTTCTTATTATTTAATTGGGGGATTCAACGCGTAGGTGCGACAAAAGCTTCGGCTTATATAAACCTAATGCCTATAAATGCGTTATGGATTGCCGTGCTATTGTACGGTGAAAAAATATCTGCTTATCATGTGATAGGAATGTCTTTAACCATAGCAGGTGTATTTATTACCACACAAAGTAAAACGAAGATAACAGTAGATTCCCCAAATAGATACGCTCAGCAACAAAAGAAACCATTTCAAAAAAACTGAAAAAGAACTAAGATAATGGTACTATCAGGTCGGTCTTAAATTTGCGGCCCCCTTCAAAAATGCGCTCGAACCTTTACACTAGGTAAAAAAACTTACACTCAAATTGATCAATGAAGCCCTTCCGCCTAATCTCAAAGACGATTTCTCGAACATCGGCATTATCTGCAGTGTATAGTCAAGTGTGATCGCTTAGCCACTTTAGGCGAGTGACTGACGGCACTAACGTTATTCCAACAAAATATTGAGAAAGTGAGAAAATAGCTTTTGGGCGTTATAACACTAATTAACGTTATCCAGCTATGATATAAGGATGATTTATCATGTCTAATATAAACTGGGCAGAGGATTTAGATCAACTTGCTAACGAGCTTCCATTGTTGCATAAAAACCTATTTTTCAATCAAGGGAAAAAACAATTTTACACAAGTATAAGCATGCTTAAAGAACGCGTAAAGAGTATGGACAGCTATACAATAGTCATGGAAATTGCACGAATTGTGGCAGCAATCGGTGATGCGCATACTTCGGTAGCCGTGCCGCGATACAAGCGTCTTCCTTTAGAATGTTATTGGTTTCAAGAGGGTATTGTTATTACATCTATCCTTCCGGAATTCGAAGGCTTACTCCATAATAAAGTGGTTAAAATTGGTGAGATGAACATTGACAGAGTCGTCGAACGCTTATCAGGAATTGTGGCCCATGAGAACCAGAGCTTTTTAATGTCTCAACTTCCAGGTTATCTTATTTGTGCCGACATACTTTTTGGCCTTAATATATCGAACAATATTGAAAGTATAAAAGTTACACTAGAAAATCACAATAACAAGCAACGGGATGTTATCATACCTACAATAAGATACAAAGATTGGCAGACAGATGCTTTACATGAAAAGGGCAGATCATCTAGTGAATTGCCACTTTATAGAAAGAATAAGGATAAATATTTCTGGAGCGAATTTGATCCGATAAAAAAGCTGCTGTATATCAACTACAATAGTTGCAGAGATATGCCAAATTGCACTGTCGAAGAGTTTTCACAGCAACTCATAAAGGATGTCCAAAGTAATGAGGACATACAAAAGATTGTCATTGATATGAGAAATAATGGTGGGGGAAATTCTGAACTTTTCAAAGGATATCTGAAATGGCTTAGCACCGATGATAGGCTGAATTGTCAGGGAAGAATTTTTGTAATCGTGGGTAGAGATACGTTTCTTCCGCTTTGCTAAATACCTACTATTTAAAATTTAATACGCATGCTCTCTTTTTGGGAGAGCCAACAGGTGGTAAGCCAAATTGCTACGGAGAAGTAAAGTACTTATCCCTTAACAGCTCTGGACTTTATATAAGATATTCTACGAAGTATTATGAGCTTATCGATAACAATTCCCTCCCTTCGTTTATCCCTGATGTGCGATTTGAAGTAACGTTTGCGGATTACATCAAAAATATAGACCCATGCATAGAATGGATATATCAAGAATTTGTTGAGTAGGATTGATGGTGCTCTGGATTTAATAGGCGATACATAGTATCTAAATGATGGGATTTCTAGTGTTTTCGCACAGTCTGACGTTCAATGTCATAAAGCTTAACTGTAACAAATAGGTAAATGATTAAAGACCAGAAAAATTTAGAGAAATCGTAAAAACACTTGACTTTTTAGAAGTATCCCAATAATCGAGATGAATACCCTTTTTAGGG
>NZ_LSLK01000046.1 GCF_002257705.1 Sporomusa silvacetica DSM 10669
TTGCCGCCGGCTTCCTTCAGATTCCATCTCACGATGGACACCCTTGCCTTAGGCTATGTACTTGGCACTATTAACCCGCACTCGGGACTTTCACCCGTTAGACTGCGCCCATGCCGGGCGCACGATACAAGGAAAAGAACGTTAAAATGCTGAGGGCATTTTAACGTTCTTTTTTCACGGCAGCACTGCCGGCATCCAGCAGTTCAGCCGTTAGGAAATAGCTGTGTGGTCTTGACCATTCATTACTGTTGCTAAATGTTACAGGTCACTCAGCGAAACGGGATACTGGCATGTTGGATTCTTATTAGTAGTTTTCCTGCCAGATTAGTTATCAGGACTCTAAACAGGTTTCTTAGGGCTAAGCAAAGTAACAAAATATATTTTATTAACATAAAATAATACGAGAGAATAAAAAAGCAGGTGAATAACTTGAGCTACACAGGGCTAACAGGAAAGGTTGTAGTACCGGGGCAGCCCGAGTATGAGCAAGCCAGACAAGAATATAACATAGCTATAAACAAATACCCTTGTGCTATCGTCTATTGCTTTAACTCTTGCGATATAGCCAATGCAATACTTTGGTCACGAAAACAAGGAGTCAAACTACGAATCCGATCCGGCAGACATAATTATGAAGGTTATTCTACTGGGAATCGCAAATTAGTGATAGACACTACCTTAATGAACGATATAAAAGTAAATACTGACGATGACACCGTTGAAATACAAGCCGGAGTAAGATTAGGGTATTTATATGAAAGGCTCTATCAATGTGGTTACACATTCCCGGGGGGAACTTGTCCGTCTGTAGGCATATCCGGGCTGGTTTTGGGAGGCGGAATAGGGTTATCAACCCGTTATTTGGGCCTTACGGCAGATAGTCTATTGGAGGCAGAAATGGTTGATGCTGAAGGTAATCAGCTAACGGTAAACGACTGCTGTAATCCAGGGCTATTTTGGGCACTAAGGGGAGCGGGCGGTGGGAATTTCGGGGTTGTAACCAGGTATAAATTCCGGTTAAAAAATGTTGACAAAATAACGCTGATTCAGTTGAGATGGGATAATGATAAATCAGCCAGACTTGAATTCCTGCGGGTATGGCAGAAGTGGCTGCTAAATTTGGACCGCAGGATTAGTGCATTTGGTGGAATATACAAGCTGGGAGCATGGATGAACTCATTCTTTTACGGATGCCCGGAGGAGGCCAGACAAATTTTAGGGCCCTTACTGGAGATACCCGGGATAACCCTTGAAAATATAGAGTATGTAGATTTCATAGATGCAGTAAAAACAATAGGGGAAATCTATCCCGAACGAGAAGCATTTAAGGCTACGGGTAGATTCGTGCACAGGCACTTTTCACAGAGTGAACTAGTAAAATTTATAGATATTATAGATAAGGCACCGGCTAACAATGCAAATTCTTCCATCCGGGTATACTCGTTAGGGGGAGCCGTTAGAAATGTGGAAGTAAACGAAACAGCCTTTTTTGACAGGCAAGCCAATTATATAATTGCTATAACCTCGTCTTGGGAAAGAAAAAAAGAAGCATCGCTCCACAAAAAATGGGTAGCAGCAGGTTTTGACTATATTTATACGGTTACTTTGGGCTCATATATTAACTTCCCCTACAACAATTTGCCAAATTATGAGCAGGCATACTATGGAGCACATGTACGAAGACTGCAGCGTATCAAGAAAGAATATGATCCCTATAATGTTTTCAGCTTTCCTCAAAGTATTTTGTAAAAACAACTATGAGTGATGGTATAACACGGATTTTAATCGAATCTATCAAATTAGTAACCCAGGCGTCTGGGACAGATAGCCTGTCCCCTTGTCCCTAATTGCATATTCCGCAAGTATTCCTATTAAGATCCTGTTATTTTTTTATGAAAATTAGCTGTAATAAAAAATTAACAACTGCTTTACCAAAAAATAACCTTATTCATTCACATTATTTGGTAAAATAAAATTGATAGGGAAAACCATGTCTGTTCATAGGTTAAACCCTTGATAATAATTGACACGAGGAGGATATCTATGATTCGCACCGTCAACAATATCCTTTTGGCCATTTCCGACACTGGCGGCGGCCACCGCAGCGCCGCGACCGCAATAGTAGCTGCCTTGAACAACTGCGAACATGTCCAATGTACTCTTTCCGACTTGCTCAAAGCCACCGGCTTTCCTGTCCTGAGAAAAGCTCCGGAAATCTATGACTATTGTTCTCGCAAGCAGCTCTGGCTGAATAACTTTTTTTTCGAGAAAACTAACAGCGTAAAAAGAATGAACCTACTGACCAAGTTTGTATATCAGCAGGCTGCGCCGCAATTCGAATGTGAAATTAGCCAAATCAATCCCGATCTGTTGTTGGCCGTTCACCCCCTGGTCATTGGACTGCTAGTCGCCAGTCGCAAGGCTACTCGTGCTTCCTGGCCAATTTTCACGGTCGTAACCGATCTGGCCACACTTCACGCTTCTTGGGCAACTCCCGGAGCCGACTTGTATCTGGTACCGACAGAAGAAGCCTTTAATGCTCTCGTTCGCCACGGAATCGCGGCCAGTCAGATTATCCTCACCGGCTTTCCCGTTCATCCTAAGTTTAGTTGCTCATCAGCACCCCGCCCAGAAATTCGTAAGGAGTTAGGCATTGATCCAGAACGGTTTTCAGTGCTTCTGACAGGCGGCGGCGTTGGTGCCGGCAACATGTCGGCGTGGATTAGGGAATTTGTGAAAAACTGTCCAGACAAGCAAATCATGGTAGTCACCGGGCGGAATCAAACCCTTAATGACCAGTTACAGGCCTTGAAAAGCCAGTTTGAATACCTTCACGTCTACGGTTTTGTCGATAACATGGAAACTATGATGGCTGCAAGCGACGTCATCATTAGTAAGGCAGGTCCCGGCACCATCATAGAAGCGGTGGCAATGCGGCGTCCACTCATCATTACTGAGGCTGTCGGTATCCAGGAAACCGGCAACATTGATTTCGTCGTTAATAACCGTCTGGGTTACTTTTGCCCCGACCCGCGCCAGGGCTGCCGAATCATTAATGATCTTGCCGCCAGCGGCGATTTCGTCTTTTCAACTGATAAGATACCCCCGAATAATGGCTCGGCTCGCATTGCTAATATGATTTTCCAAAAACTCCATGCCAGTTCGGTCCAAAAGACAAATAGGGAAGTACATGATACCGGTCTCTTCCGTGGTGCCTAACAACAGCTATCGTTGTCTGATACTATCCTTTATGTAAAAATAGCCATAACTTACCCGAATGGTAAGTTATGGCTATTTTCTTCAGAAGGGACAGAACTTGTTGCCCAGTACCACCACAGCTTCACCCATTAATTTATCAAAACCAGGAATTACTCTATAGTTTGATGTACAAGGCGGTTGCACAAACCCTTGCGGCGCTTTCCCACGATACCAAATATCTGGGCGCCCAGGTCGGCTTTTTTTCCCTACTGCATACAGGGGACAGGATTTGCACTATCATCCGCATATTCATACCATGGTATTGGCAGGTAGTCTAACAAAACATAACCAATGGCGAAACAGCAGCAAGAAGTTCTTCCTGCCGGTAAAGGTATTGGCAAAAAAATTCCGTGGTAAGTTTCTCTACTACATCAAACAATACTACCGCCAAAACCAGCTTAAATTTTATGGAAATGCGCAGGAATATCAGCAACCAAAGCTTTTCCAGGATTTACTCAATCAGTGTTACGCCCTAGACTGGTACACCTACACAAAAAGGCCCTTTTCTGGTCCAATGGCTGTAGTCCAATATTTAGGAAGGTACACGCACCGGATTGCCATATCTAATACCCGGATTGTCTCAATGGACGAGCATACGGTCACAATTACCGTAAGAGACTATAAAGACGGCAACCAGACAAAGACTCTAACGTTCAATGGTGTTGAATTCATCCGGCGGTTTTTAATGCATGTACTTCCCAAAGGGTTTGTAAAAATTCGACAGTATGGACTACTTGCCAACCGGAACAAAAAAACAAAGCTGGAATTGAGCAGGAAACTAACCTGCAGTCCAACGTACCAACCAAAATTTGAAGGTCTTACAACCATTGAAATTCTTTGTATTCTTGTGGGCAGAGATGTAACTGTGTGTCCGGTATGTGGAAAAGGCAAACTACAAGCAACATGTTCGTTAACCAAAGGAGCATCACCATAATGACAGCACAAATTGAATACATACTTCAAAGACCCGTTTGTGGGGAGGGGGAAGGTATGCCAAAACCAAGCCAAATCAGCCCCGAATTATGCCAAATTAGCACAGAAACAAGAAAAATCAAATAGCAATAGCCGAGAGCAAAAGATTCAAATTCCATAGCTGGGCAGCCCGCGACTTCCTTCTTCTGGTTCAATCAAAAATTTTGCGCGTAGATAGTTTTGTGGCTCAACTGCCAGTTAAGCCTTTTTGCGCGCAAAACTTCCGATTGAACCCTTCAAGAACCGTCCCTGATTCACATAGGCAATGAAAGCAACGATTCATTTGCAGTTTCTTATCCAGACCGCTTATTACTTCAACATATCCTCACCTGGAGAGGGTTTTTGATTAGTTACGCCCTTTATTAGCAGCCATAAGACAATCGAAAGTTCCCCAACAGCTTCAGGGACAGTTACATATTGGGCAACAACGTCTCCGTAGTGTGGGAAAAGTAAAAAAGTAAAACTATGAACTACATAGCCGAAACCGGCGATTAGAAGCAATATTCCCAGAATCTTTGGAAATAAACCTGACCGAAAAACCAGCACACCGAAGGGAAAAAGCCAAAGCCCCCAGAATATTTGGGCGATTATCGTTCCATGCTCTTGTAATTTCAGAAATACCATCACGAGGGCATGCAACTGATTCGGTTCAAACACCGCTAAGAAGCCGGCGCCGCTCAAAAGTATCAGGGCAGCAACGTGATTAAGCATATTGAAAAACGCAATAGGGACAGAAACCAACACAAATGCTACCATAAGCATCGCCTGTTTTTGGTTCACTTCCTTTAGTAAACGGTATAGAGCAAGAACCAAAAATATGAAAGCAATTTGGCAAATGAAACTGCTCACAATACCAAAACGAAAAAGGGACTCCGAAACTATAATGTTATTGGCGGTTGCCGCAGCATCACCTGGCACAATTAGTTTGGAGGGAACATATAGCAAGCCGACGGGGGCGGTTATTGCCATGAGTAAATACCAGAATCCCGCAATTCTTGCGGTCTTTTTGCTTGAATTCATTTCTTTCTCCTTTCTAATCTTAAACATAGCCATAAGGGCGATCTCGATGTACTAGCAGGGCAAACAGTGGCAATCAGGGACGGCAGAATGTGTGAAAAGTAGCTACTATTAATTACACAAATAGCTAAATATGATAAAATATAGATATGGAATGAAGTGTAAGAAGGTGGATGTATGGGCTATATAAAGGGCGAAGAACGAAATCAAACCTTTCTGTTTCCTGAAAGTTTCGATGAGTATATTCATGAAGAGAATCCTGTTCGTATCATCGATGAATATGTTGAACATTTGGATATGAAGGAGTTAAAATTTCAGAAAGCAGTCTGCTCAAAAAATGGACGCCCTCCCTATAACCCAAAAGACCTGC
>NZ_LSLK01000047.1 GCF_002257705.1 Sporomusa silvacetica DSM 10669
TTCGGGCACTTGCTACTTTCTGCCCGGGTTCAACCCTATAGTCATTCGGTATGGTGGGTATGGTCACATCATTGATGGAGTTTATCTCAAAAAGAAGGTCACGCTCAACTTTAAACAAACCTTTATGGGCCGCTTGCAAGACAGACTTTCCTTCTTCCGGTTTCGTAAAGCAAATGTTCTTCCCCATGACGGCTTTGGCAATCCTGACCGCCGCCTCATCTTCATGAATTTCTCCGGCATTTTCTTCCCAGACATAGATATGTTCTTTGCCGCTGCTTAACAATTCCTCGATATCTTCCTCTTTGATGACATGTCCTCTTTTAAAGGCCACTCCCCTTGAATTCTCCCGGAACCACTTTAGTAAGATCATGACCAATCTTCAACCCAACAGCGTTTTCTACACGAACTTTTCTCATTCTTATCCCTCACTCAACTATGTTGTATTCTACTTGGCCTTTGTTGCTGTTCTCTAGTATCCAGGATCATCCTTTTTGCCGTACCTTTGGATATAGGCATAAATTCACAGGATTCCCCCACAATAACCTCAAGCGTGCCTCTTTCAAGTCCTTGTTGT
>NZ_LSLK01000048.1 GCF_002257705.1 Sporomusa silvacetica DSM 10669
CTTAAGATGAGGTCTGTCATTCGAAAGAAGTAAGGCCCCTTGCAGATTACAAGGTAGATAGGCCAGATGTGGAAGTGGAGTAATCCATGCAGCTGACTGGTACTAATAGGCCGAGGACTTGACTTAACAACCTCATTTGCATGTAGTGCAAACATTAATTAATCCTAATGCGCAGTCTTTCTTCTGTGAAGTTTTCAGGGAATAATAATAAGGAAGTTACGCGCTACGCTTGTAACTAAGCGACTCACGCAGGTTCTAGCGTCGCTAATACTCCTAATAACCTGGTTCCCTGCTTATGTGAAGTTTTGAAGGAGCATACCTTCAAAAAAATGACATATCGAAAGTCGTAAGTCGACTATCGAAAATCGAATAATCGCCTCGGTAGCTCAGTCGGTAGAGCAGAGGACTGAAAATCCTCGTGTCGACAGTTCGATTCTGTCCTGAGGCACCATTAAAGCGGAAGTAGCTCAGCGGTAGAGCATCGCCTTGCCAAGGCGAGGGTCGCGAGTTCGAATCTCGTTTTCCGCTCCATTTTTATCCGATGACCAAGTTTCTCTGTACGATTTAGGGACTACTTTTAAGTAGTCCCTTTTTTTAAAACATTTCCCGGTTTACTTTATTTACTAAAATAGCGCGATGCCTGGCAACATTGTATAATAATGGTAATTAGGGTGAAGGGGGATGCAGGCAATGACAAAGCTAGAAAAGGGAATGATAGTTGTAGAAGCGGTTAAAGCTCCAACAGGTTCCTTGGCAAGTATAATTTATGAGGGGCAGGGCCAAGGAAGCGAATATGGGAGAACACTATTTCATATATTTATGGATGATATGTCATACGGAGTTTTTGCCGTACGCGGCAATATTACCACTCTCGAAGATGCCCAGGCTAAACTGAAAGCTCCAAAGCGGGCCAATGCGGATGAATCTTTAGCAGAGTATGCTGTATGTTATCATTGGATTCATATTGATGACAACGAGCATTTTTCCCTGGAGTAAAACGAGAAAAGAATTCACAGTCTAAACTGAATAACAGGTAATGAACATGAAACAAAAAGTTCTATAGTAGAATATATCTTTACAGTTGCAAGAAGATTGCTTCCTCTAGTCAAGCACTAGCCAAGATGGTAGAGTAATTAAGCCAAACTACAGGGAATTTTCTCTAGTATTTTTAGGTTAACCTGGTGATGCTTTGTATGTATGAATAGTGGTCATATGCAAATAAACGAAATAAACAAGCGCACTAGTCTTTCTAATGCACTTGTTTATTTAATTTAAAAGTTTTTATTATTGGAAGAATCCACGTTAGACCTCATTTTGGTAAAAAGGTTTAGGTATAATCTAAGGTTACACTGCCGTCACATATATTATGAATAGCGCCGATAATTTGCAGGCCTTTGCGCATAATCGCTTTTTTTAGAATGGGGCTAGTTGATTGCAGCTTTTCAACTGTAAATTCAATATTAGCCTTAATTGCGTTTAGGAGCAATTCGCCGGTACGGTTTTTGGCGGTTTCGACGGCAGGGGCGATAGATTGAAGGATAGACGCAATGTGCACAGGACCTTGCTTGTTCTCTAACGCTGCTTTGACGGCTCCACAGTCTTGATGACCCAATACCAAAATTAACCGTACATCGAGGTGCTCTACGGCGTATTCGATGCTGCCAAGCACAACAGCATCAACTACTTGGCCTGCCGTCCGCACGACGAATAACTGGCCTAGTCCTTGGTCAAACACAATTTCAGGGGGAATACGGGAATCAGAGCAACCAAGAATTATGGCAAAGGGTTGCTGCCCTTTGATGAGTTCAGCGCGTTTATTAAATCCGATGTCTGCTTTTGCGTATTTCTCAGTCACATATCGCCTATTTCCTGCAATAAGCTTTTCCAGTGCTTGATAGGCATCCATAAATCATCGCCTCCTTATACAAAAAATATGTTGGCAAAGCGTTGACCTTTAGGTATAGCAAGCTCAATAAAGAGTTTTTAAATCCTTATCAAGCATGCCAACAGCGTCATACATTGGCACAGTGCCAATTATCACGGGAGACAGTTCAATCAACTTGCGCCGAAATTCCCGGGTCTTACCATAGCAACTTAAATCCATAATGGCATCTGTTTTTAGCTCAATCGCCTTTTGCGTTTTTTCTAATTCAAGCTCCATATCATAGCAATCTTTGGAAACACCCAAATTGACATTGATTTTGGTTCGAAGTTTTTCGCCAACACCTTTGGGGCTAAGGTTGGTATGCTGTCGGTTAGCCGGGATAGCAACCTTGCCGCCTGCCAACAACTGGCGTAGCAGCTTCTACATTTTTTGGCGTAGTTTCGACTGACATTATTATTACATCCGCGAAATGATTCTGATAAATCTGAAAAAATCATGGAAAATAATGTATCTTAATTATATAATAGATATTGGCAGACTATTTAGTCAACTAAACGATAACAAAAAAAATTAAAGTAATAAAAAAAAGTGAAGCAAGGTGGTTAGATGAATTACCTGGCCTCAATCATTGAATCTATTCAACAGGAAACAAATACAGGCACGATTTGTGAATTGGAGATGGAAAGGGCACCAGTTTTCTATATTGAACTGCCTAGAGACGAACTGGTAGAAGATATTATCCAATTGACTGAAGCTCTTATACAATCAGTAAAAAGTGAAGCATTTACGCCATTACAGGCTTACATCAGCTGGATTTGCAAGCGGCGGCTTGAGCAGGGTGTTAGGTTGGCAGACATCATGTTGCTTTTTGATCTATACGAGAAATCAATAAAGGATGCCATGTCGCTATTCCTAAAAGATGACTTGCCCGGTCTCAACCGCTACCGGCGGGAAATTGATGCGCTATTGGACAGGACAAGGGTATATGTTTCAGAGTACTTTTTCACACTGTACGAAGAAACAGTCTACAAACAGTTCGAGCAGTTAAGAACCATTAACGAAATTGCCGCCTATCTTACTTCTTCGCTGGACCTATATGAAGTATTAGATTTTATAGTGACAAGCGCATTACGTATATTTCATGCAGAGTGTGGCAGTATTTTGCTGTTGGATGAGAATAGTGAATTGCATGCATCAATTACAACCGGTTGGCAGGATATGCACTCATCTGCCGCTATTTCCGAGCTGTTAGTTTATACAACAAGTTTGATGGACCTAGAATATAAAGAGTTATTGTCTGAGCAAATGAAGGCCGTTTTTAAAAAAGAAAGTTTGTCTAGAGTAAAAGTTATAAAACTTTATTTGCACGAATTTGATATTGGGGTATTGATCATAGGCTTCCGGTCTATACAGAAAATGACACCTATTGATCAGAAGCTGCTCGAAACTTTTGCTAACCATGCGGCAATCGCAGTCCACAACGCGCAATTATATGGTGATGCCGATTTTAAACTTAAGCAGCGAATACATGAGGTAACCGTTGTTTTGGAACAAAAACGCGCCATTATGCATTGTATGCGTGAAGGCGTAATTGCCATTAATACGGATGGCTATATTGATTTAGTGAATAGTGAAGGTCAACGCCTCTTGGGCCGGCAGGATAATATTATTGGCAAACATATTTGGGAGGTTATCCCCAACTCACGTTTGCCCATTGTGTTAAAAACCACTCAGGCTGAATACGATCAGGAGCAGGAAGTTGGGGATAAAGTTATTATTACCAATAGAGTACCCCTGATAGTGAATGACGTTGTAATTGGCGCTATTGCTACCTTTCGGGATAAGCAGGATGTTAAAATACTGGCAGAGGAATTGGTAGGACTAAGAAGTCTACTGGAATCCATGCGGGCCCAATCTCACGAATTTGCCAATAAGCTGCATGCTATATCCGGGCTGATTCAGATGAAACAGTATGATAAGGTCGTTGAGCTCATAACGTTGATGTATAAAACACAGCAAGACATGGTCAGCTCTATCGTTAGACGGATCAAAGACCAGGCGACAGCTGGGCTGATTATCGGAAAAATAAGTCAATCCAGTGAGCAGGGTATTATTCTGCGACTTCATCCCCGCAGTAAACTCCTCGCGCTCCCTGCCAGCTTTAGTAGTTTGTCCATGGTCACGGTGCTTGGCAATCTAATAACTAATGCTATTGATGCCGTTGCCAGCCTGCCGGCTGAACGGCGAGTTATTACTGTCTATATCTTTGAGGGCAAGAAGTATGTGAATATTAGAGTCACTGATTTAGGTACAGGCATACCTGAACCCTACAAAAAGAAGATTTATCACCGTGGTTTTTCCACCAAACAAGGTAGCAGAGGGGTTGGATTAGCTTTAGTTATGCAAGAGGTAAAAATCTGCGGGGGCACAATTTCCGTTCACTCGTGTGAAAACGAGGGTAGTACCTTTTGTATAAAGATACCAATACGGTAAACCTGGATACTTAGAAAGTAGGGAGGGAACCGGATATGGGAGTTGATATTGTTATTGTTGAGGATGATCCTATGGTCATGGAACTTCACCGGCAATATATTAGTCAAGTGAAGGGGTTCCGATTAGTAGGACAGGCGGCAAATGCGGCAGATGGGTATGAATTGATAGTTAGTATAAAACCACAATTAGTTATTCTAGATGTCTATATGCCGGGGGAAAGCGGGATTGATCTGCTGCGGCGAGTAAGAGCAGCGGAAATTAACATCGATGTTATCTTAGTTACGGCGGCCCATCGTTCAGAAACAATTCAACAGGGCATGCAGTGCGGAGTAGTGGATTATATTATAAAACCATTTACACTGCAACGTTTTAAAAAAGCGCTGAAGTGTTATCAGCAGTATATTGAGCGACTAAACAAAACACAGCAGCTATGCCAGAAAGATATCGACTGTTTAAGAGGAACTACGCCAGGAGAAAGCATACCTAATAGCCTAGCGGAATTAAAAGAAAATATTCCCAAGGGATTAGACAAAGCAACCCTGGAAGCTATTCTTACGACAATAAATAAACAGCCTGATTATTTTACTACAAGTGAAATAGCAAGATTGGTTGGAGTATCAAGGGTTACTGCTAGGCGCTACTTAAACTATTTAACTGATAACGGCTGGCTGAAAGGCATCCTCTCGTACGGACCAGTGGGAAGACCGTTGCATAAGTACACTAAGGATGATTCATTCTTCTTATAGTTTTTATCAAAGGATAGTAAACAACTCGGTTGCGAGGAGTTTACTATCCTTTTTAATCCAGATGGAAAGTATAACTTTCCCTGGATAGAACGACTAAGGCTTCTGCCGGCGTCCTAAGGGACTTGGCACAAGCCAAGTCTTTTCTCATCCAATTTGTGGATAATTTCATGAATTATATTAACAAAATTATCCTTATTTACCATATAGTAGCCAAGCTGGAGCGTGTACCTTATAATTACAACTGTAAGATGTTCCCAGGGAGACCACCTTCTAAAGGAGGATCATCTATCATGGAAAAAGCCATATCCTTTAGAGTTGCCGATGCTATGCCGGAAGATGTTGGTCAAGGATATATCCGGATTGATAACGCCGACATGGAAAAAATGGAAGTTATTATAGGTGATATTCTCGAGATTCAAGGGAGAAAAACGACAGTTGCCAAAGTAGTTCCCTGTTTTAGTCAATACAAAAATCAAAATATTGCGCAAATGGAATCTATAATCAGAGAAAATGCCGGAGTCGGAATAGACGAACGGGTAACGGTAAGAAAAATTGCGCGTCAACCAGCACAAACGTTAGTTTTGAGTCCATTGGATGTAACAATAGATTTTAGCGATGCCCAAGATAGTAAGCATTTAGAACGAGTCTTAAATGGACTGCCAATGATTATCGGTGATAGGCTTAAGGTTAATCTGGCCGGAGCGAGAAGTCAGTACTTTACTGTTATCGGTACAGCACCGCAAGGGGCTGTGATCGTTAACGCAGCTACTGAAATAAAAGTGACTAAAACGGATGCTTCGGAAGATCGCAGTTTTCGAGCTTCCTATGAAGATGTAGGTGGTCTTGACAAAGAACTCCAACGTATTCGTGAAATGGTTGAATTGCCGCTTAAGTACCCTGAAATTTTTCGACAGCTAGGGGTTGAAGCACCTAAAGGAGTCCTGCTCTATGGCCCGCCGGGTACAGGTAAAACCCTGATGGCTAGAGCTGTATCCAGTGAAACTAATGCAGCATTTTTGCACGTGAATGGTCCAGAAATCATCAATAAGTTCTATGGAGAAAGTGAAGCCCGGATTAGAGAGATATTTGAGACAGCGCAAAGACGGGCACCGGCCATTATCTTTATTGATGAGATTGATGCCATCGCTCCTAAACGAACTGAAGTAATCGGCGATGTTGAAAAACGTGTTGTTGCCCAGCTATTAGCTTTGATGGATGGTCTGAAGAATCGAGGGCAAGTAGTTGTTATCGGTGCTACTAACGTACCCGATATGGTCGATCCGGCGCTTCGCCGGCCAGGAAGATTTGACCGGGAGCTATCCATTAATCCGCCCGACAGATTCGGAAGATTAAAAATATTAAAAATACATACTCGTTTAATGACAATTGATTCTTCGGTAAACATAGAAAAACTTGCCCAAATGACGCATGGTTTTGTTGGCGCAGATATAGCCATTCTCTGTAAGGAAGCCGGGATGAACGCTGTGCGGCGGCTACTGCCAGAGATTGATTTCTCGGAAGAACTTAGGGAAGAAGACCTAGCAAAGCTGACAATCAACATGAACGATTTTTTCGCTGCATTCCGGGAAGTAGAGCCAACTGCTACCAGGGAATTTTTTTCGGAACGGCCCAATACCAAGTGGGAACAAGTTGGGGGAATGGCTGATATAAAAAGAAATTTGCAGGCCATGATTGAAATGCCGCTACAGCACCTCGAATTGTTTAAGGAAATGCAGCACAACATGCCGAAAGGATTTTTGCTAACAGGGCGGCCAGGAACAGGTAAAACGCTAATGGTAAAAGCACTGGCTGGTTCGAGTGAAGCTCATTTCATATCGGTAGATGCCGCTACGCTTAATTCCCGCTGGTTCGGCGAAGCCGAAAAGGGTCTGCGACGTATTTTTAAGCGAGCCAAGCAAATCGCTCCCTGCATTCTGTTTTTTGATGAAATTGATGCATTAGCGCCTGTGCGGGCGGTAACAGATAAAAATGGAACAGATCGCTTAGTAAGTCAACTGCTTTTGGAACTAGATAGTTTAATGGATAGTGCCAATGTAATTGTTGTTGCTGCCACCAACCGGCCTGATATGGTAGACCCGGCACTTATGCGGCCAGGACGGTTTGATTATATTGTGGAACTACCATTACCTAACAAAGCAGAACGATTAGAAATATTTAAGATTCATACCGCAAAAATGCCTTTAGCAGATGGTATTGATCTGGATGAACTGATAATTTCTACAGAGGGCGCGGTGGGTTCTGATATTGAGGCCATCTGCAAGCACGCAGCTTTATCAGCGATGAAACGCTATGTTAGTGATTCGCAGAGTATAGCTACTCACATCTATAAGGTGTTAAATGAGGATTTTGGCTATGGTCTGCGTCAAATATCTCTAAAAAAGTAAAGGAAACTTTGCCCATGGGGGTGATGGCTAAAGAACGGTAAGTGATTCTAATGGTCAGCTGTTGTCCAATCTTTAGTATTTAAAAGGGGGAGAGAAAATGACACTAGCGGTTGCTGTTGATGCTAAGATGCAGGAAGTAACTGTATGGACTAGGGGTGTAACTCTAGCAAAAGAAGCTCGCGACACTGCTACACTGCTCGCCAAGGCAGGTAGCCTCGAAGGAAAGTACAATCAATCCTTTGATAACTATGTTGATCTGCCTGACCGGATCAATGTTCCTGTTAAGAGCTATGCCCGGATTAGTCCGGAGCCTATCGAAACCTTTTATGAGTATGAGAATTACCGCCCTGATATTGTTGTGCTTGCCGAAGAAACACTGGTGAAGGGCAACGACATTCTTAAAGGCTGTAAGGATGGCTGCGTTGTTGTCATCAATACCAAACGTGACATTAACAAGCTAATTAAGTACCTTTCGCCTAAAGAAAATGTGAGTAAAGTAAAAGCCGTTGCCGCTATTGATGCTGATGCCTTGGGTGCTGGCGTGTTCCATACCTTTGATGGAACCGAAGGTTGTATTGACGATACCAAGATTGGTGCCGGAGTTGGTGCTGCAATGGCTGCTGCTGTTGCCAAAGCAAGTGGAATCGTTAAATTGGAATCCTTAATCAAACTTGCTGACAACAAAACGGCAGTTCAGCAAGGTTGGGACGCAGTTCAAGTTGTTAATCTGTAGTAGTTGGTAATTTTAAGGGAGGTGTAAACATGGCAAAAGTTTATAAGCAAGTGCCATTTGCTGCTATTGTTCCGTCCCCTCAGACTGAAAACGAGGGTATGATTACCGGGAACTGGCGGTTTCTTCGTCCGGTAGTTGATAAAGAACAATGCACCGAGTGCAAAACTTGCTATATTTATTGTCCAGATGCCTGTGTTAATTACTCCAAGGACGACGGAATCAGCTTCAATTTGAAGTATTGCAAAGGTTGTGGTATTTGCAGCAACGTTTGTCCAGTTGGGGCCGTAAGTCGCGTGCCTGAACTCGATTTTGATGAATAAGGAGTGAATAAGATGCCAATCAAGAAAAAAGGTACAGGGTTAACTGCGGTTGCAGATGCTTGGCAGCTTGCCGATATCGATGTCTCAGCATCATATCCTATTCGCCCGTATACAGCGGTTATGGCTGAATTAGCGAAGCGGATTGCTAATGGTGCTATGAATTGCGAAATGGTTCATGGTGAGGGCGAACATGCGCAGTTCAGTATTGCTCACGGCGCATCCATGGCTGGTGCCCGTGCCACTACTGGTTCTTCCGGTGTAGGCGTTACCTATGCTTTTGAAACATATTCACCAATTGCGGGCAGTCGTTGCCCAATCCAAGCCCTTATTGGTGATCGTACGCTTGATCCCCCTGGTGATTTTGGCTCTGAGCACACGGACTGCTTAACTCTCCGTGATAATGGCTGGATTTATGGCTGGGCGCAAGATGCCCAGGAATCGTTAGACAACAGCTTAATGTGTTTCCGGATTGGTGAAGATCCTGACGTCATGTTGCCGCAGATCGTAGCCATGGACGGTTATTTCGTCACCCATATTGCGCAGGATTATATAATGCCTGATCAAGCGCAAGTTGACAAATACCTACCTAAATTCAACCCGAAATTCCGTCTTGATGTGAATAACCCTGTTATCATGGGGCCACAGATTGAGCCGGAAATGGGACCTCCTCTGGAGTGGGATCGCCATGTTGTTATGACAAAGGTTAAAGAAAAAATTGTTCAGGCAACAAAAGAATTTGCTCAAGTATTCGGTCGGGCATATGCTCCGTTCGTTGAAGAGTATATGACAGACGATGCTGACATGGTATTTGTGCTGCAAGGTGCGCACGCGGTTACTTGCCGTAGTGCCATCAAATATCTCCGTGAAGCGGGTTACAAGGTCGGTATGTGCAGAATTCGCTGGTTCCGTCCGTTCCCGGATGAGGACATTGCTCAAATCTTGACCAAGTTCAAAGTTGCCGGTGTTATTGATACTGGAACATCTTACGGTGCTCCGTGCGCTGGCGGTGTTCTCTCGAACGAAGTTAAAGCTGCGATGTCTGAAATTAAGAACAAGCCGATTATTCAAAGCTTTACCTCCGGCTTGGGCGGCGAGACGATTACCCATGACGAGTTCTTCGCTATGGCTGAAATGATGAAAGAAACATTAAATGCTGGCAAACTTATTCAAAGCGGTACTTGGGTTAACTTCAATGATTATCATGAAGGTGCTTCCCAGATTAATACTGCTAAAACTGAAGCTGCCCCTAGTAAATAATAAGGAGGAGTAAACGATGGCAGTTGCTGAATTAGTTAAGTCAATTGCACAGACTACAGATCTTGTGGACACGTATGTCCCAGGTCATCGTACCTGTGCAGGTTGCGGCCCGGCTATTGCGTATCGCCTAGTAGCTAAAGCTGCTGGTAAAAATACAATCTTTGTTGGGCCAACTGGCTGTATGTATGTTGCTAATACTAGTTATGCCTGCGGTCCTTGGGCTGTACCCTGGACTCATGCACAAATCACCAACGCCGGTGCTGTAGCTTCTGGTATTGCTGAAGCTTTTCGTATGATGATTAAGAAGGGGAAAATCCAGGACGAATTCCCCAACATTATTGTTATGGCCGGTGACGGCGGCTGTTCCGACATTGGTCTTCAAGCAATGTCAGCTATGTTCTATCGCGGACATAAAGTTCTCTGCGTAATGTATGACAATGAATCTTATGCCAACACTGGTATTCAGGTTTCCCCGTCCACTCCGTACGGTGCTACCACAATGTTTACCCCAGCTGGTCCGGAGATTCCTGAAGCTAAGAAACATCACTTGAAAGATCCGATGGCTATATTCTGTTCAGGCGGCCATCCGTATATCAAGTATGGTGCGACTGCTTCCATTGGTTATCCCATTGACCTTATGAACAAGATTCGGAAAGGCCTTGCCCAAGATGGTCCGGCGTTCGTTCATCTTCAATGTACTTGTCCGAAGGGCTGGTCGTTCCCGTCTGACCGTACTATTGAGATCTCTAAACTAGCCGTTGAAACCGGTATGTGGAATCTCTATGAGGTTGAAAATGGCGATTGGGCTAATAAGAAATTCACTAATATGCCGAAGAAACTTAAGCCTGTTGACGATTATCTCCAAACGCAAGGACGTTTCAGTCACCTGCAGCCTGAACATGTGGTCAAAATTCAAAACTTCGTCAACAACCGTGCGAAAGCGCTAGGTATGGAAGTTCCACTTCCGCCAGCTAAGTAAAGTTGTCTAAAAACTAAATAGGCGTTATGCCGTAAGTCCCTGGTCCCTGTGTGAACAAAAGGAACCAGGGACTTACTAATGTAGCAATCTTTGTTCACGATGAACAAAGAGGCTTGGAAGGAGGCTTGGTTGTATGGATAAGGGTGTTGCCTTAACTCTTACAAACTGGATACTCGCTTTCCTACCTATCTTGGTATTGCTATCCACTATTTTACTGTTTAAATGGGGTGCGCCGAAATCAGGAGCAATCTCATGGTTTACAGCAGTAGTTATTGGTATGTTTGTCTTTGGTGGCGACCCTTTACTATTGGCTTTAGCCAATAGTAAAGGTATGGCAATGGCATTGTATGTGTTGCTCATCATCTGGGGTGCGGTTTTCCTCTATAATTTTGTTGATAAGAATGGCGCTATCAAAGTAATTGGCGATACCATGATAAATGTGACTGAAGAAAAATTATTACAATGTTTACTGATGTCATGGTGTTTTGCCAGTTTTATGCAAGGCATTGCCGGATTTGGCGTGCCTGTTGCCGTTGTTGCGCCGATTATGCTGGTTATGGGTTTCAAGCCAGCTGTTGCGGCCGCCACCTGTCTAGTAGGACACTCTTGGTCAATTAGCTTTGGGTCTATGGGTTCGTCCTATTATACTATTCAACTGGCTACTAAGATCCCCGGCGATATTATCGGTCCCTGGATGGCAATTTTGTTTGCTATTCCTATTTATGCTACTGGTCTTTCCGTATGCCATATTTACGGCGGTTTCGCCGCTGTTAAAAGAGGTTTGCCGGCAGTTATGATAACTGGTACCGTAATGGCCTTCATGTGCTGGTTTATGAATAAACTGGGTGCAGCGCAATTAGCTACTTTGATTCCGGCACTTTGTGGTTGCGGAACGATGGCTATATTAGCCAAAACTATTTATCGTCACGAAGCAGATGGGACTAGAAAAGAGGACGAAAAGCCACATATGGGATTTCATATGGCGTTTTCCCCCTACTATATCTTAATCGCATTATGCATTCTGACCCAGGTCAAAGCTGTCTCGAAACTTTTCGCTTCCTATTCATGGGGCCTTAACTATCCGGCTATTACGACTGCTGCTGGTTTCGCAGTAAAAGCCGAAAAAATGTATTCTAAAATTAACATTTTTTCGCATCCGGCTCCTTTGTTGCTATTTGCAGCATTATGCGCTTTTGTTATATTCAAAATGGCTCGTAAGTGGAAACCGGGTGCCTTTAGTGGAGCGTTTGAAGCCACGGTTAAACAATGTGTTCCCACCAGTATTGGGATAACTACCATGGTTATGATGGCATTGATTATGAACGATACTGGTATGACCAACTTGCTGGCAAAAGGAATTGCTAACTCTACTGGTGCTTTGTTCCCCATATTCTCCCCGTATATTGGTGTGTTAGGATCATTTCTTACCGGTAGTAACACCAACTCCAACGTCATGTTTGGCGCGTTGCAGCTGGAGACAGCCAAGGTGTTAGGAATTAGTACGGTTATCATGTGTGCCGTGCAGTCTGTTGGCGGTTCAGTTGGTTGCGCCATCGCTCCGTCAAAAGTATTGATTGGCTCAGCAACTGTTGGTCTTGAGGGTCGCGAAGGCGAGGTAATGAATCGGACAATACCTTATTGTGTAATCATTTCGCTACTTGTGGGCATTAATGCTTGGATTTTTGCTTGCATGCTATTTAGGGATCTTCCTTAAGTCAATAAAGTGAGACTTAGCTTCAGGTGGGGTTTTGACCCCATCTAAAGTTTAGTCGAACCTATCCAGGGACTTAGTTGCTCGCCTGTGCCCTTTAGGGTATAACTCCCGCTTGTAGATGCGGGAGTCTTAGAGCAACTTGGTCATCGGATAAAATTGCGAAATATGCAAAGGAGGTATTGTAATGAGTACAAATCCTGTGCCTAATGCGAATACTAATGTTGTTACCACAGAAGTGTCTTGGAGAAAGAAATATCGTAACCCGCTGATGAATGCTGCCTTCTGGGGGTTTTGGATAGGGTTCTTTCTGGCACATCAAGGCGGCGTTACTAACAACGGAACAATGGTTAGCTTGTCATACGTGATATTCACGCTTGCTTGTTTGGTTCCTTTGGTTACCAAAAAATAAGTGGTCAGGGAAATGCCGTTTTTAGCGGCATTTCCCCATTTTCAATAAAAAAATTCCACTCATGCAGGTTAGCGGCAAAGATTATTGAGAGGTGGTACCATGATTGGCGGTGAACCGAAAGAGTCGTTTACACAAAAACCATCGATAAAGGCTGAACGTATCGTTTTATCTTGTCAAACTTACCTAAAAAAATGTAAAACAACACGCAGATGTGATGTAGCTAGTCCACCACTGTCGGAATGTTTGTGGGCGCTTGTCGGATCATTTGCGGGTATCGGAGTGATAACTTACTTAAGCCTGATCAGGGATGTTCCGGTTCTTGTCGCTTCGTTAGGAGCATCGGCTTGTCTGATTTATGGGGTTCCAGCAGCTCCGTTTGCCCAGCCCCGCAATGCTGTTGCAGGACACCTACTTGCTGCTTTAATTGGAGTTTTTATCTATCAGCTAGCTGGTGCTTATTGGTATACGGCAGCGCTTAGTGTAGGGTTAGCTGTAGCTACTATGGTAGGAACCAGGACTGTTCATCCGCCGGCCGGGGCAACAGCGCTAATTGCTGTAATTACCAAACAAGACTGGCTATTTATCGTGTTGCCGGTAGGAGCAGGTATCTGTATTTTGATATTTGTAGGCATAGTGGTGAATAATCTTGCCGCTAAGCGCCAATACCCCAAGTATTGGTGGTAGCAATATGAATCCTGCTGGCAAGATTCCATATTTATGTGAGGACGAGGGGAATTCTGTCAGTTGTGCTAAGGGTCAGGTAAGTTTCACTTCAGTGGAAGAGGAGCGAATATCGATATGGAAAATGCCTAATCAGTCGGGGCACGTTGTTAAAACAAAATTAATACTATCATAACAAACACGAATTTTTTCCAGAATATAATTTAATTATCAATAATATGGATGGAGAACGAGGGGGATTTGAATGAGCATAAGAAAAAATTATTGGAAGCGTTTCCTCGTGGCAGGTATTACCGCTGTAGTGGTTGCGTCTGGAGGGAATGGGTTTGCTATGAATTTGGCTGCGGCAAAAGCTATGCCCCAAATTTTTGATTTTGAAGCCCATCGTGGTGGACGTGATGCCCGTCCGGAAAACACGCTGGCTGCCTTTGCGTATGCCATGGAGCTTGGTGTAACTACCTTAGAAATGGATATGCAGATGACAAAAGACGGCAAGATTGTTATCAGCCATAATCCGGTTATGAACCATAATCTCGCTAAGGGTCCTGATGGCGAATATGTTGAGTCTGGCAAGTATGATATTCGCAAGATGACCCTGGCAGAGGTAAAGAAATTTGATTTGGGGACCATGAATACTGCGGCTGGTGAATACTATGAAGGACACGGTAAAACGCAAATACCCTTCCCGGGAGCTAAAATGCCTACACTAGAAGAGGTATTTGAGTTGGCTAATGCTTATGGCAATGATAAGATAATGTTTAACATTGAAACAAAGTCATATCCTGATGCCTCTTTCCCAGAAGCCAAAAATAATCCCGACCCGGCTGCTTTTGTAAAAGAAGTACATCAAATCATCAAAAAATACCATATGGAAAACCGCGTTATGCTCCAGTCCTTTGACTGGCGTACTTTGAAAGAAATGAAAAAACTAGATCCTAACATAACACTTGTTGCGCTAACCTGTGAGCAACCATCCTGGGGACGGGATAGCATGAATCGTCAGCCGGGCGGGCGCGGAGCATCTCCGTGGATGGCCGGCCTTGATATCGATACTTTTAAAGGTGATTATGTAAAAGCGGCTAAGGCTGTCGGAGCTGATATTGTTTCGCCGTATTGGGAAGAGTTGTCACATGAATTAGTAAATGAAGCCCATGAATTAGGGATGAAAGTGGTACCGTGGACAGTAAATAATCCTGCCAAGATGAATATGCTGATTGATATGGGTGTAGATGGACTCATTACTGATAAACCCTGGGTGTTGCGCGAGTTACTGATCAAAAGAGGTATTGCGGTGGCGGAACCAACTGTAAATATCAATAGTCCGTACCATACCGGGACAGACAGTAGGACCGGGGAAAATAAAAAAATGGTAAAAGGCAGTGACTCAGCCGAATAAGAATTACGAATAATTTCACCAGGGCATGTATTGACAAATTCTAGTTACTCATGTTAAAATATGTTAAATTTCATATGACTCTTATCCAGAGTGGTCGAGGGACTGGCCCGATGACACCCGGCAACCGGCAGCTATGCTGCGTGGTGCTAATTCCAGCAGGAGAAATCCTGGCAGATAAGAGGAAGGCGCATGTAGATTAGCCCCTTTCCTCGGAAAGGGGCTTTGCTATTTTGATTTTCTATCAAGCGACAGAAAAGAGGAATGAAGATATGGCAGATATGGTGATGGGATATAATAAAAAAATTATTGCCATTATGTACAGGTTTGAATATACTATTAATTAGATAATCAAATAGTATGATGTTCAAATAAAGGAGGTGACAGGTATTTGGAAGACTTAACCCATGAACTTTTTCGCTTTTTTAATGGCTTTTCATCATGGGAAAACTCGGTTATTCGTGCCAGCGATTTAACGGTGTCGGAAGCTCATGCGATTGAAGTAATTGGTCAGTACGGCCAGATGAATATGAAGAGTGTAGCCATGAAACTGGGGGTAACAACAGGAACAACAACGGTGACAATTGATCGGTTGGAGAGGAAAAAATATGCCAAGCGAGAGACAAGCCTGCAGGATAGGCGCGTGTATCTAATCAGTCTTACCGAAAAGGGTTTGCAGGCTTATGATGAACACCATAAATATCACTCAGAGTTATCTAGGCAAATCTTGGGAGTATTATCTAAAGAAGAAAGTGAACAGCTATTAGCGACTTTGCAGAAGATAAATACTGGGATTTTTTAGTAAGGGGATTTTAATGAGTAGTTTACATCATCATGACCAGCAGCAGTATGAACCTATAACCCCCAATAATAAGCGCGGGTTAAGCGTTGCCTTGAGTGCAACAGCCATAATCATGTTCCTGGAGTTCTTTGGTGGGTTGATTACCAATAGTTTGGCGCTTCTATCTGATTCAGGACATATGCTGAGTGATGTTAGTTCACTGGCACTGAGTCTGGTAGCCATTACTTTTGCAGCTAGGCCGCCTTCATCCAATAAGACCTTTGGCTACCAACGATTTGAAATCTTGGCGGCTTTGTTTAATGCGTTGACGTTGCTTGCTATTGCTGCTTTTATTACCGTCGAAGCTTACCAAAGATTTCAGCAGCCGCAAGCTGTTGATAGTGTTTCTATGATAGTGATTGCTTTTATTGGCATGGCTGCCAATGTAATTAGTGCAGTGGCACTGTTAAAGCAGGGAGATGTGAAGGATAATATCAATATTCGCAGTGCTTACCTGCATGTCATTGGTGATACCTTGAGTTCAGTAGGCGCCATTGTTGCTGGCATACTTATGCAGTTATATTCCTGGTATTGGGTTGATCCGCTGGTTAGTGTAGTAGTTGCTGTAGTCATCAGTAAAGGTGCTTGGAAGGTTGCCATGCAGGCTTTGCATATCCTGATGGAGGGAGTGCCGCCGGATATTGACACAAGTCAGGTACATACCTGTCTGGCATCAATTACTGGTGTAAGCAATGTCCATGAACTACGGGTGTGGAGTCTGACCAGCGGGTGTAATGTGCTCAGTTGCCACTTGGTGATTGAGAATACGGACAACAGACAAAGTATTTTGACACAAGCTACAAATGATATACGTGAAAAGTTTAAGATTCAGCAAGTGGCTATTCAGATTGAAACACCTGATTACCAGTGTATGCAGAAAACGATATAAGAGGAAAAAGGTATTGGCGTCATCTTGGATAGTTAAATAAAAGGGAAATCGGTATGAAACCGCTTAGACTGCAAAGTCCTTCTGGTTCTTCATACCTTTTTTGTTGTTATTTACCTAATACTTAAAAAGAGAGGTAACAAAATGGGCTATATAATTCCAAATAGCCGAACCCAAAAGAAAAACGATAGGGATTCGATATTTTGTGGAGAACGGCATATGATAAGATAAATGAACAGTGTCCTGTATAAAAGAACGCTGTTAAGCCATAATGATCCTCTTTAGTTTGCCTTAACAAGTGAACAATGATCGGCTATAATGAACGAAAGCTTACGGTGTTATATGTTTTCCACAAATATATTTAAGGAGTGACAATTATGCCAAAACCAATATTTTTCCAAGAACGGTGTAAAGGCTGCGCCTTATGTACAGTGGCATGTCCAAAAAAGCTGCTGGTAATGTCTACAACTTTTAATGGCAAGGGTTATAATTTTTCCACATGTCCTGACGCCTCGGAATGTGTTGGCTGCTGTCTTTGTGCCCGGTCTTGTCCAGATATAGTAATTGAGATTCACAAATAATAGGAGTGGTGAACATGTCAGAAAAAGTGCTCATGAAAGGCAATGAGGCTATTGCTGAGGCTGCAGTTACTGCTGGTTGCCGCCATTATTTTGGCTACCCGATTACACCGCAAACTGAGATACCGGAATATATGTCCAAACGTATGCCACAGGTTGGCGGCGTATTTTTGCAGGCAGAGAGTGAGATCGCGGCTATTAATATGGTATATGGTGCAGCAGGCGCAGGGGCCAGGGTTATGACTTCTTCCTCCAGCCCAGGAATTAGCTTAAAACAAGAGGGTATTTCTTATATTGCCGGAGCTGAACTACCCTGTCTTATTGTAAATATTATGCGTGGCGGTCCGGGACTTGGTGGTATCCAGCCGGCACAAAGTGACTATTTTCAAGCTACAAAGGGTGGTGGTCATGGCGATTATCATACTATTGTGCTGGCTCCGAATTCGGTTCAGGAAATGGCAGACTTTACTATGTTGGGATTTTCATTAGCTGACCAATATCGTAATCCTGTTATGCTATTAGGCGATGGGGTTATTGGTCAAATGATGGAACCGGTTGAAATTAAAGAGAACAATACCAAGCCTGTGGAAAAGCCGTGGGCTGCTGTTGGAATGCATGGGCGTACTAAGCCCAATATAATTAATTCATTATACCTAAAAGCCAATGAGCTGGAAGACCATAATAATCGTTTGCAAAAAAAATATGCTCTCATTCGGGAAAATGAAATGCGTTGGGAAGAAATTTACACCAAGGATGCAAAGCTTATTCTTGTTGCTTACGGAATTACAGCGCGTATCGCACAGTCGGCGATCGATAAAGCCAGAGAGAATGGTAAAAAGGTAGGTTTGGTACGTCCCATCTCGCTGTGGCCATTCCCTGAGCCACCATTTTCCCGGCTGTCAAAAACGGCCAAGGCCTTTTTAACGCTTGAGCTAAGCGCTGGACAAATGATTGAAGATGTACGGCTGGCTACTCATGATGCTAAGCCTGTGTACTTCTATGGCCGTACCGGCGGCATGATAATGACCCCAATGGAGATTTACCAGGAGATCACCAGGATTCTAGATGGAAAGGAGGACAAATAACATGGCAGAAGGGTTATTTGCCAGACCAAAAGCATTATTTGACATACCTACTCACTATTGTCCAGGCTGTCATCATGGTATAATTCACCGGTTGGTAGCTGAGGTAATTGATGAACTTGATATTCAGGAAAAAACAATTGGGGTTGCGCCGGTAGGCTGTTCAGTGCTTGCTTATGAGTATTTCAATGTTGACATGATGGAAGCTGCACATGGTCGTGCACCGGCTGTAGCTACCGGTGCCAAACGGGTGCATCCTGACGCTGTTGTATTTACCTATCAAGGCGATGGTGATTTGGCGGCTATTGGCTGTGCAGAAATTGTCCATGCGGCTGCGCGTGGCGAAAAAATAACGACTATCTTCGTTAATAATGCTATTTATGGTATGACTGGCGGTCAAATGGCACCCACTAGTCTGGTTGGTCAAGTTACCAGTACATCTCCTTATGGGCGTAACTTAGAGACTGCGGGAATGCCTATTCGGGTATCGGAGATGCTGGCTACTCTGGACGGCCCTGCCTTTATTGCCCGGGTGGCAGTCAATACACCTGCTAATATGAATAAAGCTAAGGCCGCTATCAAAAAGGCATTTGAGCTTCAACTCAGCGGCCTAGGGTTTTGCTTAGTAGAAGTACTGTCAATTTGCCCGACAAACTGGGGAAAAACACCGCTTGAAGCCGTTAAATGGCTAGAAGAAAAGATGGTGCCATACTATCCGCTTGGTGTTTACAAAGATGTGCAGGAGGTGGCAAAATGCGACACGAGATGATCATGTCCGGTTTTGGCGGTCAGGGCGTTTTGCTGATGGGACAGATAGTAACCTATGCAGGTATGCTGGAAGAAAAGCACGTATCATGGATCCCTTCCTATGGTCCTGAGATGCGCGGCGGAACAGCTAATTGCTCAGTTATTATTACTGAGGGGTTACCAGGTTCACCGATGGTAGAAGAGGCGACAGCAGCTGTTGTTCTTAATTTACCATCACTCGATAAGTTTGAGGCTGCCGTTCGGGCAAACGGAGTTTTGATTGTCAATAGCTCATTAATTGACAAAGCAGTTAAAAGGCAAGATATCAAGGTCTATCGTGTGCCGGTAAATGATATAGCGATTGAGCTGGGCAACTTGAAAATGGCCAATATGGTGGCACTGGGCGCGCTTATTGCCGCTACCGATGCCGTAGAAATGGAATCGCTGTTTACTGCGTTTGCCAAAAAGTTTGCTTCTAAACCGCAGGTCATTGAGGTCAACAAAGCAGCTATTAAACGCGGTTATGACTATGTTAAAAACAACATAGCTTAAGTTAATCAAAAATGGGGCGCAATCCGGCAGGAAATATATTACTAATATAGAATGTGTAACCTACTATAAGTTAAGGAGGTTACATATCATGACGAAGAAAATTCTTTTACTGACTGGTGACTGTGCGGAAGACTATGAGGTTAAGGTTCCCCAACAAGCGCTGATGATGCTTGGCTACCAAGTTGATGTAGCCGTGCCTAATAAGAGTGCCGGAGATATGGTTCAGTTGGTTGTACACGACTTTATCGGTCTAGATACCTATGTTGAATTGACTGGTCACCGGATTCCGGTTGATATCGCAGCCAAAGACGCTAAAGCTGAAGATTATGTTGGGCTGGTAGTTCCTGGCGGTCGTGCTCCTGAATATATTAGGATGTATGATGAGGTTCTCAAACTAGTGCAAGATTTCTTTGCTGCTGGCAAACCAGTAGCCGCCATTTGTCATGCTACCCAGCTATTGGCTTCGGCGAAAGTATTGGCTGGCAAAACAGTAACTTCCTATCCGGCTTGTGCCGCTGAGTGCCAATTGGCTGGGGCTGAATGGAAAAACGAGCCGGTTGTTGTCAGTGGCAATTTGGTCACGGCCCAAGCCTGGCCCAATCATCCTGCATGGTTAAGAGCTTTTGTTGATCTACTGGGCGCGAAAATCAGTATCTAAATAAGCTGTATACTATAAACTCAATTGCTATGCTAACGGCTGCAATGACTTAAGAAAAACTTTAGTCATTGCAGCCGTTAGCAATCTTTTTACTGCTTACTGTTGTTAAAAATTGCCGATTAGGCCATACTATATATAGACAGATTTGTCTACTAGAGCTATAATTATACAGTTATAGCTGATTTTCAGCACTACGAAAGGAAGGGGTGCAGTTATTGTTTGTTCATGATCTTATCCTTAAAGGAACAGTAGACAGCCCGGCTTTTGCCGGTAAAGATAAGGTGTCTTATGGTGAATTGCAAGAGCAAGTAAGGAAATACCGCAATTATTTTTATTCATTAGGCATTCGGACAGGTGAAAATGTAGGATTATTTTCCCACAATTCGGTTGAGTTCGTATACTGCTATATGGCTATTGTCAGTCTGGGAGCTATCGTTGTCCCCATTAATTTTCAATTAACTGTCAGAGAAACTACTTTCATTGTTAAAGACGCTAAGATGAGCCATCTCATTACCAGGGAGCGTTTAGCAATTGATTCTGAGCTTAAGCAACAAGGCTATACGCAGGAAGTTACCCAGCTTGTTATAGCTGACATTAAATTAGTAGTAGAACAGGAGGCATTTTCAACGGCTCCGGCGCTAGCAGCCGGTTTTGACGAAAATCAGTCTTGCGTTATTATATATACTTCAGGTACAACTGGTATTCCCAAAGGGGCTGTGTTATCCCACAAAAATCTGGTCAGTGATGCAGTGGCTTTCCGGGGAATGCTGCCGGTGGCTGCTACAGATAATGTATTATGTGTGCTTCCAATGTATCACTGCTTTTCCTGGACGTGCGCTGTGCTTGTCTCTCTGCTTTGCGGGGCGTCAATTACAATATTGGAAGCTTTTGCGCCCAAAGAAACTATTGCGGCGATTAAAGACTATAAAGTAACAGTTGTCTACGGAGTGCCTCCTATGTATAATTTTTTTGTTCGTGTTGGGCAGGGCCAAGACTTCTCCGGTGTTAGACACTTTATCTCCGGTGGAGCGTCTTTGCCTGAAAAAATAGCGCAGCAATTTTCAGACAAATATGGCCAAAAGATTATTGAAGGCTATGGTCTTTCAGAAGCTTCGCCGGTAGTAGCACTTAACCCAGTGTTGAAGCCAAAATACTGCTCAATTGGCAAAGCTCTCCCTGGCGTAGAGGTAAGGGTGGCTGATCCCAACGGGCAGACTTTGCCGCCAGGGATGGTTGGTGAGCTTGTCGTGCGTGGGCCAATTGTCATGAAGGGGTATTTTAATCTACCAGCTGAAACGGC
The DNA here is from genome assembly GCF_002257705.1 of Sporomusa silvacetica DSM 10669. GTDB lineage: Bacteria > Bacillota > Negativicutes > Sporomusales > Sporomusaceae > Sporomusa > Sporomusa silvacetica. The sequence continues at coordinate 21,660 of NZ_LSLK01000048.1, forward strand.
TACCACGCTTAAAGATGGCTGGCTTTATACGGGCGATTTAGCCTATCAAGATTCGGAAGGCTATTTCTTTGTTGTCGATCGCTTGAAGGATTTGATTATTTCCAATGGGGAAAATATTTATCCGCGCGAGATTGAGGAGTTGCTTTATGCGTACCCAGGTATTATTGAGGCCAGTGTTATTGGTGTCGCTGACGAGCTGCGCGGCCAGGTAGCGCGTGCTTTTATCGTGCTGGCTGAAGGTCAGCGTTTTGATAAGAAGGCAGTAAGAGAGTATCTTCATGCCAATATTGCCGCTTATAAAATTCCGCGTGATTTCCAGGTGGTGGATGCTTTGCCCAAAAATCAGACAGGCAAAATTTTAAAACGTGTGCTGCGCGAACACGTGGGGTAATGATGGAAAGCCAAGTCCTTATAAAGAGGGCTTGGTTTTTTCTTGAAAAGATTACTATTTGCCTTTATAGTAGTATTCGTAAGTAAGTTTAGTTGTAGTTTTGGTGGAAGGCGATAATTATGATTCGGTTATTAACAGGTGACGACAATCCTGTGGTCAAAGCCTATTTGGAACGCAACTATATGGAAACCGCTTTACTCAGTGGCAATCTTGCCAGATGTGGTATTGATAACGACAGAATGAGCCGCCGCTCTGGTGATTATTATGGATACTTTTCTGCGGGCAGATTAGAAGGAATACTCGCCTTCTTTAACTTGGGAAGTGTAGTGCCGCATTTTGAGGCTGCTAAGGCTATTGGCAGCTTTATTGAAATCATGCGCCAACGTAGATTTGAAGTATTGGTTGGTATGAAAAGGTTAGTGGAGCCTTTATGTTTGGCGCTGGCTCCCTATAAAAAAGTGCGTGACTGTGAGAATAGTTTTTATTTGGTTAACCATGAAATAAGGCCATATTCCCTCGCCTGTTTACACCAAATTGCTGCTGTGGAAGCAGTAGACAGGGAGATGGCACTTACCTTTATTGTGGAGGCCTACAGGCAGGGATTTAAACGCCGCTTTAACCAAGAATTGGCGGTCAAACTTATTGAAGATCGTGGTCTGGAAGAAACTTTGCTGTTTTTGCTTATAAACAAAGTGCCTGTGGCTCAGGCTATCATTCAGGTAGCTAGCGGCCAGATTAATCAGATTGGTGGTGTCTATACCAGTGAGCATAGTCGGGGTAAGGGGTATTGTAAGGCTCTGGTTGCTGAATTGTGCAGGCAGATTCATGCTGCTGGCAAGATTCCCACGTTAATGGTACGAAAAGACAATAGTCCGGCGCTGAGAGCCTATCAAGCCTTGGGGTTTGCTTACTATGATGAATATCTAATCGTAAAATTTGTAGTGTAATTTGGAGGAATGCTTATGCGCATAGCTGTGGGTGTTACCGGTGCAAGCGGCGCCATATATGGCTATACTCTAATTAAAGCTTTGTATGATCTGGGGATCGAAGTTCACGCTGTTTATACCGATATGGGCCTCAAGGTGCTAGAATATGAATGTGGCCACAGTATAGAAGTCATCCAAAAATATGCTACCGTGTACGATAACGCAGATCTGTTTGCGCCGCTGGCCAGTGGCTCCTTTAAGATGAACGGCATGGTGGTTGTGCCTTGCTCTATGCATACATTAGGAGCCTTGGCTGGTGCCAGCGGGCGGGATTTGCTGACAAGGGCGGCTGACGTAACTCTCAAAGAAGGAAGAAAACTTGTGGTAGTGCCCCGGGAGACACCGATGACGCCTATTCATTTGGAGAATATGCTCAAGCTGGCGCGCTCTGGCGTGGTAGTTATGCCAGCGGCTCCCGGATTTTATCATAAGCCAGCCACAGTAGATGATATAGTGGCTTTTATGGCCGGAAAGATATTAGATATCTTTGATATAGAACATGCATTATTCAAACGCTGGGGAAATTAGCAAAGGGGTGGAGCAGATGTCACTGCTTATAAAAAATGGCACAATTGTAACCATGAATGCAAGCAGAGAAATTATTCAAGGCGATGTGTATGTGGAAGGCTGTAGAATCAAAGCAATCGGTGCTGGGCTCACCTCGGCTGCTGACAAAGTAATTGATGCTACCGGGCATTTGGTGATTCCTGGTCTTGTTCAACCACATATTCACTTGTGTCAGACACTGTTTCGTGGCCAAGCGGACGATCTAGAATTATTAGACTGGCTAAAACAAAAGATTTGGCCGTTAGAAGCAGCCCATGATGCACAATCCATCTATTATTCAGCTTTACTTGGCATTGGTGAATTATTCAAAGGTGGTACGACCGCCATTGTGGACATGGCGACAGTCAATCATACCGAAAGTAATTTTCAAGCCATCTATGATGGCGGTATTCGGGCCATCTCCGGCAAATGCATGATGGATTTTGGGACAGACGTTCCGGCTGCGCTGCAAGATACCACGATAAATGCTATTGAGGAAAGTATCGAGCTTCTGAAAAAATGGCAGGGCGCGGGTGAGGGGCGGATTAGTTATGCGTTTACCCCGCGCTTTGCCGTCTCCTGTACGAAAGAACTATTGACTAAGACGGTAGAATTAGCCAATAGGTATAAAGTTGCCATTCATACCCATGCTTCAGAGAATCGGAGTGAGGTTGAATATGTGCAAAAGCTTTCCGGGATGCGCAATATTCTTTATCTTGATAAACTGGGTTTAACAGGTCCTAACCTTATTTTGGCTCACTGTATTCATCTAACAAATGAGGAAATGTCGGTACTGGCTAATAGTCAGACAAACATTGTTCATTGTCCGTCCTCCAATCTCAAGCTTGGCTCAGGTATTGCTAAAATCCCCGAACTTATTGATAAGGGCGCTGCCATAGCTATCGCCGCTGATGGGGCTCCGTGTAATAATAGTCTTGATGGGTTTATGGAAATGCGGCTTGCGGCGTTAATCCAAAAGCCCATATATGGCCCGACCGCCATGCCGGCGAACAAGGTATTTGAGTTGGCAACCCTGGGCGGGGCTAAGGCTATGGGACTTAGTGATCAAATTGGTAGTATTGAACAGGGGAAAAAGGCTGACATAGCCATTGTTAGCCTGGATGACTTGCGAACAACCCCAACGGCAGGGGTTAGTATTTATACACAGCTGGTTTATCAGGTGCAAAGCAGCCAGGTGCTGACAACCATTGTAAATGGACAAGTAGTCATGGAAAACCGGCAGCTTACTACTATTGATGAGACAGAGGTACGGCAACAGGCTAACCAGGCAGTAAAACGGGTAGCGGCTCGTGCCCACATAGCCTTATAAGGGAATTTATACAAGAAAATAAAGGAATTATCCGAACTTTGCCGAAAAATAATGGCAAGCTAAAATAATTGAATCAGGGGTGAAATTTTATGCGGCTATCCACAAAGCCTTTGGCCGTATGCCTAGTGGTTCTTATGCTTGTTTTGGTCAATACTTCGGTATTTGCTGCCTCGGCCAAGCCAACAGCGGTAAAGACGGATAATATTATTAAAACAGCGGAAAAGTATCTTAAAACGCCGTATCGGTTTGGCGGTGAATCTCCCAAGGGGTTTGATTGCTCAGGCTTTGTTAAATTTGTATATGATAAGAATGGTGAAAAACTGCCGCGTTCAGCCGATGTTCAGTATCTGCAGGGAAAAAAAGTTGAGCGTAGCAAGCTTAAACCGGGTGATTTGGTATTTTTTACAACCTATGCCGCGGGAGCTTCGCATGTAGGCATTTATTATGGCAGTGGTAAATTCATTCATGCTTCCTCCAGCCGGGGTGTAATGATTAGCCGACTGGACGAAACGTACTGGAAGCCGCGTTATTTCGGCGCCAAGCGAATCGTTAATTAAACTATTGGAGGAGTACTTATGATTTTTGGACACATTTCAACAGTAGCAGAGGATGTACCACACCTTCACAAAACTCTTGTTAAAGGGCTTGAGTATCTTACAAAAACTGATTTGGTGGCATTGCCTAAGGGTAAGTATGAAATTGAAGGTAAAGATATCTATGTAGCTATTAATGAATATGAAACTCAGCCGCGGGAAGTTCGCAGAGCAGAAGCTCATGTTGACTATCTGGACATTCAATATATTATTTCAGGCCAGGAAATGGTTGCGTATAGCTTGTTGGCTGCAAATAACGAAGTTTTAGCTGATGAGCTTGCAGCTAAAGACGCGATATTTTATAAAACAGTGCAACAAGAGACTGATTTGGTAATGACAGAGGGGATGTATGCCATATTCTTTCCCTGGGATGTACACCGCCCCAACTGTATACTGAATAAGGCGGCTAATGTCAAAAAAGCTGTTGTAAAAATTAAAATGTCGCTGTTAAAGTAGTTAGCATTATCCGAACGATATTTCTAAATAAGTAATTAAAGTTCGATTTTTTTCATTGACAGCTTTTACCCACTACTGGTACAATACAAATAAATACATAATGCTCGTATATGTTTGAGGATATGGCTCAAAAGTTTCTACCAGGCGACCGTAAATCGCCCGACTACGGGTGAAAGTGTGCCTAGGGTTCCGCATAACACAACGTGGTGTGGCTGTGACCAAGTGGCACAGGTGTTACTGGATAACACTACACCGATGGGATAAAAACCCTGGCGGGGAAGTTTCGCTCTATGATGTTCATGCGAAATTTCCCTGTTAGGGTTTTTTGGTGTTGTTGGAATACGCTATGGTGCTAGCGGTGACACTGTAAGAAGGTTATCTTGTCCAGATGGAAAGTTAAATACTTTCCCTGGATAGAACGACTAAGGCTTCTGCTGGCGTCCTAAAGGACTTGGCACAAGCCAAGTCTTATCTTATCCAGATGGAAAGTTTAATACTTTCCCTGGATAAAACGACTAAGGGGGAAAGAAAAAATGTTGGAAAAACTGTTTGAACTTAGTTCCCGCAAAACAAATGTGAGAACTGAGGTGGTCGCAGGTATTACGACCTTTATGACCATGGCGTACATTTTGTTTGTTAACCCTAGTATTTTGGGTTCAGCAGGAATGGACAAGAACGCCGTATTACTGGCTACTGCCATTGGTGCTGGCGTGGTGTCAATCATGATGGGGCTGTTTGTTAACTATCCGATTGCTTTGGCTCCTGGCATGGGGCTTAATGCTTTTTATGCGTTTACCGTTGTTATCGGTATGGGGATTACCTGGCAGGTGGCCTTGGGTGCGGTATTTATTTCTGGTCTTATTTTTATTTTGCTTACAGTGACTCAAGTTCGTCAATTATTGGTTGAGGGTATGCCTACAGTGCTAAAACATGCAATTACAGTAGGTATTGGCTTATTTATTACCATTATTGGGCTGAAACTTTCCGGTATCATGAGTATCCGTTTATCTTTGATTCCACCTACTTTGGAGAAAATTGTCGCCGCTAAGGGCAATGGCACACCGCTTAGTTTTGAAACCATTATTGAGATGGGGCAATTTACTCATCCCGAAGTATTGCTTTCCGTATTTGGTCTGGTAGTTATTGGTGTACTCATGGCACGCCAAATAAAGGGTTCTATCTTAATTGGTATTTTTACGACCACGATTGTAGGTATTATGATGGGGATTGTTACTATCCCTGCTGGCTTTAGTCCAATCGCTATGCCTGATTTTAGCCATAATGCTTTTTTTGCGCTGGATATTCAGGGTGCTCTAAATATGGGCCTAATGGCGATTATCTTTACGTTTACTTTTGTTGAACTGTTTGATACTATGGGTACACTTGTTGGTACTGCGTCCAAAGCGGGCCTTATGGACAAAAAAGGCAAATTTCCCGGTATTGGCAAAGCCATGCTGGTAGACGCCACTGGTGTAAGTCTTGGTGCTTTGCTTGGCACTAGTACTATCACTTCTTATGTGGAAAGTGCTGCTGGTGTTGGTGCAGGCGGGCGTACAGGCTTGACAGCAATTGTATGTGGCATACTCTTTTTGTTATCGTTGTTCTTTGCGCCACTTGCAGGCCTTATTCCCACGGCCGCGACTGCGCCGGCGCTTATTATTGTTGGCGCATTGATGCTCGAGTCAGTCCGCCAGATTGATTTTAACGATTTCACAGAAAGCCTGCCAGCCTTTTTAACCATTGTCCTGATGCCATTCACCTATAGCATCGCCAATGGTATTTCTGCTGGTCTTGTGATGTATCCGTTGTTAAAACTCGTTACTGGTAGAGGTCGCGAAGTGCATTGGATTGTCTACATATTAGCGGCTCTCGTTGTCTTCCGGTTTGTATTCCTGGCTGGATAACGGGGAAGCTAAACCCAGATATTTTTTAAAAATATCTGGGTTTTATAACAAAACATTCATTGGTAAATTAATCCATGGGTGCATTATAGAGTGAAAGGATGAGGATATGAAAGTAGCAATTATTATGGGCAGTGATTCGGATTGGCCGGTACTTGAGCCGGCTGCCAGCCAACTAGCCGAATTTGGTATTGAAACAGAAGTATTAGTAGCATCAGCTCATCGCACGCCAGATAAGGTGCACCGATTTGTAGCTGGTGCCAGCGAACGCGGGGTGCAGGTTATCATCGCTGCTGCTGGCGCCGCCGCTCACCTTCCGGGAGTGATCGCCAGCTTTACTACGCTGCCGGTTATTGGTATTCCGGTAAATGCTACGCCACTTGCCGGTATGGATGCACTGCTCAGCATTGTTCAAATGCCTGCAGGTATTCCTGTAGCTACCATGGCCATTAACGGGGCAAAAAATGCAGCCTTGTTTGCCGCTCAGATACTGGCGGTACACAATACTGACCTTGCTGCTAAACTAATAGCGCACCGGCAGACTATGGCCGAAGAAGTGGAGCGAAAAGATGCGCGGCTGGCGCAAAAGCTGGCTGCTCCTAAGTAGTCGCTTTTAAAGCTCCCCAAAATGAGAGTGCCGCCATTATATGGAACAGCGTGGCAATCTCGCTTACTAATTTAAATTTACGAGGAGGTTAACCCCATGACTAAACAACCTATGTATGAAGGAAAAGCTAAACAAGTATTTGCAACTGAGAATCCTGATGAACTATTGGTATATTTCAAAGACGATGCCACTGCCTTTAATGGCGAAAAGAAGGGCACGATTGGTAACAAAGGCGTGTTCAATAATAAAATTTCAACCTTTTTCTTCAATTTATTAAGCGAAAAAGGTATTCCGCATCATTTTATCAAAATGCTTAATGACCGGGAAATGCTGGTTAAGAAACTGGCTATCCTGCCAGTAGAAGTTGTCGTCCGCAACATTGCTGCCGGCAGCCTGGCAAAACGCATTGGCTGGGAGGAAGGCCGCAAATTGCCCAGCACGGTTGTTGAGCTCTACTACAAGGATGATGCACTGGGCGATCCGTTGATTAATAATTATCATATCAAGGCACTAGGGCTAGCTACCCCGGAGCAAGTTGAAATCATAGAAAAATATGCGCTGCAAATAAATGAAGTTTTATCTACTTTCCTGAAAGAGAAAAAAATAGAACTAATTGACTTCAAGCTTGAATTTGGCGTGCACAAAGGGGAAGTAATCTTAGGAGACGAAATTTCACCTGATACTTGCCGCTTCTGGGATAGCGAGACTAGCCAAAAGCTTGATAAAGACCGTTTCCGCCGCGATTTAGGTAATGTTGAGGAAGCCTATCAAGAGGTATTATACCGACTGACAGGAAGGAGAAACTAAGTGCTTTACGATATACAAAGCGACAAATGGCGGGAAGAGTGCGGGATATTTGGTATTTTTGCTCGTCAAGAGAATGTGGCACTAAATACATATTGGGGCTTGTATGCATTGCAGCACCGGGGCCAGGAAAGCGCCGGTATTGCTGTTACCGACGGTAATGTTATGGATGTGCAACGGGGTATGGGACTGGTCAATGAGGTGTTTCGCCATGCTCTGCCTGATATGCCAGCTCATATTGCCATCGGTCATGTCCGGTATTCAACAACCGGGTCAAGTCTCTTGCGTAATACACAACCACTATTGGTCAGCTATTCCGGGGGACAGATTAGTCTGGCTCATAACGGCAATCTGACCAATGCTCATGAAATGAGAATAGAACTGGAGAAAAAAGGACATGTGTTTCAAACCTCTATCGACAGTGAAGTTATTGTTAACCTAATTGCCCGTTCTTCCAAGCAGACGGTGGAGGAAAAGGTGATCGACAGCTTGACTGATGTCCAGGGGGCATACAGCCTGGTTATCATGACAGAAAACAAGCTTATTGGTGTACGTGATCCACATGGCTTCCGGCCGCTTTGTTTGGGACGGCTAGGTGATGGTTGGGTACTGGCATCTGAGTCCTGCGCACTAGATACTGTTGGTGCTGAATTTGTGCGTGATATTGAACCAGGTGAAATAGTAAGCATTGACGATAAGGGAGTTGAAACCAGGCGGTTTGCTGAGACTGACCGGCGTGCTGCTTGTGTGTTTGAATATATCTACTTTGCTCGTCCTGACAGTGTCATTGACGGTCAGAGTGTGTACCAAGCCAGGCTTAGTATGGGACGTACGCTGGCAAGAGAGAGCGGCTTTAAGGCTGATCTTGTCATTTCAGTACCAGACTCTGGGACTACGGCGGCGCTTGGCTATAGCCAGGAATCAGGGATACCTTTTGCCGAAGGACTCATGAAAAACAGGTATATCGGCCGTACCTTTATCCAGCCAGAACAGAAAAAACGGGATATGGGTGTACGGATAAAACTCAATGCTGTTACATCAGTAGTGAAGGGCAAATCTATTGTTATGGTGGATGACTCTATTGTACGGGGCACGACCAGCGGCAAAATTGTCCGCATGCTAAAAGAAGCCGGTGCTACGGCTGTCCATATGTGCATAAGCTCGCCGCCGATTGGTTATCCCTGTTACTATGGAATTGATACATCAGCCCGGAAAGAGCTGATTGCTGCGTCCAAACAGGTAGAGGAAATCAGAGAGTTTATCGGTGCTGATTCTCTGCATTACCTGTCCTTGGAAGGCTTATATGCCTCCATTGGCAATATCCCGCAACAAACGTTATGTAATGCGTGCTTTAACTGCGATTATCCGGCAGAAATTCCTTGTGAAGGGGATTGCGCCAACAATAAATTCTTGTTTGAATCCAAAAATAAATAAATACAGCAGGAGGTCGAAGAATGGCCGATCAGGAAAAGACGAATCCTAAGCTTACCTACCGTGATGCCGGTGTGGACATTGATGCTGGCAATAAAGCAGTTGAATTGATGAAACACCATGTTCGGGCCACATATCGCCCTGAAGTACTTGGTGATATCGGCGGTTTTGGCGGTCTGTTTGCATTAAACTCTGGTAAGTATCGCCAGCCGGTACTGGTAAGCGGGACAGACGGTGTAGGGACCAAACTGAAAGTTGCCTTTATGGCCGACAAGCATGACACGATTGGACAAGATGGCGTAGCGATGTGTGTCAATGATATCTTGGTGCAAGGAGCTGAGCCACTATTTTTCCTGGATTATCTGGCTGTTGGCAAACTGGAACCTGAAAAGGTTGCCGCGATTGTCAGTGGCGTGGCTATGGCTTGCCGCGAATCAGGCTGTGCGCTTATTGGTGGCGAGACGGCTGAAATGGCTGGTTTTTATCCTGAAGGTGAGTATGACATGGCTGGGTTTGCCGTAGGCGTTGTGGAGCGGGATAAAATCATAACAGGGGAAAAAATTAAGCCAGGCGATGTGCTAATAGGGTTGCCGTCAAGCGGTGTTCACTCTAACGGCTATTCGCTGGTGCGGAAGATCTGCTTTGATGTAAAGCAGTTTAGTGTTGATACTTATATCCCGGAATTAGGCCGCGCCCTGGGAGATGAACTGTTAGAGCCTACCCGCCTGTATCCCAAAACCTGTTTGCCGCTAATTGAAAAATTTGATCTTCATGGTATGGTTCACATCACTGGTGGCGGATTCTATGATAATATCCCCCGTGTATTACCAGCAGACTGTGGCGTAACAGTAGACACAGCTGCCTGGCCTAAGCCACCTATTTTTGGGCTCTTACAAGAATGGGGCGGGGTAGCCGACACTGAAATGTACCGGACCTTTAATATGGGCATCGGTATGATTCTCCTTGTTGCCGCCGAAGATGCAGCAACTATTCAGGCCGACATTGCGTCCAGGGGCGAAAAGTCATATATAATTGGCAAAGTGACAGCCCAAAAGCATCTGGTCGAACTTAAGTAGGGGGACTGCTTCATGAACAAAACGGTAATCGGTGTACTGGCATCAGGGCGGGGCAGCAATCTACAGGCTATTGTAGATGCCATTGAGGCTGGCCGCCTTGATGCTAAGATTGGTGCAGTTATTAGCGATAACCCGGAGGCCAATGTCTTAAAGCGCATGACTGCCGCTGATATTCCGACACTTTGTATTGACAGGCGGCAGTTTGCCAATCGCCATGAATTTGAGGCTGCGGTTGCCGAAGAATTGAATATCCGCCATGTGGAGTTGGTTGTTCTGGCTGGCTTTATGCGCATTTTGACCTCCTATTTCATTGACCGTTTTGCCGGAAAAATCATGAATATCCACCCGGCACTGCTGCCGGCTTTTCCGGGTGAGGATGCCCAGCAGCAGGCCGTGGACTACGGTGCGAAGGTTTCGGGGTGTACGGTTCATTTTGTAGATGAGGGTATGGATACCGGCCCCATTATATTGCAGGAGGCTGTGCCGGTTTTAGAAGATGACACAGCAGAGACACTGTCAGATCGTATTTTACACGCGGAGCATATTCTTTACCCCCGCGCCTTGGCCTTATATTGTGAAGGACGGCTGAAGGTAGAGGGGCGGCGTGTAAGGATAATTGAAACTGAATAAGTGATAAGCGAGGGAGACAGATGAAAATTAAACGGGCGCTGTTAAGCGTGTCAGATAAAACCGGTATTGTTGAGTTTGCTAAAGCATTACACAGTTTTGGCGTGGAGCTGGTTTCGACTGGCGGCACCATGAAAGTCATCAAAGAGGCTGGTATACCTGTAACCTATGTCAGTGAAATTACTGGTTTTCCGGAAATAATGGATGGCAGGGTAAAAACTCTTAACCCTTATATTCATGGCGGCATACTTGCTATTCGGGATAATCCTGCTCACCGGGCGGCAATGACTGAGCACAACATCACCGGCATTGATTTGGTGGCAGTTAATCTATATCCGTTTCGGCAAACAGTTGCTAAACCAGATGTGACGTTAAATGATGCGGTGGAGAACATTGATATTGGTGGTCCGGCCATGATTCGGGCGGCGGCCAAAAATTTTCAGTATGTAACTGTTGTTGTTAACCCAGAGCGTTATGGGGAAATTATCGCCCAACTGACGGCTGGCGGTGAAGTTGAATTTAAAAACCGCATGGCGCTAGCGCAGGAAGCCTACAGTCATACTGCTGCTTATGATGCTTACATTTCAAGGTATCTAAGCGGACAACTGGATCAGGGGCTTTTCCCGGAGACGATGCACATGGTTTATGAAAAAGCTCAGGATCTGCGTTATGGAGAAAACCCGCATCAGGCTGCAGCCTTTTATCGTGAACAATATTATAACGGGCCTGGCGTTGCCAATGCCAAGCAGCTTAGTGGCAAGGAATTGTCGTTTAATAATATTGTTGATGTAGAAGCTGCGTATGCGTTGGTTGCCGAGTTTGCAGAGCCGGCTGCTGCCATTATTAAGCACACCAATCCCTGCGGTACAGGCATTGGTACTACGTTGGCCGCAGCCTATAATAAAGCATACCAGGCTGACCCGCTTTCTGCTTATGGCGGTATTATTGCTCTCAATCGGGAAGTAGATAAAGAAACAGCGCAGCTTATTAGTGAACTTTTTGCTGAAGCTGTTATTGCACCGGCATTTAGTCCGGAGGCACTTGGCATTTTAACGCAAAAGAAAAATGTTCGGCTACTGGCGGCGGCTCTTCCAGAGCCGGACAGCACCAGGTTGGACGTAAAATCGGTGGCTGGAGGTGTGCTCTTGCAGCAAGCTGATATGACCACCGCACCGCAAGACACTATGAAAGTAATTACCAAGCGTCAGCCGACAGCTTCAGAGTGGGAACAGCTATTATTTGCCTGGAAGGTTGTAAAACATGTCAAATCCAATGCCATTGTAATTGCCAATGATAATAAGACACTTGGTGTTGGAGCAGGGCAAATGAATCGCGTAGGTGCAGCTGGCATTGCGCTAACGCAAGCCGGGGAACAGACTAAAGGGGCAGTATTGGCCTCAGATGCCTTCTTCCCGTTTGCAGACACTGTTAAGGCAGCTATCGAAGCCGGTATTACAGCTATTATTCAGCCAGGCGGCTCAGTTCATGATGAAGATTCGATTAAAGCAGCAGACGAACAGGGTATTGCCATGGTATTCACAGGTATGAGGCATTTTAAACATTAAGAAACGTTATTGAAAAAAGAAATGACACTCGCTACGGAAAAAATACCGGCAGGTTCTGCCGGTATTTTGAATCGTGCGCCCGGCATGGGCGCAGTCTAACGGGTGAAAGTCCCGAGTGCGGGTTAATAGTGCCAAGTACATAGCCTAAGGCAAGGGTGTCCATCGTGAGATGGAATCTGAAGGAAGCCGGCGGCAAA
>NZ_LSLK01000049.1 GCF_002257705.1 Sporomusa silvacetica DSM 10669
TATAATACCTCCTGTTTGTTGGTGAACGAAAAGCGGTTAAAGTACCTTCGTTATCCCATCGTTGCAAAGTTCTTACTGAAACATTGATAAGTTTTGCAAACTCATTAGGCTTGTATTGTTTATCCATGTCTATATTATGCTATACTTAGGTATATTTGTCCATATTTTTATTAATTGTTCTCTTCCTCCTAACAATTCATAGCCTTCATCTTTTGCGGCGAGTTAAGACTCCGCCTCTGCAGGCGGCGTTCGTTCAGGTGGGGTAGACTCCCCACCTGAACCCGCCGATGTTTCAGCTATGCTGAAACAAGTTCACTTACCCTGCTTTTCTTCCAATCAGCCATACAATTCCTGCTCCAGACAAAGCTAGCCAACCGCCACCGATATTGCTAAAAAAAGCTGTCTTCATGCATCCGCCCGCTTGGCAAATACCGCTCGCCCATGGCTGTGGCAGGACAATCACAATAATTCCTAATAATAAGAGTATGAATCCAGTCAATAAACGGGCTTCCTCTGTGCGCAATACAAACAAAGCGCTGGCGAGAATTACCGCAAGTAGTGCAAAAATAAATTCTGCCTGATAAGTATAATGGCAGCTCATCGGACTGCCATTTTTCATAAGCCCATTGCAGATAGGAATAAGTCTGGGCAAAATCAGCAGTACAATGGCTGCCAAAAGTGCGCTCCAGGAAAATAACTTATATTTTGTCATAAAATCAACTCCCCTTTCTTAGTTTCGGACTTAGGCTTTACTGTTTAGTATCATATTTGCAGAAGATACGTTGCCTCTATAGACAGTGATGATAACTGGCGATAGAGACGACTTATGCATTTCATGAGCTCCCCCTTCTTGTCGAAACGGTACCCGATTGACTCCGGCATATACAGCGCCAATTCCCAATACGAATACCAAAAATGCTGCCACTAAAAACCTTTGCAATGTCATTGTTTCCCCTCCTTAATCTTTTTGTAAGAATAACCAAAGGCCAGGATTGCCTATAAAGCAATCCTGGCCTTTGGTTATTCCAATCAGCCTGACACTAACAATATATATAATAAAAAGGCCATATCCCTTATAGCGGAATATAGCCTCTGATTCTTACCAGTCAGCAATGATATTCTTTATATTTTATCTTAATTGTATTAATTATATCTCTAGAAAAAGCGATTGTCAAATGTATTCCCATCCGCTAGTAATTTTTGTATAATGAATACAAAGGAGCGATGCACAATGAGTAAGTTGAAAGAAATGAATGATCTGCTGCTGCGAGAGCACTATTCTACATTGGTCTGCAGTTATGAAAAATTCCAGGCACAAAAGCTTACACTGAATATGTCCCGAGGCGTACCGGGTCCTGAACAATTAGACCTTTCTGCCGGACTTTTTGATTGTCTCAAGGAAAACGATTATAAAGCGGTCAATGGTATTGACTGTCGAACTTATGGCGCAGTGGACGGTATCCCGGAAGCCAAAGAACTTTTCGCCCAGGTCCTGGAAGTAAGCCCTGGCGAAATCATAATCGGTGGCAATTCCAGTTTGACACTGATGCATGATCTGATTGCCCGGGCTATGTTGCGCGGGTTGCCGGACAGTACCACTCCTTGGGGGAAACTGCCGCAAGTAAAATTTCTCTGCCCCAGCCCCGGCTATGACCGGCATTTCGCTATCTGCGAATATTTGGGCATTGAAATGATTCCCATAAACTATCTGCACGACGGTCCGGATATGGATCAGGTAGAACAATTGGTAGCCGCCGATTCGTCAATTAAAGGCATCTGGTGTGTGCCCAAATACAGCAATCCCTCCGGCATCACGTATTCCGCTGCTGTGGTGGAACGACTGGCAGCCATGCCTGCAAAAGCACCCGACTTTCGGATTTTTTGGGATAACGCATATACGGTCCACCACCTGACCGATACCCCGCCCAGCTTATTAGATATTCTTAATGCCTGTAAAAAGGCCGGGCACCCTGACAGGGTTTTTGTATTCGCTTCCACTTCCAAAGTCAGCTTTCCTGGTGCCGGTATTGCCGTGGTAGCTGGTAGCGAAAGTAATATCAACTGGCTAAAAAAACAAATCAGCGTCCAAACCATCGGACCTGATAAAATAAACCAGCTGCGCCACATCCGTTTTTTTAAAGACCTGGCTGGAATTCAAGCTCATATGCGCCGCCATGCAGCCATTCTCAAGCCTAAGTTTGATTTGGTGCTGGAGACTTTGGAGGCCAAGTTGGGAGGCAAAGGGTTGGCTGCATGGAGCAAACCGCAGGGTGGTTACTTCATAAGTCTTGACACCCTGCCCGGTTGTGCCCGAAAGGTAGTCGCTAAAACCGCTGCCGCCGGGGTCATACTTACCCCTGCCGGCGCCACCTTTCCTTACGGGAAAGACCCGGAAGATAAAAACATCCGGCTTGCTCCCACATTCCCGCCATTAGCTGATTTAAAACAAGCTATGGAATTGTTGGCTCTTTGCATTCAGTTGGTTAGTGCCGAACAAGAATTAGAAAAGCGGGGCCTCAGTTGATAGTTTAATTTTTTCGATCTGTTGAATGTATATAAATGTGATACTTTCTACTGCCATGGTCTCACCGCCAACCCACGGAAGCCCCCGGGAAACCCGGGGGTTTTGGGTTTTTATGGCGGTGGTCTTTCTTTCCAGTAAACAAAATCCCCACCTAACTTGTTAGGTGGGGATTTTGTTTACTATTTTGTTAATTATATTACTGGACGACCGCCCGGCAACAAGGGGAATTAACACCGTTTTACCGCCGTAACTTGAGACTGCTTGAGCTTCAGGAATGTTCTCAATACGATAATCGCCCCCTTTGACATAAATGTCAGGCTTTATTGCCGCCACCAATCCTGCGGCAGTATGGTCATCAAATATAACCACATAATCAACGGCAGCCAAAGCGGACAAAACTTCAGCCCTGTCCTCTTGCCCGTTTATCGGCCGGGTCATTCCTTTTAGCCTTCTTATAGATTTATCACTGTTTAGACCAACAATCAGGCAGTCACCCAGCATTCTTGCCGCTGCTAAATACCGGACATGGCCGCTATGTAGAAGATCAAAACAGCCATTGGTGAATACGACAACCTTGCCGGCCACTTTAAGAGTAGCAGCAATCGTTATAATTTGATCGCGCTGCACCGTTTTCATAATCATATACATCCTATATAAAACAATTTAATCGCCTAACAATCCTACGGCTTTAGCCGTAGGATTGTTAAACTTCATATTGATACCTGCTGATTGCTTCCGCAAGTTCGTCTGGTGTAGTAGTGGCCGTGCCGAGCTTTCTGACGACGATACCTGCCGCAAAATTGGCCAATCGCGCCGCTTCCAAATACGATGCGCCGGCAGCCAAGGCCAGGATCATAGCTGCCACTACCGTATCGCCGGCGCCAGTAACGTCATAGACTGCGCTTTTATTTGTCACGGGAATCTGCGAAAATTTTCCGGAAGCCTCGAACAACGTCATGCCGTCTGGCCCACAGGTTATCAGCACGGCTTGGGCATTAAGACGCTCAAGAATAGTCCAGCCGGCTGTAACCAGGGTATTTTCATCAACTATCTCATACCCCACCGCCGCCGCGGCCTCGGATTCGTTTTGTTTAACTACTGTAACGCCGGTATAGGCCTTAATATTATACCGCGAGTCAACTATACAGGGAATACCGGCCCTCTGACAGCCGTCAATAACGCTGCGTATAATGCCGGGCGGTATAGTCTGGCTGCCATAGTCGCTGAGGATTACGCCAGCCATACTTTCAATATGGGATAAGATATAATTTTTCATAGCCTGTTCGCCGCTTCCTGATAGCGGTTCTTTTTTTTCCCGGTCAATCCGCACAACCTGTTGCCGTACGGTAGCTTGTCCACCGGCCATAACCCGGGTTTTCGTAATTGTGGGGCGTGAAGGGTCGATAATTATACCATTTGTATTAACTTGCTTCATTTGTAAGCGCTGCGTTAATTGTTGTCCGGCATAATCTTCGCCAACTACGCCTACGGCATACACGCAGCCGCCTAAGGCAGCCGTATTATGCACAGCATTGGCGGCTCCTCCCGGAACAACAGTTTCTGCCATGTGCTCCAAAATAAGCACAGGCGCTTCCCGTGAAATGCGGGATATTTTTCCCTCAACATAGACATCAGCTACCATATCGCCGATGACCATGATCTTACGATTCTGCAACTTGGTAATGAGACTAAGGAGAGTGGTATTCAAAACAACCGCTCCTTTCTGAAACTGCGGAATTCTAATACCTTGCGAAAATAGGCAATTGTCTTTTGCAATCCCTCTTCCAAAGCCACTTTAGGCTCCCAGGCAAGCTTTGATTTAGCTAATTCAATATTCGGATGACGTTGCCGGGGATCATCTTGTGGCAATGATTTAAAAAACAGCTTTGATTTAGAACCAGTTAGCCTAAGTATATTTTCGGCTAATTTAAGCATGGTCAACTCACAAGGATTCCCTAAATTAATCGGACCGATACAGCCGCTTTCCGTCTCCATCATACGAAGCATTCCTTCAACAAGATCATCCACATAACAAAAAGACCTTGTTTGTGTCCCGTTACCATAAATAGTGATATCCTGGCCTTGCAAAGCTTGAACAATAAAATTGCTCACCACCCGACCGTCGGCTAAATTCATCAGTGGCCCATAGGTGTTAAAAATGCGGATAACCTTACTATTTACTCCATACTGACGATGATAATCAAAAAACAATGTTTCCGCACAGCGTTTACCCTCATCATAGCAACTACGTGGACCAATCGGATTTACATTACCCCAATAGCTTTCGTCTTGTGGGTGAATGGCAGGATCGCCGTATACTTCTGATGTAGATGCCTGTAAGACCTTGGCTTTCAGAAAACGCGCCAGTTCAAGAACATGGATTGCCCCTAATACACTGGTTTGAGTAGTTTTGGCCGGGTTATACTGGTAGTGTACCGGACTCGCCGGGCAGGCCAGATTATATATCTCATCTACTTCGAAATGCAGCGGTAATGTTACATCATGTCTTACCAGCTCAAAGCGGGAATTGCTTAACAGGCTGCTCACATTGGATTTCGCGCCGGTAAAATAATTATCCAGACAAATGACTTCATGGCCCTGCTGCAATAATTTTGCACATAAATGAGCACCGATAAAGCCGGCGCCACCGGTAACCAGAATTCGCTTATTGCACATAGCAGCTTCTCCCTATGCAGTAATACTCAAACCCTAACCGCGCCATCTGCTCAGTTCGATACTGATTTCGGCCGTCAAAGATAACCGGCTGGTTCATTTTGCTTTTTATCTCCGCAAAGTCAGGCTGCCGGAACTGTCGCCACTCGGTAACCACCAGCAATGCATCTGCATTATGTACCGCTTCTAGCATATCTTTACTATATGTAATACTTGTCGCATAATCACCAAGAACTGTTTTCGCCTGTTCAATGGCTTCCGGATCATAGGCCTGAATGGTTGCCCCCATGTCAATTAATGATTTGATTATCGTGATTGAAGGAGCTTCGCGCATATCATCTGTCTGTGGTTTGAAGGCCAGACCCCAAATGGCAAACCTTCTGCCATTTAAAGCCTCACCAAACCGTTTTTTCACCATATCCACCAGGTAATATTTCTGACGCTCATTCACGGCTTCAACAGCACTTACAACATCCATTGCTATTCCGTTCTTACAACCTGTACTTACAAGCTCTTTTACGTCTTTGGGAAAGCATGACCCGCCATACCCTGAACCGGCATATAAAAACTGCATGCCAATACGGCTGTCTGAACCAATTCCCAAACGTACATTGGCAATATCGCCGCCGACCTTATCGCATAACTGGGCAATCTCATTCATAAAGCTGATGCGGGTTGCCAACATGGCGTTTGCTGCATATTTAGTAATCTCAGCTGATTTAATGTCCATAATTAAAATTGGCTGCTGATTGCGGCTAAAGGGCTCATATAGCTGCTTCATCAACTCTGCTGTTCGCACATTATCTGTACCAATAACAACTCGATCCGGACGCATAAAGTCTGCCACAGCCGCCCCCTCTTTGAGAAATTCCGGATTTGATACAACATCAAATTCTAAGTCAGCCTGAGCTCGTACTGTCAATTGCTGTTTGATAATATTTTTCACCTTATCGGCAGTGCCAACAGGTACAGTAGACTTATTTACGACTATTAGATATTTATTCATAGTTGCACCAATGTTACTGGCAGCATCTACAACATAAGAAATATCAGCTGAGCCATCTTCTCCTGGCGGTGTACCAACTGCAATAAAACAAACTACAGCATCTTTTAGTCCTTCTTCCAATTGAGTGGAAAAATCAAGCCGTTTTTCAGCGACATTTTTCATAACAAGCTCTTTTAGTCCCGGCTCATAAATCGGTAATATACCAGACTTAAGTCTAGCGATTTTTTCTGTATCAACATCCACACACCAAACCTTATTACCCATTTCAGCAAAGCATGTTCCTGTTACCAAACCAACATAGCCTGTTCCAATAACACAAATGTTCATTATTTCTCCCCACCCTTCTTTGCCGTATCAGGATCTATATCTTAGTTGAGGTTGTTTGCTGACCTAATTCATTGGCCAGTTTTGCTGCTTCTTGCTTAAGATACTCGTACCAGTCAATAGTAGGTGATAAGTACTGGTTTTCCATATGAATCGCACTGGTAGGTATTGGTACCCATAATTTATAGGTGCGCCCAAATAGTAACTGCCACCAGCACCAATGCCAAGCTAGTCGATAATGATAAGCAATCCAGTCCTTGGAAAAATATTTTAAGCAGGTTGCGATATCAAGCATTTTGCATTTTGTCAAACTCAGCCACAGAGCTGCATCAGAATTGCCGTGGACATAGGTATCAAAAATAGCACAGGAGTCAAGTAATGTAGTTTTAGTAGTAAGAAAAGTTAAACAAGTAGAGGCTGCTGTCATCCAATGTCTGTTGCCGAAAGCTTTAACCGACCGTTGATGGTCATGCAAGCTTAACGTATAATAATCCAAATGATCATAGGGTGTAACAAAATCTACTTCTCTGTCAGCTCTTATAAATTCAACCATGGTTTCCAGCTGATTAGGTAAATATAGATAGTCATCTTCAGCAAAATAAACATATTCACAATATTTTTGGCCAAGTAGTATGTGTAGCTGCAGATTAAAAGTAGCGGCATTGCCTTCTCCTGGTAATTGAATCAATTCCAGGCAATCATCATCAAAGTATTTTCTAAATAACTCTGTATATTCGGCTGGACAATTATCTAGCAGCACCCACAACTTTACTCTCAGTGACCCTAAGGATTCTTTAAATGACTTTAAACATAGTTCAGATAACATATACTTATCATCACTAAATACCGGTGGAACTTTTGATACGCCTGGATATATCCGGTAAGCGACAGCTAAATCGTATTTTTTTGCCACCTTTTATTCACCTCCCATTTTTGCCAACAATCAGGAATTCATGAGACACAGATTCTTTCCCAGTGCTAAGGAAATATAGTCTGACATATTTTCATAAATTAACTTTTCATTAATAAACCCATTCTCGTTCGCTATCGTCCAAATTAAGACATTAATCGTTTTTAATTTTTCTTCAATACTGTGGTCGGATTCGGCAATGCATCTGATTACCGACTGCAAAAAAGCGGTATATGGTTTATCAGGCAACTTTTTAGTATGGTCAATACTCTGCAAATTTTGTTCCACTGTTCCCGGATTCAGTGGCAAGCGATAGAAAAATAAAGGTTCTTCTACTTTGGCCATATTCCCCTGCAACAACATGTCGACAATTAAAACAACATCGCCCGCAAACTCACTCCGGTACATTTTGGTTTTGCGCAACATTTCAGGCCGGATAATGCCGTAAATAGCCCACCAGCCTACTCTTCGAAAAACTTCCCGGATGCGCATTTCAACAGGCATCCCTTCGGTGCCAATATTGCTGTAATCAACAGCGCCGCGACTATTGCCATATTCATCAATAAAATCGATTTCACTGAGCGCCAGGATACAATCAGGCGATTCTTTGAGTTTTTTTAAGCACTTGGCAATATAGTCCGGGTGAAAAATGTCATCCTGGCTTGCCCACATAAAAAACTCTCCCTCAGACAGGGCAAACGATTTATTGAAATTCCTGGCCCCGCCCAGCCGGGTCTCATTGTTGATAATTTTAATGCGCTTATCCTTGGCCGCAAAAGCATGACAAATGTCTAATGTTCCATCTGTCGAACCATCATCGCAGATAAGAATACTAAAATCGGAAAAAGTCTGATTAAGCAAAGATTGCAATGTTGACTGTATATACTTCGCCCCATTATAAACAGGCATGCCAATAGCAACAGTTCCCATAGTAGCTCCCCCTCTTCTCATCTAAAATTTCCCAGAATACCGTTTGTTCCGGTGATCAAGCGGTATTCTGGACATCTAATAGAAACATTCATAAATCATGTGTTTTTCAACCCTTTTTATATATAACAGAAAGTATAGTTTTCGAAAAAAGGCCTCCTTTGTCTTTATAAATGTGGTTTCGCCAACCAATCTATAGAGGCAAAGGAGGTCGTGTCAAAATATCATATAGTATTCTCGCAAAATACAGGAGATGAGAAAGCTACAGAAAATTGAAAGTAGAAATAGGAAAGACACCGAGAAAGTTATGTGAACGTTTTTCGTAATTGTTAGCCATTAAAATTTTTTAATCCATATAATATATACATATATATAATTTCATTAATCTCGAAAAATTCATTAAAATTATGCTGATTGAGGAGGAACCTCGCATGATTGAATTAAAAAGCGAGCGGGAAATAAAAATGATGCATGAAGCAGGTAAAATGCTGGCTTGTTGTCACCAGGAAATCAGAAAAATTATCAACCCAGGTATTACCACATTAGAAATTGAAAACTTTGTTGAAGATTATTTAGCAAAACGAAACGCTTCGCCTGCGCAAAAAGGCTATCTAGGTTATAAATATGCTACCTGTGCCTCTGTTAACGATGAAATTTGTCATGGATTTCCTAATAGCAAACCACTGCAAGACGGCGATATTGTAACAATTGACTTTGTTGTTAACTTAAACGGTGCCCTTGCCGACTCAGCTTGGACTTATTCAGTTGGCAATATTTCTGCTGAAGCAAAACGCCTGTTGAGAATCACAAAAGAGTCTATGTATAAAGGCATTGAACAAGCACAGGTTGGAAGGCATCTAGGGGATATTGGCCATGCTATACAAACCTATGTTGAAACTGCAGGCTTCTCAATTGTTAAAGATTTTGGCGGCCATGGCATCGGACGAACGATTCATGAAGACCCGCTTGTTCTCCACTACGGTAAACCTGGCAAAGGAATCCGATTGCGGAAAGGCATGGTGATAACGATAGAGCCAATGGTTAACACCGGCGCGTGGCAGTGCCAAATAGATCGAAACGGCTGGACAGCAAGAACTGTTGATGGTAAACTCTCTGCTCAATATGAACACACGATTGCTATCACGTCTAACGGACCGTTAATTTTAACTGAGCAAGAATAGTAATTAATAAGGGGCTGTGGAAAACCTTAGAGATAAGTTTTCCACAGCCCCACTTTATATGGTTTTTCGTTATCGCTGGCCTGTAAGTTACATGTGGGTTACCGTACTATCACCTGATGGTTTTACCGCTATGGCAACCTTTATTATACCACTTTGACGGACGGCATCCAGTAGCTCAACCACGCGACCGTGTTCGACACCGCGGTCGGCATTGATTATTACCGACGGCAGCAGGTCGCGTTTGCTTTGTTGAGTAAGACGCGACACGGCGTCGGCTGGCGAGTTGATTTGTTCCTTATCATAAAAGATATTTCCATCCTGGGTTAGTGTCAGTGTCACTACCTGCTTTGATTCATCTTGCACGCCAGCAGCATGGGGGAGATTTACCGGCAGGCCGGACTGGTTTGTCATTGAGAGGGTGGCCAGCATAAAGAACACTAACAGGAAAAACATCGTGTCGATCATCGGGATAATCTCGATCCGGGCCTTCTTCATTGGTTTTCGTGCCATTTTCATATCATCACTCCTGCGATTGCGTGGTCAGTGCCATTTCAAGCCGGGTTGCATAGTGTTCAATTACCTCGGTTTCCCGCTCGACGCGGGCTACAAAGTAGTTATAAGGTATTAGAGCAATTACTGCCACAGTTATACCGGTTGCGGTGGCGATGAGCGCTTCAGCAACTCCGCCGGTAACAGCATGGGGTTGTCCCGTACCGACCAAGGCCATAATCTGGAACGAGTTGATCATGCCGATTATGGTGCCCAAGAGGCCAAGCAAGGGAGAGAGTGTAACAATGGTATCAAGTACCGATAAACCTCGTTTCATAACAGAGCACTCGGTAATTCCAGCCGATTCCATAGCTTTGGCAGCATCAAGCTGGTGGGTTATACCGGCTGCCAGCACCTTTGCCAGTGGCAATGATGATTTTTTTGTTAGGGTCAGTGCATCGTTAATGCACCCGTAATTAACCAGCTCAAGCACCTCTTCGGCTACGGCTGCCTTGCCTATGCGTTTAAAAAAGAAAAAACGTTCGATGATGATGGCAACTGCAATTATGGAGCACAGCGCCAAGGGTAACATCATCCAGCCTCCTTTGAGAAGTTCGGACATTTATATCATCCTTTCGTAAAATTGATTGCTAGGGTTTGCTTATTCCACATCATTAAGATTAAATTTGATGCGTATATTTTTGGAAGCAACTATCGGTTCGCCGTTCTCGTCACGGTCAGGTGAATACCGCCATTGATTTACTGTTTCCACGGCAGATTCCTCGATATCAGAGCGGCCGCCCTCAAGTACCGAAAGCACGGTAACTGATCCATCTGTTTCAACGCGAATATGCAGCAGCACATTACCTTCCCAGCCATCGCGCCTGGCGGCCTGTGGGTAACGTGGCTTCGGAGCGTAAACAGAAGAGCCGCGCGTTCGTTCTCCACTACCATTCCCCTTTGACCCCACTTGGGTCCCGCTGTCGGTTGCCGTCGCCACCGTGCCGCTTCCTCCAGGTATTCCGGTGGCCGCAAAGGCAAAGGCACTTGGTTCACTTGCAGCAGTCGTTGATCCGGCAAAAACAGGTTGTGCGGTTGGGGTTGTACTCAATTCATCCGGCACCGTAGGGGGCAGGGGTTGGGCAGGGGCCGGAGTCTGGGGAGTGGGCTGCGCCATTGCCGGTGGTGCCGGCGGGGGAGACGCTTCGCTGATAGCAGCCCCTGGCTCTGGCGCTTCTGGTTCGGTAACTGATACAATCTCGACTGCGGTGATGACCGGCGGCTGCTCGGTGGCAAATGGTCTTAACACAAGCAAGGCAGCAAGCAGGGCACCATGAAGAAACAGGGAAATTCCAGTTGTTTTAAAATAAGGGTACTCGGTAACGCAATACATATCTATCCTCCTTTCTTTGATAATAGTCTGTTTCGGTTGACGGAATTACTCAGTTCATTAGCTTAGGTCGGACTTTAACACTTGTCACACAGTACTTTTGCCCTCATGAAATATTCAATGCTGCATTCACTATCAAAAAAGAAGATTGCCGAATATTAGGTATAGCCTAATTCATATATGAACCGTTGGGTCAACGGGGACAGCTTGGTAATTATATCGGCATTAGTCGTCGCTACGACCAAGAAGCCCTCACCTCTTAGGTGGGGGGAGTGCGTCACGTGATACTCAATAAACGCCTCACAAGATAAACAAACTAGAATAAACTAAAACATAATAAAATATAAAATGATCCCTAATTATCATTGCTTGTATTTGTTTTATTAGCTATTTTTAAACAGCATTCTACATTGATAATCAAACTCCTGCCATGTTCTGGTAAGTTTTTTAAAAATTCCTATTATAGCAGCTAAGCCGCCTTCAACCCACTGTTTCAATCGTGGGCCGAAGGCGGCTTCGTCGTTGCTTGCATTCATCTGATTTACACCACTAACCTTACTGATACTATTTTACAATACTACGATAGCAGCCTTAATTCCTGAGCTACTGCTGCCATTACGCCGTTCCAGTCACCCGGGGTACTCTGACGGAACAGGCGCATGGTCGGATACCAGGGAGTATCGCTTCTGGCCAATAACCACCGCCATTCACCGTCCACCGGCAGCAGCGTCCAAACAGGCTTACCCAGTGCGCCTGCCAAATGGGCTACGGCTGTATCGACAGACACAACCAGGTCGAGGTTCATAATCAATGCGGCGGTATCGGCAAAGTCGGCAATATCGTCTGTCAGGTCAATGAGCCGCATACCAGGAGGCGGTGTATTGGTCTCGTTAGCCGCCTCCCCTTTTTGCAAGCTGTAGAAAGTCAGGCTAGGTATTCCGGCCAAGGGAGCCATGGCTTGCAGGCCGCAGGTGCGACTTTGTCCAGAGATGTTTTCCGGATTACCGGCCCAGGCTAATCCTACCCGGAGGTTTGTGCTGGAGCAATTCATTTTGCTGCGCCAGGCAGCAATAGAGTGCTGATCGACAGTCAGATAAGGAACGCTCGCCGGAATAGTGTGTAATGTTGTGCCGAAAATATGGGGCAGGCTCATCAGGGGCACCGTTAGGTCAAATTGTGCCTGGGCAATTGCTGCCGTAGTATGTTCGATTAGTTCATCAATTCCGGGGAAGTTAGTAAACAGGCGCAGCAGCGGTAGTTTTGTCGAGAATTGCACAATGCCGCCCCTGGCTTTGACTAGCGGCAGGTAGCGGCAAAATTGGATGGCGTCACCGAAGCCTTGCTCATCATAAATCAGCAGGCGCTTGCCAGAGAAATTTTCACCACCCCAGCGCGGTTTGTCATTACACCATTCATAAAAATGGCGGCGCCGCTTGACCTTAGTACGCCACTCATATTCGGCAAAGCCGCAGGCCAGGTTGCCGCTGAGCAAAATAGCCTTAGAGCGGTTATTATATGCTTCCGCATTGGCAGGATTCAGCGTTATAGCGCGGGTATAAGCGCCAATGGCGTCTTCAGCCTTTCCCTGGAACTGCAGCGCATTTCCCAGATTATCATAGGCGGCCGCATAATCAGGTTTGAATACGATAGCCTGTTGCAGCGCTTTGACAGCCTCAGACGGTCTTTGCAATTTAAGATAGGCATTTCCTAAATTAGAATAAGCCTCGGCAAAATCCGGTTGGAGCGCGATGGCCTGTTGCAACGCTTCAACGGCCTCGGACGGTCTTTCCAATTCGAGAAGAACGCCTCCCAAATTATTATAAGCGCCGGCTAAATCAGGTCTGAGCGCAATTACCTGTTGAAAGGCTTCTACGGCTTCAGACAGTCTTCGCAAATCGAGAAAAGTGCTCGCTAAGTTAAACCATAATTCGGCATTACCAGGGCAAAGAATTAACCCTTCCTGGTAGCATTGAATGGCATCCTCTAGCATCCCCTGCTCTATACGGACATTTCCCAACAACAGCTGTTGCTGCGCTTTGGATTGGTTTTCGTTCATGATGTTTCACCTGCTTTCGTTACTAGCATTCTTAACTCCTGAGCGACCGACGTCATTACGCCGTTCCAGTCGCCCGGAGTAGTCTGGCGAAACAGGCGCATGGTCGGATACCAGGGAGTATCGCTTCTGGCTAATAACCACCGCCATTCACCGGACGCCGGCAACAGCGTCCAGACAGACTTGCCCAGCGCGCCTGCCAAATGGGCTACGGCGGTATCAACAGACACAACCAGGTCAAGGTTCATAATCAATGCGGCAGTATCGGCAAAATCTGCAATATCGTCTGTTAGGTCAATGAGCTGCATACCAGGTGGCGGTGTATTGGCCTCCTTGGCCGCCGCGCCTGTTTGCAAACTGTAGAAAGTCGTGTCCGGTATTCCTGCCAGGGGGGACATCGCGTTGAAGCCGCAGGTGCGGATTTGTCCGGGGATATTTTCCGGATTACCGGCCCAGGCTAAGCCTACCCGCAGGTTTGTGCTGGAGCAATTCATTTTGCTGCGCCAAGCAGCAATAGAGTGCTGATCGGCAGTCAGATAAGGAACACTCGCCGGAATAGTGTGTAATGTTGTGCCGAAAATATGGGGCAGACTTAGCAGGGGCACCGATAGGTCAAATTGTATCCGGGCAATTGCTGCCGCAGTATGTTCGATTAGTTCATCAATTCCGGGGAAGTTAGTAAACAGGCGCAGCAGCGGCTGTTTTGTCGAGAATTGCACGCTGCCGCCCCGGGCTTTGAGCAACGGCAGGTACCGGCAAAATTGGATAGCGTCGCCGAAGCCTTGCTCATCATAAATCAGCAGGCGCTTGCCTGAGAAATTTTCACCACCCCAGCGAGGTTTGTCATTACACCACTCATAAAAATGGCGGTACCGGTTGACTTTCGTGCGCCATTCATATTCAGCAAAGCCGTGGGCCAGGTTGCCGCTGAGCAGGATAGCCTGAGCGCGGTTATTATATACCTCCGGATCTGAGGAATTCAGCGCAATAGCCCGGTCAAAAGCAGCGATGGCGTCTTCAACCTTTCCCTGGGACTGAAGTGCAAAGCCCAAATTATTATGGGCGTCGGCACTATCGGGTTGGAACGCAATGGCCTGTTGCAGTACTTTGACAGCCTCAGGTGGTCTTAGCATTTTAAGTAGCACATTTCCCAGATTAGTATAAGCCTTGGCCAAATCCGGCTGGAGTGCGATGGCCTGTTGCAGCGCTGCGGCAGCCTCAGGCAGTCTTGGCACTGCGAGCAGGGTAGTTCCCAGGTTATACCACAATTGGGCACTATCAGGGCAAAGCGCCAACCCTTTTTCGTACCATCGAATGGCATCCTCGTACAGGCCCTGTTTTTTAAGAGCGCCGCCCAGATTATTATAGGCCTTGGCCAAATCCGGTTGGAGCGCAATTGCCTGTTGCAATGCTTGAGCGGCCTCAGACAGTTTTTGCGATGCAAGCAGGGTAGTTCCTAATTGGTACCATAAATCGGCATTATCAGGACAAAGCACTAACGCTTCCTGGCAGTGTTGAACGGCGTCCTCCGGCAGCCCTTGCTCTTTAAGGGCCTTTCCCTGTGACAGTTGTCGCAGCACTTCAGACTGGCTTTCGCTCATACTGTTCCACCTGCCTGCCACGCGCTTAACTCCTGGGCGACTGCTGTCATTACGCTGCTCCAGTCGCCCGGAGTGCTCTGGCGGAACAGGCGCATGGTCGGATACCAGGGGGTATCGTTTCTGTCCAATAACCACCGCCACTCACCGGCTGACGGCAGCAGCGTCCAGACCGGCTTGCCCAGCGCGCCTGCCAAATGGGCTACCGCTGTATCGACCACCACAACAAGATCAAGGTTCATAATTTGCGCGGCAGTATCGGTAAAATCGGCAAGATCGTCTGTCAGGTCAATGAGCCGCATCCCAGGCGGCGGCGTATTGGCCTCGCTGGCCGCCTCACCTTTTTGCAGGCTATAGAAAGTCATGCCTGGTATGCCTGCCAGGGGCGACATTGCGTTGAGACCGCAGGTGCGGATGTTTGCCGGATTACCGGCCCATACTAATCCTACCCGCAGGTCTGTGTCGGCACAATTCATTTTGCTGCGCCATCTATCAATACTGCGCCGGTCGGCAGTCAGATAAGGAATGCCTGCCGGAATAGTAGGCATTGTTGTGCCGAAAATATGGGGCAGGCTCAGCAGGGGCACCGTGAGGTCAAATTGTGTCCGGGCCATTGCTGCCCCAGTATGTTCGATCAGTTCATCAATTCCGGAAAAATTAGCAAACAGGCGCAGTAACGGCTGTTTAGTTGAGAATTGCACGCTGCCGCCCCGAGCTTTGACCAGCGGCAGGTAACGGCAAAATTGCAGGGCATCGCCGAAGCCTTGTTCATCATAAACCAGCAGGCGTTTACCAACAAAGCAATCTCCGTCCCAGCGCGGTTGATCATCAGCCCATTCATAAAAATGATGATAATAGTTAACTTTAGTACGCCACTCATATTCCGCAAAGCCGGAGGCCAAGTCGCCGCTGAGCAGGATAGACTGAGCACGATTGCAATATACTTCCGCATCCGCAGGATTCAGCGCTATCGCGTGGTTATAGGCAGCGATGGCGTCTTCAACCTTCCCTTGGGAGTGTAATGTATACCCTAAATTATTATAGGCATTGGCAAAATCCGGTTTAAGTGCGATTGCCTGCTGCAACGCTTGGACAGCCTCAGCCAGTCTTTGCAATTCAAGCAGGATGGTTCCCAGGTTATACCATAATTCGGAACTGCCGGGGCAGATAGCTAACCCTGCTTGTAAGCATTGAATGGCATCCTCCAACCGCCCCTGTTCTTTACAGATATTTCCCAGCGACAAATA
Organism: Sporomusa silvacetica DSM 10669; assembly: GCF_002257705.1. Lineage (GTDB taxonomy): Bacteria > Bacillota > Negativicutes > Sporomusales > Sporomusaceae > Sporomusa > Sporomusa silvacetica. The sequence goes on from NZ_LSLK01000049.1 coordinate 16,323, forward strand.
TCGCAGCGTTTCTGACGGACTTTCACTCATAATGTTCACCTGCTTTCCGAGCATATGATTAAAGATAATTCCCTTTAGTTACTTTGCTGTTGCTGCTACCAGCGTTCTTAACTCCCGGGCGACTGCCGTCATTACACTGCTCCAATCGCCCGGAGTGTTCTGGCGAAACAGGCGCATGGTCGGATACCAGGGAGTGTCATTTCTGGTTAATAACCACCGCCACTCACAGGCCGCCGGCAGCAGCGTCCAGACAGGCTTACCCAGCGCGCCTGCCAAATGGGCTACAGCTGTATCGACTGATACAACAAGGTCGATGTTCATAATCAGCGCGGCAGTATCGGCAAAATCTTCGATATCGTTTGTCAGGTCAATCAGCCGCATACCGGGCGGCGGTGTATTGGCCTGTTGGGCCGCTTCGCCTTTTTGCAGACTGTAGAAAGTCACGCCGGGTATGCCTGCTAGAGGAAGCATCGCTTTGAGACCACAGTCGCGGATATGTGCAAAGGCGTATTCCGGATTACTGCCCCAGACTAATCCTATTCGCAAGTTTGCTTCGGGACAATTCATTTTACGATGCCATGCAGCAATAGAGTGCTGATCGGCAGTCAGATAAGGAATGCCTGCCGGGATAGTGCATAATGTTGTGCCGAAAATGTGGGGCAAACTCAGCAGGGGCACCGCTAGGTCAAATTGTGTTCGAACAATTGCTGCGACAGTATGTTCGATTAGTTCATCAATTCCGGAAAAATTAGTAAACAGGCGCAATAGCGGCTTTGGAGTTGAAAATTGGACAAACCCGCCCCGGGCTTTGACGAGCGGCAGGTAGCGGCTAAATTGGATGACGTCCCCCAAGCCTTGTTCATCATAAACCAGCAGGCGTTTGCCGGCAAAATTTTTACCATTCCAGCGCGGTTTGTTAGTAAACCATTCATAAGAATGGCGGCACCGGTTGAGTTTAGTACGATACTCATATTCAGCAAAGCCGCGGGGTAGGTTACCGCTTAGCAGGATAGCTTGAGCGCGATTATTGTATATTTCCGGATTTGTAGGATTTAGCGTTACAGCATGGTTATAAACAGCGATGGCCTCTTCAATCTCTCCCTGAAACTGTAGTGCAAAGCCCAAATTAATATAGGCATCCGTATAATCCGGTTTGAGCGCGATGGCCTGTCGTAATGTTTGGACTGCCTCAGACAGTCTTTGCAATTTGAGCAGGGCATTCCCCAAATTATTATAGGCATCGGCCAAATCCGGTTGCAGTGTGATGGCCTGTTGCAGCGCTGCGGCGGCCTCGGACAGCCTTCGCAGTTCAAGTAGAGTTGTCCCCAGGTTATACCATAATTGGGCATCGCCAGGGCAAACAGTTAACCCTTTTTGGTAACATTGAACGGCAGCCTCAGTTAGCCCCTGCTCTTTAAGGACACTTCCCAGACAAAGATAGGCATTAGGAAAATCAGGTTGAAGCGTGATGGCCTGCTGCAACGCTGCCACAGCCTCAGATAGTCTTGGCAATAAGCTAAAGGCAACTCCCAGGTTAAACCATAAAGCGGCACTACCAGGACAGATAGCCAACCCTTTTTGGAAGCATTGAATGGCGTCCTCGGAGCGGCCCTGTTCATTAAGGGCATTGCCCAGATTCATATATACGCCGGCAGAATCCGGTTGGAGCGCAATCGCTTGTTGCAAGGCTGCAACGGCCTCAGACAGTCTTGCAACTTCGAGCAGGGTGGTTCCCAGGGCAAACCATAGCTCGGCACTACCGGAGCAGAGCGTTACTCCTGTCTGATAGCATTGAATGGCATCCTCTAACAGCCCCTGCTCTTTACGGACATTTCCCAGCAACAGCTGTTGCTGCGCTTCTGATGGGCTTTCATTCATACTGTTCACCTGCCTTCCAGGCATAAGGATAGGGTAATTCCTTACTTATTTAGCTGTTGCTGACAACAGTGCTCTTAGCTCCTGCTCAACCGCCGCAATTACGTCGGTCCAATCGTCCGGAGTGGTCTGACGAAACAGGCGCATAGTCGGATACCACAGAGTGTCATTTCTGGCTAATAACCACCGCCATTCACCGGCTGCCGGCAGCAGCGTCCAGACCGTCTTGCCCAGCGCACCTGCCAAATGGGCTACGGCTGTATCAACCGCCACAACAAGATCAAGGTTCATAATCAGCGCAGCGGTATCAGCAAAATCTGCAATCTCTGCTGTCAGGTCAACGATCCGCATGCCAGGCGGCGGTGTGTTGGCCGCGTTGGCTGTCACGTCTTTTTGCAAACTATAAAAAGTCACGCCTGGTATGCGTGCCAGTGGAACCATCGCGTTGAGGCCGCAGGTGCGGCTTTGTCCTGGTATGTTGGCCTGATTCCCGCCCCAGGCTAATCCTACCCGCAGATGTGAGCCGGGACAATTAATTTTGTTATGCCAGGTGTCAATACTGCGCTGTTCAACAGTCAGATAAGGAACACTCGCCGGAATAGTGTGTAATGTTGTCCCGAAAATATAGGGCAGACTCATCATTGGCACCGTTAGGTCAAATTGCGTCTGGTCAAATGCTGCCGCCGTATGTTCGATCAGTTCATCAACTCCGGGGAAATTAGCGAATAAGCGCAGCAGTGGTTGCTGAACCGAGAGTTGCACAATACCGCCCCGGGCCTTGACCAGCGGCAAATAACAACAAAATTGCAGGCTGTCTTCCAAACCTTGCTCACACTGAACCAGCAGGCGTTTGCCGGAAAAATTCTCACCGTGCCAGCACATTTTTTCCCGCGACAGTTGCCGCAGAGCTTCGACTTGGTTTTCACTCATAATCTCACATCTCTTTCCACTTTCTTAATTCCTGAGCTACCGCTGTCATTACGCCGCCCCAATCGCCTGGAGCGGTCTGGCGGAACAGGCGCATGGTCGGATACCAGGGAGTGTCGTTTCTGGCCAATAACCACCGCCATTCGTTGGCCGCCGGCAGCAGCGTCCAGACAGGCTTGCCCAGTGCCCCTGCCAAATGGGCTGCGGCGGTATCGACCGACACAACAAGGTCGAGGTTCATAATCAGCGCGGCGGTATCGGCAAAATCAACAATATCGTCTGTCAGGTCAATGAGGCGCATGCCGGACGGCGGCGTATGTGCCGCTTGGGCCGCCTCGCCTTTTTGCAGGCTGTAGAAAGTCACGCTAGGTATGCAGGCCAGCGGTGACATTGCTTGTAGGCCGCAGGTGCGGATTTGCCCCGAGACGTTTGCCGGATTACCGGCCCAGACTAAGCCTACCCTCAGGTCTGTACCGGCACAATTCATTTTGCTGCGCCATATATCAATACTGCGCCGGTCGGCAGTCAGATAAGGAATGTTCGCCGGGATGGTAGGCAGTGTTGTGCCCAAAATGTGAGGCAGGCTCATTAAAGGCACAGCCAGATCGGATTGTGTCCTGGAAATGCCTGCTTCCGTATGTTCTACCAGTTCATCAACTCCGGGAAAATTTGCAAATAAGCGCAACAGTGGCTGTTTGGTGGAAAATTGTACAATACCGGCCCGGGCTTTGACCAGCGGCAGGTAGCGGCTAAATTGAATGGCGTCCCCGCAGCCTTGCTCATCATAAACCAGCAGGCGTTTGCCGGCAAAATTTTCACCCTGCCAGCGCGGCTTGTCCTCAAACCATTCATAAAAATGACGCAGCTCATTAAGTTTTGTCCGCCATTCATATTCTGCAAAGCCACGGGCCAGTTTGCCGCTGAGCAGGATAGCCTGCGCGCGGTTATTATGTACTCCCGGATTTGTCGGATTCAGTGCGATAGCGCAGTCAAAGGCTGCGATAGCATCTTCAACCTTTCCCTGGGATTGAAGTGCATATCCTAGATTATTATAGGCACCGGCAAAATCCGGTTTAAGCGCGATGGCCTGTTTCAACGCTTCAACAGCCTCAGACAGCCTTTGCAATTCGAACAAGACAGTTCCCAAATTAAACCATAATTGAGCATTGCCGGGACAAAAGGCAGCCCCTTGTTGAAAGCATTGAATGGCGTCCTCAGTCAGACCCTGTTCTTTTAGGGCACTTCCCAAATTATTATAGGCAGCGGCAAAATCCGGTTGGAGCGCAATGGCCTGTTGCAAGGCTTCAACGGCCTCAGGCAGTCTTCGCACTTCGAGTAAAGTTGTTCCCAGGTTAAACCATAATTCGGCACTACCAGGACAGATTACTAACCCTTTCTGGAAGCATTGAACGGCGTCCTCGCACCGTCCTTGCTCTTTAAAGGCATTCCCCAGATTCATATAGACACCGGCATAATCCGGTTGGAGTGCGATTGCTTGTTGTAAGGCTGCAACAGCCTCAGTCAGTCTTGACAATTCGAGCAAGGTGCTTCCCATGTTAAACCATAATTCAACATTACCAGGGCAAAGAGTTAACCCTTCCTGATAGCATTGAATGGCATCCTCTAACCGGCCCTGTTCTTTAAGGACGTTTCCCTGCGACAGTTGTCGCAGCACTGCGGCTTGGCTTTCACTCATAACGTCACATCTCTTTCCATTTTCTTAACTCCTGAGCTACCGCCGTCAGAACGCCGCTCCAATCGCCCGGAGCGCTCTGGCGGAACAAGCGCATGGTCGGATACCAGGGAGTGTCAGTTCTGGCTAATAACCACCGCCATTCACCGGCCTCCGGCAGCAGCGTCCAGACAGGCTTACCCAGCGCGCCTGCCAAATGAGCTACGGCTGTATCGACCGACACAACAAGGTCGAGGTTCATAATCAGCGCGGCGGTATCGGCAAAATCATCAATATCTGCCGTCAGGTCAATGAGCTGCATACAGGACGGCGGCGTATGTGCCTCTTGAGCCGCCTCGCCTTTTTGCAAGCTATAGAAAGTCACGCCAGGTATACAGGCCAGCGGCGACATTGCTTGCAGGCCGCAGGTGCGGATTTGCCCGGAGACGTTAGCCTGATTACCGGCCCAGACTAAGCCCACCCGCAAGGTTGCTGCCGGACTATTCATTTTAGTACGCCATGCAGCCACACAGCGCTGGTCGGCAGTCAGATAAGGAATGTTCGCCGGGATGGTATGGAATGTTGTACCAAAAATGTGGGGCAGGCTCATTAAAGGCACAGTCAGGTCAGATTGTGTCCGGGTAATTGCTGCTTCCGTATGTTCTACCAGTTCATCAATTCCGGGGAAATTATCAAATAAGCGCAATAATGCCTGTTTGGTGGAAAATTGCACGCTACCGCCCCGGGCTTTGACCAACGGCAGGTAGCGGCTAAACTGGATGGCGTCCCCGCAGCCTTGCTCATCATAAACCAGCAAACGTTTGCCGGCAAAATTCCCCCCCTGCCAGCGCGGCTTGTCCTCAAACCGTTCATAAAAATGCCGCAGCCAGTTAAGTTTTGTGCGCCATTCATATTCCGCAAAGCCGCGGGCCAGATTGCCGCTGAGCAGGAAAGCCTGCGCGCGGTTATTATATACATCCGGATCGTCAGGATTCAGCGCAATAGCGCGGTTATAGGCGGCAATGGCGTCTGCAATCTTTCCCTGGGCTTGCAGCGCATTTCCCAGATTACTATAGGCGCCGGCCAAATCCGGCTGGAGCGCGATGGCCTGTTGCTGGGCCGCCACGGCCTCAGACGGTCTTTGCAGCATGAGCAGGCCATTTCCCAAATGCGTATAGGCCTCGGCCAAATCCGGCTGAAGCGCGATGGCTTGCCGCAGCGCTGCGACAGACTCAGGCAGTCTTGGCACTTCAAGCAGGATGCTCCCCAGGTTATACCATAAAATGGCTTTGGCAGAGTTTGCAGCATCAGGCTCCAGCGCCAGTGCCTTCTGAAAACATTGTATTGCTTCACCGGACCGCCCCAGCTTGTGCAAGACGACACCAAGGTTGCACAACGCCTGGCAATAATTGGGTTTAAGCGTTAATGCGCGGCAGAAGCTAGTGAGAGCATCTGTTAACCGGCCTTGCTCCTGCAAGGTGCAGCCTAATTTGTATTGCGCCAGAGCAGCGACCTGCTCCGGGACGGCTTGTACGGGCAGTTGTTGCTGCATTCCGGCTTGGTTTTCACTCATGCTGTTGCACCAGCTTTCGCTGTCGCCAGTGTTCTTAACTCCTGAGCGACCGCCGTCATGACACCGTTCCAGTCGCCCGGAGCACTCTGGCGGAACAGGCGCATGGTCGGATACCAGGGAGTGTCGTTCCTGACCAATAACCACCGCCAGTCGCCGGCAGCCGGCAGCAGCGTCCAGACAGTCTTGCCCAGTGCGCCCGCTAAATGGGCTACAGCGGTATCCACTGATATAACAAGGTCAAGGTTCATAATCAGCGCGGCGGTATCGGCAAAATCGGCAATATCGTCTGTCAGGTCGATGAGTCGCATGCCAGGCAGCGGTGTATTGGCCTCGTTGGCCGCCTCGCCTGTTTGCAAACTGTAGAAAGTCACGCCAGGTATGTCTGCCAGGGGCAACATCGCTTTGAGGCCGCAGGTGCGGATACGCCCGGGGATGTTCTCCGGACTGCCGGCCCATACTAATCCTACCCGCAGGTCTGATTCCCGGCAATTCACTTTGTTCTGCCATGTTGTCACCCAATGCTGGTCGACTGTCAGATAAGGAACGCTCGCCGGAATAGTGCGTAATGTTGTGCCGAAAATATGGGGCAGACTCAGCAAAGGCACAACCAGGTCAAATTGGGTCCTGGCAATTGCTGCGGCAGTATGTTCTACCAGTTCATCAATTCCGGGAAAATTTGCAAATAAGCGCAGCAGCGGCTGCTTGGTCGAGAATTGCACGCTGCCGCCCCGGGCTTTGACCAGCGGCAGGTAACGGCAAAATTGCAGGACGTCGCCAAAGCCTTGTTCATCATAAACCAACAGGCGTTTGCCGGAAAAATTTTCACCGTGCCATTGCGGTTGGTCATCCCACCATTCATAAGCATGACGGTACCGGGCAACCTGCGTGCGCCACTTGAATTCAGCAAAGCCGCGGACCAGGTCGCCGCTGAGCAGAATAGCCAGCGAACGGTCGCAATATAGTTCCGCCTTAGCAGGCTGCAGCGCGATAGCGCGGTCATAAGCGGCGATAGCATCTTCAGCCTCTCCCTGGGATTGTAGTGCGTTTCCCAGATTAGCATAGGCATCGGCAAAATCCGGTTGAAGCACGACAGCCTGTTGCAGCGCTTTAACAGCCTCAGACAGTCTTTGCAGTCCGACAAAAAGAGTTCCTAGGTTATACCATAATTGGGCATTATCCGAACAAACAACTAACCCTTGTTGGTAGCATTGAACGGCGTCCCCGGACAGGCCCTGTTCTTCAAGGGCATTTCCCAGATTAGTATAGGCATCGGCAAAATCCGGTTGGAGCGCGATGGCCTGCTGCAACGCCTGGACGGCCTCAGGCAGTCTTGGCACTGCGAGCAGGTCGGTTCCCAGGTTATACCACAATTCCGCATTACCGGGATAAATCGCCAGCCCCTGTTGGTAGCACTGAATGGCTTCCTCCGGCAGTCCCTGTTCTTGCAGGGCATTTCCCAGACAAATATAGGCATAAAGAAAATCCGGCTGAAGCACGATGGCCTGCCGCAACGCTGCAATAGCCTCAGATAGTCTTGGCACCATGAACAAGGCGGCTCCCAGGTTGTACCATAAATCGGCACTGTCAGGGCAGCTTGCTAATCCCTGTTGGTAGCAGTGTAGGGCATCTCCGGACAGGCCCTGTTCTTCCAAGGCATAGCCTAGATTAATATAGGCACCGGCAAAATCCGGCTGGAGCGCAATGGCCTGCCGTAACGCCCGGACGGCTTCAGACAGCCTTGGCACTGTGAGCAGGGCGGTTCCCAGGTTATACCAGGTTGCGGCACTGTCAGGGCAAATGGCCAATCCTTGTTGGTAGCAGTGAATAGCGTCTGCTGACCGGCCCTGTCTGTTAAGGACATTTCCCAGTCGGCAATACGCGTTCACATCATCCGGCCAGATGGCTATTGCTTCCTGGAGGCAGCGGATGGCTTCAGCGTCCTGGCCGCAATCAATATAGGTTAGCGCCGCTTGGTACATTTCTCGCGCCTGCACGGGATTTTGCGTTTGCCGGGACGGTTGCTGACACATTACGGCTTGATTTTCCCGCATGCTGTTCCACCTGCTTTCTGCAGTTTATTGTAATGGCAAATTTACTAAATACATTCATGAATCAATGCCTTTTTCAACCCGTTTTCAGTGTATACTTACACATAAGAAAAGACTTGGCTTGTACCAAGTCCTTTAGGACGCTGGTAGAAGCCTAAGTCGTTCAATCCAGGGAAAGTTATACTTTCCCTCTGGATAATAAAAGCCGGCAGCCGCATGACTGCGGAACTGCCGGCTTCCATCACTAACCTTATTTCGTTAACTGTAAAACAAGGAGTTGATTAGGGGACGATAGGGTAACTAAGCAGCGACATTGCAGTTGCTTTAACCATGCAAGTAACAGTGTTGCCGGCGGCAAAGGCGGTTGTGTACGGAATAATCGCTTGCAATGAAGTACCTACTGTGAAACCGGATGGAGCGTAGCTGACTTCACCGGTAACGGTATCGGTGGTAATACTAGTGATTACTCCCTTGAGCAAATTTCCTGTTGGTATACTATAAGTTGCCATGATAGACCCTCCCTTCAAATTTACTTTTTTTCAATGTAAGGAGCTGCTTACAATCATTAATATTCAATAAACTTCTTTTTTTAAACCGGCTTTGCATAATTTATTACTTTTCGGGAAAAAGCCAGCAATTGATCTTATTCCAAGACTGCCACTGCTACCTGCCTGCACACCCTTTATGTGTGCCCATTAGGGTATAAGTGGAAGTTTCGCGGTCTGGCTTTAGCTGGACAATTTACTATCCGCAGTTTAGCCGGAAAACAGCTTGAATTCTTCACAGCAAAACTTTTTCGTTTGTAAAAACCGGCATCCGCAGAATTGCGGATGCCGGTTTTGTATTAAACCTTTGGTTTATTTAGCTAACCATACATCAACAGGATTGGCCATGCCATAAACAGTGTTGCCGACAGCAAATTTGACAGCAGACGTTTTTGTAATCAGAGATGTCCAGGATGACGGAGTGGTAGTTGTGAGGAGATTGACTTTAGTCACAGTAGCATCTTGGACTACACTTGAAACCGTTGCTAGGAAATTGTTTCTTGCGGTAGTTGTCATTAGGGTATTCCCTCCTTTCCTATGGAATCTTACACCGTAAGAGCTCCTTACACTGACTAACATTCCCGGCATGCTATTTTTTCAACGGGGTTTTGCAAGGAACGTTTTCACCTTTTTACTTTTAGTTAGGAGGCAAAAAAAAACGGCCTGCTTTGTGGCCATTTGGGCAGGTGTTACCTGACCGCTTATACTCAAATTGTTGAGACAAGTAACAGAATATGATGTTATAAATTATACCGATTATTATGGCAAGGTTTTCGTGAGGTTTAAATAGTATTGCCTATTTTGCTCCAAGTCTTTGTAGGTTAAAGTCTTTGTATCAATACTAACCATATCTTTTGGTGTGCCAAAAGATATAACTCCAACACCAAAATCACAATCAATTACCGATATAAGCAGGTCTGGTCTCGACCTTAGCGCAACAATGGTTTTCCAAACATCCCCATTCCAGGGACCATCTACAGGTGTAGCACCTGCCATCGATTCTGAGGCCGGAGAACAGTCATGCATAATAATGTATCCCTTGGGGTTAAGGTATTTTAGACAGTTATTAACATCTTTTAGAGTTTGTTCGTGAGTATGCAGGCCATCGATAAGTACAACGTCGATTCCATTTTTCAGTTTATCAGAATGTAACTCGAAAAACTCATCGCTTGTTATGGGATAAAATTCTGAATTTATCCAGTCCATAAAATTATCAAGCTTTGTTTCGCGTCGTATTATAAAATTGGGATCAATTGCTAATTTACGTGGCGCTTTAATCTTAAAAAAACATTCTCCGTCTCTAACTCCTATTTCCATATAAGTCTTGGCGCCAATTTTATTAATATAGTGTTGGCAAATTGATACATGATCCATCGACATTTTTTCAACCTTCTTTCACTATTTTTACTAAATTATAAATATAAATTTGCAGATTGCATCACGGAAGAAGCGCAGAGGCTTAGCGGCACGCCTTATGGTTTGCGGAATTGCGTTAACTCCTTACAATACTAACATTCACTGCATTCGATTTTTTTCAATGATCACTTTCTCAATTGTTTCTGATGGAAAATAATTATTATTAAAGATAATTGTTATGAAAAATATAGTTACTGGTTTAAACCATCTTTACTCAAGGAAGGTTTATTACTATCAAATGTATCTGGGGGAGGAGCTTATGAAAATTTTATTCCATACAAATCAACTGTCGCTGCGCGGTACGGAGGTTGCACTGTTTGATTACGCCCATCATAACGAGGAAATATTGCATAATGAATCAATTATTGCCGTCAAACGCGCGGGGCCGCACCCGCATCATCCGCAGGTGGTAGAGAAATTTCACCAGCGGTTCCAGGTGTTTTATTATGATACGCTGCCGCAATTGCAGGAATTGGCCAAGGACGAAAAAGTGGACATTTTTTATGCCCTAAAGTCAGGGGAAAATGACGGCCTATTATTGCCAGGAGTGAAAAACTGCGTTCACGCTGTATTTATGCACTATGATCCGCATGGTGAAGTATATGCCTATATATCGAAATGGTTAAGCCAGACAATAACCGGCGGTACAATGCCCTATGTGCCGCATATTGTCCATTTGCCGGCTGTGGCCGGGGATTTGCGCCAGGAATTGAATATCCCTGAGAACGCAACTGTGTTTGGCCGTTACGGCGGCTGGGATACTTTTGACATTCCTTTTGTCAAGGATTTGGTAGCCACAGTTGCCGCGAAAAATCCGGACATCTACTTTCTGTTTATGAATACGGAAAACTTTGGCGGCAAACTGAACAACATCATCTTTCTCAAAGGCGCGGCCGATCTAGATTACAAGGTAAAATTCATTAAAACCTGTGATGCAATGTTGCATGCCCGCTGTCAGGGCGAAAGTTTTGGCTTAACCTGTGGTGAGTTTTCCATTTTCAATAAGCCTGTCATAACCTGTAATGCCGATTTCATCCGGGAACGTTGTCATATTGACATTCTGGGAAGTAAAGGGATCTATTACGCGGACTATGAACAATTGGAGAACATACTAAGTAATTTTACTAAAGAGCCGCAAAAAAATTGGGACGCCTATTCACAGCAGTATAGCCCCGCGGCAGTTATGACGAAATTTAAAGAAGTGTTTATTGATGGCTGATGGATTCTTAGGAGGTGGTACTAATGAAAATCTATGATTGTTTTACTTATTTTAACGAGATTGAGTTACTGGAACTGCGCCTAAATTTATTACACGATGTTGTTGATTATTTTGTGGTAGTGGAGGCCAATAAAACCCATAAGAATAACCAAAAAGATTTTAATTTTGGAAAAAATACCGCCCTGTTGCAAGACTATCTTGATAAAATCATTTATATCAAGGTTGAGGACATGCCGGATTGCCCTAGTAATGAGTGGGAACTGGAAAACTACCAGCGTAATTGCATTACCCGGGGATTAACAACCAGCAGTCCGGAAGATTTGATATTGATATCTGATATTGACGAAATTCCCGCTCCTGCCGCCATACAATTACTGACCGGAAACAACCGCAGTGTAGAACTATGTACTGATGATTGCCGGAAAAACATCGAACAGCTAGTAACAGTTCCTGAAAGCTTGCTTACCCAGTACGGCACGGGGTTATTGGATATAACACCGCTCGCTTTAGAGCAAACCTTATTCTACTATTTTGTTAATTGCCAGTGCAAGGAAAAATGGCATGGCACGACAATAACCAAAGCGAAATATCTTTCCCTACCGCAGCTGTTTAGAAACTACCGCAATGCTTTTCCCCGGATTAGCAACGGCGGCTGGCATTTCTCTTATTTAGGCGGCATCGAAAGAATTCTGGAAAAATTAAATTCGATTGTCGAATCAACCGCCAATGCCTATTCGGCCGATCACATCAAGCATTGCATCAGCAATGGGTTGGACCTGTACGGTCGTACAGGAAGAGCCTTTGAATTTGATTTTATTACGATTGATCAGACGCTTCCTCACAATATCCAGACGATAATAGAAAAATATCCTTATCTGTGTTTTAGGGAGGGTTAAAGAATCTATCGCTATCCCCAAGTGCCTGTGTGAATGAATAAAAAAGCGATTGTAAAGACAACAGGGGCATACTTGCCGCTAAAGCGGCAAGTATGCCCCTGTTGTCTTTCTTTATTGCTAACAGGAATTTTTATAGAAAAATTCTGTGTCTGTTATTAAGAAAATCGCTAGCGCAGCCTTTTAATCTTCCGCCAAAATAATATTAATGCTATAGTCCACGATACCTTTAAACCTTTGCGTACTTTGAGTACTTTGCGGTAACAATCCTTAAACTAGGCTTGGTTTTGGGCTATGGGGTTAGGTTTGTTAAACCACAAAGGACACAAAGAGCGCAAAGGGTTACGAAGGGTAGATTGTTCAATAAAGAACCTTTGTCTACTTTGCGGTAATAATACTCTGCATTTTTATAAAATAAACAGAATTAACAGAACTAAACAGAACTAAACGTAGAAAAACGTTGACTACTGTTAAGTTATGTATTATATTGTATTTTAATGTGATATATACCAAATTCACCCTAATAATTAATCTATTTCCAATATCATTAGTATTTGCCAATGATATTAATATTTACTAATGATTTAGATTTAACCAAGAAGTATTCTAACTTATCACAATCCGAAACTGGAAGGTGATAAATCCCGGCGAAAGGAGGTTTGTTATTGAGCCTGCCGACCCCGTCCGGTTGATGGAAGGACAGTCTTCTGGTCGGACAAGCCGCTACAGGACAGTCACCAAAAGCAATGCAGAAAATAAGCGAGTGAGTCAGGACCAGCGGAAGGATTACCTCCTGCCGCCAGCCCTGCCGCTCAAAAGGGAGAGGAGCCAATGAATAAAAGCAAGCTTGCAGTTATCGCAAGCTGCCTGCTGGTATATTCCGGGTTTATGCCGGCAGCCAGCGCAGAAGAGGCCACCGGCGATGTGGATGTGGAAGAGGTAGTCGTAACCGCCGACAAGATCAAGGAACTTCCTCCAGCAAAAGTCACCGTGATTAACGCGGAGCAGATCAAGGCCCAGGGAGCACGCAACGCAGCTGAGGCTTTGAAGGATGTGCCGGGGGTTACGGTAAGCAGCAATAGCGCGCAAGGCAAAGCCCTTGCCATGTTCCGCGGCAGTGACGCCGAAAACACGCGGGTCTTTGTCGACGGCGTGCCGCTCAGTTCAGTGGTCGACGGCAAGGTGGATTTGAGTGCCATTACGGCGGAAAACATTGAAAAAATTGAGGTGATCAAAGGAACGGCACCGGTTATGTACGGCATAAACGCGCCCGGCGGGGTCATCCTTATCACCACCAAGAAAGGCAGCAGCACAGGCGGTTCGTCGCTGACCGTCACTACCGGCAGTCACCGGGATCAGAGCCTGGCTGCCTCTACTTCCGGCCGGATTGGCAGCCTTAGTTATTTATTGAATGTCAAGCGAGAGCGCACCGATGGCTACACTGATCACTCCCAAGGTGACGAAAACCATTATAACGCCAAGTTTAGCTTTGATTTAAACCGCGATGCTTCCCTGACGATATTGGGTTCGTATACAGTAAAAAATTACCAAGTACCCAACCGTATCGATCCGGAAACCGGCGAGATTATTACCATAAAAAGTGCAACCGGCACAACGCAGTCAGGTCTCTTTAAAAATGTGCATGACTTTGAGTATATGCCGTGGAGAAGCAAATACTTCGCCATGATCTATGACCGGAAGCTTAGTGATAACAACAATATGAGTTTGAAATTGTACCGCACCAATGAAAATTCCATTCTCAAAGCGTTCGGCACGTTTGGGGAGAAGATATGGACTGAGCACGAAACCTGGATTTACAATAAATCGGACGGCTGGGTAAACGGCCTGGAATTACAAGATACGATCAAAACCAGCCAGGATAACACCATTATCTGGGGCTTTAACCATGAATCAAGGTCCTATAATGAATGGACCAATGAAGTAGCTACTGTTACAGGCACAGATGCTAATGGTAATAAGACCTATACCCAGACAGATGCTACTTCAACTTATAACTATACCGGCAGAAGCCTTTATCTGCAGGATAATCTCAAGGTTGGCCCCAAACTGGCAGTCAGTTTTGGGATCAGACACGACCAAATAAGCGCTGAGGCAGACACCCATCCCTATGGCGACGCAACGATGTACCATTTTTCGGATAAAGACAGCCCCACTAAGCCGGAAGCCAGCTTTAGCTATGCGATGACCAACCGTACAACGTTGCATGGTGCTTTCAGCGAAACTTACCGTTGGCCCAACGTCACGGAAGCTCTGCACCCTGGCGGACAATATGGCGCGTATGGCACTAATTATTATTTAGCCACAAATCCTATTACCGGCGCAGCTCTTGACGGTTTATATTCATGGTGGCAATGGCCTGACGGAACATGGCATCAAACGACTACCTGTGACCAGGTATTACCGGAAGAATCTATTAACCGGGAGATTGGACTGACACACTCCTTTCCTTTCGGGCTGAAACTGGACTTTACTTATTTCAGAAAAAACATTACAAATATGATCAAAGGACAGGAGAATATAGATTATTTTGGTCAGGAAAGCGATCTACTCTATTACAACATACCCTACGTCCAAATGCATGGCTTTGAGGTGGAAGGCAGCTATCCAATCGGCAAACGGGTCAAAGGGTTCCTGAGTTATTCTTACACCAATGCCTGGGACCCTGCTGCCTGGCGCCAGGTTTCTGATATCCCTTATCGCAAATACTCCTTTGGCTTTGCCTATACCGGTAAGAATGGTCTTAATGCCTATTTGTCATTGAATTATCTTGGCTCCTACTACTCTGAATACTCCACCGGCAACGGCAATGGCAACGGCGACTCTAGAACGGTAACCCCTTGGACAGTACCGGCACACCATACAGTGGATGTGAAAGTCAGCAAGGAGATCGCCAAAAGAGAGTATTATGTTAAAGTCAACAATCTGTTTGATAAGAAATTTTACCAGGGAGCTTACCTGCTGGCCCCCGGCCGGTATATCGAGGTCGGCGAAACTTTTAAATTTTGACCGGTTTTTTGAAAATATAGCTGCAAATAATCCGCAAAGGGGGCCGGTTGCAGTAAAAATAAAAATAGGGGGCAATGATTGATGAGAAAGGGTAAATTTCTAAAATCAGCGGTTATTACTTTTGTTTTTTTCTTAGTTTCGTCTGCCGCAATCCCGGTTCTCGCCAGCGATTACATAGCAGGGGACGGTACCAAAGTTTATTACGATCAATACACAACTTATGACAGCAGCACGCCCACAGCCGTTGGAGACACAACCATTGGCGAGAATGCCAGCACCGGAATGGCGCAATCAACCGCTATTGGTTCTTCGGCAAATGCTGCGTCAATTACGTACGCCGTAGATATTTCGCAACCTTTTGAGATTTCTAATAGTATGGCTGTAGGCTATGATGCTCAAGCCGCAGGTATGGCGGTGGGCTCTTCTGCTCATTCCGGCAAGGGTACGGCTATCGGTTATACTTCCTACGCCGTCAACGGGTACGCAATTGGCGCATCAGCCACGTGCACTGGCGATTCAATGGGCGGTAGTGTTGTTGTAGGGGCGGGTGCCTCCACAGACTCGTCATCTGCTACTGTGATTGGGAGAAATGCTAATGCGCTCAGCAATGATTCCACTGATGCAACGGCAGCTACCGTCTTGGGCGATGGAGCGACTGCCGGAGTTATGGGCACCGCTTACGGGTGCGGCGCTACTGCTAATGCCAGGAACAGCACGGCCATCGGGGCGGGAGCTAGCGCCAACGCCAAAAACAGTGTGGCACTGGGCGCAGGTTCTGTTGCTAACCGGGCCAACACAGTATCGGTCGGTTCGGCCGGAAATGAACGGCAGATTACCAATGTCGCTGACGGTACTGCCGCCACCGATGTGATAAATGTACGCCAACTGAATGAATTCGGCCGGAAGATAGACAAGGTGGGGGCCATGTCAGCAGCGATCAGCGGGTTGAGGCCGATGCCTCATGACCCCAAAGCACCCCTCCAGTTGCTCGCCGGCGGCGGCAACTACAGCGGCCGCTGGGCGGCGGCTGTTGGGGTGGGTTACTATGCCCACGAAAAGTTTCTGTTAAAATTTGGCATGGCTTTCTGCGACAGTGAAAAAATGGGACAGCTGGGACTGGAATGGAAATGGGGACGTTCCGGCAAAAAAGCAACGACGACTCCATGCGGTGACAGCACGGTAACAGCGCTACAGGCAACAGCCCGGCAACTGCAAGACCAAATTAAACAACAGCAGGACCAAACCCAAAAACAGCAAGACCAACAGCAAGACCAGATCAAACAACTGCAAGACCAAATTAAACGGCTGCTGAATACACAAGAAAATCTGAGTTGAAAATATAGCTTTAAATTATTCAGCAAAGAAGACCGGTTGTAGTAAAAAATAACAACAGGGGGCAATGATTGATGAACAAGGGTAACTTATTAAAATCAATGGTGATTACTTTGACTTTGCTCGTAATTTTGGTTGCCGCAGTCCCAGTTTCGGCCAGCGATTACATCGCCGGAGACGGTGCCACAAGCAATGGAAATTCTAGCAGCACAGCCACAGCCGTGGGAAACACAACCATTGGCGAAAATGCCAGCACCGGATCTAAAGAATCAACCGCTGTCGGTTCTTCGGCCACGGCCGGTACTTCTGCGGTAGCTATCGGTTATAAGGCCAGCGCCGCTGACGAAGCTGTCGCCGTGGGCGGTAACGCTACAGCCTACGGCGTTGGTTCTATTGCTATCGGGGGGACAGCCTACGGCGATGATTCTATTGCTATCGGGGGAACAGCCGGTGCTATTGCTAGCGATGGTTCTTATACTGGCGATGGTGCTATTGCTATATTGGGGACAGCCACCGAGGACGGGAATATTGCGGTTGGGTCAGGTTCTAGTGCCACTGGGACTAACAGTACTACCATGGGCGCCGCGTCGGCCGCCAGCGGGTCTAGCAGCAGCGCTTTCGGGTACCAGGCTGGCGCTAGTGGTAATTCCAGCACAGCCATCGGAGCGGAAGCTAGTGCCAACGCCACCAACAGTGTTGCTCTGGGCTACGGTTCCGTCGCTAACCGGGCCAACACTGTATCAGTCGGTACGGCTGGAAGTGAACGGCAGATCACCAATGTCGCCGACGGTACTGAGGACACCGACGCGGTAAATGTGCGGCAACTGGAGAGCACTAACCAACGGCTCAATAAGGTGGGCGCCCTGGCGGCGGCGATCAGTGGACTGACGCCGATGCCTTATGACCCCAAAGCGCCCCTCCAGCTGCTCGCCAGCAGCGGCGGCTACCACAACAAGCGCGCAGTGGCCTTAGGGGCGAGTTACTATCCCAGCGAATCGCTGATGCTGAATCTTGGTATGGCCACCTGCGGCAGCGAAAAAATGGGACGGCTGGGAGTTGCCTGGAAACTGAAGTATTCCGGCAAAACGGCAGCCGCCGCCGCTGACGATAACAGCAGTGTAACAACTCTGCAGGCAACAATCCAGCAACTGCAAGATCAAGTTAAACAACAGCAGGATCAAACCCAAAAGCAGCAAGACCAACAGCAAGCGCAAATTAAACAACTGCAAGAGCAAATTAAACAGCTGCTGAATGCAAAGAACAGCAAATAAGCCGGCAAACCGTCCTTAATTACGTTATCGATAGGAGGAATATACTTGAAACGACTGTTAGTTTGCTTACTAAGTATGTTTATATTTTGCAATATTGCAGTGGCCTTTGCAGCTAATCAGGACAGCCAGGACCTAACAATAACGAAAATGACTAAAATTATTGCAGAAGATCCCCGGGACGCAGTGGCCTATTTAAGACGCGGTGAAGCCTATTTATTTAACCAGCAAAAAGATTTGGCCATTAACGATTTTAATAAAGCGGTTGAGCTTAATCCGAAGTATGCCTCCGCTTATCTGGATCGCGGCTGGATTTATCTAAAGCAAGAACAATATGCTTTGGCCATTACCGATTTTGATGCCGCAATCAAACTAGATCCTAAATATGCCAAGCCTTATTTTAACAAAGGTCAGGCCTATGAAGAACAGCGATTATATCAAAAGGCAATTGATACCTATCGCAGTTTTATTGCCAATGCAGCACCGCAAGATATCCAGTTTGTTGAAAATGCGAGAAATAGTATTCGGATATTGGGTGGTACTATATAAGAAAAGACTTGGCTTGTGGCAAGTCCTTCAGGACGCCGACAGAAGCCTTAGTCGTTCAATCCAGGGAAAGTTATACTTTCCATCTGGATAAGATAAGACTTGGCTTGTGGCAAGTCCTTCAGGACGCCGACAGAAGCCTTAGTCGTTCAATCCAGGGAAAGTTATACTTTCCATCTGGATAAGATAAGACTTGGCTTGTGGCAAGTCCTTCAGGACGCCGACAGAAGCCTTAGTCGTTCAATCCAGGGAAAGTTATACTTTCCATCTGGATAAGAAAAGACTTGGCTTGTGGCAAGTCCTTCAGGACGCCGACAGAAGCCTTAGTCGTTCAATCCAGGGAAAGTTATACTTTCCATCTGGATAAGATAAGACTTGGCTTGTGCCAAGTCCTTTAGGACGCCGGCAGAAGCCTTAGTCGTTCAAATCCAGGGAAAGTTATACTTTCCATCTGGATAAGATAAGACTTGGCTTGTGCCAAGTCCTTTAGGACGCCGGCAGAAGCCTTAGTCGTTCAATCCAGGGAAAGTTATACTTTCCATCTGGATAAGATAGGAGGAAACTCTCATGAACAAGAAAATTTTAACGATTATTGCCGCTACTATGCTTACTGCCAGTACTGCTTTTGCTGCACCTATTACCGACTTACAGGACGGGCAGACTGTTGTTGGCTATAACTATTACTACCTGGATAGCAACAAACAAAAGGATCACTCTTTCTACCTGGAACACGCACTAGCACCTAAAGTAGTCCTGGGTTTTGAAGTAAACATGTTACCACCGGATTTTCCTGATGGTGACACGTTTGACGCCTATGTCCAGTATAAGTTGGATAATCACGTTCGCTTGATCGCCGGCAATAGAAATTACACGGAAGGTACTGACAGGCTTTTTTGCGGCATTGGCGCCAATGTCAAGCTGACTCGCAAACTTGATGGTTATCTCTCGGCAACCCACAGTGACTTTGCCAATGAATGGCAAGCAGGCGTGCAGTTGAACATGGATTACCAGACTTCACTCCATGTCGGTTACAAATCGTACAAACAAGACAATCTGTCTACCATTGACGGTATCGGCATTGGTTTTAGCCACAAATTCTAGGGGTGATTGAATTTGTGCAATAATGAGGGGGCCGTGTTAAAACGTAAAGTTTCAGCATGCCCCCTTCATTTTTATTTGTTGGAGAGGTGGAAGGGACTGACAAATATATCGGAAAATCTCATTAATAATTAGCTTTTTATAGAAATTTGGAAAAAAATATATTTTTTTCTAAAATTTAGCAGGAATAATAAAATCGATATAGAAACATACAGTATTACCTGATAATAAACGATATAAAACAAACAAAAACATCAATGTATATTCATTTTATATCTGTTATCATTGAAATAATTAGTTTTGTATCAGTTATCATGTAAAATATAGAGTCGAAATAATCTAGAGAGGGTGAACAATTTGACAATTTTTAGTAAAAAAGTGTATGGTCTCGAAAATTATACCGCAAAAATGTCGTTGACGGGATTTGCAAAACCCATGATACATCATGGGGTAGCCAACAAGACAAATGGAAGTTTGATATGTTTTCCCGTCAAACAGAAGGTGCGCCTGCCAGTTAACAACTACCAGATGCGTCGCCTTACGCCTATCAAGAGATTCTGGGCTCTTTCCGTTTTGACATATTCATAAAACCCAGTCCATTCTAATGGGGCTATATCCAGGCTCACGCTAAAGTTCCATTGGTAACGGTTTTACTCATTTAGATATAGTTATAATAACATCGGAACAGGGTGTTCCGAAATTTAATTAAAAAGGAGTTGCAGCCGATCATGATTGAGCAACTTCCAGCACCTCATCTTATCGCTGCCATACTGCCATGTTACACTTCTGAAGGTGATAGCACCGTTATTCTAACTACCGAGGGGGAACGCATAACAACTGGAGTGCGTATACGAACAATCCTCCGCCGGTTGGCCTCCAATCAAGCAATCGATCTTAGCTCATTGAAAAAAATCATAACCGATGCCACTCACCAATCTAATCTGCAGCCTCTACCAATTACGCCACGCCTTGTCCTCTTCCCGGTAAAAATCCGCAAACCGCGCATAGCAGGCGATATCACTACCGGTTGTATAAACTTACATGCCATCACCAGCATCAATCGCATCACGGAAAGCCCATCAGCAGGCACCCTAATAAATCTGTCCGGCGGCGCCAAAGTACCCATACTTTGGTCAATTACAACTGTAAGAAGACATATGCTTTTGGCTCGTCTGGCGACTACCCAAGCGCCAATTACCACTACCCAGGCCCTGCGAAGAAACACCGTTTGTGATGCGGACGGCCTTTCACCAATTGCGCGCAAACTGGCAGAGGTTATTGAAGAGCTTTTCCTAATGACTGTATAATAACCCCCAATGCCAAGCTAATCTCCTATTTCATACGCAAAGGATTTTATATAAAAACAAAGCCGTTTCCTTGAATATGCTGTGCTACCCGTCAAGAGGACAAAGAAAAAATAGAAGAAGTGGATTGCTGCCTGCCGATATGGTGGGCAGCAATTTTTATGCAGCTTTCGCGTACTGTTCGTGGAATTCCATGGGCGTCATGAT
>NZ_LSLK01000050.1 GCF_002257705.1 Sporomusa silvacetica DSM 10669
TAATTTAGGGTACCAGTTCACGTAGCGAGTTTACGGATTTTAGGAATATCGCCCGGCTTTTCAGCTTTTGGAGGCTTGGGGCCTAGACCTTTTGTTACTTTTGGGGCAATGCCAAAAGTAAAACCCCGCACCTTGTATTCCATTGACTCAATGTAAGACAAAGAACCGCGTTAGCGGTTTTTCTTAATTTTCTTACAATAGCCCGCCATGGCTAAGATTGGCGAAAGTTGTGTTTTCTTTATCTATTTATGGGATACTATGTAGTAAATTTGTCATTGAGGAAAAGGTGACAGCCATATGTGGGAAAGAAACCGGCGCATTAGGATATTAGCCATGATTGTTATTGGTATAATCGGTGTACTTACTTTTCGATTAGTATGGATGCAACTGTTTCAGGGTGCCCAATATAAGAAAATCGCGGACCAGAACCGTACCAGACAGATTAATGCGCTGGCACCGCGCGGCACAATGTATGACAGAAATGGTGCAGTCATTGTGACCAATAGACCAAGTTTTGCAGTATCTATTATTCCTAACGAATATAACAATTCACCAGAGAATACATTGTTACTAGCTGCTCTTACCGGAGTAGCTGCAGAGGAGATTCGGCAATTGCTGCAGAGCAGTGTGGATTTTCCTTATACGCCGATACCTATTAAGCGGGATGCCGATGCGGCAACGATTGCAAAAGTCGAGGAGCGTCAGTCTTATCTGCCAGGCGTAGTCATTGAGGCCATTCCTGTCAGACACTATGTGTATAATGAACTGGCGGCCCATGCGCTGGGCTTTATTGGTTATATTGATCAGCAAGAATATGCAGAGCGTAAAAGGCAAGGCTATCATCCAAATGATCTAATTGGTAAAGACGGCTTGGAGGGAGAATGGGAATCTATTCTGAGAGGTAAAGACGGTGCCCGGCAGATTGAGGTCAATGCTGTAGGGGAAGATGTACAACCACTAGGTGATCGTCCAGCAATACCAGGGCAGAGTCTAGTGCTAACCCTTGACGGCAACCTGCAGAAAGCAGCTGAAGAGGCACTGGCAGTGCAAGTGGCAGAAAGCCGGAAAATAGGTGCGCCAGCCAAAGGCGGGGCCGTTGTTGTGCTTGATGTCAAAACAGGCGGCGTATTAGTTATGGCTAGTAATCCCGCCTTTGACCCTAATCGGTTTGCCGGCGGCATTAGCAATAAGGATTGGAACCAACTTATCACTAATCCAAACAATCCTCTCACTAACCGCACTATCCAAAACGCCTATCCACCTGCCTCGGTATTCAAAATTATTACAGCTGCGGCCGCTCTGGAGACGAATGCAACAACAACACAAGAGATATTTGATGATAAAGGGGTATATGTCCTAAGCGGCTGGAGTTTTTATGGCTGGAATACCAAGGGACTGGGGAAACTGAATATTGTCGATGGTTTGGCCTGGTCGAGTGATCCGGTATTTTATGAATTAGGCAACCGCCTGGGGGTGGATACGTTAGCCTCCTATGCACTGACCTTTGGTTATGGACAAACCACAGGCGTTAAGCTTGCAGGTGAAGAAAAGGGGCTGGTTCCAACTACTGAGTGGAAGCAGGCTAATTACGCTGAAATCTGGTATCCGGGCGAAACTCTGATTGCTGCGATCGGTCAAGGCTATTACCTGGCAACCCCCTTGCAACAAGCCATGCTGGCCATGACAGTTGCCACTGGTGGTATTGTTTACAAGCCGATCCTTGTAGACAAAGTGCTGACAATAGAAGGAAATATTGCCCAAAAAATTGAGCCTGAGGTTATCAGGAACGTGTATCTCAGACCTGAAGTGTGGGAGACTATTCGGCAGGGTATGCTTGCAGTTACAACTAAGGGTACAGGGGCTTCGGTTTTTAGCGGTTTCCCCAAAACGGTGGCCGGGAAATCTGGCTCAGCCGAAACCGGGCGCGGTACGACCCATTCCTGGTTTGTTTGTTATGCACCGGCAGAAAATCCTGAGATTGCTATGTCAGTCTTTATTGAAGATGGTGGCGAGGGCTCAATGGCAGCTGCGCCTGTCACTCGCCGCATATTGGAAGCTTATTTTGCTCTACCCGTCAAACCGCTGCCGCCGGCGACGAGAACCGATTAAAGTGAATATATTTATCCTAAACTATTGGTTCGATAAAGGAAAATTACCTTTTGGCAGCGAATTATGGTAAAATATTTGTAGTTACTAGCTTGTCCAGGACGTGAAACAAATGGAATTATACCCTATTAATCTCAAATTGACCGGACGACGGTGTGGTGTTATCGGCGGCGGTGCGGTAGCTGAGCGCAAAGTAATGGCACTTTTGGCGGCCGGTGCCGAGATAAGCGTATTTAGCCCGGCGCTGACACCAGGGCTTAGCGACTTGCAGGAAACTGGTCGCTTGGCATGGATACCGCGTACCTATCAGACCGGAGATTTACATAATTTTTTTTTGGTGTTCTGCGCCACGAATGAGCCGGAAATAAACCGTCAGGCAGCGGCAGAAGCCCAGGCAGCAGGAGCTTTGGTTACTATTGCCGATGCGCCTGATTTATCTGATTTTTATGTGCCAGCCCATGTTGCCCATGGGGATTTATTGCTTACGATTTCGACCGGCGGTGGTAGTCCGGCCCTCTCAAGGCGGCTGCGGGAAGAGCTTGCCGCAAGGTACGGACCGGAATATGGCCATTATCTGACGCTGCTTGCCAAGCTTAGAGCAGAAATGAAGGAACGTTTGACAACAGCTAAGGATCGGGAAAAATTTTGGCGTGAAACCATTGATCAGGAGACGCTTGATTTGCTAAAACAAGGCAAGTTTAGCGAGGCAGAGGAGAGAATACGAAATGCAGCTTGTTGTATTGGGCCTGAATCATAGAACGGCCCCGGTAGAAGTCCGGGAGTGTTTCTCTTTTTCAGAAGAACAAATCAAAGCAGCCTATAAGCGTATTTATGAATATGATGATATTCGGGAATGCGTTATTTTGTCTACCTGCAACCGGACTGAAATGTATGCGGTTGTAGAAGATGCCGATGATGCTTTGACGGTTATGCAGGATTTCCTTGACTATATGGCACCCAACGTGTTAGCTGAGACAAATTATGATTATCTATTTTATTTTCAGCAAGAGGAATGTATCAGGCATCTATTTAGAGTAAGTGCCAGCCTTGATTCACTGGTGCTGGGTGAGGGGCAGATTCTCAGTCAGGTAAAATCAGCCTACGCCATTGCTCGGATCGCAGGGACCACTAAGACTGTCTTAAATACACTGTTTAACAGGGCTATTGCTGTCGGGAAAAGGGTGCGAACTACCACCCGGATTGCCTATAATGCGGTCTCTGTCAGTTATGCCGCAGTGGAGCTAGCCAAGAAGGTACTGGGCGACTTATCCGCCTCCAATGTATTGGTGCTAGGTGCTGGCGAGATGAGCGAGTTGACGGCACGCCATTTGGTGGCCAACGGTGTTAAGACTGTGTTTGTTTCTAACCGTAACTTTAGCCGGGCCGAGGCTTTGGCAGACAAGTTCCGGGGTGTTGCAGTGCCTTTTGAGGATTTTTTGAAATGTGCGGTTGATGCTGATATTGTGATTACCTCCACAGGAGCACCGCACTATATTATTCAGACCTGGGATGTGGCTCACCTGATGCCCAAACGGCAGGGACGCCCGATTTTCTTCATTGATATTGCCGTACCACGGGATATTGAGCCTGAGGTAGGAGCTATTGCGGGCGTTACTCTCTATAATATTGATGATTTAGAGGCTGTGGTTGAGTCCAATATGCGGGAACGGGAACAGGAAGCTGCAGAAGCTGAAAAACTGATTGATGAGGAAATGGCTGAGATTATTGACCGTTTTCGTTATTTGTCCTACCAGCCGATGCTGGCTCAGTTAACAGATAAAGCCGAACGTATTCGTCAGCGTGAAATAAAGCGGGCTTTGGCCAAGCTGCCGGAAGTTACACCGGAAGAACGGCGGATATTTGAAAATATGTCGAAGATGATTGTGAGAAAACTGCTCCGCGACCCCATTGTTCGGCTGAATGAAGCAGCCGGTACAGACAAGGAGTATTATTACAAAGATGCACTTCGTAAGATGTTTAAGCTTGATATTGGATTGGAAATAAAGCGGGAAGATCAGCTGGGAGAGGAACGAGACAGTGAAACAAAAACTTGTCATCGGTACGCGCGGCAGTAAGCTGGCTTTGTGGCAGGCTAATCATATAGCCGCTTGTTTACGGGAGCACTACCCCGATGTAGTGATTGAATTAAAAAACATGGTAACAACAGGAGATAAAATCCTGGATGTACCGCTGGCTAAAATTGGCGGCAAGGGTTTATTCACCAAGGAACTGGAAGTTGCCATGCTAAGCGGAGAAATTGATCTGGCTGTGCATAGCCTTAAAGATATGCCGACCCAATTGCCAGAAGGTTTACTACTGGCAGCCGTGACTGAACGAGTTGATCCGGGGGATGCCTTAATCAGTCCGGAATATAAAACACTGGATAAGCTGCCGGTTAATGCCAAAGTCGGTACTTCCAGCCTGCGGCGCAAAGCTCAGTTATTGAATGTCCGCCCCGATCTTACCATTGTTGATTTGCGCGGAAACCTGGATACTAGGTTAAAAAAACTGATAACAGAAAAACTGGATGCCATCTTGTTGGCAGTTGCCGGTCTGAGACGCTTGGGGTGGGCTGAACATATTACCCAGGTATTGCCGCAATCGACTTGTCTACCTGCCGTCGGGCAAGGGGCATTAGCCATTGAAGCAAGAGAAAATGACGCTGAGACACTGGCTATGCTGGCATTTCTAAACCACGAGCCAACCCGCCAGGCCACACTGGCCGAGCGTACCTTTTTGGCTGAGGTGGAGGGCGGCTGTCAAGTACCTATTGGTGTTTATGCTCAGCTTGACCCAGGCGGTCAGCTTAGCCTTAACGCTGTTATTATGTCGCCTGATGGCAAAGAAGCTATTCGGGATACTATCGCTGGCAGTCCGGCAGCAGCAGCCACACTGGGACAAACACTGGCTGTACGTATGCTGGGTAATGGCGGACGTGAAATATTGGCAAAGTTATTTGAAAACCAGTAATAGATGGGTTTAAGGGAGGATGCTATGAAGCAGGGAATTGTCTACTTAGTTGGCGCCGGTCCTGGAGATTACGGACTGATTAGTCTGAAAGCAATAGAGTGCATTAAACAAGCCGATACTATCGTGTACGACCGGCTGGCTGATGATCGGTTGCTGGATCATGCCCGGTCCAATGTTGAACTTATTTATGTGGGAAAAGCCTCCAGCGATCATACTATGCGCCAGGAGGACATTAACCAGTTGCTGGTAGATAAAGCATTAGAAAATAAGGTGGTTGTTCGGCTAAAGGGCGGCGATCCGTTTGTCTTCGGTCGCGGTGGCGAAGAAGCAATAAAATTAGTAGAGTATGAGATCCCGTTTGAGATTGTTCCTGGAATTACTTCCGCGATATCTGTACCGGCCTATGCCGGTATTCCTGTAACCCATCGGGGAATTGCAACTTCTTTTGCTGTTATTACCGGGCACGAGGACCCTACTAAGACAGAATCTACGATGAAATGGGACAAATTGGCTACCGCAGTGGATACGCTGGTATTTCTCATGGGAGTGGAAAATTTACCCCATATTACAAGTAAGCTGATTGAACACGGACGTCCGGCTGATACGCCGGCTGCTGTCATTCGCTGGGGCACTAAACCGGAACAGGAAGTGCTGGTGACAACAGTTGGTCAGGCGGCTCAGGATGTTGTTGCCAGGGGCTTAAAGCCACCAGCTATTTTTATTGTTGGCCATGTCGTCTCATTACGCGAGCAACTGGCGTGGTTTGATAATAAACTGCTGTTTGGGAAAAAGGTACTGGTTACCCGGGCCCGTGAGCAGGCCAGTGTTCTGACAGATGGCCTGGCAAAACTAGGTGCTGACTGTATTGAGGCACCGGCTATTAAGATTGTGCCGCCTGAAAGCTACGGAGAGCTTGATGACGCCATTACTCACCTTAAGGAATATCAATGGCTGATTTTTACCAGTGCTAACGGCGTAGAGTATTTCTTTGAGCGGATGGCTGCTGCCGGGCTGGATACGAGGGCTATTGCCGCCAAGGTGGCTGCCATTGGTTCGCAAACGGCTGGCAAGCTAAAAAGTTTTGGTATTACTGCCGATATTGTTCCTGCTGAGTTTAGGGCCGAAGGTATTGTTGAGGCATTAGCAGATTATATAAAACCTGGCATGAAAATACTGATTCCCCGCGCTTTGGTGGCGAGGGACGTTCTGCCGGCGAAACTGACAGAGTTAGGAGCTGATGTGAAGGTTGCGCCTGCCTATCGTACAGTTGCTGGTGATACCAACGGACAGGAGTTAGCCGCTAAACTGGGTCAAGGTGCCATTGAGCTGGTTACCTTTACAAGTTCGTCAACGGTGACTAATTTATTAGATTTGTTAGGGAAAAATGGAGCGCAGCTTGTTGCCAAAGCCAAGGTAGCCTGCATTGGTCCTATTACTGCAGAGACCTGTATGGCTCATGGCATTAAGCCTGATGTCATTGCCGAAGAATATACCATTAAGGGTTTAATAGCAGCTATTACAGCATTGTACGAGGGGGAATAACTATGTCGATGATTTATCGCCCCCGGCGGCTGAGGGCTACCGGCGGTATTCGCAATATGGTGAGGGAGACGGTGTTAATGCCGGCCAACCTAGTCTATCCTTTGTTTGTTGTGCCTGGCACCAATGTTAAAAAAGAAATTTCTTCCTTGCCAGGAAATTTCCATTTGTCGTCTGACAAGGCCGTCGAACTGGCGCGGGAAACATATGACTTAGGCATCCCGGCGGTGCTGGTGTTTGGTTTGCCTGAGTACAAGGATGAGCGCGGCAGCAGTGCCTGGGACATGAGCAGCCCGGTGCAGCAGGCTATTACCGCCATTAAGCAGGCAGTACCTGAACTGGTTATTATCAGTGATGTCTGTTTGTGCCAATACGCCAGCCATGGACATTGCGGCCTTTTGCATGGTGATAAGGTGGATAATGATTCAACATTGCCACTGCTTGCCCAAGTGGCGCTTAGTCATGCTAAAGCCGGGGCTGATATGGTGGCTCCGGCCGATATGATGGACGGCAGGGTAGCGGCTATCCGGGCATTACTGGATGACTCGGGTTACAGTGATGTCAGTATTATGTCTTACGCAGCCAAGTATGCTTCTGCCTATTATGGGCCTTTCCGCGAGGCCGCTGATTCGGCACCGCAGTTTGGGGATCGCCGATCTTACCAGATGGATCCGGCCAATTCCCGCGAAGCGCTGCGAGAAGTAGCGCTTGATATTGAGGAAGGTGCGGACATTGTGATGGTTAAGCCTGCCTTGGCCTATCTGGATATTGTTCGCCAGGTTAAGGATGAGTTTTTACTGCCGGTGGCTGCGTACAATGTCAGCGGTGAGTATGCCATGGTTAAGGCCGCTGCCGCCCAGGGATGGATTGACGAACCGCGCATGGTTATCGAAACATTAACAAGTATGAAACGCGCTGGTGCTGATATTATTATTACCTATCATGCGCTTGATGCTGTAAAATGGCTATAAGAACCCGAAGGGAGATTTCCAATATGACATTTACATTGAATAAAGCAGCAACTGCTTTTGCAGAAGCCAAACGATATATTCCTGGCGGTGTCAACAGTCCGGTTCGTTCGTTCCGGGGTGTTGGCGGTACGCCACCCTTTATTGCCAGAGCAAACGGTAGTCATATTTTTGATATTGATGGTAATGAGTATATTGATTATGTAGGTTCATGGGGTCCCATGATTTTGGGACATGCCCATCCGGAGGTGACAGCTGAGCTACGCGTTGCCTTGGAACGCGGCACCAGTTATGGCGCTCCTACACTCCTGGAGACCGAACTTGCTAGGTTGATTACGGAAGCCATTCCTTCCATGGATCTTGTCCGTTTTGTTAATTCAGGTACAGAGGCCACAATGAGCGTCCTGAGAGTGGCCAGAGCATATACCAAGCGGAATAAGATTGTCAAGTTCGCCGGTTGTTATCATGGTCATCATGATAGTCTGCTGGTTAAGGCCGGTTCAGGGGCAACTACCTTAGGTGTGCCTGACAGCCCTGGTGTACCGGAAGGTATTGCCAGTAATACGATAACGGTTGATTATAATGATGCTCAAGAATTAAGTAAGCTATTTGAACAACAAGGGGAAGAAATTGCGGCAGTTATTATCGAACCAGTACCTGGCAATATGGGACTGGTATTGCCAAAACCTGAGTATCTGGACAAGGTACGTGCCATTACCGAACAGTATGGTGCACTGCTGATTTTCGATGAAGTCATGTCTGGTTTCCGGGTAGCTTATGGGGGGGCGCAGGAAGTCTATAATATTACTCCCGATCTTACCTGTCTGGGTAAGGTAATTGGCGGTGGCCTGCCTGTGGGTGCCTATGGTGGACGGCGGGATATCATGGAACTGATTGCACCGGCCGGTCCGGTATATCAAGCGGGTACACTAAGCGGTAACCCACTAGCGATGACGGCCGGACTTGCCACTTTGCAGTTAGTGACACAGGCTGCTGACTTCTACGAAAAAATCACAACCAAAACAGCGGTGCTATGTGCTGGTATTGAGGCTAAAGCTAAGGAGTTTGGCTTTGGCTATCAATTTCACCAAGCGGGTTCGATGTTTGGTCTGTTTTTTAGTGAGCAGCCTGTTTACGACTATGCAAGTGCCAAACGTTCAGATACAACTGCGTTTAACATCTACTTTCACGCTATGCTGGAGCAAGGAATTTATTTTGCCCCCTCTCAGTTTGAGGCTTCATTTATGTCTGCTGCTCATACCCAAGAGGATATCAATGCGACAATTTACGCCAGTGGCAATGCCTTTAAAAAAGTGGCTGAATACGTCAGCAAACAATAAAATACAAGAAACAATCCCTGTGTATAATTTTTGCAGGGATTGTTTTGTTTTTTTATAGAATATTTTATAGAAACTTGACAAGATTTGCGGAATTTTTTACAAGGTATAAGTCGAAGAAAAACTTACTTTTTATTCTGAAAATATGATATTATTGTACAAGAAAAATACATTTCCTCCTAGTGTTTAAAGGAGTTTGAATAACATGAGTGCAAGCAATGGTAGGGATATGATAAAAATATGGGGCGATCCTGCCACACAACTACAGCTGATTATCAGGCGAATGGGCGCTATTGCAGTGTTGTTTTCTCTGACAGCCGCCGTGCTTAATCAAGGGCCGCAGTGGCTGGTGATTACCGGTTTAGCTAGTCTATACATTCTTTATAACATGCTCTTATGTTGGCGTCAGGCTAAGCCGCAACTGGGTGATTTGGTTATCAATTTAGTGCTGTGCGCGGGACTTACTGCAGTTGGAGCTGTTTACAGCAATATCTTATATCATTTGTTGTTAGTGCGGATGGTGCTCATGGTGGGACGCGATCAGGCTATGCGTTTGACGCTGGTTATTGCATTTGTTTATGTGACTGCTCAGCTCTTTGCAACTCATGCTATGGCAGCAGATTTTTGGCTTGATGTAGCATTCAATGTAATTAGTTTTGCACTGCTATCCGGAACAGCTGTTTATATGTGTAATGTGGTAGAAACACAATGTGAAAACCAAGGACAGATTGCCGAACTTATGCGGGAAAATGCGCACCATTATGAGTTAGCGCATACGGATCAGCTCACAGGCTTGTTAAATCACCGGGCATATCTGGAAAAGACAGCCGACATTTCGCAATATATCTTACTGATTGTTGACATTGACCATTTTAAAAAATTAAATGATGCTTATGGCCACTTATTTGGTGATCAGGTCTTGGAAATGGTCGGCAGGATGTTAAAAATGAGTATTCGAAGCAAGGACATGGCTTTTCGCTATGGTGGTGAGGAATTTGCACTGGTATTGCCGAGTACTTCTCTTGACTTAGGTCTAAAAATCGCCGAAAGGCTGCGCTTTCAAGTGGCCAATTGCGATTTCGTTCATAAAGGGGGACGTGTTAAAATTACCATTAGTATCGGGGTAGCGCGTAAAAGTCCGAATGTAGCCTGTCAAGATGCCTTCAGTAAAGCTGACAGTGCTTTGTACCGTGCCAAACGGCAGGGACGCAATCAATGCGTGGTATTTTAATTTAATAAGTGAAAAATAGAATGCCACACTAAAGCCTGCAATGACTGACTGGAGTAATCGTTTACTCAATGCCATTGCGAGCGTAGCGTGGCAATTTTTGTTATTTTTCAATTATTTGGATGGTTACACTATCACCGTTTTTGACGATGGCAGTAAATTCTGTGGCCAGGCCATTTAAGAGCACATTTACGCTGGCGGTAACTGGCAGGCTAAGGGGATCAAAATCGGCAGCCAGGAGCACATCACTGATAAGTGGCTGGAGGTCTGAAGTAGTAAAATCAATAGCGCTGCCGGAAATGGCAGGCAGGCTGATATCTGCCAGGTGTCCATCTACCAGCACAGTGTGACGGTGAGTAGGGATAGTGCAAGGCGTACCGTTAAATAGAACCTTAATGTCGCTGCTACTGTCCTGGCTGTTAATTCCCAGGACGTCTGCCAACGTTGGCGGTGGCAACTTAAGTATTTCAATGGTATTGCCAGACGCTAGCAGCGTATCAGGGGCTGCCAAGACGTTATTAATGGTATACTGGGGCCAGATAGTATACGAGCGCTCGGATCCATTAACCTGATAGACATATTCGGCAGGGGCGGGCTCAAGCGCTAGTTGTTGTAGAGCCTGCTTGAGTGTGAGCTTAGGATTAACGCAAATCTGGTCACGGTCACATAGTATAGTGTTCGGGGCGGCGGGAGTTCCGTTTACTGTTATTGGCTGCTCTAGCAGATAGTTCTTGCCATCAATGGTAATTGGTAATGACTCAGGCGCAGCTGCGATATCTTTCAGGAGTGGTTCTGGTGCTGTTCCATTCGTACCGAGGTTTACCACAAGCGTATCTTGGTCATGTAGCGCATCGTTCAACTTGGCGGGCTGGCCGTTCTTTAGAATTTCGCCAGGATTACCATGACTACCGGCAATAAATCGGGTTTTGCCATTGACGGAAATGGTCAAGCCCATGCCGGGGCGGCCGCGTAATGCCCGGATGTCAATTCCGGCAGCAAGCAAAGCATCGGCTACTGTTAACCGGCTTAAATTAAATAAGCGGATTGTCCGTTCATTTAGCGTAATATTAATAAAGTTAAGCATGCGTCCACCAGCCAGCTTCAAAATTCCTAGTGGTGTTACTGAATCCGGGGTGCAAAGTGTTTTCGGTATGCCGATAATGCCTTCAATCGAATCAGGACAACGAATGGCTACCTTAGCAGCTGGAATATCAAGCGCTTGTGCTAAGGCCTCAGGCAATAGTGGCGTGAGCGCGCCGCCGCCAACCAATAATACCGCTTGCGGACGTTCATTATTGAGTGCAAGTATTTCTGCGGCAAGAGCCTGCGCAAGTTCTCCTACCTTAGGTGTCATGGCTGCAACAATGTCTTTAGCGGAAACCTTTTGCGACATACCTAATACATCGGTAAAAGAAATTTTTTTATTTTTACCACCTGATTGGCGTTTGACTGTTTCCGCAACATTAAAATCAAGCAGGTACTGCTGTGATATGGCTTCAGTGATTTCATCACCGGCAAAAGGTACCATGCCATAGGCAATGACAGAGCCGTCACGGGTAATGGCAACATCAGAGGTACCGGCACCAACATCAATAAGCACCAGATTAAGATGGCGCATGGTAGTGGGAATAAGTACATTAATAGCGGCAATAGGTTCCAGTGTTAGGGTGGACATTTCCAATCCCACAGTTTGAAGGGCTGACTGCAGAGAGTCAATAACCTGCCGCGGCAAAAAGGTAGCAATGGCTTCAATGGCAGAGTGTTTTCCCCGCTGGCCGACCAGACTTTTTATACGGGTACCGTCTAAGCTGAAGCTAATGACACTATAACCGACACAGTAATAGTCGGACGGCTGAGGGACAGCGCCTGAGGTAGCCAGCTCAGCTTGGGCTGCTTGAATGGCAGCGAGCTCAAGTGAGCGCTCATCCTCTGTAGTAAGAGCTCCGTGTGATGCTGTGTCAAGAGTTGCTGAGATTTTGAGTGTGCACAGAGCGCGCCCGGCGGCAGCTACGGCTACCTTGGTTAGCGCACCAGTAGTGGCTTCCAGTCGCGTTTTGACAGACGCTAGTACTTCTGCTACCTCCTGAACATCGTGAATTTGGCCGTCAAGCATGGCACGGGTATGATGTTCTTCCCGGTCTGATGCTACTAGTTTTATTAGGCCATTTTCCATTTCGCCGACAAGGCCGACAACGCTGCGGGTTCCGATGTCTAATGCAAAGAGGAGTTGTTTGTTCATAGCTACTCCTTCATAAATAGTATAATAATATTTAGTTTCGCCGTTAATATCCGACTTCCTGTCAGTCCCGGTAAGATTTAGGGATTTGCTGTAATTTTGAACGAAAAGGCATAACAATATTTTTGTGTATTTGCACTAGATTATTTGGTAAGATATAGGTTAAAGGAGTAGGAGAGGGGTTGTGTACATTATTGATATACAGATAGTGATTGACAGTACGGCCAATGTCCCAGAAGAAATGCTGACAGCTCATGCCAATCTCCGTGTTGTGCCCTTACAGATTATTCTTGGTAAGGACGAGTGGAACGAACCGGAGTTAACTACTGCAGAACTGTTCCGGCTGGCTAGGGAGAAAGGGGTACATCCCCAAACTTCACAACCCGCGCCTGGTGAATTTGTTCAAGCTTTTGCGCCAGCAGCTGAAGGTCATCCGGTTATTGTGATTTGTCTTGCGGGCGGGTTAAGTGGTACCGTTAATGGGGCCAGAGCGGTAGCTAATAAAGACTTTAAAGGCCGGGAAATCTATGTTATTGACTCTTGTACTGGTGCTATTGGCGCTATAAAAATGGCAGAGGCGGCGCTAGCTATGGCAGCAGCCGGTGAGTCAGCTGGAGCAATTGCCGAATATCTGCAGCGCATGGCAGCTGCCACCCGCACTTTATTTATTGTTGACTCACTGGAATATTTGCGTAAGGGTGGGCGCATTGGCGGGGCGGCGGCTTTGGTTGGTTCTATATTGCGAATTAAGCCAATTCTTACGCTACGGGAAGCAAAGGTGCAGGTGCTTGATAAGGTGCGCACACAGTCACGCGCCATATCTCGTATGCTGGAGGAACTTTCTAAAGAGGATAGTCTGGCGTATATTGGCGTAGTATATGAGGATGAGCCGGCTGTGGTCGAAGAAATGCTGACATCCATTCGCCAGCGCTATCCTGATATTCCTGTATCGAGATCTGCACTGGGGTCAGTATTGGGCGCTCATTTGGGCCCCGGGGTTATTGGACTGATTTTTCAAAGCAAGGTATAAGAACTGTGGAAGGGGATACTAGTATGCAGCCAAGGGTCGAAGTAATTAACGGCAAAGATTTTCGCCGGATGATTACCGGGGCTTATAGTGCATTTATGCGTAAACACGAATATATTAATGGTCTGAATGTCTTTCCTGTTCCTGATGGCGATACCGGAACCAATATGCTGCTTACGCTGGGGGCAGTAGCCAAAGCCGTGACAGAAGCCCCAGATGAGGGGATTGGTTCTTTGGCTCGCCGGGGGGCTGACAGCGCTATTATGGGAGCCAGAGGTAATTCTGGTGTTATTTTGTCACAATTGCTGCGTGGTATTGCTAGAGGACTATCAGGTAAAGACACGGCCACCTCTGCTGAAGTCGGCAAAGCCTTTCAATATGGGGTGCTATATGCCTATCGTGCTGTTGCCAGGCCGGTAGAAGGCACTATCTTGACTGTTGCCAAGGGAATTGCCAAAGGCACCTATCGAGCAGTTCGGGATCATGCGACCTTTTCTGATATCCTGACAGCGGCAATTAATGCCGGCGGTGAAGAGTTGAGAAGGACTCCGGAATTGCTGCCGGCGCTGAAGGCAGCTGGCGTGGTAGATGCTGGCGGTCAAGGACTGATTGTTTTTCTGACTGGTTGTCTGGAGGGACTGGAAGGCAGGTTTAGCGGGCCTGAGGCCGATTTTGGCCGTACGTTGACTGTGCCGGGTATTACCGCTGATATTACTATTGCTCACCCGTATTGCACTGAGTTTATCGTTAAACGGTTTGCCGCCAGCTTGGTGGAGGTGAAGCGCCAGTTAGAGCAAATGGGCGAATCTTTGGTGCTTGCACCAGGTGAAGATATTCTAAAAGTGCATATGCATACCGCTCACCCGGGAGCAGTATTGGAATCAGCCATCGCCTGGGGGACGCTCCATGATATCAAAATTGATAATATGGCAGATCAACATCGCAAAACCATTGATTTGGGAGAGGTTTTGTCAGCAATGCCGGAAGCCCCGGCTCAAGATAAGGATAAGCTAGCGATAATCAGCGTGGTTGCGGGCGAAGGCATGAGTGCTATCATGCGGCAACTCGGAGCCAATATTATTATCTCAGGCGGACAGACCATGAATCCGCCTGTGGAAGAATTTATTACAGCCGTGCACAATGGACTAGCTGAACAATACATCATTTTGCCAAACAACAAAAACATTGTGCTAGCAGCAGTGCAGGCCAAAAAATTATTGGGTGAGCGGGTGGCTATTGTACCAACAACTACTATTCCGCAAGGATTTGCTGCTATCCTGGCCTTTGACCCTGACAGCCAGCTTGAGGCTAATATCCGGAAAATGACTGAGGCCCAGGAAGCTGTGAGGTCAGGGAGCCTGACCATGTCTGTGCGTGACTCGGCTGTGGGCGGTCAGACTGTGCCGGAAGGATCCTATATTGGAGTGATTGACGGCAGTGTAGTCGTGTGGGCTGATAATATAGCCAGCGCCTTAAAGCAACTGGCCTTGTATTTGGTGGGGGCCGATAGCAGTGTGGTTAGCTTGTATTACGGCGTTGAACTTGCCGAGACAGAGGCTGAGAGATTGTCTGAAGAGCTTGGTAAAGAGCTGGAGGGCATAGAAGTCCAAGTGTATTTCGGTGGACAGCCGCATTATCATTTTATCGTTAGTGTTGAGTAAGAAGGAGATATAGATGGACAAGCTAAAAATGAAGGGACGCGATAGATGTGTTAAGTGCATTAAGTATCAATGACTTTGCCGCCAAATTGGCTTCTGATGTAGTACCGCCAGGCGGGGGCAGTACGGCAGCCTTATACGGACTCATGGCGGCAGCGTTATTAGAGATGGCAGTAAACTATTCCTTGAAAAGTCCCCAACATGTGGAGGATAATGAAATTTTAAGCGCTAAACAAGCTGATCTGACTAGACTTCATATTGAACTCACGATACTAATTGACCGGGATGCGTTAGCTCTCCAGGGACTACTAGCGGCCACTGATTTATCAGCAACAACTACTGAAACACAAAAGGTGCGAAATCTGGCCGTGCAAAAGGGTCTTAAGCAGGCAGCCGAATTACCAATTGAAACAGCCAGCGCCTGTCTTGAGGTAATGGAAATCGGGAAGGCCATTGTCGGTATAGTGGACAAAATGGTAGTGAGTGATTTAATGGCTGGTGTGGCTGCCGCTCACGCCGGTATTACAGCTAGTTTGCTAAGTACAGCCATAAACTTGGGCGAAATTCAAGAGGAAACACTGGTTAGCGGGCTCACCGGCCAAATTTATCTGCTAAGAACTACGGGTGATGAGCTTAAGGCAGCCATTGAAGAACAGGTCTACAGTAGTGAGCCATTTACTGTTTTGCGGGGGTAATTGTAGAAAAAGCCCTGTATCTTGTCGGATACAGGGCTTTTTCTACTTGTTAGGGACTTGTTTGAGACTAAGGCCAATACGCTTGCGTTCTTCGTCAACACTAATGACGACTACGTCGATGATATCGCCCACTGAGACAACCTCGGTGGGATGGCGAAAAAACTTGTGGCTCAGTTCCGAGCGGTGGATTAGACCGTTAATCTTGATACCGATATCAACAAATACACCAAAATCGGTCACATTGTGAACCGTACCTTTGACCAGGGTACCAGGAGTAATATCAGAGAGCTTGACAATGTTTTTTCGGGTTTGGGGTGGTGGCACATCCTCGCGCGGGTCACGGCCTGGTTTTACTAAGGCGGCTAGGATGTCTCGTACTGTCGGCTCACCGGCATTCAATTCGCCTGCCAGGCTTGCAACATCAGCCTCAGGTGCTGCTTGCTGCAGGGCGGCCAATCTATTTTTGTCTGATAAATCCTGTAACGTAAAGCCTAGTTTGCTTAAGATGGCTGCTGCCAGTTCGTAGGACTCTGGGTGAACCGGGGTGTTATCCAGCGGGTTACCAGCCTGAGCAATACGTAAAAAACCAGCACACTGGGTAAAAGCCGCTTTACCTAGCCGGGCGACCTTTAAGAGTTCTTTACGGCTTTTGAATTGGCCGTTCTCGGTGCGGTAGGCAACAATGTTTTTGGCGACACTGGCATTGATACCGGCAACGTAGGTAAGAAGCGCCGGGGAGGCAGTATTAAGTTCAACGCCGACATGGTTAACGCAGGATTCTACTACATTGGTTAAAGTACCGCCGAGTTCTTTCTGGTTTACATCATGCTGATATTGGCCAACACCAATAGATTTGGGATCAATTTTGACTAGTTCGGCCAGTGGATCTTGGATACGGCGGGCAATGGAGACTGCGCCGCGGATAGTCACATCCAGATCAGGCAGTTCTTCTTTGGCCAGTTTTGAGGCTGAGTATACTGACGCCCCGGCTTCATTGGCAATAATGTAGTGGACGTTCAGATTGTGGGTGCTGATGAGGTTGGCAGCAAATTCCTCGGTTTCATAGGAGGCGGTGCCGTTACCAATGGAAATCAGCGTAACTTCATGAGTGCGGATAAGATCCAGCACTTTGGTCGCGGCTTCCTGGCGTTGACGCTCACTCATGGTGAGGTAGAGTGTGTTGGTTGCCAGCACAGCACCAGTCGGGCTGACCACTGCCAGTTTGCAGCCAGTACGGTAGCCAGGGTCAAGGCCCATTACCGTATGGCCTGCTAGTGGCGCTTGCAGTAATAAGGGACGCAGATTGAGGCCAAATACGCGGATGGCCTGCTTTTCAGCATTTTCGGTCAAGAGGGTACGGAGCTCCCGTTCCAGTGTTGGAAATAGCAAACGTTTGTAGCCATCAGTAAGGGCATCAGTAATAGCTTGGCTGAAAATGGAGTTGCCGCTAAGTACTTTGTTGCCAATTAGCCGGATATTAGCTTCCTGGTCGGTGGCGAGGGTCACTTTGAGGGTGCCTTTGGTCTCCCCGCGATTGACTGCTAAAATTCGGTGGGACGGCATGCGGTTGATTGGTTCGCGGTAGTCCTTGTAGGTTAAGAACTCCTTGGCTTCTGTTTCTTCTACAACTAGCTGAGTAGCGATTTCTGCCTTTTGCCACAGCTCTTTGCGGAGCAAGGCGCGGATATCGGCTCGCTCACTGACTGTTTCGGCAATGATATCCTGGGCACCGCTTAGCGCTAGCTCGGCAGTAGTAATTTCATGCTCTTCATTGATGTACTCGGCCGCTATGTCCAGGACATTGCCGGTAGTTTGTTGTTGAGCCAGGATTATTGTTGCCAACGGTTCGAGGCCCTTTTCCCGGGCGATTTGCGCCCGTGTCCGTTTTTTGGGCCGGTAGGGCAGATACAGGTCTTCCAGTTCTTGCAGCTTGGTAGCTGACTGAATAGCCTGTGTTAGTTCAGGGGTTAATTTGTCCTGCGATTCAATGCTGGCAAGAATTTCCTCCTGGCGTTTGATAAGATTGCGGAGATATTGAGTACGTTCTTCAATGGTACGGATATGTTCCTCGTTAAGCTCACCGGTGGCTTCTTTGCGGTAACGGGCAATGAACGGGACGGTATTGCTGTCGTCTAATAGGTTTATGGTAGCAGTTACCTGATGGGGTTTAACGGTTAGCTCACGTGCAATAATCGCGGGGATATCGGTAATTAGCATTTGTTCACCAGCTTTATTTAGTTTAGTATTTTTAATTATAAGCAGTTTTCGCTGTAAGCACAAT
Organism: Sporomusa silvacetica DSM 10669; assembly: GCF_002257705.1. Lineage (GTDB taxonomy): Bacteria > Bacillota > Negativicutes > Sporomusales > Sporomusaceae > Sporomusa > Sporomusa silvacetica. Next base: position 18,046 of record NZ_LSLK01000050.1, read on the forward strand.
ATAATGACACTAGTTGCTACAGAAAAAGGACTATTTTTCAGGGATGCAGAAATAGTAGAACTTGATAGAATAGCTAGTTTAATTTCTTTGCAGGGACTAAGGGGACGATGCGATAGTGATTGTTTCAATTGTAGACTATATGAGGCGGCAAATTATAAAACTGGTCTGGCCAGTAATTTTGGAAGGCACTGGGATTATGGCTGTTGGTGTGCTGCTGACAGCTATGGTAGGCCGACTTGGCGCGGTGTCATTGGCTGCGGTTGGTTTGGCGACAATGCTGCAATTTTCCACAGCAATGGTGTTTGCTGCCGCCGGTACTGGTGCTGCCGCGATTGTAGCCCGGGAAACAGGGGCCGGTAACTGGCAGGAAGCCAGGAATATTATTGGCCAGGCTATCGGGCTGGGGGCGGTTTTGGGGACAGGGGTAGCTGCTATCGGCTGGTTTGCTGCCGAGTTTGTGCTAAACTTGACAGCGGCTGAGTCAGAGGTGATCGGACTGGCTAGCGGGCTGGTTAAAATTGCATTTATGTTTACACCGTTGTTCTTAATTATGTCTATTGGTACTGCCGCCTTGCGGGGTATGGGAAAAACACAGACCGCTTTTTATATCACGCTGGTTAGCAATATCGCAGCAATTGGTATTGCTTATGTACTTGTTTTTGGACACGGTTTACCGGCTATGGGTCCTTATGGTGCTGCCTGGGGCATGGGCGTATCACAATTGGCAGGCGCCTTAGCGGTCTTGCTGGTTCTTAATCGTCAGCAAAAGGTTCAGCTATCCTGGCGGCATGTGCTGGTAATTCGTAGCAAGGTAATTGCACGCATTATGGACATTAGTGTGCCAGCCGCCTTAGAACAGCTAGCAATGCAAAGTGGTCGGATGGTGTTTACCTTTATGTTGGCCGGTGTGGGATCAACGCAATTTGCCGCTCACCAAATTGCCACTCAGATTGAGTCGATGTCGTTTTTGCCAGGTTTTGGCTTTTCAGTGGCGTCCATGACTCTGGTTGGACAGTATTTGGGCAAAGGTATGCCCCACCGGGCCATACAATTTGCCTGGCTAACAAATAAAATCGCTTGGTTGAGTATGACTGCTGCTGGGGTAGTTATTTTTATCTTTGCTAGGGAACTGACCACGTTGTTTATTGATGATCCGCAGGTCACCCATTGGGGCACACTGTGTGTGATGATTGCCGTACTGGAGCAACCGACACTTGCCATCTGTTTTGTGTTAGGGGGAGCCCTGAGAGGGGCAGGGGACACACGGTGGCCTATGTATATTACGACCATGGGAGTGTGGCTGATACGGCTGCCATTAGTGTATTTGTTTATTAGTGTTTGGGGTTATGACATTACGGCTGCCTGGTATATTACTGCAGGTGATTTTCTGATTCGAGGTGCCATTTTGTGGTGGCGGTTTGACTCAAGAAAATGGGCTAAATAATGAACGTCACGCTATTTTTGCGTGATGTTTTTATTTACTCGGCAATTACATCAACAATAGTAAGTTGGGGTTTTATGGCCAAATCGATAATTTGGCCCTGACTGTTTGCGCGGGTGTTCCGCTCGGCAATCTGTATTGTTGGGGTAGGTGCAAAGCGCACTTTGTTTTTTATGACATAAGCTTTTTGATTGGTATTTAATCTGACCAGACAGCCGACCGGATAAAGAGGCGTAGTATGGAAAAAGGCTCGTAACAGATACATATCAAACAAGACATTGGCATTTGCCAGCATATTTATCATAATAGTGCTGCGTGACTCACCAGTTTTAGCGGCAGCAGCCATAGTGTTATCAAAGTAATTAGCAATTGTCACTAATCGTGACAATGGATGAATTTCTTTTCCAGCCAAACCAGAAGGATAGCCTTGGCCATCATAACGCTCATGATGTTCAGCCGCAATACGGGATATGATGCCCCCAACCTTGTTTTTGATGAGAAGTTGCTGGCCATATACAGGGTGTAAGAAGCGCCCTGGGTCGGCTGCCGAACCATCAATAGCAGGCATAATCATCTTACCCAGATCGTGAAAAAGCGCTCCCAACGCCAAATCCATAATGACTGGGCGCGGCAGCTTAATATAAAGACCGGTGGCTATTGACATAAGGCAGACATTAATGGCGTGGTCGATTTCAGTTTCATTAGGCTGGCGTACTTGCACATTGACAATTTGTCCCAGATTTTGTTCAGTCTCGTTAATAACCTTTCCAACCGTTTGTCGAATTTGTTTCAAATACATGGTTCGCAGGCCGGAATCCAATATATCCTGAGTTTTTTTATAAAATAGCGATCGGAAGCACAAAGTAAGTTCCTCGCGGACTTCCGGGGCAATTACATTGGGCTTTTTTAGCTCAGCTGCATAAGGATCATAAATAGGAATATTGGTTACTCCCAACTGCGTAAGCCGAGCAATATAGTATTCAGTAAGGGCAATGCCCTTTTCTAGAAGCAGAGTGCCATTATCATCAATTATATCGCGTGCCAGTACCATACCGGCTTTTATCTCATTAATAAGCATAAGGTAGCCCTCCTTATTATGGTTACCATTATTATACATAAAAAAAATTAGAAAAGAAATATGTATTTCGCTTAGTTATCTAGGACTTTAGTCTGATATTGACATAAGGAACACTGTTGCTTATTGCGGCATATTATGTTAGTAACATGGTTGGTAATAGTTACCTTGTTGGAAGGGCGGGATAAAAGTGTCGCCGTTAATTAATTCTATTAAAGCTAATCTACAATTAGTAGCCCTTACGTCAGTACTGATCGGTATCTTAGGAATATTCTCCTGGTTGCCTAAGGTTTTCTATATTGTTTATGATAATGAGTTCTATCTTATCATCCATTCAGTTAGCGAAATAATTTGTTTGGCAATCGGGATAAGTGTATTTGTTGTTGTGTGGTATGGTTGGCCACAAACTAAAAACAGTCGTGATCTGATAATTGCTATGATTTTCTTGGCTGTAGGATTGCTGGACCTTGCTCATTTACTGTCTTATAAAGGAATGCCTGATTTTATCACCTTAAATAGCGAAAATAAAGCCTCGTTGTTTTGGATTATCAGCAGGATGCTGGCTAGCGCGGGGTTGTTGGCTGCCGTCTATATTCCACGCCGCAGTAAAAACCCTGTATTTCACCGGTTGTACCTTCTGACGGTGACAATTACCATGACCACAGCCTGCATAGCGTTGGTAGTACTGTTTGAACATTCCCTGATTCCCATGTTTATACCGAAGCAGGGGCAAACCTTGGCGAAGCTTGCATTTGAATATACGACCATGCTGCTAAATATCCTGGCTATTTATATGTATGGCCACCGTAACCCGTCACAGCAAGCCGTATTTTTGCTGCGGGTCAGTCTGGTATGCAGCTTGGCTTCCGGGCTGGCGTTTACCTTATATGATAATGTTTATGATAGTTTCAACTTGATTGGACATATGTACAAAATCATGAGCTACTATTGTGTGCTGCGATCTTTGCTGCAAACCTCTATTGTGCGTCCCTATATGCGTATTTCGCGTCTTAACCGGACACTCAGGTCTATGGTCGCCAAGAATATGACCTTGTATAAAGAAACCAAAGACAGTGAACGCATTCTGCAGCAAGCCTTCATCCAGCTAGGTGCTACATTAGCCAGCAAGCATGACTTGGAGGGGATGCTCCAGCAGGTTGTATCTGCTACTGGGACGGTGTTTCAATGCGACCATGTCTATTTAGCCCTAGCGGAAAATAAAACGCTAAAAATAATGGCTTATATTAGCAGCTTTAAACCACCAGATATAATCAACCCTGAAAAAAGCTTTATGGGCAAAGTATTTACCGAGAAAAAACCGCTTGTCGTTAATTATATTAGTCATTATCCGGAATGGATTATCGAGGCTGTCAGCCTAGCTGGGCTAAAGTCTATGGTGGGTGCACCAATTAGGCACAATGGCAATGTTATTGGTGTACTGGAGATTTTTTCCCGTAAAGAAAGGGATTTTTCTCAGCATGATGCCCAATTTTTGAGTGTTTTTTCCCATCATGCCGGAGAAGCCATTAAGAATGCCAGAGCGTATGCAAGCACGGTGGAAAGTTTTGCGGAACTTAGCCTACTTTATGATATTGTCAAAGAGTTGGCTATTCAGAAATCCCCGGCCGCTATTTTGACCCGAGTAACCGACAAACTCTATAATTTGTTTGCTGCCAATGTGGCCGTGGCTTTTATCATGCACTATCGGGATGATGGCATTCATACCGAGCCGGTGTTTGCCACTGGTTTTGAACAACGAGAAATTGATCATTTGCAGCATGTATTTTCTGACGGGAAAATGACCTGGCCTTGGAGTGGGCTTAGCAGTATGGATGATGGTACCGCCTATGAGGAGACGCAACGGGGACTTATTACTATGTCGGTACTTTTGTCGCGGCGCCTTAATATCCTGCCGCTTCTAGCAAGTGGTAAGCTGCAGGGCTTAATTGTGCTGGGTTGGAATGATCCTATGCAAGAAATTCCACCAAGTAAAGATCTTGTGCTCAGCACCATTGCCAGTCAAACTGCCATTGGGCTTGAGCGGGCTTATCTATATGATCACTTCCAAGCCATGGCGCTGACTGATCCCTTGACCCGCCTGGCCAATCGCCGCCAGTTTGAGGTGGTGCTAGAGCGTGAGATTAGCCGTACCCTAAGTTATCACCGGCCATTAAGCCTGATTATGTTGGATATCGATTTTTTCAAGAAGGTCAATGACACGTGGGGACATTTGGCCGGCGACGTTATTCTGCAACGAATGGGAACTGTAATTAAAGAAGGCTTTCGCCCAACCGATATGCTTGCACGGTATGGCGGCGAGGAATTTGCGGTGGTCTTGCCGGAAACTTGTCTAGAGGAGGCAACGCAGTTGGCGGAGAACTTCCGCATGGGTATTGAAAGTGCCAACTTTGAGGCTGCTGACACAATAATTAATATTACCATCAGTTTGGGGGTAGCCACTTTTGAAAGTTGCAGCAACTGGACCGAGCCAAAGACAGAGTTGATTGATGCTGCCGATCAGGCGCTTTATCGCGCGAAACAGCAGGGACGTAATCGCGTGGAGTGCCATAAGCCAAATTAATAAAATATCCAGAACTGGAATAATAACTGGAATTTGTGCACATTCTATGAGTGATAAAGTTAGCCTTAGCTTCGGTGAGGGGTTAACCCCAGCTAGAGTTTAGTCGAACTTATCCCGGGACTTAGTTGCTCACCTGTGCCCTTTAGGGTATAACTCCCGGTGGGAGTGGTAGAGCAACTTGGTTATCAGATCAACCGCAAAGGGGGGATATGTGTGCTATCATCCAAAGAACTGATGCATCTTGAGGACTTTCTGAGTTTGGAACAAAACTGTACTAAAACAATGAATTATTTTGCTAGCACTGTACAGGATACTCAGTCTAAACAGCTTTTCCAACAAGCTTCTCAAAAGAGTCAGCAGCATTTGCAAACTATGAGCAAACATTTAAACGCAGGCCAAAATTTACAATAATTGAGGTGATAACATGGCACAAATGGGTCAGCAACAAACCACGCAAAGCGGTATGAGTGGTCAAGGTGTTAGTCTTTCTGAACGTGAGCTATTGCAGATTGCTCTTAATGAAGCAAAACTTACAGCCGCTGCTGTTAATACATTTGCCCTAGAGTCCTCTAGTGATACTCTCCGCCGGGACTATTTGACCATTCTTGGTGATGTTCATAATCAAGAAAAACAAATTTATGACTTAATGCAGCAAAAAGGCTATTACAACGTTAAAAATGCCAGTCCGCAGGACATTGCGCAGGTTCAGTCCAAATTTAGCCAAGGGCAGTAGTATTCTGCAAAATTCAGAGTAAAAGCAGGGAATATATAAGGGTAGAATTTTGCATTTTTATGCAAAATTTTACCTTTTTTAGTACATAATATTTATTTTTATAAATATTTCTTGACGCCTTAATTATTAAGATGTAAGATAAAAAAAGAACTATTCAATAACTATTTTCCAATGGTAATTTGTAGTAAGGGTAGGGGAAATTCGTGGAAATTTGTGTTACATCATTGTTACGGGATAAGGGGTTCAAAGTTACACCGCAGCGACTGGCGATTTATAGTGTTTTAGTTGCTACGAAAGCTCATCCCAGTGCGGAAATGATTTACAATGAACTTCAGCCAGTATATCCTACAATGAGCTTGGCAACCGTATACAAAACAATCGAGATTTTGAAAACCTTGGAGTTGGTACAGGTACTTAATGTTGGCGAAGATAGTTTTCGCTATGACGCCAATACAAGCAATCACCCACATATCCGATGTATGAACTGTGGACGGGTGGATGACCTATTCGGAATAGACTCTTCCGAATTTATTGATCAGGTTTCAGCTACAACTAATTATACTATCCAAGGCCAACAGTTTTACTTTTATGGTGTTTGCCCCAAGTGCCAGGGCGTAGCTGCGGCAGTAAGTTAACCGCCCAATAAAAGAACAGATTTACGAAAAGATTGCCGGATTTAGGCAGTCTTTTCGCTATTTTATCCAGATGGAAAGGTTAACTTTCCCTGGATTGAACGACTAAGGCTTCTGCCGGCGTCCTAAAGGACTTGGCACAAGCCAAGTCGTATCTTATTTTAAGGTAGGTTATGAATATGAATTTGGTAAGTTATATTGATCATACGTTGCTCAAGCCGGGAGCTACGGTAGAGGACATTATCAAATTATGTGAGGAAGCAGAGCAGTATAAGTTTGCTGCTGTGTGCGTAAACCCCATCTATGTGGATTTGGCGGCCCATCGTCTGGTCGGTACCGGTGTGAAAACGGCCACTGTTATTGGATTTCCGCTGGGGGCTACCTTCACCGACACTAAGGTAGCCGAGGCCAAAGAGGCAGTACTGCGCAAGGCCAATGAATTGGATATGGTCATAAATATCGGTGCAGCCAAGGCGGGGTTATGGGAAGCCGTAACAGATGACATAAAACAGGTGGTCGAAGTCGCTGACGGTGCTGTAGTTAAGGTCATTATTGAAACAGGTTTGTTAACCGATGACGAGAAACGCCGTGCTTGTCAGGCTGTGCTGGAAGCAGGGGCTCAATTTGTCAAAACCTCAACAGGGTTTGGCCCAGGCGGTGCCACAGTGGAAGATATTCGCTTGCTCAAACAGGTTGTTGGTGACAAAATCGGAATTAAGGCCTCAGGTGGTATTCGTACCCTGGAACAGGCCAAGGAACTTATCGCTGCCGGAGCTACCCGCCTGGGAACAAGTGCCGGTATAGCAATTGCGGGTAGTGTTCCACCAACTAGCAAGGAAGAGTAAGTAAAACGAGATTTATATTTACATAAAAAACCTGTAGAAGTAAACTTGTACGCATGATATAATGTCCTTTACTTGTTCGAAAGGAGGACAGCAAATCATGCGTACTTTTATGCAAATGATTCATGGCGGTGTGCCGGCAGTTGTTGGCCTGGTTTTAGCTGGTCTGTTTGTCAGTATGGTACCGATTCACCCGCAACTGTGGCTGTACCCTCTGGCACGGCAGGCAGTTGCTCTTAAAATTAATTATCAGACCAAAAACATGCTGGCCCAGGAAACGCCGCATTTTGTTATTCGCTATACGGATAGCGATGCCGACATGGTAGCCATGGTAGCAGCGGCGGCGGAAGCGGCTTACGAGCCGGTGACGGCAACGCTCAAGTATGCTCCTAAAGGCAAAGCGCTTATTCTGATCTATCCTGACCGTCAAGCTATGAAAACGGCTTTCGGTTGGGCCGGAGAATCAAATGCCATGGGTTTTTACTGGGGCGGGGTTATTCAGATTTTGTCACCTAAGGCATGGCTTAAAAATAGTCAGTCGGTTGAGGAGTTTATTACTACCGGGCCGCTGGCGCACGAATATACCCACCTGGTTCTAGATCATTTGGCCAGAGGCAACTATACCCGCTGGTTTACTGAGGGTTTAGCCCAATATGTTGAATATAAGGTTAATAACTATGAATGGGTGACTGCAGATAATCGTCTAGCAGGAAAGTTATATTCTATGAACGAACTTGACGGTGATTTTGACGGGTTGTCCAATCAATCGCTGGCTTATCGCCAATCACTGGCAGCAGTTCGCTATATTGCCGAAGTTCACGGAGAGGCGAAACTTAGTCAAGTATTGGGTTATCTTAAAGCTGGTGAAAAGGTTAATAAAGCTATTGAAAAATCGCTTGGTATGGATTATGCCACCTATGAAACCATGGTTAATCTTTGGGCTAAAGGTAATATGAAAGAATATAGCAAAATCGCTAATTAAGGGATGTGCCGTACAGGCATATCTCTTTTTCTACATAGATAAACCAAATGTGGGAAAATTAACATTGCTATATATTCCGTAAATATTTAACGCGTTGGATGTATAGTTGCAGTAAAGAATTGTCTGCCAAGGAGGAAGTCAATGCTTACCAGGCGAGAATTTCTCAAATTATGTACAGCTACGGTGTTGACCGCCAGTCTAGCCGATCAAATAGTACCTCTTATGCGCCATGCATTTGCTGAGGGTAAGCTAACCAAACCGCCTGTAATTTGGCTGGAACTCGGATCTTGTACCGGCAATTCCATTTCCATTGATAATGCTGTTAATCCAACCTTTTATCAAGTGCTTACCGATATAGTAGATATGCGTTATAACTGGCTGCTCAACGCGGCTCAGGGTTCAGAGGCCGTACAGATGCTGCTGGATACAGTGGAAAAAGATGCGGGTAATTTCTGGCTGGTAATCGAAGGCGCGGTTATGACAGCCGATAACGGCCGGTATAATCATATTTTTATGCGTGGTAATCAGATGGTTACCGGCATAACGGCTCTGCAGGAAATAGCGCCTAAGGCTAAACATATTATTGCTGTCGGATCCTGTGCTTGTTTTGGCGGTCCAGCAGCAGCTTATCCCAATCCGGGAGGAGCAAAGGGAGTATGGGAAGTAATCAAACAGCCTGTTATCAATATCCCGGGTTGTCCTGCAAACCCGGACTGGATGACAGGCACTTTCAGTCATCTTATTATGTATGGCTTGCCTGAACTGGACAGCTATAACCGACCTAAGCTGTTTTTTGGGCAAACCATCCACGACTTGTGCCAGCGCCGCCAGCAATTCGAAGATGGAATTTTTGCCTCCTTCCCTGGCGAAAGTGGTTGCTTATATAAGGTGGGCTGCAAAGGGCCGATTACGCATGCTGACTGTCCGAAACGGCAATGGAATCACTATGTCAACTGGCCGGTTAGAGCGGGAGCACCATGTATCGGTTGCGTCAACCCGGGCTTTCCCGATAGCTCCATGCCCTTTTATAACCATCTACCTGATGTGCAAACACCACTGGGAGCGCTCAATGTTAAGAAATTTGGCGCTGCAGCAGCTGGTTTGGGAGTAGCGGCTGTTGGTGCCCACCTCATTACCGGTGTTGTCGCCAAGCGAGTAGGCAAACATTGGCTTGACGGCACTAAACCCCATGAATCGGATCCGCCGGAAAATGTAGAGCAGCTTAAACAAGAGCTTGATGATCTAATCCGCCAACAAAACGCGCTCATTAGTGAAAGCAAAAGCCTGGAACGAAGCAAGGTTAAACGCAAGCTACCCAGAACATTGCGGCAGAAAGTGGTTGACTTCTTTCGTCCAGGTCAAAAAAACAGGAGGTAGTCCGTCATGGCTTTGCAGACAATTTTCCCAGTAACACGTGTTCATGAGCCGCTACGGGCTGATGTCGAGGTGCAGAATGGCAAAATCGTAGATGCCTGGCTGGGGGCGCATCTGTTCCGGGGGCTTGAAGGCATGCTGATAGGCCGTGACCCACGGGATGCGGCGCTATTCACCCAACGTATCTGCGGAATTTGCTCAGGCGCTCATGCTGTTGTCGCCAGCATGGCGCAGCAGCAGGCTTTCGGAGTTGTTCCCACGCCGACCGGCCAGCAGTTAACCAACCTTATATTTGCGGCTGACATCATTCAGAATCATCTGCGTCATTTTTATATCTTGGTATTATATGACTATGTAAAAGGGCCAGATATGCCGCCTTACATACCCCGGCCGCAAGCCGACTTTCGCCTGCCGCCCAAGGTAAATGCTGAACTTTTGCAGCATGCCAAAGAAGCGGTATTACAGGCTATGCGGGCCCATGAGGCCATGGCTGTATTTGGGGCTAAGGCACCGATGCAGCAAACCATTATGCCCACCGGGGTTACCGAGCAGGCCTCGGTAGAACGGTTAATGGCATACAGCAGCATATTGCAGGAACTAACAGAATGGGTGGAAAATTTTTTTATCAACGATGTCATGGTTATTGCCGACTATTATAAAGACTACTATAGCATTGGGGCCGGTTATGGCAACTTTATGTCCTTCGGCATGTTTCCCGCTCCGGTAACTGGCGAGCGGGCGTTTAAGCCCGGCCTAATAGTAAACCAAGGCCAGCTCGAGCAGCTTGATGCCACTCAAATTGCTGAGGAAATCCGCTATAGCTGGTATAAAGACGAACAAGAGCGGCGAATTATGCCAGAAGGCCGCACCATCCCAAACAGGGACAAGCCTGATGCGTATTCATGGATAAAGGCACCGCGCTATCAAGCATTGCCGGTTGAGGGGGGGCCACTGGCAAGAGGGTTTATTAATGGCGATTATCGGCGAGGAGTGTCGGTTATGGATCGCTTGGTAGCCAGGGCTAAGGAGACGCTCAAAATATGCCATCTTGCCCAAGGCTGGCTTAACGAAATTGTGCCCAATACGCCCAGTTGTCAGCAGTTTACGCCACCTGAAGCAGGGATAGGCGTAGGTTTGACAGATGCTATGCGGGGGTCACTAGGGCATTGGATGGAATACCGGCATAATAAGGTGACTCATTACCAAGTTGTAACGCCAACGACTTGGAACTTTTCGCCACGCGATAACCAGGGTATTTGTGGCCCAGTTGAGCAAGCGCTCATCGGCACGTCAGTGGCGGATAGCACTAACCTTATCGAAGCCGGACGAGTGATTCGGTCATTTGACCCGTGTCTTACCTGCGCCGTACATATGCTGGAGCATTAATTTAGTATTTGCCAACGTTGTTGAATTTGTGAAAACCCTCCTTCCTGTTATATGTTATGTCATATAGTAGAAAAAGTGAGCAGTTGAAGCCAGCTTAAGGGCGTGATACAATATTATTAGAAACTAAAAGACTTGGCTTCATGCCAAGTCTTTTACATAGCCAGAAGGGGGACAAGTATGAGCATATTTAAAGCTTGTGATATTCGTGGCGTGGCAGGTAAGGACTTGACTGATGAGGTGACCAGACGAATTGCGTTAGCTGTAGGGGTTATGCTTGCTGGACAAAAAGTGGTGGTGGGTGGTGATGTTCGATTATCTACGCCCGCACTGCAACAGATTATAATAGAAGGTTTGGCCGAGTCTGGCTGTCAGGTGGTTGATATCGGCACTGTGGCAACACCGGTATTTTACTATGCACTACAAACTACCGGGGCAAGTGGCGGTGTTATGGTAACGGCTTCCCATAATCCAGCCCAGTATAATGGTTTTAAACTGGTGCTTGGCCCTAAACCAGTTAGCGAGGAAGAGATAGCTCATATTGGCCAGTTGGTGGAAGTAAACGCCCGGACGCATGGCGCCGGCGAGGTAATGCAGCGTCCTGTTATCGGGGAATACATAGAATATACGGCTAGCAAAGCACGGGCTGGCAAATTGAAGGTAGTTATTGATGCTGGCAATGGTGCTACGGCTACCATTGCCCCCAAGCTGTTTCATAAGCTGGGATATGAAGTAATTGAGCTCAATTGCACCCCAGATGGACGGTTTCCGCATCGGCCGCCCAATCCGGCGCTGCCGGAAAATCTGGCAGCCCTCGGTGAAGCGGTGTGCACGCATGGGGCGACGGTAGGGATAGGATTTGACGGAGATGGTGATAGAGTGGGCGTTGTTGATGAAAATGGCCGCCCGCTTGATAATGACGATATTATGGTGTTAATGGCCAGACAGTATCTAGCAAGCCGGACAGGTGCTATTATTTATGATGCCAAGTGTTCTATGGTTGTGCCGGAAGAGGTTGCAAAGGCGGGCGGACGGCCCATCATGGCTCGTGCTGGACATACCTTTAGTAAAACTGCTTTTATTCAGGAACAGGCATTATTTGCCGGCGAAATTAGCGGACACTTCTTTTTTCGCGAACTGGGGTATGATGATGGCATGTTCTCAGGATTAAAAATATGTGAATTAGTGACCGAGCATGGAAGTTTAGCCGCGCAGGTAGACGCTATTCCTAACTACCTGCTGACACCGGATATCCGGGTTACCTATCTGGAGTCTGATAAGGAAGCCGTGCTGGACCAGGTTGCTGGCAGACTTACCGCTTATACACCCAACCGGATTGATGGTGTGCGCATTGAATTTGCCGATGGCTGGGGCATGATTCGGGCCTCGGTGACAGAGCCCTTGTTTACCTTACGATTTGAGGCTAAAACACCCAAACGGCTAAAGGAAATCACCGCAATGCTGTTGGCTGCCTTGCCTACTGGACTCCGGGAAGCAGTCATAGCTAAATTACCTGCCGAATGCATATAAAGTGGGTGGTATTGCTGCCTGTAGTCGCTGCCAACAGGAAGCATTGTGTTGCGATGATTTGTTGGTAATGAAGCCAAAATTACGAGCTAAAAAAGGATTTGTTAATGGCTAAGTCGAATATAGTTCTAGTTTTACTAAGGAGATATAGGTAAAAGAGGTAATTATGCAAATTCATGTTTTGGCTAGCGGCAGTAGTGGTAATGCTATATTTGTTGAAATGGAAAACACCAAACTATTGGTGGATGCTGGTATTAGCACTAGGCGTATCAAACAGTCACTTGATATAATTGGAACCAAGATTGAAGAACTTGATGGTGTGCTCATTACTCATGAACATCGTGATCATGTTAAGGGATTGACGACACTGCTGAAAAAATATCATCTGCCGGCCTACACCCGTCCAGATACCTGGCAGTCCATGTACTGCCGGGAAGTACTGCCTGATAACTGCTGCCGGGAACTTTCGGACAGTCTGGATATTGGCAAAGTAAAAGTCGAACCCTTTGCCATTTCGCATGATGCAGCTGATCCTGTCGGGTTTCGCCTGCAGGCGGGCAGCATCAAAGTTGGTATTGCTACCGACCTTGGGTTTGTTACACCGACAGTCAAAGCGGCATTGTCATTGTCTGATGTATTAGTTTTAGAAGCAAACCATGATATTGATATGTTGAAAAACGGCAGTTATCCCTGGCATCTGAAAAAACGTATTATGAGCAATCGCGGCCATTTGGCCAACACTGATGCGGGTTGGACACTGGCGCAGCTTAACCGCAAAGCCCACACTAACGTTTTTTTGGCGCATCTCAGCCGGGAAAATAATCGACCTGAACTGGCAGAAGAGACAGTAGCGAATATTTTAACCCAAGAAGGCTGCAAGCTGGACCAAGATATATCATTGAATCTTACCTATCCTGAACAAATATCAGGAATATGTGAACACCAATAGGAGGCGATAGCATGAAGAACTGGTTCAAAAAATTGACTCCCTATATTGTAGTATCGCTAATTAGTATGATTATTGGAGCTATTCTAGTGGTAGGCTGCGCTGGCAATGTTACCGAAAAAGCTCAGAAACCGAATGCTGGCTCGTCCTTTCAAGCTTTGCAACCGCCTACGGCTCAGGCACAGGTATCAGAAGCACGTAACACGCCTATTGTCAGGGCTGCACAATCAGTGGGTCCGGCTGTTGTCGGCATCACCACCAAAGGTCTTGCCCGCGACTTTTTTAGCAACCGCAAAGTATTAGTGGAACAGGGAACCGGCTCAGGAGTTATCTTTGATGCGCAGGGCTACATCGCTACAAACAACCATGTAGTAGAAAACGCCCAGGAAATATCAGTATCTCTGGCTGATGGCCGCACCATGGACGGCAAGGTAATTGGTGTCGATCAAGCTACTGATTTGGCTGTTGTTAAAGTGGAAGCTCAGGATCTGCCAGTAGCTACGCTGGGTGACTCTGATGCTCTTATGGTAGGAGAACCGGCTATTGCTATCGGCAATCCACTCGGCCTTGAATTTAAAGGCAGTGTAACTACTGGTGTAATCAGCGCCCTTAACCGCTCCATTGATATCGGCGAGCGGCGCTTCAAACTTATCCAAACCGATGCTGCTATTAACCCTGGTAACTCCGGGGGTGCCCTTGTCAACGCGGATGGTGTGGTAATTGGTATCAACAGTGCCAAAATTGCCCTCTCCGGTGTGGAAGGCATTGGTTTTGCCATTCCCATTAACAGTGCCCGTCCCATTTTGCAATCACTGATCGACAAAGGCCGGGTAGTTAGAGCTTATCTGGGTGTAGGGGCATTAGACCAAGCTTCTGCTGCTAAATACGGCTATGAACTTAAACTGGATAAAGGCGTTTATATTGCCAAAGCATCCCCCTCAGGCCCAGCCTATAAAGCGGGCATCCGCGAAGGCGATGTCATTCTCAAAGTCGCTGGCGCTGAAACCAACAGTGTAACCGAACTCAGAGCTGTGCTAGATAGTCAACAGGTAGGTAGCACGGTGGAAGTAGTCATGAAAAGAAATGACCAACGCGAGACTATCAGTGTTCTTCTCGAAGAAATGCCAGGACAATAATAGTATGAAAATAACCATCGCTGCTATCGGCAAAATCAAAGAAAAATATCTAACTGCTGGTATCCAGGAGTTTTTGAAGCGTCTTCCACCATACTGTAAGCTTGATATTGTGGAACTTGCCGAAGAACGAATGCCGGACAATCCATCATCAGCCGAAAAAATACAAGCGCTCACCCGTGAGGGTGAGCGCCTTTTAAAAGCTGTTCGTCCAGGAAGTTACCTGATTGTACTAGATGTGGCCGGACAGGCCATGTCATCAGAGCAATTGTCGGCCAGGTTTGACAGTTTGGCACTAGGCGGGCAGAGTGATATTACATTTATTATCGGTGGAGCCTTCGGGTTGTCAGCTGAGGTCGTAGCAGCAGCAAAAGAAAGATTGTCGTTTTCGAAAATGACCTTCACCCATCAGATGATCCGGCTGCTCTTGGTGGAGCAGGTTTATCGGGCGTTTAAGATTAGTCGGGGTGAACCGTATCATTTATAATAGCGAAAGAACTCCTGCTGAATTTTTGCAGAAATTTGGCAGGAGTTCTTGTATTATGTGGTAAATATTGAGGATATAAAAGATGATTTAAAACTATTGCCAATCAGTCGGTAGCAGGAAATGGATCGGGATAACCACCTTTAGTTCTAAATAAGATAAAGAAGAGATTTTATCTAAGTATGAGGCGGTGACAAATGTGCTTAAAAGTAAGCTGTCAAGAGATATCATGCAAAAAGAATGGCTAAAATATATAAACAACACTCTTGCCACTGAGCAGTGGGTGAATGTTTACCACAGCTCGCGTGATGATTGGAATCAGGTTGCATTTTTCTGCGCGCTAGTTCCAAATACTCAAACAAATGAAGTTGTGCAAAGATGTTCTTGGGATTTGCGTATAGGACAAGGACAGCCGGGATGTCTACCCATTACGATGGGGATGAAGAGAGTGTTACATACCATAGGCAGGGAAGCGACAGCGGTATAGAACCTCTAGTCTATCTGCGAAGCTTTCACGACATAAGGCACTCCTACGTAGAAATTTCGGAAGAATTTAGACTGTTTCATAATTTGTATTATGATAAAAAGAACGACAAATATGTATTGATAACTGACAGCGGAGACGAGGAAGATGCAATAATTGTTGAGGGTAAGAGTGTTAAGATTAGACTTAAGTTACTGAAACAATACTTAGCCATAAGGCAGATGCATCTAGCAATATATTTTGAAATGATGACCTATTCAGAGAAGTCGCTTGAGGAATTAGGAGTAAATGCCGGTTCAAAGCAAAACAGAACAACTAATCTGTGTTACGATCTGATTTTTCGGGATGCCGAAGAATTAATATCTACAAAGGGATGTAAAGCTTTTTCAAGGTTAATAGGAAAGAAATTAATCGGGGGAATGCCCAGAGAAAAGTGTGGGATATGGCCATACGAAGCTGAGGGGGAATACGTGGATTTTATCATTGGTGTTGATGATAATGGAGATAATATCACACATACATCGGATCCGGAAGTTCTAGCTACTTATTTTGACTCCAAAGGCGGTGCATATCACTATCTAACTCCAGTGTTTTTTTCACGTGATGTACTAACGAAGTATTATGCTAACCCGGATAAGTTTACTGTGGAAGATGGACATCTATGGTGTAAAGGGCTTTGGGGGCTCCGTATGGATAATAATCATGAGAAATACATTATTGTATATCTTGGAGATTTAGGGAATGAGTTATCAATAAAAGAGCAACGGTACTGGAAAAGCTTTAATGTACCGCCGGAAGGGTATATCAGCGAAGTGAACTTTCGTAGAAGTTTCCTGGCAGAGTGGACAAACCCGCAGCAATCTGATTTAGTGTTCAAGTCGACTTTCGAGCAATTATTTGGAGCTTGGGAGAGCTGTTTTGGTTGGCCGTTGTTTAAATCACTATCCACGGAAGACGAGCATAATTTCAAAGCATTGAGAATTCCTCTAACAAACGATCAAGCGGAGTTTGATCAGCAGGTTTTATCACTAGCTAAGGTTCTTATAGATTCGATTAACGAAAAACAAATTGAACCCTTTATAGAGAAGGATTCAAATACTAAAGGGATCAGCAAGTTTGAAAAGTTCTTACAAGTACAATCATGGACGGGGTACGAAGAACATATAAAATTCTTGCGTTCCCTATGGGATTTAAGACTTGGTGCAGGACATCGTAAAGGAGATCCATACAAAAGGGGTGTACACACTTTGTATTGGATAAAACGGAACTATCCAATGCATTCGATGATATTTTGAAGCAGGCTACAATTTTTCTGCAATTTCTAATATCAAAATTGGATGATCGATGAATTAGATACGAATTAGTGAGAACGAACATATTGTATTGGAGAAGACATCGCCATATTATATAAAAATCAGGCTTAGCGCAAACGTCATTTTGGGAATTAGCCAAACGGTTTCAACGTGCGTAATCTTTACGAAGGAGACTATATGGGAAATAGTGCAAATGAAAATAAAAATCTACTGCGTGGCCATATTAAAAGCCAAGGAGATTGTATTAGTACCTGTCTTGGACCAATCAAAAAACTTAAGCAAATTGGAGAAGGTGGTAACAGCTTAGTTTTCGAAGGAGAATTATTCGGCATCAGAGTTGCAATCAAATTTTTGATGGAGAACTCAAGCATTCAGAAAATAATACGATTTAAGGCAGAATATGTAAATGTTAATATATTGCCTAATAATTCCTACATTGCGAAAATGCTAAATTTCGAAGAATTAAAAATTCAGGACGTAGTTATCCCTATGATTATTATGAAAAGGTATGATGGGTCGTTAAAAGATCATCTTCAGGAACCTAAATATGAGGACCTTAATAAACTGTTCAATTTCTTGATTAGTTCTTTAAATTTTATTCACTGTCATGGGATAATTCATCGCGATTTAAAACCTGAGAACATCCTAGTCGAGGGTAATAAGTATGTGTTAGCTGATTTTGGTATCGCCAATTTTGATTCAGGTAGGTTTGCATTACGAGCGAAAACCCAAAAAGGTGATAGAATGGCTAATTTCTCCTGTTCGCCGTCGGAACAGTTTGAAAAAGGAACGAAACCAAGTTTTACTATGGATATATATGCTTTGGGACAAATATGTCAATTATACTCAACTGGATCTGCACATAGAGGAACAAAAAGGGAACGAATCACCAATCACTTCCCAGAAGCGGAATTGATTGATTATATTGTTGAAAAATGCTTGGCAAGTAATCCTCAGGAGCGCTTCCAAAGTATCGAAGAAATAAAGGTAGCAATCGATAGGTTTCATGAAATGAGAAAAAAAGTAAACCCATATGATATATTACAGGAATTTGGTGATGCACTTGCATATTCGTTTCCCAAAGGGTTGGGACGCGTTAATTATTCTGAAGAACCTATGATTATTGATAAATTATTGAATTCTATTGCTGCGAAAAAAATAGACAAGTTCTTAGAATGGAACCAAGGAGGAGCCAATAGTAGCGCTACATTAAGAAAAATCGATAATAGTATTTGGCTAGTTGGGAACATTGAAATGAACATAAAGGCCGTTTGGGTTTATTTTGACTCAAGCTTTCACAGGGACTTTGTTATTTTAGAGACCAAGGCTATGCCTAGCTTTGGTGTAAACGGGGAAGTCTCCAATTCAGATGAAGCAGGTTTGCTTGATGAGAAATACTATATCAGTTATGCTGAGAATAACAATGGATACGCTGAGATAAATGGTCAAACCATTGCACTACGGGATCATAGGTGTGAGAACAGGTCTAGGGATTTAGTTGATAGTGCATATGTTCTAGGAACTACATATAGCTCCGCAATATATATAGATAGCGATGATCTGGTAGCGGAATTATTACCTAAAATAAAAATTAATAAGGCAACTTCTGAAGATGTATCTCAATTTACACGTAAAATCGGTCGAAATAAACATCGCTTTTTGAATGAGTCATAGTAATCTGGAAGAGGGATGAGGGGGCAGGTTTACTGTCCTAAATTGATAAATAATTAAACTGTTTTTGAATGGAGAAAAAGTAAATGATTATTCCAACCAAACAAAACTATACAAAAATGTCACCGCGAGAATTTGAACAATTCGTAATTATGCTATTAGAAGTAGCAGTTGTTGACATTCCAAATGTTGAAGTGCAGCATAATGAAATTATAAAGGCATCAGATGGAGAGTATCAAATTGATGGAACAATTAGATTTGAGGTCATGGGAATAAAATATTTAACATTAGTTGAGTGTAAAATGTATAAGCCTCCCATCTCAAGAGAAAAGGTTCAGGTACTTTATGATAAATTGAGAGCACTTGGTGCACAAAAAGGAATACTTGCAACTACTTCGTATTTTCAATCGGGAGCTATTGAATATGCCTCCATTCATGGAATAGCATTAGTGCAAATTATTGATGGAAAATTAACATATTGTGTTAGGAGTAAGAATCCCCAAGAAATTAAATATCCAATTGGACTTCCTAAATTTGAAGGAATTGCTCAATATAGCATTAAAGCTGGTATTATTGGCTGTAATAACGTTTTATATACAAGATATCTATCAGAATTTTTGTTTTACAAAGATAATGCAAGTTAGTGGGTCATTGAGGTCAGGCCTTCATTTTTGCGTTTTGGAGAATTCGCCGTTATACCCGATACGCAGAACCGTATCATTGGTGATGGCGAAAAACAGATCCTGCCAAATTTTTGTGGATTTGGCAGGAGTTTTGTGGCTTTTGGGAATAAATATTCGCAGTTATTACAGGAAATTGATCAACAAAGAATTACATCTGTTAGCATTACTGACAATTGCCTTCGCGGTAAACTCAAAGATGGGCAGGAATTTTTCGCTATTATTCCAAACGATTCTTCTAGTTTGATTAATACTATGCATAAGAAGAATATTAACATTAAATTTGAACAGTCACCACCTCCGCCGTGGTGGAGTAACGGAAGTAGATAAAAAATGTCAAGAATTTATATGAGCATTTAGCCTGTTCCAAACGTGACGGGGGAACGGCAGTTCAATGTCATAAAGCTTAACTGTAACAAATAGGTAAATGATTAAAGACCAGAAAAATTTAGAGAAATCGTAAAAACACTTGACTTTTTAGAAGTATCCCAATAATCGAGATGAATACCCTTTTTAGGG
>NZ_LSLK01000051.1 GCF_002257705.1 Sporomusa silvacetica DSM 10669
AGACTCCAGACAACAACGTTGAAGACCAAGAGATCTAATATTCTTATCGGGGTGGCTCAATTCTTGAGCATCAAAAGTGGCTCACTTTCTGAATGTCAAATGGCTCACTTTTCTATTGCTTTTCACACACGGCGACTCTTTAATTTCCACCTATTTTAAATTATAGCTCTTTTCGAGTGAATTACAAGTAAATTAAGACATGCAGACCGGATTTTTTCCTGGCCGGTTGCATATTTTACAATCAATGGGTATAATATAAGAAAAGGACTGACGTGCTCTAACACGCCAGCCCGGCAGGTTGTCTAACCGAACGGTTAGCCCGGACTAAAGGCTATAAGAAATAACCGCAATCCTTGGCGAGAGGGCGGTTATTTCTTTTTTATGATCAAAACAACGAGTGTTGCAAATGCAATCATCAGATACATTGCCTCAAACATTGAAATCATCATACCACCCCCTTTCTAAAAGGGTGTGGCTAACCGTCCCTCGACAACCTGTTACGCTTATTATAGCATTTTCTTCCAAGATCAGAAGTATTTTTTTGCTTGACTATAGTACCTTGATTCAACGCCGTTTTCAAAATGGAGCGGCATTTTTATTTTCTTCTGCTATACAGGTCGAGGTCCATTGATACGAGCGGCATGTCTACTGGTTGTAGTAGTGCAGGCTGACCCCGTCGGAAACGGAATTAAAGATGTTCCGGACCTCCTGACCCTCAGCAACATATGGCTACTCAATATCTACATCCACAGGGTATTCAGGGCGTTATTTAAAATAACGTTCTACAAAATAGACTACCTATTTCAATGTGCCAAATAATAATTGTAAGCCCCCACATTTTCGTCATTTTAAGAATTCAATCTAATATTTATTATTTAAAACATATATAAGCTTTTATAAGTTCCGCTTTCAATAACTTAAAGCTTATATCATTTTGTTTTTGGAATAATAATATCAGAAGCACCACTTGGTAAAGACGAATAGCCCGGATACCCGGGGTAGCCTGGGTAGCCCATGTAGGGTTTGTTTGAAAATCTATAGATTCGATTTCCATTGTAAATTGTACCAAGATACTTTCCTTCTTTTGTAACAACTTCATTGTTATCCCACGGTAGCCATCCAATCCATTTTCCTGCTTTATCATATAAATATTTACCAGATTTAAAGCAAATCCATTCGCCACCCGAATTAAATAAATACTCTGTGCTCAAGAATATCACTTCCATTACATCGTTGTTATAACTTAAAAACATTTTCGGTTCCAAATAGGTGTTTAGCTCCTTCTATCATTGCTAATGTAGGACTAGAACAGTATATAACTAAATTATCTTTTGCTCTAGTACAACACACATAAAACAACTTTTGTGTGCGTTCTAAAATTTTCGGAAAACTGTTCTGCTTTGCGGTTGTTAAAGAATTTTTGATATTAGGATTCAAGAGATATTCAAAATTATAATTAGACCATCCTCCATTATGTAAAACTACCAGTACATTTTCAAACTCTAAACCTTTAATCTTATGCTGTGTCGACAAAGGTACATATCCTTCAAGGTATTTATATAATTTTTGAAACACATTGAAGGAAACATCTTTCACGCGCCAGTACAAATAATCATTGTTGTCAATGAAATTATTCAGCCTATCATCTATTATGCACAATTTGTATTCATTAGCAAATTTAATGACATTTTCAATGGTTGCACTATTCATTGCAGCAAGAGCATCAATAGTACTCTTTAGGCTTGCCTTATCAGCGGTTTTAGTGATTTTAAAAGAAGTACGACGAATTAGTTCGTTATAGTTCTTTGAATGATACAATTCTATCATCTGTTGTATTTTAAATAAGTGCTGTATCAATCGATCACGCTTTGGTTCGCGTACAGTAACACCATCTACTACAATTTTATTATCAATAATACTATCCTTATCTAAATAAATACGTTGGACTTTTGTGTAGGGCCATTCTTTGATATGATCATATATTTGTGCTGCGGCATTATCGTCTAGCAGGACATCTTTATGATGCCGTCCTCTGTTTTCGCCGTTTGAATAATACCAGTCAAGTGTCGTAACAACGTGATCAAATGTATCATCTGGATTAGGTTCTTTACCCTGCCTCTTAATTTCTTTTTTTAAGTCTCGTTTAAATTTAAATATAGGATCTGCATCATAAATGGCCATTAATTCTGAAAAACCAGCTTCATCTGCAATTAGATTATGTGTTAAACGAAGTTCTTTCGTCTTTTTGGAATCGGTAAAGTCCCAATTCTTACACCAAGAAGAAGATTTTACGAAATTCAAATCAAAAGATTCAGAGTATAGAAATTTTATCGAACCTTGTTTTACAACTCCATTAATCATATTGGGAGCAGTATTGTCATCAGATGGTTCTTGTTGCAATCCATCCGTACGCAATTTGTTAGCAAGATGAATAACCGAACTCGGATTGCGTCGGTTCTGCTTCTTTTCAACCTTTTGAATATATCCATTTTTGATATAACTATCAACATCACCAATACCGCTCTCATAAATAGCCTGCATAGAATCTCCAAAAAATCCAATAATGTTTTTTCTTGAACTTATAGGTAATAGTGATAGTAGAATTTCAATGACTAATGGAGAAGTATCCTGATATTCATCAACAAAGATAAAGTGGAACTTGTCCTTAAGTATGTCGCATAACTTAACATATTTTTTATACATTGCCTGTGCTAAGACAATAACTTCATCATGAGAAATTTCTCCACGGTCTAATCTAACATATTCCTTATATTTTATTCCATTTTCGAATTCACAGACAAACTGCTGCCCTTCATTAGGGTTTTTAATAGAACTGGACGAATCGTTTACCAGTTCTATCAAAGTTTGCTTCATTTCCTTTTGAAATGGTGCTATAGTGTCCCAGAGAAAATCATGAATGGTGGAAACTTTTAAGTTTTTGATTTCCGCTCTGTTTTGAATTTCAATGGCAGCTGCATTTGTATAGGTAACGCAGGCAATATGTACCGTAGGATATATTAAGGAAATTTTTTTTAGCGTTTGTACAAGGGAATAAGTTTTTCCGCTTCCTGCACCACCGCTTAACAAAAAGTTATTGCCATTTTTTATATGGTATAGTATTTCGTCTATTTCATCTGCAAATCTTCTCTGAGCCACAATAATCCCTCCTTAATATATGGTGGTATCTGCCAGTTTGCATAGTCAGATCCATCATTACTCTTACTATTGAGTAATATGTCCATAGCAAAGGAAGCCTTACTTTTTATGCAATCTTGAGCTAAATCATATGCATCATATTTAAAGTCAGAACCATCTTCATTTTTATTAGAAAGATTTTTTCTGCATTTCAAACTCACAAAATTACTTTCGTTATCAATTACAAACTGTCTATTAATATGGAAAAATGCATCCTCAAAACTCCGAGGATAATACTGCTTGCCGTCGATTATTTCAGGAGTTTGATAGATTAGCATAAGTGAACCATTACAATCTGCTATCCATGATCCGTTTGTGTTGGTTAAGATTTTTTGCTTCAAAGTCAGGTCGGTAAAGAATTTAAGATGGCTATCGATGTGTTTTTTCATAGGAACGGAATAATAATGTTTAAGTGCACCATTCGTTGTATGAGTTCCAGATTCCACAGGACAGGCAATAATATCAATAATATCTTTACCGTCATTGTTTGGTTTATCACGTTTCTCTTCTTTACCCGCATCAATATCTGTTATAATCAGAGTTTTAATGCCTATAAATGATAGAAATTGATCAAAAATCTGTGAATAAGCACCGACTTCCATTAAAGAAATATTTTGTGATAAAAGAGGAATTGAATCTGTTCTTTTTTCTTCTTGATCGATTTTTTTCATCATGGCAGGCAAAATAATTCTTTCTGTATCTCCTTCAAAAAGAATTGCTTTATCTGCAAAAAAAACCTCGGCACAGTTTAAAGTTAAATATTGCTTCAAAAACTTGTAATGATTATTTTCAGGATTTTTTTCCTCTTTATAAGCAATTTCTAAGTCCTTCAAATTTTTTGAAATTACACTTGTCTGAGAAACTTTTCGGAAATATTTTATATCATCAAAATCGCACTCAGAAACAATATGTGAAGAATGGGTGGTAACAATAGTCTGCAAATTAAATTTCTTTTTATTATCATTTCCCGAAGAGCCTTCTTTCAACAACTTTTTTATATTTTTTATAAAGACATACTGCATTTGAGGATGCGTATGCGCTTCGGGTTCTTCAATAAAAAGCAAATTAATATCAGCTGGAGAAGCAGCTTCGTTTTTGTCATGTCTAAAATCACTAAGAATGGTTTCAATTTCAAAAATAATATTGATCAAATTTAAATAGCCCAATCCGTTATAACTTTCGGGTAACTGATGATTACAGGACTCATATACAACTGTGGTATTACCTTTCAGCAATTGCTGTTGACTAAGAGTAGAAATAATCTTAACAACAGTTTCATTTTCACGTATTCCGCCAAACTTTTTGACTTTTTGAATCACACTGTCAAATATCCCCTGATAAATATCTGTTAGCGAGGTATCCGTAACAATTAATGCATCTTCGAAATTCTGAATGGCGGGATTATTATCATCGGTTTTAGTTTTTTCGTAATATCGGGTTGACAAGCTTGACAATGTACCATCATTATCTGAATTAACAGCGTCTCTTCGAGCACCAATATACTTAAAAGAAATAATTTTATCAAAATTTACAGTATTAGATTCTAATAATCGATACTCGGTTTCGGAAGGCTTTTGTGAAAAAGTATCAAAAAGAAGAGCTTTCTTCTTGATTTCAAAAAACTGCCTATGCTTTTTTTTCATAAAATTATCAAAACATATGGCTCTTTCAATCTGGCCTTTTTCCTTCGATGAAAATCGGGTATAATACTGTAAAAAGGATCCGACTAGAGAAGACATCTTTTCTAAACTTAAATTATATTCAAATTTTACCACAATAATATTATTATCTGGATCAAGATCAAGCATTAATGGATTGATATTGGCAAGATTATCACCATTATCATATTTAATATAAAGGTATAACTCTATCCCTCTTTTGTGAAGCGACTCCCAGTTTTCACCATTTTTTTCTACTGATTGAAACAAGGCGCTCTTGAACTCAAGATTAAAATCGTCATACATAAAATTATTTGAGGCACACTTGTCTCCAACAAATTTATTTAAAGCGGAGAGTATAGAAGTTTTACCACAATTGTTTTTACCAATAATAAGAGAAAGATCGCTTTCTAAATCTATCTCCAAATTATTAAGAAGACGATAGTTGTATATTTCTATCTTGGTTATTTTCATTGTTCTCTCCCAATCTTTTCTATTTAACTTCGATTATGACGCTATTTTTATACCTGCCATCCCTAGACTCAATATTATTTTTAACAATGCCCAAGTTTCTCCCAAGCCGAACAGCATCCGGTATCTTGTCTGTCCGCCAATCACCTTCCCCTCAGTTTCGGAGTGATCTCCATTTCTCTGCAGTATCCTTGCTATTATGATCCCACAAAGATACCTTTTAAGAAGTATTTATTGTATAAATTATATATTGCAATGAAAAATTAAACCATATATTTTACATGAATTATGGAAAAATTCACAGAATTATGATGAAATGAATAGAAAAAGAAATCATTTTGTCCAATAGAAAAAATCGCCACATTCTGTGACGATTTTTTTGCCTTTCTGTTAAAACTCTTGCTTCATACAAATCATCTTGACAACCTTATCATTAGGCAATGACCTGCGCAGTAGGTACCGGACTGCTACTTCCCCCTCCCGCTTATTCGTTCGGGAGGGGGATTAAGGGGGTGGGTCCCCTAGAGCGGAGCCGGGCCGTTCTGCTGCCGCCGCCGCCGTCTTGCTGCCTCTAAGCTAGTGAAGGGCCCTGTCGTGGCCGCGTACCCCCCAAATAATTTGGCCGCTCCTTAGAGGGGGGTTTGGGGGGTAGTCCTTCCCGCCC
>NZ_LSLK01000052.1 GCF_002257705.1 Sporomusa silvacetica DSM 10669
TTTCCGGCAAGATACATTTCTACAATCCGCAATTTTTCTTCTGCCGGCAATTTCCCTTTTTGTGGCATAATTTTACCCCCAGATATTTCAGTGTTTTTTCACTGTCCTATCTGGGGGTAGCATATCACTTCATCGGTGGGCGGCATTTTTCTTATTTGTTTTTATTGCCTTTACTCTTCTTGGTATCTTCTTGTACACCGGCACTTTCAAGTCGATCCTGATCTTGCGGTTTAAGCATCGCTGGACGTAGGATCTTGTTTGGTATCGGCAGACGAAACAGTACATCTTTCATGGCACTAAAATTAAAGGGCAGCGCTGGCCATAAATATGGAATATTGAAGGATTTTGTTGTTAGCATCAGTAGGAATACTGCTAATAACCCACCCAATAAGCCTGGCACTTTAAACAGCATGACTAAAATAAGGATGATGACCCGGAAGAGACGTATTGCCATAGCGAATTCCATACTGGGAGTAGCAAAAGCACCGACTGCCGCTACGGCAGTATAAAAAATAGTCTCATTGCCAAATAGCCCCACCTTGGTGGCAATGTCGCCTAACATGAAGGCTCCGATAAAACCGAGAGCAGTAGACTGCGCTGTAGGAACATGCACAGTTGCCATTCTGACTAACTCAACACCGAATTCTGCTAATAGAAATTGGATACCGATAGGTATTATGCCGGGCTCCTGTGGGCCGAGAAAGGCAAGCGACTCAGGTAGTAACTGGCGACTTAATACTAATGCTAGCCATAAAGGCGGCAGAATTAATGACAATAACACACCAAATAACCGAATTAGTCGCAGATAGGAGCCAATAACCACATTTTGATGAAATTCCTCGACGTGTTGCACATGATGCCATAGTGTTGTTGGCAAAATCATAATATTTGGCGAAGTATCCACAATTATGCATACATGACCTTCTAGCAAGTGGACTGCAGCTACATCAGGACGTTCGGTGTACCGCACTTTTGGTAATGGGTTCCATTTACTGCCGCCGACAATAAATTCTTCGATAGCCTTTTCGGCCATCGGTATGCCATCAATATTGATCTTGTTAATCCTGTCTTTGACAGTAGTAATTAACTCTGTATTGGTAATATCTTTAATGTAACAAACAGCAATGTCGCACTGAGACCGCGTACCAACCTTAACTATTTCAAAGCGTAGATTGGGGTCACGTAAACGTCTGCGGATTAAAGCCGTGTTAAATACGATCGTTTCGACAAAAGAATCGCGCGAACCTCTGGTAACTTTTTCAATATTAGATTCGGCAGGAGCGCGGGCCGGGTAGGCACGAGCATCTAAAACTATGACTTGTTCTGCACCATCAACGAAAAAAAGCATTTCTCCTGATAACAGACTGGTTATTGCATCATTCATAGTTGTTAGTAGTTTGGCTTGGGAATGGGTTGCACGTGAATAAAATAGTTTATCTAAGGTATTAATAGTCAAATCTTCCTGGTTGTAGGCAGTCAATTCTTCGAGTACATTTGATAACACAACATCATTGGTCATACCATTTATGGAAAAGGAAGCTGCACGTTTTCGACCTACTTTGTATTCACGGAAGACGATATCAAAAGTTTCGCCAACACCAAGTTTAGCTTTAATATAATTTATATTGCTGTCAATCTCTTTGGCAATTTTTTTTTCATCAGCCATGAATAATGTCACTCCGTTTCAGTATCTCTTCAATTGCTCGCCGGGTGATTGGTGCACCCCGGCTAAGATCGTCATGTTTATCCATTTTTCCAATGTCGCCTACACCGATAATAACCGGTATTTCAACATCATTAAGCACATCAACAGTATCACCAGTAATCACCGGATGATTGCAGGCACAATCTTTTTGTTTTTTTATTTCTCCTTTCTTATCAACTGACAGATCAATTACATGCCCCTGGCAGTCAATACATGCATCAGCAGAGACTCCGTCGATACCAGTAGTATTGGAGGCTACAGCTACTGCGCCGAGTACTTCGATGTCAGGATGATTGGCAACATATTCAAGCGCCTGTTCTCCCTCCGCTTTTTCGCAGCGACCTTTATCATCAAACATAACTAACACTGGATCATAGGGGACGGTTTTCAAAAGCTCAACAATTTTTTTGCCGCTAATGGGTGTTGGATTGCCTGCTGAAGCTGAAATACATCGTAATCCCAAAGAGGCGCCAATCGTTTCAACTGCTTGCTGAGCTACCTTGTCGCCATCGGTAACAAGAATAACACGGATTTTTTTATCAAGTTCAGTTACTTTCTCCAATTCAACACCTCATTGCTGTTGGTTATTTTCTTCTCCTAATAAATTGCTAATTTTATTAGCAATTTTTTCGCTCTCACTGATTACTTGTTTGAGACTTTGCAGGCTTGCTTCTAATTCATTGGAAAGTTCATACTGGGCTTGGGAAAGTACTTGTGCCGCTGTTTGTACAGCAATTGAGGAATTTTGGTTGTTACCTTGCGTGATGCTTTGGCTTTGTTGCTGCTGAATTTGTTTTTGGCTGCTTGCATTTTCCGCTTGATTGCCACCGGAGGTGTTTGCTTGTCCGCCAGTTGTAAGTAAAGTGCTAAATAATTTTTTTAATTCTTGTGACACCTCAGATTCAGCGGTTGAACTGGCAGTTGCTTGCGCGTTTTGCCCAGGTTGTATCTGTTGGCTTACTTGATTTTGCCCAGATTGTGGAATATTTTGTTGGGACTGATCATCGGAGTCACTACTGGTAAGAGAACCTTGTAAATTTTCCAGCTTATTATTAATTTGGTATAATAGGTTTAGTACTTCCTGGGAATTATTCGTTTGTTTTTTGGGGTTATTTACCATATTAGCCTGTGTTTGCATAAAAATTTTTGCCATATCTTCGATAACACTCTCATCAATTTGTGAACGCTCCGGACTTTGCGACCGTAACTGGTTAGGCTTAATGTAACTTGCTATTTTAGAAACTCGCTTTGGCACATTTATCACCCCATAATTTTACTAAAAAAGACACTATCCCATAGTACTAGTATTTACCCTTTCGGATTAAATACTAGTGCTATGGCCAGAGCGAAAACGATTGCAGCAGTTATTCCGGCTGCAGCTGCTTTAACAGCTCCGGTGAAGATTCCCCATAAACCTACTTTGTTTATTTCCTCAATCGTGCCAGACACTAGGGAATGACCAAACCCAGGTAGCGGAACGGTTGCTCCGGCGCCACCAATATCAACTAACGGCTGATATAGACCTAAGCCACTGAGAACACCGCCTAAGACGACAAATAATACTAAGACATGAGCTGGTGTAAGCGGGGTGAGATCCATGAGTAGTTGCCCAAGTACACAAATCAAGCCGCCAATGACAAAGGCCATTAGATAGGTTTGCAAATTTGGGTTACCTCCTTTACATCTCGATTGCTACAGCATGCGCAATACAGGGTATAGATTCATTTTGTTGATACGATGTCGTACTATGTAAACTGCCTGTACCTACCAGTAGAATCCTGTGCAGCTTTTGCTGCATAAGCAGCCGGTAAATATAGCCAGTAAATACTATAGCTGAACTGGCGCAGCCGCTGGCACCGGCATGGGCATCCTGATCTTTACTGAAAATCATGCAGCCACAATCTTCGTAATTTGCCGATAAATCAACACCTTTTTCTTTAAATAGCTCGATAACCAACGCTTTACCGACACTACCAAGATCACCAGTGTAAATCATGTCATAATAAGTAGGCTGGCGGCCAGAGTCTTCAAAATGATGCCATAACGTATCAACAGCGGCTGGGGCCATTGCCGGTCCCATAGCGTTAGGATCTTTTAGCCCCATGTCTACTATTTTACCCACTGTTGCGGCTGTAATCCGCGGTCCATTACCAATGACAGAAATAACTGCAGCGCCTGAACCGGTCACTGTCCACTGTGATACCATTGGCCGTTGCACACCCTGTTCTGTTGGAAAGCGGTATTGCCGTTCGGCTGCATCATGGTGGCTGGACGCAGCGGCAACAATCTTGTTGGCAAATCCCCCATCAATGAGCGTAGAACCGACTAGCATCCCTTCCACCATTGTTGAGCAAGCGCCATACAGCCCCAAAAAAGGGCGTCCGACGCCTCTTAGTGCAAAATGGGTACTCATTAACTGATTAAGCAAGTCTCCAGCAAGAACATAGTCAACATCATCAATGGCACTAGTTTCTTTAGTTACTGCTGTTTTTATCGCCCATTCCATCATGGCGGATTCACATTGTTCCCAGCTGGAATTATTATCAAGCGTATCGCTAAGTATTCGATCATAGAACTCGGTTAAGAGGCCATCCCCTTCCATCGGCCCCACTATATTAGCTGCACTGGTTATGACCGGTGGCGAGGCAAAAACAATACTTTGTTGTCCCCGTTTTTTATTCATGCTGTTACCCCTCGCTTTTTTATAATCGTAACCAATAAATAAAACCAATAAGTATGGCTGTTGAGATACCATAAACGAGCACTGGTCCGGCAATAATAAACATCTTTGCGCCGATACCAAATACATAGCCCTCACGTTTAAACTCCATAGCAGGAGCTACAATTGAATTGGCAAAACCGGTAATTGGTACGATGGAACCAGCTCCTGCTCTGCGGCCTAGTTCATCATAGACACCTAATCCGGTGAACAAAGCACTCAAAAATATTAGTACAACAGAAGTGGGACCACCAGCTTCTTTGTTACTAAACCCCAAACTTACAAAATAATTCATGAAAAATTGTCCTAACATGCAAATTAAACCACCGACAATAAATGCCCATATTACATTTTTTAGGATCGGTGTTTTAGGTTTTAGTTGTTCAAATTTTTCCTGATATTGTTGTTGCTCAGCCTGACTGGCTTTACTCTTAAACATGTGTATGCCACCTCCAGCAGCTCGCGCGAGTACTTTCTAACAAGAAAAGACACCACAAGAGGTGTCTCTCCTATATTTTCCAAGGAATCTTAGTGGTGAACCTGGAAAGCAATTTTCACATCCGCTTTGTATTCTGCAATATGCCCCTTGCCTACATTCGCGGTAAAATTGGTGACTTCTACTCCCATAATGTCGTCTACTGTTTTAGAAGCTTCCATAACAGCATTGTCAACTGCCTCAGTCCAATTGTGGTGGGATGTTCCTACTAACTCAATGACTTTTACAACCATCGTATTACCCCCTGTAATGATTATAGT
Source organism: Sporomusa silvacetica DSM 10669 (assembly GCF_002257705.1). Classification (GTDB taxonomy): domain Bacteria; phylum Bacillota; class Negativicutes; order Sporomusales; family Sporomusaceae; genus Sporomusa; species Sporomusa silvacetica. Next base: position 5,181 of record NZ_LSLK01000052.1, read on the forward strand.
TAATTGGCAATACTAGTTTGTGCATTATTTTGATTGTTATGCCAAAGAAAAACTTGTTTAGCTCGCATCGGAGTTTTCTTGGGAATGTCTGAGCTAAAGTAAAGCCAGGCGGCCGTGCTACTGACCATCACCAAAAATACTATAAACAGGTAAATGAACCCTTTAATTTTGTAATTATCAATAATACGATCCATTATAATCACCCCTATTTATTATGCCCGCAATTTAGTAAAATAAAAACAGACCTCACTTATGAGGTCTGCAATAGTTTTCTAATTATTTTGAGTGCTTGCTTTTCTATTCGCGATACCTGTACCTGAGATAACCCAATTGTCGTTGCAATTTCTGCCTGGGTTTTATCAGCAAAGAAGCGTAAATAGATTACAGTGCGTTCCTTTACCGGCAGACGGGTTAATACCTCTCTCAAAGCTAATTTATCAAAATAACCACTATCCTGGCCATCTGCTAGTACGAGTTGGTCTAGCAGGTGGATAGCATCGCCGCCATCACTACTTTGAAATGTCTGTTCATATAAAGATACTTGGGGCTGAACGGCTTCCAGTGCTGAAACAATTTCCTGAGGGGCGAGCGACAGTTCTTTGGCAATTTCAGTAATTGTTGGCTCACGTCCCAAGTTTCCCTGCAACTTTTCCTGAGTCTTATGGACCCGAAAAGCAAGTTCTTTTAACGGACGGCTGACTTTAACCGGATTATCATCTCTAATATATCGCCGAATTTCACCAATGATCATCGGCACAGCATAGGTAGAAAATTTAACATTAAAACCCAGATCAAAACGCTCAATCGCTTTTAAAAGGCCAATACAGCCGATTTGGAACAAATCATCCCATTCATAGCCGCGATTGGTAAAGCGGTGCACAATGCTTCGTACTAGATTTAGATTGGTTTCAAGAATACGCTCTTTCGCTTGGTTACTTAGCGAGTCGGCAGATTGGGCCTTAGCTAGCAGTTCTTTAAATTCTTCTTCTTTGAGCATGCTCTTCACCTAATGCTCGGTACTTGGTACAAGCAATTTAACCATTCTTATGGTTGTCCCTTGACCAAGTTTAGATTGAACCTCCAGCTCATCCATAAAAGAGTCCATAAAGATAAAACCCAGCCCCATACGTTCCGGATCACTTGAAAATGAGGGTTGCCGCGCTTCTTCAATATTGGCAATTCCATAACCATAGTCAATTATGATAAACTCAAGTTTATCTTGATACAAGTTCATTACTAATTCAATATAATTTTGCTTATGGGGATCACTACCATAACCATGAATTACGGCATTAGAAACCGCTTCTGAAACAGCAACTTTGATTTCATCAATTTCCGTGAGCGTCAAATCTGCTTGTGCTGAAAAAGCGGCGGTAGCGGCTCTAGCAAATCCCACATTTTCATTGATACTTAGGATTGCGAGTTTTATCTGATTTTTAATTTGGATTCCCACTGGCAAAGCCTCCTCATAGTAAATCTAACGCTTGCTCTTCTGATTGATAGACTGTCAATATTTTCATTAATCCAGCCAATTCAAATATCCGCTTTATCTGTGGTTCAAGATGAACGACAAGTATTTTACCTCCAAGTTGAGCAATACGCTTGTACCGCCCAAGAACAACACCCAACCCGGAACTATCAATAAAACTAACGCCTTGCATATTAAGTAAGATATGTTTGGCACCAGTTGCAGTAAGCGCCTCGTCAACTGACGTACGAAATTCGTTAGCCCCGCAAACGTCCAACTCACCCTCAAGCCTTACAACAAGGATACCTTGCTTCATAAAAGTAACGACTTTCAACGATATAACCTCCTAAGTTAACAGTATAATATAAGTCAATTCGATAAAAGGAAAAATTTTCCTGCTAAATGAAAATAAAAACTGCAGAAATTTTCCTGCAGTTTCAAGAACAGCTAGATTATGAGCTAGTTAAATACAGTAAATATATTAGTGATCATAGTCTGAAAAATTCGCATCAACCCAGCTTTAGGGATGGATTTTTCAGCAAGCAAATTAACTTTACCGACTTCTTTACCATCCTTGATTACAATAAGTTCGCCGCATTTTTGACCTTCGGCTATTGGCGCATTAACACTTGAATCGGCTACTATCTTTTTCTGTAGGTTTTTGCTTTGTCCTTTGGGGATAATTAGATTTAAGTCTTGAGAGGCTACCAATTGGATTTCCTTTTCAATACCTTTGTTTACTTTTAGCCGCTCTACTACTGTTCCCTGATTTACTATTGGTACAGCGGCAAAGTTAGCGAAACCCCAATCAAGTAATTTCATACTTTCTCTGAGGTGTGAGCGTGGTTCAGGTGTGGCAAACACTGTCGAAATAAGCCGGAGCCCATCCCGCTTGGCAGTTCCGACAAAACAATACTTTGCTTCTTCCGTCCAACCGGTTTTTAAACCATCGCCGCCTTTGTACCACCACAGTAGTTTATTGGTATTAACAAGCCAATTTTTACCGTCCCGCAGCCACGCTTCTTTGATACCACACATGTCCATATATAATGGGTGTGTAACAGCCTCTTTAGCAATTAACGCCGCATCATAAGCGCTCATATAGTGATCGGTTGTTGGCAATCCATTCACATTGTTAAAATGGGTATCTGCAAGACCAAGCGATTCAGCCCGGTTATTCATAGCTTCAACCGCTGACTGTTGACTTCCATAAATATGCTCCATCAGTGCTACGGCAGCATCGTTAGCACTCACAATAGCGATAGCTGACAGCATATCTTTAACTGTCATTTTTTCTCCTGGCTCCAGCCAAATCTGCGAACCACCCTGACGCCAGGCAGTTTCACTGGTATACACTTCGTCAACTAGATTAATGCGCCCTTGTTCAATGGCTTCAACAGCTAAGAGTAAAGTCATAATCTTAGTTACACTGGCAGGTGGCAATCGCTTATGGGCATCCTTTTCAAAAAGCACGGTGCCATTTTCGTCCATGAGAACAGCAGATACAGCACTTGTCTGTACCTGTGAATCAGCAAGTGGTTTTGCTGGTGCTGACGGAGCGCCAAGGACTGTAGTAACAGCGAATACAAATAATACTAAGGTTGCTAGCAATGTTTTTCGAATCAATTAGAACACTCCTTTCCTTTGAATTTATGATTTCCCGGATTAAAACAGCTTAAACAAAATTTGAACAAAAAAAATTGACTGGCGTTATGCCAGTCAATTGTGAAATCCATGTTTATCAACAATTCCTATTAATAGTGGTATGGCAGCAGCTGGTTGGGTATTAATCCGAACAGCCTGTAATATCATTAATCTAGCTTCTTCAAGCCTTGACTTGTCATTCGTATAGATAGTTGCCAAGGGCTGCTCGCGCCTGATGGTTTGACCTAACCGGCATTGCATAACGATACCTGCAGCCAAGTCAATTGCTTGTCCTTTATATTCCCGTCCTGCTCCTAGTCGCATTGCGGCATACCCAATCTGAGCGGCACTAATAGCTGTAACATAACCTTGTCCAGAACTTCGTACTTCTTGAATAAAGCAGGCCTGGGGTAATTTAGTATTGTCATGCACAATAGTGGAATCACCACCCTGAGCAGCAATAAATTCTTCAAACTTAGCTAAAGCCTGCCCATTATCGATCAAGGCGGCTAACTGCTGGTATCCATCTTCAGGGGTTGATGCTTTTTTACCTAACACCAGCATATGAGAGCCGAGTGTTAGGCAAATCTCTCTGAGCGCAAGTTCTCCCTGTCCTGATAATAGTTTAATAGCTTCCTTAATCTCGAGGCTATTGCCGACAGCCATCCCCAAGGGCTGCTCCATGTTTGTTAAGATTGCTATTGTTTCTCGGCCAACAAATTGTCCAATACCAACCATCGTTTCAGCTAAACGAATGGCATCTGCTTTATTTTTCATAAAGGCACCATTGCCGACCTTGACATCTAACACAATTTTGTCGGCGCCGGAGGCAATCTTTTTACTCATTATCGACGAGGCAATAAGTGGTATGCTTTCCACCGTGGATGTAACATCCCGGAGCGAGTAAAGTTTACCATCTGCGGGAGCAATGGCAGCTGACTGACCGGTTAATGCAATATGATATGTTAGCAAATTGGCAATAAATTCGCGATGTTCTAATGTAGTCTTAAAGCCAGGAATAGCTTCCAGCTTATCAATGGTTCCGCCGGTAAAACCCAAACCCCGCCCAGACATTTTGGCTACAGGTACTCCTGCAGCAGCTACAAGGGGCGCAAGTATCAATGTAGTACTATCGCCTACTCCACCTGTACTATGCTTGTCCACCTTTATCCCCGGTATTTGACTTAGATCAACCATATCCCCGGAAGTGGCCATAGCCATAGTAAGAACAGCCGTTTCTTTGTCTGTCATGCCTTGAAAAAAGATCGCCATTAGCCAAGCCGCCATTTGATAGTCTGGTATCTCATTACTTGTATATGATTTTATCAACCACTCAATTTCATTATCTAAAAGTTCTGCACCATCACGTTTTTTGGCAATTATATCGGCAGCCCACACTATTCATTCACCCCACTATGTACAACGAGTTACAACTATTTGCCAACACGCCACCCACCTGCACCTGTAAACTTCTTTACTGTGAAAACTATAAGTCTTTTAGAAAACTTTGTCCGTACGCCAGCGGCGGTAACCCAAAATTATCAGCTATCGTTGCTCCCAGGTCGGCAAATGTTGATCTTACTCCTAGATTTATCACCTGTTCCGGCAAGTGGTGGTGATAGGCTAAAAGCGGCACATATTCTCTTGTATGGTCAGTACCTGCTAGTGTAGGATCACATCCATGGTCTGCGGTTATAAATAATAAATCATCCTCTGTGAGTTTAGCTTTGAAACTGGCTAAAGCAAGGTCAAACTCTTCCAGTGCCTGAGCATAGCCTGCTGCATCGTTGCGATGTCCGTAAACACTATCAAATTCTACCAGGTTGGCCATTATTAGGCCATTTGTTATATCTCTTGCAGCAAGGTCTGTAAGAATTTCCATACCTTGTTTATTGGACTTAGTAGGATAAGACTGAGTTAAGCCCTGATTGGCATAAATGTCGGCAATTTTACCAATACCAATCACTGATAAGCCGGATTGCTTCAACATATCAAGAACTGTTGCTCTAGGTGGCTGTAAACTATAGTCATGGCGATTGGCAGTACGAGCAAAACTTCCAGGTTTACCGATAAAAGGTCTGGCAATAATCCGGCCGACAGCATGGTCGCCAACGCAAACCTTCTCTCTGGCTATTTGGCATAATTCATATAAACGTTCCAGCGGGATTACTTCTTCATGGGCAGCAATTTGAAAAACACTATCAGCTGAAGTATATACGATTGGCTGGCCTGTACGCAAATGTTCTTCGCCTAGTTCCACGATAATTTCTGTACCTGATGCCGCTTTATTACCTAAGACATGTAGCCCGGTATAAGTGGTAAACTTTTCGATGACTTCAGGTGGAAACCCATTTGGGTACACGGGGAATGCGGTAAACAGTGGACAACCAGCCAATTCCCAATGACCACTTGTCGTATCTTTACCAACAGAAATCTCAGCCATCTTCCCAAAAGCAGCAATAGGACGGGAAACTTCCGGAATACCGGCAATGGGTTCAATTAATCCTAGCCCCATGCTAGCCAGTACCGGCAAATTCAGCCCGCCCCTATATTCAGCAATATGTACCAGCGTATTGGCTCCGGTATCGCCATATTGAAAGGCATCAGGCATAGCTCCAATTCCTACACTGTCAAGTACAATCACAAATATTCGTTTAAACAAATTTCTATAGCTCCTCTGTAAAGTAGTATAGTACTATTATGCGCGAGGATGTGTTTTATCATATACTTCTTTCAGATGATTTTTAGTTACATGAGTATAAATCTGTGTTGTTGATATATCAGCATGACCAAGCATTTCCTGAACAGAACGTAAATCGGCGCCGTTTTCCAATAAGTGGGTAGCAAAGGAATGTCTTAGAGTATGAGGAGTAATGTCCTTGGTGATATTAGCTTCCAACGCGTACTTTTTAATAATTTTCCAAAAACCCTGGCGAGTAAGCCGATTACCATGATGGTTGACAAACAAGGAGGATTCTTCATAGGTACGAACCAACTTAGGACGACCTTTATTTATATATTCTTGTACACATTTAGCAGCGATTGAGCCCAGCGGTACAATCCGTTCCTTAGCCCCTTTACCGTAACATTTGATATACCCCATATCAAGATTTACATCAGATATATTGAGATTGATTAGCTCTGAAACTCTGATACCAGTAGCATATAATAACTCCAGCATGGCTTTATCCCTAAGGCCAGTAGGTTGAATAGTATTGGGTTGTTTTAATAACTCTTCCACTTCAGCAATACTAAGTATCTTAGGCAATTTTTTCTCGAGTTTAGGAGATTCCAAGTTCACGGCCGGGTCCTTTTCGAGATGACGCTCGCGAACAAGATATTGATAAAATGATTTGATCGCAGCAAGATTGCGTGATATCGTGGAAACAGCCCGCCCCTTGACTTGGAGATTGTTAAGATAACTTAGGATGGTGTCACGATTCGAGTTCCGTAAAAAATCTAATTGACTATTTTGCAAAAACGTCTGATACTGCCTTAGATCCCGTCCGTAAGATTCTAGCGTATTTTGAGCTAATCCCCGCTCAACTGCAAGATAGTTAATAAATTCATTAACATACGATTCCATTTTATTTTACCACCCTTTTTTCTTCCCAGATTTCCGGCCACACGTTACAAGTATCTGGTCTAGCTATTTATTCAACACTAAGTTTACGTTTTCCTTTATTTGTCTGCTGTGTTTTGTAAAGTTTTAGCATTTCTTTGTAAGAGCTGCTAATCTATGTCATGATGTAAATGTCAACCAGATTGGAAGTAGCCATAACCCGTAAAGGCTTTTCTAATAGATGTTGGTCGCGTATTTTCAGACCAGGATTGTTGCATTCCAATAGTATGGTAATCAACGCAGGTAGAATATAGAAGATAATAAGCGTTAATAGAATAATCTTGATATATAATTTGGATCTTTTAAGGAAACGTCGCCAACAAAATGTTATTACCATACGCCTCTACTTCCCTCCCACCATAATTTGTTTATTCAGCGCTGCTTAACTTAATAGTATAACTTATTCACCAAATAGTAACTTTATTCTTATTTTGTAAATTCAATTATAAGTAAAGAAAGTAACAAAAAGGCTGAACATAGTTGTCAGCCTTTTTGTTAGTGGATAAAATGTGCTACCAGTTTCATAAATACTGGTGAAACAAATACTTCTATTAGTGCCGCGCCCAGCATTATCACCAGCATAGCTAAACAAAATACCGAATAGGCGATTGAGTTGTAAAATAGATTATCTTTGCTATGATGCTTACGCCGCACTAACATTAAAGAAAAAGTTGTCGCTGCTACCCCTGTGGCTAAAATAGCGGGCACAGCTAAAAAATTGTGCGGCAAAACGGCAACAATAGCAAATAATAACCCTTTCATTACATATTCGTTGACTAAGAACCCAACAGTAAACCCAATGACAAATCCTCGTAAACACACCATAAACAGGACAAATGGTATACCGACAATAGTAAAACCCAGCAACCACATAATACCAATTATTCTACTATTATTACCCATTACACTAGCTAACAGGGATTGGGTAGTACCGATTCCCGATGATTGTTCCGTCAGACCCTGAAAGAATACTCGCAAATAGCCAACAAGTTCTATTTTCTGTTCATCAGGTAGTGTTTTTACAGCCATAGCTCCAATAACTATGCCAATAACAAAAATAAGTATCATAAAAAAATAAGCCACAATATTCGCGCGAATATAATCGGCGGCATTACGGCGAAACAGTTTTAGCATGCATGTACCTCCCTGTCAGTACCTGCTACAATATATGTCTTGCTAAAACTGTTTAGACCTATTTGTCCACTATATTTAGCATGCGACCGTAAATGCCACCGCCGCCAGCACTAATCGTTGCCGTTCCAACCCGTGCAGTCATAATAAAATTGGCAATTTTAGTACCAGCCACGGTAGACAAAGCCTCATAAGTCGCGTAGTGTAGAATATTCATTTCTGTGTCAAATGCTGCTAGCAGTTTAGCCATAACTTTTTTACCTAGTCCGGGGATAAATTCTAAAGGTATTTGATAGCAATACTGCGGCCGGTGTGCAGGAGGATGTGGCTCAGCGTAATCAGCTATTTCATTAATACGTTCAAATACACCCTTAGTTAAGGCATTGCTGCGGCATTTGGGGCAGCAGGTATCAAGATTCAGACCAGCTTGGTTATCAGTAAAGCCACACTTGCGACAAAAAGTACGGTGATACTTTCCTAAACGGGGATCAAGTCCATAGTTGGCTATAACCTGACGCTCTTCTGTACGGGATAAGGTTTTAACTATCTCTTGAAATGACAAGGTTTCCATGGAAAAAATATTGTATTCACGAGCAATTTTATCGAGTGAGTGGGCATCTGAATTGGTTATAAAGGTGTAGCCAGCTAACTCACTGATTCTGTCTGCCATGTTGCTGTCAGCACTTAGTCCTAGTTCAATTGCCGTTATTTTACCCATATCCTGATCAGACAGAATATGAGATAATCTTTGGCAGCATACGCCAAAAAGGCTTTTGTGGGGAGTGAAAACATGGGCTGGAATGATAAGTGCCTCAAAACCGCTGGCAATCTGAATGAGCTGTTTTAGGGGCATATGGGCATTTTGAGAACTAAGATTAATATTACGGATATACTGACTCATATAGGTAGAGAGTGTTGTCATTGTTTGAATATCAGGCACAAATATCAGGGTATGTGCCAAACCACCGTTTACTTCCCGTGTTTCAATCTCCGCACCAAGTACAACGAGCGTATTATCCCGGTAGATATAGCCACCACTACTAGCTGACACAAGTACTCCTTCTTCGATAAGCATTTTTAAATCGGCAAGTACCAATGGCGATAAGGCATCGATAATACCGATAATATTCAAGCCTTTACGATCAGTTGCTTCCTCTAAGATTCCGCAGACCGTTAACCGTCGTGATGTAGGAATTTTTATCCATTTCCCGTTATGGCTCATGCCTACATGAATGTGCAGGTCAGTAAAATACTGATTTAACATAAATTTATATTCCTGCCAAACATAGTGCCACTAAGCTCTTGGCATCACATAGTTCACCACTGGTAATCATTTCACGGATTTGTTCAGGGGTAAAGACCTCAGTGTGAATAAACTCGTCTTCATCAGGCTGTTTATCTGATTCGATAAGATCTTCTGCCAGATAGATATGAATAATCTCATTGGAAAACCCCGGAGTTGTATACATGGATGTCAGCTTGCGCAATTTATTTGCCATAAAACCAGTTTCTTCAGCTAATTCACGCACTGCACAATCTGCGGGATCTTCACCTGGATCAAGTTTTCCGGCAGGTACTTCGAGAATAATTTGACCAATGGGATGACGAAATTGCCGTACCAGGATAATACTGCCATCAGTTGTCAGCGGCACAATGGCAACTGCGCCAGGGTGTTCTACCACCTCCCGCATTCCGGTTCGGCCATTAGGAAGAAGTACTTCATCCCGCCGCAGGTTAATGATTTTACCTTCAAATAAACGTTCCGAGCTTGTTAACTTTTCATAAAGATCTGTTTGGGTGTGTGGCACCATGATGACCTCCTATTTTTAACATATATTACTAAGATAATTCATATATTAACTCCATAAGGAGGGATGTCCCCATGAAATTAGTTTCGACGCATGGCTTTTATTTTAGTGGTAAGATCCGGGAGTTACTTAAAGAATTATATACCATGAGCAAAAAGTATAAAATGCTGCACGAGTTGCTTAGTAAGAATAGGCAGTAGTAACTATCATGTCCCTGCCAACTCTATTCATATACCTTTGCCTGCTCTTCACCACGCAATACTCGTAAAGCACCTTCAACTAAAGCCTTAAGTTCATCTTCCCCGGGATGTACGATTACCGGACCAATAAATTTCACACGGTCGGTAATCATTTTGACCAGTATTGTTGAATAAGCCAAACCACCGGTAAGAACAATACCGTCCACCTGGCCGTATACGACAGCGGCCATAGCTCCAATCTCTTTTGCTACTTGATAAGCCATCGCCTCGTAAATGAGAGCAGCTTTCGTATCGCCACTGGCAATGCGGCTTTCCACTTCTCGTCCGTCACTAGTGCCAAGATGGGCCATCAAACCCGCATTACCAATTAGCCTCTTCTTGATTTCATCGATGGTATATTTACCGGAAAAACACAGGTTAAGCAAGCCATAGGAAGGTACTGCACCGGCACGTTCCGGAGAAAACGGACCGAGATCATTAGGATTGGTTACATCAATCATTTTGCCATTTTGCTGCACACCAACAGAAATACCACCACCAAGATGAATAAGAATTAGGGTAAGGGCAGTATAGTCTTTATTTAAATCTTTGGCTACCCGATGGGCAACAGCTTTTAAATTGAGGGCATGAAACAAGCTGCGACGAGGTATCTCTGGTAAGCCGGTAATTCTGGCCAACGGTTCGAGCTCATCCACACTTACCGGATCTACAATAAAAGCCGGAATATTGTTCTGATCGGCGATGCCTCTTGCTAAAATGCCACCCAAGTTGGAGGCATGTTCAGTTTGTACTGCTCTCTTTAAATCGTGGATCATACTATCGTTTACCGCATATGTGCCGCTGCCTAGCGGTTTCAACGGACCACCACGCCCGACAACAGCCGCTAAGCTATTAACTATGATATAGTGGTCTAAGAGAGCTTTTTTTACTAACTGCAACCGGTAGTCATACTGGTCATAGATTGTTGTGAAAGGCTTGAGTTCGTCAATACTATGACGGATAACTTGCTCAAAGTCAATTATTTCGTTAGTATATACAGCTATTTTGGTTGAAGTTGAGCCAGGATTAATAGCAAGAATTTTATACTGCTGCATACTGAACCTCCGTAATGAGTGAATAAAGATAACATGTTGTTATTTTATTCATTACCTGGTTAAAAAATCCTGCAATAAAACAAACCCTCAAGACAATCGTCAAGAGGGTTTGCAATATTTTCTTAGCTAGCCCGCATTTCCATTCGCAGTTTATCGGCAATCATAGCCATGAATTCCGAATTAGTGGGTTTACCTTTATCCAGCTTAATAGTGTAACCAAAGATCTTATTAATCATCTCAATATTACCCCGGTTCCAGGCGACCTCAATTGCATGGCGAATGGCTCGTTCTACCCGGCTAGGGGTAGTCGAGTATTTCTCAGCAATCATGGGATAAAGAACTTTGGTTACAGCTCCTAATAACTCCACTTCTGCTACTATCATCATAATTGCGTCGCGAAGATATTGATAGCCTTTAATGTGGGCTGGAATGCCAATTTCTCTAATAATATTAGTAACTTCCACATCTATAGGGCGAGATTTGATTACAGGCATGGTAGCGGCAGCAGTAACCGGGTGCGACATATTCACCGTACCGGCTAACTGCCTGATTCTACTAATAAGTACATCCATATTAAACGGTTTTAAAACATAATAGTCGGCACCTAACTCTACTACTCGTTGGGTTATAGTCTCTTGACCAAAAGCAGTCAGCATAATTATTTTGGGACGTTTAGTATTATTAGAAAGATTAAGTCTCTCCAAAACGCCAAGTCCATCTAAATGTGGCATAATAATGTCTAGCACAATAACATCTGGCAACTTCTCTTCAATAATGGACAATATTTGTTCGCCATTATAAGCTACACCGACTAATTCGATATCAGGTTCTCGGTTAAGACATTCTTGTAAAATATCCGAAAACTCTTTGTTGTCGTCAGCAATAGCTACCTTAATTGCTTCTCTCATCATTACTTCCCCATCCTCCCAGTACCTATTATATGTATAATAAACACATTCGACAAACCGACGCCAAATCCTTCCTCCATTGGAAGAAAAAGCCATATTTATTTAATTTGATTCAAAATACACCTTTAATTATATATGATTAAGATTGTATATGACAAGTAACAACTAATTCTTTAACTACAAATAAAAAATACTGCCAGAAAAACTAAATAATTTTCTGGCAGATTGACGATCTTTTTTGGGAATTATACCACTTTCCATCAACATCCAATCTATAAAACAACCATAACCGCTTGTTGGATCATGGACAAATACATGAGTTACAGCACCGACAAGTTTACCATTTTGAATAATAGGACTACCACTCATACCTTGTACAATTCCACCAGTTTTTTCAATAAGTCTTTGATCAGTTACCTTAATAACCAATCCTTTGCTTTCAGGGAATTCCTGGAGGTTTATCTTTTGGATTTCGATATTAAACTTATCAATGGTTTGATCATCCACTACTGTTAACATCTCAGCTGGTCCTACTTGAATCTGGCTCATAGAAGCTACGGGAATTGATTCGGGGTATTCTTCATTTACTAATTTTTTATTTAATTCTCCATAAATTCCAAAGGGGGTATTTTTCCTGATGTTACCTAGTAATTGGTCTTCTTCAATAAAAATACCAATTTTTTCCCCTGGGTGTCCTCTTTTACCGTGTTGAATACCTGATACTGTTGCCAGTACGATTTTTCCTTGATCACAATCGATAGGTTGGTTGGTGTCACTGTCGGTAATAATGTGACCTAAGGCACCATATGTTTTGGAGCCAGGTTCATAAAAAGATAATGTTCCAACTCCTGCTGCGCTATCACGCACAAATAATCCGATACGATAGCGTTTGGTATCATTACATAGTACAGGTGATACTGTGACATGCTGCTGCCCTTCGGTGCGTTTAAGCAAAATATCAATGTTACGGTTATTTTTGCCACTTTCATCAATTACTTCAGCCACTTGGGCATCACTTTGCACAGCGATGCCATTAATGCTGATAATTACATCTCCTACCACTATGCCTGCATCTTTCGCAGGGGTGGTATATTGTCCCTGCATAGTTAATATCGGTGAGTTACCAACAACGATGACACCTTGAGAACGAAGAACAACTCCAATAGAGTGTCCACCTGGAATTAGGCGGATAGGTGGTAACACATCGACTTGAACACTTCGAAACGGTATGATACCGAATAGTTTAAACTCCACGGTGGATTGTCCGAGCTTGATTGGTTGTAGTGATACGGATCGCGATAGTGCCATAGTTGGTAAAAATTCCGGAGTTTTTACACGAATACTCTCGCTATCATGTCTAACAGTAACCGTAAGCGGAAAATTCACATCAAATAGCGCCGTTTCTCCTTCAATAATTCTGATTTGCAGGGGAAGACCGTAAATATTTCGGAATTGGGGAGAAAGACAAAATGCAAAGATTGCGCTGATAATCAACATTGCCCCAATTAGCCTGCTGTTGAATAACCGATTAAATCTTGTCATATTTTCCGCCATCACTCCCTTATTACATTCTTCCCCAAATTACTGCTTGACCGTTCACCTCTTGAATTTTTTTTGGTTTTAATCTGTTACAAAATTAGAGTTTCCCGAATTTAGAGGGGATTATTCCGGGAATATTAGCATTTATTGTCTTGGAAGCTGAATAGTAAGCATTTTTTCAATAAAAATAGCGCAAGCTCACGCTTACGCTTTATTTTTCCAATTTACTTTTTTTTGCTTAGCCATTTCTAGCATTTGAGCTGCATTATCCCTAGAAAGTTGTGTTATTTCACCAGATGCCATCCTGGCCAATTCAGTTAACTCCGCATCTGGAGTAAGAGTCGTGACTCTGGTCATTGTCCGTTCCTCTGCGATAATTTTCTCAATATAAATATGACAATCGGCCATTGCTGCAATTTGCGGCAGGTGGGTTATACATAATACTTGCTTATCAACCGCAGCAATTCTAGCAATTTTTTCTGCTATTTTCTGGGCTGTTTGTCCACCAATACCAGCATCAACTTCATCAAATACCATTGTAGGCGTTTCCTCACGCTTGGAACATACTGTTTTGATAGCAAGTGCTATCCGTGATAATTCGCCGCCTGATGCAATTTTTTGTAATAACTTAGGCTCCTCGCCCAGGTTTGCTGAAAACAAAAAAACAATGTCGTTAGCACCAGTAGTAGTGTAATGTTGAGTCTGCTTAACATCTACTAAAAATTTGGCCTTAGGCATACCCAAATCAGCCAAATGGGCTGATATTTGGCAAGCCATTTCCTGACCTGCTGTCTGTCTCAGGTTAGTAAGTACCTCAGCCAATTGCTCTACTTCATTGGCAAGGTTAATTTCTGCCTGTTCAAGCTGGGTTAGGCGTTCATCATAATTAGTGATAGCTGCCAGTTCTGCAGCAGCCTGTTCGTAATAAGTAAGTATGTCCTCAACTGTAGCACCATACTTTTTTTCAAGTTTATGGATTATATCAAGCCGCTCTTCCAGTTTAGCTAACCTGGCTGGATTAAAATCAATATTTTCCCGATAATCCCTGAGCGCTCCCATTGTTTCTTCCAGCTGGTATAAAGAATCGGTCACGACAACTAACTGCTCATTGATAGCAGTATCATAACGTACCGCCATTTCAAGATCATGTTTAATATCAGCAAGGCAAGAAACGATACCGCTGAAACCCTTATTCCCCTGGCTTAAAAGCATATAAGAACGCGATACGGCATTGATAATTTTTTCGGCATTAGCCAGAATTGTAATTTCACTTTCGAGCTTTTCTTCTTCGCCTACCGTCAAAGTGGCAGTGGCAATTTCCTGTGTTTGCCATGAAAGCATTTCTTCGCGTTGCAATCGTTCCCGCGAATCCTGCGTAAGTGAAGCTAGCTCAGTCTTGGTCTTGTGCCACTTTCTATAGGCTTGCCGGTATTCTTCAAGTTTGGGGCTGATTTCCGGCACAAATGTATCAGTAAGTGCCAAATGGACATCAGGTCTCAATAAGGCTTGGTTTTCATGCTGCCCATGCATATCAACAAGCCTTTCGCCGATTTTTCGCAAAGTGGTTAACGTTGCCTGACAGCCATTGATATGAATAGAATTCTTGCCGTGCTTGGTGAGCCGTCTTGTAAGGATTAATGTGCCGTCATCTTCCTGAGTAATGCCTTGTTCATCTACAATATCTTTTATCGAAGCAAGGTTAGTAATATCAAAAACAGCTTCGATACGGAAGTGGTCGGCCCCGGATCGAATGGAATCAGCGGAAGCTCTGCCGCCAACAATGATCGACAAGGCATCAATTAGAATCGATTTACCAGCCCCTGTTTCTCCAGTCAAAATATTGAGCCCTGACACAAATTCAATATAGGCTTTATCAATAAGCGCAAAATTGTTGACTGTCAGCGATTTTAGCATCTCTTATCTCTCCTCAAAACGCTACATTCCACTGCCCATGAGCAATTGAAATTTAGCGATGACTGGCAAAACAGCTTCCAGCGGCTTAACCAAAACAAAGATAGTATCATCACCAGCCACTGTGCCGATAATTTCTGGCCATTTTACATAATCAATAGTATAGGCGACTGCCTGTGCAGTACCTGGCAGTGTACGCAATACGACGATGTTTTGGCTGTAATCGATAGCTACGATAGAATCTCGAAACGTGCGTTCTAAACGGGCCTGGGAGAAAACAATATTTTGCTCAGCTGGGAAGGCATAGCGATAGCGTCCATCGCCTGTAGGAACTTTAATAAGCATAAGTTCTTTAATGTCTCTGGAAACAGTGGCCTGAGTAATATCAATACCTTGTTTACTTAGTGCATCTGCCAATTCTTCCTGAGTTTCAATTATGTAGCGGTCAATAATTTCTTTAATTTTTGAGTGACGTAGAGCCTTCAAGCTATTCACTCCTTCTTTTTTCAATTACATAGAGAACTGGCGGACTGTTTGTCTGATTTACCATGGCCCAGCTGCCAACCGTAAATGTTTGTTGCCTTAAACCTGTTAGATACTGGTGAACGGCCTGACATTCACGCTTACCATGTTCATAACCGGGATAAGCAGCGACAGTTAGTAAGCCACCAACAGCAAGCAATTGCAGGGTTTGGCTTATGGCCTCGATAGTGATATCCGGACAAGTACTTAGCGTGTGATCCCCACCTGGCAAATAGCCAAGGTTAAACATAGCAACATCTACCGGCTGATCAATATAATTGGCGATATTGGCGTGACTATCTAAAATAAGCCGTGTTTTATGGAGGAATTGATGCTGCTGTAACAATAACTCTGTTTTGGCAATAGCTTGTGGTTGGACATCGAAGGCTAAAATAGTAGTAGTCGCGGGAGTGTTCTTTACCAAAAATAGCGTATCTTTACCATTGCCGGCAGTGGCATCAACTACGAGATTAGCCGCTTGTAACCGGGAAATTATAAAATTATGAGCCATTTGAACGGCATTAACAACTACCATCCCGATCGCCTCGCCGTAGTTTAGTCCGTAGGGTTTCATAATAGCTTTTACCAGTAAATTTGATAAACCGTGCTCGAAAGGATGAACGCCGAACAACTACGATATCATCAGGCCGCAAACTATATACCGTTTGGCCATCTACTGTAAGCACAATATCATCATGAGTAGCCTGCATCCGTAATTTTATTTCCTCCCGTTCGGAAATGACCAATGCGCGCGAATGCAATGTATGCGGACAAATAGGAGTAATAACAATTACCTTTAATTCGGGGTTAATAATAGGTCCGCCCGAGGATAGTGAATAACCAGTCGAACCGGTTGAGGTAGCAATAATTAGTCCATCTGCCGGATATTCAGCCGTGAGTTCATCATCAATAAATAATTTTAATTTTATCATCCGGGAAAAACCGCCTTTGGCAACAACTACATCATTGAGTGCAGGCGAAATGTAGATGGGACTGCCATTACGGATAACAACAGCATCCAACATTAATCGTTCTTCGATGTAGTAATCGCCTTTGACCAACCGGTCTAGGGCTGTGCTCAAATCCGGTAACTCAATCTCTGTCAGAAAACCCAGATTTCCCATGTTTATTCCACAGACTGGAATGCCAACAGGAGCAATTTCCCGAGCCGTATTAAGAAGCGTACCATCCCCGCCTAAAGTAATACCAAAAGTAATTTCGTTTTTCATGCATTCTAGCTTTCTGGCTAGATGCATACAGTTAAGTTTTTGTGCCGCATCTTCCGGCAAAACCACTTTGACATTGCGTTCTTTAAAATATTGTACAATCCAACCTAGTACAGTACCAATGCTTTGCTTTTTCGTGTTAGGAAACAGCCCTACAGTCAACACACCTGTGTTCCTCCGTCATCCCGTTAAGTTGGTATGAGCCTCGGCGACCACCGCAGCAACACTTGACTCATCCACTATTTCTACGGCTGAATAATTAGCCAGATATAATAGGTATTCAATATTACCTTCCGGGCCTTTTACTGGTGAGTAAGTCAGTCCTAAAGGTGTAAGTAGTTTTAATTTAGCAGTTTTTATGACATTGTTAATAACTTCACGATGAATGGCCGGATCACGGACTACCCCTTTTTTGCCGACTTTATCCCGTCCTGCCTCAAATTGTGGTTTGATGAGTGCCACTACTGTCCCCTGAGGGTTCAGCAATGTTTTTACTACCGGCAATACTTTATCAAGCGAGATAAAGGCCACATCAATAGAAACAAAATCTAGTAATTCGGCTAAATCTTCTGGGCGCACATTACGAATATTCGTACGTTCCATATTTATTACTCGCTCATCTGTTCGTAGCGACCAAGCAAGTTGTCCATAGCCAACATCAATTGCATAGACTTTAGTAGCACCATTTTTTAAAGCACAATCAGTGAAACCGCCTGTTGAAGCACCTACATCGGCCATAACTTTGCCTGTTAAGTTAAGACCAAAATAGGTTAGAGCTTTGGCTAGCTTGAGGCCCCCCCGGCTAACATACCCAATATTGTCACCATGAACAACAATATTGGCTTTAGTGGGAACGACAGTACCGGCCTTATCTACTTTTTGGCCATCGACAGTAACAAGGCCAGCCATGATATAGGCTTTGGCTCGTTCTCGGCTAGCAGCGAGCCCTTTTTCTATTACTAATATATCAAGGCGCTCTTTCGTACGCTCTCCAGTCATTTTCGCGCTCCAAACTGGCTGAGAAAAGTTTCAACACTATCTGCAATGCCTTGCGCATTCAAGCCATATTTATTCAACAGGTAATTACGAGGTCCATGTTCAATAAATTTATCAGGCAGTCCGAGTCGCAGCACCTTTACCCAATTAAGGTGTTGTGAGTTAGTATATTCTAGTACGGCTGAGCCAAAACCTCCTGTGATAACATTATCTTCAACCGTAACAATAATACCAGTATCACGGGCTATTTGACGGATCAATTGCCCATCCAGCGGTTTTATAAATCTAGTGTTTACTACCCCTGCCGCAATTCCCTTGTCAGCTAATAGTGCAGCAGCTTTTTGACAAGGTTCGACCAGCGCCCCAACCGCCAGTAAAACTACATCTTTTCCTGAACTCAAATTCTCGGCTTTGCCTATTTCGAGTTTAGTATATTCAGACTGTAACTCTACTCCAATACCGCTACCTCGCGGAAAGCGAATGGCTACAGGTGCGTTAAGCTCAGTTGCCGTATATAACATATTTTGCAGCTCATTCTCATCTTTGGGAGCCATAATGACAATATTAGGAATATGCCGTAAGAAAGAGTAGTCAAATACACCGTGATGGGTGGCCCCATCTTCACCGACAATACCGGCCCGATCCAGCATAAAAATAACAGGCAGATTTTGCAGACATACATCATGAAGAATCTGGTCATAAGCACGCTGGATAAAGGTTGAATATATGGAAACTACTGGCCGCTTCCCCTGGGTAGCCAGGCCAGCGGCCATAGTAACAGCATGTTGTTCAGCAATACCAACATCAAAAAACCGTTTAGGAAATTTTATGGCAAAATTTCTCAGGCCTGTACCGTCAGGCATGGCCGCAGTTATGGCTACAATATTAGGATTTCGCTCTGCTAGCTTGACGATTGCATTACCAAATACTTGGGTATAGGAAGGCGGTGCTCCGCTTGGCTTTATTATTTCTCCAGTTTCAACACAAAAGGGTCCTACCCCATGAAACTTATCGGGGTTAATTTCTGCCGGTAAATAGCCTTTTCCTTTGTGGGTCACTATGTGAACAATTACTGGCCCGTTAATGCTTTTGGCTTTAGTCAGTACATCTAAAATTAACGGGATGTTATGTCCATCAATAGGACCAAAATAAGTAAAACCTAGCTCTTCAAACAATATTCCGGGAACTAAAAGATATTTGAGGCTGCCTTTAAGGCGTTCAACCGCCTTGGCAACACTTTCACCGATTGCCGGAATACTACGCAGCAAAAAATCAATATCACGTTTGACTTTTGAGTATGTCGGCGCGGTGCGCATTTTGGCCAGGTATTCTGAAATGGCACCAACATTTTTGGCAATAGACATTTCATTATCATTCAAGATCACCGTAAGATTTACACCAAGATGCCCAGTATGGTTAAGTGCCTCATAAGCTTCTCCGCCTGTTAATGAGCCATCGCCGATTACAGCAACCACATTGTATTTCTCACCTGACATATCCCGCGCTAAGGCTATTCCTAAGGCCGAGGATATTGAGGTACTTGAATGCCCGGCACCAAAAGCATCATGCTCACTTTCCGCGCGTTTAGGAAAACCACTAATGCCATTAGTAGTACGTAGTGTAGAAAAATTTGTTCGGCGTCCTGTTAAAATTTTATGTACATAGGATTGGTGTCCGACATCCCAAATAAATTTGTCCTTAGGACTATCAAACATTTTATGTAAGGCCAGTGTAAGTTCTACAACCCCTAAATTAGGTGCCAAATGGCCGCCAGTAGCGGCAACTGTATGTATAAGAAGCTCGCGGATTTCCTCAGCGAGCTGTTCCAATTCGGCCAAGGAAAAGTGTTTAATATCCTGTGGGCCATTAATACTGTCAAGCAGTCTTCTCAAACTAGTTCCCCGCTTTCTCTGACTGGGGTCAGGAAGTTACTATTTATGGTATGACATTCTCGGGACATGTCGCTTTACCACACATATTATAGCATATCTAAATATTAACATTCATCTATAAAATACATAAAATGCGTAGGCCACAAGTGTACCATGAAGAGCTCCGCCTAATACTTCAAGCGGTGTATGGCCTAAAAGTTCTTTAAGACGGGTTTCTTTTACCTTATGTTCAACTCGCATCTCGTGTACCAATTTGTTAATTACCTTAGCCTGTCGGCCGGCCGCCCGCCGTACTCCTGCAGCATCATACATAACTATACCTGCCAATATTACCGCTACCGCAAACAGGTCTGATTCAATCCCTTCTCTCAGTGCGATACTGACAGCAAGGCTTACTACTAACGCCGTATGCGAACTGGGCATACCACCGGCACCAACAAGCCGTTCAGCATTAAAGGCACCATGCCGCCAGTATGATGTCATGGTTTTTAACACTTGCGCTGTAAACCAAGCGGTCAAAGCTGTCATTAAGATGATATTTTGTCCTATTCCGGCTAGGAACTCGGCCATTGACTACACCTCAGGCTTCCCGATTGATTAGGTGTTCTACTAGTTCACGCAGTATATTAGCTTCAGGTCCAAACCCGCGCAGACTGTTAAGAGCTTCGTTTACTGTTTGCTGAGCTAACTGTTTAGCTCCAGCAAGGGTGTGCAATGTTACGTAAGTTGCTTTGTGGTTTTTCACATCACTACCTACAGGCTTCCCAATTTTATCCTGAGTACCAACAACATCAAGAATATCGTCGGTTATTTGAAACGCTAAGCCAAATTGTAAAGCGTAACTAGTCAAAGCAGTAAGCTGCTGCTGACTGCCACCGGCTAACAAAGCTCCTGAACGCAAAGCCGCTTTAAATAAGGCCCCTGTTTTGGCTTGATGGATATACTGCAGCGTTTTGGCATCAATGGTCTGGCCTTCAGAAATAAGATCAATTGCCTGACCGCCAACCATTCCCGCAGGCCCGGCGGCAACTGCTATTTCATTAACCACTTGGATCAGTACTTGAGGCTCCACCTTGGTTTGTGACAACATTGTGCCAAAAGCAGCTGTTAGCAGGCCATCACCAGCTAAAACCGCCATACCATCGCCATATACCTTATGATTAGTAAGTTTTCCCCGCCGGTAGTCATCATTATCCATGGCCGGCAGATCATCATGAATAAGTGAATAGGTATGAATCATTTCCAGACCGCAAGCTACAGGCAAATAATCACTGCCTTTGCCGCCAACGGCATCCGCGGCCGCCATAAGCATAAGTGGCCGCAGTCGCTTGCCTCCGGCAAACAGGCTGTAACGCATAGATTCATATATAATGGGTTGATAGCTGTCAATAGGAATATAGTGCGAAAGTGCAGCATCAATCAACCCTATTTTATGCTGGCAATACTGTCCCAATGTTTCTGCTGTCATAGTTAGTTACCCTCCACGATTAAAGGCTGCTCAACTAGACGACCTTGTTCTTGCTGTAAAATTTTATCTATTTGTGTTTCAGCAGTGTTCAATTGCTCAAAACATAACTTAGCGTTTGCTATACCCTCACCAAATTTATCTAAAGCTTCTTCCAGCGGTAATTCACCTGCTTCTAATTGTTTTACAATTACTTCTAATTTACCAAGAGCCTCCTCAAAACATACATTTTTTTGTTTGCTACTTGTTCTAGCCATGAATATCCTCCTTTGCTTTACTAACCACAACAGTAAGGCGCCCTTGATGTAAAATAATTTCTAATGGCTGATTAGGCTTTACCTGACAGGTATTAGTTATAACTTGTCCCTCCAGAGTACGAACAAGACTGTAGCCTCGGGAAAGTACCGCTAAAGGATTCAATACTGCCAGTTTTTCAGTATTTATTTTTAAGACCTGTTGTTTAGCTACCAGAATTTTTCGTACTGATTGTCCCAACCGTTCCATATACGAATCAATACATTGTCTTTTATCAGCAAAAAGTTTTTCCGGCTGAGTAAATACTTTGTTATCTCGCAATTGGCAGACAGCTTGGCGGCGGTGCTTGATATATAACCGGATATTGTTTTCCAGCATGGTTTGGAGTGTAGTAATGTATCTTTTGAGTTCATAGACATCTGGTACCACAATTTCGGCTGCCTGTGATGGCGTTGCCGCTCGGCAGTCAGCGGCAAAATCAGCCAAGGTATAATCGGTTTGATGCCCTACGGCCGATACGATTGGGATGTGAGAAGACGCTATCGCCCGTACCACTTGCTCATCATTAAAGGCCCACAATTCCTCGATAGAACCACCACCGCGACCAACAATGAGTACATCTACACTTTTTAAACGGTTAAAGTCGCGGATGGCTTGTACAATCTGACCAGGCGCATCTATCCCTTGAACCAGAACCGGGTATAAGGTAAGTGGTATGCCTGGGTGGCGACGTTTGGCAACTGTAATAATGTCACGCAGGGCAGCGCCGGTCGGCGAGGTGACAATACCGATTGCTTTAGGTAAAAGAGATAACTTTTTTTTGCGGCTGTCATCAAACAGACCTTCTGCCGCTAATTTCTCTTTTAATTGATTAAACGCAATACTTAGTTCTCCTACACCATCAGGTATTAATTGCTCAGCATAAAGCTGGTACTGCCCATCTCTTTCAAACACAGTAATCTGACCAAAAGCTACAACCTTCATCCCATCACGGGGCTCAAATTTTAAAAATTGGGCCCGACTTTTGAACATGACTCCTTTAATCTGTGAGCCAGCATCTTTGAGGGTAAAATAACAATGACCAGAATAATGACTTTTGAAGTTGGAAATTTCACCTTTGACAAAAACGGAAATTAGTTTTGCATCCCGGTCAAATATACTTTTGATATATTTAGTTAGGTCACTAACGGTATAGATATTATTCATAATAATACTCCATATTTTAATACGCTGTTAATAATAATAACCTAAAAAAGGGGAAAAAACCAGACATAAGTCTGGCTAAAGAGTTTTTGAAAGCCTTCTGCCCGGCTTTTGTTTTTATTCCCTAAAAGCGGGTGCTGAAATAACGTTGCGTTACATAGCCGCCGACACTTCCCACCACGAACCAGAAAAAATACCCAGGGGGAATTAGATGTCCAATAACTGAGCCAATTAATGCACCTGCCAGAATATAAGGTACCATGGTGTCACCTCCAGGCCTATAACCTTTTTGTATTCTATGCAAGGAAGGCGGCCATGGTGAGTTTATACGTCACTTTACTGGCGGCTGGTTAATGCAAAATAAGCAGCACCAGTTGCATTGTCAGGACTATAACTAGGTTGAGGAAAATACAATTTTGCAAGCAAGGGTTCTTCAAGCTGATTGCGGAGATATTTTCTGATAAATTGATTTGCAGTTACGCCGCCAACCAGTAATACATCAGTAAGCCCAGTGCTGAAGATAGCCTGTTTTATCATCGCTGTCACTGCCTTGGCAATACATAACTCAACGCTAGCGGCAATTACCGCTGGAGCTATACCTTGTGCTGCTAGTTTGCGAATATGAGTCTCCGGGCCGGCAAAACTTACACAGGCTTCCCGTACCGTTATGGGAATTTTAATAGCTTGCTCATGGTCCTGCGCCGCTAATGCTTCCAGGTGAGGACCTGCAGGAAACGTTAAACCTAGAAGAACTCCGATACGATCGACCAGTTGCCCGGCATGAATGTCTTTTGTGCCACCCAGAATATCAATAGACAGACGCCGTGAGTCAGGCGCACTTGTATCGTTAGCTACCCGGACAATTTCTGTTGTACCTCCAGATAAATGAACAGCTAAAAAGCTGGAAGCAACAGGGCCGCCAGCAGACCAGAGACCAGCAAAAACATGATTTTCCTGATGGCTAATACGATAAAGCGGTATATCCTGGCTTAGAGCTAGCACTTTGGCATAGCCTTCACCGACCAGAAAAGCGGGCATATAGGAATCAGGCAATGGCCGTGGAAAAGCCGAGACCCCGATCGCTTTAAAGCATATAGGTTTGTCTAGCTTTTGGCAGGCCTGCATAAAGAGTTCAGGCAGATTGCGCGTGTGCTGAAATACCATCTCTGATTGCTGCAGGCCGCGATTCCCAGCTTTTACTGTTAAAATTCGCCGGCAATCAGCAACTAACTGGGCACGCTCATCAAGTATTGCCACTGAAGTAGTATAGCAGCTGGTATCTATCCCTAATACAACATTCATAACTCTTTATTTTTTACAATTGACCCTAAAATTCCATTAATAAAGCGACTTGAGTCCTCAGTGCCAAAAGTTTTAGCCAGTTCAACAGCTTCATTAATCGCAACACCTGGCTGCATAGGTTCCGGACTATATTTCATTTCATAAATAGCCATTCTGGCTATATTGCGGTCCACACCAGCCATACGGTCAATTTTCCATTCCCGTGACAGATCGGATATATATTCGTCAATTGCCACAAGGTTTTGCTTCGTACCTTCTACCAATGACTGGGCATAAAGTCTAGTAGACTCATTTGTATCTTCCCGCTCACTCAGTACAGAATTAAGTGCTTCATCACTGGTAGCACCGGAGTTAAAATCTAATTGAAATAATGCTTGGACAGCCATCTCACGGGCCTTTCTGCGACTCATAATTTCCCTCTTTCTACAGCAACTACCGATTGTAACCTGGCGGCAGCAGCTTGTCCAGTATTTCCAGAATATCTTCTTTTTGATCAATGCGTTTACCAACAATATAACCAATTACAACGCACAAAACTACAAATAGTGTACGGAAAAACCCAAACGATATGACGAGGATGCCAAAGACGAAACCGAATACTATCCCTAGAAGCTTACCGCTATGTTGTTGCCAGATTTCCTCCAAGAGTTTAGAATTCAATGCTGCCACCCCTATTCAACCCGCTGCTTAGTTTTGAAGTCATTGCTAATGTTTTCTACCGTGACTTGCACATCGGCTAATTCAATACCAACCGTATTTTTTATGTATTCATGCACCCGACTCTGAATGTCGCTGGCAACTGTTGGAACATGACTTTCCGGGCTTACGACGGCGTTTAGCCTCACCGTTATTTCCTGCCCAACCAGCGAAACTTTGACCTTAATGCCGCGTACGCCACGAATATGCCGTGCTACCTTCTCTACCAAATTTTCTACAGCAGTAAGAGAAATATGCACATCTCCAATGTCATTATGATGAACAATGGTATCTTTCACTTTGCGGGAACGAAGACCAGCCAAAAGTAGTCTGATACTTACCAGAAAAAAAACGGCTCCAACCAACGAAGCTTCCCATTGACCATATACATAAGCAATGCTCGTCCCCGCCACTTCCAAAGGAATAAGGCGTAAAGACAGGAGAATAACGACAATTGACAAGAACGCCAATAAAAATGTGTAAATAGATAAAATGATGCGGTCAATAATTCCCATAGTGTCTCCTTTCTTTGGCCTTTCCTGATTATCCGATGACCAAGTTTCTCTAAGACTCTCGCTCCGACAAGCGGGAGTAAGAGTAACTAAGTCCCTGGATAAGTTCGACTAAGCTTCAGCTGGGTTAAAACCCAATCTGAAACTAAGGCTCACTTTATCTTACCCTAATATCTTCTTCTTTACCTTCTACGGCAAAACCTACGCCTTGAACATGAATGTTAACCTCAACAACATCAAGACCAGTCATAGACTCAATGCCGCGCTTAACATTTTCCTGGACTCGTAAGGCTACATCTGGTATGCGGACACCATATTCAACAATGATATATAGATCTACAGCTGCTTCCCGTTCGCCGACCTCAACCTTAACACCTTTTGAAAGGTTTTTCTTGCCCAGCATCTCGGCAATACCGCCAACTAAACCAGCGCTCATGCCAGCAACACCAGCCACCTCAGTTGCTGCAAGTCCAGCAATTATACCAACTACTTCATCAGCTATCCGAATAGAACCAACATCATTATGTTCAGTCTTTTCTATGCGTTCTTTCTTTTCCACTCCAACCCCCCTAACGCTCAGCTACATACTAACTACTATCTATTATATAGAGAGACAGATATCTTATAACTATATATTATACCAAGCTTTTTCCACTTTTACAATTTTGGTTAGAAAAATAAACCATAGCCGTATGCTTTGGTTATGGTTTTGCACTAATCGTTATATCGCCAGGCTTGATCCCGGAAATACGACTGATTACTTCAGCCACCTGAACAACCTCTTCGTGGGTAAGTGCAGTTGTCTTAACTACTGCGCTAACCGAATTGTCGCGAACAAAGACCAGTGCATCAGCAAACCCCTTTGCTTTAATTAGGTTTTCCATTTCTACTTCTCGCTGTTTTTCCAAAGTCATTTTGAGGATTGTTTCCTGGGCTTGTTGTTTGGTATCCTGGGTGGGGGCGTTCTGAATAATCTCTCGCAAAAGATCGGACCGTTCACTGCGTATTTTATCGCGTTCCAGACGATACTCGGTAAAAAAGTCAGGAGCCATAGCCGGTACAACTTGATCAGGAAATACCTGCTTTGTAACCTGCATAGCATTAGACCGATTAGCCCGGACTTGAAGCATATCCTGCAAATAGTTCCATGCACCGCTGATTATCAGTAAAAGTATCCCTAATGCTACGAGCAAGGAGGCGAATTTTCCTAGTTTGTTTATGGACAAAACAGATATTATTTTCATCGCTTTTTACCTCACTTTCTTTGGGGCAAAACAGTTATTTTATAGGCTGGAATTCCGAGGCCTGCTTCAATGGCTTTGGTTAGACTGGCTTTAACTGTTGAGTCATGGGCACCCTCAGCCACAACCAGTACACCTTTAATGACAGGCTTATATTCTTGAACCATTACTGGTTTATCAGCTCCACTTTCTTTACTTAATAACACTTGCTGCGATTCTTTGGTTTCCGTTGTAGTGCGGATACCACCGGTATTATCTTTTTCTTGGATTGTTTTTGTTTCTTTGGTGATATTTTGAGCATGCTCCTGCTTACTGCTTCTTTCTAGTGTTATACTTACAGATACTGCGCCTGCGCCTTTAATCTGCGCTAATAAATTGCCTATCTTGCTCTCAAGAGCTTCTTCATAACTACGGTTCACCGCAGGCGTATTTTTGACAGTTTCGACTGGAACAATTGGTTTCGGTGTAGCGATAAACGGTTCATAGACGCCGCCAAATACCAGCAAAATAATTCCAAGTAGTCCCAGCCATAGTAGTCTGGCATTAACTACCCCAGCTTTTAGCAATTGGCTGGGCATAATTTTTTTGGCTCCAGATAGCCATTCCTTCAGGGAAGTTCCTTGCATATTCATAGCATTAACCTCCTTAATTCATCCATCTAACTTCAACTTGACTAGATCTAAGCTGATAGAGTTCTGTCACTACCCGCGTAACTTTGTCTACTACCACTGCAGACAGTTTCTTTGCTTCAGGGGCCGCTTCAGGAGTAGAAACGCCGACAGTTACCTTGGAAATTTTTCGTTCATTGGCAGTAATTCCTGGTTCAATATATACCACTACATTTTTTAATTTACCCATTCCTTTACTGGTTTGGGGTGTGTCACCAGGTTCAATGGCTACTAATACTTTAGCGTCAGCAACACCATCAACGGCCATGACAGTTGCTCTAATTTGTCTGGATAAATCTTTTACATATAAATCGCGGGCCAATTGATCACGTTTTTCGGCAACATTGTTAGTAGCATGTAAGACATCGACAGTAGCTAAGTTACTGTCTACTCGTGTTGCCAGTACCGGTAATTGATCAGCTGTTAATTGGTGCTCAATAACACCAATGATAGGATTTAATATCGCCAGCATGATGAATAAACCCATAATGACTCTAACAAAGCGTTGCATACTGTTATTAGGTAACAAAAGCTCAAGAAAGGAGGCAAATAATACTACAAATATAATGCCTTTTATCCAAACTGTAATGAAAGCTATCATATCTTTCTTCACCAACCCCTATCGAAGCATCATGGCAACACTACCAGCAGCAATAATCATAGTAACTATCAAAAAAAACATTAAGGCTACAGTGAGTAATGCACCAAAAACTAATAGTAGATTGTTTCCCATGGCATCAAGGCACTTTGCCATCTTCTCATCACCCATAGGCTGAATCAATGCTCCTGCTATCTTCATAACTATTATCAGCGAAAGAAGCTTAATAAGTGGTAGTGCACACAGTAAAGCAATGGCCACCACACCAAAGATACCTACAGCGTTTTTTAGTAGCAGCGATGCTCCCATGACCAGTTCAACGGTATCAGCAAACATTTTGCCGACAACCGGTATAAATGTTGCTGTAGCATACTTGGCTGTCCGTAAAGTCAGACCATCAGCGATACTGCCAGCAACACCTTGAATACTAACGATTCCAATAAATACTACCAACACGAAGCCAAGAATCATCATTCCGGCCTGTTTTAGTACTCCGGTCAAATTACTGAGCCGATATGTGCCAGAAAGATAGTTAACACACTCTAAAACAGCTGTTAAGAATAGTAACGGCAAAACAATGTCTTTCACAATGACACTTGTTACACTAATAACCAGCAGCATAAGCGAAGTTAAGAGCGCCGCCGAGGTTAATGCTCCAACCCCAGCTAACAAGGACAATAAAAGTGGCAGCAGCGCCTCCATAAATCCGACCATATTACCGACCGTATCTCGAGCAAGTGTTAGCCCATTATAAAAAGCACTCAGGGAAATTACACATAAAAAAATGAAACACACACTATACGCTAGTAATGAGATTGACGATTGCTCAAATGAATTTTGCAGATTTTGTAACAGTGCGCATAATACCGCTAAAAATAACAACTTGCCCATAAGATGAACATTTGTTGCCAATTCTTTAAACAAACAAGAGAGAATGGTAGTACTAATTGTTTGCCAATTAAAA
The DNA here is from genome assembly GCF_002257705.1 of Sporomusa silvacetica DSM 10669. Classification (GTDB taxonomy): domain Bacteria; phylum Bacillota; class Negativicutes; order Sporomusales; family Sporomusaceae; genus Sporomusa; species Sporomusa silvacetica. Next base: position 34,046 of record NZ_LSLK01000052.1, read on the forward strand.
TCCAAACCTTTAGTGGCAATATCTTTAATTGTTGCAGCAGTTAAAAAGGGGATGTCTTCATTCAGTTCCTTATTAATTACCTGAATAAAATGGTTAATGTTGTTAACCGATGAACCATCCAGTAGCTCAATAGGCAATTCTGGGGTGACATCAGGTGCCGCCCAGGCAACATTACTACATAAGATAAACAATAGCGCGAGTATTATTTTTTTCATGCGCATTCCACCTTAAGGAATGAGTCTTACGATGGTATCTAATACTAATGCGATGATCGGTACTGCCAGGACCATTACAAGAATTTTACCAGCAAACTCAATCTTGCCAGCAACTGCGCCTTCACCAGCATCGCGACAGACTTGAGCGCCAAATTCAGTTACATAAGCGATACCGATAATTTTAAGAATAGTATTCAAGTACATCTGACTGATATTGGCTTTTTCTGCTAAATCACGAAATAAATCAAGCACAACGCTAAGTTTACTTAGTACCATTAAAAAAATAATCGCTGATAGTGTGAGACCGAGCTGTACAGCCAGTTCGGGACGTTGTTGTTTAATAATTAATATCAACAGGGTAACAACAAATCCCAACCCGATAATTTGGATGATTTCCATGGTGCTTACACCCCTTAGAACAACTTAAATACATCCTGTACCGTGGTAAACAATCGCCCCAACAATTGCACAACCCATAATAACACTAGCGCAAAACCAGCAAGAGTGCATAAGTGAGCCATATCTTCTTTTCCGGCTTGTTTTAACGCTGTATGAAAAACAGAAATTAAGATACCTACCCCGGCAATTTTAAACAATACATCTATTCCCATACCCATTCCCCTCCTATGCCAAACAAATGCTATATACAACGCATTAAAGATTTTTGCAGGCGGGTGGTGTGTTGGCAAAAGCGGAAGTCAAACGCTAGTGGTGGAGCGTTGTCAATACACCAGCCGTCTGCACCTGTAAACTTCTTTACTGCGGAATATATAGTTACACTAAAATTATGACTATTGCTAAGCCGCTGCAGATGCCCAAGTATCTATACATTTTGACGTTCTGCTCACAGAGTTTCTCCGCTTCATATTGAATTCTGGATAATTGCTCATGGACCAATTCCAGCGACTTATGTTGTTCCTCGCGGTCCATACTGCCAAGATTGGCACCAAATACGGCAAGAATTTCCCGTTCGGGCTGATTTAAAACAAGCTGTTTTGATTCGATTAGAGCCTGATCCATAGCAGCCTGCGGCGTTAACCAACCGTTAGTCAATAGCAATAATGACATCGTGTGAAAAAAGTCCGCTACTGGTCCGACAATACCTGAGGTGCATTGCGACAATGCTTCCGGCAACGGTATTGCTACATAATTAATGTGCGATTTTAAGGCTGACAAACAACTGATTAGCTGGCGGATTTGGCGCGGACGCTCAGCATAGCGTGCTGCGACACTAAAGCCCATAGCTGTGCCGGCAACAACAATCAGCAGACTGCCCAAAATTTTCAACCACATTCTCTCACCTCATTTGAACAAGCATAGACTATCTTTTCCAAACGGGAATCAACTATTTCTTCAATTGTTCCCGGTCCTAAGCGGTTGCTTAAGATAACATATCGATCAAACATTCTTTGTTGTACCAATTCACCAATATATGGACGTTCACGCAGCTCGCTTATTGTCCGACTATGAACAGTGGCCAGTACACTTACGCCAGCATGAATAGCTTCCCGCACTGCATCGGCATCCTCTGCCCGGCCCAATTCGTCTGTTGCTATTACTTCTGGAGCCATTGAGCGGATAAGCATTAATAATCCGCTCGCCTTAGGACAAGCATCCAGCACATCAACCCGGGGACCTAGGTCGATACTGGGAATACCATTTTCGCAGGCAGCAATTTCTGATCGTTCATCAACGAGACCAATTTGTACGCCCACAATGCCTAAAGTTGCTTTACCAGTGCTCAACTGACGAATTAAGTCCCGCAAAATTGTTGTTTTGCCACAGCGTGGCGGCGAAATAAGTAAGATATTATATATCCTTCGGCTAACACTATCGATGACAAAGGGTAAAATAATATCAGCACAACCAGGTATAGCTCTGGCTAAACGAATATTGAGTGAACTAATATGCGTAAGGGTTTTAATCGTTCCATCAAAAGCCGTTGCCTGTCCCGCCAAACCAACCCGGTGACCGCCCTTGATAGTCAAGTATCCTTGCCTTAATTCCGGCTCAAAAGCATATACAGAATTTTTACATAGTAGTTGAAAGGTCTTAAGCAAATCTTGAATAGTACAATAGTAAGCCTGAGATTGGCTAGTTGCCTGTCCAGAGACATCTATCATAACGTCATGGTTACCTAATACTAATACTAGTGGCTGATTTGCCCTAATGCGGATTTCAGTTACTTTAGCCAGCAAGCTGACAGGCACTGCCATCAGTATTTGAGACAGGTGGGGCGGCAGAATTGGATAAATATGCTGAGTTAAGATATTTTGTGTATTTGTCATGCGTTTATCATTCCTTAGTTAATTTTTCGGGCAATCGTATTCATCTCCATTATCTTTGCTTTACATAGATATGTTTTTCAAAACTAATTTATGACAAAAAGAAAGACTTGGCTGCCAGGCCAAGTCAGTAAAGAAAATTAATTTTTCCAAAAATAACTCTGGGGTTTTTCCGGGATAGCCAATGCTATAGGTTAGAAGGTTTTTTCAAATACCAGGATGCATAATATGGTTAGATTGCTGGGTAGCCTGGAGGCTATCGGTGGCAACAATATCTAAGGTGTTATCGTAGACTGTACCTCCGCAGTAAGGGCAAGTTACCTCAATATCATCATTTTCATCCAGGATATCAGACTCAAAGGTAACTAGTTCATGACAGTCCGGACAAGCTACTTCAACCATACCATCATCAAAAACATCTTCATAGCCGTCATCGTCAAAATCATCGTCTGCAGCGCTATCAAAGTCTTCATAAATCTGCTCTTCCAGGTCGGTTAAATCTTCGTCAATTGACTCCACATAATCCTCAAGGTCTACTTGTGCTACGTTGACGCTTTGAACCTCATCAGCGAAAGAATCAAGTACATCAATAATATTGATTAAAAGCTTACCCTCAGATGAATGGTCGCTGACATTAAGACCTTGTGTCAATCCATGTAAATAGGCCACTTTCTCCTTAAGATTTCTCATAAAAAAAACCCCCTTTAGCTATGTTCTGTTATAAGCATTAGACACTATTTGTAGTATATCCAATGCTTATTAAAACATAACTTGCGGAGGTTTTTTGGATTTAAGTTTTAGGCGCGCTCGATATAGTCGCCGGTGCGGGTATCGATTCTCAGCACCTCACCAATATTGATAAAGAGTGGTACACGCACAATATGCCCAGTCTCTAATTTAGCTGGTTTATTACCGCCAGTAGCAGTATCCCCCCTGACACCAGGATCAGTTTCAACAACTGTCAGTTCAACCGACATTGGCAGATCAATACCGATAACAGCGCCTTGGAAAAACATTACGGCAATATTCATATTTTCTTTTAAGAATTTGGTAGCATCACCCATTTGCTCAGCTGACAATTCAATCTGTTCATAATTCTCATTATCCATCAAGTTGTACATGCCATCACTCATATAGAGATACTGCATTTCGCGGCGATCAACATGCGCTTTGGGTAATTTTTCACCAGCGTTGAAGGTGCGTTCAACGACAGCTCCGGTACGGCCATTTTTCAGTTTGGCCCTAACAAAAGCAGCACCTTTACCTGGTTTTACATGTTGGAAGTCAACTACGCTCCACACATCATTATCAATCTCAACTGTTACCCCTGTACGAAAATCATTAACTGAAATCATTATTATGCCTCCCCATGTTCGGTCAATTACTCTATTTCTAATAAGCTCTTGCTGCTGGAAGTAAGAACTGTGCAGCCGGCAGCAGAAACCACAACCAAATCTTCGATACGTACGCCACCCCATTCGGGAAGATAAATTCCCGGTTCAACAGATACTACCATGCCTGCCGCCAGTTTACTGTCATTTGCAGGCGATAACCGGGGCTCTTCATGGATAGCAAGCCCAACTCCATGGCCTAGACTATGACCAAAGTATTCGCCATAGCCCGCATCGGAGATTATCTGTCTTGCAACCTGATCAATTTCTTTACCTGTTTTACCAGCTGCTACGGCTTTAACGCCTGCCAACTGAGCAGCTTGTACAATATTATATATTTCATGCTGTTTATCACTAGCCTTCCCTGCCACCACTGTTCGCGTCATGTCAGAATGATAGCCCTGATATACGGCACCGAAATCCATTGTAATAAAATCCCCCGCTTCAATGATTTTATCAGAAGCTTGACCATGCGGTAAAGCACCGCGATAGCCGGAGGCTACGATAGTATCAAAGGCTGGTTTCTCTGAACCAAGCTTACGCATTTGGTACTCAAGGTCCAGCGCAATTTCCAGTTCAGTTATTCCAGGTCTAATTATTGTTACTACATGATTAAAGGCTGTATCGGCAATTTCGACAGCCTGATGTAAGAGTGTAAGCTCAGACTGATCTTTAATCTCTCGCAAAGCATCTAATTGGACAGGTTGCAATTCCACCATGGTTAGCTGCGCAGCCAGTTTATGATAAGTGTCCCAAGTTATAAAGTCACTTTCAAAACCAATACAGGTAACTCCTAACTTTTTAACTGTATCTGCCAGTATAGCAAACATATCTGTTCCATGACGAACAATTTGATACTCTGGTGATTGCTTGTTAGCTTGCTCAATATATCTAAAATCGGTAAATAATAGTTGCTTTTGTTTATCAATTAAAAGTAATCCTGATGAACCAGTAAAACCACTAAAATATCGCCGATTTTCCGGTTTGGTTACAACAATAGCATCAAGGCTGTGTGTGGTCATAAGCTGACGCAAGCTAGTTAAACGCTGCTGTATCATAGATTTGTGCTCTCAATTAAATTAGCAGCCGCTTCTAATGCCAGTAAATAACTATTTGCCCCAAAGCCGGCTATTTGTCCAATGGCTATCGGTGAAATTACTGAATGATGACGAAATTCCTCTCTACGGTAAATATTGGATAAATGCACCTCAATTGCTGGCACATTTACGGCTGCCAATGCGTCACGCACCGCAATACTGTAATGAGTAAAGGCAGCTGGATTAATTATAATACATGCATAGTTGCCCGGGGCTTGCTGGATGGCGTCAATCAATTTACCTTCATAGTTACTTTGAATAAAGACGAGTTCCAAACCCAGATCTACTGCTCGTCCTTTTAACATATCATTAATATTTTCAAGCGTAGTCGTACCATATACTTCCGGCTCACGCTTCCCAAGCAAATTTAGGTTCGGCCCGTGGAGAACCAAAACTCGGTTTTTAAAAGCTTCCATCCCATTCATCTCCAGCGCTTACTTAATTAATGTTGGTACTTGTTGATAGTAGCAAAAAATATCCTTTGTGTACTAACTTTAACATTTTAGCATATATTTTGTTTTTTGACTACAGAAAAACTATTTCCTAGCAAAGACGGTTTGGATAACTAGTTTTTAAGAATTTCGGTTGCTATGTCACGAAAGATGGGGGCGGCAACATTACTACCAGACATGCCTTCCTCTACAAAAACTACAATGACATACTTAGGATGCTCAAACGGCGTAAAACCAGCAAACCAAGCATGATTTATACCCTTCCCGTTGGTATTTGTTCGTCCTGTTTCAGCCGAGCCAGTCTTACCTGCTGAACCAAAGACATCCACATAAGCAGCTTGACCTGTGCCATATTGTGTAACAGCCATCATCATGTTTCGTAATCTTTCGGCTGTTTGCCTGGATATTACCCGCATACCAGGACGTGCTTGAAACTTCTTAACAATAGCTCCATCTGGCGTTGTAAGGAGACTAACAATATATGGTTCGACCTTAAGGCCATCGTTTACGATTGTGGCTACTGTTTGTGCTACCTGCACTGGTGTAGCTTCACAAAAACCCTGACCGATAGCCAAATTAGCCAGATCACCCGGGTATAATTGATCGGCGGCCGGTAAGTTACCTTCACTCTCACCTAAAAATCCAAGATTTGTCCTGGAACCATACCCAAATTTTGCTGCCATAGCAATGAGCTTTTCGGCTCCTAATTTCAAGGCAACCTCGATAAACACCGGATTACTGGAATGAGCCATGGCTTCTGTGATGGTAAGGTACCCTTTGGGTGCCTCACCATAATCCCAGCCTTGAAAACGAATCGAATTGACGTCAATATAGCCGGAGTCAAAAAACACATCATTCATTTTTACTGTTTTGTTTTCAAGTGCAGCAGCAGCTACTACTAACTTAAATACTGAACCAGGCTGATAGGCCGAAATTGCACGGTTTAACAAAGGTGCACTGCTTTGCTCTAAATAACGACTAAGATTATTGGCATCAAATCCCGGCCTGGACGCCATAGCAAGTATTTCGCCAGTACTTGGCCGCATAACGACCACTGCACCTTTGACGATTGTGCGATCCATAGAATTTTCGACCTTTTGCTGAATCTGTTTGTCAATAGTTAATACGATATTAGTTTCGTTATTACTAGCAGTTAGCTTTAGCCGTTTATAGCCCAGACCGGGGATGATTTGCTGACTTGCGTCAACAATGGCAGCAACATATTCAGGCTGATTACCGCGCAGCAGCTCGTCATACATGCCTTCGATCCCGCTTACTCCCTTGTTGTCAGCTGAATTAATGTAGCCTAGTATGTGGGAGGCAAGCATTCCCTGTCCATACCGGGTTTTTTCTGCGATTGCTATAATACCTGGTATGTTCAGATCATTAATTTTTTTTGCAGTATCACTGCTAATATCTTTAGCTAGTCTAAAGGGGTATTCACTGGTATGTATACCCTGTAAGAAGTATTCAAGCTGTTCGTTTGGTAAGCTTACAATAGTATTAAGTTTGCGCCATAGTTGCAGCGGGGTATGTTCAACTTGTCCAGGGAAAACAACAAGACTATATTGTTGAGTGGTATTGGTTAGTGGTAGACGATTACAGTCCAAAATTTCACCCCTGGCAACCTCTACTGGTAATCCCTGAACACGAATATTAAGTCCCTCTAATGCCAATTGCTGCCCCTGGATAACCTGGAGATAAAATAATCGCATTACCAGCAGGCTGGACAGGACCAAAAAAAATAAAACCAGCCGAAATATACGTGTACTGGAATAAGCCATACTGCCACCTTCTATTGTTGTTAGATAGGTATAGTATGGCTTACGAAGGTAGCCAGTTATTCAACATTCAACATAATGGATTTCAATCGGGATATGGGCTAATATGTCCCGAACTTCGTTAGCTGTATCAGGTGTTGCACGGATTTGCAATATTCCCTCACGCCGATCAAGTGTACTGACAACTCCTAAATATTCATATCCTTCCATAATTCGATTTACATAATTAACATATTTAGGTTCAATTTGGATATAAATCGGTTTATCTATTGTCGTTATCATGTTCATCGCTCCCGCCTTGTGGCCGCCTGAGCATAGCATAGGGCACCACCGGTTGCGACATTGGCAGGGTCACAATTTGCTGTGGATGAGGTGCTACACTAATTGAGTTGCCTTCGGAATCAAACATTTGGCTAATTGTTTGGACAAAGTTGCTCATACCAGGCTGCATAATTTCAATTTTTTCGCCAACCTTCATATTATTGCGCTGCTCTACTACTGCCATGCCAGTCGACGGGTTATATTCCTTAACAAGTCCGATAAAATTATGTGTTTGAATATAGCTGGAAGAAGTATAAATTTGATCTTGCTGGGTTGGCTTATTAAAATAAAAACCAGTTGTGTATTCCCGGTGCGATACTTTTTGTAGTTCATCAAGCCATTCCTGTTTGACAATAAAGGGTGCTGACGAACTGGCATAGCTGTCAATTGCCTCTCGATAAACCTTGATAACAGTAGCAACATAGTGAACACTTTTCATGCGGCCTTCTATTTTAAAACTATGTAAGCCGCTATCCATAAGTTCAGGTATATGGCTGATGAGACATAAATCTTTGGAATTAAATATGTATGTACCCCGTTCATCTTCCACTACTGGTAAGTATACTCCCGGACGGCTTTCTTCCATAAGATGATACTTCCACCGGCAAGGCTGTGCACATTCTCCCCGATTGGCATCACGTCCGGTTAGATAGTTGCTTATTAGACAGCGCCCTGAATAGGACATACACATCGCCCCATGGACAAAGGCTTCGAGTTCAATGTTAACCTTTTGCCTGATAAGTTTTATATCAGTAAGTGAAAGCTCTCGTGCTAATACTACCCGCGTTGCACCTAGTTCTTTCCAGAATTGGGCAGTGGACCAATTGGTGCTGTTGGCCTGGGTACTAATATGAATAGGCAGCGTGGGCGCTACTTGCCGGGCAATGCGAAATACACCAAGATCAGAAACCAGGATTGCATCAGCACCGATAGTGGCAAGACGCTTAATATACTCAGGCAAACCAAGCAAATCATTATTGTGGGGAAAGATATTAATGGTTATATATGCTTTTTTACCAAGACTATGAGCAAAATCAATCCCTTGCTCAAGTTCAGTATCATCAAAATTATCACCAAAAGCTCGTAAACCAAAAGACTTTCCGCCCATATACACGGCATCGGCTCCATAAATAAGTGCCATTTTAAGTTTTTCCAAGTTTCCGGCAGGAGCCAGAAGCTCTGGTTTAGTTATCATATATTCGCCTCTCCCTGGTAACGCGATACGGCCATACCATCACCAGTCTGGTGAACTACCGTGTCAAACCGCGCATCATTAGTAACAAAATCAAGATAAGCCTTTAGACGTTTAACAATTGTCCGAAAACGCCTGGGTGTTGCTTGGTTATCAAGCACCCAGCCTCTAAACAAGACATTATCAGCAATGACAATAGCTCCTGGAGAAAGTTTATCCATAACTTTATACAAATAATCAAGATATTGACCTTTCGCAGCATCAATAAATACTAAATCAAAACTGCCAGTTAGTCCGGACACAACTTCGCCAGCATTGCCGGCAATAATCTCTATTTGGTCGAGGACACCTGCTTGCGCCAAGAATTGCCGGGCAACCAGTATCCGATCTTCATCTTGCTCAAGTGTCGTTATTTTTCCACCAGGTGCGATGTTGGCAGCTATAAGTAATGTAGAATAACCAATTGCTGTACCAATCTCTAGGACAGACCTAGGGGTAGTAGTGGCAGTTACCGCTTGTAACAACTGACCGCTTTCCCGGTTGATGATTGGTACATTATGGGCAATAGCATACCCTTCCATTTCAGATAACAGCGTAATAAAGTTGTCTCTCATAACTGCACCTGATTGATTGCTAGTAAATGTTCTGCATAGGAATTGCTAAAATGGTGCTTGCCTTGTTTATCGGCTACAAAATATAAATAATCTGTCTTGTTAGCCAAAAGCACAGCTTTGATAGCAGCAGTCCCAGGATTGGCAATAGGCCCTGGTGGCAATCCCATGATTTGATAGGTATTATAGGGTGAGGCGATTTCAGTGTCCTGAATGGTAAGTTCGGCCTTAGGGTAACCAAGAATATATTGAATTGTGGCACATGACTGCAACGGCATGTTTTGCTGTATCCTATTGGCAAAAACTCCCGCAATGATTGGTTGTTCTTCATTTAGTTTGGCTTCTTTTTCCACAAGAGAAGCCATAATGATAACCTCACGGATAGAAAGTCCGAGTTCTGCCGCCCGCTGCCTACTATCAGGAGTCATTTTAGCATCAAATTGTTTGACCATCATCGCCAGTAGGTCTTCTTCAGAAGTACCCCTGGCTAAACGGTAGGTGTCAGGAAACAGAAATCCTTCTACACTGTATTTGGTATCAGGGTTAGCTGCCATATAGGGAAAAGGGGCAAAATTTTTAGCTAATGCTTTAAATCTTGCAGGATTCGCCAATTTTTTTTCGGCCAGCAGTTCAGCAATTTGGTCAACTGTATATCCTTCAGGAACTGTAAATTGTTGATAAGCAGTTTGTCCCTGAGACATCATAGTAAGCATTTGCCGCACAGGCATGGCCGGACTAATGGAATATTCTCCAGCCTGCAGTGAATTCTCCAGTCCCTGCAGCTTAGCTGCAACCCGAAATACAACAGCATTTTTTATTAATTTTTGATTCTCTAAATCTTCGGCTATAACTTTAGCTGGAGTACCTGTTTTGATACTTACAAGTATGGGTTCTCCTTTTCTGCTAACCGGCTCAGTCAGTGTCCAACCAATTAGTAGCGCGCTAAAACTGAGAATAGTGGCTGCCAATATTCCAATTAAAATTTTCTTGGATACCGAAATATTTAGGATTAACATTCACTATCCCCCTCTCGCATTCTTCTAAGCAAGTACTATTATAATCGATAATGTCTGATGAGACAAATAACGCTTTCCATCTGGATAAGATAAGACTTGGCTTGTGCCAAGTCCCTCAGGACGCGGGAGAAGCCTTAGTCGTTCAATCCAGGGAAAGTTAACCTTTCCATCTGGAAAAAAAAGAAGCCTGGCGGCTTCTTTTACTCTTCCTCGTCTTCAATCAACTCTTCGTAGGCTTTACGAACTTCTTCAAATTCTTCATCAGTAGGGTCTACATAAATTTCTTCGCCGCTTTCGTCAACGTCAATACGGGCAATAAATACGTCAGTTTCTTCACCGCAGCCACAGTCGCAGCTATCATCGTGGCAACTATCATCGTGGCAGCTACCATCACAATCCTCTTCATCAACGTCAAACGGTACCAGTATAGCGAAGCGCTTGTCACCAACAGGAACGATCATGTCTTCGCGGTAGTAGTATTCATTGCCTTCTTCATCAGTCATGACGACTACCGGCTCATCAAACTCCATACTTTCATCGTTTTCATTTTCAGTCATGTTTTTCACCTCTTTTTACACATACGCAACATAATTTTATCTTAGAAAACATATCCTGTCAAGGGACTCTATGGAAAGTCAACTACCTCGTGGCAAACTGTCAAGATAGCCTTGTAAAATAAAGACAGCAGCCATTTTGTCAATAACCTGACGTCGCTTGGCTCGGCTGACATCAGCTGCTATCAGCGATTTTTCCGCTGCAACAGTAGACAAACGCTCATCCCAGAAGGTAATCTCAACATTGGGGATAGTCTGGACCAATGTGTTGGCAAATTCCTTCACAATTTCGCCTCTTGGGCCAATCGTGCCGTTCATGTTTTTGGGTAACCCAATAACAACAAGCCCTACCTGATACATAGTTATCAGTTCATTGAGCCTAATGAAATCCTTAGTTGGCGATGTTCTGCGAATGACTTCGACCCCTTGTGCTGTCAGCTTAAGTTCATCGCAAACCGCTATTCCAATAGTTTTGTCCCCGACATCAAGTGCTAGTATGCGCATTTATCCTCCCCATTATTACAAAGAAATACTATTATTATATAATCTTCAAACAAAATTCCGGACAATAGGCTCCACAATAGCCACATAATACACAATGCGTAGTGTCAGCATTTGCTTTACCATTAGTAATGGTTATTGCCTGCATCGGACAATGCTTTGCACACTGACCGCAACCAACACACCATTCCTCAACAAGCAGTTTCCGCGGCGCCTTAGATACCTTATCCAAAAGGTGCCTATCAGGCTTTTGACCTGAAAATAGCGTAGTATTTAGTCTGACCTCGTCGAGAGTTTGCATCCCAACAGCGACAGAGGTAATACCTTCCTGTGCCAGTACCCAAGCGAAGGCTTCTTCAGCCATAGTATTTAAATGGCCGCCACCTAATGCTTTCATGGCATAAATGCCTTTGCCACAATCAATCGCGGCAAAGCGAATAGCAGCTAGCATTTCTTCGGCAGTTCCATCTGTGATACCAATACCTTTACAATTAATGATCGGGTGAATTACATCTATTCCTTCCGTTAATGCTGCTGCCCGTACAACATCAATTGTGTGTGTCGACACCCCAGCCGCCCTAATTAACCCTTGCTGTTTTGCATCACATAAATAGGACAAGGCTTCGGCATGCCCTTTGAGTGTCATCCGGGACGATTGCTCATGCAGCAAAAATAAATCAATATAGTCGCGGTCTATTTCCCGGCAGGCAGACTCCACACTTAGCCGCATGTCTTCATAGGTGTAGGCATAAGATTTCGAAGCAATAATCACGTCATTTTTTGTGTTGGCAATTGCTTCTCGAATGTAAGGATAGGTGCCATATAATTCAGCTGTATCAATAAAATTGACCCCTGCGTCAAGTGCTGCCCGAATAACGCCAGCACCTTCGGCCAACGGCCGGTTTGACTGCAAGGGGCCAATAGTAAGTCCGCCAAAGCATAATCTCGATACGGAAAGACCTGTTTTTCCAAGTGCATGATAGTCCATCTTATTTGTCTTTTAGATAGGCACGTACCAATTCCTCAATAATCTCGTCACGCTCTAACTTGCGAATCAGTCCACGGGCATTATTATAGCTGGTTATATAGGTCGGATCTCCGGATAAAAGGTAACCTACCAATTGATTTATTGGATTATATCCTTTTTCCTTTAAGGATTGGTAAACAGTTGTCAGGATTACTTCGGCCGCGTTAGTATCATCATTATTTACCTTAAACATCATTGTTTCTTGCGATATATTGGTCATGAAGCCTCCTCCTCCCTTATATTATCGACAAAGTATAGATCTATATATTCTACCTGTCATTATATTTTCCTGTTAGTTATGATAAATTTTTACAGGCAGGCACAAAGCCTGCCTGTAAAATGCACTATTTAATTTGAGATTTAATTATTTGCTGGGCCATTTTGAGTGCTTCGGACAATTTTTCCGGCTGTTTGCCACCAGCTTGTGCCATATCGGGCCGACCACCGCCGCCGCCGCCAGCTACCGTTGCAGTTTCTTTAATAATCTTACCGGCATGAATGCCTTGGGCGACACAATCAGCGGTAGCCATAGCAACAAAGTTGACTTTGTCACCACTAATAGCGCCAAGTACCACAACTCCTGATTGCAAACGGTCGCGTACCATATCGCCAGTTGCCCGCAGGTTCTCCATGTCAGCAGCAACTACTTGGCCCACTACTACCTGAACGCCATTAATGGTGTTCGCAGCGACTAAGAGGTCCTGTACCTCATTTTTAGCGAGCTTGGTAGTTAGGGTACCAACTTCTTTTTCAAGTTCCCGAACCCGTCCGTTGAGTGTATCAATTCGGGTGACGATTTCCTCAGGCCGAGTCTTTAAAGCACTAGCTGCTTCTTTAATAAGTTCATTTTGCAGTTTTAAATACTCATGGGCACCATACCCGGTAACAGCCTCAATTCGGCGCATACCAGCACCGATACCTGCTTCACTGACAATTTTAAATAGACCAATCTCAGCAGTTGAACCAACATGAGTACCACCACATAGTTCTTTACTAAAGCCATCTACAATGACTACCCGTACCCGTTCACCATATTTTTCACCGAAGAGGGCCATTGCTCCCATTTCTTTGGCGACAGCTTGCGTTGTCTCAAGAATGGCTAAGGTAGTATTACCTAAAATAACCTCATTTACAATTTGCTCAACCTCAGCTAACTGTTCGGTAGTAACAGGCGCAAAGTGGGTAAAGTCAAAGCGCAGTCTACTGTTATCAACCGCAGAGCCTGCTTGATTAACATGTCCGCCTAAAACCTGTTTTAAGGCAGCCTGTAATAAATGAGTAGCCGTATGGTTACGGGCAATATGACGACGTCTGGTTATATCAACAGACAATTGTACAACTTCGCCAGTTTTCAGAGCTCCCTCACTAATATGGCCAATATGATAGATGGTTCCATCTGGTAATTTGCGGGTATTATTAACTTCAATTTTACCAAGGGCACTGGCAATGATACCAGTATCACCTACTTGGCCACCGCCTTCGGCATGAAATGGTGTAACATCTAAAATTACAGCAACCTCGTCTCCGTCGAAGGCATCCTTAACTACTTTACCGTCTTTCAAGATCAAAACGACCTTAGCACTTTCCGCTTCCGGGTTACAGCTTAAGGTTTCTGTTACCAAACCGGATAAATCAGGTAAGGCCACACTTTCCTCGCTGTCTTGGCGGGCGGCACGGGCCCGCTCGCGCTGCTCGGCCATAGCTTGATCAAATCCTTGTTTGTCCAAGGTCATGTTATGCTCACTTAATATTTCTTCAGTAAGCTCCCAGGGGAAGCCGAAGGTATCATAAAGCTTAAAAGCCATAGAACCATCAAGCACTGTTTGACCTGCATGGGTAAGTTCTTGAACATGCTTGTTTAATAATTCAATTCCTTGTACCAAGGTAGTATGGAACCGTTCTTCTTCTAATTGAATTACTTTTTTTATGTAGTCCTTTTTGTCAGTGATATCTGGATAAGCCTGCGCAAAAATGGTGGCAGCAATATCAACAATATCAGTTAAAAACGGTTTTTCAATTCCCATTAAACGGCCATGTCTAACAGCCCGCCGGAGAATTCGGCGTAAAACATAACCACGCCCCTCGTTGGAGGGTAACACACCGTCGCCAATCATAATAGTCATACTGCGGCCATGGTCGGCAATTACTTTTAATGAAACGTCGTTTTTGACTGACTGGCCGTAGGTAACACCAGCTACTTTAGCCGCATAGTCGATGATTGGGTACAATAAATCGGTTTCAAAATTAGAGGGCTTGTTTTGCAATACAGAAGCAATACGTTCAAGGCCAGCGCCAGTATCAATATTTTTCTTGGCAAGCGGGGTATAATTTCCGGCCTCGTCCCGGTCAAATTGAGTGAATACCAAGTTCCAAATCTCTAAATACCGGTCACAGTTACAGCCTACGGCACAATCCGGCTTGCCGCAACCGCGTTCTTCTCCTAAATCGATATGTATTTCTGAGCAGGGGCCACAGGGTCCGGGACCAATTTCCCAGAAGTTTTCTTCCATTCTAATAATTCGGTCAGCTGGAACTTTTATATCGTTATGCCAGATATCAAAAGCTTCGTCATCATTCGTATAGATAGTAATCCAGAGTTTATCCTTCGGCAGCTCCAGATACTCGGTCAAAAATTCCCAAGCCCAGGCAATAGCTTCTTTCTTGAAATAATCACCAAAGGAGAAATTACCCAGCATCTCAAAAAAAGTATGATGGCGTGCTGTCCGCCCGACATTCTCAATATCACCAGTGCGAACACATTTTTGACTGGTAGTAATACGCGGGTGGGGCGGTTTCATTTTGCCGGTAAAAAAGGGTTTAAACGGAGCCATACCAGCGCCAATGAGCAGCAAGGTCGGATCGTTTTCAGGAATAAGCGAAGAACTTGGTTGAATTAAGTGATCTTTACTAGCAAAAAAATCCAGAAACAGTTTTCTTAATTCGTTTCCGGTCAATTGTTTCAAATTAATCAGCTCCAATGTATAAAAGTAATCCATTATTCTGGTGGAATTATACTACAATTTCAGATTTAGTGTCAATATTTGGTGTGAAGAGATCTATAATAAATGCTTAATACTGTGTCTTAGCACAACTTTTCCCACTGCCGCTACTGGTACACCTAGCAGCATGCCAACAACTCCAAATAACTCGCCGCCAGCAAACAAACAGAAAATGACAGTAAGCGGGTGCAGTCCTACGCTTTCTCCGAGAATTTTGGGACCAATTACGCTTCCTTCCAACTGATGGATTACGAAAAACAGCAAAGTAACTTTCCCAGCAAGCAGCGGTGACTCCAAAAGTGCCAGGGTTATAGCCGGAGCGGCGCCAATAAATGCGCCAAAATAGGGAATGACATCAAGTAAACCGGCAGTAATGCCAATCAGTAAGGCAAATGGGACATTAAAAAAGTATAAACCGAAACTAACCAAAACACCGACAATTATGGCAATCGTAAGTTGCCCTCTAATTACACCGTTTAATACTTTATCAACATCTTTAAGTGCTAAAGTAAACTCCTGTCGTAAGCGGCATGGCACCAATAAAAGCAAGCCTTCTTTGATGGCTTGCCAGTCATGCAAAAAATAAAAAGCCAGTATCGGTGTAATGGCAAAGCCAATGAAATAGGAAATAAGCCCCAGGATGCTGTTGGCTACTTCACTGGCAAAGGACTGTCCTTCCTGTTGTAAGGATATAATTGAATTATCAATAGCCATTCGGATCGAGTAAGGCAAAACTGAATTTTGGTAGTGGCTCTGAATGAGATAAAATAATTCTTCACTTTTTCCCAGAATATGCGGTAATTCCTTGCCAAAACTTTCTAAATCTCTAATCAAAATAGGAAGAAGGCGAGTTCCACCAAGAATAATAACAGCAAATAAAATTACATATAACAGTAGGATAGCTAAAGCTCTTGACAAGCCTTTTTTCTCAAGATAACATACTGCAGGGTTAAGCAAATAGGCCAGTAGTAAAGCGATAATGAATGGGTACAAGCCATTGCGCACAAGCCAGAGAAAATATAGAGCTATAAATGCAAATAAAACAATAATAGTAAGTCTAAAATGTTTTTTAGTCAGCAGCATATATGTTCTCCTTGTCAATAAGAAAAGACTTGGCTTGTGACAAGTCCTTTAGGACGGCCGAATTGCTATGCCATCCATGGCGCAATCGGCACTAGCGCCATCCGGGCGCGTCGCCGGCAGAAGCCTTAGTCGTTCAATCCAGGGAAAGTTATCACTTTCCATCTGGATAAGAAAAAAGGAGACCACCCAGGTCCCCCTATTACCGGACACTAATCCAGCTTTTTCATCAACCGCTTGCGCGCCCGGCGTGCATCCCGCATTAAATCACGGGTGGTATCAGCAACTGCATCAGCACTACATTCAAACAGCGGCTTTTTTTGTGGTTTAGCCCTGGGAACTATGATGGCACCTAGTGCTGTTCCTACAAGTCCACCAAAAAACAATCCTTGCCAAAACCTGTTGCGCATCATATCACCCCTTTTGTACCTCTAAATTAACAGTACCCGGCATGATATTATCATATAGAGTTAAAGTACCATCAACCTCAACATTAAAGATTTTTAAATCCTGATTTCGTACCATAAACTCTACACAACAATCCCCGCAATAGTACTGATCGGCACCGATTTTACCTATATCCCGTTGCCCGCATATAGGACAAGTTGTCATAAACTACACCTCACACCTCTTTTGATTCAGGTATAAGAAGATTGGTCATAGCATCTGGAATTATTAATCGATCCTGACCAACAACTTGTGCTTGCGGCAGCGGCATAATTTTGCGGCCATATAGCAAATCCGTAATAAGACCGTCAGAAATCTCATAAGCCTTTATCTCACCGGTAGTACTATTATAAAGGGCGTCCACTAATATACCAAAGCTTAATCCTGCATCAGTATAAATTTGCTTGTCCAGCAAATCACACAGATAATAAACAGTTCCCGGCATCATAGCCGGCTTTAACTCTTGCACCGCATACGTGGCTCGGAGCATTAGAGCATCTCTGCCAATTCTAAATACATCTTCAAACACAACGCCTTGATCATTAGTAAACCAATTAGCACCAGCGAGAACAATACCACGAACAGCAGCCTGCTCTAAGTCAAGAAGTACTTCTTTTACCTCGCCAATCTGCGCACCAGTTCCGGTAATTAGCACCGGCAGGCCAAATAAATTACGCAGTTTCTGCATCAGTAGGCCTCCATAACAGATTGTAGTCTTAGTATGGCCAAAAATGAGACAGTTTATAGCAAGTATTGTCCTATATAAAAATTTATGGCGCAGTTACTTTACCGTCTTTGTTATAATTCCCCCGCCGACAACAATATCATCCTGATAAAATACAACAGATTGTCCAGGTGTAATTGCCCGCTGCGGTGTGGCAAATTTTACATGAACCTGTCCATTACCAAGTGGGGTTACCATAGCCTGGGCCGGAGTTCCACTATAGCGAATTTTAGCTTCTACGGCAAGCGGCTCTTCCAGCGTATCAATTGTAATAAAATTGAGGTCACCGGCAATAAGCTCTGAGGCAAAAACATCCTGGTCTGAGCCGACAACCACTTCATTACGTTCGGCGTCAAGCGCGATAACGTATAAGGGTTTACCAACTGCTAAACCAAGACCTTTGCGCTGCCCAACCGTATAAAGCTGGACCCCCTGATGTTTACCAAGAATGTTGCCGGTCAGATCTACAATATTACCCGGTTTCAGTGATTCAGGAATACGGTTTTTTAAAAAAGCTTTATAGTCATCATTAGGTACAAAACAGATCTCCTGACTGTCAGGCTTATCAGCAACCGATAAACCTAACTCTCTGGCCATTTTTCTGGTTTCAGTTTTCGCAAATTTACCTAGCGGCATCAAAAAATGACTGAGAGTATGTTGATTTAGGTGGTATAACGCATAGGACTGGTCTTTAGTGAGATCAATCCCTTTACGCAGAATATAGCGCTGGCGGTCTTTGGCATACATAATCTGCGCATAGTGACCAGTAGCCACATATTGGGCCCCCAGTGCTAACGCTTTGCTTAGCAGACCCTCGAATTTTACATAGCGATTGCAGGCAATACATGGATTAGGTGTTCTGCCTGCTGAATATTCTGCCATGAAATAATTAACCACGGTGTCCTGGAACATGTCCCGGAAGTTAAGTACATAGTAAGGGATTCCTATTTTATTCGCAACCCGTCGGGCATCATCAACGGCTGATAGTGAACAGCAACCTCTACTGTCGGGGTCACTATTTTCCTGATCTTTTTCCCATATTTGCATCGTTGCGCCAATTACATCATAGCCTTGATGAACAAGAAGGGCGGCAGTTAAAGAACTGTCCACCCCTCCGCTCATGGCCACAAGCACTCTGGGCTTATCAGCCATTAATGAATCACTTTCCTTTTTTAGCAATATAGTCTTTAATCGCTTCATGCAATGCATCAGCTGCCAGATTAGAACAGTGCATTTTTTGTGGCGGTAAGCCACCTAAGGCTTCAGCGACTGCCTGATTGGAGATTTCCAGGGCTTCATCTAAGTTTTTACCCTTAACCATCTCAGTTACCATACTGCTGGTTGCAATGGCAGCGCCACAGCCAAAGGTTTTAAACTTTACGTCGGTAATTATATCATTTTCGACTTGCAGATAAATTCGCATAATATCGCCGCATTTGGCATTACCTACTTCACCAACACCATCGGCATCTTTTATTTCACCGACATTACGGGGATTGGAGAAATGATCCATAACTTTATCATTATACATAGTTATTCTCTCCTCTATACTAAATTAATGGTGATGACAACTTGAGCATGGATTGGAGGGCTTGAACTCAGCTGCACTGCCATACAAAGGTGACATACTACGCAGCTTTTCCACAATCTCAGGTAGGATTTCCAAAAAGTAATTAATATCTTCTTCGGTATTGCCGCGTCCAAGTGTAACCCGCAACGAACCGTGCGCTACCTCGTGGACTAACCCCATAGCTAAAAGTACATGAGAGGGATCAAGTGATCCTGAGGTGCAGGCAGAACCGCTCGAAGCAGCAATTCCCTTCATATCAAGATTCAAAAGTAATGATTCGCCTTCAATGTAGAGAAAACTAAAGTTAACATTACCTGGTAATCTCAAATCCGGATGACCATTAAGCTTTACATGCGGAATCTTTTCCATAATGGTAGCTATTACTTTATCGCGCAAACCTTTGATATAAGCATTCTTTTTTTCCATATCTCGATTGGCAATTTCTGCAGCCTTACCTAGACCAACGATTCCCGGTACATTTTCAGTACCTGCCCGTAGATTGCGTTCATGACCGCCGCCGTGCTGGATTTCCTCGATTTTTACACCACGACGGATATATAAGGCACCAACGCCTTTACTGGCGTAGAATTTGTGTCCTGCCATTGTGAGTAAATCTATATTTAATTCCTTTACATCAATAGGGCAGCTGCCAACAGCCTGTACCGCATCAGTGTGGAAATAAATTCCTTTGTCCTTGGCCAGTTGTCCAATTTCTTTTATCGGCTGGATTGTTCCTACTTCATTATTAGCGAACATAACGCTAATAAGTATTGTTTGGTCTGTTATCGCATTTTTTAAGTCTTCCATACGTATCATGGCATTTTCGTCAACTGGCAGATATGTAACTGTAAAACCATGTTTCTCAAGATATTCGCAAGTATGCAAAATAGCATGATGTTCAATGGCTGTTGTTATAATATGATTGCCTTTCTTACGATTAGCAAAAGCCACACCTTTAAGTGCCAGGTTGTCACCTTCAGTACCACCACTAGTAAAGAATATTTCTTTAGGAGTGGCATTAATCAGAGCTGCTACTTTTTCCCGGGCTTCTTCCACTGCTTTGCGGGTTTCCCGGCCAAAAGAATGGACGCTGGACGGATTACCGAATTTGTCAGTCATATACTCCAGCATCAGTTCGGCAACTTCCCGGTCAACCGGGGTAGTAGCCGAATGATCAAAATAAATACGTTTCATGCTACTCATCTCCTTGTCGCTTTTCTTTCTCTTCCTTGCATAAATCAGCAAGAGTAATTGAATCCAATACAGAAGTGATACTATCTCTTACCTTAGCCCAGACACCACGGGTCACACATATATCAACCCGTGAACAGAAAGTTCTGCTGGCATCATCAGCCAATAAACAGTCTACTGGGGCAATCGGACCTTCCATAACCCGGATAATGTCACCAACCGAAATTTGTGCCGGTTCTTTAGTCAATGCATAACCGCCTTGGGCACCACGTACGCTTTTTACGTAGCCCGCCTTTCTTAGTGTACCCATTAACTGTTCAAGATAATGTTCAGATATTTCCTGACGCTGGGCGACACTTTTCAGTGAAATGGCACCTTGGCCATAATGGAGTGCCAAATCATACATCGCCGCTACGCCATATCGACCTTTCGTTGACAGTTTCACAGCATCCTCCCGCTCCGGCTTTTCCATTCCCGACTATTATGATAGGTTTTATTTAAAATAAATATATCAGAAATTAAAACCGTTGTCAAAGGATAATGTTCTAATTATTTCCCTATATTATATATCATAAGCGCGGAGTATATCTATTATTTATTGACAGTATATTGTACCCTGTGGTATTTTTTATATATTAAATTATAGGAGGTCTTATATGAGTAATACTAATGTCAACACACAATCGGTAAAAATCGTTACAGCTGATCCAGGTGGCTTAGGTCTATTTGGTTTAGCAATGGTTACTCTGGTGGCTTCTTCACAAAAACTTGGTTGGACTACCGGCCTTGCTTTTGTCATTCCCTGGGCTGTATTTTTAGGTGCTTTTGCGCAATTAATTGCCAGCTTCAATGATTTTAAGCACAATAATACTTTTGGCGCAACAGCTTTTGCCGCGTATGGTCTATTTTGGCTGGGGATAGCCACCAGCTGGTTGATTAAAATGGGGGTTTTTGGCTCAGCATTAGCCGCTGATGTTGATGGTGCACAACTAGGAGTTGCATTCATAGGGTATTTTATTTTTACTGTCTTTATGACTATCGGGGCTATGGAAACGCATAAAGTCCTTTTTATTATTTTTTTCCTGATCGATATCCTATTTCTCGGTTTAGCGGCAGATGCTCTTGGTTTAGGGCATAGCTGGCACACTATCGCCGCTTGGGCTGAATTTTCTATTGCACTTGTTAGCTTTTATGGGAGTGCCGCTGCTACCCTGAATACACATTTCGGCAAGCAATTTTTGCCAGTGGGCAAACCTTTTGGTATTTTTAAATAATTTACTTAACAATAAATAAACGAATGCCCCCCGCAGCTGCGGGGGCATTCGTTTATTTATTTCTCCAGTGGAGCTAGGTTCCAACAAATACGTAAAAAAGCCAGTCCCTCAACCTGAGAAAATTTAACGCCATAATCATGCAAAATGAAATCGGCATTAGACTACGCTGAAAATTTGATGAGCTTTTAGCTTATCAAGCCGATTATTAATAATGTCGATGAAAAAGTGCATCCCAATAGATCTTGATCGTATGTTCCGATATCGATACAACCTGCTGAGCCTGGGGAAAAACCACCATATAAGAATATTTCATCTCGGGTTAACATGTTTGTGTCTTCTGTAGGCTTTAAAGGCACTCTATAGAATCCCCAGTCTCCCAATAAATTTCTTTGAATAAACTTCTTGGGTCCACCCGATATTTCCTTCGGGTCTAAAGTATACGTACCGAGAGGTATAGGTCCTTTATTTTTTTTGGACCTATCCGTTTTCCTATCCTACCGGACGTGGCGGGGCATGCAAATAATACGTTTTTGTTTTCATCGTAAAGAGTGACATTACCATAGTTCCCTTCTGATGAAAATACTAATGTCCATTGTCCATTCGTTTTCACCAGTTCTTGGACCCTAACACCTTGATACCCTATCCTTTCCATCCGGTCCGATTTGCCACAGCGCGTCACCTACGGCTCGAATTTCCCCTGTCACTCCGGCCCAATTAAGTTTTCCTTGTTCGTCTACTGTCCACCATCCTGCAGTACCATCTTCTGTAACTGCCCATACCCTTTGTTGTATTACCTCACTTAATCTTACTTGCTGAGTCCCAACGCAGTTACCTTGTAATATATTCCTGCCTCTTGATAATAATTGCCAATACGTTTTTTCGAGTCTGAGGCTTCTGTTAAATACAAGGAGAGGGATTTTACTTTTGGCATTGCCCCAAAAGTAACAAAAGGTCTAGGCCCTAAGCCTCCAAAAGCTGAAAAGCCGGACGATATTCCTAAAATCCGTAAACTCGCTACGCTCAAACAGTACGGATTTTTTTACGGAATACCGCCCGGCTTTTCTCCTGCGGAACGCTTTTTCCGGCAAAGGCCAGGGGGTTACGGGAGTTACGAGAGGTGCTGACCGCCTGTGCCGAGTTTTATACTTGACACCCCTTGTTTTATAATGCCTCCACGACTCTCAAAAACTTATACTTTCTTGTCTTATAAAAAAAGGCCTCTAGGCCTCGTTATAAACTGTATTTCCTTTCGTAATATTGAGAAACTGTTTTATTCTGAAATTTGTCCCTCCATTCTTTATCCGTACAGTTTAGCGATAAAAAGGATAATGTCTTTTTGATTTTCTTTAAAAGTGTATTTTCGTATAAAAGTGCTCCCCATAAACAAAAAAATCGCCTAACCCTTACGTCTAGGCGAACACAAAGAACCCCTCTTGAAATCAAGCTTATTCCTTTATTATCAACGCCACGCACTCGACGTATGTTTTGCAACTACGGAGGCATTCGTTTATTTATTCACTGCTTACTTTTTGGGGTTAAGTTGCTTGAGCCTCAGCAAAACCAGCTTCAAAGCCACGGGCTTGGGGTTGATAGTAATCTCGGTCTCGTAATTTGTCAGGCAGATACTGTTGCTCAACAAAACCTTCTTCATAGTTATGGGGATACAGATAACCCTACCGCTGTCAAGTTTACGAGCACCAGCATTATGATCATCACGAAGGTGCAAAGGTATGCTGCCATAATTCTAGCCGGCGAACATCCTCAATCGCTTTGTCAACAGCTATATATTGTCTGGTACAATGACTCTCTGTGCATACATTCTTGAATAAATATTAACTCGCGAGACTGTTGCCATGTCAGGTTTATTTCCTACGATTATTAGCGGTAAATTTTCCGGCGTTGCATATCGGCCCCTCACCGTATAAATAGTTTTAAAAAATGATTGGTTATCATACTTGAAAGTGATTAGCGCCTTTTTCAACCGGGTATTGTTTTCCATCAATTTTCGACTATCATTCTCGCTTATAGCATAATTAAAAACATAATACTCGCTCTGTTTTAACGGTTTAGCTTCAATAAGTTCCACATTTTCAACAGTTATTGTTGGTGTAGCTATAAAGAAATCGTATATGAGAAAAACAACACATAAACCAACAATTGAAATTACCCAGACGGCAATCTTCTTTACCCCCGCTGACCTCCCCATTAATCATAATTAACATGAATAAAATATAGGTCTCCCTGGTAATTCTGCCCAGTTAATATTTCTCTCAAAGAATCATTTTTCCTTGCGTCAGTATGCCCACTATAATATATCTCACCATTCTCAACCTTAGTGACAATGGTAACATGATTTATGTAGCCATTAGGCACCTCACGTGTATTATTAAAAGCTATAATATCCTCTGGCTTTATATAAGCGGCAATCTTTGGTATGTCATCTACGCTAAATTAGCCCCTCATGAAAGAACGCAAGGAGTACATGAAACAAAAACAGCATGTAATCAACACGCTGTTCGAATAGAACCAACATTAATCCATAGCCACAAACCTACAAATTTAACGCCATAATCATGCAAAATGAAATCGGCATTAGACTACGCTGAAAATTTAATGAGCTTTTAGCTTATCAAGCCGATTATTAATAATGTCGATGAAAAAGTGCATCCCAATAGGAACGTTTATATAGCGATGTTGGATCTGTAATCACTTCATGGGCGCATTTTGCGACAAAACTTGTATCATTTAGATATTGAGGGGCGATTTTTTGCGCGTATGGCAGGTCTATACGCGCTATCGACAGAAGAGCATCGGCTCTAAAAACTTCTTTTTCACCTTTATCCTGAAGGATGTGTTCGAGAATCGGGAACGAATTATTATTACCTAAATGACCAAGAGCAGTTATAGCATGGCGCCTTCTTGGAATCTCTCTTTTCAGTATTTCTCGTTCTAAAAGAGGAGCCATTTTAGGTCCGGCAAGGATTAAGGAGTCCATTACTTGGTCTACAGCAAGATCTTGCTCCGTGTAAAATCGATTTAAAATATATTCCGGAGAAGCAAATAATCTTAAATTAATAGCATCAAAAATACTCGGACATCCAAGCAACAAATACAATGCCGGAAGCAGGAGTGTAAGTAAAATTAATCTTTTCAAAAACTCTCCTCCTAAATGTAAAATTTGGATATATTATACTATCAATTTTTCGCGAGGTATATACTTACCAGGATATTAGTACTTCCACTTCTCAAAATATACTAAGTGTTAAAGTTTTGTCGGCCATTTGGAAAGAGTATATCATATCTTTTTCTTTGAATTACTTCGACATTAATTAAGCCTTCATGTTGCATAAGCAAGGGGAATAGTACTCGATCGTTTGTTCCGATATCTATACAACCTGCCGATCCTGGGAAAAAACCCCCATGTAAGAAAAATTCTCCCCTGGTATCCATGTTTGTTCCTTCTTGTGGCTTTAACGGTACTCTATATAATCCCCAGTCTTGCCTCAATATTATATTTCTTTGAATAGCCTTCTCGATTCCACCCGATATATCCTTTGGGTCTAAGGTGTACGAGCCGAAACGGATGGGGCCTTCATATTCTTTGGACCTATCCGTTTCTCCTATTCTGCCGAACGTGGCATCGCATGACTGTCCACCATCCTGCAGTACCATCTTCTGTAACTGCCCATACCCTTTGTTGTATTACCTCACTTAAACTTACTTGCTGAGGTCCCAACGCAGTTACCTTGTAATATATTCCTGCCTCTTGATAATAATTGCCAATACGTTTTTTCGAGTCTGAGGCTTCTGTTGAATACAAGGTGAGGGATTTTACTTTTGGCATTGCCCCAAAAGTAACAAAAGGTCTAGGCCCTAAGCCTCCAAAAGCTGAAAAGCCAGGCGATATTCCTAAAATCCGTAAACTCGCTACGCTCAAACAGTACGGATTTTTTAACGGAATACCGCCCGGCTTTTCTCCTACGGAACGCTTTTTCCGGCAAAGGCCGGGGATACGGGAGTTACGGGGGTTGCCGGAGTACCACCACCTTATGGGGGCACAATTTTTTTAAGGCAAGGGGGTGGCGGTACTATCTTAGGGGGGTTGCGTTAACAAGACAATACCACCGTCTCTTGCTCAAGCCGGGCGTAAACAGTACGGAGGCACTGACGGCCGTTATGCATAAGCGGAGGTTAAGCGCCAGCGGCGAAGCGTTGTATGACGGCCGCCTGTGCCGGGTTTTGTACTTGACACCCCTTGTTTTATAATGCCTCCGCCACTCCCAAAACTTATACTTTCTTATTCTATAAAAAAAGGCCTCTAGGCCTTGTTATAAACTGTATCTCCTTTCGTAATATTATGAAACTGTTTTATTCTGAAATTTGCCCCTCTATTCTTTATCCGTACAGTTTAGCAATAAAAAGGATAGTGTCTTTTTGATTTTCTTTAAAAGTATATTTTCGTATAAAAATGCTCCACATAAACAAAAAAAATCGCCTAAACCTTGCGTCTAGACGAACATAAAGAACTTACTGCTTACTTTTTTTGTTTAAGTTGCTTGAGCCGCTCAGCAAAACTAGCTTCAAAGCCATGGGCTGTAGGTTGGTAGTAATCTCGATCGCGTAATTTGTCAGGCAAATACTGTTGCTCAACAAACCCTTCTTCATAGTTATGGGGATACAGATAACCCTTACCGCTGTCAAGCTTATGAGCACCAGCATAATGAGCATCACGAAGGTGCAACGGGATACTGCCATAATCTATCTGGCGAACATCCTCAATCGCTTTGTCAACAGCTATATATGCTGCATTGCTTTTGGGCGCGCAAGCTAAGTAAGTTACAGCCTGGGCTAAGGGAATCCTGCCTTCCGGCATACCGATGAATTGAACAGCCTGAGCTGCTGCCATGGCTACTACAAGCGCTTGCGGGTCGGCATTGCCAATATCTTCTGCTGCACAAATGACCAGTCGTCGGGCAATAAATTTGACATCCTCTCCTGCTTCCAGCATTCGCGCCAGATAATGTAAGGCGGCATTAGGGTCAGAGCCACGCATACTTTTGATAAAAGCCGATACTACGTCATAGTGATTGTCACCTTTTTTGTCATAAGCCTGCAGTTTTTCTCCGGCAACTGCTTCGATGATCTCTGCAGTTATTTCTTTAGGTTTCCCGGACTCAAGCATTGCTGACGTTTGTTCAAGAATATTAATGGCTGTTCGTGCATCACCACCGGCAATTGCTGTAATCTTAAGCAGGCTATCTTTGCTGCAGGTAATCTCTTCTTGTCCCAGGCCGCGTTCTTTGTCAGTTAGCGTCTGCTGCAAAATACCGATAATTTCCTGTTCACCCAGGCGCTTTAACCGTACTACCCGCATTCGCGAAAGCAGCGGAGAATTTACCTCAAAATAGGGGTTTTCGGTAGTCGCCCCAATCAAGATGACAGTGCCGTTTTCAACATAAGGCAATAAGACATCTTGCTGTCCTTTATTGAATCTATGAATTTCATCGACAAATAGAATGGTTCGACGCTGCTGCGTTCGCAGGCGTTCTTGGGCACTTTCGACCACTTTCCGAATGTCTGCCGTACCGGCAGCTACCGCATTCAATTTTTCAAAGTGGCTGCCTGTTGTTTGGGCAACAATATGAGCTAATGTTGTTTTTCCTGTTCCTGGTGGACCATAAAGAATAATTGACGGTATGTTGTCAGCTTCTATCATTCTCCGTAAAAATTTCCCCGGGCCAAGAATGTCTTCCTGGCCTTTGTATTCATCAAGTGTTCTTGGCCGCATTCGAACGGCTAATGGTCTATTATCCTTCAATTGGGGTTCAAATAAATTTTGCGAAAATAAGTCCACACTATCACCCTTTTATTGCGTATGTTCTTCTATAGTATTCTATGAAAAAATGTAAAACTCCTTGATGAAAAATGAATTAAACATAAATAGACCATCACTTTCGGTTATACACCAAAAATGATGGTCTATGCTGTAAATAAAGACACTCAATCCCCACTATGCCGTATCGTCTCTGTTTTGAACCTGCCCTCGGCAGGTGGGTGCTCGCCTACTTATTTTGTGTGTCCCTAAAACCAGGGCATACACGCCATAACTAGAGACAGGCTCCCGCAGTAAAAGTGTTGGCTCAAAACATCGACATTCCACGTACACAGTAGGGGTATGAGCGCATTTCTTAGCACGCTTTTATAGTATCAAATAAATCACGCAATTGCAATAGTTTCAATATTGGGATATTATTCCACTGCCGGACTAATCTTATGTTTGGCAACAACAGCAGACTTGATATACAATTCTTTAAGCTGTTTCGAACCGACTTCTGACGGCGCTTGCATCATCATATCGGAAGCACTTTGTGTTTTTGGGAAAGCAATAACATCGCGAATGGAGGCACGTTTAGCCATTAGCATAACCAAACGATCTAAACCTAAAGCGATGCCGCCATGGGGTGGAGTACCGTACTCAAAAGCTTCCAGCAGGTAGCCAAATTTATCTACAGCTTCCTCTGGAGTTAAGCCAATAGCTGTAAATACCTTTTCTTGAATGCTGCGATTATAAATACGGAGACTGCCACCACCCAGTTCCATGCCGTTAAGCACAACGTCATAGGCTTTGGCTTTAATCTTGCCTGAATCATTGCCTAAGAATTCTACGTCTTCGTCACGTGGTGAAGTAAACGGATGATGCATAGCTACCCATCGCTTGTCTTCTTCATCATATTCAAACATTGGGAAATCGATAACCCACAAGAAGGAGAGCTTATCGGGGTCGATTAAGTTAAGACGACGGCCCATCTCTAAGCGTAGCTGTCCTAATGCAGCGGCTACAACTTTAGGTTTATCGGCGACAAACAAGATCAAGTCACCAGATTCAGCTTGCGTGGCAGCTGTCATTTTATCAATCGTATCTTGGCTGAAGAATTTAGTGATCGGTGATTTTAGACCCTCGTCAGTATAGCATATCCAAGCCAGGCCTTTAGCACCATAGGTAGCAACAAAATTGACCAGACCATCAAGTTCGCGGCGCGGGGCATTGGCGTAGCCCTTGACATTAATGGCTTTAACCTGACCACCAGTAGCTAATACGGTATCAAATACTTTGAAACCAGAATCCGTAAAAACACCGGATAAGTCAATTAGTTCCATACCGAAACGAAGATCTGGCTTATCAGAACCGTAGCGGGCCATAGCCTCGTCATAGCTTAAGCGAACAAACGGTGTGGGCACATCTGCTCCAATACCTTCTTTAAAGAAATAGGCAATCATTTCTTCTGTGAGGGATAAGATATCTTCCTGATCAATAAAGGACATTTCAATATCAAGCTGAGTAAACTCAGGCTGACGGTCAGCACGGAGGTCCTCATCACGGAAACAGCGGGCAATTTGGAAATAACGCTCCAGGCCGCCAACCATTAATAATTGCTTATAAATTTGCGGCGATTGGGGCAGCGCATAAAACTTGCCCGGATTTACCCGGCTAGGGACGAGATAGTCTCTAGCGCCTTCCGGCGAACTTTTAGTAAGTATTGGCGTTTCTACTTCGACAAAACTGTGCTTGTCTAAAAAGTCCCGCATTGATTTGGTTACCCGGTGTCTAAGCATGAGATCTTGCTGCATTTCTGGGCGTCGTAAATCAAGATAACGATACTTCAATCGCAAAATTTCATCAACATCAATATTGTCTTGGATATAAAAAGGTGGTGTTTTAGCTGTGTTTAATATTTTTAACTCACTGCCAAAAACTTCAATCGTACCTGTAGCCATATTAGGATTAATTGTGCTTTCAGAACGAGCCTTTACAACGCCGCGTACTGCGAGTACATATTCATTACGAACATCCTCAGCCTTACTAAAAGCGTCTTTATTAACATCAGGTGAAAATACCACCTGAACAATACCGGAACGGTCACGCAAATCAATAAAAATAAGTCCACCATGGTCACGCCGTCTTGAAACCCACCCACACAGGGTAACTTCCTGTCCGGTATGATCCTGATTCAGAGCATTGCAAGCATGGGTACGTTTCAAACCCTGCATTGTATCAAGTTTACTAGTAACTTCATGATCAACTGTTTCCATTTGTGCCATTACTTCTCCATCTCCTCTAAAATCATCGGTACCAGTGCAGTCCTAGCTATTAGTTCCTGACTGCCTGTCTCCATATTTTTTAACATTACTTTCTGCTCTGCTAATTCATTTTCGCCAATAAGCGCCACAAATTTAGCGGGATATTTGTTAGCATACTTCATCTGCGCTTTCAAGCTGCGGTTCATAAAATCCATATCGGCAGCAATACCTGCGTAGCGAAGTTCTGTTAGCAACTGAAAGGCCACAGCCCGGGTTTCAGTTCCCAAGGGGGCAACAAAAACATCAATTGCGGTATTGATTAATGGCAGTAATGCCTGTTTTTCCAAAGCGAGCAGCACTCGCTCAATACCGATAGCAAAGCCGATACCTGGTGTTGGTTGTCCGCCGCATTCGGCAATGAGGCCATCATAGCGTCCACCGCCACACACTGCACTTTGTGCCCCTAAGGGTGAATACTGAATTTCAAAAGCAGTTTTTGTATAATAATCAAGCCCACGCACTAAACGGGGATTTATCACAAAAGAAATTCCAGCTGTTGTCAGTAATTCTTGTAAGCCGGCAAAGTGACTGTCGCACTCCTCACATAGGCAATCAAGCATATGAGGGGCGCCTTGGGAATATTCAGCACAGGTTTCATTTTTACAATCCAGGATACGCATAGGATTACGGTCATAGCGTGACTGGCAATCTGAACATAAATGAGAACGTTTATCCTGGAAAAATTCTTGTAATTTAGCTCGATACACCGGACGGCACTGCGGGCAGCCAACAGAATTAATCAGTAATTTTAAATCACTTAATCCCAACTTATTGAGGAATGCTACCGCTAAACTAATGACTTCAGCGTCAATAGCTGGCCCTTGCGCACCAATCGCTTCAATGCCAAACTGATGGAATTGGCGGTAACGTCCAGCCTGCGGCCGGTCATATCTAAACATCGGGCCAATATAAAATAGCTTCGTGGGTTGAGGTCCGCTATAGAGCTTGTTCTCAAGATACGATCGAACAGCAGACGCCGTATTTTCAGGCCGTAAAGTAATACTGCGTTTAGCTCGATCAGTAAAGGTATACATTTCTTTTTCAACAATATCAGTTGTATCCCCGATACCGCGCAGAAAAAGTTCAGTATGTTCAAAGACGGGTGTGCGAATTTCCTGATAAGCAAAATTATTGCATACTTCACGTATTATTTTTTCAACATACTGCCAATGTCCACTGCTATCAGGCAATATATCTTTGGTCCCCCGGGGGCCGGTTGTCAGCATAATTAATCCTCCTCATGGTCGCCATACAATCTTGAGAGCAAGGTATGTCTTTCGCTCAGATATATATCTAAATTTTTTATGTAGGAACCAACATCTTTGGCGTTATAGGAACTTTGTAATCGCCAATTACTGGGGTTTACCGCCTTTGTACCAGCTGCTGGCCCAATGCCGATGATAGTCTGTCTTTCCTCCATAATTTGCATATTATACAGGCAATCGGTATCTAGTTTGGCATAGCCAATGTTTTCAAGATTGCCTGTCATATACTTTTGACGATATAAATAATAAGGATGCATATTCATATTGGCAGTATAATCTGCCGCGGTCTTAAGCATTGCCTGAGTAATTTCCTCATTAGGCAATGCTTGTCCTGACATCATACCAGATCGTAGTGATTCTTTGAGAATAGAACCACGTTTTAACGCCAAGGTATGGACAGTAATATTTTCCGGATTAAGTAGAGCAATTTGCCGCATCGTATCTTCCATGTCAGCTTGGGTCTCTCCTGGTAGTCCGGCAATGACATCCATATTTACTACAGGTATTCCTGCATGGCGAATTTTAGCGAATACGTCTATTATATCCTGAACAGTATGTCGCCGTCCAATCTGTTTTAACGTTTTATCTTGCATTGTTTGTGGATTTATACTAACTCTGTTTATTCCATATTGCCGTAAAACATCAATTTTTTCATCGTTAATACTGTCAGGCCGACCAGCCTCAACGGTAAATTCCCTTGTTTGTGACCCACAAAGATCCTGTCTTACCAAGGATAAAAGGGTGGACAAATCGGCTCCGGCCAGACTGGTAGGCGTTCCGCCACCCACATATATATTCTCTACTGATAAATTAAATTTTGCTAGTAATTTAGCGGTACTTGCAATGTCTTTAGTGATTGCCCGCAGAAAGACCTCAAGTTGTTCGCGCTGCTCTGGCAGCACGTAAGCGGGGAATGAGCAATACAAACAACGGGACGGACAATAAGGTATGCCTACATAGATACTTACCTTTTTTCCTCCTGCAGGTTTATCAGGGGTAGCAATGAACGGACGTTGATGAACGGCTATGCCAGTAACAAGGTCAGCTTTAGCCGGTGTTGCCGCATATTCTTTTATCAGCTTGGCAGTAATTTCTGAATGACTAAAACCTTGATCTAATAATCGATGAACAATTTTTGTCGGACGAACACCGCGTAGTATCCCCCATGGTCCAGGATTATGGCCAGTTATTTGTCGCATCAGCTTCAATATAGTAAGGCGTACCAGCCGTTTTGTAAGTCCTGTTATGTCTTCCACATCTTTATTTCTCATACTTTCCTGTGGTAATGGACGACGTTCATATTCTGTTAGCTGATTCAGTGTGGCGCTGGGATTATAAAAGCTGATGGTTACTTTAACCTCTATTGTATATTCATCAGATATAGCAGCACATTTTACTAACAAACTATCAGCTCGCAGTTGGCTCAAAGGGGCTTCTTCCTGCCAAATGCCTGCTGCATTAACATCAAATAGTGCCATAGTATCACGTATTGCGGCTAAAACATCAACATTGGTGGCAGCAGTAATCAAAAAATTCTTAATCATCACGTTTCTTCCGGCATTCCTGACAATATCCATAAAACTTTACTTGATGATCTACGATGGTAAAATTGCTGCTTTTGGCGATGATGTTTTCCAGGTCTTCCATTAAATCATCCGCAAATTCAATTACCCTGCCACAGGTAAGACAAATAAGATGGTGATGATGATGGGGGCTGTTGGTTTCATTAATTTCATAGCGACTGCGTCCATCGCCAAAATCTATTTTTTGTAGGATTTCAAGTTCACTTAATAATTCAAGGGTCCGATATACGGTGGCCAAACCAATATCATTTGCTTGCTGACGCACAATGTTGTGAACGTCTTCAGCACTTAAATGTTTATCGCGATTATTGATAAACACCTGTAAAATGAATTGGCGCTGTGGCGTAAGCTTATAATCGCGGTCTTTAAACTTCTGGCGTAAGTTAGATAAGTCAAAATTCATACATTTCACCTGTCTTTTTTATCATCATCAAGATACCAAAGGTGGCGAAGCAGCACTTTCAGGAGCGCTGCAACCGGTACTGCTAAAATCATGCCTGTAATACCATAGAATTGGCCGCCAATTAGCAAGCTTATAATAATTAGCGAAGGGTGCAAATCAATAGTATGCCCCATAATATGGGGAACAATGATATTATTTTCAATTTGATGAATGATTAAATAAAAAGCAGCTACTTTAATTGCCAGCAGCGGTGATACCAAAGAAGCCAGTAATAGGGCTGGAATAGAGCCAATGATGGGACCAATGATCGGAATGGCTTCTGTCAGTGTGGCCAAAAGTCCTAAAACTAAGGGATAGTCCACTTTCAGAAAGTACATGCCGCTAAATACCAACAGGCCAATGATTACACTGACAACAACTTGTCCTCTGATATAGTTACTTACAACAGCTGCCATTTCTTCGATTATGTTAATAACTCGTTGTTGTATGGAACTAGGAAAAAGAATAACGACACCTTCCTTAAGGCTTCGCCAATCTTTCAGAAAATAGTAAGCAAGCACAGGGACAATTAATAGTTCTATCATTTGTGTTGCGAAAGAAAATACCGTATTAAAGGCATTTCGTGTCAAACTTACCGCATAGGTAGCTGCTCCACCTAGTCCATTCTCAATAATTTGGCGGAAATTATCAGGTATTTGTGCCAAATTTGCCTGTTGTTGTATCAGCATAATCAGGCTTTGGATTTTGGTCATAAGTCGGGGCAAATCGCCAACAAACTTATTAAATTCATTAATAAACGGAAACAAAACAAAAGTTGTTATAAGAGTCAGCAGGAGACCTGTCAGGAGAAATACTAACAGGATGGCAATTCCACGGGGTAAATGATTCTGCTTTGTCCCCAAGGGTATGGCAACTACGGCATTAACAAAAGGATTAAGCACAAAGGTCACAATAATCGCTAGAATGAGGGGAAGAAAAATAGGTGTTATTTGGCTAAAAATATAGAAGCCTAATAGCAAAATAATGATTTTTATTACCACTGCAGGTGATTTAATCATCGTAGTAATCCCCTTACTGAATAAAGGGGTTATGACTGCGTTCCCAGCCAATGCTGGTTTCCGGCCCATGACCTGGCAATACTCTTACTGCATCCTCAAGATTCATCAATTGACTTTTAATACTGTTGATGAGCTGACTAGAAGAACCGCCAGGAAAATCACTCCGGCCAATTGACTCAGCAAACAAGGTATCACCTGCAAGAAGCACCTTATCAGTCAAAAGACATATCCCGCCAGGAGTATGTCCTGGCGTATGCAAGGTTTTAAATTCAATATTGCCAATCGAAATTGTATCGCCAGCCTTGAGCAAGCGATCAGCCGGCCGGCAACTAAAACTACCACTAAGATATATAGATAGGTTAAGCTGCGGATTTGTTAACATATCGGCATCTTCATGATGAATTAGGACTTTAGCACCAGTTGCCTGTTGAACAGCATCATTAGCAGCAATATGATCAGCGTGGCCATGGGTATTGATAATATAATCAACAGTAAGCTTGGCCTTGTTAATTTCAGCAAGGATAGCTTCCGCACTTCCACCAGGATCAATTACACCTGCTTGTAAGGTTTGCTCACAGTATACTATGTAACAGTTAGTCCCAAGCTGGCCTACGCCCAATTGAATTATTTTCATAACATCACTCTCCTATTAAAACAGCCGCTTACTATCTAGCAGCATTGTTACTGGTCCATGATTAGTCAAACGCACGATCATTTCAGCTTGAAACTGTCCGCAGGCTACCGCTATCCCCATGTTACGGCACAATTGCACAAAAGTTTCATAAAGTACAACTGCAGTTTGGGGCGGCGCGGCAGCATCAAAACTGGGGCGGCGTCCTTTACGGCAATCGCCGTATAAAGTAAACTGAGAAACTACCAGCAAGTCCCCACTTATATCTTTAAGAGATAGATTCATTTTTCCCGCATTATCCGGAAAAATCCGTAGATTTACAATTTTTTCCGCAAGGTAATTGACATCTGTTTCTGTATCTTCCTGACCTATCCCTAAGAAAACAGTTAAGCCTGTCCCAATTGCAGCAATTTCATGCTCAGCTACCGTTACGCTGGCACAATCGGTTAATTGAACAACAGCCCTCATTAGACTCCTCCTAAGGTTTGAGTAGTGCGACGCACATTATAAACATCTGGAATCCGACGCATTTTATTAATAATGTGCTCCAACTGGCTTAGGTTGCCAATATCAATATCCATATTAATGGTGGCGGTTTTATTTTTATGTACTCGGGCATTTAGGGAACCGACATTAATTTTTGCATCTGCCGCCACCATCATGACGTCAGAGAGCAAGTTGTGGCGATCCATGCCGGTGATCTCAATGGATACTCGATAAAGCGTATCACCGGGAATATCCCAGTTGACTTCAATCATACGTTCATATTCTTCCTGATTATTTAGGATATTAAGGCAATCAGCACGATGTACAGACACCCCCCGGCCTCTGGTAATATAGCCTACAATAATATCACCAGGCAATGGATTACAGCAGCGTGCTAATCTGACCATGAGTCCCGCTTCGCCTTTAACTAAGATGCCATGGCTGACTTTGTTCTTGAGGCGTTTAGGTTTAAGTTCAGCCAGCATAGCCGAAACGTCAGGCGTCGTCGAACTTTTTAATTCCTTTTTATATAATTCAATCAGCTTTGCTATTACTCCGTGTAAGGTAACTCCGCCATACCCCAAGCCTTCAAATAGGTCATCTTCACTTGAAATACTTAATTTTTTGGCAATCTCATTGAGGCGATCACCTTTTACAAGATCACGCCATTCGTAACCGAGCTTTTTACTCTCGCGTTCAATCATCTCTCGGCCTTTGGCAATATTTTCTTCACGTTTTTCTTTCTTAAACCATTGACGAATTTTATTTCTTGTTTCCGATGATCCAATAATATTCAGCCAGTCACGACTTGGTCCATTACCTTGCTTGGCGGTAATGATTTCAACAATATCACCATTAGTAAGCTTATATTCTAATGGCACAAGTTTACCGTTAACTTTAGCACCAACACAGCGATGGCCTACATCGGTGTGGATGCGATAGGCAAAATCAATCGGAATCGATCCGGCAGGTAAATCAATAACATCACCGCGAGGTGTAAAAACAAATACTTCATCGGCAAAAACATCCATTTTTACCGTCTCGATGAATTCGCGTGGATCGCGCAAATCGCGATGCCATTCTAAAAGCTGCCTAAGCCAAGCCAATTTCT
Organism: Sporomusa silvacetica DSM 10669; assembly: GCF_002257705.1. GTDB lineage: Bacteria > Bacillota > Negativicutes > Sporomusales > Sporomusaceae > Sporomusa > Sporomusa silvacetica. The sequence goes on from NZ_LSLK01000052.1 coordinate 70,450, forward strand.
GATCTGTATCTTTGTGGGCAGCTTTACTGCCTTCCTTGTAACGCCAATGAGCAGCAATACCATATTCAGAAATCCGGTGCATATCGAGCGTCCGAATTTGAATTTCTAGTGGTTGTCCGGATTGTCCAATAACCGTAGTATGCAGTGACTGATAGCCGTTAGATTTCGGCATAGCAATATAATCCTTAAATCTGCCGGGTAGAGGCTTCCATAAGGTGTGAACTGTGCCTAATGCTCCATAACAGTCTTTTAATGAATCGACAACAATGCGGATGGCTGACAAATCATAAATCTCACTGACATCCTGCTTGTGGTTTTTTTTCATCTTCTTATAGATACTGTAAAAGTGTTTGGGCCGCCCTTGGATTTCAGCAGATATGCCAACAGAATCAAGACGTTCCTCCATCAGCGCGATGGCGTCTGTAATAATCTGCTCGCGTTCTTTACGTTTTTGTTTTACCTGTTCCACAAGCCGATAGTATTTTTCCGGTTCTAAGAATCGGAAAGACAGATCCTCTAATTCCCACTTTACGTTGGAAATACCTAAGCGATGCGCCAGTGGCGCAAATATTTCCAATGTTTCACGAGAAATTTCCGCTTGTTTATGTGGAGCCATATATTTAAGAGTTCGCATGTTATGCAGTCTGTCCGCAAGCTTTATTAATACGACCCGAATATCTTTAGCCATAGCCAGGAACATCTTACGATAGTTCTCTAACTGTTGCTCTTCTTTAGATTTATACTCAATTCGATTTAATTTAGTGACTCCATCGACAAGCATGGCAATTTCATTACCAAAATCTTTTTCCAATTGCTCTAAGGTAACTGTCGTATCCTCTACTACGTCATGAAGCAAGCTGGCACTAATTGTGACAGCGTCAATTTGTAAATCAGCCAGTATAGTAGCAACCCCGATAGGATGACAGATATATGCTTCTCCTGATACCCTAAGTTGACCATCATGAGCACTATAAGCGAGTTGATAAGCTTTATTAACCAATTGTAATGGCGCGTCAGGCTGGTAAGTTTTAATTTTGGCTATTATATTTTCTATATTTGGTTTATTCTTTTTTATAACCTGTATATCGTTGCTGCTCATGACTCACCTCTTACACTAGTGCTGCTATTAAATAGTTAACTATACTGACTCAAGTACTCTTCACGCATTTTTATACTTTCCTGAAAAGCAGGAGAGTTTGTTAGATCAAGCTTTTTAAGTGGTGATGGAGTAAGTTGAATAGTAAAAGTGCCTTGCTCTTGTGGCTCTTGTGGCTCTTTTGTCAGTAAATCTAATTCAGCTAAAATAGTTAGAGCCATAGTAAGAACATTCTCTGATAAAACCACATTATAGTTGCTCGAAATCTTATTTACGATAGTTTGCAAAGAAAAATTATATTGTCCTAATTTATTATATTCTTTTAAAGTTAAATATACCTGCGCAATACAGGTACGGTCAGGGGCAATTCTATTTAGCTCGGCTTGTGTCTGGCTATCTGGCGATTGGCGTACATCATGAGCAATCAATTGTAAGTTTTTTTGTCCCTGCCACTCATTGTATTTGGGAACAAATACTAAATCTATGGCTTTATCACAGGTAAGAAGTGGAGACAGTTCGGCCATATTCCAGGCAACCACATCCTTAACTGCAGCATTTTTCAATTTGAGTTTCAAATGGCGACTTTGCTGTCCTATGAGACGTTTTTCTTTCATCTCAATGTTATGACAAGCAAATACTGGACTGGGATTACCAAATCCATAAGGTTCAAGACAAGCCAATTGTTCAAGAAACGGAGCACTGATCTCTTCCAGGGGCAATATAGAATCAATGGTAAGAACAGGTACATAATCGGCAGCTGATAATGTTTCAGCTGCTAAGGAATTTAGCCGTTCTCGCAATAATGGTATGTTCGGTAGTGATATGGACAATCCTGCTGCCTGGCGATGCCCCCCAAACTGAGTTAATAGATCAGAACAAGCAGTTAATGCAGTATAAATGTCAAATGCGGGTATACTGCGACAAGAGCCTTTGCCTACTCCCTCATGGATACTAATCATAATTACCGGTTTATAATATTTGTCCACTAACCGGGAAGCTACAATGCCAATTACGCCAGAATGCCATTCTTCGCCAGCTAGTACCAGCACCTTGGCTGCACCTACATCTACCGTTTCAAGCTGTTCTTCCGCTTTTGCCAAAATGCTCTTTTCTATATTTTGGCGGACTAAATTTTCCCCATCGAGCAAGTTTGCCAATTCGTGTGCATAATTGGCATCGTTAGTAATTAGCAGTTCCACTCCGGCAGTGGCCTGACTAATACGTCCTACAGCGTTAAGACGCGGCGCAATGACAAAACCGATACTGCCGCTGTCAATAACCTTGCCGCGTAAGCCGCATACCTCAAGCAAAGCTTTTATTCCTAAATTTTCAGTAGTTTGCAGCTGTTTTAGACCTAGTTTCACCAAGACGCGGTTTTCTCCGGTAAGTGGTACGATATCAGCAACTGTGCCGATAGCTACAATATCAAGATAATCAAAAAATTTGGTTTCAAGTCCGTAATAATGTTGCCATAACCCCTGACATAACTTAAAGGCTACACCAACACCGGCCAAATTTTTTTCCGGATATAAACATCCCGGTTGTTTGGGATTTATTATAGCCAAAGCAACGGGGAGTTCAGATGGCGGTTGATGGTGATCGGTTATAATAATATCAAGCTGATCGCCGATAGGCGCAATCTCCTTAATGGCACTAATGCCACAGTCAACGGTAATGACTAATTTTGTCCCAGTATCTATTAGGTTATGTAAAGCCGCGGGATTAAGCCCATACCCCTCACTTTGCCTGTCGGGGATATAAAACTCAACATTAGCATTAAGTCTGGTTAACGTCTTGTAAAGGGTAGCGCAAGCGGTAATTCCATCTACGTCGTAATCACCATAAATGGTAATCTTTTCTTGTACTTCAACAGCTTGAATAATTCTCTTAACAGCAGCGCTCATACCTTTTAGTGCATATGGATCGGCAAAATGTTCAGCACCAGCATATAAGAATTCGTCTGCTGCCTGTTCATTAGTAATGCCACGATTTATCAGTGCCTGCGCAATATACTCAGATATGTTAAGTTTCTGGCTGAGCTCGTTTGCCAATTGATGCCTAGCGGGAAACAATCTCCACTTTTTTTTTAGCTTAGCCATAATAAAGTTTATAGACCTCCATAACAATGTACTAGAAACAATTGTAGTATACAGTGTAATTTTTTGCAACTTTACCTGAATTTTTCTCAGTTTTCCTGAGTTTCTGATTGGGTTCCCTCATCATTATGATCACACCCATAAAAAAAATATATAATGGATTACTATTCTCGCAAAAAGTTCAATATTCCTTTAATATTGGCGGGTTGTAAAATAAAACTTACAGTGAACTCGTTTAGCAAAGCTGAAATCAAATTTGGACTCTACTCCACCTGAAGTCACGCCGCCTATAGGCGGGAGTCTTATTCATCGACTAAGATAAATAAAGAAACCTCGGCTTCTGCCGAGCCTTTAGCGAAAGCCAAGGTTGCTTTATCCTGTTTTTAAGAAGTTATCTTGCAAACATCCATTATCGAAATATGTACAGATGTATAATGACGATCATAGTAATTCCACAAACAAACCTAATAACAGCCACGCCGATCAGCCGGAGCAGTCCTTGGGAAACTGTATCACTATGTGGCAAAAGTGTTTTACCGGCAACTAATTCCCATAGTAAGAACCCGAGAACAGATCCGAACAGGGCATCGCTTGCCAGTATACCGCCAAAATGACACACTGGACTATTGATGCTAAAATCGCGTGAAACCGGTAAGTTTTCAGTCAAATAGATTCTTAATATTCTTCCGCCTAGCTCGCTTATTAGGGAAAGTAGTATCAATAACTCAATTGTTTCTGGAGTAAAGGTCACGAAATCAGTTAATAGACCATAAATGACAGCCCCCAGCAGGATGATCAGCGTCCCCGAGAGCTTTACTGACATTGTACAAAAAAGACCTGTCATCATAATGAATGTTACTAAAAATTCGACCCACAAAAGGCAATTACCCCGTTTCGCCCGAATAGTACTGCTGCTACTATTATTGTAACTTGTTATCTTCTTGTTTATGTAGAAAGTAAGCGATCCAACCAATGAAAACAATCATCAGTAAACCTGTTACACTCATAATCATGAGAATTAATTCTAAGCTGATAAAGCTACCGCACCATACTAATAGTCCTGCTAAGGTTAGCGCTGAGCTAAAATGCAGTCTTGTGATTATACTGAGTTGTTTAGCATTGACCAGCATGGCTGGAACCATTGTATTGAGTAATATACATACCAATATACTATTAAACCCAGCTGCAAGCCATGATCCAAAAACTTGATTGGCAACAATCGACAAAGGCATAAATCCGTATCCTCCGCCTAGTAAGGCTATATGTGCTAGTAGCAAAGTAAAAAGCCCCTCAAAAAATTTAGCTAGTACTGCTAAATAAATGCCGGCGTAGTTTTTGTGGGCAAAATAAGTTCCCGCTTCTACTACCAGTATCGAGCGCATGCCACCAGCATTATAGCCAATAAGAGCTAGAACCAGTGGCCAACTGATATAGTCAAGGGATAGCAAATTAGTAAAGGATGTTGTTGTGAAGGTATCAAGTAGCATAAACACCATAACACCTATTGCTGGGATAAGTAAGAGTGCCACATAGTTAGAAATTATCAGTAGTTCCTGGCCATAATCAGCAGCCAACAAACAACATGCCATTATACAGAAAGGCACAGTCAATACATAGGGGAGGCCGGTCAGGTGCTCTAGCAATTGTCCGGCAAAATAACCACCGGTTAATGCACTGGCTGGCAGCGATACAGCCAATATTGCCAGCGCCAGCAGTCTTTTACCGCGTAACCCAAATAGCCGCTTGACCACTGTTGTTAATTCGTGTCCGCTTTTGACACCTATCCAGGCTGACGTGCCGGCTACAATCGAGCCGAATATCATATAGGCTAAAAATACTGTAGAATAAATACCTTTGCCGATTAGCGAAGCCATGGCTGGAACAACAGCTACATTATCGCCAGCGATATGAACAAGTGCCAACGATAGTGCCGGTAGGATAACTCCCATATATATCGCCCCCTGCCTGCTTATAGGATATTGCAGCAGAGCCTTAATTGTGCAAAAAAGCCTGAAGCAATTTGCTTCAGGCTAAGAAACTATAACTATTTTGCACCTTTGATTCGTTGTTCCATACGGCGTTTATCATCGTATTCTCTCCATGTCACCCAGATTTGGCTGGCATTAAATATTGATGAATAGGCACCACTGGCAAAACCGATCAACAGAGCCAGCGAGAAGTTCTTGGTAGTCTCGCCGCCAAACACATAAAGCGCGGCAGTTGCAAAGATTACAGTAAGAACGGTGTAAACCGAACGGGTCATTGTTTGCCAGATGCTGCGATTAACAAGTTCTGCAAGTCCATCGCTTTTCTTATAAGTTTTCAGGTTTTCTCTGATCCGGTCAAAAATAACAATGGTATCGTTAATTGAATAGCCGATAATTGTCAAAATTGCTGCCACAAAAGTCGAGTCAATCTCCTTTTGCAAAATTGAAAATATACCTATAACAACCAATACATCGTGCACAAGGGCGGCAATACCGGCAACGGCAAATTTAAACTCAAACCGGTAGGTAATATAGACAATTTCAAGCACCCAGGATATTAAAAGCGCGAGAACAGCCTGTTGTGCTAGTTCTGAGCCAATTACGGCACCGACCTTTTCGGCTCTCAAAACCTCAAAGGCACCCAGTTTTGTCTCTAAGTCTTTAAGCACATTGCGGCGTTCCTCTTCATTGAGCACATGGGACCGAATTAATACATTGTTCGACTTATCTTCCTGGCCTGTTAAAGCCAGTTGAATGGTACTACCTTCTAATTGATAATCTTTAAGTACCTCTCTTATTTCACTTACTGCCATCGGACGGGCAAATTTTAGATCAAGCAACGTGCCACCGGTAAAGTCAATGCCTAAATTAAGGCCTTGCGTTGCCATAGATATCAGTCCAGGGATTATGATGAGCGCAGAGAGCAGAAACCACCAATAGCGTTTAGCAACAATATCAAATTTCATGTTTTTCGCCCCCATAAACCCCATAAAACTTGCCACTTTTAAGTACATTGGCGTTAATCAACATTTTGAGTACATATTTGGTAACCGTGATGGCGGTAAACATACTTAAAATTATCCCTAAGCCTAACGTAATTGCAAACCCTTTAATCGTACCAGTTCCTAAGAAAAATAGTACAGCCGCAGCAATTAAGGTTGTTATGTTGGAGTCCAGAATAGTAGCAAAAGCCCGGCTAAAACCAGCATCCATAGCAGCCCTGAGCGTTTTTCCGTTCCGGTATTCTTCTTTAAACCGTTCAAAGATCAGCACGTTGGCATCAACGGCCATACCCACTGACAGAATAATACCGGCAATACCTGGCAAGGTCAATGTAGCGTTAAGCATTTTTAAGCAAAATAACAACATCATTACATATAAGATAAGTGTTATATTAGCGACAAAGCCGGAGGCCCGATAGAATAGCAGCATAAAGACAACAATGGCAACAATGCCAATCGTAAACGCTTGCATGCTTTTGGCTTTAGAATCTTCTCCCAAAGTCGGGCCAACAGTTCTTGTCTCCAAAACATCAACTTTAACCGGTAAAGCACCTGAGCGAAGCAGTATTGCCAGCCGCTCCGCTTCTGCCATGTCCCGGTTGCCGGAGATTACCGCCTTACCATTGGGAATGGCTTCCTGAACAACAGGATTTGTTAGTATTTGGTTGTCCAAAAGAATCGCAATATGTTTGCCAACACTCTTGGCAGTCAGGTCAGCAAACTTTTTGGTACCTTCATCGGTAAATTCGATAGCTACCAATTTTTGATTGCCTTTGTCGATTTGGGCTTTGGCATCTTTCAGATCTTTACCTGTTAATACCACGGTACCACTTTCATCCTGAAATTCCATTAAGGCCGTTTTACCAAGCATTTCAATGGCTTTTTCCGGATCTTTTACACCTGGAAGTTCGATAATAACCCGTCGTTCACCCTGGCGTTGGACAATTGGTTCAGTCAGTCCTAGTTCATTAATGCGGCGTTCCATAATTTGAACTACCCGCTTCATTGCATCATCATTTACTGTTGCTTCAGGCGTATCTGAAGCTTCCATAACGACATGGGTTCCACCCTGCAGATCAAGCCCCTGTTTAATTGATAGAGACAGCGGCAGCATATAAAAGCCTGCAGCAACGAGAATTGCTAAAACAACCACCAAAAATTTGGCGAAATTATCCCACCTCAAGAAATTATCCCCCCATCTTGCATAATCCAATATTTACATGCTAGGACAACTACAATAATTCATAATCATTAATTACCAACTTAAATTGGCAATCTAAAAACTCAGCTGCGCGCCGACACATAACCATACGCAGTAAAAATATTTCAAAGTACTCCATGACAGGACAAATTGTCGTATCAATAGTAACAGCAAGTGTTATCTTCCGAGACGCTTTGTCAACCAATAGTTTGCTACTCTCGGCAGCATAGTTCACCCTGTCATGGATTTCAAATTTGGCAAAGTCGCGATTAGTAACCCGTGAGCGGTGTACATCTGATTTATCAGCCAGGATGAGTGCGGACGCTACATGATTAACTGCATTACCTCGTTCTTCTTCATGGTTACCAATAGCAGATATCACTAGCGCCACCTCTTCCGGGGGCATCCCCATCCGGGTCAGGATGGAAAATACCATTATTGCACCTGAGACACCGTGATTGTACCTATTAATCATATTGGCGATATCATGGATGTAGCCAGCTATGGCCGCAAGCTCACAATCCCGCTCTGGGTAGGCTAGTTCCTGTAAAACCTTATAAGCCAAGGCCGAAACAATTCCTGCATGTCTGAGACCATGCTCGGTAAAACCCAGGCGACTAAGATATTCGGTACTACGGGTAAGATAAACGTATACTTCATGATCTGCTTTTATTTGCGCAATGGTGAGCGGTTGCTCAATAGTAGCTACTGACATTGACTAAACCTCCAGTTATCAAAAGTTAGCCTTTACTGTCAAATTCGTAGCACTATTACTAAGTGACAGCATAAAGGCAAATGTAACTACTTACATTTTCCCTTACCTGCGTGTAAATATGCCATCTTCAGTAATTAAATAATTTACTGGCCGATCGTGGTCGTCAGTCGGTATTTTTTCAAGTATTTGTGCAGCCCAAGCCGCGCCGATAAGTTCAGCCTTATTTGCTTTCAGTAAAAACCGGTCATAATAACCAGCACCCATCCCTAATCGTCGTCCGTCTTTGTCGAAAGCCACCCCAGGAACGATAATGAGATCCAGTTCGCTGGGGTCCAAGAGTTTTAAGGATGCTGGATTGGGAGTTAAGAGATTGAACTGCCCTACCACCAGATCGTCAAGATTAGCAATAATGGCGGCATCCATTAATCCTCGTGTCTCCCGCATATGCGGCACACAGATGGTTTTACCAGCACTTAGTGCGTGGGAAATAACCTTATCCAAATGAGGTTCATCAGGCATTGCCAGATAGAGCATAATAGTTTTAGCGGCTTGATATATGGGCCAAGAACATAAATGTTCGGCAAGCCTGACGCTACCGGCAGCCACTTCCTCCGGGCTCATTCCTCGTCTAACAGCTAAAATATTTTCACGCAGTTCCTGTTTGGCATTTTTATTAGGTTCCATCATAGTTCCCTCCCTAAAATACTCTCTTTTAACCAATGACGGCAGAAGCCGCCTGTACCTCAAAGGGGTATAGGCGGTAGCTATAGTTATCTTTGAAAAGTTATTCAGGTTTCTGCTGATTTTGATTATGGCTAACAGCGGTACGGGCTATATCGACTTCTACTTTATCGGCAATTTTAATTGTAACGGTTTTTTCATTCAATGCCGTAATAGTACCGTACAAGCCACCAATAGTAACAATGCGTTCTCCCTTTTTGAGACTATCCAAAAGTTCTTTGCGACGTTGCTGTTCTTTTTTCTGCGGACGATATAGTAAAAAATAGAAGATTACGCCCATTAATACTATCGGCCATGAAGCCTGAATGGCTTGCATTATTTCGGGTGAAATTCCTGGCATATATTTATCACCTCCTGTTTCTGTTACATTATATTCCACACATTTATCATAAATCCTCTTATTATTTGCGGTAATGAGCCCAAAACTCTTCTCTAAAAGCTAAAAAGCGGTCATCAAGAATGGCTTTGCGCATCTCTTTCATAAAGTTTAATAAGAAATATAAATTATGGGTAGTTGTTAGTCGCAATCCGAAGATTTCTTCTGTTTTAAGCAAATGCCGTATGTAAGCACGGGAGAAATTCCGGCAGGTATAACAGCCGCATTCCGGATCAATAGGACGGAAATCACGGGAGAATTCGGCGTTTTTGATAATAAGACGACCACGATTGGTCATTACAGTACCATTACGCGCTACTCTTGTCGGGAAGACACAGTCAAACATATCAATACCGTACATGACACCTTCCAGCAAGCAATCTGGTGTGCCAACGCCCATCAAATAACGTGGCTTATTTGATGGTAATAAGGGTACTGTATGATCAAGCATCTCATACATAAGTGGCTTTGGTTCGCCTACACTGAGACCGCCAATAGCGTAACCGGAAAAGTCCAAAGAAATAAGATCTTGGGCACTCATCGTTCTGAGATCTTTATACATCCCGCCTTGAACAATACCAAACAGAGCCTGATCTTTACGGGTATGGGCTTTTTTACAGCGTTCGGCCCAGCGGGTAGTTCGCTGTGTTGATTGACGGGCATATTCATGGTCTGCCGGATAAGGCACACACTCGTCAAAAGCCATGATGATGTCAGCACCTAATGCCATTTGCACTTCAGTGGCTTTTTCTGGTGATAAAAAATGCTTAGAACCATCAATATGTGAGTGAAACGTAACTCCCTCTTCGGTTATCTTGCGAAGAGGTCCCAGACTAAATACCTGAAAACCACCGCTATCTGTTAAGATACCGCGATCCCACTGCATAAATTTATGCAGCCCGCCTGCTTCTGCCACTAAATCATGACCTGGGCGCAAGTACAAGTGATACGTATTACTCAAGATTATACCTGCTCCCATATCTTTAAGCTCATCAGGCGACATGGCCTTAACGGTGGCCTGCGTGCCAACTGGCATAAAGATAGGTGTATCAAATACACCATGAGGCGTATATAACCGCCCCACCCGTGCTCCAGTTTTGGAGCATTGTTTAATAAGTTCGTATGTAATGGCCAATAGCTACACCTCTCGTATTAATAAAAATATACCTAGCGGATAAAGTGAGACGTAGCTACAGGCGAGGTTTTAACCCCATCTGAAGCTTAGTCTCACTAATCCAGGGACTTAGTTGCTCGCCTGTGCCCTTTAGGGTATAACTCCCGCTTGTAGAAGCGGGAGTCTTAGAGCAACTTGGTCATCGGATAAACATGGCATCGCCAAAACTGAAAAAGCGGTAGCGCTTATCTACGGCTTCCCGGTAGGCGTTAAAAATATGTTCTCTGCTGGACAAAGCACTAACCAGCATTAACAGGGTGGATTTAGGAAGATGAAAATTGGTAATCAGCGCTTTGACAATTTTGAATTCATAGCCAGGATAGATAAATATCTGCGTCCAGCCACTTTTAGCTTCCAGTTGCCCGCTAGTACCTGCCGTCTCTAAGGTTCGTACTGCGGTAGTGCCTACTGCAATAACCCGATTACCGGCTGCTAGTGTTTTATTGACAATGACCGCGGTCTTTTCAGGTACTGAATAATACTCGCGATGCATGACATGATCTGTTATGGTATCTACTGCCACAGGTCGAAAGGTCCCCAACCCGACATGAAGAGTAACAAAGGTCAGATTAACACCCATGTTTTTACAGCTGTCCATGAGCTGACGTGTAAAGTGCAGCCCGGCAGTAGGGGCTGCGGCTGAGCCACGTTCCCTGGCATACACCGTCTGATAGCGTTCCTTATCTGTTAACTTAGTTTTAATATAGGGTGGTAAGGGTGTTTCACCCAACGAATCAAGAATTTCTTCAAAAATACCCTGATACTGAAAGCGTACTATCCTGCCGCCAAAATCCGTACTTTGCAGAACTTCACAGCGTAGGTTGTCGCTAAACTCAATAATAGTTCCCGGCTTAGCTTTTTTACCGGGTTTAACAAGTACTTCCCAATCATCATTAGTTGTACGACTTAACAAAAAAACTTCCACTTTACCGCCAGTTTTCTGCCTAGCTCCAAATAGCCTTGCAGGTATTACTCGGGTATCATTAAAAACCAGGGTATCCCCTGGTTTTAAATAGTGCAGCAGATTATGAAACTCATTATGCTCAATGCATCCAGTTTCCCGGTCAAGCACGAGCAGCCGTGACTGATCGCGTGGTTCTACCGGCTGTTGTGCTATTAACTCTTCAGGTAAATAATAATCAAAATCAGAAACCAGCATGGTACTCCCTCATTATGGCCTATCAGTAGGCTTTTTTTATTTCTACATCTTGGTAGTAGTGTTTCAAGATATCCTTGAAATATTCCGTGTTTCCCGGTGGAGCCTTTTCTGCCATAGCTTTTGCCCCCCATTGCGAAAGCCCTAAACCATGTCCCCAGCCAAAGCCGGTAATAACAACAAAATCAGTTGGTTTAATAGCGATAGGATGAGTGTAATCTTTTTTTCTATCCTTACTGGCATAGACTGACATAGCAGGCTGGGGGTGTTGTTTACTTATAGTAATATCAAACAAGGTACTTTTTAAGTTTAACATGTTTCTTAGTTTTGTTCCTGTTAGCAGTATATTCCCGGTAGTTCCCTTGAGGTATACGCTTTTTACTCGTCCTGACACCCCACGGTCAAAGCTTGCAACCGGCGGGTTAGCAAGCGGTGATAATTCAACCGCTTGTAGATAACCAATGTTGTAACCAGCCTTACTAATAGCCTGATTTAATTCAGCCAGCGTCAGCTTCTCTTCCCATTTATAATAAGGGCTGCTTTGATCGAAATCAGCTACACCGCGAAGATACGGCTGCTTCACCGACCAAACATTTTCGCTATCTTCAGTGTAACCACCTGAACTGCTATGAAAATAGGCGGTAATTAGTTTACCTTTATAGGTAAGCACCAGGCCTCGTGTTGTATCTACTGCTTCGATTGCTTTGGGCGATTCACTCTCCCGCCCGCCGTATACTTGGCAATCAGTAGTAGCACATAGTTCAAAACCATCAGCTGCATGTTTATTGCTGTTAGCCAACGCATAAGTACGTGCAGCTACCGCCTGAGCTTTAACTGCTTCCAGTGGCCATTCAGGGGAAATTTCATTTTTGATAACCCCATATAGATACTGTTCAACTGGCAGGGTATTTATCACGGTCATACCTGGCTTACCTATGGTGCGATGGATACTTAGGTCACCCCGATACCGCCGTTTGTTGGCATATAGATATTGTTCACTGTAAACTAAGGAATGCGCTTTTTTTATAACAATAGCCAAACCAGTAGCCTCTACAGGTCTACCATTGATGGTAAAACCACTTTCGCGTACGGCAATTGTTGCTGTATCTTTAGCACCGAAATCTCCCAATACTTTAGCGGTGCCGGTACTAATAATAGCAAATTTAGCATCAGCGGAAACCTCAATACTGTTCTGATTAGTCAAAATTCCCACCCGCAGGTTAGGTTCAAAAGCCGACACTGCTCCATTGCCTGAATGGGCATGTCCAGATAAGGGAAAAATGAAAAAAACAGTTAACAGTAACCATTTTATCATATGTCTATACAATCGCATACCTCCGGCGCTATTTTCCAGACGGAAAGGAAGTCTTGTCTTTTCTTATCTTGAAATCAGATTCAGAATTATTGTTAGAATAATACTTAGAATAATTGATGTAACAATAGGAAAATGAAAGCTGAAGTTTCCCCATTCCATATGTATATCACCTGGCAATCGGCCCAGACTTAAGAATTTACCCCCAAAATGAAATACGGCTCCGGCAACCAAGAGGATGAGGCCAAACAGCATCAGTGTTTTACCTAATGAATCAAATCCTCCGGGCATTAACCTTGCCCCTTGCTTGGCTTGTAATAACGGTCTCGCTCGCTAAAGACACAGCCGCAATAAGGCTGCCGATACATTTCAAGCTCTCTGCTTATTTTGACGCCTTCCTGCCAACCTGGACGGAAGTCTATATAGCGAAACTGGGCTTCCTCAGCAACAGCAGCTGTATTAGCAGCTGCCCTTATCAAATCATGCTGCTGGTAAGGGCTAACTAATAGCGTGGTACTAAAACAGTCAAAGCCCTGCTCTCTGGCATAGCGTGCTGTTTGGTTCATTCGCAGGTCGTAGCAGTGAGTACAGCGCCCACCTGGGGCATTTAATGCTTGCCGCAAAAATTCTTCAAGGGTATAACTTTCATCAATGATTAGTCTGGTAAGACCAATTTTATCCGCAAACGTTTTGAGGGTATCCAGACGTTTGCGAAACTCTTTGTACGGGTGTATGTTCGGATTATAAAAATAGCCGGTAATCTCGTACTCCGGATACTGTTCCTGCAGGTGTTTCAGGGGAAATACAGAACACGGGCCGCAACAGACATGCAGCAACATACGCATCATTTAAGTCACCTACCATAATTTTTCTTGAGAGTTCGCTTTGTCTTCATAAGAAATATTGAGATGGGCATAGGCTGCCGGAGTAGCTACCCGCCCGCGTGGTGTTCTGGCAATAAACCCCATTTGCAATAGAAAGGGTTCGTATACATCTTCAATTGTTTCAGTCTCTTCGCTGATCGATGCAGCCAATGTATCTAACCCTACAGGTCCACCGTTAAACTTTTTAATAATCGCAGTAAGCATACTACGGTCAGTTTTATCCAGTCCGCGTTTGTCTACTTCTAACAGATCAAGAGCTTTATCAGCGATAGCATCTGTAATTACCCCATCAGCTGTTACCTGAGCAAAATCCCGTACTCGCTTTAGGAGACGGTTAGCAATACGTGGCGTTCCCCGTGAACGTTTGGCAATTTCCAGTGCACCGCGGGGTTCAATGGCTACTTGCAAAATTTCAGCAGCTCGATTTACAATACATTCCAAATGCTCCGTTTCGTAATATTCCAAACGGCAAATAACTCCAAAGCGATCTCTAAGCGGTGCGGCTAAGGCACCGGCTTTGGTTGTTGCCCCTATCAGCGTGAACTTGGGTAAATCAAGACGAATAGAACGGGCAGACGGTCCTTTACCGATAATAATATCAAGGGCATAGTCTTCCATTGCCGAATACAAGACTTCCTCTACTGCTCGCGACAAACGGTGAATTTCATCAATAAACAGCACGTCTTTTTCACCCAAATTAGTCAATAGTGAGGCCAAATCACCTGGTCGCTCAATGGCCGGACCTGATGTAATCCGAAAATTAGCGCCAAGCTCGTTGGCAACAATGCCGGCTAATGTAGTTTTACCCAATCCAGGCGGGCCATATAATAAGACATGATCCAGCGCTTCCTCTCTGGCCATTGCTGCCTGAATAAATATAGAAAGATTATTTTTCACTTGATTTTGTCCAATATATTGAGCAAGACGGCGCGGCCGCAGACTATATTGCCAGGAATCAACATCCTGTTCATCTGGTTCCACAATACGTTCTTCCACCAGTTAGTTACCTCCCAATTACCTCCGGCCAAACTCCTTTAATGTGAGTCTAATTAATTGTTCTAATGATATTTCTGTATGAGCTGTACCTTCGTGTTGATAAATTTTCTTAATGACTGGCGTTATCTCGGCATGGTTATACCCTAATGCAATTAGCGCCTGGATGGCCTCTTGCCGGATATCTCCCGGCAAATTACCGTCTGCTGACATCTGGCCTGAAGCACTTGCATCAAATTCTGCACCGATTCCCACTTTATCTTTTAGCTCAAGAATAATTCTTTCCGCCGTTTTTTTGCCAATACCTGGTAGTTTTGTCAAGATAGCTGCATTATTGGCACTAATTGCTGAGCGGAAATTTTGGGGTGTGATGGTAGACAAAATGCCAGCCGCTACTTTGGGGCCAATCCCTGATACCGAAATAAGACTTAGAAAAAGATCATATTCTTCCTGCGTATAAAAACCATGTAGCGTAAGTGCATCCTCACGTACATTCAGATAGGTAAACAAGGTGGCTGTTTGACCAATTGCCAGCTTTTGTCTGGTAGAGTTAGGTATAAATATCCGATAACCGATTCCTTGAACATCCACAAAACAATAATCGGTAAATAGATATGTAACTACGCCTTTAACATAGCCTATCATTGGTTATCCTCATTCTATTTATACTTCCGCAATGTATGGTTGCAATAGCGATAGCTAAAGCATCGGCGGCATCATCGGGATGCGGTTTCTTCGGCAGGCTTAATAATCGTTGGGTCATATAGATAACTTGTTCTTTGGTTGCTTTACCATACCCGGTTACCGCCTGCTTAACCTGAAGCGGCGTAAATTCATTAATACTAAGGTCATTTTGAGCTGCCGCCAATAGTATTACACCACGGGCTTGGCCTACAGCCATGACAGTACGTACATTTTTATTCATGAACAACATCTCAACACCCATAATATCTGGCTGATACTGCTTAATCAAACCATCAATTTCCTGATGGACTTTTCTAAGCCGCATGGCAGCCTCCATGTCGGGGGTTGTCTCAATAACCCCATATATAATGGGCTTTAATCTGCTCCCTTGTGCTTCGACCAAACCATAACCGCATATCGCTGTGCCGGGGTCGATTCCTAATGCAATCATCTGATGCCCCCTTTTTATTCCCTACTACTTTCGACAACTTCATCATATATTCCTGTTACACATAAGAAAAGACTTGGCTTGTGCCAAGTCCTTTAGGACGGCCGAATTGCTATGCCATCCATGGCGCAATCGGCACTAGCGCCATCCGGGCGCGTCGCCGGTAGAAGCCGCCTATGCCCTTTAGGGGTATAGTCGTTCAATCCAGGGAAAGTTAACCTTTCCATCTGGAAAGCAAAAAGAGAGGTTACCCTCTCCTTAACGTGCCTGCATTCCCTCTAGTGTTCGTAATACTTCCTCTTTAGACTGCACAATCAACCCTTGATGTAACTCTTGTACATCCTGGGGCATTAAACCACTCACAGGTATTTTAGTTACTTCTTTTACAATCGCTTTGGGACCAGGTACTCCATAGAATACAGTGACATAGTCGTTCTTGATACCAATAAACAAATTATTAGAGTGCTCGCGGCATAAGCTATCCACCGATAATGTCATTTCTATTTCTTTGGTATCAAATTTTTCAATACTCCAACCTGAATAGATCTGCTGTACCTGATTAAAAGTAAGCCCAACTAAATTATCAGGTGGTTTAGTCCGGAATATCTCCTGGTCTTTGCATTTGGTATAGTTGATTTTTTGTACCAAATCGGTATCTGCGGAAATCTTAATCTTGCTATCTTGTTTAACAACCTCACTGCCTTGATGTGAAAGCGGCAGTTTTACGTTTGGATCTGCTAGCAAAGAATAATAACCGATACCAGACAGTAATAGAATTAGTCCACAAATAAGTACAGGCTTCGTAAATATAGATTTACCACAGACTTTTACCTGAAGCAGTGAAGACAATTTAGCAATAAGTTTCGAAAACATAGTGACAACACGCCTTTCTCTAGTGTTGTCACTATGTTTTCCAAATAATACAAATTTTATTCGTGCAATTTATCTATTTATCGTTACTATCCAAAACAATACTAGTTAACCGCAGTTGTTGCTTTCAACGCTTTTACAACAACGCCTTTATCATCAAATTCTACCTCAGTACCAGCTTCATAAACCTTAATACCGTCTGGTGACCGAAAACTTACTACTGGTGATAGCAGCTTGGTATCTTTGTTTAATGTGCCCTTGACTACTTCGCCTTTCTCATTTAGCACAATTGGTTTTCTGGACTTAAATTCAACAAGCCCCGAACATGCCGAGTTATCTGTATCGTTTTCAGTTAAAATTTGTTGCCACCCGACAGGGCGCAGATAGGAAGCACTGGCTAAAGAACACGTTGCTAACATCCCATTTTTATGAAAACTTATTTCGCCATCAGATACTAGTATATGGTTTGTTTGATTTAGGTCAATTCTTTCAGAAGAACTACTTATTATACCCTTAATAACTTCACCCTTATCATTGAATGTAACTTTTGTGCCACCCTTAAATGGAAGAACCCTGTATTTTGGCTCAGTTGTATAAGAATAAAAATACATCGGAAGAGGCGTATATGCTGTCCGGATAGAATCCTGGGAAGTACCAGTTTCATATGGCAATTTAACATTTTCAGCTAATATGCCCTCAAAAACCTCACCATACTCGTTAAGCATAACATCGGTTCCTTTCTTAAACTTAGGTATTTCAGACCACGTTGCCACTATAACTCCAGGCGGCGTCATTCTTGTATCCTCATTTAAAGTTTTAGTATATCGCGCCGCATCAACACTTGCGATATGACAGAAAAGTAAAAAAGCCATAAGTATAACCCCAGTTAATACCTTTAATAAAAATCTTTTCATATAAATTCCCTCCATTTTTCACTCCTGTATTCTTTGAATATTTATCACACCATTATTTACCATTCTCTATTCAACCGCATTATCCCTCCATAATATGTATACAGGATGTAGAAAGCCTTGTAATAATTCGTCTTTTATTACTTGTTGATGTTTGAATTTTTATAAGTCCTTTCGACATAAATAAAACCCTCCTGCGGTTATCACAGGAAGGTTTAAGTTGAGATATCGTTTTATTTGTACGTAATTTCCAAATGCCTATAAACCCTGATATTCCTATTCTTCATCCATATCTTCAGGCATATCGAAGTTGGTGTAAACTTCCTGAATATCATCGAGATCCTCTAAGGCTTCAATGAGCTTCATCATTTTTACTGACTCATCGCCATCTAGACTAGTGGTAGTCTCCGGTACCATCGTAATCCGGGAAACCACAGTTTTTATATTGTTTTTCTCTAATGCTTCCTGAACCTGTTCAAAATTGTCCGGCTGGCTAGTTATTTCAAATTCGCCTTCAGTTGCTTCAAAATCTTCTGCACCAGCATCAAGTGTCAGGAGCATGAGTTCTTCTTCGTCAAACTCATCTTGCTCAACAACAAATAGCCCCTTCTGCTTAAACATCCAGGAAACGCAGCCGGTTTCTCCCAGATTACCGCCATATTTAGAAAACAAATGCCGTACATCAGCAGCAGTCCGGTTACGGTTGTCGGTCATGGCCTCAACCATAATAGCAACCCCGCCAGGTCCATATCCTTCGTAATTTATTTCTTCATAACTATTACCATCAAACGCGCCTGCGCCTTTTTGAATAGCCCGCTGGATATTCTCTTTAGGTATGTTATTTTCTCTAGCTTTTTGCAATGCCAATTTTAAACGCATATTCCCGGATGGATCTGAGCCGCCCATTCTTACTGCAATAGTAATCTCGCGACTGACTTTGGTAGTAACTTTGCCGCGTATGGCATCTACCTTACCTTTTTTATGCTTGATATTCGCCCATTTTGAATGTCCTGACATGTAAAATACTCCTCTCAGCTAAGTCAATCGCCAATATTGTAACATAATAGAAAGTAATTGGCAAAGATCAATTTTAGAATCGACGCGAGAATAGGTAAAACCTGCAAAATGAAACAACTTTGCAGGTTTGGCTACTTATTGGAGTTACTCAGCTGCTTTTTCCGGTCAACACTGTCTCGAAATCCAGATACCGCTTCATGAGCATGGTGCCGCCACCTTCCGAAACAATGCGTAGTATGGCGTCAATATCGCGTACCCGTGATCCGGCGACGTGGGTGATTTTTGTATCCTGGAAGATGTCGCCGCATAGGGGTGAAGAAGGGCCTAGCACCACGGCCACACGAGGTTCTCCCAGTCCGGCAATCAGTTCGCCAAAGGTTCCATTGATAAGCGTCGTACCAGTAATTATGGCTACGGTACAAGCGCGCAAGGCGTCGCCAGCTTTTTCAGGGGGAAGCGTGTCGGTGTGTTTATTATTCAATTCCAGGATGTCGAGCTGACAGCCTGTCTTGCGCAATTGAGCTATTACCGGGCCGAAATATCCAACCATTGCTACCCGGTCATTGTGAGTAATATGAAGCGATGAGATGACTTCTTCTTTCAAGGTCGTGGGGGGCGTCAGCGAGGCAAGCAATGCATTTGCCGTTGCTAGACCGATCGACCGTGTCAAGTCGGACACCTCGTTGCCGAGCATGGCCAGTAACTCTTTTGCTGGACGCCCGATAAGGGTTCCGGCGCTTTCAAAATAGGTACAGGAGGGTGCCAACGAATTCGGGGTCCATGCCACTCCTCCATGCCCACTTCCAATCTTTACGGCAGTGTACCCCAGTCCGATGCGTACATCGCTAATTGTTACGTGTTCCGTATGAGGCAGTAAGAAATCGATCAGGCGTTTTTGTACAGTCAACATAGGATCTCGGCTCCTTCCTGTTAAAACGAACAGTAACTAACAATATAAAAAAATAAATTAATATGTAATAGTGTTATATTATGTTTTGCTTGAATATTGAGTTCTACAAAGAAAGGGATAATCCTGCTACCTGGAAGTATATTAAAATAAACGTCAGTAAGTGTTGGATAAAAAAAGAGCAAAAACTGAAGTATACTACTACTCAGCTTTTGCTCTCCTTACATTTTGTTTGGACTTCAGGATATTCTTTATCCATAGCGTTTTGGGCCTTTCCCCGGTATTTACTAAACAAGTACTTTTGAGAAAGATACGCTATCAAACAACCGATTATAAGCATAAATAATCCGGTAATAATAGCAAATAAGTTATGATAGCTAATCTTTTCCATGTTTAATACTCCTGTAATTATCGTATTGTTGACCCCGTTTGTTTAAAACTAAGGCTGCAATAAACAAAAAGATTTCCAATCCTGCTTCCACGAATGCGGCAAAGATGGGAAAGGTGTATTCGGCAAAACGTATTTGTTCCATGTTACTCTTAAACGACGTCAAAGCCAGCATCCCTGTCAGCAAGACAGCAGGGTATATCAATGGCTTATAAGTGCTGAGATCCAAAATCTGCGACATTCCTAAGCTAAAAGCCCAGAGCAAATTGGCTGAAGCAATTATTCCTGCACCAGTGATAAGCAGCAGCCAAATTATTTCCAGCCTGTCCAAATAATTGCCATAAGATATCATTCTGGATAACTCAAGGCCAGGAGCACGAACATTGGCAGCTTGTTCATAACCAAAGACTGCCACACTTAAAACCACAATAATAGATGCAAATACGGCTCCTAGACTGACCGCAATGAACTTGGCCAGAAATCCATTTTCCGGGCGATTACATAGTGGGATGAACATTGCCATTATAATGCAAATTCCGTAAAAAGTCAGTAGTAAGGGTGAGCCGATAAGAAAAGGATACACTCCGTCATCAAACTGCGGCTTAAGTCGGTCAAATTCCGCGCTCGGACTGACCAACAGGCCTATGAAAACAATGCTTAGTAAATATAACGGCCCAAGTACTTCGGTAACCCGACAAATTACCTCAATTCCTTGACGAGCTGCATAGCCAGCCACGAATAATCCAGGAATCATGATTGCAATTAAAGAAGTCGTGGGGAAAAAGAAGGAGTTAAGTAGTTGACTGAAGCCGCGCATTAAAAGCATGCAAGCCACTAAAAATAAAATCGGGAACAGAATTCCCACAATTCTCCCCGCATTTCTTCCCAGGATTGTAATGCTGTATTGTACAAAATTTTGGCCTGGAAAGCGCAGCCCCATATAACCATAAACCACAGCTAGTGAAACATCCAAAATCCAGCCGCCAATTATCGCTAACCAGGCATCCCGTCCTGCCTGTGTTATTAACATGGCGGGTACTTGGATCGCGGTAAATGAGGTGATAATAATAAATAGCATCCAGACGAACTGGTTTGTATTAATAATTCCTTTTTCTTGCATAGCTGCACCACCTTTTTCCGGAAAATGCTATTTGAAAATTGTCTGTCCAATTGGACCAAGCAGTTGTTCCAACCAATGAACCGGTGTAGGCATACCCCACATATCTGCGATTCCCAGGAAAGCGGCTAACCCGATGAGCATACCCAAGGCGCCTAGTTCTCGCCAAAGTTTGTTTTTAAACAGCGGTAATCCTTCATAAAGGACAATAAGGATTACCGCAAGTAGAAACAGAGCTATCATCATGAATTATTCCTCATCGTTTCTTAAAGTCGCGGAGCCCTTGATGATTCCGGCTTTGCGCATTGTTACGTGGCAGGTAATAGTATATTGTATTTTGGGGAAACGTTGCTCCCAGTCTGCTTTGATAAGGTGCCATTCAGTTGGATTATAATTGTGGATTTGGTTGCCAAAACCAATGAAATCGGCTTTTAGGTCTTGTTGCGCCCGGACAATTGTTTGCTCTACCTTCGCCTTTAATACTTTTTCCGCTTCCTGCTCAAGTTGCTTGTATATCTGCAAGTCTTTTAGCTGCTCGCTAAGGTAGCCCGCTTCACGCAGTTCAGCTTCACCTGTACAAACTACTTCCATGGTAATACCCTTATCGGTTATATGGGGAATAATTTTACTGTTTCCTTTAATAATATCTAGGGAAATTCCCTTCTCTTCTTCAGCTATTGGGAAAGGAATTACTACTGTATCTCTTTTTAGCTTATTAATTAACCATAGAAAGCCTATCGACTCCTGCTCAGTGAGTGTGCCAACCAAACGATTATTCTTAAAAATTGCTATTTTATCCAGATGTATTTTGGTGGAACCTTTTGTTCCAGAACTTTCTCCCGACTTTTCTGCAACTTGGTCCTGCTTTATCTTATTTTCCTTGGTCACATCCAGCAAATTCACTACTGAAGCATAACTTATTCCTATGTCAGTTTTTAAATTCAGCAAAAAATCATTGATATTAACCGGATAAATAAATAGTTGATTTTTGGAAACAAGCATGTCGTGCAGACCTAGCATTGGGAGCTTTTCCATATCCAACTTGGTTTCTAAAACTTCTTTGGCTGTTTGCTCCGCGACCACTATCAGGTTGGTGCGGCGGAATTCCCGATTACGCTGAATGTAATCCATTGCTTCAGATATGTCCGAAGCGGTAAAATTTTTACCTAGCACAACTATTTTATTGTGGGAAAAAAATACTTTACGAGAAGAAGTCTTTGCTAAATTACGCTCCGCGTCTAATAAAGATTTCCCTTGGCTTGTTAAGGTGATAAACTGTGTATCTTGACCGCCTCCTTCACCGCCAGGTCCTTTAGCTGAAGTATTAACAATCTGGACGGTTAAGAGGATGGGTTCTGTTCCACGTACACGATCAATGCCTACACCCAGGACAATTGCTAGTTCATCCACGTTATTCATATCCCGGCAGCCACCGATAAACACATTCAATAGCACAAACGCACTGAATACTATTGTTAATTTACTCTTCATGCTTAAACATCTACTTATCATTGGCGTTGGGTATACGGGGTTTTAGATAAAACTTCTGTCTGTGCCGGTTATTCGTTGGAATGGAATACGGTCTTTCGTTCATCGCCCACCAGGGAAGCCTGATCATTACATCTTTCATGTCCTGCAGTTTAAAGGGGGCAAAAGGAGAAAAATATGGCACACCAAAAGAGCGCAATGAGATGATATGTATGAGCAATATAAGCATTCCTAGCATAATTCCGTATAATCCGGATATGAAACCCAGGAAACCGAAGACGAAACGCAAGATACGTAGGCTCCAGGAAAGGTTATAGGACGGCAAGGCAAAGGATGAAATACCGGTAAGGGACACAACAATGATAGTCGCAGGCGAGATGATCCCAGCCCGCACCGCGGCCTCCCCGATGACCAAACCACCGACAATACTGACAGCCTGGCCTACTGGCTGCGGTAAGCGTACACCTGCTTCCCGCAAAGTTTCGAAGATAAGTTCCATCAGTAATGCCTCAACATAAATCGGAAAAGGAACTCCTTCATGGGCGCCGGCGATACTGATCAGCAAGGCAGTAGGAAACATTTCTTGATGATACATGGCAATAGCTACATAAACACCTGGTAGCAATAAGGCTATGGTGCTAAAGGCAAAACGGATTAGGCGAACTAACCAAGTGACAGGATATCGCTCGTAGTAATCTTCGCTGGATTGCCAAAACTGAACCATAATGGTGGGAACAATTAAAGCAAAAGGGGTGCCGTCAACTAAAATTGCTACCCGGCCTTCTAGGACTGCGGCTGCCACTTTGTCAGGCCGTTCACTGTGCTCGATTTGGGGAAATACCGTATAGGGGGTATCCTCAATTAGTTCTTCGATATAGGCGCTTTCGAGAATTGAGTCAACATCAATCCTTTTGATTCTTTTGCGCACTTCTGCCACAACTTTAGCATCAGCTGTTCCTAATAAATATGCGAGATTGATTTCGGTTTTGGTTATTCTCCCCACAATATATTTTTCCAGCCTAAGCTCCGTCGACTTGATTTTACGCCGCAGCAGGGCGGTATTAGTACGAATGGTTTCGGTAAAACCCTCCCGGGGACCTCTGACTACACTCTCGGTAACTGGTTCGCCCACATCCCGGCCTCGCCAACCCTTGGTAATGATTCTTAAGGCCTGAGCCGCTCCGTCTACCAGCAAAATGGTATCGCCAGTCAATACAGCATCGGTGATTTCTCCGACTGTCGTGAGCTCACTTACCTCAACCGCTTCAAGAAAAACTTTGTTTATCAACTTGATAAGAAGCTCTGGGCTTGCGGTTTGCGCCGGTGCATACTGGATCTTCATCAGCGATTTCATGATCTGCCCGTTAATGATATCTTTACTCCCAAGACCATCTATAAAAATAAGAATAGCGGAAATTTGTTCTTTGCCAATAACAAATTCGCGGAAGCTTACATCAATGCAGTCACCAAATAAATGCTTCAGCACCTGCCGGTTGTTGAAAAGAGAGCTGCTTACAGGTAGTGCTTCCGCTTTTTCAGAGGAATTTGGCGTCATCAGTTTTTGAGCAATTTGATTGATTTCTTCAGCAATTGTGTTGCTTTCGACGGTTAAGTGCTTGAGCGCGTCCAAGTTCTCTTGGGTATCGGCGATTAAAGCCTTCGGCATATGTGCTGAAAGTTTTTTTATATTATCTGCACAAGGGTAAATTCTCCTTTTCATAATCGCCTTCCCATCTTTGGGTTATTATTCTTTTAGTATGGCATAAGGTATTAGTATTTATGTATCATTTAAAAAATAAGCAGGCTATTTTTTCCTTCTTTCTTTATGTAGGTTAGCATTAATTCCCATATAATTGTCACACTTGCAATTATGAACTTGCTCATAAATATTTTTTAAAAAGCGTCAATGGCTTTTTGACGGGAAACCCGTTATAGTCATTGACGCTTTTATTTTCACCCGTATAAACGTTGTAGATAAGCTACCGTGTTATAACTTCCTCTGACTTAAATACTCCACTTCATAACACTACTTGCCCAAGTTAAGCCGGCCCCGAATCCAACGACTACGACAATATCATCTTTTTTGATATTCCCACTTCTAAATGCTTCATCTAATCCTATCGGAATAGATGCAGATGATGTATTAGCGTATTTATTAACACTAACTGCCACTTTGTCCATAGAAATTCCAAGACGTTTTGCGGCAGATTCTATGATACGGATATTCGCTTGATGGGGGACAACATAGGAAATATCCGCAGGAGACATGTTAGCGTTAGCTATTGCTTTTAGTGCCGACGCACCCATAACTTTTACTGCAAACTTATAGACTTCAGGTCCGTTCATATGCAAGAAGTGCTGTCGATTATTTACTGTTTCTGCTGAGGCTGGTATCCGAGAACCACCTGCTGGCATAGTAAGAGAACTAGCTCCAGATCCATCCGCCCCTAAATTTACACCAAGAATGCCGTATCCAGGAGGAGTTTTTGCTACCACAGCAGCACCTGCTCCGTCGCCAAATAAAACACAAGTATTACGATCAGTCCAGTCGAGTATTTTGGAGAGGTTTTCGGCGCCGATCACTAATATCTTTTCATACAAACCGGATTTGATAAATTGACTCGCAGTTACTAATCCATAAACAAAACCGGAGCAAGCTGCCGATAAATCAAAAGCGGCGGCTTTGGTAGCTTTTAGATTAGCTTGTACAAGACAAGCAACTGATGGAAACAACATATCCGGTGTTATGGTAGCGACAATGATTAAATCAAGCTCATCGGCAGAGATACCAGCGTTATCCAACGCCCGCTTTGCGGCTTCTGTGGCTAAATCAGATGTAGCTTGGCCCTCTAAAGTAATTCTTCTCTCTCTAATTCCTGTACGTTCAACAATCCATTTATCAGATGTATCAACTATTTGTTCTAATTCTTTGTTTGTCATGATTCTGGTAGGTACATATGAGCCAGTGCCTATAATACCAACACTTACTTCCTTCACTATAGTGTCCTCCTAGATAATTTATTTAACTATAATAAGATTATACTACTTATTACTATGATCAGGCAACAAAATATAAATAGCAAAACTTAGGAACTACTATTGTCCTCAGATTTTTCGAAGTCCGGGGATTGTTTTTTTACGAAAAAAGACTGCCACACTATATTTTTAGTGCGACAGCCCCTTTCTATATGTACAATACCTAGTTTTTGTCCACAATAAAACATTGCAAGGGACAAGTTTACATAAATAAAAATAGTCCAAAGGCATTTCAGCCCCGGACTATCTATGTTTTGGTGGTGGAGATAAGCGGGATCGAACCGCTGACCTCTTGAATGCGAGCCAAGCGCTCTCCCAGCTGAGCTATACCCCCACATTACTGTTTCAAAAATATTATATTATTAGAGCATCATTCTCTTTTACATTCCCTCAAAACTAAACAATGTAAGAGTGTTCATCTGCCAAATGTACCGACCTGGAAGTAGTTCAGTTGTTCCACTGAACGGTTCTCCCTAGAAAGGAGGTGATCCAGCCGCACCTTCCGATACGGCTACCTTGTTACGACTTCACCCCAATCATCGGCCCCACCTTAGACGGCTAGTTCCATTGCTGGTTACCCCACCGGCTTCGGGTGTTGTCAACTTTCGTGGTGTGACGGGCGGTGTGTACAAGGCCCGGGAACGTATTCACCGCAGTATGCTGACCTGCGATTACTAGCGATTCCGACTTCACGGAGGCGAGTTGCAGCCTCCGATCCGAACTGAGAGCTTGTTTATGCGTTTTGCTTACCCTCGCGGGCTTGCTTCGCTTTGTTTAAGCCCATTGTAGTACGTGTGTAGCCCAGGACATAAGGGGCATGATGACTTGACGTCATCCCCGCCTTCCTCCGCATTGTCTGCGGCAGTCTCCCTTGAGTTCCC
>NZ_LSLK01000053.1 GCF_002257705.1 Sporomusa silvacetica DSM 10669
TACGCTTAGTCTTAACGTTACCGCTTCAGACCCAAGGCTGGATACTGGTGACTGGCTAAGTCTTTCCAGGCGGGATTCCCACCCACTATACACCGTGCGCTTCTTGGCGCACAGAACCGTCCCTTTGTATCCTCCGATGATAATTGGGCTCACATTATACAGCTTTCAAATGTGGCAGGAAGGGGCATTCGACAGATCTGAAAAAACTGAAGCTACGATGATCTTGCAGCCAGCGGCCTTTAAGCCGTTAAAGCAAGATGATCCAGACAAGAAGTAGATAGAGACAATGAATTTACTTTAGCTTCAGGTGCTTAGGGGTTATGGGTGAATCTGATTCACGCTATAGAAAGACCTTAGTCAAATAATTGACTAGACTTATTTTCATCAATTTAGATGCCGTGGCATGTTATGGAGTAATTTTTTGAGGCTGCAAAGTCAGATGAATTGTGGCTTTGAGAGATGTTGTAATGGCACGTTATGGAACAATTTAATGGCATGTACTGGAACCAAGTTTCAAAAATGAAGGCCGACGAAGCCAGTATTTCTCTGGTGTTACCTAAAAGGGACTTTTTTACATGACAGTGGTGCCAGGTTCATTAAAGTAACATCATTAAATACATGAATTAACTGGCCTGGTGGCTTATACTGGTTTTGTACCGATATCCTGAGAAAAGCGAAGCATATAGCCATCGATATCAAAAACTATGAACTGAAGACATCCAAGCATAATTTCATTTGCTTGATACCACTCTTCTTTGAGGGGAAGATAAATTCTGGCGTTTGCTTTTTTTACGGACTCATAAAGATCTATTATAGATGTCGTTTTTATTTGCAAATTAATACCACGGCCATAGGGATATTCGAGCGGCCCTGACACCCAATTATCGGATCTATTTTGATCTAGCATAATTTGGACGCCTTCTCTTTCAAGCATGGCGAACCCTTCTTCTCGATCATATCTAATCTCAAATCCTAAGATTTCTGTGTAAAAATTGAGACTTTTGTTGAAATCAGCGCACAACAATTCAGGTATTAACAAGTTAGATACAAAATTTTCAGCCATATCATTTCTCCTAACACGCGACTTCCGAAATAGTCCATCGAGTGCTAAATTTTTTGTATGTTATGCCATTGTCGTTCCTGTAACTATAATACCACCATTAAGCAGAATCATAAAACATCAAATCTATATATTATATTAACCATGATATTTCTATTGATTGTAGGGGTTCCGGGTGATTCTGACTTCCGTCTGAGTATTAAACTGAACATAAAACAAAAAAGAGGCTAACCTTTTGTCAATCCACAGACAAAGGTTAGCCTTAAATCATTTTGAAGTTTTAATGTAAGTAGATTACTGTCTAAAATGACTTAGACTCATTACTTCCGCAATAAGGGCATGTACCACCATATCCATTACCGGAACAATTACCACAATAAATTCCTCCACAATCTTCGCATTTTTGTAAAGCACCCATACAAGCAGCATCAGCACCACAATTTGGACATTTTCTTACGTTATCATACATCGATAAAACCTCCTTAATAATAATAATTCTATCGTATCACCAAGAAGTATTGATGAAAACGGTAAAAATGTATAATTAAGGAAATATTTATCGTGTCAATAAAATTAAGCTTTAATTTAATCAGATGTACTAAATAATAATTATATTACAGAAAAAATAGTCTATTCAAAATGGATTAAGATGCTTAATTCGCTATTATTGTAGCTATTAAAATCAATTAAAACACTTTGGGTTTAAACCTTTTTAATAGTTAATAAGATAACATTAGCAGGAGGTATGGGGTAATTAGTATAATTTATTATTTAACACGTATATGTATAGAAAAAGAAGAGATTACATTTTGTTAGAACTCTTCAGAGACGATATTAGCATGTAGTTTTTGTTTTTTGATAACGAAATTTCCCATATATCTGTTTGTAGTTTGTTATTTGATGTATGTAGTATGAGAGGTCCCTGGAATGGTTGGGAGACAATGTTCTAATGACACATAAGAGGAACTCAGAGTTACATTAAAAATAAAGATAAAATAGTAAAAATATGTTAATAAAAATGTTTTTAAATTAGTGGGTGTAACTCTGTAACTGCTGTTGTTTTTTGTGTAAGAAAGCGATTAAATACGTAATTGTTGCTATTACAATATATTTATGGTGAATGTGGCGATACTCATAGATGGTTTGATTTGTGTCTTTAAATAATAGCTTTTTAGGTACTATATATGATGGATACATGAAATGATCTGAGGGGTATTGGAAAATAATAGTAGAATATAGATGAATGGTGTAAGATTGGTGCATCTGTTGTTATAGGTGCGCTATTTTTATGCATTTTGACGAAGGAATATTAAAGGTAAGTTCCTACTGTGACGCGTGACATTGTAGTGTGTATTAATTTATGTCAGATGAATTGATAAAACCTTATAAGTATAGAAATACGGGATTGAATGAAGCTGTATTCTTAAATAATTATTATTTAGCAAAGTAAAATGCAATAGGTAAGTGAATTTTGATGATAATTATTATTGATGAAAACCGGAACAAGTATTGTCTTTGGGAACCTTCGCTGCGCTACGGTTCCTCTTGCGATTAACAGCTTGTTTTGAGTTGAATTTATAAAATCAATAGCAACTGTTAATCTCTCTCAAGAAGCTTGCTTCTCAAAAAAGAGCAGCTTATCTGCGAGCTTGTCTCGCAGTTACTATTTCGAACGTAGTGAGAAATAGTAATATATTTTAGAAAAAGATATTTTAGTAATAGATATTCTAGAGTCAATTTTAAATTTCAATCGGATGTTACAATATCAATAAATTAATGAATTATGTCACGTACAAAACTTGCAAAAAATGGTGACCAAAGTTGCAAAAATTAAGTACAAAACTTGCAATCTTAAAGTGGCATTTATAACGGAACTTTTGGCAAATCATTGACGGAGGTTTGACTAGACCTTTTGTTAAGTAATTTTAGAAACAGATTGACGAGTTTAAAGCATTATGGATTAATGCGACTTACCCAAGCGATTAGACTAGAGCCTTTAGATTGCTGATAGATAAGATAATGGTTTGAGGCTGGATGTTTTGTATAAATAACTCAATAATTTCAACAATAAGAGAAACTCTTGCTAAATTTGTATTAATTTGGCAGGAGTTTGTTTTTCTACATGGAATTTTTTACTGAAATGGTAAGGTATTATTAAGATTTTATAAGAAGGTGAAATATATGCTATTTTTAGATGTACCATTTCAGGAGAAGGATGAAGCAAAGGCTCTTGGAGCAAAGTGGAATGCTGAAAAAAAGAAATGGTATGTACCAGATGAAATTGATGATAAACTTTTTGCAAAATGGACAGATTTTAAATCAATAAAAAATAATTCTTTTGATAGACGGAAACTGCAATTAGAAAATATACTGAGAAAAATTGAAGAAAATAAAAAGTTTTTAAATGCTAAGAAAAAAATGATAGTCATTGAACTTGTACCTAAGACAGCATGGTGTTCAAATTTGCGATCGGAGCTTACTAGAGAAGAGTGGGAACAAATTAGGGAAAAAACATTTAAAGCCGCGGGGTATGTTTGTGAGATATGTGGTGCTAGGAAGACTGGGAATTTTCTGGAATGTCATGAACGGTGGGAATACGATTCTCGTTATCGAGTACAAAAATTGATTAAAACGGTTTCCTTGTGTTCTGATTGTCATGAGTCAACACATATGGGATTAGCTAACAAAAATGGAAGGTATCAAGAAGCTAGAGCACATTTGACGAAAGTAAATAATTGGGACATAGCTACTGCAGATGAGCATTTTGATAAGGCTGGAGATGAATGGATAAAAAGGAATAAGATTAACTGGAAATTGGATGCGAGGTGGCTGTTAGATTTCGTACCAGTTTCTCAAGCGACAACGAAAAAAATTCTGAACTATGCAAACGGTTTAATCAAACGAAAAATTGTTACAGATTTTTGATTGCAAATTAGGTAGCGTGATGAACAGTAGATAGACCTTTGTCAGTCGATTGACAGAGGTTCATGTGCTGCTTGGCAAGATATTGATAAATATTATGAGATCCTGAAGTATATAGTTTAACAGGAGTTTATAATATTTTGGAAGAATGAGTTAAATGGAGAGGTGGTACTATGCTAAATGTCGGGATTTTTCTTTTTAATGGAATAGAACTACTAGATTTTGCCGGACCTTATGAAGTTTTTTCAGTTGCTACAGAATTACATAATTATCAATTATTTAATGTTTTTACTATTACTGAGGATGGAGCGGATATTCGGTCGGTAAATGGATTGCGAGTTATACCAGATTATGATTTTAAAAATCATCCGCATATTGATGTACTTATTGTTCCCGGAGGAAATGGAACTAAGACAGAAATGAATAAAGATGTAGTATTGCAATGGTTAGAAAAACAAAATAATAATTCTCAAATTACAATGTCAATTTGTTCGGGAACAAGATTACTTGGAAAAATAGGGTTGCTTGATAATTTAAAGATAATTACTCATCATGAAGTGATTGCCGATATGCAAGAGATTACTCCAACCGCAATTATTGAAGAAAGAGTAAGATTTGTTGATAATGGAAAGATATTAACCTCTGCTGGGATTTCTGCAGGTATTGAACTGTCACTCTATGTAGTTGCAAAGTTATATGGAAAAGAGGTTGCTGATAAAACAGCAATATACATGGAGTATGGCAATTGGGAAGAACTCCAAAAGTAGTATGGGTATATATAAACGGGGGAAAAGCAGAAAATGAATCGTATTCGTAAGAAAGTGTTTGATGTTATGGAAAGTATGAGCATCTCATATAATGTCATTGAACATCCAGCAGTATTTACCATAGAAGACATGGATAAATTGAGTATCGACAATAAAAATGAAATAGTTAAAAATCTATTCATTCGGGATGACAAAAAACAAAGATATTTTTTAATAGTGCTTCATAAAAATAAGCGAATTAATTTAAAAGAACTTCGAAGAAATTTAAATTGTAGTCCATTAAGTTTTGCCTCAGAGGCAGAGTTATACCAATATATGAAGTTATGTAAAGGATCGGTTACTCCATTTGGTATATTAAATGATGATGAATGTAAAGTGGAAGTGGTTTTAGATAAAGATATTTTATTATTTGAGAATATTGGAGTTCATCCCAACGACAATACAGCAACTGTTTGGATTCATCCGCCTGACTTAGAAGCTATAATAAGAAATCATGGAAATAATATTTCCTATTTAGAAACGTAGACGTTTTCAGGCGATTGGCAAATGTTTTATTCTTCGATTGGTGTACTACTTTCTGCGAAAAATTTAAGTTTTCTAGCAAAACGGCAAATAGCCAGAATTTTAAATCCTCGATATAAGTAGGGTGTGGTGTTTGTATGAATTTAAGCTTTGAATTAGTTGTGACTGAATCGGATTTGATAGACAGTGTAAATATTATACGTAAATCCTTTTCTACAGTAGCGGAACAATTTGGCCTTACTAGAGAGAATGCTCCTACTAATCCAGCATTTATTGAACTGAGGCATTTAAAGAAAATGCAGGAAAAAGGAATTGCAATGTTTGGGGTATTTTGTGAGTTTGTACAGATTGGGTTCGTTGCTATTGAAAAAAATAATGCTAATGAATTTTATATGGAACGGTTGGCTGTATTGCCGAAACATAGGCATAAAGGCTATGGACGACAGATTGTTAAGTATGCGTCGGATTATGTTAATGCTCAAAGAGGGGGAGAGCTTTTAATCAGTGTTGTTGGTACGAATGAAATATTAAAGTCTTGGTATTGTGAATTAGGCTTTACCGAGTTTGAAACGAAATATTTTTCGCATCTTCCTTTTCCTGTGTGTTATATGAAAAAATACTTAAATACAAGACCTTTGTCAGGCGATTGACAGAGGTTCATGCGCTGTATCAGAGCAAAAGAATAGGGAAAACTCCTGCTAAATTTTTCATTAATTTGGCAGGAGTTTTATGCTCTAACAAGATAACGAGTAGGTGATTTAATGCAAACTCAATTATATTTATGGGATAGATTGCGAAAAAGTAAGAAGGAGGAACTTCAATATATACGAAATGTGTATTTTGAAAGGATTTCTCCTGCGTTCGAAAACGCTGAAAAAGAGGCTGAGGAATATGCCCAGCAGATATGGGATAATGCAATGTGTAACGCGGAAGATTATGAGCCCGACTTTTCATCTATTGCAGAAGCTTGTCAGGAAGCGGGTATTAAGAAATATGAAATTTTATCGCTTATGCGTTACCGGAATTTAAGTATGTGGATCTCTTGTCTTTGTCAGGTATGGGAGCAGCAATTAGTGATATTTGTAAGGAAAGAAATGGAACGTGATGGATATACATTTACTGGGGGAACTGATTTTAATGAAGTGAAAGAATGTTTAGAATACACAATCACGACATAGGCAAAATGAAATGCTGGCCTAAAATTAAAGAGTTACGATTGGTTGTAAATATTATTAAGCATGCTGAAGGTGATTCAGCAAATAAACTAAGAAAACTCAGACCTGATTACTTTAAATGGCCGGATGGATTAGATTTTGGGCGAGACAAATTGGAGTTTTATAAGTCATCATTACTGGAAGAGACATTAAATCTTTCAAACAATGATTTTGAAGAATATTATAATACTTTAATCGCGTTTTGGGATGAACTTCCTGAAAGAATGTTTAATAATGAGTAAAAATGCATTTAATGACAAGATTCAACCAATAATTAAAAATTAGGGAGAAAATTCTTTATGAGGTATTACATTAATGAGTCAATCTAATCGTCCTATTTTGCTTACATTGAAGGATTTGCTGAAGCCCATTTCTTTGGCGAAAAAAAATATAAATGAGACCCAGAAAAATGATCAACTCTCTGAGTTTGTGATACAAGGAGTATTTGTATTATTGGTATCTAGATTTGAAATAATGATTACTGATATACTTTTATATTATCTGAAATGGATGCCTAATAAATTGGAATTTAAAGAAGCGAAATTTTCTAAGGATGAATTATTAAGTGAAATACTAATAAATCTACAAATAGAGAAGTCGGTCAATTCTTTATCATATAAGAATCTAAGAGAAGTTTTGGATTTCTTCTTTCACACATTATCAATTAATGTTAGCGATAAAGAAAAATATATAGATAAACTTATTGAGATTAAAGAAACCCGTAATTTATTATTGCATAATAATTTGATTGTAAATAGAAATTACATTGAAAAGGCTGGGATATTGAAAAGATCAGATCGATTGGAAGATAAATTGAAACTAGACAAGCAGTATTTAATTGAGGCGAAAATGATTTTAGAGAGTTTAATTTTTGATATTGAGAAGAGTTTGATTGAAAAATATTCTAATTATAGTAAGATAGTTGCTCTCAAAAGTTTGTGGAATTATTTGTTTACCTCACCTATTATGAATTTTGAAGACTATTGGATTATTGATGAGGCTTCAGATAGTATAATAGCATTAAAAAGATATAAATACGAAGATGGGTTGTCAGGGTCAGAGAGACTCTTCTTAGGAATGTGGAGAGCTCATTTTAATGGTGATGGAGATTATTTAAAAAAATTCAATATGAGAAGCTTCGATGGTAAGCGAAAAGAACAAATGTTATACTTCTTATCCGTTGTTGGAGAAATAAGTTTCTATTAATCTGGTTGAAACTGATTATACGGGCGGGAGATTGCAGACGGCTCAATAGCTATTGTGATGATTGAAGTAATAAAAGGTTGTTAATTTGTGTAATGCTTGCTAATTTATGGCTGCTCAGTAATGAGTGGTTTTTTCAATTTGTGGATTAATGCTTGACTTACCACAACATACCCAATTACAATAAAAATAATCCTAACAAATAACAACTATCAATTAAATAACGTATGTAAAACCAGCATCAAGCAAATCCTAAATGGTAGCTATAAAAAAGAGGTGATGCTAGTGTCGACGAAGCATGTTAACCACCTAGCGAATGAGAAGAGTCCGTATTTATTGCAGCATGCGCATAATCCGATTGATTGGTATCCGTGGGGAGAAGAAGCGTTTGTGAAGGCGAGAGAAGAGGACAAGCCGATCTTTTTTAGTTGTGGCTATAGTACGTGCCATT
This sequence comes from Sporomusa silvacetica DSM 10669, assembly GCF_002257705.1. Classification (GTDB taxonomy): domain Bacteria; phylum Bacillota; class Negativicutes; order Sporomusales; family Sporomusaceae; genus Sporomusa; species Sporomusa silvacetica. The sequence continues at coordinate 8,140 of NZ_LSLK01000053.1, forward strand.
GGTGCCATGTACATTAAAGTAACATTTTTATAGTTTTGCATCTGGTAATAGCCATTGACAAAGCATATGTCAATGGCTATTATATGTATATACATATAATAGCCATTGAGGTGTGCACAATGTTAAATTTGCCAGATATGCAATGCTGTGTTTGCGGTAATTTAAGAAAAACAACACGTGTGATTACTCAATTTTATGATCAGCATCTACAATCAACTGGTCTACGTAGCACACAATGTGTATTGCTTCGCAATATTTCATTGCATAAAAACGTTGCGGTTGGTGAACTGGCTGCTATGCTGCTTATGGACCAAAGTACAGTCACGAGAAATCTTGAAATATTGAATAAGCATGGACATATTAAAATTATACCTGAAAATCATGACGCTCGGAAAAAATCAATCTCAATTACTCAGAACGGTGAAAAAAAGCTTGAAGAAGCTATACCGTTATGGGAAGAGGCGCAAAGGAAAATCGAACAAGTACTTGGGGAGCAGTTTAATGGCTTTTTAGAAACCTTACAATCCATCAACAAACTGGGCAAATAAAAAATTTAACAAATTATATGTATATACATATAATTTGTCTGCCTGAATAGTATTTGAACATGGGTATGAAATCAAGCGGCAAAAAATAATTGATTATGTGAAAATGGAGGCTCAAAACTGATGAGACTAACACTATTTAACGGAAGTCCAAGGAAAAATTGGAATACTGAAATTCTCCTGAAACATGTTATGAAAGGCGCAGCATCAAATGGGGCAGAAACGGAACTCATCCACCTTTACGACTTAAATTATAAAGGTTGTAGAAGCTGTTACGCCTGTAAACGAGTGGGTGGGAAAAGCTATGGTAGTTGTGCGATTCAGGATGATCTAACGCCAATATTCAAAAAAGTGGAAGAATCGGATGCCTTGATTTTTGGTTCGCCTATCTATTACGGAAATGTCACAGGCGAGATGAGATCTTTTTTGGAACGGTTGCTGTTTCCATATTCAGCATTCGATTCGGAGCGTTCATCTCTGTTTAAAAAGAAAATACGAACAGGAATTATTTATACCATGGCAGCGAATGAGATTCAGGTGAGGGAAATGGGTTATGAACAAAATCTCCATGTCATGGAAATGTTCATAGAGAAGATTTTTGGAAAAGCTGAATCACTATTTGTTATCGATACTTGCCATTTTGAGGACTACTCTCAATATGTTTCGACTTTTTTTAATGCAGAAGAAAAGCGAAAATGGCGGCAGGAAGAATTCCCCAAGGATTGTCGGAAGGCTTTTGAAATGGGAAAAAAGATTGTTCAGCCAATATATATTTAATGGAGAGTGATAGTCATGGGAAAAATATTATGCTTTATTTACGAGGAAATGGTTGATTTCGAAATGACATTAGCATGTCATCTGCTCAATCGAGAGATTGTTTGCATTGCCTATGAAAAGAAAGTAATAAAAAGCAAATCTGGAATAAGGTATTATCCTATGGCTACAGTTAAAGATGCGCTGGATTTTACCGATGTGGAGGCTTTGATTATACCAGGGGGATTTAATGATGAGCAGCGACAAGAATTAACTGACCTTATTCAAAATTTAAATAACAAAGGCAAACTACTGGCTGCAATTTGTGCTGGTACGCAGTATTTAGCGAGGGCCGGAGTTTTACAAGGAAAAATGTATACAACTGTATTAACTCAAGAGAAGCTTAGAGAGTTTTTTCCGCTGACCCTGGAGGACCCGTTTCCTCGGGAAACCTATGTTAACAAACATGTGGTAAAAGATCAGAATATCATCACGGCTCTTGGAAATGCATTTATTGATTGTAGAAATACTTGACTATTTTCATTATTTTAAAGAAGAAAAGGAAAAGCAAGATATGACCAATCATTATAAGTGCATAATTTGACACGTGAATTGATGAAGGCTCAAAGCCTTATAAAGTATGGGCTCAGAGCTTAAAAACTGCGTTTTTAATGGCATGTACTGGAAGAAGAAATGGCTGCGAAGCCAGTATTTATAGGGACTTCCACTTCTTGCATGACACCGACTCCATGTTCACTAAAGTAACATTATTTACTTTTGACAAAACGTGATTAAACATGTGAGGTAATTGAACATTACAATAAATATTAGATACCAGTAGATATCAAATGACAAAAATCAATACTTGTCATTTGATATCTACTGTAGAAGCGAAGGGACGGTTCTAATGCTTCCTTCATGTTTTTGAAAGACAAAAGAGAGCAATAAAAAGATTCAAAGAATTTAATGAGACAGAAGCCGAGAACAGCTTTTAGAAGAAAATGGAGCACGTTTAACATATGAAAAGGTTAGAGAAGAAATCAAAAAGCTGCTCAATGGGCATAGTATCCCGGAAGCAAAGAGTATGCCTAAAATGATGCGAGATAACGTAATGAAGCATAGGAACCGTCCCTGTGCCCCCCAATTATATCAGATTATCGGGATTATTTGTTGGATATTCGACTTTTTCAGTGGTTTCGAACCGTCCCCGTGAGTCCTTTTTAATTTATCGTCTCATAGGGTTATCGGAACGCCCTACCAAGTAATCAATAGACACATTGAAATAGTCTGCGAGACTAATAAGTGTATCTGCAGATGGAACTGTTTTTTCAGTTTCAAATTGTCCAATTGTTCCTTTGTTTTTTAAGCCGATTTCTTCGGCAAGTTTCTGCATAGAAACTTTGCGATCGGTACGTAAGTGTCTTAATCTTTCAGCAAATATTTTTTGTAGAAACATAAAATAACCCCTTGACGTTTCGCAAAACGAAACGTATAATTTAAATAAGGTTTCGTATTGCGAAACACATAAATAATGTGGTTCCGGTCTAACGGAAAGAAGGCGAATAAGAAAGCAACTCATACCACTGCGGCTTATATCAGAAAAGCTGTTAATCAAAGGCAAAGTCTATCTGACAATCCCAAATAAAGTAATTTGATAAATTGTATATATAAAGGGCAATCCACAGATAAAATAGAAAGATTGGCCAAAATCTAACAAACACAATGAGTGACCCTCCACACAATTGAGGCGTGGAGTAGTGCTGTATGGGCCACTATGAGGGAGTAGTGCAACAATCCGAACTTTGATTATAAAAATACTATTCTATTATAGCGCAGCAACGTGATAACTTCAATGGACTGCTTTTTTTGTGCTGCCCTATAGGGAATCTAAAACTTCGGTGGAACGTAGCCGTCAAAATGAAACAGGAGACGTGAATCATGCTATGGCTCCAAACGTCGCAAAGAGGGGATAATGTGCGGGTTTTTTATAAGTATGCTCCATTTATATTTGCCATATTTGGAATAGCAGTAGGCCTAACAGGCTATTACCTGGACATATTCTTACAGATGAGCCTTAACAGCCTGTTATGGGCGGGAATCGCGCTGCTCTTAAGTCTGGCCGGGTTTGTGACCGGAGGGCTGATCCGGCGGCTGGATTCGAGTTCTCACACCGATTCACTGACAGGCTTATGGAATAGAAGGTACTTCTACCTGCGATTGACAGAAGAAAAGAGCCGCGCCAACCGGAAGAAGACACCGCTATGTGTTGCTATGATCGATATCGACAATTTTAAACTGATTAATGATAAGTATGGTCATTTTGCCGGGGATTTGGTATTGGCGGAGCTGGCGGCTGTCTTTAAGCATACAGTTCAGGCTACCGACGTTGTTGTGCGGTGGGGCGGCGATGAGTTTGCCATCATTTTTCCAGGGGCTTCTTTACGGGAGGCCTATGCCGTTATGGAGCGAATTCGCCATAAGGTTGCGGTACGGTTTAGTTCTACCTATGGCATAGCCATAAGCGCAGGCGTTATTTCACTGGAGTCTGACCAGGCGGTGCAAGACCTCTTGCTAACAGCCGACCGGGCTTTATATAAGGCCAAGGCGCAGAAAAACTTAGTTATTGCGGCGGCTGATGGGTCATGCTAAAATGGCGAGCAGCAGAGTACTGCAAAAGAGAAAACGAGATATACGATAAAATTCGTGCGGCGTCGGAGGAGTATGCCCGGCGCAGTAAAAGCGGTATGGATACAACCGAAGCGCTCCGGCGGCTGGAGGCGGCGTTAAGCGAGTTTGAGCTATTTAGATGCAGACGAACATAACACATATCAGGACTATTATATTGTTCCAAGTGTGGTAGACGGATGCAATTTAAACGTAGGGAAACAAAGAATGGAGGCTATTGGACTGCTATGTGTGTCTATACCTATCCTGATAGTACGAAATGTGATCAGGTAGGTCGAAAACTTGATGATGCGTTTTATAAAGCCTTGTATCAGAAGATAACTAAACTTGATGAGCAGACACTTGAATTAGTTGATGAAATAAATGAACAGTATCAGGAACTTGAAGCATTATGTGAGATGAAGCAAAAGGAGTTAGCGCAGACGGAGCAAGCAATAGAAAATCTGTTTGAACTTTATGAGGATGGCAAGATACCAAAACAGCGGTTAAGTGACCGGATTGCTGGTCATGAAAAGACTAAAAATGAACTGATTGTTGAGATAGAGAAGTGCAGGGTGGCTTTAGCATCTCAGGTTAATTTGGTGACTGTGGAGATGGTTCAGAAGAGAATTAACGAATTTAAGGCGTTATGGATTAATGCGACTGACCCAAGCGATCAGAATAGAGCGTTTAGATTGTTGATTGAGAGGATTGTATACAATCGCCAGGATAATGGTTTGAGTCTGGAAGTTTTATATAAATAATTGAATGATGTAATAAAATGAAAAACTCCTGCTTATTTGGCAGGAGTTTTTCATTTATATGGGAAATGTTATGAAATAGGAGAACCGAGTTACGTATCTGACTTAACGGAACCATCCTGTGAGTATTAAGCAGATATAAATACGTTTAGAGGTAGGTAGGATTAGAGATGGATCTTTCAGAAGGTAGTGTAATAGTTGGTTCAATACTTGCAAGTCAGAAGTTCTTGTTGCAGTTTTACTCTGATCTCGCTCAACCAAGTGTGCAGAAGGTTGGTGAAGCACTAGGAACTGTAATTGAATTTGGGACTAGCCATCTTAATTATTTAGGCGCTAAGCAGAAGGCGTTGCTAGCTATTAGATTAGAACAATATAAAGAGAAAATACAGAATATACCAAGCGAACAAATAACATCTGTTCCACCTGAACTAGGAATTCCTGTTTTTCAACGCCTTACATATACCAAAAACGATGAAATTGCCGATTTGTTTCTAGAGTTATTGGCTAAGGCATCGTCGAAGAAATCTATACATTTAGCACAACCAAGATTTACACAGATAGTTGAATTCTTATCTGTCGATGAAGCACGCATCATCTCTTTTCTTCGAGGAAAAGAATATTTGCCATACCTATCACTTTTTGGTGAAGCTAAAGATGGAACTGGGCATAGATATTTTACCCCTAAATTAACGGGAATTGAAAAATATCTGAGTTTGGACTTCCCAGAAGCTGTACCCGCATACTTAGATAATTTAATTAGTCTTGGGATTCTTGAAGATAGACCTGGAAGAAGATTGTCAAATCTCACTCAATATTTTACCTTAGAAGCATCCTACAAGGAGAAATTTGGACAGGTTGAGTCTGAACAAGAAAAGTATTTTACGATTACTAAGGAATTATGCCATTTCCACATTACGTCATTTGGAATGAAATTTATAAGTTGTGTAACTAAAAAAACCTCAGATGATGAAGAAAGAGATACAGCGTCAACAAGAACGTACTCTCTTAAAATTGCTATTTTTGATGAGCGATATATCAAAAGGGGTAATTAATGCAGAAAAATCTATGAGGTTGAAGTTATTGCTGAAATAATTGAGTTCTGATATTTATTGCTTAAATTCAACAACTAGCGTAGAGATTACTTGTAATAAACAGAACTATTATTATGTAAAATTTCTACAGCTAATCCGATTGAAACAAAAAAATAATGCAACTTCTTCAGCGAGAAGGTAAAACATTTCGAATTTTAGATATGGATGCATAAGTAAGTTCTAGTAATAATTAAATCTAGATAATATTATATTAAATCTAGTAATGCGAGACATTTGGGATTTTGTGCATATTTGGTAATGGTATAGTACAATACTTCATTAGTTTGAAGAAAACTGATTTTAATAGAATTTATTGCAGTGTCGCTGATTTAATGATATAAATCAATTAATATCATTAAATGATAATTTTTTAATAAGTCATTTTAAAATTAACTTCACCCGATTATGTAGAGTAAACGGTAAGTTTTATAGTTAAATTTATAACGGACCGTTGACAAATCATTGACGGAGGTTTGAGGTAGATTTCCTGTTTAAGGTGTTGTGGTCTAGTGCTATTGATCCAAGTGAACAGAATCGAGCGTTTAGATTGTTGATTGATAGAATTGTGTATGACCGAGAAGATAATGGTTTGAGGCTAGAGGTTTTGTATAAATAAGGGTTTAAAATCGAATATCAGTAAATAAATGAAAAACTCCTGTTAAATCTGTATTAATTTGGCAGGAGTTTTAGCTTGTTAACAGAATGCTGAGATAAGGGAATAGGGTTGACGTTGGTGTTTTAGTAAAGGAAACAGCAGAACCGTCACCTTGTATCTTCTGGAGATGGTTCAGAAGCGAATTGACGAATTTAAAAATTTATGGACTAACGCCACTGACCCAAGCGATCAAAATAGAGCCTTTAGATTGCTGATAGAGAAGATTGTGTATGATCGAGAAGATAATGGTTTGCGGCTGGATGTTTTGTATAAATAACTCAATAATTTCAACAATAAGAGAAACTCTTGCTAAATTTGTATTAATTTGGCAGGAGTTTTGTATTTTGTGGCAAATATTTTAAAAAAGTATTAGTATTTGTAAGACTGGGTGTGAAATCATGTACTTGATAAGTAAAAATGAGAACACTATTGAAAAAATTGAAGAAAAAACATTTTTTGAACTAGGATTTAAAGAACGAGAGCATCTACAGGAGTGGATAGCTAAGAAACCGGATGCTCTTGGGGAAGATTTATTAATAATTCAAAAAGAATTTGATGGTTTTTTTGATACAAGTGAACGGTTGGATTTACTTGCCTTGGATAAGCAGGGTAATTTAGTCGTGATTGAAAACAAGCTTGATGACTCAGGGAAAAATGTTACATGGCAAGCACTTAAATATGCTGCGTATTGCTCTACCTTATCTAAAAATCAAATCAAAGATATTTTTCAGCAGTATCTTGAAAAATCAGGTAGTACTGAGCAAGCAGAAGATAAGTTGATAGAGTTCTTTGATAATATTGATTATGAAGAAATTGCATTAAATAAAGGTCAAACTCAAAGAGTTATTCTTGTGGCTCGAAATTTTAGAAAAGAAGTTACATCTATAGTTCTTTGGTTAATGAATTATAAATTGAGAATCCAATGTTTTAAAGTAACGCCCTTTTCATTAAATGAGCAATTATTTGTAACTTTTGATCAAATCATACCGCTAAAAGACACAGAGGAATATGTTATAAGCATGGCTGATAAAACTCAAGATGATATTAACTCACAGGAAGAAACAAAATCGCGGCATAACATTCGATATGAGTTTTGGAGGTTATTATTAAAACCAATCAATGCAAAAACTACCTTGTTCCAAAATATTAGTCCAACAAAAGATAATTGGCTTCAAGCTGGTTCAGGAATTAGTGGTGTTAACTATCGCTTTGTAGTGACAAAAACATATGCTCGCGCAGAATTAAATATAGCCAGACCGGACTTAGTAGAAAATAAATTTATTTATGATGAATTATTAAAACATAGAAAAGAAGTTGAGGAGCTTTTTAAAGGCGAACTAGAATGGGAACGTCATGAATGATATGAAAACTTCTCGTATTAAATGTGAAAAGTCGGGATTAAGCATTTTTGAAAATGATGATTGGCCGGAGATGGTTAATTTTTTGATTGATGTAATAATACGTTTGGAGAAAGCACTACAAGTGCCAATTAAAGAAGTAAATAAAATATTAAAAAATGGAATTGAGAATATCCATATCGGTGAAGAAAACAATGCTTAACTGGGTGTGTTATTTTGATAAATGTAGATGTTGAACTAAATGCGCTTCGTCTGGCAACATTAGCTAGTAGTGCGATGTATGATAATTCTTCTATAAATGAAAAGATTATCATTGATGATGTAAGTAAAGGGCATGCATCTGAAAGGTTGCACTCTTTAGGTTGGGCAAAAGAAGAATTTAAAAATAAAGCAATTGGGGCTAAATGGGCAATTTTTTCCAAGGACGTAAGAAAATATATGTCAGGAAGTAGCCAGTCAGGTGATCCCAAAAATATAATTGGAAGACCTGAGAAAATATATATTATTTCATTTCGTGGTAGTTGCTGTTTGAAAAACTACATTACTGATTTTTTAAAGTATAAGCAATCTCCGTGGATAGAATCTAACATGGGAAATGTTCATCAAGGTTTTCTAGAATATGTAACAACAGTAATGAGGCATCCTGAAACAAACAGTTTGCTTGAAATAATTATAAGAGAGAAAACATCATATCTAATTGTAACTGGACATAGTCTGGGTGGGGCAGTTGCAATCCTATTTGGGAAATGGCTTGCAACTCGAAGGTTTCCCCAAAAACGGTTTCACGTTATCGCTTTAGCCCCTCCTTCAGTGGGGGATGACGAGTTTAACCGTAACTATTCTTTACAGAACCTTGCTTTAGTACTTTCAAAGCCTGATAAGGTTCAGCTTAGTGGTGGAGAATCATTCAAATATCGATTATTAAGAGCATACGGACAATACCCAGAGAGCCCTCCTGATAAACTTCCTGGAGTTAAGGTTATAATTGATTTTATCGAAAAAATTAGAGGCCCACTATTTCCATATTCTAGGGAGACAAAGATATTATTTTTGCCGGAAATTGATAGATCAACAATGAAATCTTTTCGAGCTGACTTTCGTGTAAAAAAGAATGATGTGTTACGACGTTTGGAATATGCCAATATAAGTAGTGCAAAGAGTAAGAGGATGAAGTTGCAATTTGAGGATATATTTAAGGAGACGGAATATTACTTTGCGTCGACATGTAGTGGTAAAAATGATAAATTCTATTATCATAGTTCGTCATATTATGAAGCCGTTATTTATTTGGCTATAGTTGACTTTGTAAAGTTGCTTAATAGTGAGATATAATTTATTGATTTATATGTATGTTTAAGCGTTTTATATGGTAGCTGGTATAGTAATGGAGTGACTAACTTGAAAGAGATGTGTTATTGGTGTGGCCGAGATGCTACTTCAAAAGAGCATGTTCCCCCTAAATGCCTTTTTCCAGAGGAGAAAGATATTAAATCAATTTACAAGGAAACTTTTCGACGTTCACTTATCACTGTTCCATCTTGTGATGAACATAATCTTGCCAAATCACATGATGATGAATATCTTATGGTGTGTCTCGGAGGAAGAGTTGGTAATAATGGTATCGCTTACATCCATACCAATACCAAAATTAAACGAGCTATTGAGCGAAATTCCAAATTGATTCATACCCAAGGTGAAGATGAGATTAGTATTTCAGGGAAGAGATTTCCAGTATTACTTGTCCATATTGATACTTATCGTTTGATGCGCTCTTTTGAATCTATTGCAAGAGCTTTAGTTTTTCATGAATTTAGTTTCCGGTACCAAGGTCGTTGCCAAGTAATTTCTGATATATTTTTTTCACCTAAAGACTTTAAATCAACTAATTTTCAAGCGAAAAGCGCTCAAATGCTAAGTCGAGAACGCAAACGTTGGACCACAGAAAACAAAGGGGATAATCCAAGAATTTTTACATATCAATTCAGTAATCTAGATGCTTTTGGTACATTTACAGTAGCACTTACTTTTTATGAAGAAACGGTTATATATGTTATTATGTCTTTACTTGACAATGGAACATACCCCCAAAATGGAAAAATAATTAAAATCATAAATCGACCAATTTCTAAATGATTACTGGATAAACGGGACTTAGTGAGTAAAATCTAAATAAAATTTTGCTAAGATCGCGATAATGCTACATCAATATGGATATATCAACCCTTACAAATCACAAGACATTGTACAGAAATTCTGATTAAAGTAGGTGTTTTTAGTGGCCAGTAATTTTAGAATTAAATATAGGAAACTACAATCTAAACAGGCAAATGAATTAAAAGAGTTACGAAGTAATCGAGGGGAATTTCATGGAGAAGGATTGGAGAATTGTTAATTAATAGATTAATTTAAGTCTATATAGATGGCAAAACATAAACCTTTGTCAGGCGATTGACAGAGGTTCATGCGCTGAATCGGCAAAATAAGAGAAAACTCCTGCTAGATTTGTATTAATTTGGCAGGAGTTTCTGTGGTTTTGTGGAATTGAGTTGAGTATAGCATATGTTATAATAATTATAACATATGCTATACTCGGAGGGATAAAAACATGACGTTTGCTGAACAAGTTAAATATGTCAGACAAAAACTTCATTTTAGTCAAAAACATTTAGCAGAGGCATTAAATGTAAGTTTTGCAACAATTAACAGATGGGAAAATTCAAAAGTTATACCTAGCAATTTAGCACAAAAAAGTTTTAATGATTTTTGCGAAAATAATTTTATAGATTTAAAGAAATTGGAAGATTCTTGATGATTTCTCCTGATTAAATTTTAATATAATAGGAGGAAAATTTTATGGCAAGAGCTGATTTGTTATGCGATTTAATAAAAAGTGGCTTAACAGGCGATGATAATAATTTTAGAAAAGCAACCGAAGCTATTTGTGCTGAAGAACGTTCAAAACAACATGAGGTATTAGCGTCTAAAATAGATGATATGCTTAAAACTTATCGCCGTATACCACAAGCTAATAGTAATAATAATGTAACTCAATTTAATATTACTGGGAACGGAGGTCAATTGTTTCAAGAAAAAAATCCTCAAAAAAGGCTTGACTCGTTGATCCTTCCAGATAATGTTTTGCAATGTTGTCAAGAATTAATAGAAGAACAAATGCGAGCAGATATTTTGCGATCTTATGGATTAGAACCGAGAAATAAAGTGTTGTTGATTGGTGCTCCTGGTAATGGGAAAACATCTTTAGCGGAAGCTGTTGCAGAAGCATTGATGATTCCATTATATACCGTGAAATATGAAAGTATTATAGGGGCTTATTTAGGAGAAACGGCATCTAAGTTAGCAAAATTATTTGAACATGCAAAAACAAGACAATGTGTATTGTTTTTTGATGAATTTGAAACTTTAGGAAAAGAACGTGGTGACCAACATGAAACAGGAGAAATTAAACGGGTTGTAAGTTCTCTTTTGCTTCAGATTGATGCACTCCCTAGCTATGTAGTAGTAATAGCTGCAACAAATCATGATGCTCTATTAGATAGAGCTGCATGGCGTAGATTTCAAATAAAGTTAGAATTGCCTAAGCCTAGTCGCAGTAAGTTAGAATTATGGTTTTCGCAGTTTGAAAAGAGAACAAATTTTAAATTTGGATTTGAAGCTAGTACTTTGGCTAAAAAATTACTTGGTAATAGTTTTGCAGAGGCAGAGGAATTTGCTTTGGCTGTATACAGACAATATGTTTTAAAATTACCAGAGGCAGATGCTAAGGCAATAACTGATGTTCAATTAAAACTTTATAATATTCAAGCTAAAAATCAGGAAGAAAACGCGAAAGGAAGTGTTGATTAATGCCAGAGAGACCTTTAATCCTCTTTCCTAAATATGAATCAGCAGAAAGGAAAAAAAGACCTGGTGGATCTCCTAAATTCCATGCTCCAACATATGATAGACAAGTTCAAAGGTTACAGCCTAAATTAAAAGCATTACAATCCGCAATAGACAATGGAAGACTGCATTTTACCCAATCTCCTGATGGTATTGAGCCTGAATATACACTTGTCTTGGAAGTTGCAATGGGAGACTCTAAAAGTTTTTTTACTGCTGTTAAAAATTTAGGAAAAGACAACGATGATGTCGAATGGCTATTTGAGCTTATAGAAGATGATATAGCAAATGATGAAGATTTCTACAAAACTAATACCAAAAATGAATGTGTAGAAAATGGGTCGATTTCGTGTAAGCTTTTTTGTGTTTTGACTAATATAAGAGCTCTTTCCGAAATTTTAACTTTATGGAAAAATTATTCTTGTGATGAATCCTTTAAATTTCCTATAGGAAAGACTGGATTAAGGGACGTTTTCAGAAATTTAAAAGACATTCATCTATGGGGTACAAAAGAACGTTTAGAGGAAACTGGGATATTGGATGCGTGGAGAGAAGATTTAAAAGATCCTACTTTACCAGAATTAAAATGTGAAATCGAATTATTTTTTAGAAATTCAAAAATTAAACGAATTCAAGCCCAACGTAGATTGGAAATAATGATTAAAGAATTAGGGGGAAGGGTATTAACTGCTTCTTCTATAGAGGCCATAGGTTACCATGCTTTATTAGTGACAATTCCTCGGCAATATGTAGAGTGTATTTTAGAAAATAGTGAAGGTGTTTCAATTGTAAAGGCAGACCCAGTAATGTTTTTTAAACCAACTGGACAAGCTGTTGTAAGAAGTACAGCGGAATCATTTACTTTTAATGGAGCTGTTGAAATGCCAACAGAAATCAATGGAGAGCCTGTAATTGGATTGTTTGATGGTCTTCCGCAAGAACATCATCCGTTCCTTGAGGGTATGTTGGTGATAGATGACCCCGATGATTATACATCAGCGTACCAAATTAAAGATCGTTTGCATGGCACCTCTATGGCATCATTAATAGCACATAGTGATTTAAACTCTGGTGGAATCTCTATCGCTAGAAAAATATATGTGCGTCCTATTATGAAACCATATCCAACTTTGAGGGGTTCTTGCGAATACATACCAGATGATATTTTAATTGTTGATAAAATACATGAATCTGTTCGTAGATTGTTTGAACCTGTAGCGGGAGCCGTGGCTTCCACTGTAAAAATAATAAATTTATCCATAGGGATAGGCAATCTATTGTTTTATAATAGAATTAGTCCCTTAGCTCGTTTATTAGATTGGCTAAGTCTCAAATATCGAGTTTTGTTTATCGTGAGTGCTGGAAACCATTCGGAAGACATTAACTTAGGAATACCGTTTAAAGATTTTTCTCAACTTTCAGAAATAGAGAAAGATATTCAAATGATAAAAATATTAGATGAAAACTCTCGACACTTGAGATTGCTTTCTCCCGCAGAAAGTATGAACTCATTAACAGTTGGAGCTGTATTTGATGATAATTCGAATTATGTACAAAATGCAGTGCAAATACTACCATGCTCAAATTCCTTCCCTAGTCCAATAAGTTCATTAGGTAAAGGTATAAACCATTCTATTAAGCCGGATGTGTTGTTTAAAGGCGGCAGAAGTATTATGTTGCGAAATTTCCTCAACGATAACGAAGGTAGATGGCGAATCGGTTGTAATGCCAACCCTCCAGGCGTACTTTCTGCTCAACCGATAGATATTGCTTCGTCAAGTAATAAAGTGGCTTATAACTTTGGGACCAGCGATGCTACTGCCATGATTTCGCATGAAGCTGCAAAATGCTATGATATTCTACAAGGTATTTTTTATAATGAAATTGGAGAAAGCGTGCCATCAGAATACGTAGCATTACTTATTAAGGCTATGCTTGTTCATGGAGCAGAATGGGGAACAGTTGCAGACACTATTTGTAAGGCACTTAATTTGCCAGGGAGAGCTGCTGATGACATTCATAAATGGTTAGGCTATGGTATTCCAAATATTTCAAGGGTGGAAGAGTGCACTAAAAGCCGAGTAACACTAATTGGTTATGGGGATTTAGAAAAAGAATCTGCACATTTATATGAGCTCCCGCTACCTTTTGATTTTCACTCCAAAAAGATATATAGATGCTTGACAGTAACACTGGCCTATTTTACGCCAATTAAACCAACTGTTCAAAAATATCGTGCGGCACAATTGTGGTTTACAATTGAAGATAATAATAAAAAATTAGTCCCTTCAAGACTAAATGCAGATGATAAAGCAGTTGTACGCGGAACTTTACAGCACGAAAAATTTTGTAGTAATTCGGCAGTTACTTGGGGGAAAGAAGATTCTTTGAAAATTAGGATAAGTTGTCGAGAAGATGCTGGAATTTTTGAAAATACAATACCTTATGCCATTTTTGTGTCTTTTGAAGTCGCAGAGGGACTAGATATTGATGTATACCAAGATGTTACGACTAAAATCAAGCAAAAAGTTCCGGCTACAGCGGTTATAATTTAATCACATTTGTAGGAATTGGTTTAAAAGCTCATGGATAAATTTTTATGCTATTTTTATTATAAGTCGCCATAATAATTTGATATTCAAACTATATAAATTATCAGGATGGCGTTGACGTAAACAGTCGAAAGAAATAAAAAAACAGCATCTAATTGGGCGGACATTAAAAAAGTCTATGTCATAAAATTATAGATACAAAGAAAAGACCATTGAGACGCATAAATGCATTTTAACGGTCTTTCTTTATGAGGTTATACAGTTTATTACCCATGAAAAGCGCATGTATTTTAAAAGAATGCGCTTTTTCAGTAGCCTCTATAATGGGTGCTGGCTTTATTATTTTTTCGCCTTGACTTACCACAACATACCAATTATAATAAAAGCTAATCCTAACAAATAATAATTATCTATTGTGTAATAACGTATGTAAAACCATCACGAAGCAAATCCTAAATGGTAGCTATAAAAAAGAGGTGATGCTAGTGTCGACGAAGCATGTAAACCACCTAGCGAATGAGAAGAGTCCGTATTTATTGCAGCACGCGCATAATCCGATTGATTGGTATCCGTGGGGTGAAGAAGCGTTTGCCAAGGCGAGAGAAGAGGACAAGCCGATCTTTTTTAGTTGTGGCTATAGTACGTGCCATTGGTGCCATGTTATGGAACGCGAATCTTTTGAGGATTTGGAAGTCGCTGCGCTGTTGAACAATTATTTTGTTGCAGTCAAGGTTGACCGGGAAGAGCGGCCAGATGTGGATCACATTTATATGGCGGTGTGCCAGGCGGTGACTGGGCAGGGCGGTTGGCCGCTGACGATTGTGATGACTCCTGAGAAGAAACCGTTTTTTGCGGGGACTTATCTGCCGAAGCATGCTATGTGGGGCAGACCGGGGCTGCTCGAAGTGTTGTCAATGCTGAAGGAACAGTGGGATCAGAATCGGGACAAGATTGAGGAGATCGGCGAAAAGCTATCCCAATCGCTAAGGGCGCAGACGGTTACGCCGGAGAAGGGACAGTTGTCGCAAGCTACGCTGGAGAAGGCTTTTTCTCAGCTTTTACATGATTTTGATCCTGCTTATGGCGGGTTTGGGTCGGCGCCTAAGTTTCCAACACCGCATAATTTATTGTTTTTATTACGCTACTGGCGGCGGTCAGAGGATAAAAAAGCCATTGCTATGGTTGTAAAGACGTTGGATGCCATGAGTCGGGGCGGGATCTATGATCATCTTGGTTTTGGGTTTGCCCGGTATTCAACAGATAATAAATGGCTGGCACCACATTTTGAAAAGATGCTGTATGATAATGCACTGTTGTGTTATGCTTATGTGGAAGCATACCAGTGTACTGTTGACCCGGATTTTGCCCGTGTTGCCGAAGAGATCATTACCTATGTTATGCGGGATATGACTAACGCCGGAGGCGGGTTTTATTCAGCAGAGGATGCCGATTCAGAAGGCGTTGAAGGCAAGTTCTACGTTTGGTGTCGCCAGGAGATTCTGGCGATATTGGGTACAGAACTGGGCGAGTTATTTACTGATGTTTACAATGTCACCCTGACTGGCAATTTTGAAGGGGAAAGCATTATAAATTTGATTGACCACGATTTATATGATTATGCTGCCAAGAATAATCTTGATATTAATGAGCTTGAGTCTCAAATGGCCGTAGCTAGGGAAAAATTGTATCAGGTACGTGAGCAACGGAACCATCCGTTTAAAGATGATAAGATTCTAACTGCCTGGAATGGCCTGATGGTTGCGGCATTGGCTAAGGCTGCCAGAGTACTGCAACGCGAGGATTACACGCAGGCTGCGGAGCGGACTGTTGAGTTTATCTTTGAGAAGCTGACTGCTGCGGATGGGAAACGACTGTTGGCACGTTACCGGGATGGTGATGCGGCTTATAAGGGTTATGTTGATGACTATGCTTTTCTGTTGTGGGGTCTGCTGGAGGTTTATGAAACAACCTTTAATCCAAAGTATTTGCGGCAGGCGATTCATATCAGCATGGACCTTAAGGAATTGTTCTGGGACAGTGGGGATGGCGGCTTTTATTTTACCGGGAATGATAGTGAAGAACTTTTGCTGCGGCCCAAGGAAATATATGATGGTGCGATGCCTTCAGGTAATTCGGTGGCCGCGTTGGCTTTGCTCAAGCTAGCACGATTAACAGATAACAATGAGTATAATGCGATGGTAGAAGCGATGTTTACTTGTTTTAGCGCTGAAGTCACGCAGTATCCCCGGGCCTATACTTTCTTTTTGTTGGCGCTTGACTATTATCTGTCAGCACCCAGCCATATTGTTATTGCCGGGGACAAAGAAGACACTGAGGTTCAGGCTATGCTGGCGTTGGCTAGACAGCGGTTTATGCCGGGAACGACAGTTATTTATAATGATCCGGAATACCAAACCGACAATTCGGAATTAATCCCGGTAGCTGCTGGGCAAGTAGCTGTTGGTGGCCGAGCCACCGGCTATATTTGTGAAAATTTTGCTTGTCAACGTCCGATTCAGACGTTGGAAGAATTTAAACAATACCTGGAAAAATAAAGAAACGAGTATTAATTTTAGTTTAAATGATGCTATAATTTGTTATACTCGAAAGTTACAACGGGAAAGGGGCAAATACAAATGATTAGTGTAAAATTACAAAAAGTAATTAATAGCCAAATACAAGCGGAAATGTATTCAGCCAATCTATACTTGGCTATGTCTGGCTACTGTATGTCTAAAGGTCTGAAGGGGTTTGCTAATTGGTTGCGGGTACAGTATCAGGAAGAAACTATGCATGCGCTGAAGTTTGTTGATTATATACTCGCGCGTGGTGGTGAGCTTGAACTTAAGGAAATTGATGCTACGCCGACTGAGTTTGGCAAGCCGGTTGAGGTTTTTGAAAAGATATTAGCTCATGAAGAGCATGTTACAAATCTCATTAATAAGCTTCACGAAGTGGCTGTCGAGGAAAAAGATGTTGCTGCTCAAATCTTCACACAATGGTTTGTGACTGAACAGGTGGAGGAAGAGTCTACTGCCAGTGGAATTCTTGAACAACTTAAAATGGTTGGTGATAAAAGCTCGGGGCTATTCTATTTGGATAAAGAATTGGCTACCAGAACGTATCAGCCGCCTGCAGCTAATGCGTAATTAAAAAGAGGTATTTTGTCCAGATTGTTTACCATAATTTTGGAAATCCTGTCATAAATGGCAGGATTTTTTTTATGTTTAGAGAATTTCCTTAATTACGCCCAAAAAAATGCGATATATATTATAGTGGTACTTTGCCTAGAGGTTATAGGGAGGGCTTTCATTGGAAAAATCAACAGTTATTGGTGTAGTAATGGGGATTACGGCCGTTGGTGTCGGTATGGTGCTTAAGGGCGCTAGTTTAACGGCTCTGATAAACCCCGCAGCATTTTTAATTATTATTGTTGGCACAGCGGCTGCATTACTTAATGCATTCCCAATGGATCAAATCAAGAACTTTCCGGTATTATGCAAAAAATTGGCTAAAAAGGATGAGCATATTCCTAAATCTGATTTACTAACCCTGTTTGTCGAATTGTCTCAAGTTGCCAGGCGGGAAGGCATTCTTGCCTTAGAGAGCAGGTTGGAAGAAATTCATGATCCGTTCTTGAAAAATGGTATGAGTATGGTTATTGACGGTATGGATGTTGACTTTGTTAGGGATGTACTTGATGCGGATATTGAGGCCATGGAAGAACGCCACCGCTCAGGGGCGCTCATTTTTTCCCAGGCTGGTATGTATGCGCCTACGCTCGGTGTTTTGGGTGCGGTAATTGGCCTGATTGCGGCTCTCGGTAACCTAAACGATATAGACGCTTTAGGTCATGCGATTGCTGCCGCTTTCGTTGCAACTTTGCTTGGTATATTTACTGGGTATGTGCTTTGGCATCCATTTGCTAATAAACTTAAGTTAATATCCAAAGATGAAGTGGAATTAAAACGAATGATGGTTGAAGGCATACTATCGCTGCAAGCCGGTGATTCACCAATGGCTATTGAGTCCAAGCTGCTGGTATTTATTCCGCAGAAGGTTCGGGAGCTATTAAAGCCTAAACCGGAGGGTAAATAATGAGTAGAAAGAAAAAAAAAGAGTATCATGAGGAACATGCGGATGAGACGTGGTTGGTTCCTTACTCTGACATTTTGACATTACTCTTGGCGTTGTTTATTGTATTGTTTGCTTCCGCCCAGGTTGACACGAGAAAATTTGATCAGTTAAAAGCTTCTTTTAATGTAGCGTTTAGTGGTAGTCCGGCATTGCTGGACAACCCTAAACCACCTCAACCTGAGAATGGCAGTCAGGCTCCGCCGGTACCGTATTTACCGACTGTTATAGATGCGGGTGCGACTAATGAAAAGAAAGCTTATATGCAGGAAACAGCTCAGCTGGTTGAGACGAAGAAGAAACTGGATAAGTATATTGCCGACAATGGTTTAGGCAATGACTTGGTAACCTTGCTGACTGATGATGGGTTGATGATTCGAATTAAGGATACAGCCTTATTTCCATCAGGAAGTGCAACGCTTAGACCGGAATCACGCCGCTTTGGTGAACAGATAGCCAAACTTTTGCAGCCGCTTACACAAAAAGTTACGGTGTCAGGGCATACGGATATTATACCAATAAATACCAGTGAATTTCCTTCTAACTGGGAACTTAGCTCCCGGCGCGGGGTAAATTTCATGAGATTTTTGTTGGCTCAGGATACCGGACTTAAGGCAGAACGATTTAGTGCTACCGGTTACGGTGAATACCGACCTATTGCCAGCAATAATACGGAAGAAGGCCGGGCAGCTAACCGGCGGGTTGAGGTACTTATCCAGCGTAACTACCGGCCATAGAAAATAGTTGATGATTTCGGAGTCGCTTATCTTCAGGAAACTATTGCAACAAGTAAATAATTGGTTTATGCTAAATGAGGCAGTTACATGGCCTCATTTTTAATTTCTAAGACAATTTTCGCTATAATTTTCTTATCCAGATAGAAAGTATAACTTTCCCTGGATTGAACGACTATACCCCTAAAGGGCACAGGCGGCTTCTGCTGGCGACGCGCCCGGATGGCGCTAGTGCCGATTGCGCCATGGATGGCATAGCAATTCGGCCGTCCTAAAGGACTTGGCACAAGTCAAGTCTTATCTTACCTATAGGGACAAACAACATTATAATGACTTATGTTTGCCTTGGGATATAATATAGGTATAAGATAAGATAGACTATTCAGCGGATAAGGAGAACCCAAACTGTGGTTTTTAAAATGTTTGCCAAGTTTTCTGTAATTGGGCTGTCAGGTGTGGGCGTTAATATGGCAGTATATGTCCCGCTAATGGCGATGGGTATAAGCTATATGACTGCGGCAGTGTTATCGTTTTTGGCAGCTGTTACCAATAATTTTATCTGGAATCTGCTGTGGACCTTTAAAGGCAGGGCGCTTGATAAGAGTTTACGGCGCAAGTATATTTTATTTGTGGCTTGTAGTATTATTAATTTAATTGTCAATTTGGCAATTTTAAAGGTCTTGGTTGAACAAGTTAGCATTAATGCGATGGTTGCCCAGCTTATTGCCATTGCTGCGACCGGGGTTCTTAATTTTGCGCTTAATTATGCAATTACGTTTAATGACAGACGCGGCAAGCGCGAGGAGGCAGCAACTACCCATGAAACTTGTAATTATTCCAACTTATAATGAGAAGGATAATATCAGTGAATTATTAGGGCTGGTTTATCAGTATGTTCCCGATAGCCACGTTTTGGTAGTTGACGACGGATCGCCGGACGGTACGGGTGATCTGATTGAAACCCTTATGGCAAGTGAATATCAGGGGCGTCTATTTATTTTAAAACGCTCAGGCAAGTTAGGCTTGGGTACTGCTTATATTGCTGGTTTTAAATGGGCATTAGAACGGGAATATGAGTTTATTTTTGAAATGGATGCAGATTTTTCGCACAATCCCAAGTATTTGCCTGAATTTTTGACAGCGATTACTGATTGTGATGTTGTTTTAGGCAGCCGTTATGTTGTTGGCGGCGGTGTAACTAACTGGAGTCTGCTTCGCCGTTTTATCAGTCTGGGCGGCAGTTTGTACTCCCGTACGATTCTCAGCTTGCCCTTTCATGATCTTACTGGTGGTTTTAAGTGCTTTCGTCGCAAGGTGCTGGAAACAATTAACCTTGACGATGTTAAGTCAAACGGGTATTCTTTTCAGATAGAGATGACATATCGAGCCTTCTTATTAGGCTTTACAATTAAAGAGGTTCCTATTGTATTTGAAGAGCGGGCAGAAGGTCAATCTAAGATGTCTTCGTCCATCTTTCGGGAAGCGATATGGATGGTGCTTAAGCTCAGGGCGGCCCAAGCAAGTATGAAAGCTGCTCAGATCAAACCGGTTAAGCCCTAAAGGAGATTTCTATGCCGATTATATTCTCGCCGTTTAGTGCGGTATGGCTGATAATTATTGCTGGCTGTGTGGTACGCCTGGCGCTAGGTGCAACTATTGGCCTGGGGGTTGATGAGACCTATGTCACAGCCGTTGCCAGGCAGTTAAGCCTAAGCTATTTTGATCATCCGCCGTTGCACTTATGGATAATTTGGTTGACAACATATGTAACTGGCAGTGAGAATCCAGCGATTCTGCGCTTGCCGTTTATTTTATTGTTTGCGGGGACGACTTGGCTTTCGTACCGGCTTACTGCCAGACTGTTTAGTGAATGGGCTGGTGTGTGGGCAGCGCTGCTGCTCAATGTCTCAGCTGTGTTTGGCTTGACTGGCGGTGGTTGGTTATTGCCTGATGGTCCGCTGATGTTTTGCCTGATGGTTGTAGTTTATTTACTCAGTCAGCTGTTTTTCCCGCCAGAACGCGGTCAATCGTTAGCTTTGTGGCTGGTTGCCGGGGTGTTTTTAGGGCTGGGGCTTTTGAGTAAATATCATGCGGTGCTGTTAGTCGTCGGTCTGTTTATTTACTTAATCACCAGTCGGGATCGCCGCTGGGTCCTGGCAACACCAGGGCCGTATCTGGCTGTTAGTATTGCTTTTGTCGTTTTTTCGCCTGTGTTGATTTGGAATGCTCAGCATGACTGGGTTTCTTTTGTGTTCCAAGGTAGCCGTGGGGCAGTTAGCGGGTTTTACCCAGGAAAGATGCTTGCTAATATTGCCGGACAGGCAGTGTGGGTACTGCCGTGGATTTGGTTGCCACTTATCTGGCAGTTTGTCAAAGGAATTAGCCGTGGTCCTGCCAGGTCGAGGTTTAGTGGGTTGCAGGATAAACGCTGGTTTTTGTGTTGTCTGGCTTCAGGGCCGATCATATTATTCACTATTGCTACTTTATGGGGAGCACAGGGACTTTTCCATTGGCAGGCACCAGGATATTTATTGGTGTTTCCGCTCTTGGGTCAAGCTGTTGCCGGGTGGATCCAGTTTGGTCGCCGCTCAGTGCGTAGTTGGCTGATTTTTTCTGTTACTGTTTTTGTTATCATTGCTATTGTTTTGGGGAGTCATACGGCTAATGGCTGGCTGAAGACAGCAAAACCAGACTGGTTTACTAAGGGTGACCCTTCCTGGGAGGCGCTTAATTGGGCAAGTTTGCCCAAAAGTCTGGTAGAACGCGGCTTTTTGGACAGTTCACTTACGGTAGAGTTTCTTATCGCAAGACACTGGATTGATGCAGGTAAGATCGATTATGTTATGGGTGGTACGCTGCCACTCTTATGTCTGACCAATGAACCGCATCACTTTGCCTTTATGCATAATCCTGCCGATTTCTATGGTAAGAATGCCTTGATTATTGGACAGCGGAATATGGCTGATGTCCAAAAAGAGCTGGCTCCGTACTTTGAAACGATAGAGTTTAAGGGCAATGTTCCTATTTACCGTCAGGGGCAGCCTCAATTTGATGTAGCAGTTTTTTATGGACGAAATTTTAAAGGACAGTATCCTTTACCATATGGCTTTAGCGGCAAAAAGTAATGGAGGTACTTATCATGAAAGAGAATGATATGGTTTCCAGCCGCAACAGCCTTTTGTTTCAAAACATGAGGTTTGCGGCTATTGTTGGCATGGTTATGATTTTGATTGCTCTCACGGTTAGCCAAAGCGGTATGAATGAGATTCTAATTGTCGCCAACTTATTTAGCGGTATTGGCAATGATGCGTTTTTGGTTGTTGGTAATGCGATTTTGTGTTGGGTGGCCTATAAAAAGAAGTGTAAAAGCCTTTTTTATCTGGTAATCAAAGTAGATGCTGCGGTATGGACAATTGTTCATTTGCTCAAATATGTTGATTTAGGTGAATGGTCCCTGCGGCCTAATGGTATTCCAAGTGGTTTTCCCAGTGGGCATGCTACCCATGCTTTTGCCATGGCATTTTTGTTATCTGTGTTTTATCCGCGGATGTCCTGGCTGTGGTATGGCTGCGCAGTAGTTATTTCCTGGTCGCGGATCGAAACAAGTGCTCATACGGGTTTGCAGGTGACAGCTGGCGTTATTTTTGGTATAGGTTTGGCTTGGTTTGCGGTAAATAATTGGCTTAAGCAGCATGATTCATTTATCTTACCAGAAAGGACAATGCCGTGAGAATACTTGATAAGTACATTATTACTGAGTTGATGTGGCCGTTTATCTTTGGTGTTTGCGCATTTTCTAGTATGTTTGTTGGTGGCGGCACAATGTATCGAATTGCGCAGTATATCAGTAAATTTGGTGCATCAACGGTTGTTGTTGCTAAGTTGTTTATCTATAGTTTGCCTGGGGTTGTTGTGCTGACATTTCCAATGTCCACCTTGCTGGCAACGCTATTATGTTACGGCAGGCTGTCTGCTTCGTCTGAGCTTATTGCGATGCGGGCAGCGGGACTCAGCTTTTATCGGCTGACTGCGCCTGTTTTAATTACGGCGTTCTTTATTAGCGCTTTTGCTGTAGTTTTTAGTGAAACTGTGGTTCCTGCAGCTAATGAGGCTTATAATGCAACGATCAATACTGAGATTAAAGGCAATACCCGGCCCAAAAGTCAGGAACATATGGTGATATTGGAAAAATCCAAGGACGGTATTGGGCGTTTGACTTATGCCCGCCGCTACGATGAGACTACTGCGGTTATGCAACAGGTAACTGTTCAGGAATTTGAAAATAACCGTCCAGTGCGTATCGAGACTGCTGATACAGCAGTTCGCTATGATGGGGGCATGGCTCTTGAAAATGGCGCTATCCAGGATATTGTATCATCTGATAGTTCGAGGACCATGTTTTTCAACCAGCAGTATCTTCCTGTTGAAAATAAAACTGCTAAGGTATCAGAGCAAAAACACAGCGATGAAATGACAATCCGCGAACTAAAGCGCGCTGCCGCCAAGCTGCCTGATGGTGAGCGCAAAAAAAATGCTTATTTGATCGAATTGCATAAACGGGCTGCTATTCCGTCAGCTTGTCTGTTTTTCGCTCTCATTGGCGCACCACTGGCATTAAGCTCGCCGCGGACCAGTTCGGCAAGTGGGCTGGGTTATAGTATTATTATCATTTTTTTATATTATATGGTTATGACTGTCGGTACAACTATGGGGCAAAATGGTGTTCTACCGGCGATGCTTGCCGCATGGCTGCCTAATATTGCGGCACTTGTGACAGGCTTATATCTGTTGCGCCGCGCTGCTACGTAGTGTGGCGATGAGCTGGAGGCTATAATAATAACAGAGTAGTAAACAAGGTGGGATTACCACGCTATGTTCGCAATGACCAAAAGGGAGCGGGATGTCTCTTTCGTCAGTTGCGCATGGTTGTGAAGTAGTCTCGCTTTTTTCTATTTGGTTTTTAAAAAAATTGGTATATAATTATAGTTGTAATTTTGTGGTAGGTGATGACATGGTTATTGGTATTGGTATTGATATTATTGAGATAAAGCGGATCAAGGCGGCTATTGCCCGCGATTCATTTATAAAACGAGTATTTACGGCTGCTGAAGCGGCTTACTGCTCTAGCCGTGGTGTGCAGCAGGCGGCTTCGTTTGCTGCACGATTTGCTGCTAAAGAAGCAGTAGCCAAAGCACTTGGCTGTGGTTTTGCTGGCGGGAATATCCGGGATATTGAAGTTATCATCGGAGATGGCGGTAAGCCGGAGATTATTTTACATGGTAGCTTTGCTGTATTAGCTGCCAAGCTAGGGGTTACTGTCCTACATATTTCGTTGACACATGCCCAGGAATATGCGGCCGCACAGGCGGTTTTAGAGGGAGGTAATAAATAATGAAAGCAGCAACAGCGGCAGAAATGCGAGAGATTGACCGTATTGCAATTAGCGACTATGGTATTCCAGGAGCAGTATTAATGGAGAATGCCGGAGTGGCGGTTGTACGACATTTGGAGTCAATTATGGAAGTGTTGTCAGAGCGAAAGTTTTGTATTTTTGCGGGAAAGGGCAATAATGGTGGTGATGGCTATGTTATTGCCAGGCACCTTGTTAATCAAGGCGCGAAAGTAAAGGTTTTTTTGCTTGGTGAAAAGGCGTCAGTAAGTGGCGATGCCCGCATCAATCTTGACATAATTGAAAAGATGAATATAGATATTATAGAGATTGCAAGTGAGCGCGACTGGGATAAGGTTCGAGTAGCGGCTACTTTTGCGGATTGTTTAGTAGATGCATTAGTAGGCACAGGGTTTCGTGGTGAAGTTGGCGGTGACATGTCTAGGGTTATTGATAGTATTAATGCCGCTGGCAAATTGGTTGTCGCTGTTGATATTCCTTCTGGTGTAGAGGCTGATACTGGCCGGATTTGTGGAAAAGCAGTGCGGGCCGCCCATACTGTAACTTTCTGTCTGCCGAAACCGGGGCTGTTTCTATATCCCGGAGCAGAGTTTGCCGGCGAACTGATGGTAGCTGATATTGGTATTCCCACAGCTATTGTGACTCAGCAACAGATTAAACAAAATATACTAATGGCCGGTGCTGTCCGTACCATATTGCCGCAGCGTAGCCCAGATACCCATAAGGGGTTAAATGGGCGGTTAGCCGTGGTGGCTGGTTCACGCGGTTTAAGCGGGGCAGCAGCCATGACAGCCGAGGCTGCCCTCAGAGCAGGGGCGGGGCTGATTACTTTGGCTACTCCTGCTAGTATTCAAAATGTAGTGGCTGTGAAGTTGACTGAAGTCATGACAACGGCACTTTCCGAAACTGCAACCGGCGGTATGAGCCAGGATGCTGTGGCCGAAATTGCTGCGCTGGCGGCGAAGAATGATGTGGTGGCAATTGGTCCCGGAATTGGCCGTCATGAAGCGACAGTGGCAGCGGTACGAGCCGCGATTACTACAGTGGAGTGCCCCTTGGTTATTGATGCTGATGCCTTATATGCTTTGATTGGCTATACAGATTTGCTAACTGAGTGTACGGCGTTGCCGGTATTGACACCACACCCCGGCGAAATGGGGCTATTGACAGGACTTTCAGCTCAAGCGGTAAATTCTGATCGTGTAACTATAGCGCGGCAAGCGGCAAGAGAATGGGGCAGCATTGTTGTTTTAAAAGGAGCACATACAATTGTTGCATTTCCTGATGGTGAAGTATATATTAATACTACAGGCAATGTTGGTATGGCTACTGGCGGTACTGGTGATGCGCTTACTGGTATTATTGCGGCGATGATTGCTCAAGGTATGTCAAGCCATGACGCCGCTGTAGCTGGCGTGTATGTTCATGGTCTGGCCGGAGATATTGCTGCGCAAGCTGGGATGGTGGGAATGGCAGCAACCGATCTAATTAAAGCTGTACCGGCGGCATTGTATGGCATAAAGAACTGCTAAAGTATATAAAAAAGTTGACACTGGTATAGCAGTGCTTATATAATAATACTATCTTTTAATATGCTCCATACTGGCGGGGGTGATGGTGTGGCCGAATTACGGCGAATTATGATAAGTATTCCAAATGCATTGTTACAAGAAGTTGATGGCATAATAGCTATGGACAAATTAAGCAGAAGTCAGTTTGTCCGGGATGCCATGCGTCTTTATATTGAAGACCGCAAGCGAAAAGCCGTACGCGATATGATGAAAAAAGGTTATCAGGAAATGGCAGTCATTAACCTGACATTAGCTGAGGAAGGCTTATTGGCAGATGTTGACACGTTTGAGCTAATGCCTGGCCTACTGGCGGAGCGTGAATAAGGATGATTGTCAAACGTGGGGATATCTATTATGCTAATCTTAGTCCGGTGGTAGGCTCAGAGCAGGGTGGCCACAGACCGGTATTGGTTATACAGAATGATGTTGGTAATAAATACAGCCCAACAGTGATTGTCGCGGCCATTACTTCGCAGATTTCTAAGGCGAAGTTACCCACCCATGTTGAAGTAAGTGCCAAGCAATATAATCTTGAAAAAGACTCTGTTGTATTATTAGAACAGCTGCGTACTATTGATAAGCGGCGTCTGCGGGATAAGGTAACCCATTTGAGCGAAGAAATCATGAATAAAGTGGACGAGGCAGTACGGATAAGCATTGGCTTGGTTCAACTTTGACTTTGGGATAGGCGGGCGACTGCCTATTTTTAGTTTAGCCTGCTACTTATAAGCACCCATCTGCGTCGTTGCTCCTCAAAATGCTTGCTTGCGTACACACCCAGTACGCGGCGCTGCGCGTTTTTGCGGTGCGCCTAGCATCTGGGCCACTTCTAAGTAGCAGGGGAGACTTAGAAGGCAGGATTTACATATCGGGGGAGAGATAAAATGAACATCATTCGTAAGTGGTCATGGCTGGTCCTGGTTGTGACCGTTTTTTCACTGTTTTTTATGGCCGGGTGTAGCGGTGGTACTAGTAAAGGTGTACAGTCTGGTAGTAATGCCCTAGTGGCAGCCAATGCGCCGCTTACCATTCAGGTATTAGATGTTGGGCAAGGAGATGCTATTCTTATTCGTGCTAAGGATCAGATAGTGCTTGTTGATACAGGCGATGTCCCGGCTAGAGATAAACTTGTCAGTATGCTAAAAAGCCAGGGGATTACTACAATCGACAAACTGATTATTACCCATCCACATGCTGATCATATTGGTGGTGTAGCAGCCGTATTTCAACAATTCACGGTTAAGCAAATATATGATAGCGGCCAGAAAAGCACATCAAACTTATACAAGCAATATCTAACCCAGATTCAAAAAAAGAATATTCCTTTTACAGTAGTTAGTGCTGGTATGACAATTGATTTGGGAAATGAGATAAACCTTAAGGTGTTGGCGCCTGAGGCCCCCTTTATTGGTGGTAGTGAGCCTGATTTGAATAATAACTCCATTGTGGCTAAACTGGTGTATCGTAATTTCTCCCTATTACTGACTGGCGATGCGGAAAGTGAAGCGGAAGAACGTATGCTCAAAAAAGATGCCTCTGCGCTAAAAAGCACACTGTTAAAGAGTGGTCATCATGGCAGTCGGTCATCTTCTTCGGTGGCCTTTTTGCAGGCCGTAACGCCAGAAGCAGCATTTATTTCAGTGGGTGCCAACAATGACTATCATCACCCGCATCCATCTACATTAAAGAAATATAACGATAAAAAAATCGATGTATATCGTACTGATACTGATGGCACGCTAACGGTTGTCAGTGATGGAAAAGCGTACACAATTACGAAGGAGCGGTAGCCATGAAGATTAGAGCTGTAATTGATCGTTTTGAAGGAAGCAAGGCGGTGCTTTTGGCTGGAGAGCAGGAGATCAGTGTGAATTGGCCCAACAAGCTATTACCAGCGTCTAAAGAGGGAGATGTCTTGGCGATAGAGATAACCGTTGATGTCGAGGCTACAAAGCAGGCACAGGCCGAAGTGGATGAACTTTTTGAACAGATTACTCGACAGAATCAGGGGAATAGCAGTCAATAACTGTAATATTCTACAAATGTAGAGCATATATTAAATTTTAATAGATTTGGGACTGCAGTCCTGCAGGAATTTTGACAATTAACACGAATACAATAAAGACACTTCGCGGTTTGGAGGTGCCTTTATTGCGAAAAATAGTGTTGTTGTTGTTGCTTACCCTGTTTGTTACTTCGTGGACAGGTCTATATGCTGTTTCGGCTGCAATAGCGCCTGGGCAGGACGGTTTAGAACTTAGCAAAGTTCGGTGGGCTGATCATACGGAAGCTATTACCGGCGCTGCTAAGCTGCGGCTGGTTATGGATGTGTCCGGCCCTGTTAAGGCCAGTGGTGTAGTTATTAACGCGCCTACGCCTCGTCTGGTTGTGACTGTTAAAGGGACAACCCCAGGAACAGACGTTACAGATCTTACTTTTGACGGAAAAGTTGTTGAGAAGGTTAGCTTTGATGTTAGTGGTAAGGATACTACGGTGACTTTTGATTTGCCGTTGAAGGTTGAAGCGGGCGATTACAAGGTATTTACGCTGCCTAGTGATGCGAAAGCAAATCGACCATTCCGGGTCGTTGTGGATATCAATAAGCCTCTTCCGCTGCCTGATTTTTCTTTTACGGCAGGACTTAAGGATAAAGTAATTGTTATTGATCCTGGTCATGGTGGTAGCGATCCGGGAGCTATTGGTCCTACTCGATATCAGGAAAAGACTGCGACTTTGGCGGTGGCCCAGAATGTACAGGATTTATTGGAAAAAGCAGGAGCCAGGGTTATTATGACGCGCCAAGATGACCGTGATGTTTTTGGTCCGGACGCGACTGATGTTGAGGAACTTAAAGCCCGTTCTTCGGTAGGAAACAATCGTAAGGCTGATATATTTTTAAGTATTCATGCCGATTCTTTCTCTAATCCCGCTGCAGGTGGAACGACAACGTATTATTATCAAAAAACGTTGTATGATTCCATGATGGCTGAAGCGTTGCAAACAAGTCTGATTGACGCTGGCAATTTGCAGGATCGCGGAGCTAGAACAGCCAACTTTTATGTGATTAAGCGAACCCAGATGCCGGCAGCACTTGTGGAGCTGGCCTTTATTTCCAACCCAAATGAAGAAAAACTTTTAAGCTCACCCGGGTTTCAACAGAAAATGGCTCTAGGAATAGTACGGGGGCTGGAACGGTTTTTTGACCAAGCTGCCAAGCTAAACTAAAGAGGTGGGTATGATGAAAACGATTAGATTGTTTATAATGGCTACGCTAATGGCCTTAGTGCTTATGATTGCAGGGTGTGATAATGCTGCTCCTGGCAGTCAACCGACACCGGCAACTCCTGATAACAAGCTGGTTGAACAATCGCAACCAGCCGGTAATGCTACTGCTGAGCCGGAGCCGACAATGCAGATTGTCGTTTACCATGCTACTAAAGATGCGATGTATCTGGTACCGGAAACGCACAAGGTACCTGTCAACAGTCATCCGGCCCGTACAGCTATTGAACTGTTACAGGCAGGACCCCAAAATCCTGAGCTTGTTGGTGTTATACCGGCGGGAACCCAAATAAAAAACGTAACTGTCAAAGAACATATTGCTTATGCGGATTTTAATGACAAATTAGTCAAGAAAAATGGTGGCGGTTCTGCCAGCGAAATTTTGTTGGTAGGCGCTATCGTGAATACTCTTACTGAGTTTCCGGATATTCAACAGGTACAGATTATGGTTAACGGCAAAAAAATTGAGACCATTTCCGGTCATATGGATACAAGTGAACCGCTGAGCCGTTCAGAAAAAATTATTAAAAAATAGTAAAAAAACAGCAGCTCTTCGGTGCAGAAGACTGCTGTTTTTGGTATTGATAGGGATAAATCCTTGCTAGCATACAACTTTTTTTCGTGGTGTGGCATACTATCCTTGCAGGAAATACTTGCATAAAAGAGAATTTATTAGAAGCATTACGCAGCCAGAGAAGGTGGTGTTTCAATGAATGAGCTTACAAAACTCGGGGAATTTGGTCTGATTGATTTAATAAAACAAGATACGATTAGTGACCATGGCAGCGTGGTTCTTGGGATTGGCGATGATGCTGCAGTATTACTGCCAACACCCCGGCAATTAATGCTGGTGACTACTGATATGCTAGTTGAATCTGTACACTTCAACTTGGCAACAACAACTCCCTGGCAGCTTGGCTATAAAGCAATTGCTGTTAATTTAAGTGATATTGCCGCTATGGGCGGTGTACCTCGCCACGCTGTAGTGTCGGTGGCCTTGCCTCCGTCAACATCGGTAGATTTTGTTGTAAATCTATATCAGGGCATGAAAGAGATCTGCCATGAGTTTGGTGTTAATATTGTTGGTGGTGATACTGTATCCAGTCCTCAGGGGCTTGTGATCAATGTTACAGTAACTGGTGAGGTTGCGCCAGTTAATTTAGTGAGACGTTCAGGGGCTCAGATTGGCGATATTGTAGCAGTTACCGGTTGGCTGGGAAATTCAGCGGCAGGGCTGGAATTATTGTCAGTTGGTGAGTGGGAGGATTTTGATTTTGCCTGGACGCTCGTTACTGCCCATTTATCTCCTCAGCCACAGGTTAAAACCGGAGCTATTTTGGCTGAAGCCGGAGCCACCAGTATGGATGATATTAGTGATGGCTTAGCCAGCGAGGCGCATGAAATAGCCAAAGCCAGTGGTGTGGGTGTAACGCTGTACGCTGCGCAAATTCCACTAGCGGTCGAGCTAAAAGAAATGGCCGCAAATTTAGGTAAAACGGCACTTGATTACGCACTATATGGTGGCGAAGATTTTCAACTCTTGTTTACTATGGAGCCAAGAAAATATGAGGAACTGTTGGTTGCCCGGCCAGAGTTGCAGCTAGTCAGAATAGGTGAGATTGTTGACAGCAGTCAGGGCGTGATCTTAGTTGATGAAGCAGGCGGCGTGCAGGACCTTGAAGCCAGAGGTTATAACCACTTCCGCGAGGAGGAGCCCACTGCTATACTAGTAGGCAAAACTACATCGGCGGATGAAACTTATGATTTTGGACAGGCTTTGGCCAAGTATCTCAAGCCGGGTGATGTTATCTGTTTGTCCGGCAACCTTGGCGCCGGTAAGACTTTGCTAAGTCAGGGGATTGCGGCAGGACTGCAGGTCGCTGACGTTGTAAGCAGTCCTACTTTTACTGTTCTTAATGTTTACGATGGTCAGACCGCTGACAGACAAGACGTTACTATCTATCATTTTGACTTATACCGTCTCGAACATCCGGCAGAGCTTGAGGATATTGGTTTTGATCATTATGTAGAGGCCGGTGGAATTGCTATTATCGAATGGCCCGAGAAATTCCTTGAGTTTTTGCCAAAAGAACACTTATGGCTGACCTTGGACTATGGTGAATTGCCAGATGAGCGGGTTATTAATCTCAAGGCCGAGGGGGAGCGGTATCAAATGCTGTGTGAGGAGTTGAAACAGGTTGCCGATTCTAGCTATTGATACAGCCACCCTGGTGTCTAGTGTGGCCATTGCTACAACGGACACGTTGGTGGCTGAACTTATGATTCAGACTCGAAAAACCCATTCAGAGAGGCTCATGCCTCATATTGCCAGTTTGCTCAATATGGCTGAAATAACACAGACTAGCTTGAAGGCAGTTGCTGTAAGTATCGGGCCAGGTTCATTTACTGGTCTTAGAATTGGCTTAGCGACAGCAAAAGCACTGACGTATGCGCTAAATATTCCGCTTATCGGTGTGCCTACCCTAGCAGCGCTGGCATTTTCCTGTCCGGTTCCGGGAGTAATTTTGGCACCGATGCTTGATGCCCAAAAGGGCAATGTATATGTAGGGCTATATGAATGGCGTGAGGATGCTGTTTATGAAATACAGCCACCCCGCGTGCTGGCTTTTGCGGCGGCTCAGGCTGAGCTTGTAAAACTGGAGAAGCCAGCCCTAATGCTGGGGGAGGCGGCTGTTATGCATAAAGCAGATATTGTTCACCCTGTACCGCCCCATGTTATTATGCCTCGCGCCGGCAGCGTGGCCGTTATGGCGCAAGTTATGTATGGTCAGGGTATCAGGCATGATGTAGCCGCCCTGGAGCCGCTATATATCAGACGCTCAGAGGCAGAAGTATTATGGGAACGGCGGCAAGCTCAGGAGCATTGCTAGTGGCTGAAATAAGTATCAGACGGATGCAGGAGTCAGATCTTGACGCTGTATTAGTTGTAGAAAATAGGGCATTTACTACTCCCTGGTCGCGCGCTGCCTTTGAAGAAGAAATAACTAGTAATGATTTGGCGCACTATCTGGTAGTTGTGGAGGATGGTAAACTGGTAGGTTATGGCGGCTTTTGGCTAGTGCTGGATGAAGCACATGTCACTAATATTGCCCTCTTGCCTGAACACCAGGGAGCAGGCTATGGTTCGTTGCTCTTAGAACACATGATTCTTACCGCCAAAATGTTAGGGGCAGTCAGTATGACGCTCGAAGTTCGTCCATCCAATGTACCAGCACGCAAACTATATTCGCGCCGCGGCTTTGTTGAACGCGGTCTTCGGCCTAACTATTATGCCGAACTAGGTGAAGATGCTCTTATTATGTGGCTGGACAAACTATAAAAAAACGGGGGCCGCGTGATATATTCGCAGCCCCCAAAGGGTGATTGTGTAATTTAACATATGCGCCAGTATATCCAAAGGTGATAAAATAAAGCGACAGGGCGGCTGGAGCCGCCCTGCGCTTTAAAATCTATCGGAGAGTAGATTCATACTGCTCAATCATTTTACGAACCATGTGACCACCTACGCGGCCGCAGTCGGCAGAAGTCATCGTTGACCAACCTTGGCTACGAACGCGCTCGGAAATCCCTAATTCATTAGCCACTTCCATTTTCATCTGGTCGAGAGCGTTTTCAGCTCCTGGGTTTACAGGTTTATTCGAGCGTGCCATTTATATGCACCTCCTTTCGTGGACTGTATGTTGCTGTCCTTGGCTTTAATGTGGCTCGCTTTCACGATTTAAATACATCATTTCGATCATGTAATAATTAGCAGACATATGATGGAGGTCTGTCCTTATGAAGCAAAGTCTAACATTGGCTATAGAAACAAGCTGTGATGAAACATCGGCAGCTGTTGTTGCGAACGGGCGTACAATTTTAGCCAATATTATTTCATCGCAGGTGCCGACACATCAAAAATTTGGTGGCGTTGTACCCGAAATAGCCTCGCGCAAACATATTGAACATGTTATACCAGTTATTGATCAGGCTTTGGTAGAAGCTGGAATTACCCTCGGGGCCGTCGACGCCATTGGTGTTACCTATGGTCCGGGATTAGTCGGTGCGCTCTTAGTGGGCGTAGCGACAGCTAAGGCTTTAGCTTTTGCTCTTGATAAACCACTGATTGGTGTCAATCATTTAGAAGGACACATTTTTGCTAATTTTTTGGCACATAATGAACTCAAACCGCCTTTTGTGGCCCTGGTAGTGTCAGGTGGTCATACTTCACTCATTCACATCAAGGATTATAATGAACTGGAACTTTTAGGTCAAACCCGCGATGACGCGGCAGGGGAAGCTTTTGATAAAATTGCCCGGGTTATGAATTTTCCCTATCCTGGAGGTCCGCATATTGATAATGCCGCTAAAGAGGGTAAGCCTACCGCTATTGCTTTTCCCCGGGCGTTTTCCGATCTAACAGGGGAGAATAAATTTGCCTTTAGCTTTAGTGGGTTAAAATCAGCGGTATTAAACTATTTACATACTGCTGCGCAACGTGGGGAAGCAGTTAGTATTCCTGATGTAGCCGCTAGCTTTCAGGCCGCCGTTGTAGACGTATTAGTCATGAAGGCCATAGCTGCAGCCCAGCACGTAGGTGCTAAGCAGCTAGTCCTAGCTGGTGGGGTAGCCGCCAATTCATACCTGAAAGCTGAATTAGCCGCAGCGACCACTCAGCAGGGAATTGCATTTTTTTATCCGCCGCCGGTGCTTTGCACAGATAACGCAGCGATGATTGCCTGCCGTGCCTATTATCAGTATTTGGTGGAGGATTTTGCTGATCTTAATCTTAATGCTGTGCCCACACTTACATTAGGTCACAAGCAATGTGGAAAACAATAAAACAACAATTGTGGATAATGTGGGTAACTTTGTGCAAAGTGGGTAATTACAGTTGTATATCGATAGTTTGATTGTGTATAAGTCTGTGGATATTGTGGATAACTTCGGGATAACATGGTTGTTAGTTGTGGATTAAGATAGTGGCGCGTTCTTTAGCCAACTTGGTACCAGCTAACAAGGAATTTTTGTCGGTACAGTTGAATACATAAAGACTAACGGCTTGGAGTTCAATATTGAACGGGGGAAAGTTTATGGGCGTAGTTGTCGATGTTTGCCAAAAAATAACCGTCTTAAGCGCAGCGCAAATACAAGTGATTGAGAATGCGGCAAGTGTACTGGGATTAGCAGCTGACCTTGCTCATGCGCAGGTTACGCTGTATACTCAGGCACGCAGTGAAAATTTTTTGGCTATTGTTGCCCAGGCTAAACCCAATACCAGTTATATTGCTTTTAAAACCAACATTCTTGGTAGTACGGTACAAGCAGGAGAAGAGCCGTTAATATGGCGAACGCTTGCCTCTGGTACTCCTATTGCCGGGCAGCGTGAGTGGGCGCTTGGTATGGATGCACTCGAAATGCGGGTCTATCCCATACAAGACGGGACAGGGAAAATTATTGCGGCCGCAAGTTTTGAGACCAGTAACCAGGAGGCTGGCGCTGATGGACATGGCATGCTGGTAGAAACAGCATCTATGCTTTTAACAATGGCAACAGCCGGTCAAACGCTGGGGCATAAGCTGTATCGGCCATTGGGTACCCGTGACGGCATTATTATCATTGACGAACGCGGTTATATTATGTTTGCCAATTCAGCAGCTGATGCCATTTACAAAGTTCTCGGTATCAACCGGGTTATTGGACGACGGGTATCTGATCGCCAAGTCAATATGCGGTTGGCCCAACAGGCATTGTCTACAGGTCAGTTAATGGAAAAAGAATTTGAGTCGGGTAACATGATTTTGGTACAGCGGGCTATTCCCATTTTTGTCGGCGGTTTGGTGTCACGTACCGTATTTATTATTGCCGATGTTACTGAAGTCCGAAAAAAGGAAAAAGAATTACTGATAAAATCAGCTGTAATTCAAGAGATACATCACCGGGTTAAAAATAATCTACAAACAATTGCTAGTTTGCTTAGATTGCAGTCCAGACGAACCAAGACGCCAGAAGTCAAGGCGGCGCTCAGAGAAAGCGTTAACCGGATTTTGAGTATATCGGTCGTGCATGAGTTTTTATCTCAACAGGACAGAGGCTTTATTGATGTGGCTGAGGTTACCAAAAATATTTTGGATCTAGTAATTCAGAACATGCTTGAACCTAATTTTAATATTGAAACCGTACTTAATGGGGAAACTGTTATTTTACCGTCAGAACAGGCTAGTAGTCTGGCCTTAGTCATAAATGAACTGATTCAAAACGCGATTGAGCATGGATTCGTGGGTCGTAAAGAGGGACTTATTGGCGTAGATATTGCGACAACACCGGAGAATTATCAGATTGATATTTATGATGACGGTATTGGCCTACCTACGAATTTTTGCCTTGAAAATACCAATAGTCTGGGTCTACAGATTGTCCGGACACTGATCGAAAACGATCTTGGGGGAAAATTCCGCCTTTTTTCCCGTTCCGGAACGCATGCCTTTATCACCATTCCCCGTCTAATGGAAGGCGCTAAAGAGGTCAAGGAGGTATAATATGGACGCTTTGCGGATAGTAATTGCAGATAATGAATCAATCATACGGATGGACCTTAAAGAGATATTAGAAGAAGCCGGACATACTGTAGTGGGTGAGGCAACAGACGGTGTGAAAGCGGTAGAACTGGCCCGCAAATGCCACCCTGACCTTGTTGTTATGGATATCAAAATGCCTGAAATGGACGGCATCACTGCTGCTAAAATTATCTCCAATGAAAAACTGGCGCCTGTATTGCTTTTAACTGCTTTCAGTCAGAAGGAAATTGTAGAAAAGGCCAAAGACTCGGGGGTACTCGCCTATCTGGTCAAGCCGGTAAAAGAGGCTAACTTGTTTCCCGCAATGGAAATTGCTTTGTCGCGGTTTAGAGAGTTTGCAGAATTAGAGCGGGAACTGGAGGAAGTTAAAAACTCACTGGAAACTAGGAAAATACTTGACCGGGCTAAGGGTATTTTGATGGATGCCTACAGTTTATCTGAAACTGAGGCCTACCGTCGTATTCAGCAGTACAGCATGAGTAAACGAAAATCAATCAGGGACGTAGCGGTAGCCATTGTGGAGTCGGCTACCCGTAAAAGATAAAGTGAGACTTAGCTTCAGATGGGGGTTTAACCCCATCTGAAGTTTAGTCGAACCTATCCAGGGACTTAGTTGCTCGCCTGTGCCCTTTAGGGTATAACTCCCGCTTGTAGAAGCGGGAGTCTTAGAGCAACTTGGTCATCGGATAGACCATTTTTTATGCCAGGGCAGAGACTATATTGTCTCTGCTTTACTGTTTCTAGAAATTTTTTAAATTTTTATCTACTTTTTACGCAAATCCCCTTGATTTTTCACGGATAATTTTATATTATAAATTATGGGATTAGCACTCGACTTAAGCGAGTGCTAACAACAACCAAATAAATTTATATAACACACCATAAAGGGAGGTTCTTTACATGATTAAGCCATTAGGCGACAGAGTAGTGATTGAAGCTTTGGCAAAGGAAGAAATGACTAAGAGTGGTATTGTTCTTCCTGACACCGTTAAGGAGAAACCGCAAGAGGGTAAAATTGTAGCTGTTGGGACAGGCAAAACTCTGGAAAATGGCCAAAAGGTTGCCTTGGATGTTAATGTTGGCGACAAAATTATTTTCTCAAAATATGCCGGCACAGAAGTCAAGGTTGAAGGCAAAGAGTACCTCATCATCAGCGAAAGAGACATCCTGGCTATAATTTAGTAATCAGCTAATTTTATTATAAAGTGAAAGGTAGGTAATACATAAATGGCTAAACAAATTTTGTTTGACGAAGAAGCACGCCGGGCACTCGAAAGAGGCGTAAACGCACTGGCTAATGCTGTTAAAGTTACTTTAGGACCTAAAGGCCGTAACGTAGTGCTTGATAAGAAATTCGGTGCTCCGGCTATCACTAATGACGGCGTAACTATCGCTCGTGACATTGATTTGGAAGATCCGTTTGAAAATATGGGAGCACAGCTTGTAAAAGAAGTTGCTACCAAAACTAATGATATTGCTGGTGACGGTACTACTACCGCTACTTTGCTGGCACAAGCTATGATTCGTGAAGGCATGAAAAATGTTGCTGCCGGTGCTAATCCTATGATTCTTAAAAAAGGTATTCAACAGGCAGTAAATGTACTTGTTGACGAAATTAAGAAAAGCTCTAAAAAAGTAGAAACCAAAGATGCTATCGCCCAAGTTGCTTCTATTTCAGCTGGTGATGCAGAAATTGGCACTTTGATTGCAGAAGCTATGGAAAAAGTTGGTAAAGACGGCGTTATCACTGTTGAAGAATCCAAAACCATGGGTACCGACCTTGACGTTGTGGAAGGTATGCAATTTGACCGTGGTTATATCTCCCCATACATGGTTACTGACCCTGATAAAATGGAAGCCGTTTTAAATGACCCGTATATTCTTATTACTGACCGCAAGATTGGCGCTATTGCTGATTTGCTGCCGGTACTCGAAAAAGTTGTTCAGCAAGGTAAGGAACTCTTAATTGTTGCTGAAGACGTAGAAGGTGAAGCCCTGGCTACCTTGGTTGTTAACAAACTCCGTGGCACCTTCCGTGCGGTAGCTGTAAAATCTCCTGGTTTCGGCGACCGCAGAAAAGCTATGTTGGAAGACATTGCTGTTCTTACCGGTGGTGCTGTTATTACTGAGGAACTCGGCCGTAAGCTTGACAGTGTAACTCTGGAAGATCTTGGACGCGCTCGTCAAGTGCGTGTAACCAAAGAAGTAACCACTGTAATTGATGGCAGCGGTCAAGCGGAAGAAATCAAAAAACGCGTTGGTCAAATTCGCGCCCACATCGAAGAAACCACTTCCGATTTCGACAAAGAAAAACTGCAAGAGCGTCTGGCTAAACTGGCTGGCGGCGTAGCTGTTATCCAAGTCGGTGCTGCTACTGAAGTAGAACTCAAAGAAAAGAAACTGCGCATTGAAGATGCTCTTAATGCAACTCGCGCTGCTGTTGAAGAAGGCATTGTAGCTGGTGGTGGTACTACTTTCATCGACATTCAGTCCAGCTTAGACAGCCTGAAACTTACTGGCGACGAAAAAACTGGTGTTCAAATCGTTAGACGCGCCATTGAAGAGCCAGTACGTCAAATTGCTAACAATGCTGGCTTAGAAGGCTCAGTTGTTGTTGAGAATGTTAAAAAAGCAGGTAAAGGTCAGGGCTTTGATGCTCTGAATGAAAAATATATTGATATGATTGCTGCTGGTATTGTTGACCCAGCCAAAGTTACTCGCTCAGCATTGCAAAATGCTGCCAGTATCGCAGCTATGGTTCTTACCACAGAAACTCTTATTGCTGACAAGCCAGAAAAAGACGCTGGTGCAGCAGCTGCCATGGGCGGCATGGGTGGTATGGGCGGCATGGGCGGCATGGGCGGCATGATGTAAGTTGTACCAGAATCCCCAGTAAATACGGGATTCTAGACAACGCCCAATGCTAAATGGTCACATTTTAGTCACATAGCACTTAAAAAACTAGAGGTTTCGCATTAATTCACTGAATTTTTGCGAGGCCTCTTTTTTCTTTGTCTTGGTTACGTGCAGATATACCTTTCGGGTAATTTCGTCATCAGAATGGCCTAAACGTTCCATAATTTCTTCTAATCCCACTCCAGCTTCAGCCAGTAATGATGTATGGGTATGACGGAGAGAATGCGGGGTTAATTCTTCAGGTAGTTTAGATGTCTTTAAAAGTCGCGTCATTCTGTTTTCCACGAATTTTATATAGTTGGGGTAGCCATAGTTCTTATCGGTCTTAGCAAAGACAAATTTCTTATCATGCCATTCTTTGCGATGCTCCATCTTAACTATATTTTGCTTGGACTGATGTTGTTGTAATTCCTTAATCACCATGTCATCTATCTCAATATTGCGCTTAGAGCTTGGCGTTTTTGGCGTTTGTAGCTTGTAGGCGGTGATTTTGTTGCCGGGGTTGTAATATGTCTTGGTTATTGATATTGTATGCTCGTCGAAATCAATATCAGACCACTTTAAGGCGCATAGTTCCCCTGCCCTCATGCCAGTATAGGCTAGTGTTAAGAAAATCGTGTAGTCACCTTCTAAGCCCCTGTTTTGAGCATTTTTAAGAAATAGTGACAACTGTTCTTTTTCAAGATATTTTGGTATTTCGGTCTCTTGTTCTAATTCTTCAACTGTTTTTTGTACCCTGGGAAGTTTGGCGTATTGGGTTGGATCAGATCTTATTACCCTAAACTCCATAGCCTTTTTAAATATCATTTTAGCGGTGCCGTGGATGCCGGCTAGAGTATTGGCGGCATAACCTTCTTTTTTTAAGGCACTTAGGGATTTTTCATATTTCTTTATGGTGATATCTTTCATTTTGGTTAATTTGCCTATGTGCCGGGTTAAGCAACCGATTTCATGTTCCCGGACACGGACCGTACTTTCTTTGACGTTATCGCTATATAGCTCAAGCCATTCAGCGACAAATTCCTTAAAAGTTGTATCGGTTTCTCGGATATATAAACCGCTGGCTACTTCATCTTCAATTTTTCCTGCTGCAAGTTGAGCCTCTTTCTTAGTTTTAAAACCACCTTTTTTCTTTTGGTCTCGCTTTCCTTCCAGAGTTAATCCAATATCGACAGTATAATACCATGTTAGCCCAATTTTTCGAATATATGCCATGTTATCAGCTCCAAATTAATAGTAACAAACTGAGACGGATTTCCTAATATGTATTGTTTTTTGCCCACAAAGAAACAGTTATATGTTTTTAGCGGTCTCCCCGCTCGCCTGTATGTGGATTTACATTGCCTCTTGTACTCCAATTATTATCTTTATTTCCATCAGGATCACTGCGATAGTGTCCGTCTACATAACTACCATCACTGCGATAATGGCCATTAACCCATACATCTACACCGGCTGTAGCACTTGCAATAATAGAGAAAGAGAACAGCATGACTAGTGTGAGAAATATAATCTTTTTCAATAAAATCACTCCTTATTAAAATTCCTTTGTGGGCAAGAAACAACATCCTCACAGTGAATACGCCGAGATCAAAGGTCGGTGAGGATGTGATTCCCTCTTAGTAGATCCTTGTTGTTTGTGATTTATAATCCTAATGCTTCCTTAGTTTTGGGGCCAACAATTCCGTCAGATTCTAGTCCTTTATCGGATTGGAAGTTTTTTATTGCTTGTTCAGTTTTTTCGCCTTTAATACCATCTGCTTCCCCGCAATCATAGCCCAACTCATTAAGCCTTTGCTGTACCAGTTTTATATCTGCGATATCTGCAGGTTTATTCTTTGAAGGTCTAGCAGGCCCTCCGTTATGGTAGTGGTACGATCCTACGGGATATCCCCATCCAGAAGTGCGAACGTAGTGGCCACCGCTGCTGTCGGTGCGGCCAGGATGGGCATTAGTAAAAGATAAAGGCAGGGTGGCTACTATTAAGGTTGTAGCCATCAGTAGGATTGATAGGCGTTTTTTCATATTGGCAAACCTCCTTTGTTGTGACAATAATAGATCAATAGTTGATATTCCTAAAACAAATATTTTCCACATAATAATTTCTAAAAGTATTCCAAAACACTCTAAAGTATTTGTTTAAGATGCTTTCGATTATAAAGTTAAAATTAAGTATGTTTGGCTCACTTGGGAGTAATCCTTCTTCGCTTTTTAAGGGCCCCGTAAATATCCAACTATAATCATAAACAAAATCATCCCGATCTTTATTATTTTTAAAATAGCCGGTTAAATTTTCTGCTTTTCTAGTATCGCGCGATAAATTATAGTAACTGGGATTTGAGAAGATATGCGGAAATTCATTGACTAAACGAGGATAGCAAACTTCTAAAGCTTCTACGCAAGAAAGCAATATTTCTTTTTGTTCGGTTTTATTGGGAATGTCTTTTTTGTTGCCAAAGCCTGTCATTCTCAGTAAAATTGGCATTCTGGTAAAATAGTAATAAAAGAATTTAGCCTGTAGTAGATTGCATTTTGCGGAAGAAATAATATCGTAAAAATCCTTGGATAGAACAAGAAAAACTTCACGCCTGCTTTTATCAATTACGTTGAAATCAGAAACGATATGTATCTCTTTTTTAAATAAATCATCTAGAAAATCTATTTGTAATAAATTGCTTGATACATACGACAACAAGTCTTCTATTTCAAGATTATTAATGTTGCTT
This sequence comes from Sporomusa silvacetica DSM 10669, assembly GCF_002257705.1. Classification (GTDB taxonomy): domain Bacteria; phylum Bacillota; class Negativicutes; order Sporomusales; family Sporomusaceae; genus Sporomusa; species Sporomusa silvacetica. The sequence goes on from NZ_LSLK01000053.1 coordinate 49,770, forward strand.
TTTATAAGGTGACAAATCAATAAAAACCCTATTGCTGAATTTACAGAACAAGTAACGGCAGATGTTCCTATTTGTTTTTTTACGGAATCAAATGCGTTTTCTTTGAAAAGCTTTTTATTAAAAAACATATTTTTGCTCCTTAAAAATAAAGACACAGCCTGTCCAATTGCTGTGTCTTTTGCTGCGTAAAAAGTAATAAATATAAATTAAAGGTGGCGTCACCTTTCCGGTAGTTCAACAATATATGCTACAATAAAAATGAATTAAGTGTCGAATTATAGCAATAATGATTAAAAGTGTTATATATTGTCGATAAGTATACATTTTTTTATGCAGGAATTTTGTCAAGTGTTAGCCAAATACACACAACTTCCATACTTGACATAAATACCGTTTATTTTAAACAAGCCAGCCGCCCCCGGGCTGTGTTGCCGGGACGGATGTCGAGTGCTGCGAATTAGAGAGCTTTTAAAACAAGAGGGAAAATCTCAAAGGTGGCTTGCCCGAGAAACGGGAATAGCACTGCCGACTATAAATGCTATGGTCAACGGTCAGAGAGAGTATTTGACTGCACCTGAAGAAGAAAAGATAGCAAAAGTCTTTGGTGTCAACACGGAAGAATTATATTATCAAGGAGGCTAGAACTATGAACATTTTTTACTGCCAGTCCGAAACGCGGGCTGGTTTTTTGTTTAAATTGTTAAAATCGTAACTATGTTTTTAGGTGTTGCTCGTATGGTTAAACGGGAGTATAATGGTTACAGAACATACGTTTGTATAACGTTTTCTATCCTACTGTTTTAAAACCATTTATTTCTACTTATTAATTAAGTTGTTCACTCATAGTTATCACCTCGCTTTATACATATTTGATTGGGGGAAATTTACATGGCAAATAAGAAAGGAAACACCGTATTGAAAGAAAGTCCGGACGATATTGCCATAGATAATGAAGAAATGATTCCGTATTTATTAAAAGTAATACTGCATAAAATTATTTTTGAGCAGAAACTAAATTGCGAATTATGGTTGCTATGGCTTGTTGGGATTCAATTGACAAACGTTTAAATTCATCCAAAAGTAAATTTTCGTCTATTTCATAAGTGTTTGCTGATGTCTGTTTAAAAAACGGCATCAGCATTTTTTGTTGCTCTTCTGGAGACATAGATTTAAATATATCGGCAGCTTGTTGTTCGAGTGGTGTTTTCTCTTCGCTATCCATTGCTGTAATAAATTTATCGGTTAGCTGTTTCGCATGTTCTGGAAGTGGCGTTTCATCAAATTCAGCCATGGATACACCGAGGGCAGTGGCTATCTTTTGTAAGGTATCAGAATTGGGGCTTTTTTTTACTCCAGACTCTATTTGGCTTAAGGTTGATTGACCGATCTTAGCTTCTTTATAAAGGCGATATTGAGTCCAACCTTTTTTCTCGCGAAGCTCAATTATTTTTTTGCCTATGTCCATAGTAGCACCTCGCATTATATCTCTAAAGGGATTGTAACACATAGGAAAATATTTTAAAATATATCGTGAAGGGGATTGACTATACATCGTGAAAGGGATATAATAAATTACAGGAGGTGATCACATGGATCTTAAAGCCACTATGAAAGATAAAAACAAATCAATGTATCGGCTGTCTAAAGATTCCGGAGTTTCCTATTCGCATATATGGGATATCGCCAACGGCATTAGCGTACCATCTATTGTTATAGCTCAAAAACTAGCCGCAGCCTTAGGCGTAACCATATCAGAACTAATTGACGATAAACCAAAAAAACTACCGAAAACTGGCTAACACTTGCGCATATACACGCCATCCCCACCATGCTGCTGACAATCGCCGCAATTGCACTTCTCAATTAAAAAGCAGTGACCATTTTCAACAACGACTGACCGGGATAGGCGTTCGCAGTAATGATCGAACAATATTTCGCCATTACGTTTTTCAAACTGTTCAATGTATCTATTCAAAAGCTGTATAACTTCCTTATTTAGCGAGCGGCCATTCTTAAAGGCGATATATTCCATTTTATTTTTAGTTTCTTCGCTTGCCCTAATGGGTATGCGTGGTAGATCAGACGGCATTGTAATGCCTCCCGTTTAAGTGATGATTTGAATATATCACGCCTTTGCAAAGTGCCGCCGAAGTGGCGTCAAAACGGTGCCAAAGTGGCGTCACCTAATTGACAAAAAAGAAGTGAGGTGAGATTTCATGGCTGATACCAAAAAATATTACAGCGTTAATCAATTGCCGGCTGTTTTAACTGCTCAACACATTGCTACTTATTTAGGTATCTCTCGGACGCGGGTATATGAACTATTTCAGCTTATCCCGTCTGTTGGCGGTATTCCGAATTTTGACATTGGTTTGTCAAAGCGTGTTGAAAGACAAGACTTTATAAATTGGATTCAAGATCGCAAGCAGGAAAAGGTTAATAAACAGGCGGGGTGATACAATGTCTAGCTACGCAAAGAACTTGAAAAAACTACAACAGGCAAACCGCATGATAACGCTGTATGCCGGGTTTATTCCCGGATCTAGGGACAAATACGAGAGTGCCTATTTTTACCGGCTGCAGTGCAAGTGGCTCCGTAAAGCGGATGCTTTGACCGCTAGATTGAACGGCATGAAGCGCAAAAGACAGGGAAGGATGGGCGCATGAAGTTAGGAATTGACAGCAAGCAAGTAAAAAATATTCGTTGGCGTAACGGGCTTGACACTGACCAACAGGAATGGAGTCCAAAGCAACAATGGCTACTGATCGCAATGCTTATGGTTGCGCTATCTGTATAAAAAAAGTAGCCCTACCGGGAGTAGCGGCAGGGCGCATGGGGTGGGGTAACAGATTCAAGGATATCCCGATTTACATTTTTAGTTTATCACCCGTGGAAGGGGGTGAACACGTAATGTATTACGAATTTGGCGAGGCTGTACGGTCTGCCAGAGAAGGCAAGGGGTGGACAAGGGTACAGGCGTCAATGAGAATCAACGGTTTGTGTAAAAAACGCCAAAGTCTTGCCTCTGTAGATGCCATTGAAAAATGGGAAAACGGCAGGGTGCTGCCAAAGATTGAACCGGTATATGCTATGGCAAAAGTGTATGACAGTCCTGAATTGATACATCTTAGGTTAAATGCTATTGATTTAGGCAAAAGAAAAATCGCCTGTGTTGGCGCACAGACGATAAGTTGAGAAAATTATCTTAGCCCAATTATACCACGCCCGGGTGATTGGGACAAGGAGGGGCAGTATGAAAAGAATATTGCATCGTAACCCTAGAACGCAAAAGTATCTTAACACTATATTTCTTGCAGGTATTTCCTCAGTCACGTTTGCTGATCTGGATAAACTGAATGACCAGAGGCGCAAGGATGCCATTGTAAGGCGGCAAGCAGCATGAGCCGTTACCGGATCTATAAGCCAGTTACTGAAGTTATTCCGAACTGCCCAGTATGCGGCAAGGTTGGACAAGTTACAACAATTCGCAGCACCGACATTTTGACGATGGCCTGCGAGTGTGGTTATAAGTGGAAGTCATTAAGTAGTGAGTGCAAATGCGGTGAATTAACCGGGTTTGCGGTAGCGGGATTATGTTCGGCGTGTTACCGAGCGTATATCAAGAGTAAAGGGGTGGCGTAGATGGCCACCAAGGAATGCCTATGCTGTAGTTGCGTAGTACCTCAAAGCTTTTGTGCATACCGACTTTGCACTGGCGATTATTGCAAGGAAAATTGTTTATCGACTGATTGCTCATATTACTATCCGAAGGGAGATAAAAATAATGAAACTGCTTAACTTGAACCTAAGAAACTTCAAAGGCATTAAAGATTTCTCGATTGATACCCAAGGTGGCAACGTCAGTATCTTTGGTGACAATGGAACTGGGAAAACCACACTGGCAGACGCCATGAGTTACTTGCTGTTTGATAAAGACAGCCTAAACCGTAAAGACTTTGGTATTAAAACCCTGGATGCCGATGGTGATGAAATTCATAACTTAGATCATGAAGTTTCCGGGACATTCGATATTCAAGGGCGTGTTACCACTCTAAAAAAATTATATGCCGAGAAGTGGACTAAGCAGCGCGGTACCGCGACAAAAGAATTTAGCGGCCATACTACTGAGCATTATATCGACGGTGTACCAAAACCAAAGAAAGACTATGACAAGTTTATTGCTGGTATAGTTGATGAAAAGGTATTCAAACTATTGACTAGCCCATCATATTTCAACGAGCAGTTACACTGGCAAGAACGCCGGGAAACCTTGCTGGCTATTTGTGGCGACATATCGGATGAAGATGTTATTAATTCACAGGTGACCATCGGGAATAAAGATATGCTTTCGTTGTTAAACGTACTGAATGCCGGAAGGACGTTAGATGATCACCGCAAAGTCATTGCTGCTCGTAGGGCTGAGATTAATAAAGAGCTTGAAAAAATCCCGGTTCGGATTGATGAAGCTACTCGAAGCTTGCCGGACATTAGCGAGTTAGGCCATAAGGAAGTTATTCAAACTGAAATTACATCCCTGAAAGCCCAACAGCAGGACAAGCAGCAGGAAATAGTCAGAATTGAAAACGGCGGTGAGATTGCCGAAAAGCAACGCCAAATGCGTGAAGTTGAAGGCCGTTTGCTGGATGTTCAGAATAAGCACCGGGCCGATACTAGCGATAAGGTTTTTGCCAAGAAAAATAAGCTACAGGAATTAAAATTGAACCTTGGCAACATTGATTCGAATGTTGAAAGGCGGCAGCGAAATATTGACTCTAACCTTGCTGAAATCAAGCGTTGTGAAGCATCTATCCAAGTCATGAAAGACAAGTGGTTTGCTATTAGTGGCGAAAAGTTTAGTTTTGAGGAAAGTTGTACTTGCCCGACTTGTAAACAGGAATTGCCTGAAGAGCAAATACAAGCAGCTAGGGAAAGAGCCCTTAAAAATTTCAACCTTGATAAATCCAAAAGGCTTGAGGCTAATAACGCTGACGGCAAAGGCTATAAGGAGAAGATTGCCAGGCTGCAGTCGGAAAATGAAGATAGTCAAAAGCAGATCGACAAGATAACCTCTGAAAAAGCTACCATTGAGCAATCTATTGCCACCTTGCAGGCCGAGATTGATGGCATGACGGATATGCCGGATATAAACATGAACCACGAATATACCAAAGCGCTGCAAGATAAGGCGGCTATTCAGGATCAGATTGATGACCTGAACACTCAGAAGCAAACCGTTATCCAGCAGATCAAGACCGATGTCAATGTATTTGCCCAAGAGATTAGTGCCAGGGAAAACAAACTCATGGTGATCGAGCAGCACGAAAAAGGCCAGAAACGCATTGAAGAACTGGCAGCAGAGCAAAAGAGATTGGGCGCTGAGTTTGAAAATCTGGAAGGTGAGACTTGTCTTACTGAACAGTTTATCCGAACTAAGGTTAATATGCTGGAAAGCCGGATTAATAGCAAGTTTAAGTATGCAAAATTTAAGCTCTTTGATGTTCAGGTAAATGGCGGCGTTAATGAGTGTTGCGAGACTACCTATAATGGTGTGCCGTACTCAGGTGGCTTGAATAATGCAGCCAGGATTAACGCGGGGCTAGATATTATCAATACCCTGTCCGAGCATTACGACTTTGTTGCTCCGATATTTGTTGATAATAGGGAAGCGGTAACGCAATTGATCGAGACTAAAGCCCAGGTGATTAGCCTGGTGGTAAGTAAACCTGACAAGGCGCTGCGGGTTGAATACGAAGGCAATGTTTTAAAGGAGGCTGTATAGCATGGCAACTGAAACATCAAAACAATTGACACCTGTTGACAGACTTAAAACCGTCTTAAATGCTCAGAGCGTTCAGGACTCATTTAAGAACGCTTTAAAAGAAGGGGCTGCACTGTTCACCACTTCGATTATTGACCTGTATAACTCCGATAATAACCTGCAAAAATGCTCTCCCCAGGAAGTAGTAGTCGAGTGCTTAAAGGCCGCGACACTAAAACTTCCTATCAATAAAAACCTTGGTTTTGCCTATGTAATTCCCTACAACAAGAGCAAAAAGGTTGATGGTAATTGGGTGAAAGAGGCTCACCCTCAGTTCCAACTAGGTTATCGCGGTTATATCCAATTGGCAATGAGAACTGCTGCTTATCGTAACCTCAATAACGGTGCTATATACGAAGGTATGAAAGTTGAGGAAAACTTCCTTACTGGAGAAATTACGATTACCGGCCATAAAGAAAGCGATACCGCAATCGGATATTTTGCCTATATGGAAATGATTAACGGATTTAAGAAGGCATTGTTTTGGAGTAAAGAAAGGCTGCTTGCTCATGCCAAACGATACAGTAAAAGCTACGATACAAGAAAAGAAGCCTTTGACGAAAAGTCGGCATGGGCTACCAATTTTGACGAGATGGCACAAAAGACATTAATCCGGTATTTGATTAGCCATTACGGCATCATGTCGGTTGAAATGATTGGAGCGTTAACAAGTGACAACTCCGATGATAAAACTCCCGAGCAAGAAGTTACCGCCGAAATTAGCCAGAATGCCAATGACCAGACAATTGATATTGAATCTGAGCCTGTCACTGATGAACAAGAGGATGAACAGCCTATAGCTGGTCCCGACTACTAATGAACATTGAAGTATTAGCCAGCAGCAGCGCCGGCAACGCCTATAAAGTATCAGACGGTAATACCGACCTGCTGTTGGATGCAGGGCTAAGTTATAAGGAACTTCAAAGGCGATTGAATTTCCAAGTATCAAGCCTGGCAGCCATATTAATAAGCCACAGTCATAAGGACCATTGTAAGGCTGTACCTAATCTCTTAAAGACCGGGATTGACGTGTATATGAGCCAGCAGACAGCGGATCAAAGCAATGTCTCAGGCCATCGGGTAAAAGTTATTGAGCCACTAAAGCAATACAAGATAGGATCATGGACGGTGCTCCCATTTGAGCTTGAGCATGATGTTACGAACTTAGGCTACCTACTGGCAAACAAGACCGGAGAGAAGCTTTTATATGCTACTGATACATACTACTGCAAATATAAATTCAAGGGCTTAACACACGTCTTAATCGAGTGCAACCATAGCTATGACATACTAGCTGCCAATGTAGAAAACGGATCAGTGCCAGTAGAACACAAAAACAGGCTCATTCGCTCCCATTTCAGCCTTGAGAACGTCAAGGAGTTTTTGAAAGCTAATGACCTGTCGATGGTGAGGGAGATTTATTTAATTCATTTGAGTAGCGGCAACAGTGATGCAGGTCGATTTAAGCGTGAGATAGCCGAGCTTACGGGGAAGATGATTTTTGTAGCGGAGAAATAATGTTAAGGGAGCGTTGATTTATGAAAATTTTAGCCCGTAAAAGTGATGCCGATATTAAAGCTTGCCGTGAAGCACAGGCAAAGTATTGCAAGGAAAACTGTGATCCTCATTTTGCACCAGAAAGCGGCGTTTGTTGGTCTTGCCGTAAAGATATTTACCAGAATTATGGATGGACGAATAAAGGAGAGTTTCCATTCTCTCAACGTATTGGGGTAAGCAAAGACGGCGAGCAAGTTGATTTTATCACAGGAATATCGCTTGAAAAAGCCGGTTCTGAGTTGGTAACGGGTTGTCCCCATTGTAATCGTAGCTATTGCGATTAGTTTTTAAACTTCCACAAGGCATAGTTTCCCAGTGTTAGTATGTGCGGGATTGAATTATTTATGTGGGGTGAAGATAAATATGTTGGAAAACAGCATTAAGGATGTTATTGGTAAAAAATTAGAGGATGGCACAATTGAAAAGTTGGTTGCTGAACAACTAGAAAAAGGCGTATTGAACGCATTGGATAGCTTGTTTAGATCATACGGCGATGTAACAAAGGTAATTGAAGATAAAATTAAATCCGTCATGGTTCCTTACCTTGAGGGATATGACTACTCCAAATATATTGTTAAGCTAGACAGCGTTTTGGTTGAAGTACTGGAAAATTGCGCTTTAGATAATAAAAAAATGCTTACTAACTTCAAAGAACTAATGTTGCCGGAGGAACGTAAAACTATTAAGGCATCTGAGTTATATGATATTTGGTGCAAGTATGTAGCTAAAGAAGTTGAAACTAACGGACTGGAAATTGATTATGACGACGGCCCAACATATACGCCTGTCGAGGTAACTCTTAATGTTGATTATGATAATGATAGAAGTTGGAGTTCGTTCAACTACGCGACATTGGTCTTTGAGTGTGAGCATGATGAAGAGATGAATTTTGCTATCCGATTAAACCGCTGGACTGGTGACAAAGAAGAAGATCAATGGGGTATTGGATACGACAAAGTAAAAGATATTGCTTCATTAAGACGTTTAAACGACTTTGAAATATTGTTAATGCGGTTAGATCAGGCGGGAACAAAGCTAATTATGGATACTGATAGCGAAAGTGACGAAATTACGCCGGAGGAAGAACCAGAGGCGACATATGAGTAATTCGTTGGAAGACCATAAAGAATGTGGCCGCTGTAATCGCAAGCTAAAGGACGCTAAGAGCCGTGAACGTGGCTTTGGTCGGGTATGTTTCAAGAAACATCGTGAAGAGGTTGCCAAGGCTGAATTTGAGCGGAATCAGCAGCGGTTGGAATTGGAGGGCGTGGGATGAACAAAAAAGAAATTTTAAACCGGATTGAGTTTTACGAAGAAAACTTAGAACGGGCTATTAAGACTAAGAATTCTTTGGATATTGCGTGTTGTAAGAAGAACCTTGCTAAGTATAGAGGTATGTTGGAGAAGGTGGGGGCTTAGGCTCCCACCAGGCGGTGGGGTGAGACGGTGGCAGAAACAATTTTAAGATGGCCCGGCGCAAAATGGAGATTGGCTGATTGGATAGTAAGCCAGTTACCGCCACATAAGGTTTATTACGAACCATTTTTCGGTAGCGGAGCAGTATTCTTTACCAAGCAGCCGAGCGGTACCGAAACAATCAATGATATTGATGAAAATATTGTAAATCTTTTTAGAGTTATAAGAGACTCTGCAGACGAACTGGCACGACTAATTGAACTGACACCTTATAGCCGGAGCGAACTGCATGAATGCGAAAACATAGTTGGTAATGACATTGAGAGAGCAAGGCGCTTTTTAGTGAGAGTTTGGCAGAGTTATGGAGGCAAGACATATTGTAATACATCTTGGGCGCATGACCGGACAAATACGGTATTTAGACCAAAGTATTGGTGCAAATTGCCTGATAGGTTACTGGATGTAGTAGAACGGGTTAAGATGGCTCAAATCGAGAATATGAACGCCATTGAATTGATTGAAATGTATAACCGGGAAAATACGCTGTTATATATTGACCCACCATACCTGAGAAACACTAGAACGCAGTTGCATTATAAGCATGAGTTTGCTGGTACCGAAGAGCATAAAGAATTGTTGCGGTTGTGTAAAAAGCATAAAGGTACCGTAATTATCAGCAGTTACGACAATGAACTCTATAACAGCGAGTTAGATGGATGGGAAAAGCGGAGTATGAGAGTAGCCACTAATAATGGTGGCAGCGCAGAAGAAGTTATTTATTTAAGCCCAAGCTGTACCATGCAAGGTAGTTTGTTTAGCTTGGGATAATGCCAATAGGCGGTGAGACATGGGACGGATAACAGACATATGGGACGTAGATCAATTAAGTTTCTATGAAAAAGGCGTGTATTGCCTACTTGCTAAGTATGTAGATAAAAACGGTATATGCTGGCCGTCCCTTCGTACTCTTCAAGAGATGGGCGGCATATCCCGTCCGAAGCTTATAAAGTGCATTCAAAAACTAGATGAAGATGGGTTTGTAAAAGTATCAAAAAAGAAGTCGATTTGTGGCGATGCTGACAATAATCAGTATTATTTACCTCACTTAAAATGGGATGAAACTGTGGATAAAGGTGGTAACCCTCATTTACTAGGTGGTAACCCTCATTTACTAGGTGGTAAACCACAGTTACCAGGTGGTAAACAGAATTTACCACAGGTGGTAAATGACATTAACCAGGGTGGTAAACCACAATTACCAGGGGTGGTAAATGACGTTTACCCTAACTATACCAATATAACTATTCCAAATAACTATTCCAATCCAACTATAGACGATCCTGCTGGAAATAATGTGGATAACTTATACCCTTCGGGGAATGCTGCCGAGGAAACAGCAGTGACATTGACCGGTGGTGGTCAATCGTTAGAATTATCCGCTGAGTTTGATCGATTTTGGCAGGCATATCCGCGCAAGACAGGTAAGGAACGCGCATGGGAAGCTTGGCCAAGTATCTTGTCTGAGGGTTACAGGGCAATTGATTTGGCGGTTGCTGCTGGTAAATATACCGTCAAGGTGAGAACTGAAGGAACGGCTGAGAAATTTATTAAAATGCCACATACGTTTTTGGCTGAAAGGGTTTTTGAAAAATATATGCCGCCATGTCCTAAGTGTGGTGGCAGCGGTTATCACGGTAATGAAGATGGCGAAGCAGTAGTATGCGAATGTAAAAAGAAGGTGAAACATGCATGAATAAAGTCATACTTGTTGGCCGCTTAGCGCAAGATCCGGAAGTGAGGTATACGCAGAGCGGCAAGGCGGTAGCTTCGTTTAACCTGGCAGTCAATCGATTCGGTGGTCAGAACAATGCGGACTTTATACCTATCGTGGCATGGGAAAAGTTAGCGGAGTCAGCCGGGAACAACATTGGCAAAGGCAGCAAGGTACTGGTTGATGGTCGGCTACAGATTCGGAGCTATGAGGCGAATGACGGCAGCAAGCGAAGAGTAGCCGAAGTTGTGGCACAGTCGATTGAATACCTGGATAGGAAGCAGCAAGCTAGTGAGAATGGTGGAGATTTAACGGTTGATTCGTTTGGTAAGGATGTATTCCCTGACGAAGAAATACCGTTCTAGCCTATGCTACGCCTAACAACCTCAGAAGCCCGTAAACTTGGCATAGTGGTCAACAAAAAGACTGGCAGGGCGAAGATGAAACGTAGACGGCAAGAACCAGTAGTCAAGAAAGAGCCCGGCAAGCTAACGGTAATTATCTACGACATACCACCTAGCCTGAACGATTGGCAAGGGATGCATTGGGCGGCCAGGGCGAAGATAAAGAAGCAATGGGAAAGCCTACTGATTGTGCTGCTTAGAGGCTGTAAGCGAGTTGAAAAGCCAGTGGTGAGGATTACATACTACCCAGGGATAGAAAGAAGCCGGGATAAAGATAACTATACTCCTAAGTTCATCATGGATGGGCTAAAGAAGTCAGGTGTTATCCTGGATGATAATGTGAAAGTGGTTGATTTGGATTGGAGTATAGGGCCGGTTGTAGAGTGTGGCCGGACTGAGATTGAGATTTGGGAGGGGTAAGGGATGGCTAAAATTGATGATGTTGCTGGTTTAATACGTGCGATTGGTGAACGCGATTATGCTAAAGCAAAACGATATGGCACTGTTATGGTTGCCAATGAACGGGGTGCTGGTAGGGAAAAAGCGGCAATACAACTAGAACGTTCGTTACAGACATGGGGAGCAGAAAACTCTAAACTAGTTGAACTGCCGCAAGCCATTAAATCAATGATATATAATCCCGACAAACTAAATGATTTATCAGAAATATGGTTAAGCGGCGATGTGAAAAATGCTGTTGATGGTTTTGTTATAGAGAGACAAAAAACCAGCGTTATAAGAGATGCGAGGCTGGCAGTAAGAAATAGAATTCTTCTTGCAGGTCCACCAGGGAACGGTAAGACAACACTGGCAGGAGCAATTAGCAATGAATTAAACCTACCATTTTACGTGCTCAATTTAGCGGAAATAGTAAGTTCTTATATGGGTAAAACCAGCGGCAATATTGGTAAAATATTTGAATATGCATTCTTGAATCAATGTGTTCTATTTCTGGATGAACTTGATGCAATAGGAAAATCCAGAGCAAGCGGAACTGATGGAAGTATTAGAGAGTATAGTTTGATAGTCAATACTTTGCTAACTTCTCTTGATCGACTACCAGACACGGCGGTTGTTATAGGAGCAACTAATTTACCGGACCTATTAGACCCAGCAATAATAAGAAGATTTAATCTTAGGCTATGGCTAGATAATCCTAGTGCTACGGAAATAGAGAACTACGTGACAGTATATATGGACACTCATTCTATTTGTTTTAATAGAGATTTCAAACAACTTATTGGGCAACCATGGTCAAAGATTGAAGAATACTGTATTGAACAACACAGAAACTTGATTATTGGGAAATCGGGCATAGGTACAACAGGGTGGATTGGCAAGCCGTCTAACCAGCCCTAACCAAGACAAATAAGGGGGAGATGGAATATGTTAAAAGTAACTGGATATAGTGACGATAATATCGAAATTGACGGCGATATAAGAGATGAGTTTGACAGATATAATTCTGATGGTGATTACCTAGCCTTTTCTGACGGCACGGTACTTTTTGCTAAATACGATGATAACGGTATTTGGAGATTTACGGTAATTGCCAAAGGGAATCTGTATGATAGCAAGGTTGATGGTGATGTTATGGCAGATACCGCTGATGTTATCAATTTTAAAGACGGAATCAAGTGGGTAGTATGTGGTAAAGATTTCACAAAATAAAATACAAATAGGAGGGCACCAGCAATGAAACCATTTAACGGAAAATGCCCAGAATGTGGCGGCGAAGTAGAGTTAGTGGGCGCGGAAGATCAAGGCGATTTTGTTGTTGTCACTTACGATTGCGTGGACTGTAAAGATAGATTTACCGTGATATTTAGCAATGGGATAGTTACAGAATAAGGGGGAGCGATTATGGGACGAGCCAGGCGGCGTAGATGGGGAATGTGTATGCTGATGTTGAGAGGGTGCGAGCGGTGAAATATAAATTGTCGCTAAAATTCTATGGCATTGAGGAAACTGAAACCATCGAAGCCGAGAACATGAAAGAAGCTGAAAAAGAACTGGTGCAATGGGTGCTGGAACAGGTTGACCATTGGTGCGAAGAGATTGCCAGGGATGGGGAGGAAAAGTAAATGCCACCAATTGAATGGGAATGTTTTCTATGGTCAGCAGTCGGCGGGCTATGGGGTGGAACTGCAGTGTTTATAATCGCAGGTGTAGTTGACTGGCTGGGGAAGAAGTCATGAACATGCTACCGATCAACCAAGAATACAAGCGCCGGCAGCGATGGGCCGAGAAACAGGAAAGAAAAGGTGATCAGATTACCGTGATTGGTCGCGCCTGTTGCGAAAAAGCAAAGATAACAGTATTCTACGACAGCACGGTAATTGCGTGTCCTGAACATAAGGCAGAGGTTATTCATAGGGCATAAAGAAAGGGCGGCAATATGTCGCCCTATTGGTGTTTATTAATATGGGGGTGGGGTACATATGAATAAGAGTTGCGGCAAGTGTATCTATTGGAGTGCCAATCATTCAGAACATAAAAAGTGTAAGGATTGTAAGGAGTTAAGAAATAATTTTGTACCCAGGGACATGCTTTGCCCGGTGCCGAGCTGCCAGTCTAGCATGATATATTACAAAAAGGATGCTTACCTATGTTGCCCGGATTGCGGGACAGAGATATGGCCATTTAATTCAGAGCAGAGCGACAGCAAGAGTATTCGCGAAGAGTTTGAAAAGCAGCTGCCGTGTGATAGGAATAGTGATAAGACACGCGGAACGTTGGTAACTGTGCATAGCAAGCTTAATGGCGGTAGTAAGAGCAAGGGTAGTAAGAAGCCAGCAAAAAAGAAATCAACTACTCAGATAGATAAGGAGCTCGCGGCTTCGGGGAATAAAATTAAATACGCAAAAGTAGAAAATCCTTGAAATAAACTTGACAAAGTGGTATATTGGGCATAGAGACGATACCTTATCTAGTTTACATAAGATTGAACCAATGACCAGCTTAATTGCTGGTCTGTTTTTATTTGCTTACCAGGGCCGCTAAATGGTTCCTCCTTTCCGGTTTGGCGGCCAAAATATATGTTTTGCTAGGACACAAGGAGGGTTTAAAACCCTATAAATACTGGGTTTGTAGGCTGTCAATGTAAAGATATGAGTAATATATGCCAAGCGCCCTTCGGGGCTCTTTTTTATGTCCAAAAAACAGGAGGCGATACCGTGTCCAAGAATGGCTGTGACTATTACCATGCGAGAGAGCCTAAAGATAAGCAGAACTGCCCCAACTGCATTCATTGGAGCGGTACTCACTGCAGTATAGAGTATAAGTTTAATAACAAGACCGAGCTGGTGCATGAAGCCTTTAAGGTTGGCGGCAGGCAGCATGTGAGGGGGTTGTTACGGTGAAAGTAACGCCAATACCTAAAACGCCACGAATCCAAGACAAAAACTTCATAGACAAGATTAGAGCTATCGGACATTGCGAGGTGTGCGGTAGCTCTTATTTATTGTCCAGCCGCCACATTAAGACACGCGGCAGTGACGGGCCAGATACAGAGGATAATTTGATTTGCCTGTGCTTTGTGTGCCACCGTAAGGCACATGATGGCAATATCAGTAAGGATAGACTACGGCAGATTGTTAGGAGGCGGGGACGGTGTTTTTTGAAGGATTTGTAACGGCTTTAGTTTGCGTTGGTATTTTGGGAGTAGTTGGGTGGGGTTGTTACACGGAAGGGTTTGAACGTGGCATTAAGCAGGGAGCTACACAAGCGCAATGTGTTATGCAATCTCAGCCACAACGGCCATGCTAACAGACGAAGAACGACAGGAACGGGACCCAGCTGCATTGCAACGTGCATTATTAGAGATTGAGCAGGAGATTGCTGAGTTAGGTCCGGAACTGATAGCAGCCAAGATGAAGGCTACCGAATGTGATTTTAAGCTAAAGATATTGAAAGAGAGAAAGAGTGCGTTGCAGAGCACTCTGAAATCAGTTAGCCAGTTTTAACTTAACACATTTAACATAACTTAACATTTGCAAGGTGGTGACAATATGGCTAGTTTAAGCAAAATTGATAGCTTGGGTATAGGCGAGTATGTACTGCGACTAGCCGGAGAAGGTAAAGGTAGCAGGGAAATAGCAGAACTACTTAACACTGTTAAGGGCGTTAAGATATCATATGTTAGCGTGAACACTTGGCTTAAATCAGTCCGTAAAGAGCGAGCAGAGACCACAAAAGCGGTAGTGCAGGATAAAATAAAGGCTACTGTACCAACTGATTTAGATATATTGGAAAGCATACGTGATCAGCTTAATAATTATAGGCTAGGTAAAGATGAAAACGGCGACCAAATAACAATAAAAACATCAGAAAAGCTATTGTGTATAGACCGTCTGAATAAGGTTATTGATACGCGGCTGAAATATTCGGGTGCAGATGATAAAGAAGAAGATAGGGTAATAAAAATAACATTAGATGTCGATGAATAAAATTGATTTAACTATAACTGACGCATTTAAGAACAAGGTTATCAATCCGGTATATTTGCCTTATCTAAACAATGAAACACGCACTCAAATCTATTTTGGCGGTAGTTCGTCAGGGAAATCCTATTTCTTGGCACAAAGAGCCGTTCTTGATGTTATTAGCGGTGGGCATAACTACCTAATAGTTAGAAAAGTAGCCAGGACATTAAGCAAATCAGTATTCAATGAAATTACTAAGGCGATTGGATTTTTGAAGCTAACGCCTTATTTTACTATCAACAAGTCTGATTTAGTTATTACCTGTGTTAATGGCTATCAAATTCTATTTGCCGGGCTTGATGATGTCGAAAAAATCAAGTCAATCACACCGGCAAAGAACGTTGTAACGGATATATGGATAGAAGAAGCCACGGAAACAGATTATGACGATATTAAGCAGCTTAATAAGCGCCTTAGAGGTAAATCGCTTGTTAAAAAGCGGCTTATCTTGAGTTTCAACCCAGTATATCAAACGCATTGGATTTACGTTGAATATTTTGCTGGTAAATGGGAAGAATCGAAAAACTGTTATTCCAACGATGATCTATCAATATTAAAAACAACATACCGAGATAATAAATTCTTAATGCCAGATGATATACGTGAACTTGAAAACGAGACAGATCCATACTACAAAGCCGTTTACTCAGATGGAAAATGGGGCGTACTTGGGCATGTTATCTTTAAAAACTGGCGCACAGAAGACTTAAGCGAAAAAGCTAAGCCTTTTTCTATGTTTCAAAATGGTCTTGACTTCGGTTATGCTGCGGATCCTGCCGCGCCCACTCATAACCATTTTGACCGCAAGAATATGACTCTGTATATTCTTGATGCGCGATACTGTTATGAAATGACTAATGACCTGTTAGCGGCAGAAATAAAGAACATGATTGATCGGCAAGTAATTACTTGTGACTGCGCCGAGCCGAAGAGTATCAAGGAGTTAAGACAACACGGAGTTACCGCCATTGCAGCCAAGAAAGGCAAAGATAGTGTTAATTTCGGCATACAGTGGTTACAGAAACTACAGATAGTTATTCATTATACTTTAAAAGAAGCTATTAACGAGTTTACAGTCTATAAATGGCGTGAGGATAAAGACGGTAATGTACTGCCAGAGCCGATTGATAAAAATAACCACATAATCGACTCTATCCGGTATGCTCTTGAAAATGAAATGGCTATTATTGATAGGCCGAAAAGAGACAGGCCAATGCCAAAGAGAGGGGCTTTGTAGAGTGTATATACCAAAAGAATGTTATAAAGATTTTGGAAGCGATTTAGATGGTTGTAGTACACAAGAAAATGAGGGATGCGCTAGATGCTCTTATAGAAAAAGGCGTGAACAGGAGGTGACACATGCTCAAGGACTCAATCAAGAAGCAAATACTCAATAAGATTGACCGAGCCAAGACCAATGCTGACGATAATGTCAAGCCAAAAGACAAAGAGCGACTACAAAGGTTTCGCGCCGACAAAGAAATGTATGAGAAGAAACTACCTAACCTGACAGCCTACTCCTTCACAGATACTTCGGTAATGAGTGCGGTATTTCGCATGACAGCGCAGCTAATGAAGATGGTATTTGGCAACTCTGATATTGGTAGTATTAAGGGCCGCAACCAGAACGACGATGCCAATGCCGAGATCCACCAAGAACTTTGTAACTGGCAAGTAGAGTATGCTAACCAAGGGTATCAAAAGTTTTACTGGTGGATTAGCGAGTGTCTTTACCAGCTTTACAGTGTCGTTATGGTCACGCAAAAGCGCGAATATGGGGAAGTCGAGGAAGAGCAGCAAGTCCCCATGGAAGCAGCAGAAGAATTCATGAACCAATGCATTGAAAACAAGGTTGATATACTAGAAGTATCCGAGGGCCTGATGAATATGCCGCAGCAAGGACAGCCGCAGCCGACGCAAGGCCAACAGCCTATGCAACCACAGGAGCACCAAATACCCTGCTACAACGTCAAGATCAAGTACACCAAGTTAGTACATAACTACCCACTAATCGAGAATGTACCGTCTGAAGAACTTATATGGATACCTGCCAAGACACTGGAAGATTCTGAACTGGTAGGGCGCAGGAAACAGGTCACTATTGACTATCTAATGCGCAACATCAAGAAGAAGCAACCGGACGGCACATATACCGGTATGTATGACAAAAAGGCTGTCATGGAACTTGTCGAGAATGGTAGTAATTCGCTTGATGGCGACTTGATGCAAGAGACTCGCGACAACCATGAGAACGATGGCGAAACCTACGACATTGACGATCCCAACCGCAAAGTAACTATTGTTGAGTGCTTTGTTAAGGCCGATATTAACAACGACCACAAGCTGGAAGATTGCATAATTACAGTTGTTGAAGATGGGAATGTGTTCATTCGCTATGAAGAGAATGAGGATGGTTTCCCATTTTGTATTGTGTCGCCTGTTTTCGACCCGTACAAGGTTATCCCGGACATTAGCGGCATAGATGCCTTGGGGCAATGGCAAGACCTGCTCACGGCTATTATCCGGCTGACCGTGCAGAATCTAGCGCTAAATAACAATCCGCAACAAATTTGCCAGTCATCGGCATTTGTGGATTTCAACCAAGTGCTAGACGGCGACCAGTACATAGAGGTTAATACTCCTGCCGGTGAAGCAATGCAACCTGCCGCCATGATACCACTTGCGCCGTACACGCTAGACTTGATTCAGCTAGTAAAGGGCTGGGGAGAAGATGCCAGCGGTATATCCAAAATAAGCCAAGGAATACAGCCGGATACGTCAACTAAGACCTTTGGCGGTATGCAGATACTAGCTAATCAAGGTAGCGAGGCAATGACTTTGATTATGCGCAATATTGCTGAAACAGGGCTTAAAAAGCTATTTACCAGGATGATATTCCTTAATCAAAAGTATATCGATAATGAACAGGTTGTAAGACTCACCGACAAGGATTTAGTAGTCAACAGAGACAATCTAAAAGGCGACTTTGACTATATAATCGAGGCCGGGATGGGTGCAGGTGTTCGGGAGACTGATACCCAAAACATGCTCACAGTATTAAACATGATGCCGACACTCATGCAGGGTGGTTTAGCAGACCTTAAATGTGCTTATAATGCCACTAAGAAATACTTTGAATTGATAGGAATTAGACACACTGACAACCTGCTAATTGACCCTGAGAAACAGCAACAACAGGAACCGCAACAACAGGAAGATAAAGACAACATTTCTGCTAATATCCAAGATGCACCTATATTTATCCAAGCACAGTTTTGGGCCAAGAAAGGTTTTCAGTCTACGCCCGAAATGTTTATCGAGCAAATGAAGATTGACGCACAGATCAAGGCAATGGAAGCACAGTCCAAGAATGAGGCTGATTTGCAAAAGACTGTGGTACAGGCCAAGATACAGGACCAGCAATCAGATAAACAGCACGCTCACGGCATGGAAGCTAAGCACATGGACGGCATGAGCAGAGAAAGGCAGGCTATTTTAAATGGACAAATCGCAAGAGACAATAGCCAGGGGCCAGCAGGCCAAGGAATGCAGGGAATACCTGACGGAAATAGTCAAGGAAATCAGGGACGACCTGTATAAGATGCTGGCTGAAAGCCCTAAAAAGGCAGTCGATGCGCATTACACTATACTGGCTTTGAACCGGATTTATAGCAAGATTCAGACTGATATTGTCGCTATGACTAGGGAGGTGAGGAAGAATGAAGTATTGTGAGGTTAATCCAATATATCAACTTGAAAACAACTTTAAATACCATGCGCCAAAAGAAGGACAGCCAGAAAAGTATGAGGCATTAAGAGCCAAGGCAAAAGAATTTGCATATCTGATTGAAGAAACTTGCCCTAATAGCAGAGAAAAATCAGTAGCCATGACGCAGTTAGAAACTGCTATGTTTTGGGCTAATGCCTCAATAGCTAGAAACTAAAGGATCTGAACAGGCTAATACCCTGTTATTTTTTATGACTAAATTTAAGGAGTGTTTATTATGGATAATTGGAAACATAGAACAAGTGGAATGAAATGCGCAACTTGTATGTGGTTTGCTGTTAAATCTAAAATAGGTGGCTGTGCTATGGACGCTAATCAATGTGCTCCGGTAGCAGAAGGCCATAAAGGAGATTTAGGACGGTGTCGCAGGCATGCTCCAAAAATGAGCGGATTCCCTGCTACATTTGAAACTGATTGGTGCGGCGACCACAAACTGGACGAAAATAAGATTTAAGCGGCTATAGGCCGTTATTTTTATTTGGCGGTGATTAGCATGGAATACAATTATGTTGTATTTTGCGGCCGTTTTACACGCGCTATAAGACCGTTTCACTTTATTGAAAGTGCGGCAAGATATGCAAAAGAAACTAATGGAGTAATTTACGACAAATACGGGAATGTGGTTATATTATGCGGCTAGTTATCTAGTCGCTTTTTCATGCCCTGGCGCAGCAATGCAGGGGCAAACAAAATAACATGTCGTGGCGGCTATACAGCGACAAAGGAGAGTATTTATGTCTAAGTTTATATTCGATTTACAGAGATTCGCAGACGATTCAGATGGTTATAGCATTGACGAGGCACTAAGTGTTATTAATGGCACAAACGAGGTTACAGCAGAGTCAGAACAAGCGCAGGAACAGTCTGCAAATACTGAGCAGGAACAAGGTGCTCAGGAAGGCCAAAATACTGATACTGATACCTATGAATCCCAGGAAAATCAAGAGGTTAATGACGGTGCTCAACAATCTGCCGAGAAGCAGCAAGCCGATCAAGAACCAAAAACACCTGACTTTAACCAAGTCATAAAATTTAAGGAAAACGGCCAAGAAGTAGAACTGACCCTGGCACAACTCATTGAGCGCGCCCAAAAAGGCAGCAATTACGACAGGCACATGCAAGAGCTAAAGTCACAGCAAAAAGCTTATGAAACGTCCTTGCAGCAGCAACAGCAGCCCCCTGACCCTGTCAAGCAATTTGAGGACTTGAACAACAAGGTGACGGCCAGGGCAATGGCTATGCTTGGAATTGATAACCCTGACGACTTTGTCCCTGATGCAACCGGGATAATGGGCAATAAAACCCATTTTGCGGCCTATCAAAAGGCGTTGCTTGACGTACAGCAAGAGCAACAGTCTCAGCAAGCGCAATTTCAAGAGTACAAGGCGCAGGAAGATAGGTATGCTAGCTTTATTGATAGCAATTGGAAGGACCCTGACGCAGAGAAAGTCAACGAACATGCCACTCAGTCCTTCTACAATCTGCCATCAAAAGGGCCAGAAGGAATTGCCGAGTTTAACAGGTTATACCCTATCTACCAAAAGATTCAGCAGCGTGACGAATACTGGCGCGGCAACAAAAGCATCAAGATTGACCCATTCACTGCCTCGGAGCTTAATGAAATTGAAAAGTTTATGAACAATTGCAAGACTGAATACCGCACCAAACAGACCAAAGAACAAGTCAAGGCGCAAGTTCCGAAGAGCGTGCCTATCAAACCTACTGTAAAGGTTGAGGGTACTGGTAGTGGAGAGCCAACACCATCCCAAAAGCCGGACTTTAAAAAGTTGCGGTCTATGGATATAGACGATATTGCAAAATTATTATAAAAATGGAGAGTGAATTAATATGCCTAGAACACCAAGCAATAGTTTCGCAGCCGATTCCAAAGGAGTTAACCCCGAAGATTATCACCAGGTTATACTGAATACTTCCCCGAAATCTACCGTTTTGTTTACCGACCTTGGTGAAGGTGACGACATTAAGAACATTGAATATTCGTGGTCTACTGAGCAACTTGCTACTCCGGAAACTTCAGCAATCGTAGAAGGCGCAACCGCTACATGCGCAGACATGCCTTTGCCGACCAGACTTAAAAACTTTACTCAAATCATGGAAAAAGGCTACAATGTAACAACTACCGAAGAAGCAGTAGCTAAAAAGGGTGGCACCGGAACTGATATTAAAAAGCGTATGTTGCTTCGTGCGTTGGACATGAAACGCGGTGCGAACAAATCACTGTTCACCAATGCAACGGCGATAGAGCATGCAGAAGGCGTTGCGGGGTTGCTTGGCGGCTTGCCTTACTGGTTTGATGCCGCAAATGCTCAGTTCAATAACCCTAATGTAATTGCCGCAGGTAGTAAGAAAATAACTGAGTCATTACTCCTTCAAGCTATGCAAACCGTGTATGATGTGCATGAGTTTGAAAAACTTAATGGTTATTGTTCGTCTGCCATGAAGTTACAAATTGACAATTTCACTGGCGGCGCAGTAGTCAATAAAACTAAGTCGGAGAAAAAAGCCGGCAACATCATTGACGTTTACGAAACTTCTTGCGGCGACATTCAGATTAAAATTGACCGCCAAGCACCAAATACTGACTTCTACGGCCTGGATACTCGCTACTGGAAGAAAGGATTCTTACAAGAGTTTGAAAACCGTACTAAATCCGGTGACGGAGATAATAAACCTGCTCATAAAATCGAGAAATATGTTACTTGGGAGATGGGCATGTTTGCTAAGAATCCATTGGCTGGTTTCCGTATTTCCGGCTTAGTAGTAGCTTAGTAACTAAGGAGGGCGTTTGCTCTCCGTTTTAATTTTGGGGGTAGCAAATGCTTTTAGAACAAGATTACATACAAAGACCTGACGGTCTAGTTGTTACGCGGTCATACCACAATTTTGACCACGTTGCAGAGGCTAACCACGAACTGAAAAAAGAAATAGGTGACGGTTTCACTAAGTCGCGTGAAATGCGGCATACTGCCAGGATACCTGCTGAACTGGTTGACGTTGATCCATTAGTCGCGGCAGCGGTAGCAGGTGACAAGGTTTGTATGCGGTTGGCAATGGCCAAGTATCCCTACATTAAAGTTTGCACGGGAGGGGTTTAAATGACACAAGCAACGTTTTTTGACGGTGATAAGAAAAGAAATTTTCAATCTGACGATATTGATATGATGGCGAAAGCCTTATGCGGTGACATTATATGGACCGTTACTCCGGCAACGACTACGCGGGCAGCAACGGCAGCAGCCCTTACAAGATCAGTAGTTGTCCGACTTACCGACAGTCTTGGCAATGTGCATAGGTGGTTTAATAAAGCCATTGCCACGGGCGTTAGTATTGCCGACACTTCGACGGCTGGCACTGCTAGTATTGCCAGCACCACACTGACACTGGTTAATGGAGAGGCAACCGTCGTTGTAAGCGGTACGGCAGCGGCTTGGCTGGCTGCTGAAACTAATACTTTAACCGTGACGGCGGCAACTGTTCTAGGTGTAACGGTAGCGGCAAAAACCTCAGTTGAAACGATCACGGCATAAGAGGGGCTATAATGCCTCTCTTTTCTTATTAGGAGGTTTTATATGAATACCTCAGACATTATATCAGCGGTGCGCTACAAGGTTGGTTTTGTAGACTTCACCGACTATCAAATTACCGAATCGCTGAACTATGTTATCCGCGAGATCAGTCTAGCACTCAATAGTATTACTTCCTCACTGATTACTACCAGCACTACATTAACATTGACCGACAATACGGCTCCTTTGCCGACTGACTTGGAAACTATTATCAGCGTTACCGACAAGGTTAATATACCTATCACAGATGAATTAAGCGCTTATACTTACCAAATAGTAGGAAATACCATCCAGGCGCAGGGTGACACGGTAACTATTTACTATAAAAAGACGTTGCCGGAGTACAGCTTTGACGGCGAAATCGTGGCGCCAACAACAATAGACCTGCCAAATACGTTTAGCAATATGATTATTGACAACATCGCGGCTTTGCTGGGAGGGCAGGCAATCAACATACAGACAATGGCAATTAAACTTGTTGCCAATAGGGACGGCAAGAAACGGGCGCAACGGCTTATTTTTACTATGTAAAGGGGTGAATATATGGCAACTCCAACAATTAACGCAATGCGTGTTATCGACTTTGTTTCTGCAAGCGCAAATACAACCAAGACGTATGACTTTCCGTGTGTGTACGGACTAAAGATCGAAAATGATGGTGCGAGCGCAATTGCGCTTGCTGTTAACGGTATAACAATATCAATCCCGGCAAACAAGACACTTGAAGAAGCATTTGTGCCCACAGACACCTTTACTATTACCGCTACCACGGCATTTAGATGCTATGTTCGTGGCGCGTAGGGGGTGTAAGCCTTGCTAGTGCAAGACCTAATCAACCTAATAAACCTTGAAGCCGACGAACTGCTCGACACTGACGAGGATAATATACCTTACATTAACGCAGCAATAGACTACTTGTCTTTTACACTTGCCGGGTTAAAGGACCCTGAGTTAATGACGGTAGCAGACATTGCGCCGGGGCTTCCTGTTCCAAGTAATTTTATATCTCTAGTGCCAGCCAACGGCTACCCACTTTATACAGTCGGTAGCGTTTTTAATTCCACGACAGGCAACGTTGTTAAAGGCGTTAAATACACTATCTCTAAACCGCATGTAAGCCTTGTGACCGACACTATACCATTCCGCGATATGTACGGCAGTGTGTTAATGTTCATTGCCTCTTACATGATCAAAAAAAAGTCATATATTCCGGTGGAGTATACTAGCCAGGATTCAACCTTTGCACAAGCCGTACTTGCGGCAATATCGGCGGCTAAGGCGGTGAAATAATGGCTGACTTTGTAACCATGTCAACAGGCGGTTTTCCACTTGGCCTGGACTGGTCAAAAAACCCTGAATCAATACCAGACGGCGCATTAGTTCAAGCAGAAAACACCGAGTATGACCATGCAGATGGTGCGCTAAGAACGGTTGCTGGGGTAACAATAAAACTAGATGTAGGCATGACTATTGATACACTGTTCTATGATCATAGACACAGTGTATTTTATTTTTCCAGCGGAACGAGCCTTTATAGAACCGACCTTGCAACATACACGGCATTGGGTGCATTGGAAGGCGCTTCTAGGCCAGTCTATTGTAGGTATGGTGAAGTATGTTTAGTTGCTTCAGGCGGTTTATTACAGTCCATTGTAGGTGGTACGGTATTAAGTACCTTAATAGGTTCACCGCCTGTTAGCCACTACGTTACGAGCCGAGCAGGCAGGGTAATAGCATTTAGTACCGCGTCTGATATTGTCAATTATTCAGCTATTGGCGATCATACAAGCTGGACAAATGTCTCAAGCGATACGTCAAGCGCACAGTTTGTCAATGTCGGCTATAAAGACCCTGGAAATATTATTGCTATTGATTTTCTGTCTAAAGTAATGGTGGTCTATAAGCAGTATGGCAGGGCCTATAAGATTATCAGTGCACCGGAGGACACAA
This sequence comes from Sporomusa silvacetica DSM 10669, assembly GCF_002257705.1. Lineage (GTDB taxonomy): Bacteria > Bacillota > Negativicutes > Sporomusales > Sporomusaceae > Sporomusa > Sporomusa silvacetica. The sequence goes on from NZ_LSLK01000053.1 coordinate 74,545, forward strand.
CAAACTTTGCCGTTGAGCCTGTTAGTGAAACGGCTTCGTGCTTATCAATGTTTGCTACTGTCAATATTGATGGCTATTCACTATATTTGGGCCAAGCTGGATTAATGGCATTTATTCCGACGCAGGACTATGGAGATGTTGCACCGCGCGAAGTTGGTCTAAATATCAATGCGTGGATAGCTAAAAACATAGATTCTAACTGCCAATTATGGCATGTGCAGAGTAAAAAACAAATTTGGGTTAAGACGCAGAATGATAAGCGAGTTTATTTGTACCACTACATCCCGCGCTATGACGATGGACGCGGGGCTTTTACTGTGCGTTCATTTACCCATGACATCAGCGATGTTTGTGAGGTTGGTAGTGATGTGTATGTAGCCTATGGCGGCAAGATCAGTATTTTAAATATGCTTGTCGATACTGATGATGGCGTGCAACTGCAGACAGTAATTAAAGGTGCAAATAGGCTAGCTAAAAAACATGCCATACTGATAATGTCTAAACTGCTTATAACCCGTAATATTATTGCTGGCTACGGTACTTTGACAATTGGCAAGAAATCAAGAACAGTTACTTTTTCTGCATCCGGACAAAAGATTTATTTTAATACTGCAAAGCTATATAGTTCCGCTTTAAGGCTATATTCTTCGGCCTATACTCGTTATTACAAAGTAAGTGGCGGATCAAATAAGAGTGTACAAATAACGCTCATAGTCCCTAAAGGCGCTGTTGCTATTAGGCAACTTGATTATGACTACTTGGAAGTTTAAGGAGGTGTAATTTGTGGCTTATACGAAAAAATATCCGCTAGATATAACGCCTGATGGCGATGATGTTTACACAGGTACTCAAAAAATAGATGCTGAGTTTGGGGAACTATATAACATACTGTCCAATATCGGTTTAGTAAATCTAAACTCAAATCGACAAAGCGTATTATATGGTAGCAGAGATTTGGATGGCAAATTTAACTATCTTACTACAAGTGGTCTTGATGTTAGTATTACCGCCTCTGTTAGTGTTCCATTAGTCGTGACATTCGCCAACGGGTTTAATAGCAATGGCACTAACGACAAAATAGAAGCGATTACTAATAATGTTTCCGCATGGGTACTTTCGGCTAATCAGATATGCTACTTATATATCGATAAAGACGTTAATGCTGGTCTGCTGTCGTACGGGTATAGCCTACTACCTGACTTGTATCAGGGATCTGCGCCACCAAGCCCAATGCTTGACCAGCATTGGTTCAACGAAATTGATCAAAAAATGTATCGGTGGAATGGCAGTGCATGGGAAGTTAAGCAACGAGTATTTATGGCAAAGGCGATTACTGGGGCAAGTATATCCACACTAGATATTTACAGCGTAAAAAAAGAAACTGATAGTGTCGAAATAACTAGCGCGGAATCCACTGGCTACGGTGTAATATCCGGATGTGAAATCTTGGCACAAGGCACACCTGCTATGACGGTCAAGTTTGGTACTGTTGAAGATAATATAGTTCACCTACAGTCAACTGGCAAAAGGTTCCCTATTGGATCAAACTCAGCACTAGCGATTACTACTGCAGATGCTACAACCCCCCGAATTGACCTAATATATATTGATACAAGTGGTGTTTTACGATATGCTGCTGGCACACCTGCCATTTCTCCTGTTAGCCCAACTGTACCTAGTGGATGTTTGGATATATATACTGTTACGGTTGCAGCGGGGGCAACGAGTATTACAAGTACAGACATTACTGATTTAAGAGTAGTCAAGCCGAACTATCAAAACATGCTTTTTCTTAGTGCTTTGGATTGCGGCGCAAAAGGCGATGGCGTTACTGATGGAACTGAGGCATTTATTAAACTTTTTAAAAAGGCAGAGAAACACAATACAGATATAATAGTTCCTCCATTAATTTATAAACTAACTGGGACTATTGAGTTCAATTTTACCAAACCCCGCGTGGTAATAATGACAGGCGCGACAATACTAAACTACACAACAACTGTTGATCCACTACTACATATTAGGTCTAGCTGTACTTTGTTTGCCCCTAAGATAATTAACCAACCAGGAACAAATCCTTCTCCTACATCTACTTGGGGCGAAGGAACCTATCTAAATTCTCCGTTATTAATTAGCCCTTTGTATGGTGAAGATACTGCAACTATTGGGACTGCATTTTCTGGTGTTACAGTTAATAATTTAGAAATTGAGAAAAGTATTCCAGGGGCTTCTGCAGTTTGTGTGTTAGGTGCTGTAACGGGTATCGAACTTAATAACTGTACTGTTGATGCTAACGCAACTGATTCAAGCGACACATTGTTTGCTGGATTTAATGTGCAATCGAATGGAAATAGCCAGCGACTTAGCAGAGTTAAAATTAATAATTGCTATGTTAAAAATCTGGCAGGGGAAGCTATTCCTTACTATCTATCAGGTAGCCGCTCACTATCGGCATACAACTGCGGGGCAGATTCTGCCAAATTTGGTGTTATTGCTCACGTTGGTGATGATGGTACAACAGCAATAGGTGATGCTCAATTAGAATTTATCGGTGGTGAATTTACAAACATATCGGGTTACTTTGTTCAAGTAATAGGACATAAAGCCGCCGATAAATCAGACAAAAAGTTAACTAGTTTTACGTTTGAGAGGCTTCGCATGATTGGTAAAGCTGGTGCTACTTCTGCCGTCCCATTAAGAGTAGTATCGAGTCCTGGAGGGGTGCGATTCCGTGGAAACTATATGAAAGACGTTAATACAGGTATGTACTTAACTGACTGTGAGGGTGGAGACTTTAGTGATAATATTTTCGAAAATATACTAACAAGTACCTTTACGTATGGTGGTATTGGTATTGCACTTGCTGATAAGGTGAACGGAAATAAATTTAGCAACAACAAGTTCATATCATGCGATAAAGAAGCTATGCAGTTTCTATCTAGTTCTCGAAACATTGTTTACAATAACAAATTTTATGATGTTTATAGAACCGGAAATACAACTATTGACCACGCGGCCATAACGCTGGCTTCTAATGCGCAAGGCAACTATATTGACAAAAACATATTTGGCTATTCCGATCAACTTGTTACGCCATATAAATGGATATCAATTAAAGACGCTACAGCAAACCTTGATAAAATTATTGATAATGAATTTTATGCTTGCGCTTCTGGTACATCAATTTACAATTATTTGTCATCTAGTAGTTATTCCCTTATCACACTAATAAAAGGTAACAACAGCAAATCTGCTGATGCGTTATTTGTCGGGGCCAATCCACTTATTGATATATCGGGTAGTTTGATGACGTATCTAGGGAGTGGCTCCCCGTTGGCTGGCACACACAAAGTTGGTGATAGAGTCAAAATTGCTATACCAACTGCAGGGGGGTACTCCTATAAAGAATGCACCACTGCTGGTACGCCGGGAACATGGAAAGGCACGGGTTTAATTGAAGCATAAAGGGGGTAATATTAATGGCATTACAAAAGACTATCGCGCTATCAAGTGGGTTGACGGCTGACAACGCTTATATCCGCATTGACACAGTTAGTGGGTACAAGGGGCAAATTACAATATCAGTAAATAGTTATGTGTCGCAAGCGGAATTTACAGGTGGACAAGGATACCTAGAGCAAAAAATGTATTTGTTTGTCCCTTCCGTGGCTGATGATGCATTGAACTTTATCAAACAGGGATATGTGTACCTCAAGACACTTACTGAGTTTGTAGACGCCGTTGACTGTTAAGAGCCACAGGGCTTTTCTTATTGGAGATGATTACATACCGCGGCCGCTGAGAGCGGTTATTTTTATGCTATTTTGGGGGTAATAACATGACCCTGCAACAATGGATAACTAAATATGAGAAAGAGGCCGAGAAGTTCATACTGCTTCCCGGCTTTGTTATTTACTATGAGCCGGAACACGGATTTTTTTGTTGGAAAGTTACAGGCAACTCCTTTGAGATTGATCACACATGCACAGATAACATTCACTGGGCGCATAATAAATGTATGAAAATGGCAAAAGAAAGAGGCTGTAAGCTACTCAGAACGGCAACAACCCATGATCCTGCCGCCTATATGCGATTAACCAAAGGAACACCAAATATTGCACTAAGCAGCGTAAAGCCTAACGGCAAAATGTATTGGATATTCGAGCAAAAAGTTCAATAGAAAGGAGTGATTCAATGTATAGAGAAGTTTGGACACCTGTAGACAAAGACACATTACAAGCACTTGGCCTATCAAGAGTTAGATTCAAGGGCAGTACTACCAAAACAACGCAATCAAGAACTATACCCAACCAGACGGCAACAGAGGCAGCACTAGAAAGCAAATTAGCAAACTATGCTAATACTGGCATAACCAATGCTACCAACTACCAGAATACGGCAAATAGCTTGCTTGGCAGCACAGTCAATCCTAACTGGAGTAACCTGACAAGCGATTATAACAATACCATGTCAGGAGTTACTAGTGGCTATTCAGACCTAGCAAATGGTATTATCCCTACCTCATACGCAACAGCCCGTCAACAGGTTCTAAATGATGACTTAACGGGTACAATAGGAAATACAATATCTGGGTTAGGAAGTCGCGGAATATTAAACAGTAGCGTGACAAATAATGCTATGAATGACATTAGCCAAAATGCCTCTGACACGCTTGCTAAGAACTACACCAACGACATTAACACTGTTTCCGGTATACTTGGCAATCAAGCCAGTACCGCAGGAAATATCCTGACCAACAATGCTACAGCACAGCAAAGCAGCTATTATGCGCCAAGCCAGTATATGGATTATGCCAGTAATTCGGCTTCTCCTGCTAGTAATCTTTACAACACTATGTACTCAGGCAGGATGGGGACTGGCTCAACTACCACGTCAAGTAATGACGGTGGCGCAAGCACATGGAATGCAATAGGTTCTCTTGGTAGTGCGGCTATCATGTGTTTTGTTGGCGATACCCTGATTGCTACGCCCGATGGTGATAAATATATCGCCGACATACATATTGGTGATAAAGTATATTCGCTTGACGGAGCAATTGAAACAGTAATTGAGGTGCAGGAACCTCAGATATCTCCTAATGAATACATGCTGATTAAAACAGCAACCAAGGAGATCAGGCCAACATCAACGCAACCTTTTCTGACAACAGAAGGGTATTTCCTGCCACATGAATTAGCTGGCAAAGAACTTATTGGCAGGAATGGTAACGAAGTTGTTGTGTCAGTCGAAGGCAATCAAGCAAGGGAAGTTATTTACGATTTCAAGACCACAGGCGCAAACGTCTATTTCGCTAATGGGTTTGCAGTTAGGGGGCGTGAATAATGTTCGGTAACAATTACTACAACAGGCAGCAATCTTACGGTCCCGCTAATGCAGCAGCTGACATTCTTGGCGCGATCATGCAGCGTAACCAGGATAAAAAAGATGAAAATTCCTATATGGCAATGCTAGATGCTGGCGACAAAATTTCAAACATGAAGTATAACCCTGCCTCGCCTGAACAACAGCCAGGATTATTTAATACTAACCCTGACATTACAAAGCCGCTTACTCCTGACACTAGCCAGCAGCAAAGGCAAGGATTTTTTAATATGCAACCAGACGTTACTAAACCTATACAGGCAAACAATAGCATGTTAACACAGCCTATCACTGAGGCTAATATGCCCATTGCAAAACCACAAGTAACACAACAGCCAACAGTTCCTAAGACACCTACATTACAAGATCAGATTGGTTTTTATAAACAGCAAATCCCTAGCGCAATGAAAGAACTAGTTGGTAAATACGGCAAACAACACGCGAAAGAAATTTATCAACATCTTAATCAGACAGTCAATGACAAGATAACACAGGTAACAAACGACTATAACCGGCAACAACAGGATCAAGCATATCAAGTGCTAGGTTCTAATGCTGACTATAAAACTAAGTTTGTTGCAGGTCTCAAATCAGGTCTTAAACCTGAAATGATGAAGATGGCGTTAGATAACGGGCTAGAATTTAAGTTCCAAAATATGGGTGATAGGGTAGGAGTATATGGTGTTAATACCCACAATGGACTAGTCGTTGATATGACTACAGGACAGCAGGTTAACGCACAAAATACACAGGTTGGTATGTCTCCTTATCAGTCTGGACAACTTGCATTAGGTGCAGAACGTAACTCTATTTCTAGAGAAGGTAATGCTATTCGGGCCGCAGGTGTAACAGCCAGGGGCAGCGGTGGCGGCAGAAGCGGCAGCGGTAAAATAAACGGTATGACTCAGTTACAGGCAGACAACGAGATAAGCAAGTATAAACAATGGCAGTCCAAGAATCCGGACTTAACCTTAGATGATTATCCGCGGCAAGCACAGTACGAAGCGGCAGCAGACCCTTATGGAAACTATCAGCAAGCAGATCAAATAGCTGACTCTATAGATACAGAAAGTGGCAACCCCGAAAATACATTCCAATATCTTTATGACAGGTTAGGGTACGGGAGGTAATTAAATGCCTTTAGATAATGACTTTGCCAAATCGCTAGTAAGTGGCTACGATGAATGGAAGCAGCAGCAACCTCAACAGCAGTCAGAACCGCAACCAGATCCGGGAAAAAGCTGGATCGAAACTGCCAAGGATGACTTGGTTAATACTGTCTCTAATTACATCGAAGGTGCGAAACAAGGTTATGCCGAGTATCAGCGAGCCGACGAAAATTTGCGTAGTTATTTGCCGGAAGGCGGAGTGGTAAGCACTCCTGAACAAGCTGCTGCGCTAAATACTCCGGAGTTTACACAGGCTGCGCAATGGCAAAATCAAGCTTCAAATAACTTCTTAGAAGAAACAGCAAAGCCGGTGGCAATGCCTGCCGCATTGGTTAGCCCGACGGCAGGCATTGCCGCTATTCCATTTATGGTGTCAGATGCCGCCAAAGCCTATGATGAAGGCGGCGCGGGCAAAGTAGCAAGGGACTTTACTTATGGTGGAGCCGTAGACTTTGCCACGCAACCAGATTTAGCACAGCAATTCCAGGACAGGCCAATCTCAACGATTGCAAACGGTGCAATGTCCATAATCCCCGCTGCTTTACTTGGCAGGGGTGTTTACAAAGGCGCGAAAGCTATACCTGAGTTTAAAAACGAATTGGCCGCTGCCGTAGATTCCAAGATGCAGGAAAGTCTTGGCTTGTTAGATGAAATGCAACCAATTAAGGCTACGCAAGGACTGGACACATTAGACCAGTACGACAGCCCAACACGCGGATTTAGACCTGCCTACCCTGACGAAATGAAACAATGGAACGCTGACCAACAGGTAGCAAGGCAAGCAGAAATACAGGGCGAGGCAGAAGCGTTAGGACGCATCAGAAACAATCAATACGGCATGGTGTTTGACCAGGAGCCGCAATCTAGGTTTTCCGATACTGCACTTGCTGATGTTCCACAACAGGCACAAGGCAAGGCGGTTAGCCCTTTGGTTGATATTCTTAACCATGCAGCAGCAGAGAAGTGGGATAAAGCCACCGGAGATTCGTGGCAGAATCATATTAACATTGCCGCTGACAATGCAATGCTATCCCCTGCAGAAAGATTGATGTCTGGTGCCGATATAGCGGAAAGGAAACCATATAATAGCGGTCAGGGTATTATCCTTGGCGAAAAGCCACAAGCTAAAGAATTGTATATACCGGACGAATATAGACCAAGGCCACAACCAGATCCACAACCTCAACAACCTTTTAAACTGGCTACAGCAGAGGATTTAATCAGCGAAACAAATAAGCGAATACTTGATGGGCGGCTAAGAAATTCCGTTAATACCCGCGACCACGCTGCTGTCCAGGACGTAATAACCACGATGCAAAAAGAAGGCTTTGAAACTCCATTAAGCCGGGCTGTTCTTAGCAAGAATGTAGAGTATTCACGATCTGCCAACCAGCAAGCAGGTAAGCAACCTGCAGCCGAATCTATGCAGCCTGATATGCTCAACAAAGCCCATCAAGCCGGAATGAGCGGCGATTATGCAACAGCCTATACTTTAGCCAAGCAAGCCGGTAATGCCGATTGGGCGAAAGCATATAAATCCATGATGGATACAAACGGTGGACAAGCACCGCCTGTGCCTAACCTGACCGGCAAAGTTAAGGGCGAGTATACTGACAGCAATATCACTAAGCGCAACTTTTTGCAGCGTACGAGCGAACTATTCGCGCCTATTAGAACCGGACGCATTGGCAAGGCTGGTGTCGAAGGCTTTGTTAACCACAACACCGGGATAATCCGAACCAGAAACTACGGTGATATGGACGTTGCGGCTCATGAAGTCGGCCATGTTGTAGATGCCGCCTTGAAACTTCGCGGTAACATGGGGGCCTATGATTCTGAGTTTGTTCGCGCTGTCCATGACCGCTTTGGCAAGCAAGCCTATGAGCCAGAGCAGGTCAGAGCAGAAGGTATTGCCGAGTTTATGCGCGATTACGTTATGCACCCCGAACAGGCAAAGAAAACATTCCCCTCCTATTATTCTGCGTTTGAAAGGGCGCTTGCCGAGAATCCGGACGTACATTCCCGGGTGAACGAGTTTAAGGACATGGCCAGGGCATGGAATGAGCAGTCCCCGGAGGCCCGGGGGCGCGGTGGGGTGTCGTATTCCTATGAAAACAAACCTAATGTTATTCAACGAGGTAAAGATGCTTGGCAAAAGACGCAGGAATATTGGATTGACGATAAGGTTGGCCTTGCAAGGGTTACGGCGGAATACGAACGTATTACCGGGGAAAAACTAGCAACCGAAAACGACCCGTATAAAATGGCAAGATTGGCGCAAAATTCAGCCGTGGCTAGAGCGCAAATGCTTATTGATGGCAAGAATCCCGAATTAGTTAAACAGGTGTTAAACGAAAGCTATGGCGGCAGTATTGATGCGCCGGTGACAATGAAGTCAATCCTTAGCCATTTAGATAGCTTGTCTAAAAAATATCCTGACTATCTGAAGCAAGGCAATTTCAAAGATTGGCACGAAGCATTAGACACTTTACTTGTGGCGCGCCGACAGGTTGAATTGCAAAATATTCATCCTGAGTATAAAGGGCCAATAAGCCGCGCTGATGCCGAGGTTGTTATCAGAAATGCGCCGGCAGAACTACAAAAAGCAGCACAAGACTTTTACAACTACAATAACAATATCCTGAGAATTTTAGCTAACGAAGGTTTAATAAAGCCAGAAGTATACGAGGCATTAACTGCAAAATACAAAAACTATGCACCAATGGCTCGCGATTTCACTGACGAATCGGCAATGGCAGAAGGTTTTGGTATGGGTACGGGCTTTGGCAATGTTCGTAATGCCTTAAAATCAATCAGTGAAGAAGGTTCGGCAAGACAAGTTATTAGTCCGTTAGAGTCTACTGTGAAAAATACCTATGCTATGCTGAATTTGGTTGAGCGCAACAATGTAGGCAAGATATTTACTCGCTTGGCTGAATCTGAAAAAGTCGGCAAACTAGTAGAGGAAGTAAGCGGAACGGCGGCGCAGAAAGATAGTGTTTTCTCTGTTTGGAAGAACGGAGAAAAACGTCACTACCAGACAACGCCGGAGATTTACCGGGCTATCATGTCGCTAAACAAAGACACGGCAAATGCCATTACTAAGTTACTTGCGCCGCCTGCAAGTATTATGAGAGCCGGGGCGACATTAACACCTGACTTTGCACTAAAAAATATCATGCGTGATACATTCAGTGCGGCTGTATTCTCACGGTACGGATTTAGACCGGTTATTGATCATGCCGCCGGTGTATTCCATATGTTAAAGAAAGACAAGTTATTTCATGAATATCAGGCTTCCGGTGCCTTGCAATCTACGTTAGTTGGCCTTGACAGAGACTATACTCAGGCTTCAATTAAGGGATTGTATAAGAAAAATGCAAAATACTACTGGAATAACTATAACCCTGTTCAATTGTTACGTGGATTTTCTGAAGCATTGGAAACCGCTACAAGACTTGGCGAGTACGGCAGAGCAAAAAGCAAAGGCGCTTCGGTAGCTGACGCGGCTTTATCTGCCCGTGATGTTACCTTAGACTTTAGCAAACATGGCGTGTATGGCAAGACGGCAAATAAAATTGTCGCCTTTTTTAATGCGGCCGTACAAGAACCTGTTAGAATTGCGCAGGCATTTGCCGAAAATCCCAGGGCTACATCCGCAAAGATTGGGCTATACATTACAACTCCGTCTATACTGTTATGGGCTATGAATCACGACCAGGACTGGTATAAAGAGTTACCATCCTACCAGAAAAATCTATTCTGGGTGTTCAAGGGCGGTGAAACCATTTACCGCATACCTAAACCGTTCGGCCTTGGCGTGCTGTTTGGCTCGTTGCCGGAAAGGATTCTTGATTGGCAGTATAATCAAGACCCAAAAGGCATGTCAAAATGGGCGGCTAATTTCGCCGATTCTATGACTCCTAACTTTATTCCTACGGCTATGGCTCCACTCTTAGAGTGGCAGGCAAATTATTCTTTCTTTATGGGTCGCAATATTGTTCCGGCAAGGGAAGAAAAACTGCCTAATAATATGCAGTATGGTCCTGACACTTCCGAACTGGCTAAGTATATAGGCGGTAAGTTTGATGCGTCGCCGCGCAAAGTAGATGCTATGATACATGGTTATGGTGCAGGACTGGCGCGGCAAACATTGAACGGTGTAGACGCATTGGCCGGGAAGCGGGATTTTAAAAATCCCTTAAGTACATTCACGGCAGATCCGTACAAGAGCCCTCAATCAATCCAAGACTATTACGAAAAATTGAATGACTTGCAGGCTAAGCATAATGCAAGCAACATGACAAAGGCACCTTTAGGCCGTATCGACAAAGTCAATTATGACAAGATGCTGAAAGCTAACAAGGCTATGCAGCAGCTAAACAAGGTTGAGAGGGAAACATTGCGATCTAACATGCTGAGCGAACAAAAAAACGCCAAGGTATCTGCTATTAATAAACAGCAGGCACAGTTGGCGCAGGCGGTATTGAAGCAATTAAAATAGCTATCTCTCTTTATACCAAAAGTATAGCTTGAATAATGGCCAAGTAACGAAATAGGCAACCATGTATAAGGAAAATAGGTATATTAACATGTCCAGCAACGGGAACGAGGCATAGATTAGCACAATAAAAAGGATTAGCATAGTCATTCTAAGGGGATAGCCTTTAATTATATCCTTTAGTGTTTCCGTACAAATCAACTCCTTACCATATTATACCACGTTGGGAAGTGAATATCATGCCAAGAGAACCATGCCGCTATTGAGCGGTATTTTTTATGCTTATTTTTGGGGGTGGAGAATTGGAATACACGCAAACAGAACTCCGTGTCATGGCGCTATTCAGTTCCATTGGCGCGGTTTTTTCATGGCTAGTTGGCGGGATTGATGCACCATTGCAATATTTTTTGTTGCTCATGACGGCTGATTATTTGACCGGGATGGTAGCCGCATGGAAAACCGGGGCGTTATCCAGCAGCAAGGCGTTTGATGGTATCAAGCGAAAGGTGATTATTCTGGCTGTTGTGGTGCTGGCGAATACGATTGATCAAGCGGGTAGTTTAGGACATGCACTGCGCGGGGCTGTGCTGGTTACATACGCGATCATGGAAGGCATGTCGATTATTGAGAATATTGACCGCATGGGATACAGAGAGTATATACCACAGTTTTTGAGGAATAAATTAGCTCAGATTCGGAGTGAGAAAGGTGTAAAGATATGACAGATAAACAATTAGCTTATGAAATAGCAAAAGGGTTGATAGCAACGGGCGTAGAGGGCGGCTATGGCGCTGTAACATGCAGCACAGCAGGTGACTATCCTTCGTTGGGCGCGTCACAATGGGAGGGCTTAGGTGGCAGGGGTGACATGCTTCTCAGTTATATTGACGGCGGTTCGCAGTTTGCCGGGCGTAGTTATTCCGACATCGAGTCGAATGGAGAATTGGACGCTTTAGCTGCGCTACTGGATTCTCCCCAAGGGCAGATTGCACAAAACATGATTCTAGCTGACGACTGTCTGCAAAAGTATATTCCAGCATTACAGGCAGTTCCCGATCTTGCTAATCCTGCCTGCATTATCTATGCCGGTATATGGTGCCCTACTTCGCACCATGTCGTTAATAAATTCCTTACTCGCAGACAGGAACGCGATTACGACATTAACGACTTGGAAACCATACGCGATTTATTCCGTGATCAATACGCAACGGCGGCAGATTGCGAAGAATACGCCGAAGGGTACGCCAACAGGGCGAACAACACCTATAATTATGTGTCCAGTTTGGATTTGGAGGGATTGCAATGCTAAAAAATATACTCACTAGAATGGTTTTCTTTTTCTTCCAGGGAAACATAGCAGATGGGCAAATAACCATCAATCTTGTAAATGTAGGTATTGCCGCATTATTCATGTTAATCGGCTTTGGTCTTGGGAGGTTATAATGTGGATAATACGAAAAAACTTATTTACATTGGCCTTGCTGTGTTTGCTGTGTGTCTTGCCTGTTGGTACCTGTTCGGCAGCCGAGACGATGTATTTGATACCCGACAGTCAATTGACACAATTAGAACAGAACTCAGTGACGCTCAGAGAGAAAATTCAGAAGCTGGAAAGCACGCTGACGCAATCGAAGACGGACTTAACGACCTCAAAGATGGAATTGGAAGCGTGTCAGATCGAATTGAAGGCGCTGCAGGAAAAATCGACAACGTTAATAACCGAATCGGAAGCGCTCAAAGCGAACTTAGAAGCATCGAACAAATCCTTGACGAAAATGACCGAATATATAAATCAGTTAGAGAAACAGGTCAAGTCAAAGATTAATAGGCTCACATGGCAGCGTAATTTGTTTGCCGGGGCCTGTGTGTATCTGTTAGTTAAATAGTCATTGCCGCCTGCCGGGTTCGTCATGGTAGGCGTTTTTTGTTTTGGCATATATTAAGGAAGGAAAATAAATAGTGCGTGGTCACGCATTTGGTAACGTAATTATTTTTTTAAGCGTTATACAACAAAAGATGTTACAATATAAATGCACTTTAAACCCTCATTTTCCCGAGCACGCTAATCATTTTTATTAAGATTAAAAGATGTTACAGACGGCTTTTATGATGGGCGGCATGATGTAATCTGCTAACCCGCAAATGCTACCATTTTGCTTCTGCAATTGGTTAAAAAAATTAGAGGTTGTCCATGAGTACATCAAACTTGTGGGCGGCCTCTTTTTTCATCCAGATGGAAAGGTTAACTTTCCCTGGATTGAACGACTAAGGCTTCTGCCGGCGTCCTAAAGGACTTGGCACAAGCCAAGTCTTATCTTATGTCTTTGTTACATGCAGGTATACTCGCACTCGCCTTATTGTGTCGCCATCAGAATGTCCTAATCGTTCCATTATTTCCTCAAACAGCCCTACAACTGCTAGTGATGTGTGGGTATGATCAGTACAATTGTTTTCCGAAACTAGTTAAACTGCTGCATGAAAATGAATTTCTAGTCATAGAATGTACAAGCATTCAAACTAGGAGGGGATTTAGATGTTTAAACAGTTAGTACTAGCAGGGTTACTAGCCATGGCTGTAGCAAGTTGCGGGAATGCCGAACTAAAGGGTCATTTAGTGTCCGAAACGTATATCGTGAAATCAGGTGACACCTTAACTGATATTTCATACCAGTTTATGAAGAAATCATCAGTCAAGCGGGACATTCGGGAATTTAGAGAAGGTATTATCGAGTTAAATTACGACCGAGTTTTTAAGGACCGTTATCCGCATGGACTCATTATTGCTGGCGACCGTCTGCAAATTAATTATTGGCAGGAGGACCTGCAATGAAACTAAAATATGTAACCTAGATTTGGTGGTGGAGGATTTGGCGAAAACTGGATTATTATAATTATCTTACTATTATGGTGTTTTAATGGCAATTGCAGCCCTTGCAGTCCAACGTGTTGATTAAAACACAATTAATCAAAGATAACAGAACCAATAATTGGCCGCCTGGCCGGTTCGTCCTGGTGGGCGGGTTTCTTATATAAAAAAAAGCCGGCTATTGCCGACTAAAAATGCTGAGTAGAAACTTTAGGCGCCTCAATTGTGTACTGCCTTTTTTTGCTAGGCGAAGAATCAGGATTTTCTTGAATTCCACCTTGACCTGTAGTGTATTTAGCGTTACCAATCGATCGAGATAATTTGCTGCCACTAAATGAACTATCACCTCCTCAACTAGTATTTCCAAGCTGTGATGAAATACGGCAGTGAAAATTTGGTAGCTGGAGTTGGATGTGGTAGCGGAGATGGTTAGCCAAGGATGACTTTACTCGGAGCCTTCAGGTCTTTCTATAAACAGCTCTTGTTCGAGGGTGGAGCTTGTAGATGCTTGAATAGTATGATTACCAATAGGAAATCCGGGACCGGCATCATGTACGACTTCTTGCAATTCAACATGATCTTTGTATGTAAGTGGAATTGCAGCAGAAACATCATAATAAGCATCTTGCGGATTGGAGGCTGTGACAAAGTCTCCAGTATCTTTATTGTTTATGAAAACGCGGTAAACAGGCATGTATAGGATACCTCCTAATGAGCGACCTTTTTTGATAGTGTGAACAGAAACAAGTATTTTATTACGGAATCGGCTATATACACGCAAGCATAATCATACTGCCTGACGCATACATACTATTGTACTGCGGAGGGAGGGAGAACTATGATTATTAGCTTGCACCGCCTGTTTCATCACCGTAATATTTTCTATAGCATCATTGGCTTATTTGCTATTTCAGCCATGTATGTGCAGGTCGCAGATGTAATTTCCGGCGGCCCAATAGCTATTGCCGGGACTCGTACTGACCAAAAGGTAGTAGCACTAACCTTTGACCATTCCTGGGGCAATAAATTTACACCATCAATCTTAGATACATTGCAAAAAAATGATATTCATTCCACGTTCTTTATCATGGGGCCATGGTCCCAAAAGTTTCCTGAGGTAGCTAAGCGTATAGCCCAAGATGGCCATGAGGTTGCCAGTCATGGTTATCGGCATGAAAACTATGGCGATAGGTCACCAGAATGGGTAAAGGAAGATATTACAAAAGCCCATGAGCAAATAAAAGAGGTTACTGGAGTAGAGCCCCGCCTTTTGCGTCCACCTAATGGCCACTATAGTCAAAAGTCGTTAAAAGCCACTGATGAGCTTGGGTATAAAACGATCATCTGGAATGTAGATTCGCTGGACTGGAAAAATCCTGGCAGGGATGTCATTGTTGAACGAGTTATGAAGCGTCTTAAACCTGGGGCAATTATTTTGATGCATGCTTCTGATACTCCGGTGCAGACAGCAGAAGCTCTGCCCATTCTTATCGAAAAAATAAAGGCTGAGGGATATCGCTTTGTTACCGTGGGAGAACTATTAGAAAAGTGTAGCGATAAAGGAGTACAGCGCCATTAAACCAGCGAGATTGCCAGTTTGTATTTGCAATGACTTGATAGATAATTGTCATGCAGAACAAGGTGAAGCAATCTTGTTTTTTTTTGTCCAGATGGAAAGTTAACTTTCCCTGGATTGAACGACTAAGGCTTCTGCCGTCGTCCTAAAGGACTTGTCACAAGCCAAGTCTTTTCTTATCCAGATGGAAAGGTTAACTTTCCCTGGATTGACGACTATATCCCTAAAGGGGTTGGCACAAGCCAAGTCTTTTCTTATACTTAATTTTCCCGCTTGGCAGGAATTTGGCGATATATGGCGAAATTCATGAGATTGCATAAAGTTCCAGACTTATGTCGATAACTAAATTTACCGAACTATCGAGGTGGAGGTCTCTATACATGACGACAGAAAAACAAGAAATGATTTTGGTTATGGATTTTGGCGGCCAATATAGTCAGTTAATCGCCAGACGAATCCGCGAGTGCGGGGTTTATTGTGAAATTGTGCCATTTAATACCAGTGTTGATAAAATTCGCCAACTAGCTCCAAAGGGCATTGTTTTTTCCGGCGGTCCATCCAGTGTTTACGGCGAGGGTGCACCTAAATGTGATCCACAGATATTTGATATTAATTTACCGGTTTTGGGGATTTGCTATGGAATGCAGCTGGCCGCCCACACCCTGGGTGGTAAAGTCGCCCATGCCGACTCGCGCGAATATGGCAACACCAAACTTTTGGTTGATAAAAACGAAGGTTTTTTTACAGAAATTAATGCTGAAACTCAAGTATGGATGAGCCATGGCGATTACATTACTGAGCCGCCGACAGGTTTTACTATTACCGCACATACCAATAGTACCCCGGTAGCGGCAATGGAAAACCAAGATCGGTGTATTTACGGGGTGCAGTTTCATCCTGAGGTAGTACATACGCCTGAAGGCATGAAGATGCTCAAGAATTTTTTATTTACCATCTGTGGCTGTAACGGCAATTGGAATATGGGCTCTTTTGTTGATCAGGCTATTGCCAAGATTCGTGCACAGGTCGGGAATAAGCGCGTACTGTGTGCATTAAGTGGTGGTGTCGATTCTTCGGTTGCTGCCGTGTTGGTGCATCGTGCTGTAGGGAACCAGTTAACCTGTGTATTTGTTAATCATGGTTTCCTGCGCAAAGGCGAAGCCGAACAAGTTGTGAAAACCTTCCGTGATGGCTTTAAAATGAACTTGGTGTATGTAGATGCCGTCGACCGTTTTATGAAGCGACTAACAGGTGTGACTGAGCCTGAGCAAAAACGGAAAATTATTGGCGAAGAGTTCATTCGCGTATTCGAAGCAGAGTCGGCTAAACTAGGCGATCTCGATTATCTGGTACAGGGGACGTTGTATCCTGACGTGATTGAAAGTGGGACCGCCACGGCTGCTGTTATCAAGAGTCACCATAATGTAGGTGGTTTGCCGGAAGATATGAAGTTTGAGCTGATCGAACCGCTCAGAGATTTGTTTAAAGATGAGGTTCGGGCGTTAGGCCTTGAAATCGACCTGGCAGAAGACATTGTATATCGTCAACCATTCCCCGGTCCGGGTCTAGCCATTAGAATCATTGGTGAAATTACTAAGGAACGTTTGGAAATTCTTCGTGAAGCTGATTCTATTGTATATCAGGAGATTAAAGCGGCTGGTTTGTACCGCAAGATATGGCAATCATTTGCTGTGTTACCTGCTATGAAGAGCGTCGGGGTCATGGGCGATGAGAGGACGTATGCATATACTATTGGTCTGCGAATCGTAGAAAGTGAAGATGGCATGACCGCTGACTGGGTACGCCTTCCGTATGAGGTACTTGACGGTATATCGCGACGGATTGTTAATGAGGTCAAAGGTGTAAATCGAATTGTTTATGATATTACCTCAAAACCACCGTCTACAATTGAATGGGAGTAATCTAAAATAGCTAGCCTGTAACCCTGCAAAATCAAGACTTTGCAAGGTTACAGGCTTTTTGTTTTCGCGGTGGACGGCAGTAGTAGCTGTTGCTGTTCTTCCCGTCAGTGAGGGTATTTTGAAGGATTGTCGCCCTTTAGGCTGAATCGTTTCGTGTTACCTGATTTTTGGACAGTTACATTTTAATTTGATATAATATTTATGAAAAGCAAGAGTATTAACCCTAAGCAGTATTTTGCCAAATATTGAGGTGAGTATAACGAATATAGAGACCTTCTTGGCACAAACCGGATGGTCTTTTTTATTATGGAAAAGCAGAGGCAAAATAAATAACCAGACAAAATGGTTAACCCATGAAATAGGGAGAATGCCAAGAGGAGAAAACGATTTTATGGTATTTATAAATTCATTAGAAAGTATAGTAAGCATAATCATAATGATATTTCTTGGCTATATTTTGACCCACAAGGGAGTTTTTAATGAAAATACGGGCAAAGCATTTACTACGATGGTTCTTAAAATATCTTTGCCAGCTTATATGGTTTGGAATATCACAAATACCTTTGACCAAGAAAAATTGTTGCATTTGGTTGGTGGAATAACCATTCCTTTTATATCGATGTTAGCTTGCTGTATCGTTGGTTGGCTAATCAGTAAGCTTATCGGCGTTGAATCTAAACACCAGGGTGTGTTTAACTGTATGTTTTTTGTTTCTAATACCATCTTTATTGGTTTACCAATAAATTTAGCCCTATTTGGTGATAAAAGTATACCTTATGTTTTATTGTATTATATAGCCAATACAACATTATTTTGGACGCTTGGAATTTACCTAATTAGCCGCGACGGCAGCAGCAGCCCCCCCAGATTATTTAGTTATCAGACTTTAAGACATATAATTTCGCCGCCGCTTTTGGGTTTTATGGTAGGTATATTGTTTGTAATAGCTGATAGTAAACTACCACCTTTTATCGCAGATGTTTGTAAATACTTAGGAAATTGTACGACTCCATTATCGATGTTGTTTATCGGTATATCGATTTATAGTGTTAAATTTAATGAAATAAAGGTAAGTAAAGATGTGGCTGCTCTTGTTTTGGGGAGATTTATCATCGCACCGTGTTTAGTATTTCTACTTACTTTACTAATACCGGTACCCTCACTGATGAAAGAAGTATTTATTATCCAATCTGCAATGCCGGTAATTACTAGTGCATCTATTATTGCAAAAGCATATAATGCAGATTATAGGTATGCAGCAGTAATGACAACGGTTACTACAGTAATTGCGATGGTGATGATTCCAATATATATGGTAATATTTACTTATTTAGCGATATAGTGCATGTGACGAGCAGACATTAGTTAATGGTAATGCATTAACTGCCAAGGTTTTGTGAATATTGAGGTGGCCGGTAGTGAAGCAAACATATACGTTGCAAGAGAAAATTCGACAGTTAGTGATTATTTTATTGCCTATATTTATTACACAACTAACCTTATGTTCTTTAAGTTTTTTTGATACCGTGATGTCAGGTCATGCCAGTGAGAATGACTTGGCAGGGGTGGCGATTGGGGCGAATCTCTGGATGCCGGTCTTTACAGGAATTAACGGCATACTGATGGCGCTTACGCCAATAATTGCCCAGCTTAACGGTGCAGGGCGCCATAAAGAGATGCCGTTTGTTGTGCTGCAGGGAAGTTATCTAGCTGTGGCGCTTGCTGGTATTGTCATCATTGCCGGTGTGGTTTTAATTCGCCCGGTTCTTTCTTCTATGAATCTTGAACCGGCTGTGTTTGATATTGCTTACCATTTCTTAGCGGCTATTGGTTTTGGTGTGGTGCCGTTTTTTCTCAGTATGGTGCTGCGCGGTTTTATTGATACACTTGGCTATACACGCATATCGATGCTAATTATGCTGGGGACACTGCCAATTAATGTGGTACTTAATTATTTGCTTGTCTTTGGTAATTTCGGTTTTCCCCGTTTAGGGGGTGTAGGAGCGGGCTATGCGTCTGCCATTACCTATTGGATTATTCTGTTTGTCATTGGCTTAACTATTTTACGTATGCGGCGGTTTACCTGCTATGGTATATCTAAAAAAGTATACCCTGTTTCGATAGCAGCATGGAAGGAACAGTTGCATATCGGCATACCGATTGGCTTTGCTATTTTTTGCGAAACAAGCATTTTTGGTGTAGTGGCAATATTAATGGCGCGATTTGGTACTGTTACGATTGCCGCGCACCAAGCGGCTATCAATTTTGCGAGTTTAGTATATATGCTGCCGCTGAGTATCAGTATGGCATTGACGATTGTTGTTGGTTTTGAAATAGGGGCAAAAAGATTTCAGGATGCCCGGCATTATACGTATTTAGGTATGGGCTTGGCGATATTTGCCGCTATCTTTTGTGCATGGGGATTAGTATTGTTTAATAAAGAAGTAGCGGGCTTATACACGAATGATTATGACGTGCTAACTTTAACACAGCAGTTCTTGTTGTATGCAGCCTTTTTTCAGTTGTCCGACGCTGTGGCAGCACCTATCCAAGGCGTGCTGAGAGGCTACAAAGATGTAAAAGTTACTTTTATTATGGCGTTACTATCCTATTGGGTTATTGGTTTGCCGGTTGGCTATCTACTGTCTTATCACAAGGCTTTTGGTCCGTTTGGCTACTGGATTGGCTTTATTGCCGGACTGGCTGTTGGTGCGTCGGCGTTATCGCTGCGCCTGATCAGAGTTCAAAGAAAAAGCCAGGCATAAATGTAACGGTTAAGTTTTATGTAACATATAATAGAATATAAAAACGTAAAGGAGGTGTGTGTCAATGGAGGAAAACAACAGGAAATGCTTCTGCCATTCCGGGGATGAAGAGTTTACTCATGTACACGAATTTTTAGGAAGTACTAAATTGGCAGAATTAGAAGAAGATCCGCATAACCATCGTTTTGCTGGGGTTTCAGATGAAGTTATAGAAATGGGAAATAGCCATGTACACGAGATCATTACAAGAACAGATTTTTATGAAGACCACTTTCACGAAATTTGTATTCGAACATGTCCCGCAATTTGTGTAGGTAATGGCAAACATGTACACTTTGTATCTGATGCAACTACTGAGGCTGAAGACCATGTTCATGATTTTGTATTTGCTACTCTAATTGAAGACCCAATAGGAGAATAACAACTGTAATAGCTAGCCTGTAACCTGCAAAGCATTAATTTGCTAGGGTTACAGGCTTATTATTTTTGCGGTGAGCCAGCAGAGAAGCGGCCTTTTGGGGCATTTTTCTTATCAGATGGAAAGTATAACTTTCCCTGGATTGAACGACTAAGGCTTCTGCCGGCGTCCTAAAGGACTTGACACAAGCCAAGTCTTATCTTATCCAGATGGAAAGGTTAACTTTCCCTGGATTGAACGACTAAGGCTTCTGCCGGCGTCTTAAAGGACTTGACACAAGCCAAGTCTTATCTTATCCAGATGGAAAGGTTAACTTTCCCTGGATTGAACGACTAAGGCTTCTGCTGGCGTCCTAAAGGACTTGACACAAGCCAAGTCTTATCTTATGCTCTTTTTGCAGGAATTTATTTCCTTTTGCCGAAGAGGTTAGTAAATGGAATAGAGGAGTTGGTAATTGTGGTCCTTGCTGATATATTTGCTATTAAAGGTTTACCAATATGGGTTCCGCGTAGATTATCAATAATAGTAAAAGATACCGGAGAAAGCGACGTTGAGTTTTTTATACAAGAAATCAACATAGACCAAGAGATATTGGAAAACAATAATTGTTCAGTATTCTTCCTAACATCAAAAGAACTTATTAAGGCTAGTTTTGGTTTGAGTAATATATGTATTGAGCGGCGTAAAAGATCAGATATAGTAACAATTCAAAAGAAAATTAAAGTTCCTATAAAAGATAAGTTTACTGATCCAGATATAGAGTATTCTTCGGTTCATCTAATTTTTAGTAAAGGCTTAGATGAAACTATTTTAGAGCCTAAATTAATAACAGAGTTAAATTTAAAAAATTACAAACGATTAGTTAGTAAAATTTAAAGTAAGGTTCTGTTCTCCAGATGGAAAGTATAACTTTCCCTGGATTGAACGACTATACCCCTAAAGGGCACAGGCGGCTTTTGCCGGCGTCCTAAAGGACTTGGCACAAGCCAAGTCCTTTAGGACGCCAAGAGGTGCACAGTATATCGGCGAGCATTAAGGTCGACTATACTCGCATATACTTAGAAGGAAATTTGGATGGGAATAATCCGGAATACGAAAACTATGGAATACTAAACCTGGCCGTAGTTTTTTTGTTAATCGTGGAAGGAAAAATGCAATGTATGTTGAATAGACTTTAATTAGGATATGCTAATAGTTCTTAAATCGCATTTAGTGTACTATATTTAATGGTGTGGGGTGATTTGCAAGCAAGTGCTTTGGTAGATACTGTCCTATTAAAATTAATAATTAGCAGGATGAGTAATGTCGGCAATGGGGGGTAATGGCTATACATCCAGCCAGTAATAAGCCAACAGTCTATATCATGTCCGATTCCATCGGTGAAACCGCGGAACTTGTGGTGAGAGCGGCAGCCAGTCAATTTGCTGGTACCAAGATAAACTTTAAGCGCAAACCTCATATTAATTCAGAGGAAGAAATAACGTGTGCTTTAGAGGCGGCCGCGCAGACTGGTGCTGCTGTGGTTTATACTCTGGTACGTCAGGATTTAAAAGAGTGTTTAGAGATTAAAGCAGCAGAGCTTGGTATAATCAGCGTTGATATCATGTACCCGGTCATTGCGGCACTAGAAAGTATTACTGGTTTATCACCGCGCAATGAATCGGGTCTTATTAGAAAGGTTGATAAGGAGTATTTTTCCAAAGTAGAGGCTGTTGAGTTTGCTGTAAAGTATGATGATGGCAAAATTTCCAGCGGGTTGGCAAAGGCTGATCTAGTGATAGTTGGAGTATCACGTACCTCTAAGACACCGCTATGCATGTATTTAGCCCATAAAGGGGTTAAAGCTGCCAATGTGCCGCTTGTTGCCGAATCACCGCCACCAGATGAACTTTTTAATTTACCAGGAAATAAAATTATTGGGTTAACAATTAAACCAATAATTTTACAGGAAATACGAAAGCAGCGATTAAGGACAATGGGCTTATCTGTAGATACTGACTATGTAAATATGGAGAAAATAGCGACAGAGTACGAGTATGCCTGGTCGATTATGCGGAAGCTTGGATGCACTGTTATTGATGTAACTAACAAATCTGTGGAAGAGACAGCAGCATATGTGCTGGACATTTATCGTAAAAGGGGTAGTGATAAGTGAATAAATTTGTTTACCTATTTAAGGAAGGCAGAGCGGATATGAAAGCTCTATTAGGTGGTAAAGGGGCTAATCTGGCGGAAATGACCAATATCGGTTTGCCTGTACCTCCGGGAATGACAATTACTACAGAAGCTTGTACTGAATACTATCGGTTGGGTCGAAAATTACCAGAAGGCCTAATGGATGAGATTAAACGCAATTTGTCAGTAGTTGAACAGCAAGCAGAGAAGAAGTTTGGTGACCTAAAAAATCCTTTATTGGTATCTGTACGGTCTGGAGCTATGTTCTCCATGCCAGGGATGATGGATACTATTTTAAATTTGGGTCTTAATGAAGACACGGTCCAATCTGTAGCAAAGAACACAGGCAACCTTAGGTTTGCCTATGATGCTTACCGTCGTTTCATTCAAATGTTTAGTGATGTTGTATTGGAAATTCCTAAATATGAGTTTGAAGATATCCTGCACAGACAAAAGGATGTGCAAGGTGTGAAATATGACCAGGAACTTACTCCGGAATCGTTACGCAAAATTATTGATAGTTACAAAGAATTAGTGCAAGCGAAAACCAGTAATGTTTTCCCAGAAAATCCACTGGATCAACTGGCTATGGCTATTGAGGCTGTATTCCGTTCCTGGAATAATGACAGAGCCATAGTATACCGGAATCTTAATAAGATTGATCATGACTTGGGGACAGCGGTAAATATTCAGTCCATGGTATTCGGCAACATGGGTAATGACTCGGGTACAGGTGTAGCCTTTACCCGTAACCCTTCGACTGGTGAAAACTTATTATATGGTGAGTTCTTAACCAATGCCCAAGGGGAAGATGTGGTTGCAGGTATCCGTACACCGCGCCCGATAGCGCAGCTTAACGATGAGATGCCTGTATTATATACTGAGTTTTCACGGATTGCCCGATTGTTAGAGAGCCATTACAAAAACATGCAGGACATTGAATTTACGATTGAACGCGGGCGGCTATATATACTTCAAACGCGTAACGGTAAACGAACAGCGCAAGCCAGTGTCCGTGTTGCCTTTGAAATGGCACAGGAAGGATTAATTACCAAACAGCAAGCATTGCTACTGGTTGAACCCAGTCAGCTTGACCAGTTATTGCATCGACAAATTGACAGTAATGCTACTTTGAATGTTGCGGCAAAAGGTTTACCCGCATCACCTGGAGCGGCTTCGGGAGAGGTTGTATTTGATGCTGACGAGGCTGAACGTATGGATAAAGCCGGTAAAAAAGTGTTGCTTGTGCGTACGGAAACGACGCCTGACGATATCCATGGGATAGTTGCTGCACAAGGAATTTTGACCAGTAGAGGCGGCATGACCAGCCACGCCGCGGTAGTAGCCAGAGGGATGGGTAAGCCCTGCGTATGTGGTTGCGAAGCCATTCGTATTGATTATGCAAAGCAAGAGTTCAACATTGGGACAATTGTAATTAAGAAAGGGGAACTAGTTTCCATTGATGGGTCTACTGGCCGGGTAATTTTAGGCGAGGTGCCCATGAAGGATCCGGAGATATCTAAGGAATATACTTCTTTATTGGGTTGGGCAGACGAATTTAAACGACTTGGGATTAGAGCCAATGCTGATACTCCGGAAGATGCTAAGAAAGCCCGTGAGTTTGGGGCTATTGGGATTGGTCTTGTTAGAACTGAACATATGTTTATGCAACAAGACCGGCTGCCATATGTGCAACAAATGATTTTGGCTGAAACTCTAGAAGATCGCCAGAAAGCTTTGGCTCATCTTTTACCGATGCAAGAAGGAGACTTTTATGGAATACTACAAGCTATGGAAGGATTTCCAGTCACTATTCGTCTGTTAGACCCGCCGCTACATGAGTTTCTCCCCAGTCTTGAGGAATTACTGGTGGAAACGACTGAACTTAGAATAACCGAAAAAAATCCCAAACTGCTTGAAGAAAAATTAATGCTGTTAAAGAAGGTACGGGCTTTACATGAATTCAATCCTATGCTCGGCCATCGTGGTTGCCGTTTAGGTATAACTTTTCCGGAAATTTATGAAATGCAAATGCAAGCTATCTTTAATGCGGCGGCCAGACTTACTAAAGAAGGCTATAAAGTATTGCCAGAAGTAGAAATCCCGTTAACCATTGATGTAAATGAAATGAAGTTCTTTAGAGAAAAAATTGAAGTGATTGCTGCAACAACTATGAAAGCAGCCAACGTTACCTTCCACTACTCTATCGGTACGATGATTGAAATGCCTCGTGCTGCTCTTTTGGCTGAGGAATTGGCTGAGTTCTGTGACTTTTTTAGCTTTGGTACCAATGATTTGACTCAGACTACGTTAGGTTTTAGCAGAGACGATGCTGAAGGAAAATTCTTGCCGCATTATCTTGAACGAAAAATTTTAAAAGAAAATCCCTTTGTCGCTATTGATCAAAAAGGTGTTGGCAAACTCATGCGCATAGCTGTCGAAGGTGGGCGCAAGGTTCGGCCAGGGCTGGAGATTGGTATTTGCGGCGAGCATGGTGGTGAACCTAGTTCAGTTAGATTCTGTCATGAAATAGGCTTAAACTTTGTTAGCTGCTCACCATATCGCGTACCATTAGCTAGATTGGCAGCAGCTCAAGCGGCTATTAGTGATAGCGAAAATATCGGAACAAGGTAAGTCTAAATGAAATAAGCCTATATGCCCCCGGGTATTGCTCGGAAAATTCCGGGGGCGTATTATTTTCCAACAATTTATATACAATATGTGTGTTGACATTTAAATGATGAATATGATAATATAAATAAGTCGCCGCTAGATGCGACAAAATATCCCAAAATGGACCATAGTTATCCAGAAATATTATGTTGACACGATGCAATAGATGTGATAACATATAGAAACGTCGCAGCGCTGAATAGTAGCGTGCAAGCGGAAAATGTGTTCCTTGAAAACTGAACAGTGTAAGTAATGCATCAAAAAGCCAGATGTGCGGTTGTATGTCGCTTGCGACATACAAAACCAAAAACAATTTCTTTAAGCAGACACACGAAATCTATGATTTGGATGTGGTCGCTTAGTTAGATGCTCTGCATCTAACATCAAATGATTATTAAGAGCCAACAAATGGCTTCATATAATGTAGTCACTCTGTGACTTTGAACTTGTGCCTGGTGCGTCTATTAATGTAGTTTGTCTACTTTAATTAAGATAGCTAATGGTATTTACGTTTGTAAGCTCATAGACGGCATACTTTTATTGGAGAGTTTGATCCTGGCTCAGGACGAACGCTGGCGGCGTGCCTAACACATGCAAGTCGAACGGAGTATCCAGCAATGGATACTTAGTGGCGAACGGGTGAGTAACGCGTAGATATCCTAC
>NZ_LSLK01000054.1 GCF_002257705.1 Sporomusa silvacetica DSM 10669
TATACCGTTGCAGTGCCTCAAGAAATTGCAGACAATCTTCTTCGTTTTCGAAAATTGTCTGCCGATTTATTCCTCTCATAATTATATGGTAAATTCCGCTTCTACTTTTCTTTCTTGCTGTTCTTGGCATGCTTTCACCCCCATTCCTATCTTATGTCTTTCTTATATTGTTGTCAATAACCCCGTCCCCTTGACAATCATATACACTATCGTTCCCGCGATAATGGCCGTAATAATATTCAACCTGCCCAACCGCAACACACAAAAAACGAATGTTGCCACAACAAAAGCAGGTATATCGGTCAATGCATACCTGCCCAACCCCCAAATCATAACGACCATCATCCCGGTAAAAGAAGCGGCTATGCCTTGGAGAGCGGCTCTTACCCAACTGTTATTTCTAATTCTTTGGTGGATTTCAGCAGTACTCATCACCAAAAGTAGTGAAGGGAAAAATATTCCCAGTGTCGCCGCAATAGCGCCACCGACAGCAGCCACTTTATAGCCGATAAAGGTTGCTATAATCAAGACAGGCCCTGGCGTGACCTGGCTGAGCGCAATTCCAACAGCAAATTCATCCAGGCTCAGCCAACCATAATAATCAACTATTTCCTGTTGAATAACCGGGATCATGGCTAACCCGCCGCCAAATAAAACGGCTCCCATCCGAAAGAAAACCCACCACAATTTTGTAAACACTGGGGTAAGAGGTGCTATCTGCATAATGATTGCCGCTATTGCTCCCAAAACAGCTAATGTCCACACTCGGCGGCCGCAATAGCTGCTCTTGTTTTTTTCTATATGCTGCGGTTCCGCCAAGAGCTTACTTTGGCTTTGGAAAAAGCGATAATACAGCAAAATTCCGGCAAAAGCAGCAGCCAGCAGCACGGCAAAAGGATTTTTAAAGGTAAACATCAATCCTGCCGCAGTCAGAGCAATCATACCAGCCGCCCCATCGCGGATAGTAGTGCGCCCCAATTCAATCACAGCGTTCGCAATAACCCCGACAATAACAACGGTAGTACCTTTAAATAGGATGCTGACTGCTTCCACCGAATGATAGGAAAAATAGACATGTGCCAAAAGCAACATCAACATAAAAGGCATAAGTAAAATGGCCGCAAAACCTGTTACCGCACCAGCCATCCCTCTCAGCTTATACCCTGCATATACAGCAAGATTCACAAATGTCGCACCAGGCAATAGTTGTGCTAAAGACAGGCCATTAACAAAATCCTCTTCTTTAAGCCATGATTCATTTTGAACCAACCGCTTTCTCGTTTCCGTAGCAAGCGTTGGCCCAAAGCCGGTCAAGCCAATGAGCACGTAAAGAAAAAATAACCGTCGCAGTGAAATCCTTCTGTCCACCTGTTGCTCTGCCGCAAGTACTTGGTTTGCTTTATCCAAGACCTATCCCTCCGTCCGTTGGACAACCCCACCGCCGTCCTGCGAACTTGTTCTACTACTAGTAAAGTCATACTTATATGTTTTTATTAATAGCTTAGTTTTCCCTGCTTAGTACTTTTCTAAAATCCAAGAGAGCAAAAAGCTGGAGCGCCCCCTAAATAGGACTCTCCAGCCTTCAGTTACTACTAATCAGCCAATTATTTGTTACTTTTTATAGCTTCCATACAGCTTGCCCGCATCTACCATAGCCACAGCGCTCAGCAAATTGCCATTAGGGGGAAATTCGCAGCCAGTAGACAAGATAAAGCCCGCACCCTTGCTCCGGAAGAGTTCGATTTGGCTGCGGCAGTCTGCCAATATCTCTTCCCTAGTCATAACCAAGCCAGTATTGGCGGGATGGGAATAGCCAATTGTTACTACTTTTTTACCCCATTTTTGGGCATGTTCTTCCCAGGTCTTGCAGCCGTAGGCCGGATAAGCTACCGAGATGGCAACAGGATTCGTCCACTTGATGATCTCTTCAAAATATACCCCATTACCGCAATTATGTATAGTAACTATGCCGCCAGCTTCACGAATGGCGTTAGCAATCCGCTCAATAAACGGTCCTTCAAAGGTTTCCCACTGTTTCTTGCTAAGTATTGTCGGCGAAGAGTACAAAGGATCAATGCAGACGGAATGTGCTCCAGCTTCAATTTGCGCCTTGGCATATTCAACAAGTACTTGCGTAATGATTTCCACTGCCTGTAATACCTCTTGCGGGTGGCGAATCAAATCCTTAAACAATTCCTTATGACCCCGAATCTGGGACAATACACCGAGCGGACCATACAGAAAGCCAAGAATAGCCACTTCATTGCCTTTGGCTTTGGCAAGCCCGGCGCAAATATCAATAACCGATTTCATACGTTTGGTTTTACGTGGATTGACATATTCAATCTTACTATATTCATTGGCATTAGCAATGAATTGATTATTAAAGTTGGGATACGCTGTGCTGTTCTTAGGATAAATGATTTCCTGCCCAAAATCGGCTGCCTCAACAGACAAATCAACTAAAGTGACAAAGGCATCAAACCCGATGATTTCCTGTGACGCCAGTAAGCTTTTGGTTGCTAACTCAGCATCTGTCGACCACTTGTCATAGGTAATTCCCAGTACGCGGTGAGAAGCGCCGCAAAATAGCGGCGTCACCGGAATTCTGTCGGTTTCTTTGGACTGCAGAGCCAAACCTACCCGTTCCAACGAGGTTAATTGTTCCTTTATTTGAACTACACTCATGTCAATACCCCCATCCGCCTATTATGTTTTGTCTTATCCAGCCACTCCCAAAAGCCGCCGGGAAAGCCGCACAGCATCGGCAGCATTGACAGCATAGCCGTCAGCTCCAATTTTATCAGCAAAACTCTGTGAAATCGGTCCGCCACCAATAATCACTTTATAGCTATCTTTAATGTTCTGCTCTTGTAAAATCTGTACAACTGCAGCCATTCCCTCCATGGTAGTAGTCATCAATGTTGCCACAGCAATGATATCAGCATTAACCTCTTTGGCTTTTTCCACAAAGGCTGCAGGTGAAATATCTCTACCCAAATCAAAAACATCAAAACCGGAAGTCTCTAGCATGATTTTTACCAAATTCTTGCCGATATCATGAGTATCACCTTCTACAACCCCTATAACTACTTTGCGTTTTTCACCTTGCTCTGCAACTTTGATATGCCCTTTTAGCACCTCAAGCCCGGCATACATAGCGTCAGAGCATAATAGCAATTCAGGAATAAAGTACTCTTCTTCCTCAAACAAAGTTCCCGCCCGGTCCATGCCATCAGACAAGCCCTTTTCAACGGCTTCATAGGCATCCACTTTCTTTGCTATAATTTCCTCTGCCAGACTTACAGTCTCATCCTCATTCATATCCACAACTGCATCAGATAGTTTTTTGAATAATTCTTCCTTATTTACCGGCATTTTAAGCCCTCCCATAATATTTTAAATTTACCTGGCGCCAATCCCGAATTGTTCTTCCTGAACCGTTTCATACGGCGCAAGATGGATAAATTCGTCTTGGCACCAAGGACCATTAACTAGTTTGTTTATATAGCCACTTTCGCCTTGTATTGTCTCATGCCGCAGGTTAAGAAGCTCTGCAATCTTGTGTGATTCTCTGAGACTATCAGCCTCCTCTTGGCAACCGGTATGAATAAAAAGCACGCGTTGATAACTGTCATACATTTGGGAAAGAATGCGCACTGCCTTTTTCTCACCAAATTTATCTATAATTCGCTGGTGTTCCGAAAGTATATTTTTCTCCGTAATCATCCAACCGCAACTCAAATAAAACGTGCCTTTTTCTTCTTTACTGAGCTGCTCATACCGCTTCCTTGAACCGAGAAGAACGGGAATACAATCATGCACTCGCGGAATAATGAGCGGACTATCCGAGGCCTGTAAGTCTCTGACAGCCCCGCCGCAAAGACCAAAGGCCAAAATAATTCTTTCGTATCCTATCGACTGATCAAGGAGTCTTTGCAACTCACTATTCAGCTTTTTCGGATGCAGATGAAGCCCCATAGAAATAAACTCAAATTCGATATCTTGCTTTGCCTCTATTCCACGCAGTTCTTCCTTCATAACTTCACAGGCAATAATCTTAACTGTCATGAAGCCTTCACAACATTTTCCCTGCCAACCCCTAAAAAGGCCACTATATTAGCTAATGGTACGCTTGGCGGAATATCGCAGCCTGGCATAAGAATATAATTGGCACCACGACCAGCCTGCTGGATGCTCTGCTTGGCAGCTCGTATGATTTCATCTACCGTTCCATCTTTGAGCAGCACCGGATTTACGTTGCCAGCCAACGCTATTTTTCCTGCCAAATTCTTTTGTGCCAGACTCAAATCCACTTTATAGTCAACTGACAATACATCCACATTAAGCTGGGGAGCCAGATGCACGCGGTCTCTGATATTGCCGCAAATATGCAGGGTGGTATACGCTTCTCTTTTTTTCAATTCATCATTAACCTTCTTTATATACGGTGCAACGAATTCTTCAAAATGCGTAAGCGAAATAAGGTCTCCCGATGCGGTAGGTTCTGCGATTGATAGTATACGGGCTCCTGAATCAATGGCTGGTGCCAGGTAGGCTATGCAAACCGCAGTCATAACTTCAAGCAATGCGTGTATACCTGCTTTATCTTTATACAGGCCTGACATCAGTTTTTCTACGCCGTAAAACTGCCCTGCCAACGTAAACGGGCCCCAACTGGACGTCCCTATCAAAAATTCATTGCCGATTTGCTCATTCACTTGCGAAATGATCAAACGCAGGGCACGAATCCACTCATGGTTGTCGATTTGGCTCAAATCAATCCGGTCGGCCTCCGCAATTTGGGCAAACGCCGGCTCAATTACATCAATATTTCCCTGTGGCCGAAATTTAATTTTACCGCCAAAAATATGGACAAGCAGGTTGTGATAGCCTGACCCTGGCCACACAATGTCAGACCGAATTACTTGGTTAATGGCAATAATAGCAGCTGCACCCAGTTCCGGCTTTTCCAGTACCTCCTGCAGATTCAAACCCTTTTGCCGAAATGCCCAGGTCCCGCCGGACAGGAGTGCTGCCGGGATTTGGGACTGACTGGAAGGTTTATTGCTCTTCACCTGTAAAGCATGGAGGATTCTGTCCAACATACTTCTCCTCATCTCCCCTTAAAATCATCATCTACCGATAATAATTGTGCTGATTAAATCCTCGATAAGTGTTAAACCACCATTATAGCCGGCATAGCCCCTGCTGATCACAGCCCTGTTGGCAACAGGGAAACTTACACTTAAATGCCCGGCACCCAAATCTTTGGCCAGTTCACGATCAAGAGCGCTGCCGATGACAAAGGACGGGTTTAAGGGATTTGTGTATTTGCCAGCCAGCGGCTGCTTTTTGCGCCAATGGGTACGCGCCGCATCAGCAATGACACTGCCATCTGTGTGAAAAATCACTTCCGGAGCTAAGCCACTTGCCAATTTCCTTAACTGACCGGTAATCTGTGCTTGCTGTTCTTCCTCCAAAATATCGGTAATGCCCACAATCTCAGGCAACCAGCCTAAATCGTCGGCCAAAAACCGGGTAAGACTTACCGCATAATTTGTATCACCAATAATTACGGCATACCGCTGCAAATCTATATCATTAAAGCCATCAGCCAGCGGTTCCAATAAGCTGTAATACCGCTTTGTCTCATACTGAATTACCTCTTCCACCAACGTAGCGTCCAGGTTCAATGCTTCCCCTACCTGGCGTAAAAACGCGCTGGTAGCTGTCGGCCCTACCGGTAGTGTCGCGGACAAATAAGGCGTACCATGAACTTCCTCTGCCACTTGTGCCGCACCCTGGCCAACAACTTCTGAGACTACAATATTCAGGGCCGCACTGCCGGCCTCGCGGATTTTGGCCACACTGTCATCAACAGTAAAGAAACTATTTACCGTCAGTCCCAGCTTTTCCAACAAACGCCGGATTTCCGCTATATTCCCGCGCCAGAAAACATCGATAAAGGGAGTAAGTCCCCACAAATTTACTGAGCGCGGCTGTTTTTTATCAGTTTTCTCTACAAAATCCTTAAATAAACTTTGCAGCACTAAATCATAACCCTGATAGGAGTTGCCGCGAAAGCCGCCGGTTTCCGCAAAGAAAATAGGAACACCCTGTTCCTGCAAAGGCCTGACAACAGATCCGACATCATCGCCGATGACCTCGGTAACACAACTGGTGATAACAACATACAAATCCCCTTGCATAACGTCGAACATATTCCTGATTTCTTCTTCCAGCCGCTCAACGCCGCCAAAGACAACCTCTCGTTCCTGAACATTAGATCCAGGCATGCTCAGCCCGCCGCAATAACCACCGACCTGCAGCCCGGAACCACCGGCCTGTGTCCAGGTAAAGTTACTGGCGCAGCCTGGCGGTGCATGCAATATCGGCACCGCTTTCGGCAAAGCGCTCACGGTAGCGATAGCTCCGCCCAAAGCGCAGGTATAACGGGGTCTTTCAATAAAATTATAATTGCTCATTCGTTGTCACCGCCTGCCGTTTTAATATACTTAAATGGATTTTGCTGATACCAGGATTCTTTATAGGGCAAAACGGCATGCTGGCTGAGATTGGTGTTAAAGCGGGGATTTCTTAATTGGCGGTATAAGCGTCTGGCCAGCTCATAGGCGCCCTTATAGCCGATATAATGCAAACCGGAATTATAAATAACATGAGTGGAAATACCAAGTTTAGCGGCTGTACTATTGCCATTCATATGACCCAGAAAAATATCGGGTTTTAGTTTGCGCAGCAAATTGGCTTCTTCAAACGGTTGGCAATTGGCAATGTTCAGCGGCACATTCTTACCGACAAGCTGTACCAGCTTTTCGTATTCTACTTCGGCAAATTCATCATGATGATACGCCCTGATGGCTACAACCTCAAAACCCAGTTCGGCCAACAATATTGATGTTGACAGCGCCCGGAACTCGCCCGCACTGCAAAATGACTTTTTACCTTTAAACATTGGTTTAAGCGGCTCTAGTGCGGCCGCCAAATCGGCTTCTTCCCGCGCAATTAAGGCGCGTGCCTGCTGGCCAAGGCCAAAGAAATCAGCCACATCCTGCAGCCACTTGCCAGTATTTTCAATGCCAATCGGCATATGTCTGATGATAAATGGCACTTGGT
Organism: Sporomusa silvacetica DSM 10669; assembly: GCF_002257705.1. Classification (GTDB taxonomy): domain Bacteria; phylum Bacillota; class Negativicutes; order Sporomusales; family Sporomusaceae; genus Sporomusa; species Sporomusa silvacetica. The sequence continues at coordinate 7,138 of NZ_LSLK01000054.1, forward strand.
ATTTTTCCTTTAAATAGGTAAGCATATAATCATCATGTGTCGGGCAAGTACTAATCGATAAATCGGCTTCTGTCATCCGCTGCATCCCGTCAGGATCAGCAAAAACCGGGAAAATATTGACCGATATTCCCAATTCGTTTAACAGACGCTCAAGCTCCAGTTCATCAACGCGCCCCATAGATGACACATTCATCAAATTGACGGTAATGCCGGTTTTTTCTTTTTCGATTACCGACTGCTCATTATCTGTCAGTAAATTCCGGCCAATTGCATGATATATGGCATCATAAGAAGTAGCCCAAATTTTTGTCTTAAAGCCTTCGCAATGTACCGGCAATAGTTTTGCTACAACTTCCGGCTGCGTCTGCTCAACTACACTCTCCACGTCGTCACCGATAATTCCAGGCACACAACTGGCAACGATAAAGATTACAGCAGGCCGGTAACGCCGGTCGGCCTCGATAATCGCCTGAGCTAGTTTGGGTTCACCGCCGCTGATAACATCAGATTCAGTCAAACCTGTTGACAGCCAGCGGCCATCCTTAACCACACCCCAGCGCTGGTTATTACCGCCGCGAACAGCAGCATTCCCGCAATGACTGGATGAACCGCAGCCTAAACCGCCATGCATGAGTACTACGCTATTAGGGATGCTGTTCATCGTCCCCAGGGCAGGTAATAACAAGCAAATGGAATTTTGCGTAAAGCTGCGTTCGTTGCCTGGCTGACAACACTGCAGGCCACGGCCGGCTACCTCACCTAATGCCGCTCCATGGGCAATGCAGGCTTTTAACCTGTCTTCCCGGCGGGGCGGTTCTTTTAGCTCGAAATAACTCACTGTTGCATCCTCTCCCTTATCTCACCACATAATCACTGCAAATTGACAAACAACCTCTTTGTCTTAGAATCTTCCTTTATATATTTCATCTTAGTACGCGAGTCAAGACTCCCGCCTCTACAGGCGGCGTTAATTCAGGTGGAGTAGACTCTCCACCTGAATCCCCAATGTTTCAGCTATGCTGAAACGAGTTCACTACCGTAAGCCAAGCCCGGCCAACTTGCGTTCAACGGCGCACCAGGAACGCTTTGCATAAATCAGCGGAACTGAGTGGGCCTTGGCATGGCTTTTGACCGTTTTTGCCATATTGTGATTGATATAGTCGGTAAAGACCAACACGAATGCTGCGGCCTTTGGTATATTCATCTTTCTTACCTCACCAGGGTTTCGACCAGTAATATGAGCGATTTCAGTTACACCCATATTCCGCATTTTTTGTTCAATTGCTCCTAAATAATCTGCGCCGATAACCAAAGCCGTCATATTCTCATCCCCTTACTACTATTATTCAAAAATAAAAAGACAACTGGATTCTCTACAATGTAGATATCAGTTGCCTCCGGTACTTTCCAGTCAGCAATTGTCCATTTTTAATTGATAACTAACTAAAATAAAGAAAAGGCAATCATAGACTGCTTAAGCAGCCAATGATTGCCTCCGGTGTTCCGGTCAGCGTCTATATTCTCAAATATTAGACTTATAGTAGCATACAGCTAAAGAGGTGTCAACCCCTGGGGAAATTTATTGAGTGCTTATTTTAAAATTAACCCTTGACACTTTTTCACTTCTTATCATATAATTGCAGTACATCAATTTCATTTTAGGCTGATCAGATACACTGAAGGCCAAAAGAAACGAGCCGTTTCTTTTGGCCTTTTTTTGTTTTTCCTAAAATAAATTAGTACGTGAAAGGAGTACGGAAAAATGAAAATAGCAAAGGTGGTGGCGTCAAATGGCTAGAGACCAAATGACACCGATTGAACGATTAACAGCTTACAATCAAGGAAACCCCATTGATCGTCTGCCATGTGTCCCCATTGTGGGCAACACAGCGGCGCGGGTTATTGGCGTCAAAGTCAGTGAGCTGCCGACAAGTGGAAAATTACTGGCGCAAGCACAGATTGCCGCTTACCGGCAGTTTGGCTATGATATCATCCGCATATTTACCGACCTCTACGGGCAGGCCGAAGCCATGGGATCAGTGGTTTACTATCCTGAGGATGAGACAGCCTATCTGGACAAACCGGCCATTACTGATATAAGCCAAATTGACCGTCTGAAACCGGCTGATCCCTATAAAGATGGTCATCTGCCTATTCAGCTGGAAGCCATGAAAATCGCAGTCGATGAGGTAGGCAAAGAAGTCAGCGTGACCGGAGCGCTTACCGGACCCTTTACCAATGCTTCGTTTCTGATTGGAGCTGAAAATTTGGCCCGCCTTGTTGGCAAAAATCCGGATGCGGTCCATCGGCTATGCCGCCTGTCACTAGAAACCTGCCTTAACTACGCCAAAGCAATTATTGATATTGGCTGCACTCCCAGTCTGACTGATCCCATGTCTTCTTCAACCATTATCAGCCCCCAGAAATTTAAGGAGTTTTCCTTCCCCTATCTAAAAGAGCTTATTGACTATATTCACTCCCGTGGCAAAGGAGTAACGCTGCACATCTGCGGCAAAACCGCCAAGGTATGGGAGCAAATGGCCGACGCCGGTGCTGATTGTATTAGTATTGATAATGCCGCCAGTCTCACCGAAGCCAAAGAGAAAGTGGGAAGCAGGCTGCGATTAATGGGAAATGTTAAGCCCTCCGAAATCATGCTGCAAGGCACCGTGGCTGATATCCGGCTGGCTGTGCTTAGCGGTGTTCGCGAAGCCTATAACAATCCTAAAGGCTATATTGTAGCTTCCGGCTGCAGTCTGCCTACGGAAACACCCTTCGTCAATATTGATGCCATGCTTGACGCCGTCCGCGAAATTGGTTATCCCATCACCGGGGAGAAATTGAATCTTTTGGAACAGAGGTGGTCTAAGTGACAGTGGTAAACGAAAAAGACCGCTTACTAGGAGTATTAAATAAACAACAACCAGACCGCCCCCCGGTCATCTGCCCTGGCGGCATGATGAATGCCGCCATTGTCGACGTCATGAAAAAGAGCGGGCAAACCCTGCCGGCCGGTCACTCTGATGCCGCTTTAATGGCCGACCTGGCTTATGCTGTACACACCCTCACTGGGTTTGAAAACTTTGGTCTTCCCTTTTGCATGACCGTAGAAGCCGAAGTCCTGGGAAGCGAGATTGATTTAGGCACCTTGGAATGTGAACCCAAAATAAGCCGTGAGGTATTTGCCGCTGCCGCCAAGGTGGAATACAAAGATATCCCCACCATGCTAAATTCCGGCCGGATACCGGTAGTCTGCCAGGCTGTTTCGCTTTTAGCCACTAAATACCCTGACATTCCTGTTATTGGCAGTCTGACTGGCCCGGTGAGTACAGCTGCCTCTATTGTTGATCCGATACAATTCTTAAAGGATTTACGCAAAGATCCGGCAAATGCTCATCGTGTGTTCGACTATGTAACTGAACTGCTCATCGGCTTTGCCGATAAACTGATTGAGCATGGTGCTACAGTCATCGAAATTGGTGATCCAACAGCAACCGGGGAAATCCTTGGTCCCAAGATGTTCGCCGAATATGCCGTACCTTATATTAACAAGCTCATTACAGCTGTCCACGAACAAGGAGTTCCGGTTATCGTTCATATTTGCGGCAATTTAAATAGTGTAAAACCGCTAATTTCCAACCTTGAAGCCAACGCCGTCAGTACAGACGCCATAGTCAACTTAAAGCTGCTAAAAGACGAGTTTCCCCAGCTTACTACTATGGGAAATGTCAGTACCTATCTCTTAGAGCTAGGGCCTGCTGAAAAAGTGGCCGTACAAACCAAAAATCTACTGGCTCAAGGCATTAATATTATTGCCCCGGCCTGCGGATTAAGTACTTCCAGCCCCTTAGCCAATATCCAATCCATGACCCATACGGTCAAGACCAATTTTACGAAAGAAGGGGTGTAAGCTTTGTGACCATACTACGCTTTTGGCAGGATAACAGCCAACCGGCAGCCACTGCCGTTTCCTTTGAAGCACAGGACAACATTACCGTTCTAGCTGCCGCCAGAGCTGCCGGTGTTTTGGTTGAATCCCCTTGCAACGGTGCCGGTACCTGCGGCAAATGCAAGGTTCGAATCCCGGCATATCCCCCTGAAGCACTCCTGGTTCTGCCCGGTTGCCACCACACGTTGACACCGGAAGAAATCCGTCAAGGCATCTTTCTCGGTTGCACCACTGAAATTCAAGGGCAAGCCTTGGCTACTGATGTGATCGATATCTTCGTCCTCGAACGTCAGGATAAAAGCAATGTACAAATTTTGAGTCAGGGACAGCAGCTGGCTGTAACCCTTGCTCCCAACATAACTAAACAGTATTTACCCGACAATAGCCAAACTTTAGTACTAGCAGGCAAATCGGTACTGGGAACAGAACCAGGAAATACTGCGGCTATTGCCTACGGCCTGGTTGTTGATATTGGTACAACTACTTTGGTAACGGCATTATTTGACCTTACTACCGGTCAGGAACTAGCTGCCGTATCAGCGCTCAATCCGCAAAGCCTGCATGCCCAAGACGTTTTATCCCGTATCAAGCTGGGAAATTCTCCTGAAGGCCTGGCAACTCTCTACACTGAGATTATTGGCGCTATCAATAACATGATTAGCGAATTAGCTCAAACCACAGGTATCCAGCCACAAAGCATTTATGAGATCGTGTTCAGCGGCAATACCTGTATGCTGCATCTGGCGATGAATACTAATCCTGTTTCGCTGGGGAAATACCCCTACACGCCCGTTCTTTGGGGTAACAGTTATCATGGAGCAACAGCTATCGGCCTTACTGCCGCTCCCTTTGCCCAAATCTATCTGCCGCCAGTTATGTCAGCCTATGTAGGAGCAGATATCACTGCCGGAATTTTGGCTGCCGACTTAGCCAATCTTGAAGGCACTACACTGTTTGTCGATATTGGTACCAATGGTGAAATGGCCTTGGCGGTTAACGGTCGCCTTTCAGTAACCTCAACAGCTGCCGGTCCGGCCTTCGAAGGCATGAATATCGCCTGCGGCATGAGAGCTGCCCCTGGGGCCATCGAAAAATTCAAAGTAGAACACAGCGGGGATGTGGACGTACAAACCATTTCCGACACTCCAGCTGTCGGTATCTGCGGCAGCGGCCTGCTTGACATTGTTGGTGAGCTTGTCAGAACCAAACTAATCAATAAGACCGGAAAACTTGCTGGAACAGAAACTACTCAGCCACACCCTTTGCAACGGCGGTTGAAAAAAGAAAACGGCAAAACCGTATTTGCCATCCAGCAAACCGTCTATTTATCGCAAAAGGATATTCGCCAGGTACAGCTGGCCAAAGGAGCCATCCGGGCAGGCATTGAATGTCTGCTTGATGCCAACGGACTAAGTACTACCGAAGTTGACCGCGTATTTATCGCTGGTTCTTTTGGATTTCACCTTAATGCCGATAGTTTAATCAACATCGGTATGCTGCCTGAGGCCTTTAGAGGAAAAATCGATTTTCTCGGTAACACCGCCAAAACAGGCGGTCAGGCCCTGCTATTAAATCAAGATTCCCGCCAAACAATCGCTAACCTGGTGAAACAGGTGGAAGTGTTAGAGTTAGCCACCTATAGCGACTTTGATAAAACTTTTGTTAACTGCTTGAATTTCTAAGGAGGTATTTTCATGAGTGATCAACAAGCTTCTGAGCGCCTTAGCTGCGCCGACTGCCATCAATTAAATTGCTATCGCCGTGACAAACGGTTCCCTGACTTTTGTCTGACTGTAACCTCACGCGGCGATGCCGACATTGACGCCGAAATTGCAAAAGTCAAGACTATCTACACCGAAGAAGGCCCTGACCGCCAGATGGCACTGGCAGCGGCTGAAATCGAAGGCTTGTACTACGGCAAGCTCACACGCGTAGAAGAAATCATTGCATTTGCTAAACGAATTGGCGCCAAAAAAATTGGCATCGCCACCTGCATTGGCCTTATTGAAGAAACGCGGGTATTTTCAAAGATCCTTGCCGCCAAAGGTCTTGAAAGCTACAGCGTCATCTGCAAAGTAGGCTCAATTGACAAAACCGAAATTGGCGTACTACCCGAATATAAAGTGCAACAAGGCTGCCACGAATCCCTCTGCAACCCTATTCTGCAGGCCCGCCTCTTGAATCAGGCCGCAACTGACCTCAATGTTATCGTTGGACTATGCGTTGGTCATGATTCCTTATTTATCAAACATTCTGACGCCCCAGTCACCACGCTCATAACCAAAGACCGGGTGTTAGGACACAATCCGGCAGCAGCGCTCTATACAAGTGGTTTCTATTATAAACGCCTCTTACAAGAAGAAAAGGAGTGATACTTAGTGCGCAAGCCTCATCTACTTATCGCCAGCCTCGCCATTGCTCTTGTTTTTAGCCTACTACTTGCCGGCTGCAGTCAACAAAAGGCTGAGCAGTCAGCAACACCCTCGGCCGCACAAGCAACCACCCCCACTGATAAAATCAAATTTAAAATTGGTTATTTACCTGCTGTTGGCGATATCTTATCGTTTGTTGCCAAAGAGAAAGGGTTCTTCGAGCAAGAGGGCCTTGATGTTGAGCTATTTCAGTTTACTAACTCCGGTGAAGGTCTCAATGCAATCAAAGCCGGTAAACTGGACGCCGGCGCCTTTGGCACCTCAGCTCCCCAAGTCTTTATCGCAAAAGGAACTCCCTTTGTCGATATCGGCGGTATGCAAAGTGAAGGCCATGCCGTTGTAACCAAACCGGAAAATGCCCCGCAGTATTCCAATCTGCAGGGTTTTGTCGGTAAAAAGGTTGCTACTGTTCGTCTGGCAACCGGCGATGCGGTGTGGAGAGCGGCCATGTCCAAGGCAGGCATTGACTGGAAAACACAAGTCACCATCCAAGAGCTTGACTCTCCTGCCGCTGTACTTGAGGCTGTAAAAAAAGGAGCAGCCGATGTCGGACTTGTATGGGTTCCCTTTTCTGAGATGGCCGAACAACAGGGATTACAAATCGTCTCTTGGTCCTCCGAGTACATGCCGGGACATGTATGCTGCCGGGTAGTCGCACTCGAAGATAAAATCAAAGATAACAAAGAAGCCTATATCCGCTTATCCCGCGCCAGCATACGTGCCTATGACTTCTATATCAATAATCAGGAAGAAACCCTTGATATCGCCAGTAAATATGTCAAGCTAGACCGGGAATTACTCAGAAAAGCCACCTATAGCGGTCACATCCACAGCATCCCTGATCCTGACAAAAAAGGGTTTATCGCCTTTTGGGAAGCGATGAAGGCCGCCGGTTATATTCAAAGTGACATTGATATTTCCCAGCATGTAAACACGGAAATTTACAAAACAGCGCTTGACCAATTAAGCCAGCGTGAACCGCAGAATAGTACCTATCAAAAGCTGGCTAAAGACTTTGTAATAAACAATCAGTAATTGAAAAGGAGGATGGCTTGTGGCCTTACTGAATCTCGAATCTGTCGCCCTTACTTATCCGGGCGACGAGCGTCCGGCCGTAGAAAACCTTTCACTAAGCATTAACCAGGGCGAACTCTTAGCAGTAGTCGGTCCTAGTGGCTGCGGCAAAAGCTCAACCATCGGCCTGCTGGCCGGCCTGACGCCAGCCACAAGCGGCCTGCTTACATTAAATGATAGCCCGATTCTTGCCCCCGGCCCGGACAGAGCCGTAGTCTTTCAAGACTACTCTCTGTTCCCCTGGATGACAGCCCTTGATAACATCATCTTTGCCCTCGATGAATCAGGCCGGGCGACAGGTAAAACTGCCAGCGAACAAGCAAAAAAGTTGCTGGATATGGTCGGTCTCAGCAGTTACAGCCATAAATATCCGAGTGAACTGTCTGGCGGCATGCGCCAGCGGGTAGCCATCGCCAGAGCCTTTGCCCTTGATGCCCCGGTCTACCTTATGGATGAACCCTTTGGCGCAGTAGACGCCAAAAACCGAGTAAGCTTACAGGATCTGCTGCTCAAGCTTTGGGCCGGCGATGGTAACAAAAAAACTGTGTTTCTGGTCACACATGACATTGACGAAGCCCTGTATCTTGCCGACCGCATTGCGGTGTTTACTCCCGGTCCGGGCCGGGTATTAAAAATCATTGACGTTCCTTTCCCCCGGCCCCGGCGGCGTTTTTTCCTGGTGCAAGATCCCCGTTATATTGAACTGCGTAATGAAATCCTATCCTTGCTGCAAAAAGAAATTCTGGCAGAACTCCAACAAGTGGAAGGAGGCGCCGGCATATGAGTCAAACCAGCCGCGACCGCCTGCTATTAGGCGTTGCCGCCCTGCTGCTGTGGCAGCTAAGTACTGCCTGGTTAAAACTACTCGATCCTCAGCTATTCCCTGAGCCGTTGCAAGTTCTCCGCCTGCTTGTCGAAGACCGCCAGGTATTTTTAAAAAGTCTGCTCAGTTCCTTTACTCTGTTATTCTGGGGTTGCACCCTGGCAGCGCTGCTCTCCATCCCCCTGGGGCTCATTGTTGGCTGGAACCGGCGGCTGCGACTGGCTATCGAACCGGCTACCAATGTCCTGGGACCCATCCCGCCCATTGTCTATATTCCCTATGCCATTGCCATCTTACCGACTTTTACGCAATCCTCCATCTTTATCATCTTTATTGGCGCTTTTTGGCCATTATTCATGAATACGATAGCCGGCGTAGAAGCTCTGGAAAAAGGTATTGTTGATTCTGCCAAAACCATCGGTGTCAGCAAGAAATCCATGCTTACTAAGATTCTCTTGCCAGGAGCTATGCCTCATATCGTCAGCGGCGGTGCTATCAGTATGGTGTTGGCATTTATCCTATTAACAGCAGCCGAGATGATTGGCGCCACCAGCGGCCTGGGCTGGTATGTAAAATACTTCTCTGACTTTGCTGATTATCCAAGAGTCGTTGCCGGGATTATTGTTATTGGTGTAGTCGTATTGGTACTTATGACCTTATTCCAACGTTTAACCGGCTACTTATTGCGCTGGCGGAAGTAATCGAAAAGGGGGCTGTCACGAATGCGACAGTCCCCTTTTTCTTCGTTTAACACAAGATTAAGCGTCAACGTTTTGTGCCTGTTTTTCATCCAGTTAATCCCGTTTTACACCCTTTTCTCATTAGCATTGCTTAATCCATTTGGATGTTTCATCTGCGTGGTTTGTCTATAAGTTCTTCAATTGTGCATGGCATATCAGGATCGTAATAAGCAAAACCGACACTTAGCGATAACAGATAAAGAGCGAGCCAACGCATATCTTTTTTATTTTATAATACTCACTAAACTTACAGATTAGTAAGACCAAAACTGATTTTGAAGTCATATCCTTCCTACCTTTTTTTTACTTCTGAAGGTTGTTTCCAGTCTCTTGCTCCGCATAAACATTGACATTGAGGTCGACTCACTGCTTGACAATAAAAAACTTTTGCCTCACACGCTGTGCACATCCACACTTTTGAAGCTTTGAACAGTGGCCTGTTAAAAATACGCGCTATTCCCACCAATTCTCTTTGTGGCAAAAAATTATTCAACAATTTTTTTCCTCTTTTCTAAAGGTTTACTTACTCTATTTGCTAAATGTCTCGTATTGAGCCAATTATCAGATTGATTGGCGGTTTACTCTATTGTTTTTTAGCAGCGCTTTCCTCCTTCATGGTATATTTTGAAATACTGACGGACTCCCCGGCTTTCCTACGAATAGGAGCAGGCCATTCCGGGCTTATTAAGCCGTAAAATTCTTTAGCAAAAGCTCTATCTGCCGGTCAACTGACATCCCTTTTTCCGGTCGGGTTAACCGAAAAATTTGTACATGTTTTAATAACTTCGTACATTTTTGAAAGTGCGCTATTTTTAGTTTTTTGTCACTAATCAATTGCACACGATATGTATTATTCATAATTACCGCTAGTTTTTCTATACTGCTCACCGGGACTATTGTAACATCGTCGCATGGGTTTACATTAATTTCATAGATTGCGTTAAGCGGTACCGGTAATTTTCTAAACCCGTTCAATAACGGTATGATATATTTGTCTCTCTCCTCACAAACTCTATTAAGTGACGTAGTGTCAATTCCTATCATCGCGGCAATGGCCTGCCATAACTTTTGCTGAGGATATCCAGGCTGTATCCACGGTATACCCTGTTGATCAATCATGACTGCAGACACATCGTCGGCCAGCAAAGAATATCCGTTTTTATGCAATGCTGCAGCCATGGTTGACTTACCTGCCCCAGATACTCCGGTAAATACTACACCACATCCATTTATCACAACGGTGCTGCCATGAATAGGTACAAATCCCCGCTGCATGAGCAAAACTCCCATTGCAGTTCCCAAAAGATATAGTCTTGCCTCACACAAATTAGCCCTATTGAATAGGCGCATCTCAATTTTGTTACCATTTGTTATATAGTAATCGGCAATTCCCTTAACCCTCAATAAAAACTCATCTGCGTTAGCTTGATAATAGCCCGTCTTCTTAACTAGTACGCTCATTTCGTCAGGTGCATCACTACATACAATGCTAACATCAGCCTTCTTTTCTCCCCCTTGGGGTAATTCAGGCAATACAATCTCAGAATCAATTTGAAGACCAAAAGCCGTATATCGATAAAATTCCATACTTCACCTCTCTAAAGTCTTCCGCTCACTCCGTATGAAAACCCATATACAAATTCACTTTCTATACAAAGCAGCTAATGTACCGCCCATTATTACCAGAAATATGATTGCCCACGATATTAAAAACATCCAAAATACGTTTGCCATCTTTACCTCCAGTTTCTGCAGAAGGTCATCAGTCATAAATGATTATTAATAATAGTGCCATAAGCCCCAAGTTCCTGCAGCCGTTAAGCACAATGCCATAGCTAAATGAAGCAGTCGTTTATGCTTATTTCGCACTTCCTCCAACCTATCTACTTTTTCGGGAGAAAAAATCAGGATAAAAAGTAGCATTAAAATCGGCGAAATAAAAATCAGGTTATAATAACCAAGCCATAGCGCAGTCTTAGCCATCGATTGTTTCGTCAAAAGAGAAAGTGCAAACGCATAGGGTCCACCTGTGCACGGCAGTTCAATCATTGCACACAACGCGCCAGATGTGGCCGCACCACCAACAGATGTGCATTTTTCCGCATATTTAATGAGCCTACTTTTTACCGCGTCAGATAATTCGCTAATATTTGTCTTTTGCGGATACAGTACTGTTCTTATGTGAAAGCCCGCAATAATAAATAGGCTCCCGGACATAATAAGCGCAATGGTGTTCGCATTGCTAAAAATTTTACTAATTACAACTTTTCCGGCAAGGCCAGCCGTAAAATAGGTCAAATAAAGTGCGGCTGCAAATGTGCCCCCATAGACAATTGCTTTCCTTCTACCGGAATAAATCGTGGCATAGCTTACAGCCAAAATAAACACAAATATCGCACAGGGATTTACCGCATCAGCGGCAGCAGCAAATGTGACAGGCATAATATAAGAAGATATTGTAGGCTGAAGTATAACTTGGGCAGGTACGACAAAATTAAGCGTTTTTATTGTTCCCGGCTCAAGCACCTGATAAAGTGAGCCAATCTCTTTACTACTTATTAATAATACCGACGGTTTATCATCAAATTCTATATATATACTGGGAGTCTTCGGACCCACACGTTCTCTAAGAGTCTGAGAAAGTTGCGTTAATTCTTGTAGATTATCAGCATCCATTATGGATTTTTTCATAATTGTGTAGTTACTAGATTCATTAGCGACAAATTCATCCCAGGCCGGGTCGAATGCTTTACATATCTCACAGTGCTCAGAATTATAGTACGTTATCAGTGTGGCCTCAGCTTGTTGACTGGTAGTCAACAAAGCGATCAGTACGAAACATTTTAGTAACAACCTTACCCAACAGGATTTTTTTGGGTACCCTTCCATAACCTTTCCTCCCTGCGCTATCTTCGGCATTATAAAAACGCAAGCTAACTAGCTCACGCTATGTAGTTGACGCACATGCCAACGCCAAAAAACGGCCAGTCCGTTTATTCATAAGCGACTGGTAATTTCCTTGCTCTACAATCCTGCCCTGTTCCAATACCAAAATTTTGTCAGCATTTCGAATGGTGGATATACGATGAGCAATAATCACAATTGTCAACTTACCCTGAAGATTATCAATAGCTTGTTGAATCCGTTTTTCATTTTCCGAATCCAGCGAACTCGTAGCCTCATCTAAAATAAGAACAGACGGCTTTCTTAAAAGAGCTCTTGCCAACACAATACGCTGCCGCTCACCACCAGATAGCCGCACTCCTCTATCGCCTACAACAGTATCAAGTCCCTCTGGTAATCCGCCGACAAATGTATCAATGGAGGCTAAGCGCAACGCCTCCCACACTTCTTCCTCCGAAGCGTCTGGACAAGCCCATAATAAATTATCTCTAATGCTTGCATTTAATAAAAATGAATCCTGGGGCACATAACCAATGGAATTTCTCCATGGACGTAAGTTTTCAGACAGTAACTTATCATCTACCAAAATTTTGCCCTTAGCAGGTGTCAGCAGTCCGATGAGCAAGTCCACCAGCGTACTTTTACCTGATCCGGAAACGCCAACAAAAGCGGTGGTCTTGCCGACGGGAACAATAAGATTTGTATTTACCAGAGCATAATTTGCCCGTTCGGACTCATAGTAAAATGAAACATCACGAAACTCTACGCCTTGTCTTAAGGCAATCCTATTACAGTTCTCATCATCAAGAAACTCTTCCTGAGCGGCAAGACACTGGCTCTCCAATTCTTTCACAGATAGAAAAGCGGGTAGTATTGACTGGATATTCAGTAATCCCATCTGTAAAAAAGCAAGTTTTGGCCACAGACGGGCGGAAATAACAGCCACCAATATCAGTTGTTCCGGATTAAGCTTAAATATCTCAATGGCGCTAAATAAAAATACGCTGATAAAAATAGTTGCGCCCACTTTATTGCACATTTCTGCCCGGGTTTGCAATTTAATAAACCCGCAAAGATTCTTCATCATCCTGGTACGGGTCTGAATAAAACTATGGATTTGCGCAGACTCAATACCATTACTTTTAACATCTTTGATGCCGTTTAAATGCTCCGTAAGGTCAAAAAGTAACTCGCTATTTAAATTTGTGGTATTTTGTCCCATCCTACGCGATTCTACAAAAAATGTCCTCAAGAATATAAATAATGTGAACGCACCCACCAAGACGGAAAAAGTCAATCCGGGAGCTACCATAAAAGCAATGCCGATTTGTATGATGGTAATCAACGCCGTAGCAACCATTTGCAAGAACATGCTGACCCCGGAATAAACGCGCATAAGTTCTGAAATCATCACATTGGTAATATTAGCTTTTGTCCTGGTCATTACAAATTGCCATTTTGCATAAGCTAATGCCCGGAACAATCTAATCGATAAGGAAACACCAAACTCTTGCTGAATACCAAAATTAAACATAGATTGGCGGCGCTGCAACCAACTTTCCCCAAAGTTTATACCTGTATATAACAAAAGGACGAACGGTAAACTTAAAGCCTTCCCGATATGTTGGAAAAACTGGTCCAGCCCCAAAGCCCATTCGCTGGCTGCCTGCATGCCCGGAATTATACCCGCTACCATCAATAATGGTATAATCATTAATACACTTATACCTTCCATCATTCCAAGCATAACCATAAGCAACAAATTAATAGCGAACTTTGCGCGCGATAAATTATATAAATCGCGGATATAGCAAAAAAGAATATCCATATGTTTAATTCATCACCCCATTTTGTGACACCAGCTTTAACTGCTTTCTTCCTGCCGCAAAAAACGGCTGAAGATTAGACTGCGGATGAGCATACGCAGGTTAGAATCGTCTGCCGCATTATCCTTTAACGAGTTATACTTCGTTAATTCCCGCTGTATCCTAGCAATATCAAGATACTTTTTTTCAGTTTCCCTTGTGCCGATACTCCTGATCTCCGCAGCCAGTTCCGGCCAACTGGGTTGCACTCTTTGTGTCCAGTCGGCACTCTGTCTGCCGCGTACCGCGTCATTCAACCGAACTTTATCAGGCAAAATTCCCGTCATAGCACGTCGCAGTAAAAAGCGTTCCTTACCATCTCGCACATATTGGCTATCCGGCACACTAAGGCAGAACTCAATGACCCGCTTATCTGCTGTTGGATCACGAGACACCATGCGATAGGCCAGCGACTGCTTGGTAAACATAACACTCCCATGACTGAACAAATCCGGACTAAGACGCTGCTTGCGTTCTTCCAGACAGTCCAGCGGTTTTACAAAGAGCGGATCATACCCGAATCGGCGAAAACGTTCCTGTACTAAGAAACGCCGGGCAAAGTCCGGGTTAATTGGTGATAGATTCCGCAGCATTTTGCATCTTTCATGGTGTTCACTTTTATTAATATATTTTTTTAACTTATCAGGCAATAGTAGGTCTTTATATATTTGCGACAATATGCTTCGTGGTCGCCGATACTTTTTAGCCGTAACCCAACTTTCATGGAGCAACTTGTGCCACTGACCTGTTCGCCATAATGTTAATAAATACGGCTGAATAGACCCCCAGGAAATAGTGACATTACCGGCATTTCCATTTAACAAAACGCCAATATTATGTTCCTGCGCCACCGCCATGATGCCGTCAACCCAGAATAAGTTCTCCAAAACCTTATATGGCTGCTCCAGCATGGCCAAATAACGATCAGTATCAGTAAGCGGATGTTTACCGTCAAAACGGCAATAAGCTACATCTATATTTCCTGTATATTCCCGTACGGCTTCAATATATGGCGTTTCATCAGCCTGCCTGGACGCAGGCAGCCAGTCCCGAAAGCCGGTCATTGGTACTGCGCTAAAGGCCTGCAGGCGTTCACCTGTTCCGGCTAAGTGCTTAGCGGCCATACAGGCCACGGAAGTAGAATCCAGCCCTCCGCTCATCATCACGCCCACTGGACGAATGCTACGCAAGCGACTACGCACCGCTTCTCCCAAAACTTCCCGGAAAGCCTCTTCGTATTCGCCGTCTGTTTTCAATTTTAGTTCAGGCTGTTTTTCAACTTGCCAGTAAACTTGCTTGCTTGCTCTGTAAGTCCGTACCATTAGACTGGTTCCTGCGGATAGTAGATATATATTCTGATAAGGCGTTAATTCAGGGTCAAGTTGATGATTTACACAAGGTTTTGCCAAAAAATCGGCAATCCAGGTCTCATTATACTCTTTAGTAATGTCACGCAGTACAAATAAAGGATTAATCAAGGTACAAAAAGCAAAAAGTCGGTGTGACCGGTAATAGTAAAATGACCTTGTCCCCGTATGATCCACGGCGCAAAACATTCTCTGCCGCTTGCTATCCCAGATGGCGAAGGCGAAATCACCCAAAAGATATTTTGGGCATTGTTCTCCCCATTTCAGATAAGCTTTTAAAATAAGCAGACTATCTGAAATGTCTGCCCGGTAAAAATGGCTGATACCTAGTAAATTGCATAATTCGTTCCGATTATCAATGATCGCATCAGCGGTAATCGTTAAACCGGTTTCCTCGTCATGGTACGGAAGAATTTCTTTTACCGCTTCGGGAGTAATATGCTGGGCGTGGCAGCCCAGAAATACCTGCTGCTTCAGCCAATTCCCCACTACGTCTGCGTGGTAAATACTCAAATTTTTCATCATAGCCGAACTCGTTTCGTGTGCAACCGGCCTACCATCAAGAGAGAAAATACCACATATAGCGCTCATATTCCCACCCTTTTTCTCATTTAATCTAAATAAAGATAAACAAAATGATTTAAGACTTAGCACATCGTACTAAAAACCACTTACAGGCTCTTTAAATACTTTGCGCTAAGCCAGAACCTACAACATCATCATTGTATACCTGTTGCGTACTTAACCCCCTTACGAGCAGCAAACACAATCATGCCAAGGAGTTAGCTGTTCCGGAAGCAGACTATCGCCACCTCCCCCTAATTTCCCTTGCTCGGCTGTCATCGCAACCGAAAATTCGGCTATTTCAGGCACAATCCATTCTTTTTTCATATTGTATCACCTCCTTTGATAATACGGTTTGAGCACGAATAGTCAGCGAATTTACCGACTACCGTAAACTTATCCTTTCCTTGCCGTCCCGTTATAATCGTATTACCGCACCGTAGCCAGGCATGAGCGATAAGGTTGTCCCCCTCATTTCTGGCAACACCGAGATAAAGTGTGTTGGCTATACCCTGCTGACGGAGCATCATTTTTCCTACTACGGCCTGGACCAGGCATTTACTTTCCCACGGTGTATAGCGACTTGCCGTTTCAATTATCCGGCCAACTTGTTTGGCGAAGGCCATCTTTTCAGTGCATTCATCAATTGATGATTCTCTCATATGTTTTCCAAGAAACATTGCCTGCCAGGAAAAAGGCAGCAGCAAGATAGCTAAGCGAACAACACCTGCTAGCAAAAAAAACTCTATATATATTCGTTTTTCCTGCCAGGATAAAGCATAAATTTTTTCTAATACTTTAAGCAACGAGAATTAGTCCTTTGCTTGAAAGCTGATTTAAGAAGTCCAATACATCATTTTGGCAAGCTGTTCCCTCCACATCATATTCTTCTAACAGTGTTGCCACAATGGATCGGACTGTATGCGGTTTTTCGATAAGCTGCCAAATACGACTGCCAATGCCATCCAATCCGTAGTACGTTCCTTTTTCAATATTCAGCATTACCGTTTCCCCATCCATATCAGCAGCTAACAACCCTGGCGCTTGCGTAACAACCGTATGAATAGCGACTAGTTTTTTTAATGCCATATTTACCCCCCCTGCTCAGTCTATTAACCCTAAGTAAAATACCCGGAAAGTATTTTGTGGTAACAAATTCCTATTTCTTATAGAATTACTCATATGCCTATTCGATGCCTAACTCAATTAAGCAGTTGAATGACATCCAATTGCAGTATAACTTACCAATATTATCTAAGACAAGATTTATGGTATGAGTTACACTTATCTCTACCTAAAGTGATTAGTATGTGAGAAATCCGTATATATAAAGAATCGCCGGCAGAGCAATTGGATCTGTGCCCTTAGCCATGGTTCAAGATATATCGCAATAAGCCAACTTATCCCCATAATTATGATAATAGGAATCACCGGAATTAAGATCCCGTATAATGACGGCGTATAATTGCCCATTTTTATCAT
The DNA here is from genome assembly GCF_002257705.1 of Sporomusa silvacetica DSM 10669. GTDB lineage: Bacteria > Bacillota > Negativicutes > Sporomusales > Sporomusaceae > Sporomusa > Sporomusa silvacetica. The sequence continues at coordinate 24,338 of NZ_LSLK01000054.1, forward strand.
CATCGCAACTATCATATTGTCATGAATCAAATACAAAGGGTAACTAATAACAACGCAACCCATCTAAAAATTCAATTCTGGACTCGTCTTTTATGACCGCCGCTTTTTATCTCCTCCAATACCAGTTTTAGCTACAGGTTGAAACTTTTATTTGACGTCCTCCTTTACAAAATAATTTATTATTAACCGGTCACCGGGATGAAGTTCTCCTGGTTGCCGATTTTTAAAAACAACCTCAAAGTTGTTTTCAATAATCCCGTAATAAAACTCCCTGATTTCACGTGTCCCATAGGTGTTTTTCGCTGCATATTTTGCTGATATATCCCATAAGCTGTCACCGCGCTGAACTATATACGTTTCGCTAATTAGTCGCCCGTGTGGTTTCGGCGCTTCAGCCTCTCCGACGTAAGCCACTGTCAGAATCATTAATCCCAGGACTATCATTTTTTTGAACATTAAACATTCCCCCTATCCGATTAGAAAACCCGGCTAACGCCGAGCCTTTTGGGCGAAAGCGCTAGCCGCTGGTTGCACTTATGTCAACAGATTCAGTTACAAATTCTGTTTGACTAAAAAAGAAAAAGCCAGAAATTTGGTTTGTATGTTAACTGTCCCCACAACCGAAACCTTCTCACAAAGGTTCACCAACAGTACAAACTAAATTTCATGGCTCACTAATTCTACCCGTCGGCTCCAATATAAATGGAAATCATCCCACACACCTTTTCGCTAGCTCAATGGAATGGGTTCCGGTACTATGATTTCTGTTAACAGGTATATGTCTTATATGATAAAACCGACTTCATCCTCGAGTTCTAGTATCATCTGCCGCTTTTTTTCTCTAGTAACATTTCGCCTTAATGTATATCTTTCACCATACCAAGGCCGTTTTTTCATCAGCGCCTTATTTTTTTGTATAAAATCATCTATACTACTGATAATTCTTGCCGGGTTACCAGCAGCAACAACATTTGCGGCAATATCTTTAGTTACAACCGAACCAGCGCCAACAATAACATTATCTCCTATCGAAACGTTTGGCAAAATTATACTTCCAGCCCCGATAAAAACGTTATTTCCGATATTTACTTTACCGATACGCACCAAGCCAATATGATGTCCGGTACTGGCGTCATGCGCCAGAATATGTACCCGGGGCGCTAAAGTAACATTATCCCCTATCTGGATTAACCAACAATATGAGTCATCAATCATACAATGTGCTTGTCTGCTAAAGTTTTTCCCAACTCTCAGACCCAGTTTTATTAAATCTTCGGTACATACTTCCCCACGCAAACGATAAATAAGAGATTTAATACTCAGCTTAAACTTCATGCTTTCCTCCCTGTATTCCTAAAAAATTGGATTGTGCAAACGGTCTTTCCGGTTCAATCTATGCGTAAATTTTAAGACAATTGAACCGGCAATCCCAATTAAATACTGATATTCCTTGGTATTATGAAAAACGATATAATTAATTAAACTTGGAAGTAAAAAACATACCAGGCATTTGCTAGCGAATAGTATTGCTCTATTCGAAAAAGTAACTACGCCACAAAGATACTCGCAAAGAAACATCTCAATAAATAGAATTAAAAAAAAGGTTGCCATTGATAATAAAAAGTAGGAAGCTGATTTATGAAGAAATTTTTTATAAAAAAAACAAGACTTTAAAACCAACGTTATTAACGATGCCAAAAAAGCGCCAAAAAACACGCCAAATAATCCATATTCTTTTACAAAAACTAATGTAAAACTTATGTTCAATACTACACCGATAATTGCGTTATTTCTGTCTTCTTTAAATAGTCCGGATACATTTACAAATTGATAAAGGGGATTTTTTATATTTGACGTAAAAAAATTTACTGCACATACACCGACAATTGGTAATCCCAGCAGAAATTTTTCACCTAACCAAACCGTTATGAGATCATTTGTTAAACAAAATAAACTCACCGTACATAAAGAAGTCAAGAAAAAAGATAAAAGAGTCATATTCTGTAGTGTTTCTTCCACTTTTTCCGTTGTTTCAAGCATTAATAAATTACCAATGCTCGCTTGACATGCATTTAGTACTTTATTTAAAAGACCTTGCAGCGACACCACAATCATACTGTAATTAGAATAAATACCAACTTGTACAATTCCTAAAAAAATAGAAATGATGATGTTATCTGTACTCGATATAATTGTTCCCGCCACTTTATGTATAAAAATATTTTTTATATTACTAATTATCGGGCGTATTTCCTTAGCCTCTAATTTTAGATTCGAAGCAAGAAATGGGTACAGTTTATCAACATATTTCGCAACAACATAATTATTAAAAATACTTACCATCATTGTGACAAACAAATAAATCATATAATTTTTGAACAAATATAGTGAAATATTGGCAACAATAAAAATTAAAAACTTTAAAAAAATATCAAAATGCATTAATTTATAATTTTTTTGATCGGCGTACACAAGCGATCTTTTATAAGAAAAAAAGTATGATGATACTGTCATAATTAAAAACAACACATATGTAGTCTGGATATAATCATTGGCAAAGGTTGTTTTACCTACAATTTTTTCAAGGAACGGCAACACGCTAATTCCCAGAGCAAAGATTACACCCGCTATAATTCTGTAACTTTTCTTATAAAAATTCATTAATTTTATAATTTGCGGTTTATCATCATGAGCTAAAGGCGTATATAGACTGTAAATAATAGAAGTAGATACCCCTAACTCAGCAATGTCCAGCAATGACAAAATATTTGTAAATAATCCATTAAGTCCCAGATATTCCTCCCCTAGAATCCCGATAAATATTTTGCGGCTCACTAAACCTAGTATGATTATTGCCGCCTGTAGAATTACACCAAAAGCCGCATTTTTTAAAGAATTACTAACTCGCAGTTCTCCCCACCACCTCTTTATCCACTTAGCTGTTTTACGTTCTTAAAGCTGCTATGTGTTCTTTTATATAATGTCCTTTTTCCTTAATAGTAAAATGCTTTGACATTAACAAATGCAAAAGGTTTTTTGCATTTCGCTGTGCAAAATAATTTCTGTAAATTTGTCTTTTACTTATCCCTATTTTTAATACCTCATTTATTTCATTGAACTTTTCAACTGATAGTAAACGCTCATCTACTGCAACCTTCATATCGAGGAGTTGCTGCTGGTAAATTTTCATTAAAGAGAACTTGGCGAAATTCTCGCTATTGGAACTACTTCGCTTATGTTTGCGATAATATACCATTACATCAGGTAAAAAGGCATTTTTACCGAGCAATAATGACCGGAAACTAATCAATTCATCTTCAGTTGGGCAAGATGGCCATAAGGCACCAAATTTGTGCATAATGGTTTTGTAAAAAGCGCGAGAGGGGGCCGGAATATTGGGAATCCCATTCTTTTTCGGCGCATCCAGGCTATAGGTTTTAAACTCCGAAACAACGGCAGAATGAAATCCGTTTTCCAATTGATTTCCGTTCTGATCAATAGCCACCATGCTAAAAGATACTGCACTGTATTCGGCATGTCTTTGTAAAAATTCAAAAGATTTTTGCGTTCTCTCCGGTAATGAAATATCATCACCATGTGCCGCGATTATAATTTCACCACGCGCAAGCTCCATATAAGCTTTATTCATATGTAAGGTGATTCCTAAATTTTTTTCATTTCTGTTTAAAATGATTTTATGTTTACCAGTATATTGCCTGGCCATGTTCTGCATAATTACAAAAGTATTATCTGTGGAACAATCATCCGATAAAATTATTTCTAGCGGTTCATATGTTTGGGCAAGTGCACTTTCAATACTTGCCTGAATAAATTCCTCAATATTATACGCGGTTATTACATAGGAAATCAAAGGCTTTTGAGAATTCATAACTATCCCTTCTTTGTAATATTCTTCTTACGCGATTTTTTAACTTAAAATAGAGTAATATTAAATAAATAGACCTACTTTTCAATACATAGTAAAGTATACTTTTTGTTCTTTTTTGTTGTGCATCAGTAATATATTTTCTTGTTAAGTTATCCTCTAAAATCTCATGTAATTTTTGATTTATTATGTCTTTCTCTTGTAAGGGGAAATTTACCAAAGTACTTACGATATCATTTAGCATCCGTTCAATCCGGTCATGCAAATCGTAGTTTATGTCCTTTTTCTCGATAAATTCTTTTATCGTTTCATATAATCGTTTTTGTACATCAAAGTAATCTATCGAGACATTTTTACTGAGTGTAGAGTTTTGTTTTACATAGAAATATAATGGCAAATTACAAATGTAACACCTTTCGCAGTAGTACAAATAGGCGATATTAAAACATAGATCTTCGCCCAAATTCATGGTTTTATCAAACACAATATGATTATCTCTTAGTACTTTTGTTTTGAATAATTTATTCCACGGCGAATATAGTAAATCACTTCCAATAATATGTTTAAAAATTTCTTTAACGGTACCGCTATAGCCATGTGGCAGTGAGTAAGCTATACATGTTGTTAACGTGCATTTTGGGGAAACTACTGCATAATACCCACAAATTGCAATATCGGCGCCTATCGTACAGCCCTTATAGAGCTCTTCCAGGTAAAATGCACTGACATAATCATCACTATCGATAAACACAAGATAGTCGCCTTCCGCATTGTAGATACCCGTATTTCTAGCAGCACTTACCCCTTCATTCTTCTGATGTATCACCCGCACCCGGGGATCTTTTTGCATATATTCATCACACATTATGGGACTTTTATCGGGAGAGCCATCGTCAACTAAAATAAGCTCAAAGTCTGAAAAAGATTGATTTAAAATAGATTCTACACATTTACGCAAGTAGTTTTCAGCTTGGTAAACAGGTACGACTACACTTATTTTAGGCACATAATCACCCTCATTCGTTTATACCAATATAACAACCAATACATTTTGCATCTACACATAATATAGAGTAATTTTTGTCCGTTCCTCATCAAATTAATGTTAATGCTTTTAAGTAATTCTCCCGTTTCAGCGTAATTTAAAATATTCATTATCTCATTGATACCTAATTGACTATTGCTATTTTTTGCAGCATTTTCAATACAATAGCAGATACTGCCAAATAAATTAAAATGTAAGCGTGTTTTTGCTTCTTTACTTAAACTATTTTTTTGTACGTAATCCAGGCAATAATAATAACGGTTTATCAATAGATTCCAAGCATCTTTTCGATAACTGTTGGTAAGTGATTGTTCATTTTGCCAATAGTAATATAAAGGCTCATTTACAATAGAAATCTTCTTACATCTGGCAGCGATAATTAAATTTAATAAATCGTCTTCTGTAAAAAATTCTCTCTCTGATACAAAACAATCTTCTCCTAAAATACCTGCCCTAAATAACCGCATCCATACAAATCCAGGCACATTTATATAATCTTTGGCAAATATCTTACCGAGCAATGGTAGAACAATATTATCATTTATCTCCTCTTGTTCTATTATTTCTTTACGATACGACAAACGATATTCTATACAATTATTACTCATTACCGTATAATAACCGCACATAGAGAGATCAGAATCATGTAGGCGGCATGAAACATACAGTTTTTCTATCATGTCTTCCGCGATATAATCATCACTATCAATAAAACTGATATAATCGCCTTTTGCCTGCCGAAAACCGGCAAGCCTAGCGCTGGTTAAACCACCATTCTTTTTATGTATTACCTGAATTCGGTTATCTTTTTTTTCGTAGGCATCACAAATTGCGGGACATTGGTCAGGAGAGCCATCGTTTACCAGAATAAGTTGAAAATCTTTAAACGTTTGTACAAGGATCGAATCAATACATCTATGTAAATATGCTTCCACCTTATATACGGGAACGATAATTGTTATCTTTGGCAAACATCTCACCCCCATTCGTTTTGTCGCAGCAAGAAAGCGCATTGTTTAAATAGGCTAAAGAATGCTGCCTAAACTCCTCAATCCTTTTGTTTGGCTCACGGTAATCAATAGTAAGAATCGTATCCAAATTAGGAATCTCTTTAAGGATCCGCTGTGATAAACCAATTCTTTCTAAATAATCAGTTTTTCTACTATCGTTATTATTGTCCGCTGCTTTATTTCTTGAAACAGCAGTAAAAAAAGGTCTATTAAATATAGTAGAAAACGCCGTGCCATGGAAGGAGTTGGTATAAACCAAAGACGCATGTTTAAATAATCCGAGAAATTCACCAGGTCCTGTATCAAATGCATGATGATAAGGTTTTAAATAATCGCGCATATATTCATTTAAAATAACAACTTCCAATCCGGTTTGCTGTTTAAAAAAATTCAGCAAGCTTCTATTACCGTGATTATTTTCCAGAAAATATGCCAGCATATAAGGTTTTTTTATTTTGGGTTCAATTGTTATCTCATCCCAATATTTTTTATCAAGCAAAATAACAGGGTCGCAAACAATATCAACTTTTTTAGGCGTAAGAGTTCGTAATAATTGAGCACCTTGTTTTTCTCTAACAGCGATAGAATTAATATTCTGCAACAATCTAGCAATTAGTTTTAGCGTATATTCATCAAATTCTGTCCTTCCTAAACTTGGCGCATAAGCTATTTTCGGTTTATTATTTTTTAGAAAGTCTAAATAATAGGCGGTTTCAAATTCCTGGCAAATCGGATTCCATATTTGGTCACTGCCACAAATATAAAAATCATAATCAAAATCTTCCTGAGCCAACTGAACCCCGCTTTGGAATTCTTTTTTTGTTATCGGCAGTACATTTTGAATAAAGCTTTCATATTTGTTAAACCGTGTTTTTAGTTGCCGATAGATCAGTGCTGCAAATATGGTTCTAGCAACGCCGCGAAAGCCAGACGTGAATTGGAAAATTTTATATGCTTTTCTTTGCCTGCTATTGCGAAGATTAATGATTTCTACTTGATGATTCCCTATCACTTCAAGTTGTTTTGACAAGGCATATGCCTGTAATACCGAGCCATAATTATGTGAACCGTGGAATGTCAGTATTCCTATTTTAGCCATACAAACACCCTTTCTGTTACTTTCTATGAACCCAGGCAAAACAATCCTTACCAAAAGCTCTGTGGAAAATCCTGGTGATTTTACTCCTTATTCTATACTTAGGCTCTATCCATGATTTCGAAAACCAATGTATCGTATGAGTATTGGAACTTTTGTATAATACTCCCGTAGCATCGTCTAACGGACAAAAATAATCTCTGGGATAAAGCACAAAGTTATGAACAACCTGCAAACTGCCATCTTTTATTAATCCGTATTTCTCTAAGGTGTTTGTAATAATATGGACGTTTGTCGTCATATCCATTTCACCGCTTGCGTTAATAAATTCCTTGCTTTCGTAGTAATCCAAAAGTTCTTTGAATAAAGGAAATTTTTTTTCACAAGCCATAATACCGGTAGGTACATGCGCAGGTGATTCAAAACCGGAAAATGCATTGTGCTGCAAAAATACATTTAATGGTTTTACTACTTCAACATCTGTGTCCATGTAAATTCCACCGTGATAATACAATGCATGCAAACGGACATAATCTGTTATAAACGCATACTTTTTCTTCTCATAGGCCTGCTTAACATAACGATTGCAGTTTATAGTAAAATTATTTTCATTCCATTCAATTAATTCATAATCCGGACAATACTTACGCCAACTTTCCATGCACTTGGCTGCAAGTTTAGGCTTTTGCCCATAGCCAAACCAACAGTAATGTATTTTTTTAGGTATCATAAAATGCTCCCTTATATCTTTTAGTTTATATAAAGATCGAGTACATCACTTATATAATATGAATCCCAAACAACAGCCATCTGGAAATAAAACCATGTAGTATAACCTAGAATAATACCAGCATAAAGTACTGTTCTTTCCTGCTTTTGATACAGTTCTGTTAAGATTAACGGGTATAAAAGTAAATTATATATATCAAAGTAAGCGGCTACCCGGCCAATAAAGATACCGCCCATTGCTGTTGATAGCAGCATAAAACAAAAATTAAAAGCTGACATGTTAATACATATATTTAAGAGTTTATTGTTAAATTCCGCTACTTTTCTTTTTTTCCATAATGTCAACAATAATGGTATGCCCGCAACGATAAGCCTAAAAATACTAGACCCTTGGATTTCCGCTATCATATTTGTATAACCGGCATACTGTGTTGCTTCCAGTATGTCATCACCAAAAAAGAGCAGGTCTTTAATAAAGAAAAATACAATGAAAAATACTACAATTATAGTTAACATTTGTTTTGACCAAGGTTTAGATTGACACAATAAACAAAATGGTAACATAATAATCGCTGACCCATGTATCGTTGACAAAAGCAACACCAACAGAATATATGTCTTATAACTTTTTTGCAAAAGCAAGTTTAGCGATAAAAACAATAGACTAATGGCAATAAACTGTCTCATACCATTTAGAAGCCATGTAAATTGTGCTGTAGCTACAAATAAAAATGTGCTTAATTCAAACATCGGCGAATATTTGTACAAGGGAGCCATAACCGCTAATCCACTAATTAATGCGATGATAAATAACCATAACTGAAAATCTTCCGATATGAATTTTTTTATTAAATAGGAAAATAGTGTGAACCCTTTGTCACGGCTTGTATCGGAAAATATTCCTTCCAAAAAATCATCGGGAATATTCTCATAGAAAAATATGTATGTATTAGTGTCTGCCACCCCGCTTCTAAGCCCGGCAAAAATAATAATAATGCCAAAAGCCAAACAAGCAATGAAAAGATTTGCCCTTTTAGAAAGCTCTCCCCCTTCTGCTAAAGAGCTTTCTCTCGGGAATAACCGCCATAAACTTGCAATAAAAAAAGACCAAATTAATATATTCCAATATACAGCCATAAAAAAATGCTCCTTATTAGCAATCTAAAACAGTATCTTTATGTCAACCATCTCTATAATTGTGATAAAGCTTCATAATTGGAGACGGTATTAAACCACTGATGATTGGTTTTAATAAAAATATGTAATCTTTAGCAGGGTATCCCAATAACTTAAATCCTTTATAACATACGATCGCTGCATTTAGGCTATACAAAAATTTCCTTCGCTTAAAATCCTTAAGGCTTTCTCTCACTTTATACAGGGGAATTTGCAAATTGTAGCCTGTAAAACCCGCTTTATAAAATCTAAACCATAAATCAACATCTTCACAGTGCGTTACTTCTTTATGTACCCGATAGCCGCCGAGTTGCTCGTAGGCTGTCCTCCTCATCATTATTGTTGCATGCGCAAAAGGAGTATTGTATAAAAGATATGATTTATCCGGCTTTTCAACCGCATACTTTATACCCTTTTCGCCCGTTTCATCGAAAGAAATCATCTGGGTTCCAACAACTTGGTACTCCGGATTAGCACTCAAAAAAGCAACTTGCTTTTCAAATCTTTCAGGTAAAGAAATATCGTCGCCATCCATACGCGCAATATATTCACCAGTTGCATATTGTAAACAATGATTTAACGTTGCCGCCAAACCAAGATTTTTTTCATTTTTTAATAATTTAATTTTTCCCTGATACTTGCTGGCGTATTGTTGGGCTATTTTAAATGTAGTATCTGTTGAACCGTCATCACACAAGACAAGTTCCCAATTCGTATAGGTTTGGTTTATTATTGAATCGATGCTTTCTTTTAAAGTTGCTTCACAATTATAAATTCCCATAATAACAGATACCGTTTTTTTATCCATGCTTACACCCTCATTACGCTTTCATACTGAGTTATGTAAAATTGCTCAAGCCATTTTGCATTAGCTTTAATATCGTAACCTTTACTTATAATCCTCTCTCTAGTATCTGCTCTAGAATATCTGGCGTTGTCCACAATGATGCCAGCCCACTCCTTAGCTGATTTTGCTAAAGGAATTGTATAATATAATTCATCTATTAGTTTTGCATCATTCGGTACAGTATCTGATACAAAGCATTTTAATCCTGCTGCTTGTGCCTCAACAAGAACAAACGGTAGCCCCTCATAAAGTGATGGTAATAAAAATACATCCAATGCGTTTTCTATTCTGCCGATATCCTTTCGAACTCCTAAAAAAAGCACTTTGTTCGCCAGACCTAAATTACTAACCTTTGCTGTAATTTTAGCTTTTAATTCTCCGTCGCCAACTAAAACCAACTTCGCATTGTTTTTCAACTTCACGATCTCATGAAATATCTCAATTAAGAAATCGTGGTTTTTTGCCTCACCAAATTTGGCTATATTACCCACAACGAAATTGTCATTTACTTGGAGCTCGTTACGAATATCATTCCGTATTGCTGCATTATACTTGAATAAAGCGGTATCTATTGCATTAGGCATAATCATGACACTGTCTTTATTGTGCTTTCCAAAAAGCCAAATACCCGCCTTCTTACCACAGGCAAACCTGTGGGTACAACACGTATTTAAAAATGGCTTTGCCAGTATTTTTATCATGGCCTTCCAATTCTTATCGTAATTTGTACCATGACTGTGGGCAATTCGCACCGGTACACCCGCAGCCTTCGCTGCCATGAGGTAAAAAACGCTCGTTATGTCGGAATGAGCGTGAATTACTTTATACTCAGCGTTTTGTTTAAAAAATTTGTACAGTTCCACTAGAAACAGCTTATGGGTATTTGCATTATAGATCGGTAACCGATAGACTTTCCCCCCCAAACGCAAAATTTCTTTCCCGTAATAATTGGAATCTTCCTCAGATAGTCTTACCATGAAATCAAACTGTACCTTGCTGCGGTCAATAAACCTATAGTAATTCATGATTAAAGCCTCCATCCCCCCTAGGGATATAGAACCCACATTTTGCAATATGCGTATCGGATATTTCTTCACATTGTAAGCTCCTTTAAGGTCATCTCGACAACTTTATGCTTATCAAAGGAAGCTTCCATATGCCGTCTTGCCAGTTGGCCCATTTTTACTTTAACTTTATAAGGCAGCTCGATAAATTGTTTGATTTTCAAATACAAATCAATATTGTCTTTGACATTAGCCAGTAATCCCGACTTGCCCTCAATGACTGCTTCCTTACAACCATAAATATTACTTGTAATCAAAGGGCGTCCCATGGAGGCACTTTCCAATAATGTATTAGACATTCCTTCATGATAAGATGGCAAAATAATACAGTGTGCTCTTTTTATATAAGGTTTAACATCCGGCTGAAAACCATAATATTTTATTAATCTTCTATTTTCTAAATCGGCAACAATATCTTTATAATTATCTTCATACCAACCAATAAAGCCAAATTCTATGGCATCATATCTTGGCTTTAATCTTTTAATAGCATAAAACAATTCATCTACGCCTTTTTCTTTCATAATCCTGCCAATAAATAGGAATCTGACAATACCGTCCGGCGGATATTCGCAAAAGGGAAAATCATAAAGATTAACACCCGCACCAGGCATTACGATGGTTTTCTCTAAAGGAATAATTTGCGTTTGCGTAAATAGACTACGATTCCCTACATTTTCAAAAAAAACTTTTTTTGCCTTATCCACTGATATTTTGTACAAAAAAACCACCAACTTCTTAAGCAAGCTACTTAAGTAAAAAGCTGACCCTAAACCGGTAACATTAACAAAATAATCTTTCTTTTTTATTTTGCATGCAAGAGAACCATAAATATTAGGCTTAATCGTATAGGTAATTACTTTGTCCGGGTTAGTTTTTCTTAATAGGTTTAGGTACCGGATCAATAGTGAAAAATCGGAAGAAGGATCTATCCCTCTACGGTTCATCTCCGTGATAATAACTCTACACCCATATGATTCCAGCAGTTTTATATTTTCCTCATCAGTTGGCGGAATAGAAACGAGTACCGTGTTGCCTGCCTTAACAAGTTCTTTAATCAATTCACGCCGGAAGATCCTTAACGTGTTATAATGGTTGGCTAAAATCAATATTTTACTCATTAATAGCTTCCCTTACTTTATTGACTTTTGTAGAATCCCTGTACTGATACTCGCGTAAATACTTTTGTGCATTGACAATTGTTTTATAGTGATCGTACAAATCCTTAACTGCTTCCGAAATTATCTTAGCACTCATCCCATAATAAGCTCTTAAATATTTTTGGTCGCCTACGATGGAAGAATATAGGTCATGTAAACCAATTTTCAACAGTCTCGCCTTTCTATTTGGCAACTCAGCCATGACTTCAGCAACCGCACTGCCAAAACCGCCAATAATGTTATGTTCTTCAACAGTTACAATATAATTAAAGCGCTCTGTGCATTCTCTAATGATTGTCTCGTCAATGGGTTTGACTGTAGGAAAGGTATAGATGGCAGGTATAATCCCATTTTTCTTCAATATATTACAGGCCTCTTGCACTTCATCAAAAATAGCGCCTGTAGAAAAAAGCACCACTAACTCCCCATCCTGTATCTTGATCGCTTTACCTATTTGAAAGTCGTTAATTTTGTTATGTATCCGTCTTTCACCGCCCCGCCCCAACCGTAAATAGCAAGTCCCCGGATACTCATATATTGCGTTGGTGGCGCATTCCGTCTCTATTAAATCACCGGGAGCCATTACAACTATATTCGGCATTGCGCGCATCATTGCCAAATCCTCTGTCGCATGATGACTCATCCCTAATGCTCCATATACAAAACCGCCGCCAACGCAGACAATTTTTACATTCGCGTTATGATAAGCACAGTCATTTCTAATCTGCTCGATACACCGTAATGTCGGAAAATTTCCAATCGAATAAGTAAAAATCGTTTTCCCCGTCATCGCCATCCCGGCTGCCATGCTGGTCATTGCCTGTTCTGATATCCCGGCGTTAATAAATTGGTCCGGCAGCTCTTCCCAAAAGCTTTTCAAAACGCCGAAGCCCAAATCACCGGTTATCAGTACTACATTTTTGTCCTTCCTGGCTATCGCCTTTAACGTAGCTACAAACCGGTCTCTCATGGTCTTTGTCCCTCCAATTCCCCCACCGCGGCATCGTATTCTTCCCCTTGTGGGGTACGATAATGCCAAAGAATATTATTTTCCATAAAGGAAATTCCTTTGCCCTTAATGGTATTGGCAATGATAACGGTTGGTTTGTCTTTATTTTGGCAGGCAGTTTCATAAGCATTTTTTAATGCCAAATGATCATGCCCGTCGATATCAAGCACATGCCATCCAAAAGCTTTCCACTTGTCAGCAAAAGGAGCAAGCGTAATTGTGTTTTCACAAAAGTCCAGGCTTTGCATTTTATTGTGGTCAATTACGGCAATCAAATTATCCAGATGATAATGGTGAGCAAATAAAGCAGCTTCCCATACAGCTCCCTCATCGCACTCTCCATCGCCGCAAATAACAAACACCCGATAATGCTGTTTATTCTTTTTTGCCGCCATAGCCATACCACAGCCCACCGGTAACCCATGCCCCAGCGAGCCTGTGGAAAATTCCACACCGGGTACACCCTTGTGAGAAACATGACCGGAAAGTCGGCTTCCATTTGCATAATGTGTCTTTAATTCTTCAACATCGAAAAAACCACATTCCGCAAGCGCGGCATATATGGCGGCACCGGCATGTCCTTTGCTAAGAATAACGCGGTCACGTTCAACCCATCTCGGATTTTTGGGATTAAAGTTCAGCGTATCTGCATACAATACTGCGATAATATCAGTCACAGATAAGACTGAGCCAATATGGGAACCTTTTGAGATGTGAGTCATTTCAATACCATGACGTCTAATTTTCCAGGCAAGTTCCTTACTATTCATTAAAATTATCTCCTTCTATGAAATACCAATACTGGCTTTAAGTAACCTATTTTCAATCTTCAATTTTCGGTATAGCCAGATTATCAGTAATGGTCCCAATAAGCCTGATAAAAACATCGACGGCATCACGATAAACCAGTAAAGATTTAATATTTTATTAAGACAAATTTCAATGATTGATTGGCAAGGCCAAGACAATAAAAAAACAGTATATATTTTGCCATTTAACCAATCAAAAAAAGAATATTTTCCCTGTTGATAGACAATCCCTACACATAAAATTGAATATATCATCAATAGGGCCACCAAAAGAAACAGCATACTGCGCAGCATTGTCCCGCGCCCTGTGATCATAAAAGCTAAACTCAAAAATAAAACGATTCCCGTAACTAGCGCCACTATACCTTTCCCTCTTGAAAATATAGCAGTCTGTTTAGCAGTGATATAATCACTTGTTATTAATCCAAGCCAAAAGTAGATACCATAAATACAAATATCTTTTATCCCCAACCACCCAAGATTTATTGGATGAAAATTCAAAAACAGAAATAAGATCGTGAATAGCACCGTAGACCATGCTTTCTGAACAATTTTAAGCTGCAAATAGCTAAAACAAAACAATCCAAATAAAACGGGTATAAACCAGAAATGTCCCCACACATTTTCATGCGGTACAAAAAAACTTCTAATCAAATAGTCGGCATCTAATAAAACCCGGTCTGATATGTACCCTGTCATCAGATATTTCGGTACAAAGGCGAGTAAAGCCAGTACAAAATAAGGAATTAAGAGTTTCTTCGCTTTTTTTAGAATAAAAACCGTATAAGTCATTCCACGATATAAACCACGGTCATCGCTCAAATATTTCAACAGCGCACCCGAAATATAAAAAAACAAAGGCATATGAAAGGAATACACAAACGCTCTAAACGAAAGCATGCTCTCGGGAATTACCGCTTTACCAAGAGGAAAAGAATGTCCAAATATTACAAGCACAGTTCCAATCGCATAAGCAAAGGAAATAAAGTTAAGTTGACCTTTTTTACTAGCCGCCATGTTTCATTTTCTCATCTCCGGAAACAAATTCCAGTCTTCGCTTGTAATCATCATTAAGCTGCCATCCCAGTGCGCCAACGTTTGCTAGAAGTTGGGGTACATTTTTCGTGCCTACAAGTACAACAGAGTGTGGAAGATAATCTAAGATCCAGCGAATCGCAATAGCTGCAACTGACTTATTGATTTCAGCCGAAATTTTTCTCATTTCAGCAACTATCGCCAAATTTTTTAATAGCCTTTCACCATGAAAGTTTACATAGTTCTCTCGTGACCGTCTGTCGTCTGCACGAAAAATTGCTTTTTCATCATACTTTCCGGTTAATATGCCTTGTCCAAGGCTTCCCCAAGTTAATGGCGTTAGCTCAAGTAATTCCGCCAGCTTAAACATGTCGCTTTCGTTCTTCCGGCAGGCAAGACTATATTCATCTTGAAAACTTACAAACTTGCCTGACAGGGACGCTAGTTCTGCCATATCCTTCATATGTATATTTGACAAACCGTAATATCGAATACAGCCTTTCTCTTTTAACCTTTCTAAGCAGTAAATAACTTCATTAATCGGCGTTTTGCCGTCACGATAATGAATTTGATATAAATCAATATAATCTGTTTGTAAACGTCTAAGACTATTTTCTACTGCTTGCGTAATCCACTTGGGACTGTTATCAAAGAAAGTATGACCATTTTCAACGCGTACACCGAATTTAGTGGCTATAATTGCTTGCTGGCGATTACCGTTTACTGCTTCCCCCAGTGTTTTCTCTGCCTCGCCAAGGCCATAAACATCAGCAGAATCAAAAAAATTGATTCCTATTTCCAATGCCTTTTTAACAGCAGCAACTAGTTCACTTTTTGAAACACGTCCCCAACCATATCCGCCCATCGGGCATCCACCCATACAAAAGCGCGATACGGATAAATCAGAATTCCTTAAAACTACCTTTTCCATTTAATACCTCACAGTGTAAAAAAAGTCGTAATATTTTTTTTATTACCATATAAATTGTTTGAAAGAATAGTTTTATATCGGTCTTAAAAGATACTGTTTCAGCGTATTTCATTCTTAACTGATTTTTTCTTTTTAGTACTTGGGTTTCGTATACTTCATCGACATTCCTGACGCCAACTATTTCATCCAGATTTATAAATTCGAGAGAGCTATAATCGGTAATACCGGGACGAACTTCTAATAAACTTTTTTCTGCGTTGTTATACCGATTAGTGTATTTCAGCAGTTCCGGCCTGGGCCCAACAAAACACATTTCACCTCGAATGATATTGATAAGCTGTGCTATCTCATCAAGTTTAGTCTTTCTAAGAAAACTCCCCACTTTCGTTATCCGGTTATCATTTAGTGCGGTTGTGCCACCGCCAATTTGCTCAGCATTTTGCACCATAGAACGAAATTTGTAAATTCGAAACGTTTTTCCTTGATAACCTCCCCGGTCAGCTCTGTAAAATACCGGAAACCCGGATTCAATGACAATTGCTGTAGCGATCAGAAAATAGAGGGGCATTAAGAGCAATAACAAAAAATTTGCTAAACAAAATCCGATCATGCGTTTAACCTTGCGATTATAGATCCCTCCATAAGCGGCAATATTATTTAGGTTTTCCTTGTCGTGTTGCTCTGCAATTTTTCCCAAAGTGGGCCTCCCTTATAAAACACTTTCCCTTATCTCAACCTTTTGCCAACATTTTTATAACATTTCGTGTTCTTTTATAAACCCACGATAATGGTGCAATAATATAATAGATAAAGTATAAACGCTCAGATAATGCAACCAGCTCCAAATCACTCTCTGTTGGTAAGAAATACCTAAAAATACAAATAAATTGGCCGCGCCACCCCGTCTTTAATTTAAATTCATACCTTGTGTATTTAAATAATATAATTGCCTTTGTTTTGAATGTAATCTTACTAGCAAAACCATTATCTTTTATAAACTGCAGCGCCAAACAGGCTAAATGCTTAGCTTTTGTGTCCATATCTGCCCTATTAGAAATATCTCGAGGCAGAGGTGTTCCCAAAAGCTCCCGCGCCAAGATAAACGCTTGATTAAGAACAACCATGAACCCCAGTTGATTTGCTAACAAACATAACTTTTCCCAGGAAAAGTCTTGTTTTCTAATCATGATGTCGATGTCCAGCAACCACTTTATGCGAAACCATCTATGCACAGCACCATGTAAGATCAAATATAGGAGTAACTCTTCTTTCCCAAGAACATTTATTTCTCGTCCCAAGATATGCATCGAAACCCCATTTTTTCTTAGCAGATTGAACGGTAATTCCATGCTTTGACAATCCAGGCGCCAGTGAAGCTCGATACATATTTGCCGCTCAGGATGCCAATATTCTAAATGCTGATTAAAGGCCATCCATTTCTTTAAACGACCGGCAGTTGCATTGGCTAAAGAATGATTCCATTGATAACCATACTGTTCCATAATATGCCTGGCCGCAGCAATATCGTCAGCAGATATCAGTATATCTATGTCTCTTGATGTCCTCAGGGTTATATCGCCATATAGCTGCTGGGCAAGGGGAAAACCTTTTATGACAATCACACTAATTCCCCGCTGCTCCAATGCTTGCAATATTTTACTGAATTCCGTTACCATCTGCAGCGTCTTAAAATCATTATCCTTTTTTAACTTGTATAAATCTTTCAGTAGTTTATCTGGCACATTAGGATGAGCTAATGCTCTCAAGTGTTGAAATACTAATGGATAAACTTTATGCTGCAAAGCAAGCTTGATAAACATACTCCAGTTAATGCCACTGTTAATTAACTTATTAATATCGTTCCGTTTTTTTTCATTACCTGTTGCACTACACAATACTAGCAGCTTAAGTTCTGGCGTTAACTCGCTATACGATAGCAATTAAACTTCTTCCCCCCTTTCATATTTATCAAAATCTTATATCCTCGTTTGGTACTAATCCGGAAAGTTCAATTAAATCATGCGCTAAATCGACAATCTTAACCGGTTTCCCCATATCGAGTACAAAATTTTCTCCCCCTTTGGCCATAGATCCAGCTTGAAGAACTAGCTGTACTGCTTCAGGAATGGTCATAAAGTATCGCGTCGTTTCAGGATGTGTAACCGTAATTGGCCCACCCATAATTTTCGCCGCATTAGAACATCCCCCAACTTATTAATTTGCTACATTCCCAACGTTCCCACAATAATGGAAATAGGCATTCTGCTCTACAAAAGTGTCGGAACGATTTATTATTATGCCTAATATGTTGCCATCCACCGCCTCAAGATGTTCCTTAGCCCTTAGGGCCATCTCCGGTTGCACCTTCTCCACTCCTACGACTAATATAATGCCGTCCATCTTTGATCCCAGAATACAAGAGTCAGTAACTGCTAGAACCGGCGGACTATCGATAATTATATAGTCAGCTTGTTCCTTAAGTGAGGATATAGCCTCTTTAAATTTATCAGAATCCAACAACTCAGAAGGATTAACCAACAAAGGGCCACTCGTAACCAAGCGAAGATTTGGAATATCGGTATCTTGTACAATATCAGCTATTTCGCATTCCCCAGTTAAAAAGTTTGTCAACCCACGACTTGTTTTCTTTTTTTTAAAAATTTTATACTGTACAGGTTTACGTAAATCACAATCGACTACAATTACTTTCTTGTTTGTCTGTGCTAATACAACAGCCGTGTTAGCAACCGTAATCGACTTTCCCTCGCCGGCACTGGCACTTGTAAATAATATACTCTTCACCATACCGCTTTTTGAGTATATTATTTTTGTCCTTAACGTTCGGAATGCCTCAGCCCAAATAGATTTAGGACTATGATTTACAATCAACGCTCTGTTACCCATCATGGTACATCTACCCTCACATTCACTTTTTTACCTACCGTTATTTAGATTTATTCTTTTAGTTTAAAAATTTTTAAAGAGAAGATTCTACGGACTCTATGACTAAATGCTTCTTTAGGAAAATTGCTATCTGGTCCAAAATCCGGTATAATTCCTAGAACCGGCAGTCTTAAAAGCTCCTTCGCCTCCTGATCTGAAAGAATTGGTTGTTTCGTATATTCCAGTAAAAATGCTATTGTTGTTCCCACAAATAGTCCAAGTACCATCCCAGAGAGCAAGATTAGTGTCTTGGGTGATTTAACCGGTAATTGTGGGGTAATAGCAGCATCCAATACCTTAACATCTCTAGGCTGCATTACCTCAGTAATTCGTGCTTCCTCATAACGCTTATCCAGCATAATATATATTTCCTGAGATACTTGCACCTGACGCAACAAACGTGTTATCCCTTGTTCTTTGGCCGGCAGAGCCGCCATATCTTTCTCACTATTAGCCAAAATATTTTCGATAGCATTTTTTTGTGCGGAAGCAGCAGAGATATCTGCTTCCGCCGTTATTTTTTCCTGCAGCAATGCCTGGTTTATGGGGTTACCTGACGCAGCTTCCGCGTTAAGAACATGTGCTACCTCCTCATTTAGTTTGGTTCGCGTTTCTGCTATCCCCGCCCGCAACGATAGTACTTTAGGATGATTTTCCGCATATTTAGGCAAAACGCTTGCCAATTCTACTTCTAGCTCTGCCAATTTGGCTTTATATTGTTGAATTATTGCGTTATCAGCAACAAGAACAGGTTTTTGTCCTGCTAATTGCTGTTCGGCGTTATTAAGTTTTGCCTGAGCAGTTACGAGATTAACGGTATTTTCTGCTACCATTTTGTCAAGTTCAGCAAGCTTTTCCGTCATAGCTCTTGATTGAACATCTGCACCAGTCATTTTTTGTTCCCGTTTATATTTTTCCAGCAGTCCTTCCGCCTGCTCCAGTTCTTGCTTGGAATCTCTTAGCCGCTGACCGATAAATTCCCTAACTGCTCCTTGTTCATTGGCCAATAAAGAAATCAGCGAATCGCTAAGTGCGTTAGCAAGCATTTGTGCATCGAGCGGTGAACTAGACTGAACTGCAATATAGAGAACATCTGCTTCCTTGGCTGGCTTAATTGTAATATTGGGAACAAGTTGTTCATAGCGGGGTGCACCGGTTTTATCTTTGTAAATTTTGTCGATGGCCGCCTGTACAAGCGTGCGGCTTTTAAGCATCGCAGCATAATTTGCCATAGTTTGTTTAACATTAAGCTTTGCACTACCAGGCAAACCTGCAACTAAAGGCACATCTTGAGATTGTTTAACCCGTAGACTAGTTACGGCTTCATAGGTGGGGGGAGTAATGAGATTAACAATTAAAGCGAAAACCATGCCTATCAGACAAGTAATTATTATTAGGCCATATCTTTTTTTGATTAGCCATTTGCATTTTTTCAACTTGTTGTTTATCTGAGCCATAGGACATTCCTCCATGTGGTGTTAAACAATCGCGTTTTTAGTTTAATCATCATTAAAATTCCTGATTTGATAGGCAATGGAAAATAACGGAAGTATATCTCTGCTAAAGTCAATTCTTCCATTGTTGGAAAGGTATACCGCATCTCCCTCATTTAAAACGCAATTCTGCGTCATATCGCCTTGCCTTAGAAGTTTAACCAAATTAACTGTTGTTGGATGACAATTCTTATCTTTATGAATGATGTAGATTTTCTTTTTTAAGGCATCCTTGGTCCAGCCACCGGAAGCTCCTATTGCATCAAGCAGCAAGTGTTGTTTTTCAAGCTCATACATACCGGGCTTGTTGACTTCCCCTAATACATAAATACGCGTAGTACGAAATTTCGTTATATTCACAATAACCTTCGGGTCTTTTGTATATCCGCTAATTCCCTCCGTGATGATAGTAGTTAATTCGCCAGGAGAAAGTCCTCTGACCTGTATCTCTCCAACTAACGGAAATGCAATCTTCCCATCATTCCTAACAACTAAATTTTGAACCTGCAATTCATCAAATCCCAGTACACTAATAGCTAGTACATCACCAGCACCTAAAAGATATTCCTCCGCCCACGCAATATTGGCTACACCCAGCATTATGAGTAGAACTAGAATAATACTTACTGTTTTTCTCATTTATTAGCCTCCAAATACTTCTTTCCGAACTCTCAAGCAAACAACTGTTTATAATTGACAATCCTGCGTATGGCGTCCTTATTATATAACTACCTTATTTTTCTAAACAAGTAATTTGGTATAAGTTGCATTTATACTGTCATGAATAATGTTTGCAGTCCGTTCGCATTCGTAGTCCGACTATTTTCTTAAACATTGGACTATACTGCCTGCTGATGGGAATTTCATTATTATAGCCATTTACCCTTGCAACCATCGTATTATTTGCTCCCGGAATTATTTCCGATAAATAATCAGGATTAATCGCAAAACTTCGATGACACCGAACTAATTTATTAATCCCTACATTATTCAAAAAGGCATTCAACGTATAATTGCTGATATAAGTTTCATTTTCAACTGCAACCGTAACTTTCCGGTCTCCCTTCTGCACAAAACAACAAGCAATTTTTTTTATATCAACCAAAACAATCTTATCATCTTTACATAATAATACCCGTTCAGACCTTTTCAGCGATATCTGCTTATGTTTAACGTCTTTATTTATTGCCTCCATCTCAACCGGTTTTAATGCATTTTTTTCATGTGCCATATATAATATATTTGTTGTCTTCATTTTTTTCATCGCATCGTACAGGTTGCTAAAATTACCTGCTACTTCTACGTGAAAACCTAGTTCACTCGCAAATTTTTCGAAAGAATAACTTTCATTGTCAACCAATACAACTTTGATCATTTCTTTATCCTCCTTATATCAAAAGCATGTATAAAGGGCCTACATTTTCATTAATGACCAGTCTGGAAGTGGTTCTATGCAGCTTAAAACAGTTAAAAGCCGGAAGCAACAAATATGTCCGTCTGGTCAAGAATTTTCGAAATGTGTACCTCGTCATTACAGTTCATTGCCTAACATAACCCCTTGGCAGCTTCCCTACACCACGCCTGTATAATCAATGACCACGCGGGCCATTCTTTTTACCTCCATCTGCACGATTTTTTAGCGATATTTTCTTTCGATATTATATTTGGTTCGGCAAAGATTTTTTGTAAATTTTTGTAATTATTTGGCTCTATTGGGTATTTCAGCAAACCGCACTATTAGTTCTACCTTACTTTTTTTTTTTAGGCAAGCAATTTGGTGTAAGTTGCATTTATTTTGTCATGAAATGACAAATAATAGGGGGTTTTTTACATATAACTCTTAATTGAGTGTTGCTGCTGGCGCATACTGTCCAGAATTTGACGATGGTATTTGTCCCCAAGCTGCCGAGGGTGTTGTCTCCCATCCCCGCCAGCCTTGGTTTTTAAGCTAGCTAGTTCCCTTTGAATCACCAGGCTAACCATACAAAAATCATCTGCCCAATTAGTAATATTACTGCTGCTGTCCAGTTTGGCTATCGTGGCAAAGTGGTGGATATGGGTGCTCTTAGTTATGCCTTCAGTCATCGTACTACCACGGATATTTCTTAAGCCACGAGGCCTGGAAAACAGATTATGTCTGGCGGGCCGCAAACAGATTCTTCGCAAAATACAGCAACTGGCTTATACCACGCAAAAGCCGATATTGGTCAGCCATGATGATACCATTTCCGAAAAGACCAAGCCCTCGTCACAGGCCAAGCGTCCAATCGAAGAAACCGCCTTTCATCACTCTCATCTGAATAACAAAAAGTTATGGGGCCATCAAACTATTCTCTTGCCACAATTTTTTCCAGGTTTAAAGTAGCTTAGGAATAGGTCTATCTGCCAACTGTTAATTTTTGTTAGTGATTTTGCTCCTTTAGAGTTTTTTAGCAAAGAAACTGCGCTGAAACATGAGGCTCAAAAATCTGTTACCCCAATATGGATTTCCTGTTTTTCAGCCGGTAACCATCACCTACCATGTTGAAAATTTCGCACCGATACACCAGTTAATTCCTTCGGAGTAGGCTCCGTCAAGGGAAAGGATCAAGGCTTCCAGGTCGACTTTGCAGGCTGCGAGGTTTTCATAGTGTTGTTTAATCACCTTCACTTTTCCGGCTTGTTCGGGGCAATATAACCCCCTCAATGGCCAGTTGTAGCGCTATAAAATTCGCTGGCGACAGCCTCTTTTTGACCAAAAAAACAATCTACCCACCTCATTAAATTACATATACTGTAAATCAGGACAAAAATGGGCACACAAAAATAGAGGAAGATTTCCTCTTAAATTTTGTGTGCCCGTATGTTCTTTATGCCATTTTCAGCGAATGTAGATAAAACCCATGTTTTCAATCTTTTCAACTGGTTCCGTCGATTAATTTTCTTAGTGCGACAGCCCCTTGTTTATTCTCTTCAGTCTTGGCGCACGGGACAGAATTGTTGACACTTACTGTGAAATTATGTTAGTAATTTTGCTCATTTATAAGGATAAAGAATTTTTAAGTCAATTCATGTTGAAATATATGCAATTCACATCATAGAACTTGTTCGGAAACTGCTAGTAAATTATACTAATTAAGAAAACTTTGTAATCAGAGACGTATAGACATTGTCATGTTTGGCGGAGATGCGGCCAAATAGTAATAACTGGTGGTTCGCCAACAGTTTGTTATGGTAGGTGATTTTGTTGAAAATATGACAAAAAAATCGATGAAGGGAGGTGATACAATATGAAAAAGCAATGGGCTGAGCCTAAAATGACTGAAGTTTCAGTTAGAATGGCGGAAGGTGCATGGCAAAAAATAGGACAATGGGCCGATGACAAATCTCCTGAGCCACATGACCATGTATGGTGTCCCAATTGACAGTCATAAATTTAAAAATGTTTGCATTATTATGAAATATGGATAATGACCTGTAGATCATTATCTGGAAAATATTAGCAAAGGAGCGTTTTTTTTGACAGCGAGTAACAAACGAACACTACTGCTTATCATTTTTACTTGTATTTTAACATTCCTACTTTTCTTAGGCAGTGTCAATGCCAGTAACGGTTACCCTATTTCCGGGAAAATAACCGATTCTAGTTTAAAACCGA
Organism: Sporomusa silvacetica DSM 10669; assembly: GCF_002257705.1. Classification (GTDB taxonomy): domain Bacteria; phylum Bacillota; class Negativicutes; order Sporomusales; family Sporomusaceae; genus Sporomusa; species Sporomusa silvacetica. Next base: position 48,208 of record NZ_LSLK01000054.1, read on the forward strand.
TTGTGGGAGCAAAAATAGTATTTGAAATGGATGGCGGAAAAAATATCGTATATATTTCAAAAACTAACGCCAGAGGCAATTATGAAGTAAATGTGCCTGAGAAAAATAAATTCTACTGGGTAACTATCGGCAAAGACGGTCATAAAACGTATCGCGGAAAAGTTTATTTATCGGAAGAGACATTGGTTTTTGATTTTAACTTAAATAGATAAGAAACCAAATTCAAAAGGGACAGGGACATTATCTCTGCACAAAAAATGGTGATATACTGGTAGCGAAGTCGAAGTGAGAATAGATATAGATGTCAAGACAAGCGCGAGAAAAAAGCGAAATTTGGTAGATAGAAATTCTTACTCTGCGTCAGATACTTTTGCCGCCTTTTGTAAATCAACCAAATTTGCAACTGTTGTAGGTGAAAAAACAGGGGGAGCTAATCTTGGCAATACATACTCGGAAGATATTGCTATAACAGCAGCCGAGATGATTGGCGCCACCAGCGGCCTGGGCTGGTATGTAAAATACTTCTCTGACTTTGCTGATTATCCAAGAGTCGTTGCCGGGATTATTGTCATCGGTGCAGTCGTGCTGACAATAATGACCTTATACCATCGGTTGACCAGCTACCTGCTGCGCTGGCGGAAGTAATGCAAAACTAGGATTAACCCCTGATCAAAGAAAGAGACCAGTTCACGGAACACTGGTCTCTTTCCTTTCTTATCGACGAGGAAAACACTGTCTGGGGAAACACTGACGGGGGAAACATTGTCTCGGGAAGCAAAATCTAGGGAAGCATTGACGCGGGAAGCATTGACGGGGAAAACAGAATCTGGGGAAGCACTGACGGGGAAAACAAAACCGGCGCGGATTACAAAACCTTGGAAAACAACCAAACGGGAAGCATTGACGATAATCATTGGATTCTGATTCCTCAATCTCTTCAGCATCCCATTCTTCAATTTCAGGAGATTCCCAGTCATCTCTTGGCACTATACTCATCCCCTCTTAATGAATTGCCGTAATTAAGAAAGTCACGGCTATTACATAATATGGATAACTGCCTTCAAGTGACACTCTTTGATTTTGGTATAGGTAAATATATTCGAAACGACAGCATATCCCTTTACGGGAATGCGCTGCCGCTATGTTCACACTATTTTTTCTTCCGCTTGATGCAGTCAACAAATGCCTCCAGTCTAGTGAGAACACCAACATCGCTGGCGTGTTCATCAACACTTAATGACAGTAAGGGCAAATTAAAGTCCTGCGCAATATTTTTGAGTGCATATTGAGCAACTATTTCAGGCATACAGCCAAAAGGATATACGTGGATAATCCCGTCATAACCGTGCTGGGCGCACCATAACGTACTTCCTACTGATTTTAGCCCATCACCGCCAACATGATGATTAAGATAGGGCCTGGCCTGCTTCTGGTACGCGCTCTCCTCATTATATAGCCCCAGAGAGCTCAATAATGTGTTGGAATAGACCCACGCTCCTGTATTAACAAACTTTTTAACCTCTATACCTTGTTTAATCAATACGTCTTCCACTCTATAATTGACATACGGCTCAAGTAACAAATAAAATTCTCCAACTAAGCCAACTTTCGGCGGTTGACTATCATCATCTTCACTCAATGACCTTATCAATTGAATAACCCGATTTTGTTTATCCTTAACATCTCTAAAAGCGCGACAATCACGAAACTCTCCAGCTGCTTGGTTCGCTATATCAATGATTATATCCGGGGTAGTAGACCGTGATCCATAAAAATTTTTGGCATTGTTTATGGTATCAAGAGCTTTTAGTGTTTTTAACGCCATAGTAAGTTGTTTTACTATCTCCAAGCGACTGACCTCTGGAGCCACACTTTGTAAAAAGTGATATAACCCGGTGAGGAGATGGTTGGTATCAATGGTGTAAAATCCCACATCTTTAGTCTTGGAAAGCTGAATTTTTTGTACGGCACTATAAAAGCCAAAGCGACATTTCCCCGCACCACACATGGTTACAAATGTATCTGCACCCTTATCAATACTCTCCAGAAAATTACCCATGTTCATTTTATAAGGCAAACATACCCCTTCCGGCGAATACATTGAACCCAATTCAACCGTTTTCTTGGAAATTGCCGGAGCTTCAACAACTTCAACACCAAGGTTTGTCAGCATGTTGTAGACCGGTATACTAAGATAACCCATCTGAGGGTAACTTACCTTCAAGCTTTAACCTCCTTGCTACCATATCCCAAAAGGCTTCAACTCGCGTAATAAGTCCAGCATTGCCGGTATGTTCGTCAATAGTAAGTACCATATGTGGTTTATTACTGGGCTTGAAAATATGATGCTCCAGATATTCGTTAACAAGCGAGTCAGGACCACAGCCAAAACTTGACACGATAATAACACCTGCAATATCGTCTTGTCCGCAGAAATACTGGGCAGCACCGGCGATTTTCATTGACAGCTGCCAATAAATATCTTGCTGAAAGGCTTTCGCTTCCTCATAAATTCTTTTGTTTGGCAAATCACTAGAGATAATAATCTCTACTTCCTGGGACTTGAAAAAGTTTTCAATATCGCTATTGAAGAAAACATCTTTTATTATGTAACTATGACCGATAATCGCGATTTTGGCCTTTGCCGGATGGCCAGATTGGATAGGGATAGTATTCTTCCATTGTTTAACGGCCTGACGGTAGGCCTGATGTCCGGTAAAATCAGACAACCCTAGCGGCTGACATATAGTATGAACGGCCTTTACTATTGTAGTAGCGGAGCTATTTTCAATATTTGGACTAAGTAATTTCTCATTAGCCAACCTAAACGTATTTTGCACAATATCTGGTAAACCGGCAAGTTTTGCACAAAGATGATTATCCGGATAATACTGAGCGATACGAGGTACGAAGATATGACTGCAGGTGGTTAATAAGGATTCGACATGACCTAAGTAAACCTTCAATGGTATACATGATTCATCGATGGCCAGCGACATCCCCCGGTCTAAAATTTGTTTATTGGTCTTACCGGAAAGAGCTACTGGAACCCCGATGTTCTGAAAGAAGTCCAGCCATAAACTGCCGAACTCATGGTATAGCAAAGCTTCAGGAATTCCGACTTTAACACTCATTTGTCTCACCTTGTCATATCTTAGTTTGGAGTAAGAAAGGAGGTAGTTCTACCTACCTCCTTTTTACTATTGTTGCTGATTACTTAATTTGGTTTCTGATGTACTACTTACACGACTATTGAGTTGTGCAATATGACGATCCATGTCTTGGGACATTTGCTCAAACATTGTCTGTGCACCTTGGTCGTCAGTAGATGTGGCAAAGGTTGCATACGTACCTTTGGCAGATTCAGCAGCAGCTAAAGCCTTCTCTAAGTCTTTTTTTACAGTCATAACTAACACTAGCCTCCTAATTGGTAGTTTAATGATCCGTTTACTATTATTTAACAGATTGCCTTCTATTATAAGTGGAAATGTTTTACATTGGGAAGTATGAAGCACCAACCTCCCCCAAAGAGTAAATAGAGTTTGAGCTACTAGTTTAAGTCCAGGGGCATATACTTTAAAAACAGATTAAATGGAGGTTACCTGTGATATTCTTATATGCCTTTCTTGCGGTTCTTTGCCTAGGTTCAGCGCCATTATTCGGTAAATCCGCCCTTGACAATATTAATCCTGTCACTACTCTGGTAATCCGAACATTCATCGCCACCGGTCTTGTTAGTATCTGGCTGCTGCTTACGAAAACCTATATTGAATTTTCTTCTTTATCCTTATCCAGCTGGTTAATGATCAGTATGGAAGCACTTTTAGCAGCTGTCTTAGGTGAATTGGCTTATTTCTACGCACTTGAAAAAGGCGATGTTTATGAGATTGCAGTCCTCATGTCCTGCGCTCCGCTCGTCACAATTATTTTAGGCAATGTATTTCTGAGTCAGCCTTTGTCCCTAAGACAGCTTATTGGTGCTCTTGTTGTAACAATCGGTCTGGTAATTTTATGTGGCGATTAAACCTGGCAAGTTATTCGTCACTATTCTTGTTACTATAGTTTGAGGGAGTCTTACGATTAACAAACAGTTGCCCTTTGGAGTCAATCCCGGCATAGGTTACCTCAGATATATCGTGGATGCTTCTCTCGCCTAATTGTTGTTCCAACCAGGCTTTAGAACGGTTTTGTCTATCTAAATTCCGCTCAATGATTACTCCATCCATGATTAATTCCACCGGAAACACAGGATCAGGCAAGTGAATATTAAAATCACTTTTCGTTAAAGGCTGATAATCAGTCTTTTTTATTACACTCAACTTTCCTGTAGTTTCTAAAATAGCGTATTGTACTTCGGCAGGATCTAAGACCCCTTGCTCGCGCAACTGTCCATTTAACTCATCTAAATCGTAGCGCAGGTTATGCATGTTTTCTTCAACAATACTTCCGTTCTCTATCACAATTGTTGGCGATCCATCCATCAATTTCCGCAGAGGCCGACTTTTTAGCGTAACCACTGATACTGCGTAGGTAAGGGCCACAAATAAGACAAGGTCATAGAAATGGCTCCACACTTTATCGACATCTGCTGCTGCAATGTTGGCAGCAAGCGAACCAATGGTAATACCACTTATGTATTCATAGAATGTCAGTTGCCCGACCTGCGTTTTACCAAGTATTCGAGTAAAAATTAGTAGACCTACGAATACTAGCGAGGTCTGCCAAGTATCGCGAAGAAGTTCCTGCAATTCCATAATTTTTCCTCCTTTGTGAACCCGTACGTAGTATAGGTTGCACTAAGCGCAAGGAAGATATGTTACTATTCTCATGAATTAATTAAGTAGAACAAATTTCCATGAAAAAACAAACAAGGCGCGTCACCACGTCAAGACATGACAACCAACCCTCAGCGAGGAATGGTTTCAAGCCTGACGCAAACGCGCCTTTATCTCCAAATAAGTGTACTCTCAAACTGCTGATTATTATAGCCTTCCAGAGCACGGTGTTAATCGGCTGCCTAATCCAATGCCTGAAGGGTTAAGACTGTCGTTCCACGGCCAACTGCAATTTTTCGCCGTTAATATTTACCTCATTATAGTTACGTTTCGCATTAAATACAATATCTACAGCAAGTGTTTCACTCATAATGTACTCTTTATATTGCTGTACAATTGTTTCGAGCAAATCGTTACCAGCCATATAGATTGTAATTTTGTCAATAACCTCAAATAAACTGTCTTTCCTCATGTTTTGCAGCTTGCTAATAATCTCGCGCGCGTAACCTTCGGTTTTTAATTCTTCCGAAATATGGGTGTCCAATACTACACCCACTTCACCCTCGCTGGCAACAGCAAACCCTTCAAGGCCGTTCATAGTTACCAAGAGATTGTCACTGTTAAGTTCAATCGAAGTTCCATCAACATCAATTGTAATGCTTTGTCCTGCAGAAATTTTAAGTGCCAGTTCCATCTGCTTGGCTTCGGCGATTGCTTTTTTGATACCCGCCAGCAATTTGCCGTAAGTCTTCCCCAGCACCGGCAAATTGGGTTTGACTGTATAACTTACATAATCGGACATATTGGCATTTATCACTATTTCTTTGATATTGAGTTCTTCTTTAATGATGTCAATATAGTAGTTCGGCAGTTCATTTGTGCTGACAAGCATCTTAGAAAGCGGTTGCCTGTTTTTGATATTCGCAAGGTTTCTCGCGCTGCGGCCCAGTCCACAAATCCTGTAAGCCAGTTCCATTTCCTTTTCCAGTTTGGCATCAACCATCGTTTCATCATATTTCGGCCACAGGCATAAATGTACGCTTTCCGGTGCCCGGGAGTTGATGCCAAATACTAGATTTTGATAAATTTCTTCGGTAATGAACGGCACAAAGGGAGCGGCAACAATCACCAGATTTTTCAGTACGGTGTACAACGTGAAATAAGCATCAATTTTGTCTTCGGTCATTTCCATGGACCAGTATCTCGTTCTGTTACGCCGCACATACCAATTGGAAAGCTCATCGGTGAATTCTTCAATCAACTGTGCAGCACCGGTGATTTTATAAGCATTCAGGTACTCATCGACTTTATTAATCAAGGTGTTAAGCTTGGAGATAATCCATCTATCCATAACGTGACTGCTCTGTCTGCCCTGATATTTCGTCGGATCAAACTGGTCAATTTCCGCATATAGCACATAGAAAGAATAAACATTCCACAACGTATTGATAAATTTACGCTGCACCTCAATTACGGCCTCTTCATAAAAACGTGAAGGCAGCCAGGGAGCACTGGCAGTATAGAAGTACCAGCGCAGGGCATCAGCACCTTGATTGTCCAACACGGTAAACGGACTCAGGACATTACCTTTATGTTTAGACATTTTAAGACCGCGCTTATCAAGCACATGCCCCAGTACAACACAATTTTCAAATGAACTCTTACCAAAAACAGCAGTCGAAATCGCCAGCAGCGTATAGAACCAGCCGCGCGTCTGGTCAACAGCCTCGGAAATAAACTGCGCCGGAAAGTTTTGTTCAAACAGTTCTTGGTTCTCAAACGGATAGTGATGCTGGGCAAACGGCATCGACCCGGAATCGTACCAGCAGTCAATGACTTCGCTGACTCTCTGTAACCTTTTGCCGCAATGCGGGCAATTCATCTGCACTTTGTCAATATACGGCTTATGCAGGTCGATATCATCAGGCACATTCAGACCTTTTTCCTTGAGTTCCGCTATACTGCCGATGCATTCCCTATGTCCGCATTCGCATTCCCAAATCGGCAAAGGTGTGCCCCAGTAACGCTCACGGCTGAGACCCCAGTCTATTACGTTTTCCAGGAAATTGCCGAAACGCCCTTTTTTGATGTTATCCGGATACCAGTTAATCTTGTCGTTATTTTCTAAGAGCTTATCCCGCAGCGACGACATTCTGACAAACCAGGATACGCGGGGATAATATAAAAGCGGGGTATCGCAGCGCCAACAGAATGGATAGGAATGCAGATATTTTTCTGCTTTATATAGAATACCGTTCTCTTTTAAGAATGCCAGTATTTTTTCTTCCGCTTTCTTGACAAACAGCCCCTGCCAGGGAGTCACTTCTTCCACAAAATTACCTTGCGCATCCACCAGATTTACAAGTGGTAGATCATGTTTTTGTCCAACCCGGTTATCATCTTCCCCATAAGCCGGGGCAATATGCACGATGCCTGTACCATCACTCAAGGTAACAAAATCACCATGTACAACGTAATAGGCTTTTTTCTCCGGTTGAGCGAAACGGAACATAGGCTCATATTCCTTGCCCAACAGTTCTTCCCCCTTGAACTCGCGTACCAGCTCGTATTCGCCCTCCAGACAATTTAACAGCTCTTTTGCCAGAATCAAATGCTCCTCTTTATTGATGACTTCAACATAATCGTAGGTCCGGTTAACAGCCAACGCTACATTGCTTGGCAACGTCCACGGGGTAGTCGTCCAAACAAGAATAGCCGTTTTTCCCCCTTTAAGCCTAAACTTAACATAGGCCGAGTTGTCTTTTACATCTTTATACCCCTGTGCTACTTCATGAGAGGACAAGGCGGTACCGCAACGCGGGCAATACGGAACGATTTTGTGTCCTTTATACAACAGATCTTTATTCCAAAGCTGCTTTAACGACCACCAAACCGATTCAATATATTCTTTATGGTAGGTAACATACGGATTTTCCATGTCAATCCAAAATGCCACCCGCTCCGACATTTCCTTCCATTGTGTAGCATAGGTAAATACGCTTTCCTTGCACTTCTTTACAAAATCTTCAACACCATATTTTTCAATTTCCGGCTTACCGGAAATACCCAACTTTTTTTCCACTTCAAGCTCAACCGGCAGGCCATGTGTATCCCAGCCGGCTTTTCTCAAAACCCTATATCCCTTCATGACTTTATACCGTGGAATTAAATCTTTTATAACCCGAGTAACAACGTGACCGATGTGTGGAGTGCCGTTCGCAGTCGGCGGACCATCATAAAACGTAAAATACTCCTTGCCCTCGTTCATGTTAAAACTTTTGGCAATGACCTCTTTCTCTTCCCACAAAGCCAGTATTGATTTTTCCATCTCCACAAAATTATTCTTTGGACTTACTTTCTTATACATGTTTTGCCACTTCCTTTTCATTGAACGCTTCAAAGTCTTGTATACTAGAGAATATCTATAATACGGACAAAAAAACTTCGTCCCTTAGTCTGGACGAAGTTTACTTCGTTATACCACCTTCATATTCTCAGGTACTGCATACCTTATCCTTTAACGCAGGAATACGAATTAACCTACTAAGCATTCAGTCATCAGCTCTCAGGTGATTTTCTTCCGGCAACTCCTGCAGGTTCTCAGCATTCCCCGCTCTCTGTACGGTTCTATTCCCGTAATACTCTTCCTGTTCACAGCTTTTAAAGAAACTATATTAGAATGTTATTCAAAATTATACTTCTTCAATTGTGAAATGTCAAACTTGATTCACTGCCTCGGTAATTCATTAAGCAGGAAACGCTAACGACTTAACAAAACAATCTTGGAATTCTGGTTGCAGGGAAAGTTCCACAATTTTAATCGTTTGTCCAATTTGTTGTACTTCAGCACTCGCGTTACGGTTCAGCAAAACTGCTTTCGCTCCCTCTTTGGCAGTATTGCCAACAAAGCGAATTTTGTTTTGACAAAAGCGTGGCAATAACCCAATCCCTACCAAGGATGCTGGTTGCAAATGAAAACCAAAGGCACCGGCCACCAAAACTTCATCAAGCTCTTCAAAACTTATACCTACTTCTTGTAGTAACAGATTGATGGCTGCTGTAATAGCTCCCTTGGCTAATTGAACTTGGCGTATATCTTTTTGGCTAAGGAAAACTTTTCTCTCTTTTGAAATTACAAAAACTTGCCGTCCGTCAATAGTAACCAGTCGAGCTGCAAGTGCCGGAAGTATTTTTTCCGGGGTTGCGAAGCGCCCATTTGACGTAATAACCCCACATCTTACAAGCTCTGAAACCAAATCAATCAGACCGCTGCCACAAATTCCTGTTGATAAACCATCGCTGATAACCTGCAAATCCACAGTGCCGTCACTCGCGATGGCAACAGCCTCGATGGCCCCATTTTCAGCCCGGCAGCCGCAGGTAATATTCATACCCTCAAGTGCAGGTCCGGCCGCGGAAGACGTGCCCACAAGCGAACCATTCTTACAGAGTACAATCTCGCCGTTCGTACCAATGTCAATAAACAACGCGGTTTTCGGGTAATGATGTAATCCTACGGCTAACAGTCCTGCCACAATATCAGCACCGACAAAGGCCGCAGCCGATGGTAGGACTGTTACAACCCCTTGTTTCGAAATCGTAATGCCGAGCGTAGAAGGAGAAACTTCCACCTGTTGAATAAACACTGGCCAGTAAGGAGCATGAGCTAGCGAACTAGGCAATACCCCTAAAAGCAAATGCTGCATAGTCGTATTGCCAGCTACAACAACTTCATAGATATCCTGGCTGTCTAGCTGTTTGGCAGTAGTCAGTTGTTCAATTAGCCGATTAATTTCTCCAATAATTTTTTTCTGAAGAAGCTGTGTTCCGCCAGCTTGCTTAGCCGCAAATGATATTCTTGTCAGCACATCGCCGCCAAATTCGGTTTGGGGATTAAGGCAAGAGGCCACACCCATAGTTTTGCCGCTCGCTAAATCGAAGAGTTCTGCTACAACACTTGTGGTCCCAATATCCAGTGCAATCCCATAGCAAATACGTTCAGGCTGAAACTGCCAGTCCAACAGTTTTCCGTTTTTAACAACAGCCGCTTGATCGTTGCTGCCAGTTTCATGGTTGGCGGCTATTTCCTGCAATAACCCTGGATACTTATCTGGAAACAACGGTACCAGCCCCAGGTCTAACTCACGTTGCTCGTGCTCAGCACCAATTTTTTCAGGAATAATTTTATAAACAGGTGGATCCAACGGCCATTGCATACTTTGCCCTTCCTCTAGGGTTACAAAACTATTTGTCTGCTCAGATAATAGTTCCACCTGCACAGAACCTGCCACTTTTGCCTGGCAGGCTAATCGTATACCGTCAGCAAGCAGCTTACCTAAAGACGTAGTTTCTATCTCAGTGGGAGCAGTTAGGTCCCCGGTGGCCTTAACCTGGCATTTTTTACATGTGCCACGGCCATCACAGGGAGTCTCCACAATCATTCCGGCAGTTCGCATAGCCTGTAGCAATGTTGTTCCCTGCGCTACCGTAATCGTCTGTTTTTTGGGTAAAAAAGTTATTTCATATAAGGAAACCACTACTGCTCTACCTCCCGAACCTTTTTACTACCGTGGTAAGTGCCCTCAGATTGATCTGAGGGGTAGCCAGGCTGATACCACAGGCCGGAGCAATAATATCAATACCTTGTGTAAGCAGATTTTCGACATGGCTGCTAATTCGCTGCGGCTCGCCGGTATGCAGCATTTGTGTATTAATATTTCCCATCACCGGTATATCTTCTAAGACTACTTTGGCTTTGGGCAAATTCACAATCGAATCAAAGCTGAGCACAGCTCCGTTCAGTTCCCGCAAGGAATCCAGCAAGACTGTCGCATCACCGCAAATATGCACAATAACCCCGGCCCCGGCGTTTTTGATCTCCCGTACTAAGCGCAGCAGCATCGGGGTTACAAACCGCTGAAAATTAACATTGCCAAGAATTTCGCCGGTAGCGGTGGGATCGGCAATCGCAATAACGTCCGCTCCCGCGGCAATCTGCGCCTGAGCGAAAGTCACCAGGTAATTAGTTACATAATCTAGCGTAGCAGACACTTCTGCCGGTGCTTTGCGCATAAGGCGAAAAAAGCGCAAAGGATCAATGATCGAAGTAGTCAGACTTATTGGTCCGGTTATATTCCCAATAATCGGTATATCCTGATTCCGCGCTGACAGTTCTCTAATCGCCGCCAGAATAACCGGTGACCTGCCGGCAGTCAGCGGATCAGGCAAGGGACGATCCGTTATCGCCGCCAGTTCACCTGCCCCATATTCAGTAATGCACGGTTCAACACCGGCGTCCCCTAAGTCGACAGTACTGCCAAAAACCTCGGCCTCCACAGTCATACAAAAGGGAACGCCCAGGTTCTCAAAACCGGTATTTAGCCGAATACGTTCCGCTACTTGTGCCATGATAACCGGGTCATTATGAAAATTATTGGTGAAATCGCTTAGTACTGCCGTCGTTGCCGCACTCATCATTCCCCCAGAACAAATTACCGGGGGACGATCCGTTTTTTCCTTTGCCAATACGGCCTTTAACCGCGCTTTTTCCGTAAGATTCACTTTACTACCTCCATCTAGCATTGACCATAAAGCCGCGTGGCTGCCATAACAGCATCAATATTCTCCGGCGGCGTGTTGAAGGGGATCTCACAACCGGTAGAAACAATTAAGCCTCGCGGACTGTCACCGGCGTTTTGGATAATTTCCCTTACTTCAGCGGCAACCTTTTCCGGTGTACCTTTGAGCATTGTCTCGGCTGGTTTTATATTGCCAAATAAACAGGCTTTGTTGCCTACTAATTTCTTGGTCAGTGCCATATCAATAATGTCGATGCTAAGGATATCTGCACCGGTCTCAGCCATCAATTCGATGATCGGAGTTGACTTCCCGCAGATATGCAAGCATATCGGCAGGCCCTTGACATGGGCACGGGCAACGATATCCGTAAGATGAGGCATGGCAAACTTTTCGAATTGGCGCGGACTAATTAGACTGGTGCTGGCTACCGGATCTACAATAACTGGTACAACACCAATCTCGGCCAGCGCATCAATCATAGCCAGAGCGCTGCCTTTTGAAAGTTCCAACAGCTCATTGACCAAACTGGGATTTTTATAGGTCTCTCGAATAAACATTTCTGTCCCGCGCAAGTGGGAGGCTGTTGTAAAGGGGGCCGCATAGATACAGCCAACAAAAACCTGTTCGCCAATTTCCGACACTACGTGTTTTGCTGCGTTGAGATAAACAGGCAAACGGCCATCCTTCCAAGGATCGGCAACCTTGACTTTGTCAATATTTTTTACGTCTTCTACAACAGGATGCTCCACCCAAGGCGCGTCGTCTTCCGGAAAAAAGAGCTCTGTTCCCATGGCTTCGGCAACGGTGGAGGTAGTAGTAAACATTAACGGTATGTCATGGCCATAACGCTTCCATGCAGCCACCTGTGCCTCCCCCATAACTTGTGGATTACTATTAAACTGTGAAACAGTAACACCTGTTACGCGCGAGCAATGATTCAATACTAACGGGGCTGAAGGTAATCTATCTATTTTAGTACCTTGTAAACAACCCAGTACTCTTTCTTTCGGCGTCATTGTGTCTGGTTTAATCACCCCACTCACGCTACAGCCTCCTGCCGGTTTTTTAATTTCCGTACGGCAACATTAGCATCTGTCGCATATAGGTCAGCTTTAATTTCATCGGCAAAGGCCTGCGATATAGGCCCGCCGCCAATAATAACAGTAACTTTGTCCCTGAGCCCGCGTTTTTCCAGTTCCTCGACAACAACCTGCATACCATCCATGGTCGTAGTCATTAGAGTAGCCATGGCAACTACTGTGGCGCCAACTTCTTCGACTTTATCAGCAAAAGCCTGCAAGGGAACGTTGCGGCCCAAGTCATATACTTCAAAACCGCCTGTCTCCAGCATGATTTTCACAATGTTTTTACCAATATCATGCGTATCCCCCTCGACAACGCCAATTACTACTTTTTCCGCATTCTGGTTGTAATCTTTAGGCAAATAAGGCTTGAGGATTTCCAGTCCCGCCAGCATTGCATCCGAACAGAGCAAAACCTCAGGGATAAAATATTCCTGCTGCTCATACTTATCCCCAACAATATTCATGCCTTTAACCAATCCCTCAGTGATTGCCTCAAAAGCTCCCATGCCAGCATCAATTGCAGCTTGTGCCGCTGCTTTCGCCCCATCCTCGTCCATCTCAACCACCGCAGTTGATAACGCATCCAAAATATTTTGATTTGTCAAAACCATGCACCCCTCTTTAAATAATTTATTACTAATATAGGTTTTTTCTATTATTTTTAGTAAAATCCTGCCGTATCTAGAGAGGATTTTACTTTATATATCTATAATTACTATTACATATATATAATATTTCTTTATTAAGCAGTTACCTGCCAAAATAGAGAAGCGGGGGGATAATCATGAAAACCACCTGGAGAGATGAAATGACACCAAACGAAAGATTTAAGGCATTTGCCACTGGTAAGCCGCTAGACCGGATACCTTGTCTGCCTTTGGTTACAGACCAGGCTTTTAACCTGGCCGGCGGCTCAATGGCAAAGTATTATCATTCCGCCACCTTAATGGCCGAGGCCCAAATCTACGCTTTTGAAACTTACGAAACCGATTCGGTTGGCGCCGGTCCTGGACTATTCGGTATCGCTGAAGCCATCGGCAGTACATTAACATTTCCCGATAACAGTGTTCCCTATGTTTCCGCACCGGCGATTTCGAGTTATCAAGACCTTGAGAAAATGGGATTGATTGACCCTCACCATTCTGGAAGATTGCCCATCATCCTGGAAGCGCTCAAGATTATCCAGGAAACTGTTAAGGATCGCGTAGCCACAGGCTGCTCGGTTGGCGGTCCATTTACTACGGCTGCAGCTATCCGCGGAACCGATAAATTTCTCAAAGAAATATGCCGGCAGTCAGAGCAGGTACACCGTTTACTGCGATACGCTACTGACAATATCCTGCTCTTCATTGACACGCTCTGCGATATGGGTATTAAACCAAGTCTCGCTGAACCTACAGCCTCCGGCACCTTAATCAGTGCCAAGCATTTCCGTGAGTTTGCTCAACCCTACCTGCGTCAATGCGCGGATCGTATCTCACAACGCTGCGGGAGTGGTCCTTTTCTCCACATTTGTGGCGACACTATGAATATTTTGGATGACATGGTTAATGTTGGCGCTACTGTACTAAGTTTAGATAATCAAATTGACTTAACTGAAGCAAAAAATAAGGTAGGCCACAAGATCTGTCTGGCCGGAAATGTCAAACCATACACCTTATGGCGGGGAACCCCCCAAGAAGTTTCGAATGAAGTTAAGGAATGTTTGCAAAAAGCCTATAGTAGTCCAAAGAGATTTATGTTATCAAGTGGCTGCGGACTATCGCTGGGCACCCCGACAGCGAATGTTCTTGCCATGATGGACGCTTCCCGGAAATATGGCAAATGGCCAATCACGCCGGAACAACTAACATAAGATAAGACTTGGCTTGTGCCAAGTCCTTTAGGACGCCAGCAAAAGCCTTAGTCGTTCTATCCAGGGAAAGTTAACCTTTCCATCTGGATAGAAGTAAAATGAGGCTGTAAAAAACGCAAATTACGTTTTTCTACAGCCCCATTTTACTTTATAGCACGTTTTCCAGTTGCCAATGCAATTAGTTTTTACAAGGATGGCTTTCAAACTAATAATCACATGTAACTATCTTTCCATCCATCTTTGGAATATCATGTTGTATTTGCTCAAGAACTTCCAAAAAGTATTCCGCTTCCCGAAGCACATGGTCTGCTAATAACGGTGGTATCAAAGATATTACTTTGCAAGTTGAGATTAAATCTCTCGCAGCCTCTTTAAAATCCCGGATTTGCACCGTTGCTTGGGTTACATCTTTCTCAAACCGAATAAGGTCATTATTGGGACAAAAATGCCACAGCATACTATCAAGATCACGAGCTTGAAGTTGTAATTGCTCAAACTGAACTGCAAATGCATTAGCCTTTTCGACAAAACCTCGCTCAGAGGGATCAAGCAAACCTACAATAAATCTGGCATGGTCTGCCATATGCCTGAGCCAAAAGACATTGTCGCTGACTATGGAATCAACAGGATATTTCATTTCACCGTCCTGAATTTTTTGGAGAAGCTTCAGAAAATACATGGCTTCACGGGAAATATGGTCTATCAATAAAGGATAATTATAGCCCCCTATTTGACATTCAATGAGTAAATGCAAAACATGCCGTTTAAAGGCAAATATATTTTTAACGGCAACCATAATCCTACTAACAAATGCCATAAACTCTTCATCACACTTGATATTATATGAATGCTTTTCAAGGTCTTCAAAAACATTGTAAAATTCTTCTGCCTGGCAAATAAGCTCCGTATCAGAGCAGGCAAAGCCTAGCTTCATGAATAAAGAATGTTCTTTCATAATTCTAAGCCAGAACTGAACCCGCCTCATATTCAGACACTCATATGGTTTTACCTCTCGACAAAATATATCCACATTATATCCTCCTTATCGCACTTTATTACATAATATGCAGAAAAAAGGTAATGTGGAATGCTTGCCTTTAACCAACTTGAAACTCAACTAATTATTCCTTTGGTCCCAATTAAATTCCAAAGTAACAACTAGTTCACCAGCTTCCGCTCTTACACTAAAATAAGAGCAATAAGAAAGTACTTTTCGTAAGGAGCGAAACTGTTTAGGCGAGTCCCCGACTATTTCAGGAACTCGAACAGTTACCAGTGCCTTATTATTAAAGTTTTCTACAATACTTACATTATTTGAAATCAGCTTTATGGCAGTTAAGATACGTATAAATGTTGCCCTTCTCATAGAATAGTCCTCCTTCCGCTTATTTATGTTAATTATAACATATTGTTTGATTTTATGTATGGGGAAAGCTAGATAAGTCCATGAACAGTCATAATAGTTCGTTTGCATTGTGGTTTTGTCACGGCAGGTAATTTGGGCAAAAAGAAAGCTATTATTGCGGTGGCGAGAAAGATTCTAGCAAGCATACTCATCGCCACCACTACATAATAGCAAAATCCCTATATCTCACTTGGCTATATATTTTCAGTAGCTCCATACTGAATGTGTACATTGATTTTTGCCCTATTGAGTAGATTTCCTATCCGATGTATATATCTCAGCCTTTTATAAATATTGGCATAGATATATCAATTCACTTATTCTGCCAGGTCCTAAAAGTCTTTATTTTATGCAGCAACCCTTTAGCGTCACCATCAAACGTTACTGCCCTATCATCCACATACACAATCGCCGGCGGCTTATGAGCAAGCACCTCATCTACAGATATGTCATGTTTATCCAGCCATGCCTTGACCGCTTCCAATCCGCCTTCCTGGAAGCACCGTGTCGAGACAACAACAACTTTATAATGTTTTCGTATGTTGCCTATAGCTTCCTTAATCCCATCGACTGGAGGGTCAGGAATACTATCTATCCCTTTCCAGCCGCTTGTATAGCTATGAATTACACCATCAAAATCTAAAACCACGGTTTTAGCCATTCCAGTCACCCCTTGTATCTGGCTTCGGTTCAACATCAGTCTGTTGGCTTCTTTCAATTGAGCTTTTAAGCTGGCGACTAAGATCAGCATTCTCTTTCAATGCCATTAAGTAAGCTTTAGCCAGTTCTGTTCTATCCATATCTCCTATACGCATAAATAACCCATCAATGTCGCACATCCATAGCAACCTCGCTTTCGGCTATTATTGGCCTTCAATACTCATAACATTTAGTATTACCGAACTCAATATCATCAATCATACGCACCACTAGCTCCTCTTAATTTTTTTCGATTATTACCTGAGGTATATAATACAACACAAGTGTTGGAAATTGGTTAAAGCTGCCATCTCTCAGTTTCCCTGCTGGCTCCCATCCAGTTGAAAAATGGCCTAAACCCGCCGGTTTAGGCCATCAATTGTTCTTATTTTGAACTATCCTTCTTGGGGACAGCAACAATATATACGTTCTTCACTAAATGTTCGGGGTTAATATACTGAGCATCAAACCACATGTCTCGGAACCGCCAGGCGTTAAAGGAAGATATTCCGTCCGGGTTATTGACAGTGGTCCAATGAACAGCAGGATCGGCAAAGAAGATGGTGTCAACTCCTTTCTCAGGTGATTCGTAGGCTGCATGGTAACCAGTAACGACTACCCAGTGGCCTCCCCAATCAATCCATTCAACAAGGGTAGGGATTCCTTTCTTTAAGTTTTCCCGGAGCATTTCCAATGTTCCGTTATAACCGATCATTACCTCAAAACCGTTTTTCTTTAACCAATTTTCCATTTGTTGGGGGGTAGTTCCAGGATGTTTAGAATTAATATCGCCAGTACCCATCCCTTTGGCGATCAGCATTTCGGTATTATGGTTCATCGATTGGTCACTTAGGACATTGTACCAGCGCAAAAGTGACATAACAGCAGCCGGGCCACACGTATAATCAGTCGTCTGTTGATAGCCTTTGACCCCAAGAGATATGTAGTACGGGCTGGGCTTCATTTCGTAATAATTGGCTGCGCCAGTTGAGTTTGGTGGTGGTAGGATAGGTTCTTCCCCTGCGAGGCTTGCCATGGTAAAGCAGGCAAGGAAAATGAAGCAGAGCAAGGCAGTCCTCCAACGATTAATGTACACCAGTTTGATAAACATGCAAAACCTCCTTAACTATATGAACTCTTTTATACATAAATTGTAACACAAAGAGGAGTTAGAGATAGCAATCTTTGTAAAAATATTTTGGCCTTCTTACCTCATCGGCATATTTAAAAATCAGTTCCCACTCCGCATCAGTAGCTTGCAGGATATGCAAGATCCCCGTTTCGGACAAAACCAAAACGGGGATCTTAGTATCTACTTTACGGTATTTATTTTACCATCTTGGTGGTGGCTCATGCGGTGGTGGTGGCTCGTGCGGTGGTGGCGGTGCTGGGTGATGCCTATGTTTATCCTTGTGTCTAGGTGGTGGACCCTGTGGTGGTGGGCCTTCCGGTGGCGGATCACCACGATAAAGCATTTGATAATTTTCATTTGGATAATTGTCATGAGCACTCGCTATTGAAAAAAAGCTCATAACAAATACAGCCATTACTAAAACGACTACCTTTTTCAATCCGCTAACCTCCTTTTTACATCACGATCGAATCATCAATATAGTTCAGCATCCATATCACTTTATGCGCTTACCTATACTATTACACCTTCAGCTCCCTAAAAAAGCGCCTACTCCGGTAACTAACCGTGATAGGGGCTTTTCGCGTTCAGGTAGCTTGTATTTTAATACCAACCACCTTAGTAATTAGGGCCATCATGTGGTGGCTCAGGTTGTTGTGGTTGTGGTGGTTGTGGCTGCGGCTGTTGTGGCTGTGGCTTACGTTGTTGATCATTTGGATCTGGCTGAGGTTGATCGTCAGCTGCAAGCATTTGATGATTTGGAGTTAACCCATAATTTTGATTATCATGAGCATTTACCATCGACGAAAGACTTAAGACAAACATAGCAATCATTAGGACTACTATTTTTTTCATTGCATTTCCCCCCATTGTCAATTTTCTTAGACAATATCAGTATACACTCCATTCTTTGGAATTCTATTTGAAAATCGCGAAAAATAAAAGCGACAGGACAAACACTTGTTCTGTGAAAGTGCTAACCAATGTTGACTAATGAACAGAGCAAAAATATAAAAGAGCCGCCATCAGAAGGCACATAAACCTTCCGACAGCGGCTTAAAGCAATAACGTATTGACGTAACATAATCGACCTCGTAAACGACTAGACTGGAAGACTCCATTCGATAATTGCGGCTGCCTGTTCCGCTTAGCTTGACAATTCGCCCTTTGACGTTTTTGCACCTCCTTACAGGACATTATTGGCCTTTGTCGAATTTTAGCTTTAAAAGGTGGTGAAATTGTTGGCCGAATATGCTAAAGAACTTTATCTTCAAATTATCACGATAATAAAAATTAAAGAGATACAGCTAAAAGAAAATCAGGGTCTGCGGGTTACTCTTCTTCACTATCCTGAATTTGAAATAACTGAGATAGGTCGCCTAGGTAACGAATATCTTTTCTTTTCTGGAAATTACCCTGAGTCTTTGGAAACCACTCTTCTCCTTCCTGCTGAACCGACCCCAATAAAGATTGACGTAGTTGACTTAGGGATGGCGTTACCATCCAGAATAAAGAAGAAAATTGGATTTTGTGGAGACATTTCATGTAGTCAATGATTGTGTTAGATTTTGATTGATTTCTTGTTTTCCGTCACTGTTACCAGCAGTGGCGGTTTCTTTTTGGTTACTCAATGACTTATCTTCCCTCATTGCAGCCGGGGTTAGCCGGCTTGTTAATTTTTGTACGTCTGTTTAATGTCACCTCCATTCGTTTAACCGCTGATTTGGCTATATTCCGCTTAGAATACGTCATCATTCCCCTGCATTGCGATATGTAGGCATCACCTTCAGGTGTTATCGGCACAATTTCAAATCCCTCTTTACCAATGCCGATAATAGCAAAATGAGACAAGTTAGAGACCTCCTTATTTAGCAGTAACCTGTAATATCATATTCATCTCAATGCTAAAGTGAAAGGTGCCTTAGCCGCTAAAAGAAGCACAGGGGCGTTCATTTTCTTCCTTTATATTCACCATCACAGCTTAAAAATTATACTTTGATGAACTGTCGCGAAATCTAAGCAAACATATTATTCAAGATTACGCTGGTACTCTTTTCTCTCGCACATCTCGCCATATTTTCTCTCTCGTTTTTGCTTCTATTATTATATTATTTGGCTAGAAGCAAAATGAACGTCCCCTTGCTTCTCGAAAAAAGCGGTTTTCTTTTTCGTTAGCCGAATTATGCAAAGCTGATGGCAGGCGGAAGACGCGTCAGCGGCTGCAGCGCCCCCCGCAGGGATGCGGAGCGGGCCCTTCACTATACTAATCCATTACGTTATAATAAAAAGGAAAATCCCCTTGACAACATCTTCCATTCAGAATATAATTTGAACTGTTCAAGTAATGGAGGTGATTCTTTTGGCCAGGCCGCCCCAAGACCCGAAAATCAAAATGGATGAAATTTTAGATGTGGCCGAACCGTTGTTTGCCGCCAACGGCTACCGGAAAACAACTATCAGTGACATTGCCAAGGAAATAGGCGGCGCGCGGGGACTGCTCTATTATTACTTTAAGTCCAAAGAAGAAATACTGGAAGCGCTGATCAATCGCCAGATCGCTCATTTTCTCACCGATATCAGCAGTATGGCTTCGTCTGCTGATATGCTCCCGCCCCGTAAAATTGAATTCGTGGTGCATGCCTTCTTTCGAACGGCGCACTACAAAGACGGCCTCTTCCTTGACTTTCTTTATGATGAAAAACATTTACATATTAAAAATAAAATCTTCCGCCAGGCTGCCCTCTTACTGAAACCCTGGCTACTGAAGATTATCGAGGAGGGGGTCCGCAAACAATATTTTCATGTCTCTCACCTTCCGGCTGCTCTGACCTTTATCATGTCCATCATGTTATGCTTAGGTGATACCTTGTGTGAAAAAATTCCGGATGAAGCAATGACCTGCCACTTAAGTATGGCCGCGTCACTCATCGAACGGGCATTGGAAATGCCGGAAAAGACCTTACATTTATCACTATACAATGCCTAGCTGCATGAATAATGATCTTCCAACAGGTTACTGTTTGGATAATTTTTTACCTTTTAATTGAACAGTTCAAAAAAACATAAAGCCTTGCTGGCTAGACGTACACACATTCTTATATAACGTCATGATCATCCAATACAAACTGCCTGGATGATTTTCTTAAAACCATTAATTGAACAGTTCAAATATTTTCCCTAGCGACTGGAGAGGAGCAAAAACCTTCCATTCAGATCGTCCCCCTATTTAATCATATAAATTCATTCCTGGCTTTGAAAATGTGCCAACTCTGAAAGAACAAGGCATCAATGTCGCCTTAAGTTTTTGGAACGGCATTGCAGCTCCAAAAGGCCTCCCATTGCCTGAAAAGGCAAGGCTTACAGCCGCCCTTAAACAAATGATCAATGACCCAACGTTTAAAAATGATATGGAAGGTGTCGGCATGCCGGTCGAATACCTAGGTCCAGATGAATTCGGCGACGAATGGATATTAGACGACGCTAAGCTTAGAAAAATTGTAAAAGAAACCGGTATTGCAGATTTAATCACAAATCAAAAAAAATAGTCTTAGAGAATTTTCCAAAACAAGTTTTGTCTGGATCCTATATACCAGGATGAACTAGTTCTCCTAAAAACAAGCCCCCGGCTCACTAAGCCGGGGGCTTGTTTAATGCTCAATATACCAAATCATCATGAAACAAATAAACCTGCTTATTCCTGATCCGGCAGACATACCGCATGCCGTGCCCGCCGCCGATCAGTGACGGTGCCATGCGAACGTCCAGCATTTTATCAACTTCGAATTTGCGACCGTATGGCCAATGCATGATTAACGGATATTATTTGCCTAGCATCTTTGTCGTAACCCATTTGTATAATATTTCCCCGCATCTACTACAAATACACTTGTTCCATCCGGCGACTACCCCAACACCTGTAGTATGAGCATTGCCACCGCACTCATGCTTAAACGTCATAATAAACCTCCTGCTACTGACTGATATATTCAACATATGAGCAATTTTTTCCTGTTTTATGCAAAATAAAAAACCGCACCCCCAACCAAACGGCTGAGAATGGGCTAAATAACAAAAACTGGCCCATCCCGAAGGACGGAGCGGCTAACTAACCTGCTTTCTTATAGATGGAGTATTTTACATTTACCACTTCTTTAACTTTTTTCTTGGGGCTCCTAAAACGGGTAATGATCCTTGAAATGACAAAAAATATTCTACGCCCTAATGCCTTAATCATAAAATCATCCCCCCACTCATCGAATAATGAACTACTTCTGTAAAATTTTTCAAAATCCTTTATTTTGGTAAAAAAAACAAAAATCCGCCCACCAGTACGAACCCGGCAGGCGACAATAATAAAAAATCCCACCCCCAACCGTCAGGCTGAGAGTGGGATTTACAGTTGTATTATCAGTTATGAGAACCATCATGTGGTGGCTCAGGTTGCGGTGGTTGTGGTTTTGGTTGCGGCTTATGATGTGGCTTTTTGTGATGTGGATCATTAGGATCTGGCTGAGATTGATGATCGTCAGCTGCAATCATTTGATAATTTGGAGTTACCCCAGGATTTTGATTATCATGGGCACTTACCATAGAAGAAAGACTCAAAACAAACATAGCAATCATTAAGACTAATATTTTTTTCATTATATTTCCTCCCACTATAAATTTTTTCAGGCTGTATTTAGAATTATACATTCCAATTCTTAGAATTTATTTAGAAAATCCTGGGTAAATAATAAAAGCCGCCTACCAGGGCGATGTGATATGCTACCCCCAGATAGGACAGTGAAAAAACACTGAAATATCTGGGGGTAAAATTATGCCACAAAAAGGGAAATTGCCGGCAGAAGAAAAATTGCGGATTGTAGAAATGTATCTTGCCGGAAA
>NZ_LSLK01000055.1 GCF_002257705.1 Sporomusa silvacetica DSM 10669
TGGCTTCCCCTTCGGAAAGTTTGCATAGAATGGCGTAAATCTGCTTGTTACCTTCCCGGCAGGGAGTGCATTTACCACAGGATTCGTGGATAAAGAACTCAGTTACACCTTTTAGGTAATCAATAACACAGACATCTTCATCCATGACAACGACTGCGCCTGAGCCAACAGTTAAGCCAACACCTTTAAGCGCTTTGTAGCAATACACAGTGTCAAGTTGTGCTTCACTGCCAATCGGGCCAGACTGCCCACCTAAATGGTAGAACTTAAGCTTCTTACCATTAGGAATACCGCCGCCCAGCTCAGGGTCATATATGCAATCCCGCAAGCTTATACCAAAGGGAATTTCGTATACGCCACGGTTAGTCACATTACCAGACAAGCATATTAACTTAGTACCGCCGCTATCGTTAGTACCATAGCTTAAATACTTATCGCCGCCCTCTAAAACAATGGTTGGAATGGTAGCAATGGTCTCAACATTGTTTACTAGTGTCGGCATTAAGAACAAGCCAACTTCTGCTAAATGAGGCGGTTTAATGCGGGGACGGCCGGCCTTGCCTTCAATGGAGTTGAGTAATGCTGAGTTTTCGCCACATACATAGGCACCAGCACCAGTCATGATGTGAATATTGAATTCAAACTTAGTGCCCTGAATATTTTTGCCAAGATAACCAGCTTTCACAGCATTATCAATAGCACTTTGGAAAACCTTTTGAATGGCCCGATACTCGCCCCGGATATAAATGTAACCGGCATGAGAATTAAAAACATAACCGGCAATGGCCATGCCTTCAATTACTCTGAGTGGATCCTGGCCTAGCAGGATTTTATCTTTAAAAGTACCTGGTTCGCCTTCGTCAGCATTAATAACAATATACTT
>NZ_LSLK01000056.1 GCF_002257705.1 Sporomusa silvacetica DSM 10669
ATCATGACGCCCATGGAATTCCACGAACAGTACGCGAAAGCTGCATAAAAATTGCTGCCCACCATATCGGCAGGCAGCAATCCACTTCTTCTATTTTTTCTTTGTCCTCTTGACGGGTAGCACAGCACCTTGGCTAGGAGGCGGTTATTTCTTTTTTATGATCAAAACAACGAGTGTTGCAAATGCAATCATGAGATACATTGCCTCAAACATTGTCATCACGCCACCTCCTTTCTAAAAAAGGAAGTGGCTAACCGCTCCTCGACAACCTGTTACGCTAATTATAGCATATTCTTCCAGAACGAACAGGAAAATTTTATCGCTGGCTTTTATCAGTCACCGTGCCGCCGTCCAACCGAGGGCGGCCTTTTTATTTTCCCGCGTAGTCACGGCTCCCTGTAATGCCCCCTTTTGTCAAGACACGAATTTTCTAATCTCGTCCGCCTCGACCTAATGACCGTGCAGCCCCACCTCAAGAGCGACAACGGCCAGCCGGTGGTCGAAGTCAACCAGCGACTGATACTGCAGCTCGACGGCTTCGTCCAGGCGCTGGCTATCCAGCAGGATATCCGCCGGCAACTCACGGCTGTCGGCGTACTGAAACAAACAAACGTTTCTGAAACGGAAACGACAAAGCAAGGAGACTGAACAACATGCCCAACCCCTGGAACAAGCGAATCGTCCCGTTTCTATTAACCCTGTGCCTCCTGCTGAACGCGTGGGGCACGGCTCAGGCCGCTTCAGCTACGGCGCTTTGGAGAACCGGCTGCCGGACGGACTTCTTTAGTCTTGTCCGCAGCCATCGCCGTTTCCCTTGTCGCCTCGCGCACCAGCGCGCTGTCCGTCTCCTCTTCCGCCGCCTCAATCCGTTCGACATCAGTTGGCGGCAGACCATACACCGTTTTCAACATCATTTCTTCGTGACCTCCATCCTTTCGACGCAATAACACATCTTGTTGATTGCGTTGGTCAGTTCGGCCAAACGCTTCTCCAGTCTGACCAAAAGGTAGAAGGCTACTACCATGGGAAAACCGTACGTCGCCATCAGGCGGGCCAACTCTTCCATTGGCAGGGCCTCCTCCCGTTCATTAAGTTAACTCGGTAATTGCCAACTGGCGGATTTGCGCTTCCTTGGCGGTCACTAAATCGCCGCTGGTGCTGGAAAACACGTTTTTTGCAATGATGGTGGCCATCACCGCCTGCACTGCGGCCAGCGTCAGACCGTCCTTCGGGTCTTTCACGGCTACCGTCACTTCCTTGGCACCTGCGGTGGTAAAAACCATTTCCAGCGTCTTAGTATTGGTATCAGCCATCGACCTGTCCTCCTTTCTGCGTGTCTAAGCAACTTCATCTTACTGATTGACTAGGTTGGCATTGTCCACACGGGTAATATCCGCCAGTGGATAGGCTTGCAACCCCATCACTGCCTGGGCTACATCGAATAAATCTTGGTCAGTCGCCGTCGCCTTGCAGGCATAGTTCCGGGTAACATACGCCGAGCTGCCGCTCGTCGTTACGCCCTTTTGCAGCTTAATAGCAATGGTGCTGTTTTGCGGTAATTTTATTACAGCCATTGGTTCTACCTCCTTTCCTTTTTCAGTATGCTTCCACGCAAAAGGCACACCCCGGGAGGTGTGCCTTTTTGCGCCTGGAATGGATTTATGACAAGCGCGGCCAGGAGGCCACGCCACGGTCAATGAAAAGGAACAAACCGCCTTGCCGCTCATCGTGTATCGCATGTCCGGGGACAAGCTTCCCACCAAAAAGACCCCTCATGGCTCAATTCTTCCTTTCCGGCTGCCCCAATCGACCATGAAACACCACTACAATGAAAATGTACAAAAAGCAATTCGGCCGCATTGTTGTCAAATTGCTATGAAAATGATAAGATAAAATTTGGCTTGTGCCAAGTCCTTTAGGACGCCGGCAGAAGCCTTAGTCGTTCAATCCAGGGAAAGTTATACTTTCCATCTGGACAAAAAAGGCTTTACGAAAGTATCGTAAAACCTTTTAAAATATTATATGATGTTCCGCGCTATCGCTTGGAACTAAGCGATTCGCACCAATCAGACTTTGCCTCTCGACTCGCTTTCTTGAGCTCTCTGCTTATATGGCGACCCCGGCAGGATTCGAACCTGCGACCTTTTGATTCGTAGTCAAGCCTAGGCATATTATTTCGTTTTAAATTGTCATGTATGTTTGATATTGCTGGATTTTCATTACGGAGCGTCACAGAGCTTTTTAGCGTAGTTGTTGTAATATTGTTGTCAAATTTAATAGTCACTGCATCTGCATATTCCTTTTTCCACAGCATTGTAATCATTATTTATTATGGATTTAGCATTCAATTACCCTATCTGCGTACGCCTCGTATGGACTTACCTCATATGAACGTCTGTTATTATCACCACATTACTGTGGTGTTTTTTTTATGTTTGCTGTCAAGTATTCACTAAAATAATCAATTAGAATAAAATCGACTATAAATTTGGATGCATGAGCAGATGGGTAATTTTGGCTTACGACAAACCCTGCCTGTACACTCCAGTTATTTAAATTGTCTATCTTAAAATAACGAAGAATTGTTATTAAATTCTCTACTACAAAGGCTTTCTTTTTTAGCAGCATTTCCTCGTGCTCTTTAAATTTGCGCATCTCCCTCTCAATATCTGCAGGTAGCAATTTCTTTTTTATATTTTTAGCATCCAGCACATATACCGTTTTGGAATCGCTGTGAACTACTAGTGCATCAATCTCTCCGCACGGAGGCTTTTTAGGAAAAGAGGATGATAACCTGGTAAAATTATTTATCCTTGCTTCAACAAATTTTACTCCAACAATTTTGCGCGCCACTTCAGCTGTTCTATCTTCCAACTCAAGCTCTTGTTGACGATGATACGCTTTAAGAAATACATTGATTTGGTTCTGCTCATCAAGATAAAAGGGAAAGTCCGCTTCTTCTATATAAACTGCCCAGTCTCTCATAGCTGTCAAACACATTTGATTACCAAATAAAAACCTAGAAGAATCTAGTTTGATTATTGGGCACAGACTTGGGCGTTCTTTCCGACGAAGTAACTTTGTTATATGAACAACTGTATCTCCAGAATAGCTAGCAAAACTTAAATTAACAAAATCTAAAATTCTTCTAATTTCGTCCTCAGATGGACAATCAAAAACATGTTCTTTGACTTCCTGAATTATCTCTGTTATAGTCCAAACAGATAGGAACCTGTAATCGGCGTGGTCAGATGATCTCCCAAGACAGTATAAAACATTTATTAAATTACTAAATTTAAAACCATATTCATTATAAAAAACTAAATCAAAGTCTGCCTTATATTCAGGCAATAGTTTATGTACATCCTCATTAATTCGGATGGTTTTTTTATGCTCATAAATAGACTTTGCAGTTTCAACGTGTATCTGGCTATCCATCCAGTAGTAATTTTGATGGTTAATAACTCCGGTTTCAGCCTTATAACTAATTTCATAGCTTTCTGTCAAAATCAACGTGTATGGCGAAAGATGATAATGAATATAATCTGAAATTGTGATCATTTGATTTAATGCGTCCACTATAGCCATTAAATGACATATTTGACTTGTCGTTATAATTGTATTTCCATTAATTTTTGTTTTTAGAACATAAACAAGAAGTTGTTTCGTTATTGTGGCTAACTTAGAAATTTTACTAGCTTTATCATAATGCTCTTCAACAACATCATATTCAGTATACTTACTAGCATTCATTCCATGCAGAATAATGGTTGTTTCACGCAAACCTTCGACAAGTTCACATTGCTCATAAGTTTTATATAATACACTCTCATCAAAATTTTTAATCTCTTCCTCTAAAATTTGTTCTAAATAAATAACAAGACTATTGATTATTTTTTTCGCTTGTACATCTGTGTATTCTCCAGGTTTAACTCCCATAAAGAATAATCGTTCAGCAATCATCTTCCTGACTTTTGAACGGTCAGCCTCTGTTATTTCTTGCGGTAGACAATAGTATTTCAAATTCGGGTTGTCAATGTGGTGTAATTCCACCGTATAACCTTTAGTTTGAACTGGAATGTTATCTTTGATGAAATTCTGAGCCTTTATCCGTATAAGCTCAGGATCATTTTCAAAACAATGAATAAAGCTATAGGCTAATTTATATAAACAATATCGTTCACCCATATTATCTTGTGCTCTAAATTTATTATGAAGTCTATCAAAATCATATAATATTACTGAATATAAATTATCATCATTAATATTAGCCATTACTATTATCGGTTCTTCATCATTTAAAAATTGAATATGATATCTCAGTAAAGCATAGTCTTCATGCCGTAAAACCAAAGAGCTGGGCAAAAGCTGGATAGTAAAATCATCAACACTGAAATAATTATATTCCTGTAATAGATCAACAATTTGCGGAAAAAGACGATTCAAATAATCCGAATAAAGCGGGCCAAGAAATTTAATACAATTATTTATTTCATCATGAGTACAGTCAATAAGATCTGAAGGATATAATAGCCAAATTAGGTCCGAGTCCCGCTTGACAATTCTTCCACTATTTAACCATATTGGCTCCCAAAACTCATATACATTTTCTTTAATTCTAATGATTTTACTTAAACTTTTTGGGTATTTTATTTCTAATATTTCGTGAATATCATCCTTATATTTATTATGAAGACTATCATGAAAAAAACTATGCCAATAATGGGGATCAAATACAATCGTCTCAGGCGTAACACCACTTTCCAGAAATACATGGTTGTTAGATAGATAATAAGCAAAACGATCCATAATACTAGTGCTAACTATATGAGAGTTTAATTGTAATTCCGTATCTTTCATTAAAAAATCAAAAAGAACTTTGGAAGAATTAGAATGCTCAATCAATCTTTCCCAGTCTGTTACGTCTAATATCCAAATATTATCTAGTGGTAAATCAAGAGGAAGCGTATAGCCAAAGGCATATGTAGTAGGTCTAAACACAACCACACAATAAAATTCAAGTCTTTTCGGCGACACTGTAATCGCTTCAGAATCTTGGGCAATTATACCCCTGACTTCTCCCCGATTTCTCCGTTCTTGGAATTCATTAAATTGTTGTATCTCTCCTATAATTTCTTGCGAAATATCTTCTTTGAATTTAGGTGGTACCACTTTGACGATTAAAACCTTATTTTCATCTAACAAATATGATGAATCATTTTGGTTTGTAAGAAGTTTTTTTTCACCTTGTCCTAAAATTCCTCTTAAAGACTTATTAAGAGAACATATCTCCGTAGTTCGAAATCTAATATAATCCATTGCCTCCTCAAATAAAAATTGCTCAATCTCTCCTAATTTTTCAGAACGAATAATTAAGCCATTAAACAAATTATAAAGAGCCTGGCAATGTATCTGTGGCAAAAGGTAAAAACCATTTCCACTTGTAAACCTAGCATATACCCAATGTTCCAATATGCTAGTAACGGGCTCCAGCCTTCTCGCTTGCTTACATGTTCCCTGATCAAGTATTATACTTTCCGGTACAGCCTCTAGAGAGTCAAAGCAAAATTCTCTAGAAAAGCTATCAAAAAAAACTTGTGAGGGGACATGCATATTAGGCTGGTTTTCTACCCAAACTGGTTCCAATTTTAATTTGGCAAGCAGTCTAGTCTGAAACTCTAAGCTTTTTATAAATAGAAATTCCACCGGACTAGTTTTAGCTAATAAGTCTTTATGTGTCAGATTAATAAGGGTCCCTAGCCTGTTCAGTAGTTCATATGGTCGCTCTAAATCGCCATAAAAGAAATAGTACTTCTTTTGGTTATAGAAGTAGGGAATTAAATTAGATTGTTCAAAAGGTTGCCAGTCTTCTAATTGCGAAAAAATTACTTTGCTTTGCAAATCAAATGTAGTTAAGAAATTTTCATATTCTTCTCTTGATAAATGGTTATATTCAAATTCACTATCTTTTATTGAAAATATCACTTCCAATAAAATCTCGAATCTTTTCTGAAACCTTCGATTGGCAGGATGAATAGCTGAAACTTGTATCCATAAAAATATGTGCTCTGGATTAAATTGTTTCATCCAAGTCGAAATTTTTTCAACCATAAGTTCCTCCACTATTAAATTCAGTAAATATTCGTAGCTATAGCGCTCTTATTTCGTAATTATAGTACTTTTTCCTGTACCTGTTTAATAAACCCAGCAAAAGTTAAATATTCTACTTCTTTTTGTTTAAGGCAATAATAGTTGGGTCTAGCTGTTATTATTATTGACCTAACTTTATATTCATTAATAGAATTAACACAATCTTGATTAACGATAAAGCGCAGAACCAATTCAAGATTTTCCTCAATGACTTTATGTCTTTTTATCATTTTCGTGAAAGCCTTATCTTTTTCCTCAACTTTCTTATCTTTCTTTAGAAAACCAGAAAAATCCATAGATGGCTTATAGTACTTGAACTCAATATTAAGTATTTCTTTTTTATTGATGTTTACAGCAAGAACATCTATATCACCAATACCTTGCAAAATGTTTACTTTGGCTTCATTAAGAATCTTTCCGATTTCTACCTGGATAATATTGTGCCCGTCGATTTTAATCTTTGGAATAATATATCCATTAGTTTCAAGTTGGTCACCAAGAACATAACTTATAAACGTTGTCATTTCTCGTTGAGCCTGTTGAAATACAGTCTGATTAGATTCTTCTAAAAAATACATCTGCAGAAAATGCCCTGAAAATACAATTTTTTTAAATACTTCTATATTCTGAACTAAATCTAGACAAGCGAATGCCATAAAATCATCTGTGCAATATATACTTTTTAATTCAAACCTCCGCTCACTTAACTCTTGATACGGTTTATCTAACAAAGAGTTAATCGAAAAGAAATCAATTATTTTTTCAAGTTTTTCTTTAGATATATTTTTCTTAATTCGTGAAACGAACCAGTTACGATTTGCAATAATAAATCCTTCACATTGTACTATTATTTGTAATTTATTCAAGTCTTCGAAATCAAAGCCTACTAATTCTTCTATGGTATTAGATATTTTTTCATAAATATCATCACTAGTTAAGCGCCTGGATTTAAGAATCTTTAATAGATTTTCATTTACAATTACAAAATCTTCAGGTCTCTCTGTATCGCATTGACGTAGAAGATTTTCGTAATGGTCAATTAGCATTTGATTCTCATAGAGTGTATCAGTAAAATCGCGTAGCCTCTTTGCAAATTTAAAAAATTCATTTCGTTTTAAGTTTTCTTTTAATAGAATT
The DNA here is from genome assembly GCF_002257705.1 of Sporomusa silvacetica DSM 10669. Lineage (GTDB taxonomy): Bacteria > Bacillota > Negativicutes > Sporomusales > Sporomusaceae > Sporomusa > Sporomusa silvacetica. The sequence continues at coordinate 7,288 of NZ_LSLK01000056.1, forward strand.
ACAATCTGACAATAATAAATTGCTTCAACAAATACGTCATCATACAATGAAAAACAGCTGCCTCTAAATTCATCGGATTTCTTGGGTAAAACCATTTTCTGAAGAAGTAGCGCCACATCAAAATCACTTTGACGTTCCCACGAAGCCTTCATTTTTAATTGTTCTTGGCGTAGAGCGTCTTTTATAGCTAGGGTAATAAAAATTATATCATCTTTGCGATAACCTAAAAAAATAGCTTCTATTTTTTTATATAACTCGCCCTCCAAGGCCATAGCCTGCTGCTCTAAGGAGGCATCCTTATTTCTTTTTTCTATTCGTTTTATTATTTGTAATAAATATTCATCAAACATTTCTATATAGAATCGGTCTCTTGACTGATCGAAGAATATCAATCCAAATTCGCCAGCTCGTAATAAGCGATCTTTATTATAACGTCCCATTTTATCCTCCCATTGATATTTGCTTTTTTATGAAGGTTAAGTTAGCGGTATCTAAAATAGCCATAACCTTTCTAGGAAGTAGTTCTCCAGTAATTGCATAGAAAATTAAATCTATTGCTATATCATAATTATCATAAAAATCGTCATCAGATAACTCCGGCATCCATTTAGCCTCGGCAGGGTGAACGATTTGAACTCTTTTATTATAAATATCATCTAACAGATCAATCCAAAACTCACCATTAGGAAACACTGCCGCTATGTGTTGAGTGGTAGGCTTTATTGCAAAATTACTTTTGCCTGTTATTCGCTGATATATTAATCGTAAAGCCCCCTCAATAGAAATAAACAAATTTGTACAGGCGTCTTCAGAGTAAAGTCTACCTCCATCCCATAGCATTTTTGATTTAATTAATAAAAAGCAGGTCCTTAATGCTAACTCATCCGTAATATTAAAAGATTGATAAAAAATTTTAGCCTTTTCAGGATGATAAGCTTGTGTACTAAAATCAAATTTTCTTGAGTTAGTAACTGGAATATATATATGAGAATCAGCATCTTTCATTCTATCAAATATTCGTATGATAGCTTGTATTCTTGAATTTGAACAAAAACTATTATTCTCCCCTAGTATATCTGCTGGAATATCATATGTATCATAAGATAAACTAAATGAATATGCTCCACGCTGCAAAGAAAATGCTATTGCCGACATTATTCTAACTTCTTGTCGTACTGGAAAACCAATCGGCTGCTCTAAAATTTGATTCTTCATATATTTTGTAACTAGCAGTGGTTCATCATGCCAAAAGAAAAAACAACCATCGTCTGCAACAAAAGGCATTCCACAATAAGTTCCAATAGGATTAAACCTACGAATGCGAATATACTCCTCATCTGGTGCTTTCATACAATTTTTAAAAACTACTTTCCGACGTGCCAGTCGGACTTCTCCAATATTATTGAGTAGACGCCGACAAAGATACTCAAGATATTTAACGAGAACATAGGGATGACACATTACCTCAAATAAGGTTTCATCTCCATATGGAAAATTCAAATCATGCTCAAATAAACTGTGGATTTCACGCTTTTTATTTATTTTTCCTGATTTATAATATTCTTCAAGAATATCCAATATTAAATCAATTTTTTCTAGCTCAACCTGTACTAGCGGTGTAGACATTCTTATACCTCATAATTATTTTATAGGGTACTCAGTAAATTCCAGAGGGTCAATCTTCCTCCGTTATCTAATAATTCAGTAAGCATCTAAAGTGCTTAAGTTAAAATTAACCATCATTAATCCACGATGCCGGTATTAATGCTCTGCCATTTCTCCATCGTTCTATGACCGCACCGCGATATCGCGGTTCCTCAAGATCGGCATGGTCTGTGATAATAACCTGTAAATCAGGAGCCAGACTTTCCACTACATCAAAAATAAAAGAGAACATCCTGGCTATGGCTTGTCTATCTTCATCATTCAATTGCGCCACAGAGCCTCCTGCTTGAGCATCCATATCGGTAGGATAATATACTTGGGACGGCTGATCAAAGAAAATGAACTGTGGTACTGGCCGATGACCCCTTCTAAATATTTGATGTAGCGCAAAATGTGTAATAAGATGATAGCCTACCCAATTTTCGCCGCTCCCCATATTAGAGAGAGGAATTGGACGATCTTCCCGATCTGCAATGACTGTAAGCTGCTTCAAATCAAATCGAATAGGATTCTCACTATGTTCAAGCTCCATCCGTTGAGCCCACTCAGTCATTTGTATCCCCATTCTATTTAGAATGGAAACCATTCGCTCCTCTTTTGAAGTCGAGTCCAAACATTCCTCCAATCGCCTCACCGCACTAATCCGATTTTGCACATTGGTTCTCAAGTCAGAAAAATCATCTGTCAAATCTACGCTCTCTAACCATAAACTGACCCGACCAATTACACGCGCCTGGCGAGTACTTAAATCTCTAAGTTGTGCTGCTTCCTCTTGTTCTGTAATCAAGGCTTCAATTGCAGTATTTTTTTCACGTATCATTTCAATAATGGCTGTTTTTTCTCGCTCAAGATTATCAATATATTCGCGTAAACGTGGTCGCTCACGTACCATATTTTCAAGGCTTCTGTTAAGATCATGCAAAGATTGCCGAATAGCGCTAGCCTGTGGAGTTAGGCTTTCATGGTGGTGATTGCACACCGGGCATAAAGAGTTGTCATTGTCTCCCACAAAGAGGCCTATTGATTCAAGGCGTAAACCCTGCTCATTTACTTCCACTGAATATCCTTGGGCTTCCTGGGCAAAGTTTTTCGCTGCCATTATCGCATCATCTTGTTCTTGTAATTTGCCATATAAATTTCGTTGCTCAAATTGTAATTGGGTTAAGGCATTGGTACTGGGACTATAAGTCTCCAGAGGGTTCCAACATTCACAGTTTCCTCGCAAAAAATTTGTAATTACAAGCAGTTCATCATCCTCACCGCTGGTTGGAATCATTACAGACGAATGTAGAATTCCTGATTGCTTCATTTCTTCTACTAGGCTAATGGCTTTTGAAACACCAGTTCCTTTTATAGCCTCTGCCTCTCTCAGTGCTTTTTCGGCAATTCGCAATTCCCGCCGTGCCCTCGCTAATTCCTGCTCTAGTGCAAGTTGATCCTCTCTGATAGCGCCTAAAAAATATGGCAGTGTATCCTTGATGGCCTGTGCCACAAATGAATCTTCTTGCCTAAAAAACATTATATTTCGTTTAGCAACAACATCTTGCGGTTGGAAACAATATGTCAATGCATGTTTGATGTTAGCAGCTAATGGAGCACGCGTTTGTTCAACTGCCGGAGTATGAAGATTAGGGGATATGCCAACCTTCTGCGTTAATAGCTCAACAATGTCCTCTGCCCTAACATTAGACATGTTAGGCGAATGCGCCGGACTTTCGATGTTAATACCTCGTTCAATGTACATATGGTTAGTACTTTGGACACCATACGGAGGATTTTCCCTTGCAATAAACATTTTTTCATCACTAAATTTGAGTAACAAACCATACCAAGCTACAGTCTCACGGATAACACCCTCAGGAATTGTACAGCTGTTCTTTCCCAGACAATAATTAACGATTTCAATCAACGCCGACTTTCCTGTAGCAGAGGCACCGGTAATAATACTTACCCCTCCAGGTCGCAAGCTTAATACCCGCTTTTCTTGATTCACACCATATAACACGATCTCAAGTATTTGCACTATGGCTTTACCCCCCACATCGTATAAATAGTAATCGACGAACCGGCATTTGCAAACCACTTGCCAAGCAACTCAGCTTTTTTAAAACAATCCGAAACTTCGCCTTGTTCTAGTGCAGGTATACGGGGACGACGTCTTCTGGAAACAGAAAGTTCAGCTTGAACATCCACTGTCAATGTATTAAATTGCATCAGAAAGGTTTGTGCCTCTTTGCTGACTTGTATTAGGTTCCGTGCTCGCTGTGCAAAACCAACTTTGATATGGGGGTTTTCTTGTAACCAGGAATACATATGTCCTCTGGCCGTTCGCGGCATAGTTTCACGTGTTGATTTATGAAGGACGATTGGCAAAATAAGAAAAATCAAAGGAAATGGCATCGATTGCCGGGCTGTTTGCTGATAAGCTTCTATACATCGCCGGATAACTTCACCGCAAAAAGCCGGATTTAATAGATAAGCGACTTCACGTGCACGTTTATCCCATGTCAAATTCATGTCACAGCACCCCTCGCTTCTATGAATAGCTGTTGCAACCGCTCAACAAATTGTGTATGCCACCCAACCCGCAACTGACTGGCAAGCATCTGATAACTGCCACGCATTACATAAGGTTCTGTACACTGGCGGCGAATACAAATATTGGCTTGAGTATCTACCCAATTATAAAGGCTTCTTCCCGCACGTACCTTGTCGTCCTCACTTGCGTCTTCTGCTAAATCTTCCTGCATAATAAGAAACATGCGCCCCCACTCATCAACCAGCTTCTGTTCATAGCTTTCTAATTCATTGACATATAATAAATCTTCGCGAATCCACCTTGACCGCTGCTGATATGCTTTATAATAATCACTAATTGCTTTGCTAATACGGGGTTGGCTAACTGCAACAAGCTGCAACTGTTCAATAAATATCCGTTGACTATCCTCAAAGGGATCTTCTATTGGAGTTATGAGATTCATGAAATCAATAGGTAAATTATCCTCACGAAATTGCTCCGATATATCATTTATCATTGTCCGCACATCAGAGAATGGAATCCGTAGGGAAGTAGTACCTCGCATGCATTGAATTGTGCGATCAAACCACCATCCCTCTAACCGTTGATATACTGGTTCAATAAATTGCTCCCGTGTTGATAATGCCAATTGCCGACGGATTTGCGGAACAATATCAACAATATCAGGCGATACAGCCATTACTTTTATTGCATTTAATAGTAAATGTTGTTGTGCTTCCGTTAGACGCGAAAACTCTCGATAAGCCGGTGCATTGGTTTGATTATCCGACTCTGCGGCGACCTGCCGCAAACGCCCAAGAGCTTGCTCAATGTTCCGATGGACAGGCCCCAACATACTGGCAATCGAACCTTGTGGTGCATGGGCGGTTGTAACCAGTATTAATTGTACTCGGTTTGGGTCAATGCTGTTATCCAGCAAATTGCAACTCCAAATACGCAATGTTTTCCATAAATCGGTGCTTGCGTCTGTTAGCGACGCAGTCCGGCTTATACGATGTTTCGTTTGAATTAACTCAATAGGTGAACCATCTCTTTCAAAGGTTATATCGTCCATTGTTTCTAGCGATATTTCTCCGTCCATCTCACCAGACAGTAAAGCAAACAATGCATACCTTATTTGATAATAATATCCCAAAGCAGATGCTGTTGCAGAAAATTCCGTAGTCACATGCCTGACCTCCCCTTTCCATTCATTATATCGTAGAATGAATTTTCAAGAAACTTATTTGTAATATTTTGTTACGTAATATGTCATATAAGTGAATTATAAATAGAACAAAAAAGCTGCCGATACTACCGGCAGCCCCCCTGTAAAAGCTGAACAACCATCCCAAAGACCATTGCCCCGCCGCCGTCACCTTGAGGCGGCACGTCGTGTCCCCCGCAGGGCGCAGCCTTGACCGGCGTGATACCATAAGAAGACCGGCGGCGGGGAGTTCCCAGCAGTCAGATCTTCTCCTGTTCCTTATCGGTCACTTCGTCATACACTGCTTTGATGAGCAAAGTCCCGCCGTGCTCTTCAATCGCAATCTTGTTTCCACTATGAAAACCAAGGTCCTGGAGCCACTTACCTTGCAGCCGGATAAGCGGCCGCCGGTCTTTGCCATTAAGGTATGTATAGTAGACTGTCAGAATACGTGCGTTCTCCCTTTCACTGGACAAATATATACCCCCTATCACAAGCTGCAGCAAGGCTCCTGGTAATGGCCAGTTCCTGCCGTTTAAGCTTTTTATAGGGGGAAATTAAAAAGCGCATGCGAGGTTTTTATACCCTACACATGCGCTTTGCTTCGTCGTATGCTAAATTCCAACCTAATAAACCGGAACAAAACCGGCTATCAAACAGAAAAGCAGTCAGTAAAAATATGTACGCGAACGGTTGCCTTTCCGCTGATTGTATCAGGAATAGGCTGAATCATCTGCTACGTGAAGTCGCACAGCCTGCTGCTATCTTTGACATCTCCCACTACACCCGCACCTCGCTTGTTTTCAAGCGAGCGGCATTGTATAATAGAAATGTCGTCGTGGACAGCTTAGCTGTTACGTGTAGGTGCTGATACCACCTGCGCGTGCCTGGGAGTGTTCCACCACTTCCGGGTCACGGCTGTGAATGATATTCTAGAAGTGAGCCAAAGTGGCTCAAAATGACAATGTCAAAATGAGCCACCCCGACCATATTAAAATCCTGTATGCTAGAGTTGCTGAGACAAAAGCGACAGGAGGTTTTAGAG
>NZ_LSLK01000057.1 GCF_002257705.1 Sporomusa silvacetica DSM 10669
TACCTACGCTTAGTCTTAACGTTACCGCTTCAGACCCAAGGCTGGATACTGGTGACTGGCTAAGTCTTTCCAGGCGGGATTCCCACCCACTATACACCGTGCGCTTCTTGGCGCACAGAACCGTCCCTTTGAGTCTATTGGAGCTGACAACAAGATTCGAACTCGCGACCCAGGCTTGGGCAATCGCTAAACCCTTATATTCTTATTATAAAACAGCACTAAAAATTAAGATGTTGTCAAAATGTTGTCAAAACCACTATTTCAACCATTTTTATGCATGAAAAAAGACTTCACGTCAAACCCGTGAAGCCTTGAATTACTGGCGGAGAGGGTGGGATTCGAACCCACGGTCCCTTTGACAGGACACTTGATTTCGAGTCAAGCACCTTCGACCACTCGGACACCTCTCCGTATTTATTTCCTACGCATACGAAAGAATTCTTTCATAATACGGGAACATTCTTCGTCTCGTACTCCAGCTGTAACTTCCAACTGATGGTTGAGCGCAGAATGTTGTACAATATTGAAAAGAGATTCCACGGCCCCCGCCTTGTAGTCCGGGCTGCCATATACCAACTTGTCAACCCGACTCATGACCAACGCACCAGCGCACATGGGACACGGCTCTATCGTAACATAAAGTGTCGCTCCCGTCAACCGCCAGCGACTCAGCTTTTGACAGGCTTCCCGGATGACTATTACCTCTGCATGTGCAGTAGAGTCATGCCAGTTTTCGCGCATATTGTGTCCACTGGCAATAACCTGGTTGTCCATAACCAGAACAGCCCCAATCGGCACTTCTCCAAGATCAAAAGCCTTTTGGGCCTCAGCCAGCGCTAAACCCATATAGTAGTTATTATCCATTATTCTCACCATCGCAAGAGGCTTTTACACTTACTTTTGCTATTATAGCCTGCACACCGAAAAAAATCAATATCCTATACCCTGGATAAGTTTAACTAAGCGTTAGCGGGAATTTCCAGCTAACGCTTAACATATTATTTAAAAACTTTTATACGTTCTGCCAGCGACTGAAACTCTTTGTCGCCAGGTGCTGCTGTAGGTTTACCAAATGGCATCTGCGCGATTAGCTTCCAGGTCGCCGGAATACTCCACTCTTGCTTGATGGCTTCGTCAATAAGAGGATTGTAATGCTGCAATGATACGCCGAAACCTTCGATCTCCAATGCTACCCAAATCACATGTTGCAGCATGCCTGAAGCTTGATTGGACCAGATGGGGAAGTTGTCACTATATGCAGGGAATTGCTTTTGCATATTTTCGACAACTGCCATATCTTCAAAGAAAAGCACTGAACCATAACCATTAGCAAAACCATTAAGTTTTTCTTCTGTCTGAGCAAATCGTTCGGTCGGAACTATTTTCTTAAGCTCATTTTTGGTAATCTTCCATAGTTCATCATGGTGTTTTCCTAAGAGAATAGCCACTCTGGCACTTTGCGAATTAAACGATGAGGGGGTATACTTGACAGCCTCCTGAATAACCTGGTGAATACGTTCATCCGTAGTAACAGTGTCTTTGCTAATACTGTAAAAGGTCCTTCTGTCTTTCACTGCCGCCAAATAGGGTTTCTCCATGTTCTTAGCCTCCATTCAATATTTCCTATTCATTGAAAATTTGTATCTATTTTTAATATACTTCGCCACACTATCTTACTTACCTTGTTGATTATTACATACGAGGTTAAATTTTTCCATTATTACATTATTCGATATAAATTTCTATTATTATTCATTTGTCGACATTTTATTCATTTTTGTGAAAAAAATAATTATATCCCAATACAGGGATTTGTCGAATTTAGCTAGAATAATATTAATTAGTTAGAAAATTCTGGACGTTACCGACAAAGTAGACAGGGGGAATTTATATGAGTCAGCAAGGACCGCAAAACAGGGCCATTAGTTATGAAGTAAATTTGGCCACTCTTAAGCTAACCGATGTAATCGATATTGAGTTTTTACAAAAATTTCAGGATGATTTTGCCAAAGGCGTTGGTGTTGCCAGTGTCACAGTTGACCAGGACGGCAAGCCAGTGACAAATCCCAGTATGTATACCAGATTCTGTATAGATTATACCCATTCAACAGAATGTGGTGACAAGCGCTGTGCGGAATCACATCGCAAAGGTGGCGAAGAAGCCGTACGCACCGGTAAGCCTTTTGTGTTCGAATGCCATGCAGGGTTGATTGACTTTGCTGCGCCGATAATAATCGAAGGGAAATTGCTGGGAACAATCTTAGGCGGTCAAGTTCTCACATCCAGTCCTGAGGAAGAAAAATACCGAAGAATCGCTGGCGAAATTGGTGTTGACGCCAACGGTTATGTTGAAGCTACCAAGGAAATACGTATTCTGTCAAGAGAAAGTATTGAAGCAGCTGCCAGTGTACTTTTCACAGTAGCTAATAATATGTCCAAGAGTGCTTATCAGCAACGGAAACTAAAAGCAGTAGCCATGATATTGGATGACAGCCTCCATCAAATTTCGGCCACAATGGAGCAATTAGCCGCTTCTGCCGGTACGGTAAGTGATAATCAGTCTAATCTAAATTCTGAAATTGGCAATGTAAGTTCTGTTACCGGCGAAATTAATAGTGTTATGGACTTAATCAAAGAAATCGCCGATGAAACCCGCCTCTTAGGCTTAAATGCAGCCATTGAAGCCGCCAGAGCAGGCGAAGCCGGCCTGGGCTTCGGTGTTGTGGCGCAAGAGATTAGAAAACTATCTGCAGACTCCAAAGCAACAGTTGGTAAAATCAAAGAATTTACCAACCTAATCAGAAATTCCGTTGACCGCACTGTTGCTATGGGCAGTGAAACCGCGTTAACTGTTGAACAACAAGCAGCAGCTATTCAAGAGGTAACTGCCAGTGTACAAGAAATTACTAGCATAACTGAACAATTAACAGCTTTGGCTAATGAGGCCTGATCTAGCAAGAAAGGAGGAATGAGCTTAATGGCAAGCATCCAGTTAGTCATTTTTGAAATCGATGGCAGTGAATACGGCATTGATGCCTTAACTGTTAATGGCATTCTACGCGCCCAAAAATATAAAATACAGAAAATACCCGGACTTCCTCGTGAAATCGAGGGCATGATCAATCTCCGCGGACAAGTAAACTATATCTTCAACTTACGCAAGAAATTCGAACTAAGCGAAACATCTGACGCAGAAGAAACCAAATTTATCATGCTAAATATTAATGGACAGGTCGTCGGTTGTATTGCCGACGAAGTAACAGATATTGTCCACTTTAACGAAGAAGATTTACACCCAGCGCCCACCCTGGGTAGCAATCTAACCCTAACCTACATAAAAGGAATCGGCAAAGTGGATGAGCGTATGATTATTATTCTTGATCCTATACAACTGCTATCTACAAAAGAGAGTTTAGATTTAGAAACCCCGTTAGTAAAACTATCTGATTTAGCCATTCCCTCTTAATCTGGAAAATCCACTGGGGCTTTCTTACTGCTACTTAGGCAAGTGTTGATCCGCCAAATAAAATGAGCATCCCTTGCGACTATTGTGTCGCTAAAGGGGATGCTCATTTGTTACTTGCTCACACAATTCCGTCCCTTCTCCTTGGCACGATAGAGGGCGGTATCTGCAGCTTTAATTACTGCTTCGGTTTCTTTATTCTTCTCACTGCGTTCTGCTAACCCGATGCTAATGGTTACGGACAGTTTTTTTACAGCTGGTTTTCGCTTGGTCTTTTTCGTTTGTCGCTTCTGGTATGCATAAGGAGTTTTCTCCACTGCCATTCGTAATTTTTCTAGGTGGGGTATAGCGTCTGCGCTGGTGGTGTAGGGGAATAGTATCGTAAACTCCTCACCACCGTAACGAAAGGCCTTACCACCTCCTCCGACCTTTTTGAGCACAGAGGCCACAAGGCGCAGTACCTCATCGCCAGTATCATGTCCATAGGTATCATTAAATTTTTTAAAAAAGTCGATATCCACCATGGCAATCGTATACTCGCCCCTCAATTTCATTAGTTCTTCTTTAAGAGCACGCCGGGCAGGTAAACCTGTTAGTTCATCCAGGTAAGCCATCGAGTAAGAATCCTGAATCACAGCCATGATAAGTAGTATTCCGGCTGTACCAAAGAAAATAGGGATAGCTAACGGCGCGGCTTTTAAATGCAGCGCCAGCATGGAAGCAACCAGCACAGCGCTAAAAGTATTATTCAAATACGAGTAATGTCGTAGCTGTGTTCTTAAAATTAGTAAGAACGCAGCACTATACGCCAAAATAGCTGGTTGCGGAATTGTTGTAATAACAAACATATCTACCGTCAGCGGAGGCTCTTGGTAAAAGGAATTGAGCAATGTGTCATCATTCGATGTAACTGCCAGTGCAATATAAAACATCTGGGAAGCAATAATACCAAAACGCCCTAATCCCCAAAAATTAAAAATACCCCTTTCTTTAACTAAAGAAAAGATAAGTATGTTTATCGGCAGTAAAAGGCAAATAACGGAATAAATTATCTTTGAAAAAGCGGGGATAGCAATAGCTGCTGCCAAATCACTCAGAGCAACCTGCGAAATTGCAAGTACTGTCATTATAAAGAAGACCCGACTGCGATTAAACCACCAACTCAACACTAGGCCAATACCATATATGCCATAAGAAAAGTTTGCGATAGCTGCAGGTAACAAGTAATTATTCATAACTAAGCGCGAATAGGCTATACCCATAATAAGAAGTAATCCAAAAGGAATTGTAGTAAATAACGACATTATATTGGCCATTGGTTTTTGCTAAAGTCCCCTTCCGGTGTTTGTTAACAGTCTTATTATACCAATAAAACAGGCATCTGTAGATATATACGTCTACAGATGCCTGTTTTTTTACCTGCCGGCCTAACAGCCTGACGCCTGCGGCGCCAACTTGATCAGTCTTTTGGCAAGATATCCCCCCAAAGCAATAATGCTTTCGATATGCAAAAAATACTCAATTGAAGGATCAAAAAGCATAGTAGCATTGGCTGGTATTTCTCCGTCGCCCTCCCACAGAGTGACACACAAAGGCGTTTTCGGAAACACGGGAAAGCATGCAGATACATCGCCAAATTTGGCCATCTGCCCACCAAGAATAGCGGCACAATCAAGAAATGTCCCGGTCTGCTGTCCAAAAGCCTTGATCAAACCACAAATTGCCTCTTTATGAAAAGCGGGATAAAATAGCATACCCCCGTTGGGTATCTCTTTCAAACTTACCCACTTACCTGTTACCTCTGCAGTTGTTTGAAAGAAGGATAGATAGTGCAATACCAGTATGGCAGCACTAATCTCGGGAGTTTCACCATCGTTTTCGCGCACCATGGTTTCCCGTGCCAGATCGACAATATAGTTCTCATTGAGAAAAGGCACAATAAATTGCTGCTTTCCTGGTAAATAGTGAACTTGCATATTGCGGGCAATGTCTGTTGGCTCTTTTTGTTTTACATCCTGCCAGCCTTTATCATACGCCACACGGTAGTTACTTTTCATACTACGCCTCCCTCCACGCCAATCATTGGACGATCTTCTTATTTATTTAATTGATTCTCCCACAACCGTGGATCATCTACCTTTACCTCCAACGGTACCAGTGATCCTTTGAGTATCATGTAGGCACCTTCGTCAACAAAAGGATTTTTTACAACTTTTGCCGGTGCCCACAAGGCATCCTTCTGCTCAACCGTATCACCAATCTTCGGAATAGGTTTGTTTGTTTTTATATTGTACAAATATTGTACAGCAAGTTCAGCAGAATCCTTAGCAGGCTGCTCTACTATTGCCAGTACTTTTTTATTTTTTATCAAATCTATGCCTTCTGGTCCAATACAGATACCGGCAATACCAAAGTCCTCGGCCTTAAGGCCAGCAGCTTCAATGGCTGATACGACTCCGATACCCATAATATCTGGTGTTTGCACATAGATTCCCCGAATTTCTTTACCATATCTTGTTAATAAATCACTTGTGCGGTCATTGGAATCGGTATTATTCCATTTACCTTCTCCTTGCACAATTGTTAACTGGGGATATTGATCAATAACTGACTTAAATCCACTGGAGCATTCCTTGGTAAACATATCTCGCAGATCACCAGTTATTTCTACAACAATCCCTTGGGGGACATTGCCGCCATTTCTGTCTTTGATGCCTTGCACAAAGGCCTCGGCCGCTTTTTTACTGGCATCTTTAATATCAAACGATACAAATAAATCTACCTTACCGCCTTCAGGAGAAGTATCAAGTGCCATAACAGGTATCTTGGCCTCATTTAACCGCTTAACCCCTGGAACGATTGCCTTTAAATCAACAGCACCGGCCATGATAAAACCATCGACATTCTGCGTGATAAAATTGTCCATTATCGACATAATCTTGTCACTGTCGCCTTGGCCATCCTTAATAACTATTTCAACACCTAACTCTTGTGCCTTTTTCTCAGCACCTTGAATAAAAGCCTGGATATATGGTGTGCTTATATCCTTAACAATCATACCAAATACCAGTTTTTTCTGTCCATCTGCCGGCTTTGTTTGCTGAGAGCCGCAACCTACTAGCAGCAATGACAGCGTAAGTACGGCGATAATTACCTTTACTAACGACATTTTCAATACAATCCACCCCTTATTCCATTCACTGACCTGACGATATTACCGTATTATTTTTATGCTCTAATACCTCCTTCATCTTGGTCTGATGCAGTATGTTGTTTTTAACCTTAACCTTTACTCTGTCTAATAGGATTGCCAGGAAAATTAATGCTCCTTCGGTTGCATAAACAAGGCTTACATTAACGCCCAGCAGATTCAGTGAGTTGGTTATCATGGCCAGAAGAATGGCTCCGCCGAACATACCAATAATCGTACCCTTGCCACCATCAAGACTTGTTCCGCCTAATATGGCACCAGCAAAGGCCACCATCAGCAAATTTTGCCCCATGGCATTAGAAATAGAGTCCTGCTTGCCTGCAGCTAACAGTCCGGCAAAAGCAGCTAAAACACCACTAATTATGAAACCCATAATAATGATACGGTCGGTATTGATACCGGAGATAAAACTAGCTCGTGGATTGCCGCCTGTTGCCATAAATTGTCTGCCAAAAGTCGTGTATTTCATCACAAATTGAAAAGCCGCGAAAATCAAAATAACCATGGGAATAGCCACAGGCAGCATACCATCAAATAGTCTTGCTTTACCAGCAAACGTATAGATTTCGTTTAACGGATGAATAGAAAAGGGTAGTAAAAATAGGACAAAGCCCCTGAGCATAATATTGAGCGACAGTGTCTGCAAAAATGGATTAATCCCCACTTTGGTTACACAATAGCCGTTGAACAAACCAACCAAGCCGCCAACTGCCAAAGTTAACACAATACACAATACCGGGTTAAGACCACCTGGTATTAGCTTAGTGGCCATAATCATGGTAACGCCTGGCGCAAATACAAGTATTCCTTCCAGAGATAAATCCATCTTGCCGATGATCAAAATAATACCCTCGGCCAACACTAGCATACTCATGATTGCAGAATGATAAAAAATGTTAACGATATTTTTTACTGAAAAAAACTGTGGAGTTATAAACACGTTCAGTAAAAAGAACAGTGCTACAATTACCCAGATTAAGTTATCTAACAGAAAAATTTTCCATTTCTGGGGCATTTACGACCTTCCTTTCTCCCTGCTGTGCATGATAGATTACTTTTTCATCAAATTCTTCCGCTGTAAATTCAGCGATTATTTTTCCTTGATAAAGTACTAAAATGCGATCACATACTTCGACCAGGTCTTCAGTCCCAGGCGAGGTTATGATCACACTGGAGTATTTACTCATTCTATTTTTGATAATCGACAAAATACCTTCCTTGGCGGCAATGTCCACGCCGCGGGTTGGCTCATCTAAGATGCACACCAGTGGCTCAGCAGCCATGATTTTGCCGACAATAACCTTTTGTTTGTTACCGCCGCTTAGCTCATTAACCTCCTGCTCCGGCGAGAATGTCTTGATATCCAGCATGTCAATAAGCCCGGCTACGCAGTCATTTTCACTAGCTGGCTTAATGACTGTATTATGACTAATGCGCGGTAATATATTAAGCGTTAGGTTTTCCCGCACACTTAAGCAATTAATCAGACCCTCTTTATCTCTGTCCTCAGGCAAATATAAGATACGGCTTTTAAAAGCCTCGGCAGGACTTTTAAATCTTCTTGTTTCATTCTTAATGGTTATCGACCCATCATCTGCCGGATCTATCCCCACAATTCCCTTAAAGATTTCGGTCCGGCCGCTGCCTCGCAGCCCGGCAAACCCTAATATTTCGCCTTTTTTTAACGCAAAGTTAATGTCCTGATATTGTCCGTACTTGGTAAGATTATTGACCTTAAATACAACCTCTTCTGATTTCCCCTGTGTTACCGGCAAATCATTGGTAACCGCAGTACTGGTATAACCATCACCGACAATCAGGTGTGACAATTCCTTTTTGCTCAATTGAGCACATTCCTTGGTTGTAACCGCTTTGCCGTCGCGGATAACTGTCACCCTGTCGCAAACGTTAAGCAGTTCGTCTGTCCGGTGAGAAATATAGATAATGGTACAGCCTTCGCTTTTCCTTTTCTGGATAATCTCATACAGCAATTTTTCATCATCCTGGGTAAGGGACGCCGACACCTCATCCAGAATGATAATCTGGGACTTTTCCACATAGCAGGCCTTCACTACTAATAAGAGCTGCTGCTCACTTATCGATAAATCACCGGCATTCATACTGGCATCCATGTTCAGACCAGCTTTACTGATTATACTCTGCGCCATAGAATTGATCTTGTTCCAATTGATAAAAAGGCCTTTACTGGCATAATCAGGCATGAACAGATTTTCAGCGATCGTACAATCCCGAATAACCTGTGGCTCCTGAGTGACAATCGAAATAAGCTGATCTCTGGCATTGTTTCTTGACAAGGTTTTGAAGCTCTTGCCATCAATTACGATATCACCTGTTGTCGGTGCTATAATCCCTGCGATTATACTAACAAGTGTTGACTTGCCTGCGCCATTTTTACCGATAATTCCATGGACTTCACCTTTGCGCACAGCAAGATTTACGCTTTCCAGCGCAATCGTGCCAGGATATACTTTGGAAATATCTTTTAATTGTAAGATACTGCTTTGCATGCGATCCCTCCTTGAACGGCTTTATCCAAGGACTTAGCTTCAGCTAGGGTTAAAGCCCTACCTGAAGCTAAGTCTCACTCTATTCCACTCTGAGGGCCACAGATTTCTGATGAGCACATAAGCCCTCGACACTGGCTAAATGCATACAGGCTGCGGAAAGGTTCTTAGCGCCTTCTGCCGAGACCTTTTGATAGAACGATGTTTTGATAAAGGTCCCCACCCATACCCCATTGGAATATTTGGCCGTCCCCGCTGTAGGCAGGATATGATTTGTGCCGGAAACATAATCGCCAAAAGATACTGGTGTATATTTGCCGATAAATAAGGATCCATAGTTTGTTAATGCCTTGCTTACTTCGTCATCCTTACTTGTTTGCACTTCAAGATGCTCAGGCGCCAGCTCATTGGCTACTGCAATCGCTTCCTCTAAATCATCGACAAGCAGAATATGACCATTGTCTTCCCAGGCCTTCGCTGCTGTCTGCCCTGTTGGCAGCATATTAACATATTGTTTTAATAAAGCTTCTACTTCAGCCACCAGTTTTTCACTTGTTGTAACAAGTATTCCTCTGGCTGACGGGTCATGCTCACACTGTGCCAGCAAATCGATAGCCACATATTCTGGTACCGCACTCTCGTCAGCGATAATCAGCACTTCGCTGGGGCCTGCCAGACTGTCAATGCCAACAGCTCCCATGACCTGACGTTTGGCTTCATTAACAAATTTATTGCCAGGACCGACAATTAAATCCACCTTATCAATAGTTTGCGTACCATACGTATAAGCGGCTATGGCCTGAGCCCCACCCATAAGGTATACTTCATCAGCACCAGCGATATCCATCGCAACTAGCACAGCCGGATGAATAGCTTTGTGCTCCCGTGAAGGTGGGCAACAAGCCGCAACCCGCTTAACGCCGGCAACCTTAGCGGTGATGATTGACATCAGGGCCGAACTAGGCAAAGGGTAACGGCCGCCAGGTATGTACGCACCACAGGATTTCACCGGAATCAGCCGATGCCCCAGGGTTACTCCGGCCACATTGGATGCTACTTCGACAGGTTTAAGGCACTCTAACTGTTTTTCGGCAAAAAATTTAATCTGCGCAGCCGCATATTGCAAATGCTCAATAGTTGCTTTTTCTACTAAATTATACGCATTCTTAATCTCTTGACTACTGACCCTAATGCTGCCAGTATCAATACCATCAAATTTCTTCGTAAGCTCCATAACAGCCTGATCGCCCTCAAGCTGCACCTTTTTCACAATGCCTGCTACTGTTTCTACCAACTCGTGATCCTGTTGTATACTGCTGCTTTTCGGTGTTTTAAGTGCTTTCAATTCCAATCATCCTTTTCTTAACTATTTTCGCTGACTAACCCGCGCTAACGACTCCCTTCTTCATTAGTAAGCGGTAACAGCGGCTAAGTCGACTGTATGATATTCCTTTCACTAACTTGCTAACCAGCCACCATCGACATAGATAATCTGGCCTGTAATATAATCGGAAGCTGGACTTGCTAAAAATATAACAGCACCGGCAAGATCGTCAGTGGTACCGATCCGTCCGGCAGGTATCCTGTTTGCAATCCATTTGTTATGTTCTTCATCCTGGAAAAAGCTCTCTGTCATCTGGGTGCGGAAATAGCCTGGACCAATAGCATTTACTTGAATATTATGTGCTGCCATTTCCACCGCCAGGGCTTTGGTAAACTGCAGTACACCGCCCTTAGAAGCACTGTATACAGTGGCTTCAGCAAGTCCAATATGACTGGCCAGGGAACCGGCATTAATAATTTTGCCTTGTCTCGCGGGAATCATATATTTTACAGCCGCTTGCGAAGCAAAATACAAGCCCTTTAAATTTACCGCCATGATGGTGTCATAATCCTCAGGTGTTACCTCGACAATTCCCTTGGGAATTTCTGTCCCGGCATTATTGACAAGTATGTCCAAATGGCCAAATTCATCAACAACCGCTTGCATTGTTGACTTAATGTCATCAAGCCTCGCTATATCAGCGGTTAGTGCTATTGCATTACCGCCGGATTTTTTTATCTGCTCAACTGTCTCATGAAGCTTGTCCGAACTTCGACCCACACAGGCAACCGCTGCTCCGGTTCCGGCCAAAGCAAGCGCATACCCCTTACCAAGACCATGCCCAGCACCAGTAACCACGGCAACTTTGCCTGACAAGCTAAAAAGCTGTTGATAATCCATTTTAAAAATCACCTCATAATTACTTCATTAAGAAAACAAACGTATATAGATAATTTTATGTTCTGCAAAGTTCGTGGAATTCCTCTAATTCATTCCACTATTTCCGTATTATTGTTTTAACGCGGTAAAGCTTTTAGGTCGAATTATACTCACAATAAAGATTTTTACAGACACAGGCGGATGGTGTATTGCCAGTACACCACCCGCCTGCAAAACATTACATTACAGTAATTTCCAGACTTACTTATTGACGATACTCCCAATTTTCTTCAATGCTATCGACAAAGTACCATCCGGATTATTAATAAACTCGATATATTCATTGTTTTGAAAATAGTCTACAGGAAAAGTAATCTCAATGCCTGTATCGGTTTTAATCTTATGACTTTTCCCTGCTTTGATGGCCAAATCTTTATCAATTTTCACTGTTGCGGGAATCCCAGCCTTTTCTACTTCCTGAATATACTCTTGCTGCATGAGTGGCGAGGAAGGAAACACGGCCTTGCCTAACTCCACTGGATCCAGGTATTCAGATACCTCTGTGTTCTCAACAATATAACTCTTGCTTTTCAAGGCAGCTGTAACCGTACTTTCTCCATGGTTTTCGGCTACTGTCCGTGCAATCGAATTTACCAATTCGAGCGTACTCTTGGGAGAAATGAGCGAGCTGCATTCAAGTATGTGGTCAGCAATTATATATGTCTCTATGCCGTTAACTGCCCGCTTTTTCTCAATAAACTTAACGCCCAGCGAGTCCACGTCGATAAAGGCATATTCCTCAATCTTTTGCGAAAGGCTGGGTAAAATCGCATAATGGTTGATAATATCATTTTTGAGCTGATCATTCTCCTGGACTACTTGGTGAATAAAGCCCACCCGATTCGTGCATTTCAAGAGGCCAATTACCCGGTTATCATCGATAGTAAAATCACAGAGCAGCACATCGGTAGAGTCTAGCGTATCAGACTGAGCGATTGCTGTATACATTAATTCCGCTACATATACCGAGAAACTGATAAAGTCTAACGTACCGGCAATATACTCTGACATTTGACTTTTAAACTTGCTATTCGGATAAAAAGTACCTGATTTCGCATTTTGCCCGGTATACGATTTCTCAATATGCTTGGTTAAAAAGCTTATAACACTGTTACTCTCCCTATCTAATTCCTGCTGTGAAAAAACAGTGACCCCGGAATTAAAGTCTAATATGTGTAGAATTGCTCTGTTTATTGTGATCAACATTGGCATCGTCCTCTTCTCTTCATGGTTGCTGATTATATCTTTCTTGCTACTATTGCAATCCAGTCATTATCACATGCATAATTTGCTCCTGTCAAGTCACCCCAGACTTTCTCAATGACAAAACCATTTTCATTCAACACCTGTGTAATTGTTGACAGTGAATAATCATGAAACCAAAGCCGATAGGTTTTACTATCTCCTGTTTCATCAATAACGATATACTGGTCTAACCAGGTATCGGCTTCGGGATAATCAAACCCCATCTCCAGCACGGCATGTCTATGAGGTCGCCAAAAACCTTCCTCATCGAAATACCACCTATTTTTTAGCCCTTCCCGCATCCTTAAGTTACGAAACAGAAAAACCCCTCCTTTTGCTAAAGAGGGGATGATGTACAGATACAAGGGCACCTACACCTTCTTTTGGGTCTTTTCCGCAAAGGCAAAGCACTCCTGGCCGGATGAGTCTTTGACAACAGCAGAAGGAATTCGGTGACTCTTAAATCTCATCGCCTTGCAGCCATAGGGGAAAACCTTATCCCAGGTAATATAATAATACTGGCATTTTATACATATCGGTTTAGCGCTCATTTTTAATACCTATATCAATGATTATTGGAGCTTCATATTTTACATTTTACCCTATAGAAAACCATTGTGCAATTCCAATTGAAACTTAACCTTGAATCAACTAAAGGCCCCATAGACCAACTGTCTACGGGGCCTTTTACTTAGTCACCCTACGCTTTTGGTTTCAATTTGTAGGCAATATACAAACACAGCAGCCAAACTGGCGCAATATACAGCGAGTATCGCATATCTGGCATAAATGCCATAATAACGACAACCAACACTAAAAAAGCCAAACAAAAATAAGACCCCAGTGGATAAAATGGCATTTTAAACACGAGCGGTTCCTTGGCCTGCACCCGCTGATTGCGGAACTTCAACTGGACAATTAAAATGATCGCCCAATTGATGATAATAGATATAGTTGCTAGAGCCATAAAATATAAGAAAACCTTTTCCGGATCTAAATAGCTTACCAACACAGTGATTAAGGTAAACGTCGATGAAACTAACACTGCATTTACCGGCGCGCCAGCCGAATTAAGCTTACCAAAAAACTTCGGAGCATTTTTTTGCTGGGCCAGACCAAACAACATTCTGCCATTGCTATATAAGGCACTATTATACGCTGATAAGGCAGCCGTTAGAACTACAAAATTCAACAAATTAGCCGCAGCGGAGATACCTACATGGGAAAATATCTGGACAAACGGGCTGCCTGTTGTCTCCATTTCATTCCAAGGAAATATTGCCAGAATAACCGTCATTGCGCCTACATAAAATAGCAATATTCTCCAAACCACCTGGTTAATGGCTTGCGGAATGATTTTCTTAGGATTTTCCGCCTCACCGGCAGTAATACCCACAAGCTCGACACCGCCAAAGGAAAACATAACTAAAACCAGTGACATAACAACTCCATATAGACCCATAGGAAAAAAGCCGCCATGGCTCCACAAATTACTAATGCCGACAGGCTGCCCGCCATTGCCAACACCGAAAACAATCATCGCTATACCAAAAACAATCATCCCGATAATTGCCAATACCTTGATAATAGCAAACCAAAATTCAAACTCGCCATAGGCTTTCACATTAATCACATTAATCAAGGTAACGAGCACCAGGCACACCAGCGCGGAAACCCAGGTAGGGATATCAGGCAGCCAATAATTGATATAAGTGCCGATAACCGATAATTCGGCCATCCCAACAACGACATAATTGAACCAATAGTTCCAGCCGGCAATAAAACCCGGCAGTTCCCCCCAATATTGATAGGCATACTGGCTAAACGAACCTGATACCGGATGGGCTACGGCCATTTCACCCAGCGCCCGCATAATGAAAAAGATAACAACACCGCCAATCAAATAGGATAACGTAATGGCCGGTCCGGCCATCTTTACCACAGTAGCCGAGCCGTAAAACAACCCTGTACCAATAGCTCCCCCTAGTGCAATCATCTGGATATGACGATTCTTGAGACCACGTCGGATGTGTTGCTCCGTATTTCTCGTTTTCATGTTGCTCCCCCTTCTTTACCTGTCTCCCTCTGCTTTGTCTGTCGGTTGTACCTTAAACCATACCGCATACATTGTCGGCAATGCAAGTAGTGTCAGCACCGTTGCGCCAAGCAAGCCGCCGCTGATAGCCACTGCCATCGGCCCCCAAAAAGTGCTGGGGACCAACGGCAACATGCCAAGTATGGCCGCCGCTGCCGTTAACATAATGGGACGAAACCGCAGCACAGCAGAATTGATGATAGCATCCCATGGTGTCTCCCCTGCTTTAATATGTTGTTCAATTTGGTCAATGAGAATAACCGAGTTACGGATAATCATGCCGCTAAGGGCTAAGATACCAAGTTCGGCGACAAATCCCATTGGCCGCAGGGTTACTAACATGGCGAGACTAACTCCAATAATCCCGAGTGGTGCCGTAAGAATGGTCAGAATCATTAAGGATACCTTTTGCAGCTGCAGCATCAGCAGTATCATAATAACCAGGAGCATTATCGGCACTGTTTTAAGCAAAAAGCCTATAGAAGTATTGCTTTTTTCTGACGCCCCGGCAACCTCAATACTATAACCGGCCGGCAGGCTGTCCCGCAGCTGTTTTAGATTCTCATAAACCTTCTTAGTGGCATCATTACCAGTTACCCCGTCAATAACCTTTGCTTGTACAGTAATTGTTGGCTTTAGGTCATACCGCCAGATTAAACCATCCTCGCCCTCATAGCTTATTTTAGCAATTTGTTCTAAAGGTACAAATTTGCCGTTACCAATATGTACTGGCAAATCTTTAATACTAACTAAATTTTTCCGGTTTTGAGCATCAATGCGAAATACAATGCCCACAGTTTTGTCTTGTTCATAATATTCGGCGATAGATGCCCCCGATAGCTGGGTCTGTAAGTCCTGAGCCAAGCCTTGGCTGCTGATTCCCAGCATCCTAGCCTTATCCTGGTCAATTGCCAAATGCATGACTTTGCTTTTTTCATTCCAGTCAAAGTTAATATTCTTCAGGGTCGGATTGCCTGCCATACTATCGCTAACCTGTTTCGCAAGCTCGCGTACCTGCTCATGGTCATAGCCGGAAACGCGCAGCATCACAGGATACGGCGAAGGCGGGCCGGTCTGAATTAGAGTAACATTTCCCCGCACATTCTCGAAGTTGTCGGCAAATAGCTGCGTGACTTTTTTCTGCAAGGCTTCCCGGGCGTTCAAGTCTTTAGCAACAATAATAAACTGCGCATAATTATTGGCCGGCAGCTTGGGCTCGATCGTAAGGATAAAGCGTGGTGATCCCTTGCCAACATAATAGCTGTAAGCCTCAATATCCGGATCATCAGTAAGACTAGCTGCCAATTTTTGTGCTTCTAGCTCAGTGGCTGCTATGGCGGCGCCTTCCGGCAAAGTCATCTCAACAATGAGTTCCGGCCGAACTGAGGGCGGAAAAAACTCCTGTTGTACAAACTTTAACAAAAATATCGAACCGATAAAACACCCTATTGTTATGGCCAGCACTAGCTTCTTGTTATACAAACACCATGTAAGTGTCTGCCGAAACAGTCGGTAAAACCTGGTATCATATAGATCATGACCTTCAGTAATTGTATGTTTGGGTTGGATTAATTTATAACCTAAGAGTGGAGTTACCATAACCGATACCAGCCAGGAAATCAACAGCGCAATAGTCATAACAGGAAACAAACTACTGGTAAATTCAGCTGCCGACCCTTTGGAAAAACCGATGGGTATAAAACCGGCGCAAGTAATCAGCGTGCCTGTAAGCATGGGGAAGGCGGTAGCCTTATAGGCATAGCAAGCGGCCTCAAAACGACCCCACCCCTGCTCTAATTTTACCGTCATCATCTCAATAGAAATAATAGCATCATCGACTAATAAGCCCAACGCCATGATTAGCGCTCCCAGCGATACCTTATGCAAATCTATTCCGCCCATCTTCATACAGGCAAAGATACCGGCAATGACCAGGGGAATACATAAAGCAACAACAATACCAGAACGAAAACCAAGACTGAGAAAACTAACTACTAATACAATAATAATAGCTTCCCATAGCGATTTAACAAAATCGGCAATTGATTCTTCAACCACTTTGGGTTGATTGGATACTTGACCAATTTCCATGCCCAGCGGCAAATCTTTTTTTATTAAGGAAATAGTTTTCCCCAGGTCTGCTCCCAGGGTAAGAATATTCCCCCCCTTTTCCATCGAAAGCGCCATACCGATGGCCGGCAGCCCATTAAAATACATTTTGGGCTCCATGGGGTCAACATAACTGCGCTCTATCTTGGCAATATCGCCCAAACGGAAGGTGCGCTCATTGACGCGAATAGGCAGATTGCGAAGGCCTTCTACATTTTCAAACAACCCAGACACCCGCAGATATACATTATCTGAGACTGTTTCAACCATACCTGAAGCAGTCATCGCGTTTTGCGCTTTTACGGCAGCAATAATAATAGCAGGATCGATTCCCAGACTGGCTAGTTTACTGCTTTCCATCTCAACATAAATTTTTTCTGGTTGAACACCGATAAGCTCAACCTTGCTCACATTACTTACCCCGAGTAAGCTTCTACGAATTTTCTCGGCTTTTTCCCGCATCTCTTCATAACTATAACCATCTGCTGTGAGGGCATAAATATTGCCAAAAACATCATCAAACCGGTCATTGAACGCAGGCCCAACTACTCCTTGGGGCAAGGTGCTTTTGATATCATTGACCATATTACGCACTTCCACCCAAGTAGGCCGGACATCTTTTTCATTTACCGTATCTTTTAGATTCACATAGATCACAGCCTGACCTGGCCGTGAATAACTTTTTAGATAATCCAGCCCCGGTGTATCCTGCAGCTTCTTTTCAATTTTGTCTGTTACTTGTTCTTCCACCTGCCTGGCACTTGCCCCCGGCCAGGAGACAGACACGATCATCTGACGAATTACAAAATCGGGGTCTTCCATTCTCCCTAGCTGCTGATAGGACAATATTCCTGACAGGAATGTCAGCAACACAAAAAAATACACAAGTTGCTTATGGTTAAGAGCCCATTCGGTCAAATTAAGTTTACTCATAGCCGTACCTTCTGCCCTTCCCGCAGTTTCTGTACACCGCCGGTAGCAATGACTTCACCATCCTGAAGTCCTTCCAGAACCTGCACCTTGCCATCACCAAAAGCCCCGACTTTTATGGGACGCAAACTGACTATCCCCGCTTGAATAACCCATACATTCGGGGTATCGCCAGTCTGGTAAATGGCTGCCAGCGGAATATACACTGCTTGCTGGCTAGTGGAACTCCCCACAGCAACACTGGCAGTCATGCCTAAGTTCACGGCTGCCGGCGGGTTGATTAAACTAATTCTGACCTTATAAGTTCGGGCGACTTTATCAGCCACCGGGGAAATTTCCCGGACTTTTCCGACTGTGGTAACGTCAGGCAGCGCCCAAAAGCTAATATTCACTTGCTGGGCATTACGCATTTCGTCAATACGATTTTCCGGAACATTGATTTCAATTTCCCGTTCACCACCCTTTACCAAGGTCATGACCGCCTGGCCGGCACTAACTACTTGCCCTGCTTCGACATTGACGTTGGAAATGACGCCATCACTATCTGCCACCAGCGAGGTATAGCCTAGCTGGTTAGCCCCTTGCGCATACTGGGCTGTTGACTGGTTGACGGTGGCCAGCGCGACTTCATACGTGTTCTCATATTGATCTAGCTGGGCACGGCTAATCGCATTTTGCTCATACAACTTACGATAGCGTTCCAGGTTACTCTGGGCTAAACCCAATTGTGACTGAGCTGAAGCAACCTGAGCTGAGGAAATGTTTACCGTTTGTTGTACATCCTTGGCATCGATTTCCATAAGGACATCCCCGGAATTAACTACGCTGCCAAGCTCAATGTTACGTCTGATAATTTTGCCACTAACCTGAAATGCCAGTTGAGTCTCATACCGCCCCCGTACTTCACCGGAATAGCTTGCAGTTTGCCCCATAGCATCCATTTTTATTGTTTGAGAGCGAACAAGCGGCGCTTCTTCCTGGACTGTTTCTGTCTTTGAACAGCCGGCAAAACTCAAAGATAGAATCATAATAGTCAGTGCAATGCAGCCAGCAATAACCTTTTGCATAAGAAAGACCTCCCTCCACATTTATTTCTTCACAAGCGCGTTGACAATGAAATCAATAAGCACCTCTGTATAATCCTCTTCTTTGTGCAACGGCCTTGTACGCTCATAGCTGAAGGCTTGGAATAACTTAAACCCAGCATAAGCTACGACTTTTTCATCGACCTCCCGAAACTTCCCCTGCTGTTTACCTTCACGAATAATCCCGGCAATAATTGCGATAATCTCTTCATCAATAATTTCATGATATTTTCTGGTTGCCAAAGCCACAAACAAATCATCGTCTTTTAGTATTCTTGTAATAAAGTGATCCTGGTTAAAATACGCTATTGCATTCCTAATGAGGAGAACTAGTCTCTCAAGCGGGTCAGATACACCTCCCATCTGTGCAAATAGTATCTCTATCGTTTTATGACATTCACGTAAGAGAAGACATCGGAACATGTCATCTTTATCTATAAAGTGTTCATATATTGTCTTTTTTGAAATTTTGCAGTCTTTACTAATTTCATCCATCGTTGTCTTTTTAAAACCAAAGCGATCCATTCGTTCGGTTGCTTTGTCGAGGATAAGGCTTTTTACGTCATCCACTGTATCTCCCTCTTTCATAAAGCCACTCAATAGTGGTGTAATTTCTCCACTCAAAAACTATTATAGTATTTTAGTTTCCGAAATTCAATAAGAAACCGCCTGTTATTTGCCGGCTTTTTATAATTACTGCACTTTAGTTTTTTTCCCAAAAAATATACCCATTAGGATTGCAGCAAGCAACGCCATGGCTGAACCGAAGTAAAAGGGTGCTTGATTGTCAACCTTGTCATATAATACACCCGCAATAACACTTGCCGGCAATAAAGTGATACCGATGAGGCAATTGTATAGACCAAGTCCTGTCCCTCGCTTGTCTCGGTCTATAAGATCAGCAACCAATGCCTTCTGCACACCATCTGTCGCTGCACTATAAAGTCCGTATAATGCAAATAACAAAATTACGATGATTTTATCGTTCGCGCTGCCAAAGCCTAAGTATATGATGGAATAGAGTAAATATCCGAAGATGATAAGTCTCTCCCTACCAAACTTGTCCGAAAGCATACCCATAGGAACAGCGAAAATTACCGAAACCGAGTTGAATATCAAATAAACAAGCGGTATGAACACCGCTTTTATACCGATATCGTTTGCCTTTATCAACAACAAGGCATCTGTTGAATTACCCAAGGCAAATAGGAAAGCGATCCCCAAAAACAGATAGTATCTACTAGAAAAATCGTTCAATGAAATTTTCCTAGCCAGTTCGGCTTTATGCCTTTTCGCTTCTTTGACAAAGACAATTATGGTCAGCACGCCTAGTATACCCGGTACTACGGAAAACAAGAATACCTTGCGATAATCGCCTGGGAACACTGACAAAATGGCGAAAGCCAGCAGCGGTCCCACTATGGCGCCGCTATTATCCATCGCTTTATGGAAGCCAAACCCTTTCCCTCTTTCACCTTCACCTGCCGTTCCGGCGATCAGACTGTCTCTGGGTGCAGTTCTTATTCCCTTACCAATCCTTTCACTAAAGCGTAATGCCAGCACCTGCAGCGGCGAAGTTACTACAGAAAATAGCGGAGATATAACTGCCGTAAAAGCATAGCCTACAACCATAAAAGGTTTATTTTTGCCAATCTTATCACTCCAGAAGCCAGATAATGCCTTAATAATTGATGCCGTACTTTCGGCAATTCCTTCAATGAGCGACAGTTCGGTCTTTGTTGCGCCTAGCGACAGTAAAAAGAGTGGCATAACAGCATAGATCATCTTTGTTGTCGTATCAGTAAAAAAACTAGTTATCCCTGTAAAAAATATATTTCGTTCAAGTCCTAAAACTTTTTTCTTCAGCTTGTTCTCAATCCTCATACATGCCTCCTGCTACCTGCCATTTGCTAGCAGTGTTATGCTTATCCGTTTCGCTATCATAGTATCTATTGTACTATGGCAGCCTTCTTACTGCGATAGAGGTATCTGCATTTATTCCTACCCCCAAAGAATCTCTTCACATAATTTCCAGGGCTTAACAAAAAGCCATAAGCTCAATGCTTACGGCTTCTTATTTTAGTGCTAACTCTCTTTAATCAGCTAATACTCTAAACCAATATACAGCATCTTTTTCCGACCAACCTGTTCTATGATCTTCCTGCAAAAATATGGGCGACCAGTGTCCCTATATAGTAACTAACTGCCAAAATATTGCTTAATTCCATTGTAAATTCCTACTGCGATTTTTTTGTCAAAACTGCTGTTAGTAAGCAATTTCTCTTCCTTGGGATTAGAGATGAAAGCTGCCTCTGTTAATATCGCTGGCATGTTGGTATTCTTGAGGACATAGTAGTCACTCTGTTGAACACCCCTGTCATATAGCTTTAATTGCGCAACTAAATTAGCTTGTACCAATGGGGCAATACTATCATCCTTCGTATCATACGAATAGGTTGTTGTACCACCTTCCAAGTCTGAAAAAGAATCTGCGTGGATACTTACAAATAAATCTGCATTGGCCTTGTTGGCAATCGCAACACGAGCTGCTAGCTCTTCTTTGTCATCTGCTCCAGCGTAAGCAACATCTTTGTCAGCTGTACGAGTCATAATTACGGTTGCCCCACCGTTTGTCAATAAATTACGCAATTCTTTACTAATAGCCAGTGTCACATTTTTTTCCATCACATTATGGGGACCGATGGCACCAGTATCACTGCCACCATGACCAGGGTCAATTACGATTAACTTTCCCTGCAATGGAGCTTTTTGTATTTGAACTAGCTGAGCAGCAATTTGATTTAACCAACCATCAGTTGCGGCATTAACCGCTAATGGCATCAATCCCAGAACCAATACAAAAAATGTCGCCAATACCACAGGCATCCGTATTTTCGCTTGCATTTACTCATCCTTGCTCTTGTAAAGTTTTAGTTCCCTACCCATTATACTTTATAAGAGTTCTCTAGGGAAAATGAAAAATTTTCCTAGCAAGGGGGAAAAATTAAAAGCCGCGAATTCGCGGCTTTTAAAAAACTAATCGTTCTCTTCTTCTTCTTCATTCTCAACAATCTCGATCGTATCCTCAAAGGTATCAAGAATGTTTTCATGATGCTCTTCCACTGCATCATTAATCAGTCTTAGCGCCGCATTGGTCTGCTCTTCCGGCAAGCCCATTGCAATTATAATGTCCATCAAACGGTCTCCAAGGAGTTCAACATCATCGGTAAAGAGTACCGGGATTTCATCAGTCATTTCAGGTTCTAGTTCATCGCACATAATATACACTCCTCGTCACTGTTTATTTTTCTGCCTCAAGCGAACAGCCTCGATATGTAATCCACCTATGATACTGCTTGATACACTATTATTGTAACACACATTTGCGTAAATAATTATTAAAACTATAATAATTTGTGGGTAAGCTCTTCTTTTTATTTCCCTATCCATTAGTGTACGATATAAGATAAGACTTGGCTTGTGCCAAGTCCCTTAGGATGCCGGCAGAAGCCGCCTGTGCCCTTTAGGGGTATAGTCGTTCTATCCAGGGAAAGTTAACCTTTCCATCTGGAAATAAATAAGCCCGACAGCCATAGCCGCCGGACTTTTCCTCTGGATTATCTAATAAGCTGAATTTGAGCCACTTCGTATCTTGTAACTTCAATCTCCTTATTTCTATAGGCAATGTTATAGATATGGCGAAGATATGCTGAGATATTTACCACATATCGTATGGGTTTCACGGCATTTTCCCTTTCCAGTAATGAATTAATAGTACTATTATAAAAGAAATAATCCACTTAGTCGACTGGAATGTCTAGGGAAAAATTGCCCGTCCAAGGGCGGCAGACGGCTACGTTGTTTTTAATCATTTGATGCGCTGCCAATTGCAATCCCAATCAAAATGGCTGCAATATCGCGCAATGCACGGTCATGATGCTCGTCTTCACGCCTTTGCCGCTCACGCCACGCTCGTTCGCTCTCGTGATGGCGCCGCCTCATTTCTCTTTCGTGCCGCTCATTTTCTCGGCGCATCCGCTCGTCATGGTGCCGTCGCCGGGCATTGTCACGGTCGTAATGACGATCATAGCGGTCCAGCTGCACTATTTGTTGCGAGTCACTGTTGAGCAGGGGACCTGGTGCTGCGGCAGCTACCGATGATACCATGCCAACTTGCATTATACCAAGCATTGAGTATATAATTACCTTTTTGGATACGATTTTCATAGGAACACTTCCTTTATTTTTGATCCCGGATCCATACTTTAATAATAATCACCAATTTTTAGAATTTGTTTAGAATTTATTGGATTTTTTCACAACTCCCAATTATGTTCTTAAGACTATTGTGTAAAGGGCTGCGGATAACTTATCTCTAAGCTTTTCCACAGCCCCTTGTTCAATGTATCATCAACCCTGTTGGCAAATAGGCCTTACCCTTCATCATTACTTTTTATAATCAGGGTTGGGCAAGATGCGTGATGAAGAACATGGTTACTGATGCTGCCAAGCAATAACCCTTTGACATCACTTAAACCCCTGCGTCCCATGACGATCAAGGAATAGTCTCTTTCTTCCGTAACATCAACAATTCTTATGCCAGGATGTCCGTACTCCACCAACGTATTAACCCTACCGTCAAAATCATCAAAAATTTCCAAAGCCTTATCCAAAATACGTTTGCCACTTGCTTCTAAATCCTTTATGAGCAACGATGGGATTATGGTGTCTGGCATGATGTAGGCCGGGTTTTGGATAATATGTATCAAGGTGACCGAGCTGTCAAACTTTTCGGCTAAAATTCGCGCATATTTAGCAGCCAATAGTGCCCTATCTGAACCATCAATAGGAACCAAAATTTTTTCGAACATATCGTCGCCTCCGATAATAATAATTTAGAATCTTGTATAATAAACTACTTTCTATTCTAGTTTATTCTTTTTTTCTTCATGCTGCAATAAATTTTGCATTTTGTGCTATTGTTTCTAAAGCTGCCGACAACAAAATAAGATAAGATAAGACTTGGCTTGTGCCAAGTCCTTTAGGACGCCGGCAGAAGCCTTAGTCGTTCAATCCAGGGAAAGTTATACTTTCCATCTGGAGAACAACAGCAGCTTACTCCCCTGCTGTTGTTCCGTCGTATGCTTTGACACGCTTATAGAATATCGCAAATAATTTATTAACTCAGCAAAATTTTATATTGACACATCTAGCCAATAATAGCATAGTAGTAGTAATAAAGAATATGATCTACGAGGTAAAGTCATATGTCTATTGATATTATTGCTCCTAATAATGCCTTATCCCATCTTAATCAAGTTAATAATAAGCGAGAGTTATCAAATTACATCGTTCAAGATACCACCAGTGATGACGCTGACTTTAGTCCCGCCTACATTGTAGAACTCTCAGATATGGGTAAACAATTACAACGGGCTCATCCAGTAAAAATAGTTCGATTATGAATGTCAAGGAGACTGTCAAGGGGACGGGGTTGTTGACACACAGTTGTCTTTAACTCCGTCCCTTGAACATCCTTGAAAAGCAAAAATCTCCGTAGACAAAAATGTCTACAGAGTCTTAATTTATAAGTAGTGCGCCCGGGAGGACTCGAACCTCGACAGACGCAGTTTGGTAAGCTATTTCAAATCAGTTTCATCCGGCCAACACAGCTTTTTGTCGCCATAAAACATGGTAAACTACAACGGCAAAACCGAGAACTGCCGCCGTACACAAATACATGCCACGATAGCCAGCGTGGGCAGTCACCACACTAAGAAAAAAGGAACCAAGTCCTACACTTATATCCAATGCTAAAAAATATGTGGCCGTGGCTACCCCTGCACGATGTCCGGGGGAATTTTGTATAGCTAATGCTTGAAAAGCAGGGCTAAGTGCTCCAAAACCGATCCCAATAATAACCCCTGATGTTAAAAATCCCAACAATCCTTGAACCTGACTCAAGCTAATTAATCCAAGCACGAACATAACGAACCCCGGATAAATTACAGCATTAGCACCAGATTGATCAAATACCTTCCCCACTATCGGCCGAGTCGCCACAATAGCTAAAGCAAACACGGCAAAAAAAGCGCTGGTATATTCTGCGAGATTAAGCAGCTTGGCATATAAAGGACTGAACACCAGCACACCTGCATAGGCAAAAAATACTAGGCCACCCATCAATGCCATGGGCAAGGCTCGGGGTTCTACAAAGCTATTTACCTCTAAAGATTTTTTCGTTTTTTCCACTGCTTTGCTAATGTCATCTGGCAAGTTATTTCTATTTCCAAACCAGAAAGATAATATCGCCAAAACAACACATCCTGCAAATAATATGTTAAATTGATAGTGGGCAATAATTATTAACCCCAAAAAGGGACCGATTACCATCGCTAAATTAGAAAATACGGCAAAATAACCAATACCCTCTCCTTTACGCTCCTGCGGAAGCACCAGTGCTGCCATCGTTGCTACTGTTGTAGTGCCTGTTGCAAATACAGCTCCGTGGAGTAGGCGTATCGCTAATAAAAAACACAGTCCCCCTATGCCTAAATACATGACACTAACCAACAAGAAAAGCCCTAACGATAGTAACAACATTTTCTTCTTATTAAATTGGTCTATCCACTTACCTGCCAGAGGACGACAGAGAACAGCTCCGATCTGAAAAAAGGTCATTGCCAATCCTGCTTGCCATTCACTACCGTGTAGTGCATCTATAACAAAGACCGGAAGAGCAACGATAAGAGCGTAATGGGTCATATACTGAAAAAAGCTACTCAAGCTCATTCCCAAAAATTCTTGAGTCCATAATAGTTGTTTTTGCATAATTTCATCTAATCTCCCAAAGTTAAGGACACGCATTTAATCGCATCTGTCTAAATTTTTACTCGGATTGAATCGCTATTGAATTCTCTTATTACATAGGTTAAGCAACATAATAAGCAAAGTCGACATATAGAAAAGCAATAAGGCCCGTAGACTAATGTCTACGGAGCCTTGTTTTTACTATGCACGCCCAGAGAAACTCAACCCCCCGCAAGACGGGTTTATAAATTGGTAAATACCAATTTATAAGAATTCAATATAATCAAAATCCATACGACCTTTTAATTATATATAAAACAAGTACATATATCAACTTATAAATAGAACCTCAATAAACACTAGGCCTTCTGAAATAATGTCAGCCACTCTCCATAGCCTTCCTGCTCCAATTCTTCTTTGGGAATAAATCGCAAGGCGGCAGAATTGATACAATATCGTAAATCCCCGGGTTGTGGACCATCAGTAAATACATGTCCCAAATGTGAGTTTGCTTTTTTACTGCGCACTTCTGTACGAACCATCTCATGGCTTGTATCAACCTTTTCTCGTATTTTCTCTTTATCTAACGGCTTTGTAAAACTCGGCCACCCACATCCGGAATTAAACTTCTCCACTGAACTAAATAACGGCTCCCCTGAAATGATATCAACATAAATACCTTCACGCTTATTGTCCCAATACTCGTTTTGAAAGGGCATTTCAGTCGCATTTTCTTGAGTCACGGCAAATTGAAGCGGATTCAGACGCTTTTTTAACTGTTCATTGTGGTCATAATTAACACATTCCCTCTCCATGCAATCCCTCTTTTCGTATAAAATTCCGGACTACGTTTCTACATACCTGTCCCAATCATTGACAAATATAGATTTCGTTCCAAAGCCCTACAAAACCTTACCTCAATTTAGCCTCCTTCCCCGCTTACTGGCAAACTTAATAGATCACTTGTTTTTGTTATGTAGTCAAAATAACTATCTCGAATATATTGTACTACCGGTAGGGTTATATATACCTCTGGTATCTCTCCAAATAGAACCGGACTTACCATGCACTACCAAACGAAATAGCCGTACCTCTTGTGCTGCATATGATACAACAGGAGGTGATACAGTGGCCTATTCGATCACTGTAAATTTATCGACTAAGCGTCTTACACTCTATAAGAATGGATCACCTATAGGCTCCTATCCCGTCGGGGTTGGCAAAATGCTTACCCCAACGCCATCGGGCACCTACAATATCATTAATAAGGCACCCAATCCTGGTGGACCCTTTGGTGCCATGTGGATGGGCTTGAGCAGACCGCACTACGGTATCCACGGTACCAATAATCCATCCTCTATCGGGAAATTGGTATCGCACGGATGCATACGCATGTATAATAAGGACGTTCTTGAACTCTCGCGGTTAGTTCCTATTGGAACGCCTGTTACTATTACTGACTAATCTCATATTGCCTTAAACTCGTTCAATCCAGGGAAAGTTATACTTTCCATCTGGACAAAAAAGGTTCTACAAGTATAACGCTTGCAGAACCTTTTTTAATGGTGCGTCCGGGAGGGCTCGAACCCCTGCAAGGTAGGCTTATTGCTTTGTCCTCCCATTCCCTCAACTTTCCTCCAGACTCGTCGTAATATTTCAATGCTCGGAGTTGTTGTTTCAACATCTTAGAGTTACTTCCATTGCGCATTGATATTCCGTATCTGTAAACTTAATCAATTATTTCCACTCCTAAAAAATTAGCTCAATTCGTATTTACAGTATATTAATAGATACTATAGCACTTTTAAGTGTCTACTTGTTATTTATAACTATACAATCTATTGTTATATCATAATAAAATCATAAATTTAATGGTCAAAAAAACGGAGAGTGATACAATGGATTTGATTCATGTTAATCAAGAAAAATGTACTAGATGCGGAATTTGCGTAAACATATGTCCTCCTAGAATTCTGCAAATGAAAGAAAGTGGCCCCAGCGTAACTGTAACACAAGCATGTATAGGCTGTGGCCATTGTGTCGCCATATGCCCAAATACAGCAATCGATAATAGTAAGACACCATTATCTAACCAAATTTCCCTAACAAGCTTCCCGGTTATTGATAGTGATACCGCTTATCATTTTATTAGGTCGCGTCGCTCCATTCGTTGTTATAAAAATGAAAGTATTCCACGAAATCTACTATTAAAATTAGTTGATGTCGCACGCTTTGCTCCTACTGCTAGCAATAAACAGGGAATTTCCTATATTATTGCCGATGATGCTAAAATACTAAAAAAGGCAACTGAAACAGTAATTGAATGGATGGAAGAAAATCAATCTCATTGGTGGAGTTTCCCTTTGCATATTCGTGCCTTTAGAGAAAGTGGAATAGATGGAATTTTCCATTCTGCCCCCCATCTTATCATAGCAACTGCCCCAAAGGATTTTAAAAACGGCCGTGAAAATACAATTTTATCATTCTCTTATTTAGAACTGTTTGCAAATACATTAGGGCTAGGTTCTGCGTGGGCAGGTCTCTTTGAAATGTGCGCGTTTTCAAACTACGCCCCATTACTAAGATTATTTAAAATTCCAGAAAATAAGTCGATAACAGGAGCTGTTATGGTTGGTTACCCCCAATATAGCTTCAAACGACTTGTAGATAGAAATCCTCTTGATGTGACTATATTAAGCGATGACCAAATATAATCTAAAAGTTGTTATATTGATATAATGCGTCGACTCCCATTAGAAGTACTTCTCAAAACTTCTTCTGGCAACGAAATATGTCGGGCCGTACCAAAATCCTCGTTTTTTCATTTTACCTACTACAAAAATCGTCATAGCATACAAAGCTACAAAAGGCGTAAAAAAAGCACGGCTCAGAACTCCTGAAGCCTTGCTTTATGGCGCATTATTTTTTAATTTGTGCTGATATACCTTAATTTTTTCCTCCAGATTTTGCAGATTATTATCCCATTTGGCCTTTTCCTGCATGACCGTCAGTTTGTGGTTTTCGAGTATTTCTAACCTTCGCTTAATGGTCGAGTCGCCCTGATAGCGCAGTACGGTGTATTCTCTGATAGCCTTTATGGGCATGCCTGTATCTTTTAGCTTTTTGATAAATAAAATCCAATCAATATCTTCTGTAGTATAATACCGCCGTCTACCGGAATCTCGGCTGACGACAATTAATTGTTCCTGCTCATAGTAGCGGAGTGTAGGAGCGCTAAGATTAGTTAGCTTTGAAAATTGTCCTATTGAATAATTCATTGAAAAAATCCTCTTGACTTAAAGTATACTTTAACATTTACAATTCAATTATACCAAATACAGGAGGTCACAACAATGGAATTAAATCGATTTGAACAAGGGGTACAAAAACTGGCAGAGGTAGATGGTACAGCTGGTGAAAATGTCATTAACGCTCTTAAGGATATTGCACCCGATTTAGGCAGGTACATTGTCGAATTTGCTTTTGGTGATATATACTGCCGGGAAGAATTGAATCTACCGGAACGGGAAATGGTTTCCTTATCAAGCTTATTAACCCAAGGCGGCTGTGAAAATCAGCTGGAGGTACATATCAATGGGGCGCTAAACGTAGGAATTACACCAAATAAAATTATCGAGATTTTTATGCAGTGCATTCCTTATATAGGATTTCCGCG
Organism: Sporomusa silvacetica DSM 10669; assembly: GCF_002257705.1. Classification (GTDB taxonomy): domain Bacteria; phylum Bacillota; class Negativicutes; order Sporomusales; family Sporomusaceae; genus Sporomusa; species Sporomusa silvacetica. The sequence goes on from NZ_LSLK01000057.1 coordinate 29,413, forward strand.
AGTTCTAAATGCTGTTGGGGTTGCTAGGAAAGTTTTTGCGACGCATAAAGAGGCTGTAAGGTGAGTATAACTTCCAGCCTTTCATTTAAACCTATCAGAAGTACTTCCAGTACCTACTTTTAAAATAACAATGTAAACTACTCAATTTTCTCTTCTTACTCTATCTAGAAAGCGCCATAACATACAAAACTACAAAACAGACGCAAAAAAGCAAGGCTCAGAATCTCTGAAACCTTGCTTTCATTGCATTTATGGTGCGCCCGGAGGGACTCGAACCCCCGCAAGACGCGGTTTAGGAAACCGCAAAAATAAAATTTTTATGTTCCTTTAATCCTGTTGCTCCGCCGTTGCACCAGTTGCACCACCAATTTCAGCAAATATCAATAATCATTATTTTCCCGAAACCTTTCAAAATCATCACCCAGGAGTTTCATTAATTTTCTTCCTAGCTTTCTATCGTAGTAGTATAGTTTCTTTGTCTTGTTACTGGAATAATACTCAAATTCCTTACAGTATTCAGGATACGAAAGATATAATGCTTCACTACGAATTAACATATCATTTATTACTTCTTCCAGTTCTGGTTCTCCAAATCCTTGGTAAACGTATACACGGATTATTTTATCTTGGCATCGAAGAACGACAGTAAATCCCAATGTGCGGGGGTGCACCTATGGTATAAGCCATAGTAATATCTTTTTCTTTAATAAGAGATAAAAGAACGCCTTCCATGATACCTCCAAAATAACTTTACTTTAAGTTGTAAAATTATACAAAAACAGAGATAATCCTCCCTTAAATATCAAAAACACCCCCGGCCAGCGCCGAGGGCTTTAATTAATGCTCAATAAACCATTTCCCGTCCAGATCATCATGAAACAAATTGACCTCTTATTCCTGATCCGGCAAACATACCTCATCCCGTGACCGCCGCCGATCAGTGATGGAGCCATGCGAACGTCCATTATTTTATCGATCTCGAATTTGCGGCCGTCTGGCCAGTGGATTATTAGTGGTAAAGATGGGATGAATGAGAAAAGTCGCCTATCCCTAAGAACAGGCGACTTATAGCACAACCGATATCTAAGCGGGCCGCACTTTAGATTTAGTTGTGGATTTTACTACGATCGAACTATGTTAGCAGGTTGAACTACATTCATCGTTGAAGCAGAAGAATAGTAACAGTATTATAATGATGATTATAAAACAGCTACTATCACGACCTCCTCCGAAATTACCAAATCCCATAAAGCATGCCTCCTTCATTATGTATTAGGGACATTACATACTATGCTATACATGATGGGTTTGCTCCGGGAACATTATAATAAAAAAACCGCACCCCGGAGGATACGGCTATAAATTAAAAACCTAATTTTTCAAACAAAACTCTGTTTCGTTTTTTTGCATCATTTAGTATCTCTTATCGTAAGATAAAATCTCAAAGTATGCATTATAAGTATCGTTATACCTATAATACCCTAGTTTGTCGGGTGTGGGTTTAAAGTCCTGGATACGGATCAAACGATCTAATTTACTAGTTATGTCGCATTTACGAGGATTTGGAATTAGTTTTTCAATCTCAACTATTTCGTCATGAGCGCAATATATATTTATCATTTATTTTACTATCCTTCCATGATTCGATTTATACCCACTATGCGTGGCACGACAACCAGCCTTAAACGTCTGCATTAACTCCGGCGTTTCATCCCTCGGCTTCCTGCGACCTGAGGTGCAGAACCTATCTGAAGTGTGATCAACCAGATCAGCGATACACTTGCCAGCCTCATAAAATCGACACTCTGTATCTGAACATGTTACCTGTTGTGCCATTGGTTGCACCTCCGATAAATGGGTAAACGAAAAGAGCCCGTATAGGACTCATACATTATTATTTGCTCAGTAATTCAACACCCTTCGGCAAAAGGGAATTAATCCCTGCCATGAAAAAACCGCCCACTTAGGACGGTTTTTCCACTCTTACTCTTTCGTGATCATTTTTTGATACTCGTTGAGAACTTCGTCAAGCTGTTTACTAAGTCTTATTACTTTTGAATTCGAAACACCTTTTTCAATAGCAATCTGATTTAGCTTTTGACGAAGATACTCAATTTCGCGCAAAACCATGCTAACGCCATCCATATTATCCCTCCTTTCCCGCATCAAAACAACTTTAGCAAAAAAAGGATAATTGTGGATTGTAGCGTCGAAAAGTGCATGAAAAAAGAGCCCAAATTGGGCTCTAATTAATATCCATATTAATATTTATGTTTTCTTTTATGCCACTTCTCGCACATTTCAACGATCGTCTTAGCTATTCCTGCGATTGCAGCAATTATAGTGACAGCGTCTTGTATGGTTTCAAGAATAAATACCCATACAGTTTATCTCCACCTTTACCCCACCCCCATAATATAAAAAGCCGAATAGGGCAGACTAGCTGCCCTTTATCTGTATGTACTTAGTATCATTTGGAAATACTATTATCGGAGTGCGCAACTCCTTAAGTCAGGGCGACTGTATGAAGCAGAGCTCTGGCTTTTCTATTTTTATAAGAATCACCTGCTTGCCCACGGCTGCAGAATGGTTATGGCTTTCAAAATTTATCACCGCCTTAAATTTACTTAACATCTCACCATAATCGTGCATAAAATAAATAAGAATCAGCAAAAATTTATTGGAGGTATGAAAATGAATCGCTGTAAACCAAGGAAGGACAATGACTGTATGCCAATGCATGAATGTATGCCTTCATGCGAGCCCATGCCGACACCTGGGAGAAGATGTATTGGTACTTATTCCATGAAATACAGGGTTTACGAAGACTGCAACTGCGAGTACGACATACGCAGAATATGTGCTCACTGCGGTTGCGAGTATGATGATCAACAAGATGAATGTCCAATGTGTGATGCACCAGCTGATATGGGTTCAATGGATGTTGACAATCCTAACGATGATCCGCCCGGTAATCCTGATGGATTCGGTGGACGTAGATTCGGCGGTTTCGGTGGCCGCAGATTCGGAGGGTTCGGAGGGTTCGGAGGGTTCGGTCGATTCGGTGGTTTCCCCTTCTTCCCATTTTTCTTTCCGTTCTTCCTTTTCCGGCGCCGCCGTCGGTTTTAAAATCGTGCCATGATAACTATTTAACCTCTATATAGGAGGTGCAATATGTCACATAGATATAAAAATATGGATTGGGAAGATCCAGAAATAATGGACTGGGATGAACGCGAAGAATCCTTAAGTGAATACGATACTCGTCAGTGTTTGCCTTATGGTTGTTATCCGCGTCAATTTTGTAACCCGCGTCCATGCTCTCCTAAATTTTGTAACCCTATAATATTCTGTAACCCTCGCGTTTCGTGTATGCCCCTCTGCTTCCCACGGCGTTTATGTGCCCCAAGGCAGTTTTGTAACCCTCGCGTGTCCTGCATGCCTCTATGTTTCCCGCGGCGTTGATTTTCTGTCTAAATATCATCCTGTAATTAAACCCGGTCATTCTGGCCGGGTTTAATTATCTCCCCGCTCAATCCGTTCAATCACGTCCACCACTGGCACCTCATATTCAGTATTTAAAATATTGATCCCGCAAACAATAATTAACGGGAGGTGATATTTATTGGGCCAGAAAAAAGTAAATAAGGCTAACGATGCTTTTAAGCTGAAAAAAGCCAAAGAATACAGCAATAAGAAAAGCGAGAATAATTTTGGCGCCAAAAATACCAATCGTCCCAATCATCCATCAATCTGAGGGCAGCATAGGCTGCTCTTTTTTTATTCCCCCACTCCCTTTATTTGTCTTGGTTTCCTTAGACTTGGTTAGCCGACTTGCCTCGGTTCAATATCAAACATCACCGGCTCATACTGAGGCTCTAACCTCTGTGGCCTACGCGGTATATCCTCAAACGGTATTTCCGGCTTCTTCTCGTGCTTTTTAGCCCTATTCAACTCACCCATTATATCAACCGTAACAGGCTTATCCTTTGCTGCAATCTCGGAATTAATTTTATTCCAGTCAGCAGGCGTGGCTTTTATCGTGGTGCAAGGAAATATCTCTTCCTCTGCTGCGTCTAAATCTATCGCCCAGGCCTTATACGACCTAATGCAATTCTGTGGCGTTGATGCACAGTTCATGGTTACACCACCTTTATCTCAACTTCAATTATTGGATTCTGTTTGTCTATATAAAGGTACATCGCTCTTTCTACTCTTGCGTGACTAATTATTTGCATTTTCTTTTAAAGTAATTTTAAAAATTAATTGTTAAGATGTAATCGTACCAAACAACGGTACTAAATATTCGAAAAGAGGTTGATTAGTATGTTGTTGAATAAAAATAAAGCAGTTTTGTCTCTCGCTTTAGGTTTAGCAATGGTTTATGGTGCTGGAACCATATCTGTATACGCATCCCCGAATGAGCAGCTTCCTGAAAAACCATCGATTGTTCAAGCGCAAGAACATAATCAAAACCAGAAACCTAGCGAAGAAACGTGCAAGAACTCAAATCATTTAAAAGATCCAAACTGTAGGAAAAACCACCCGTCTGATCCAAACTGCAAACTTGATGAAAAAAAACCTCTCCCTCCCCAAAATAACGAGGATCAGAAGCGTCCTATGCCCACTAAAAAGCATTTAGAAGAATCAAAGAAACCCTTACCTCCACAAGCTGAAGATAACAAAAACATTATTCCCGATACGGATCGTTAATCTTAATGACGAGGAGTGGTATTCCACTCCTCGTTTTTTTATTTCAGTCTTCCCTCCTTTCTAAACTGAAAATCTCACCCCCTCATCCGGTTTTCGGTAGACTACTTCTACTAAATAACTGTCGCGGAATCAGTATCTTACTTGATTTGTATCGTCGTTTTTTCTTCTTTTTCAACAGTTGTTATATTCGAGTCATTATTTAGATTTTCAACTTTTCTAGTGAAAGTTTCTATAAATATCTTCTTATCTGTATATTCACTTCCTATGGAAAATTGCACGAAATTTCCTTCCTCATTTTTAAATTGCACAAAAATGCGAGCATTATCTTTCTTTGAGGAAACAACAAACCAATGTCTTCAAAGTATGCGCTAAGTTACTAGTTCAAAATTTCTATTCTTAACTTATCAGAAGTACTTCCAATACCTTCTATCAAACAAAGCTACTCTCCCCTGAAAAATCACCTACTTCTCTTCTTACTCTCGCAAGAAAGCGCCATAGCATACAAATAGCATATAAAACATAAAAAAAGACAAAAAAACGGCAAGGTTGGAATTCTCCAAAGCCTTGCCGCTGTAATATTCAAATGGTGCGCCCGGAGGGACTCGAACCCCCGCGAGACGCGGTTTAGGAAACCACCGCTCTATCCACCTGAGCTACGGGCGCGCATACTACGAACTATTGATTTATCAGTATTTAGCCACTTACTTACTGCTTATTATACCATATTTAATACCGAAAAATCGCCTTTTTTTATACCAATGGCATCAGAATGGAATTCAAATGGCATTTTCAAAAGTGACGGCAAATCGGCATAATTGGCAGGTTCGGCAGTAATGGCACTAGTTGAGATAACGATAATTAGTATAGCATTTCGGGTGCGACGTGTCAATTGTGACTAAATGGAAAACGCCAATACTACAACAGTTAGCAATTCTTATAGTGGTCAGCTTGCTTCTACCGTTCTTTTCTTTTGCTTATCTTCGTACATGAGCTTATCGCTATGACGAATAAACTCATATACATTATCAAATGAATCATCAAATATTGCTCTGCCGCAACTAAATTGGATACGGTAAGGCATGTCACTACTTTCATTATATGCATCAATCTTATCATTTAGTGTTTTGATATACTGCTCTAGTCTTCTTTCTCTTCTCTCATTCAGCATAATAATAAACTCATCACCACCCAAACGAATGGCAACCCCTATCCCTTCAAACACCTCTTCCAGTTGTTTGGCAAAGAATTTCAATACTCTATCGCCTTCCTGATGACCAAAAGCATCATTAATACTTTATATAATCCTTGAAAATTATAATCATTAACATCCATCTTCAACTTCTGGCGGAATTTGAATTTACTATTTGGCATTTAGGTATATAGATTGACACTAACGGCATACGGCACAGCTCAGCACAATGGCAGCAATTACGGTTGTTACGTACTCCATATTTTGACCACGTCGGATCAATAGCATTTTGCACGCCAATAATAAGCAAAGCAGTCTCTTTTCGTTACTTAATAATTTTTATACACACATCTGCCACTCATAGGGCTACCGCCAATTAGAATTACTTTTATGTTACTGTACAGTTACATCGCCCCTTTCCTTCATCCACATTTTAGCTTTCTCTAGCACCTCATTAATAAACGGTCCTTTACCTTCAGTATATTTTCCCCTATCATCTGAATATTTTAGAACAAGCCTTTTCTTAAGTCTTCCATATTCTTCTGCTACTTTGGGAAAAGCTCTTAGATAGTCCCGAAAAAGTAGATGTTCTAACCAAAAATCGCTTTTATATTTGACAACATGCAAATGATGGGTACGTGGTATCCCTTTACGGAAAAACAGCCTATTTGGTATTCCTGCTTCACCTCTATATTCATAACCATTTAGCTCTAACATGTTTATTTGTTTTTTATCTACTAATGTAAGTTCAGAGACACCAAGCATTATATCAATTATTGGTTTTGCCTCTAATCCGTATATTGAAGTACTACCTATATGTTGAATGTCAATGAAATCTTCAAAAATTGTCTTAAGCAAGATACGTTCTTTCTCAAAAAGAATTACCCAGTCGGGATTATAATCAACAATTGTGATGGTATCGTCCATAAAGCCTCCAAAACACAAATTATTGCTTTATCCATTAACAATAAGTAAATAGTTAACCTAACTTATCATACATAATCCTTGAAAATTATAATCATTAACATCCATCTTCAACTTCTGGCGGAATTTGAATTTACTATTTGGCATTTAGGTATATAAATTGACACTAACGGCATACGGCACAGCTCACACAGCTCAGCACAATGGCAGCAATTACGGTTGTTATGTACTCCATATTTTGACCACGTCGGATCAATAGCATTTTGCACTCACCCTTCGTTACTTAATAATTTTTATACACACATCTATGGTAAAAACAAATTTCGAATAGACTCAATTGCAGCCAAAACATTATTCTGCTTCATACGGTTTGGTACCGTTTTATAATGCTTTCTACAAAAGCAAAATAATTTGGCTCCATCTACTTTATTGTCAGTATATATATTTTTGGATAAATCGTTTAGCATCCATTTATATCGCGGAAAGATATGCATATGAAAGTGAGTTGTCTCCTCCCCGAAATTAGCTACATATACCTTCTCAACGCCGTCCATCTTTTCCAAAGCCGTTACTCCAAACTTCATAATAATTCCGATATGTTGTATTTCCATTTGGTTCAAATCACTATATGACTCGACATGCCTCAACGGTGAAAGAATCAAATATCCTGGTATATTTATGTCAATACAATGATGTAAAACCACATAATCATCTTTATAAATTATCCCGCCAACTGGCAATATATCAGCCTTAACTATACTACAGGTGAGACACATATGGGTTCCTCCAAATTATATCATTTTATTAAGCAAAGGTACCCGCTTCAATATATAGTTAGTCACACCAAAGCAGACTGGCATAGCAATTACACACAATATAAAAAATTTTATTATTGGGGGCAAAATTAAGCTTCTCAGCACTATTGCCATAGTTATGATAATAGGAGCATGAAATATATACACTGCAAAAGAGTTATCTGATAGGACTTTTAGTACATTATTTTGTTTGTTGCACTTTTCCTTAAATAATGCAATTAGTCCAATTGACATTGCAACTCCTATAAATGATTCTAAGAACGCATAGGCAACAGCTTGCCAATGTAATCCTCCATTATATAGTTCCGTACTTTGTAATTTCAACGCCCCACCTGCAACTACAAGTACACTCCATAGAATAGGTCCTAATAGTAACACTGCTTTAAGCCATTTCACACCATATCGATATTTAAGATTAGAAAACCATCGATTTCGATAAGCTACTGTCCCTATAATAAATAAAATAACGTATTGTGAGAAATAGCAAAACTGCATATTTAAGACAGACGTACCCATTGGCTGTATCAACCTAATAATAAATGCCCCCAAAGCAATTAAGCCAATTAGAAACATTATGTAACTGGTCTTAATTGGTATTCTCGAAACACTTTTAGTGTTACTTACTACGACTAAACGCACCACTGCATATATCATTGAAAATATTAGCAAAGCAAACGCAAACCATAGTGGTCCTGAACCACCAATAAAATTTAACGTTACTATGTAATTCAAGTAATACGGCATGAATTCAAGTTTTGCTCTCAATCCAATTACACCCATTGTATACATAATTAATGGATGTATGATAAGCATATAAAATACTGTAGGAATACCTAACCTAATAAATCGGTCTTTATTGAACTTGAAAAAACCCTTTCTATCGTACGCACCTGGAGCAAAATAACCTGCGATGAAAAATAACAATCCCATAAAATATGACTGGTTAAAAGAATTAAAGAAAAGGAAAAAAATCTTTGACGGCAAACTTGAATGTTCCCCCTCCATATAATACCAGCTCCCCATTCCGCTATAAGTAACAGAAATATGCTGCATAACAACTAAAATAATCAATAATAGTCTGAGATTATCAATATAAATCTCTCTTTTATTCTGTATATTATTCATCAAACCACTTGTCATTTGTAACTTCCTCCATACTAATCTATTTCTACCTTCCCTGATTGAGAGTATGTTCAAACTTCTTCATGCAGTATTTGTTAAATTTGCTGTATTGCTATTAATTTCCTGCAAGAATTCAAACTGTCATAAATTAGCACATTGGCAGCAATTATGGCAGTAAAAATAAAATAGCTCTAAGGCAATAGCCTTAGAACCGTTAATTTCCCTATATACCGTTTCAGCTGTGACGTATCAATTGTAAGGTAGAGGTAATAGGGTTATTGATTTATTAGTTTATTGGTTTCGTGCAGGAATATTAAATTTCATAGGTATAAACCTTATCCCGTTTATCTCTTGCTCAACATCAGTCCGCACAAATCCCATCTTTTCGTAAATCAAAACAGCATATGGCGATGAATTGACTGTTATCTCTTTCAATTTAGGGTCTCAAAGCTAATTGCTCATCACTATTCATCATTTCATCACTCGTCATCAAATGCGTTTAATGCTATAGGTAATGCTTGAATTACTATATTTCCCACAGCAGGTAACCCCACCAGAACAGCACTAATGATTTCATCTCTCGTAGCTCCAAGAGACTTGGCATGTTTTACATGAAAGGGCAGTCCACCTTCAAGTCTGGCTGAAGCTAAAACAGCTATGTACGCTAATTCTTCGGTTTTAGCGTCCAGTTTACTGGCTGTTCCTAACTTTTGCACTGTGTCCAACCATATCTCCTGATGCTCAGGAGCTTCTTTTAAAAATGTTTGAAATGCATTACTAACCGAAAAATTTTCACCCATTGTGATCTCCATTTTTATCAACTTATTTTATTATCTGGTTATCAATATAATTTTGCAATTTTGAAAAATATATACCGACATGTATACCATCCACAAATGCATGATGTACTTGTACAGAAAACGGCAATAAAACTTTATTATTGTCTGAAAAATATTTACCCCAAGAAATTCTTGGTACAGAATCATTTTTGTTTAATGAAATAGTATGTGACAGATGCGTAAAAGATACCCAGGGAATACAAGTTATATATATTAAGTCATCTCTTCCAGCAACATCCGTTAAGTTGAAATAATCGTTTTGATTTTCAGCCTTTCTCTCAGCATATTCAGTAAATGAAAAAATATCATCGTTCATTTCTGCTGTAACAAATTTGAATAAATCATCTTCGTCAGCTTTTAAATAAGTAAATGAAGGATGAAGTTTATCATGTAAAATTACTCGATTCTCTCTTATTCTATATCGAAAATTAATTACTTCATTTGCAATATGAGTAGAAGCATAAATCATTGCATAGTTAAACGAAATCTTCTTTGCTCTTACAAAGCTTAGAAATTTGGTTATATCAATATTTGCACAAATATTATATTGAGGATAATCCATCCTGCGGAAAAAGTTAAAATGTTCTTTTCGTTTCCAGTTATCTAAGTCTATATATTTCAAAATTCTCCCCCCAATCATAATAAATACTCTCTAATTCCGATTTATGGATATTAAACCATACTTAATCTGCATTCGCCAATATTCCATTAAATTCCTCTAAAAATACAATAATATCAGCACAATCCACCATTGCACCGTTTTTGCTAAACCCTTATTTTTTTCTTAAAGTTCTTACGAAACAGATACAATCCTATTTGCAATTCTAAACTTTACTGTCATATTTTTAATAGCCTCGAGATATTCCCTCCTAGCACTTGCTCCATAACATGACGGTCTTTTACTAATTGTTCGATAATAGTTCTTGCTGTTAATGGAGAGCAGTAGGGGGCATCCGAACTGAAAAATGTGCGTTCGGGATATTCTGTTATAGCAAAAGATGGTGCCATAGTAGTAAAAGTTGCTGACATATCTAAATAAACATTAGGAAACTCTTTGACTGCCTTCAAGGTATTTAGCCAATTTACTCCGCCAAGATGTCCTAATATTAAAGGAACAGTAGAATGCATTTTAGCTAACAGCAGTAGTTCTTTAATATCCTCATAGTTCAAAGGCATAAATGTATGCACCCACAACGGTAAATTACCAAACTCCTGCGAAGCACGAAAGAGGGGTTCAATTTCAGCTATCTTCCCCGAACCTGGGGTCAACTCTCCAATTCCCCGAAAGCTGTTCGCTACTATATATTTATCGATCCACTCAAGATTTTCCTTATAAGATAAACCGAATGGAATTGAACCAAAACCAATATATTTTTCTGGATTTCTTTCAATTACTGTTGTTAGTTCTTTGATAGCACGTATTCGTTCATTAAGCGGGTTTGTTACACCATTCAAGATATCATACAACTTATTAAGTTCTGCTTCAAAACTTTCTAAACTAGTTGCTGTTTCTGGGTGTATAGTTGAAGTAAAAAGAATAGTACAATCAACTTCCGCCTCTGCCATTAATTGTATTTGTCGCTCTGGCGGAAATATTACATGTGCATGACTATCAATAACCATAATGTCTCCTCTCTTCTCCACAATTATTTATGTTTACTAATGATTCTGCCTTTCAAATTCCCTAATTCGTTCTTTTAACTGCAACTGTACTGTTCGCAATATGTCAAGCTGCTTGTCTACTTCGTTTAATTTAGTTTTATATAACTCATAAGCAGCCTTACATAATGGTCGGTCTTTTTGTATTGAAATTGGACACTCAATAATTTTTGCAACATCATCAGTATTAAGCCCTAAGCTGAAATAAAATTGAATTGTATTAATTCTTTCAACGGCATCATCATCATAATCCCGATACCCGTTTTCCATACGCCTGGAATTTATGATATTCTTTGTTTCATAATACCTTATTGACCGTACACTCACACCTGTCCTACGCGACAATTCTTTAATTAACATTTTAATCGCCTCTCAGCTTTCATTTGACTATATTATAAAGTATGACATTGATGTTAAGGTCAAGGATAAATACGTCAAAATAAGCAGTTAAACATATTTGACAGCTACTTGTTGCTATGCTAATCTCTTTTTAAACGAAAAACAGTTCACATGGTAGTTCGAATATCTTTAATCTTAGATGTCCTATTCCCCACAGTATTTTATGAAATGACGAATTAAAGAGTATTTATATTTTTGAGTGGTGAAATATATATGGGAAAAGAATTGTCAGAAATGACACTGGAAGAATTGTGGGAGTTATTTCCCATCATCTTAAAAGAGCATAATATAGATTATAAAAACTGGTATGAAATTGAACAGCAAAGACTTTTAAATTGTATTGATAAAAACCATATTATACGTATTAATCATATAGGAAGTAGTGCAGTTGAAGGATTGGTTGCTAAACCAATAGTCGATATTTTATTGGAAGTAGATAATGAAATTAATATTGAACAATTAACAGATACCCTTCTACATAATGGTTGGATATTGATGTCATCTCAAAAAAATCCATGCATGAAAATGGTCTTTAATAAAGGATACACAAAAGAAGGATTTGCAGAAAAAGTATATCACTTACATGTTCGCTACTATGATAACTGGAATGAATTATATTTTAGAGATTACCTTATAGCTCATAAAGAAGCTGCCAGCGAGTATGGCAAACTTAAATTAAGACTTATAAAAAAATATGAGCATGACCGAGATGCATATACAGACGCTAAGTCTGACTTCATTTTAAAATATACAAAAAAGGCAAAGGAAGAATGTGTCGACAAATATAACCCCCCAAAGACGGTATAATGCGGAAAAATCTTCCTTTCTGACTTGAATAGTTTTATTCCTATTCTAGCCATTCAGGAAGATTTCCCATTAATTAGATATCAAGTGCGGCATGATATCCCTGATATATTGCTGTCGTTATGGTAGAAGCGGATACACAATCACCGATCTGTATAACATACGGTGCACAATCAATTAGCTCTTCTACTACAGTTCTTCTTGCTCGCTGTCCAAGTGCACAGATTACTGTAGTACCTGGAACAAGATGTTCCCCATAAGCGTCCGCACAGACAACACCTTCTTCTGTTACACGCAAGCCCTTATATCCTGTGTGAACATGAATCTTATTCATTTCGATTTCCTTTAACAAAATCGGACGGTGTCTGATATTCGCATCCGGAGCCAGTTCCGATCTCATCTCTACCAGTTGTACCACTTTGCCTTCCTTAGCAAGATGGATGGCTACTTCACAGCCTGCCAATCCGCCTCCCAAAACTACAACTTTGTCGCTGACCTTATCTTGCTTGAGATAATAGTCATTAACGACAACTACATTATCCCCATCAAGTCCGGGAATTGGTGGTACCAATGGTTCAGAACCAACGGCAATAATTAAAGCATCCACGTTTTCTTTTTCTACGTAATCTTTAGTGACGGTCGTATTTAAGCGAATCTCCACACCGGCGTCCTCGGCCAGCTTGCCAAGTGTAACACCTAGTTGATACATTTCATACTTAAAGGGTAGTGCCTGTTCTCCCTTTAAGATGCCACCTAACTCGTCTGTCATCTCGCAGAGAATGACCTTATGCCCGCGTTTGGCCGCGGTAATGGCAGCTTTTAAGCCTCCAGGGCCGCCGCCTGCTACCAAAACTTTGCAGGGATGCGCAGAAGGAATCACTTCTGTTCCATCCAGTTCACGGCCGATGAGCGGATTAACCGTACAGCGTCTTGTGGAGGTAGCAGCACGTTCCGCCATACAAGTAAAGCATCTTAAGCATTTTACAATATCCTCATCACGGTTGCTCATAACTTTTCTTGGAAGTTCATGATCAGCAAGCAGCGCACGAGCCATTTCAACTACATCTGCCTTACCACTGGCAATAATTTCTTCCATCATCGCCGGATCATTTAAACCGCCGAGTGTTGCCACAGGAACGCTTACATGTTTTTTTATTTCAGCTGCAAGGTAGACATTGCAGCCATGAGGTACAAACATAGAGGGATGTGTAATGCTAAATCCTCGCTGATAAGTGCCTGCCGATACATGTAATAAATCGATCCTTGATTCCAGCAGTTTGGCAATTTCGACACCCTCAGCAAGATCATAGCCGCCATCAAACAATTCGGAACCGCTCATTCTAAACTCAATTGGAAAACCAGGGCCAACTGCCTCACGGACACTGTCAATAACTTCCTGAGCAAGCCGCACTCGGTTTTCCAAACTACCGCCATATTTATCGGTTCTATGATTGAAATAAGGAGACAAGAACTGATTAATCAGCCAGCCATGGCCGCCATGAATCATAATCATCTCAAAACCAGCTCTCTTGGCGATTCCAGCACATATACCATATGCTGCTACGATATCAACGATCACTTCTTCGGTAAGCGCCTTTACCCTAAGACCATCCGGACGGACTCCGTCACTTGGCCCCCACTGGGCAAGTCCGCCTTTCTTATCCTTATCTGTAAGATAAGTTCCGGCATACTGCCCGGAATGAGACAATTCTACACTGGGGATTGCACCATGACGGCGAATAGCATCTGCCGTGTAGGTAAAGCTGGCTAGGGATCCTACGGTCTTCAGATCCAGATGAAACATATGCGAACCTTCTGTTTCTGGATGAACCACCACTTCACTGACGGTAACTGCAGCAGCGCCGCCTTTGGCCCTTAACTCGTAAAAAGCAGTAGATGCGCGACCAATAGTACAGTCAGCAGTAATATCTGTTCCTCCCATAGGGGCGGAAAACATGCGATTGCGGAAATGGACATTTCCAATTTTAATTGATTTACATAGGTTTGGATATTTTCTTTGCATAGTTTCATTCTCCTTTATATGTTTGGATTTAATAAATCTCAAATATACTCAATTTTGTATAATGCTCCTTTCTTGTGAATTTATATACACATTAATATATAGCAAACTTCGTGCCAATGTTTTAATGCCAGCAAATACACTATCAGCAAGCAATACCATCATTTTCATGTACCTTTTTGTTCATTTTTTTCTCCAATACAAAAGTGGCAATGTACCATTTTAGGTACATTGCCACTAACTTACAGCTTTGTTATCACCATATTATTCCCCATCATGTTGACGTTCTATTTCTTTTAATTTGCGGTAAAGAACAGTGCGGTAAATTCCGAGACGTTCGGCTGCCTTACCAATTTTTCCACCACACTCTTTTACTATATGCTGGATATATTTTCGTTCCACCGTTTTGACAACCTCGCGCAAGGTGCCATTTAGCCCTAATAAGCTAAAAATATTGTGCTTGTATTCATTTTCTTGAGAAATTGCATCAAAGGCCAGAAAATCAGGTTGACCAGCCTGCATACTACTAATGACTTTGCGCTCGACGGCACTGCGCAATTCACGTACATTGCCCGGCCACTTATAACTTTGCAAAGCCGAAAAGGTCTCGGCATCAAATTCAACTTCCAATCCATATTTCTTATTAAAGTAATCCAAGAAGCGTAAGGCCAGAGTCGCGACATCTTCCGGCCTCTCTCTTAGCGGCGGTATCACTATGGGTATAACATTGAGACGATAATATAAGTCACTGCGCAACTTCCCCTCCGCAACCATCTTTTCCAGGTCCTTATTTGTAGCAGCAATAAGCCTAAAATCCATCTTCCGGTCCATATTGCTGCCGATACGCCGAACTTCGTAAGTTTCTAACACCCTCAGCAATTTTGCCTGCAACGAAAAAGGAAGCTCGGCAATTTCATCTAAAAACAGTGTGCCCTGATGAGCAGCCTCAAACAATCCCACTTTTCCTTCTGCACATGCTCCTGTAAAAGCTCCCTTTTCATAGCCGAACAGCTCAGATTCAACCAAATTTTCTGGCAGGTTGGCACAATTCACCGCAATAAAGGCTTTCTCGGATCTTTTACTATGCCGATGTATATATTTAGCTAAAATCTCTTTGCCTGTCCCCGATTCACCTAATAGCAAGACCGTACTATCAACCTGCGCCAAATTATGAGTCTTCAGTAATACTTGCTTCATTTCCTTACTTTCCGCCACAATTGTTTCGGTTTCTAAAACATACCTTCTTAAATACTCAATTTCTCGCGTGCGCCGGCTATTCTGTTCTTGTTCCTCGTGGCTAACGGGTGATTCCTGCGCATCAGGGGGTATTCCGTAGGTTACGACTAAAATAACTTCACCTTTATCGTCAAGCACCGGCGTACTTCTCGAATAATGGACAATGCCAAGTTTAGTTCTTAACATGCCGCTCTGTTCACACTTTTTTTCTACAGCCTCAAGCGCATAGGATTTATTATAAAATTCGTTGTTTACTAAATCCCTAACATTGGATGTAAGCAATCGATCGATTGACATATCAAGCGTCAGGGCTGTCGTTGTATTCGAAAGCAATATATTGCCGTACTTATCAGTTACAAAAATTGTGTGGGGCAGATTATCAAATATCTGTTTCAAATTTTTTTGAGCAAGTTCATAGCTTGAGCTCACTCCTTTTGCACCTTTCACTAATCCGCCCCCTAATTCAAAATTGCAAATTATCGAATAAGTTCGACAAAAATCTTATCCGTCCTTTAGTAGATTCCCATTTTAATAATTAGGTTTCAGGATTTCCTATTACCGCTGTCTATCTTCAAACAGTAAAGCCCTGAATAATTTCTTTAAGTTGTTCCGCCATCTTAACTAGGTTTTGGCTGCTCGCGGCAATTTCTTGTACGGATGCTGACTGTGCTCCTATGGATGCAAAAACGGTTTGTTTTAAAATACTAATGCAGTTTAAAAGCACTAAAGAGTACACCTGAAATCATTGGTATTAACCATATTAGCCATACGAAAATACTTAACTTATGAAAATTAACTTTTAGATAGTTATTCTCTGAGTGTAATACCCATGTTGCCCATATTGTATGAATAAACATAAGAAGGATAGCAAGCATTCCTGTCAAGCCATGAAAATCAGCCTGAAATCGCCCTGCAATTTGGCTCATTGCAGTAGTACCGATACTATCGAATGCCAATCCTAACCAAAAAACTACTACGTGCCACCAATTCAAATTGTTTTGAGCCTTTTCTGCTAATACAGCCAGAGTATAAAAAAGACCAGCTAAGCTAATAAAACCAATGGCGATAATCATCATATATACTGCATCCTCCAATTAACCCGTGTCTTGCTATATCATATCATAAATAATCCACATCACCACAAAAAACTCTAGCTAGTGGTTGCTAGCAAGACAGAGGTAATTGGCGTTTTATAGAGAAATCAGAAATGGAAGGAGATGGAATGGAAAGAGTGTAGGATACATCATTTAAACGACGGGAGGAATTACATTTGAAAGTAGTAGCATTTCTCGGTAGTCCACGAAATGGCAATACAACCGCTATGGTCAATGCCGTCTGTAAAGGAGCCGTTAGCGCAGGCCATGAGACAGAGGTAATCAACCTCGCTAGCCTAAAAATTTCCGATTGCACTGCTTGCTGCGCTTGTAAGAGCGACAAATTCGAGTACTGTGCTATCAAAGATGATATGCAAGAACTCTATACCAAAATTATCGAAGCTGACTGCCTTGTGTTTGGAACGCCGGTATATATGGGACAAATGACCGGGCAAATGAAAAACTTTTTTGACCGGTGGTACCCATTCCTAGGCGAGAACTACCACATTTATCATTTACCAGGGAAAAAATATATCACAGTAACCGCCAGTGGCGCACCGGCGGCAGTATTTCAATCATTAACAGATTACTTCAATCATTGGCTTGGCAGCTTTTTCAAGATGGAGCTAGTCCAAAATATAGTAGGCGGTGAATTGGGACCAGCAGATGCTATCAACAGCCAACCCCAACTCCTGACTATGGCCGAGAATGCCGGTCGTACCTTGAAGTAACGTAATCGTATAAGAAGAAACATGCTAACGTAAAAGACAAAGTACCTAATTCGACTTATACCGAAATTAGGTACTTTGTCTTTCTATATACAACCTGTTAACTATTCGCAGTTGTATAGCATTATACTTTAAATTTTACCATTATCTCTTAACCCAAAACATTTTTGCCTTAGCCGCAATAGTAGTAACACTTTTGGCACTTACCGCCCCCCGCCATTCTGGTGGAAATAGCCGTCTATACCTCGGCTGCGAAAACCTAGCATCAATTAAGAGTATCAGTCCCCGGTCTTGTTCGGTACGAATTACCCGTCCAGCTGCTTGCAAGACCTTGTTCATTCCCGGATAAACATAGGCGTACTCAAACCCCTGGCGGTTTGTCCTATCAAACCATTGCCTGACGATTTCCCGTTCCAGACAAATCTTAGGTAGACCGACGCCAACAATAATGGCCCCAACAAGACGCTCGCCAGTCAGATCAATTCCCTCACCAAATACCCCGCCCAAAACAGCAAAGCCTACAAGGGTAGCCGCGTTGTCATCAGAAAAGTGTTGTAAAAACTCCGCTCGCTCCGCTTCCGTCATCTCACCCATTTGTCGAATCACCCTTGTTGACGGGTTTTTCGAGGAAAAGCGCTGACATACTTCCTCCATATAGCGGTAAGATGGTAAAAACACCAGGTAATTTCCCGTTTTTGCCCCAATTGCTGCTGTTATACTATCGACAATAACTTCATAGGTTTGTTGCCGCATTTTATAGGTAGTACTAATCGTATCCGCAACTAAGAGTCCTAGATTATCATGAGCAAAGGGTGAAGGAACAGCCATTTTGCCATCCTCCTCCTCACCACCTAAAATCTCTGAAAAATAAGCCAGCGGCGTTAATGTAGCTGAGAAAAAGATAGTGGCCCGCCCCCGTTTAACCGCCTGCCGAAGCAACTCCGAGGGATTAACGCAAAATAACTTGAGTTTTACATCTTTTTCTAGCTTCTCACAATATGTCACATACCGCTCATCATACATCTCTGAAGTCCGCAAAAAAGCATTGACCTTGAAGTACAGTTCTAATAACTCTTCCCGAAAACTGGTCTGTTCATTCTTTGCCAACCACTTTTCAGCCAACTCCATAAACTTTCTGAGTTGTGGCAAAATCTTAGCCGGCAGTAATGCTTCCACGTAATAATCGGCTTCGCCCACTGCGGATTTTTCCGCACACAGCTTTCCAGCTGCGAGCATATATGAGTTTATCTTGCCCGCAGCTTTAGCCAGCCGGGGAAGTTCGTGATTTAAGCTTTTCTTTAGATCCAGAAAACTCTGTTTGGTTATTTCTGCTGAAAACATGTCCCTGGCCCGGTCAACAAGATTATGGGCCTCATCCACCAAAAAACAATACTGGTCGTTATTCTCGTAAAAGAAGCGCTTTAGATACACCCGGGGATCAAAAACATAGTTATAGTCACATATAACTATGTCTGCCCACAAAGCTAAATCAAGTGACAATTCAAAGGGGCAAAGCTTATGGTCCCGGGCAACTTGTTCGATTGTCTCCCGCGTGAAGGCTTCCAGATGCCAGCAATCGTTCAGCGCCAGGTTAATGCGATCATAATAACCCTTAGCATACTGACATTCTTCCGGGGTACAGGCTGCCCCTGGCATAAAACAGGTTTTGTCTTTGGCAGTCAGAGTCAGCGTTTTACACTGCAACCCTCCTTGCCGCAGCCGGGCAAAGGCCTCTTCTGCTAACTCCCGGGTTACCGTTTTGGCTGTAAGAAAAAATAATTTCTCCACCTGCCCCAGGCCTAATGCCTTGACGGCTGGAAATATGGTTGCCATTGTCTTGCCGGTACCTGTTGGCGCCTGTGCAAACAGCTTACGCCCCTTAGTTAAGGTTGTATATACGGCCACAGCCAATTGCCTCTGACTATGACGAAACTCCGGAAAGGGAAATTGCAGCAATTGAGATGAGACATTCCGAACCTCTATCCAGTCGCCAAGCCGCTTAGCCCATAGTGCATACTCTGTTATCAGGGATTCAAAAAAATCTGTTAGCTCGCCGACAGAATAAACTTTTTCAAAAATTTTCATTTCTAAGCTAGCGACCTGACAGTAAGAAATCTGGACACTTATTTTAGGTAAACCCTGCTGGATGGCATACATATAAGCATAGCACTTAGCCTGCGCCCAGTGCAGCGGATTATATTCTTCCTGTATTTCATCAAGCTCATCGGTAACTGACTTGATCTCATCAATAGTTACCTGTTTGTTGCCTGTCCCATCTTTTGTAGTAATAACGCCATCAGCCCGCCCGCTGATCTGTAATATCACATCAGGCCGTTCAACCACGATTGCCAAACTTACCTCTGGTTCATATTCTGACCCTTGCGCTTGCTGGATTTTACGATGAATCTTACTTCCTTCGACCATGCGGGAACTGCCGGTAAATGTTGCTGATAAATCTCCTGACCGGAGTACAAATTCAACCAAATTCCGTACTGAAGTTTTTACCACTCTGTTTAAAGACATATGTATTACCCTTCGTCCTGGAGTATTGCTTTTACATCCTGCTTCTAGGTTACCACCCCATACGATTGTACTCAAGTGAAACTACGAAAAAGGAGACCACAGGAAAAAACTGCCTATGGCCTCATCTGGCACCACTATGTCATTTCTTTTATGTCGAAAAAACTATAATAAAGTCAACTTTGCTAGCAGGAATAAAATATACTGACTTGAATATTAAACAAATATGGTCAAGACAAACAGTAGTTCAGTAAAGGAGCTGATTAGGTTCATGAAGAGCCAAGAGCCATTAGATTCAAGTGTAAAAGAAATGTTAGATGTGGCAAAAACGAGTAATGTTTCAACTGTGTGGGACCGCTATCAAAGTCAACTGCCGCAATGCGGCTTCGGTGAAAGCGGTATCTGCTGTCGCAACTGTCTGCAGGGTCCTTGTCGTATTAGCCCCTTTGGTGACGGCCCAGATGTCGGTGTTTGTGGTGCCAGCGCCGATACCATAGTTGCCCGTAACCTCATCCGGGGGATCGCAGGCGGGGCAGCCAGCCATTCCGGCCACGGTAAGCATTTGGCTCATGTTTTAAAGAAAGTTGCTAAAGGTGAGGCTCTCGCTTACGGGGTCAAAGAAGCAGCCAAGCTAAACGCCGTGGCCGCACGCTTAGGCATTCCAACTGAAAATCGCAGCACCAAGGAAATTGCTGGCGATGTCGCCCAGGCCGCGCTGGACGAGTTTTCCGAACGCGAAACTCCCAACGCCTGGGCAGCAACCACCTTGACTGCTGGACGAGTAGCCAAACTAAACGAGCTGAAGGTAATGCCTTATGGTATTGATAGCATTATAGCTGAGATCATGCATCGTACTACCCTAGGGGTAGACGCTGACCCAGTAAACTTACTGTTAGGTGGTATTAAAGGGGCAATTGCAGATTTTGCTGGTTGCCACTTAGGTACTGACTTAGCTGATATCCTTTTTGGTATTCCCGCACCATCAGTGAGCGAAGCCAACATGGGCGTTATTAAAGAGAAGGCCGTAAACATCGCTCTTCATGGACACAATCCACTGCTTTCCGACATGATCGTCGCCACCTCCCGCGAGCCAGAAATCCTGGCCGAGGCCAAGGCTGCCGGCGCAGAACAAGGTATCCAGCTAATGGGAATCTGCTGCACTGGCAACGAAGTTCTCATGCGGCATGGCGTACCAACTGTCACCACTGCTGTTTCACAGGAACTGCCTATTCTTACAGGGGCCATTGATGCCATGATCGTCGATTATCAGTGTGTCTATCCTTCGTTACCTACTGTTGCTGCCTGTTTTGGCACCCCGCTGATTACTACCATGGATATCGCGAAAATACCGGGCGCAACCCATATTGAATTTGATGAAGACCATGCTAGCGAAAAGGCCCGCGAAATAATCAGGATAGCAATTACCGCGTTTAAACGCCGTTGTAATAAGCCTGTTCATATCCCTCCCAAAACCAGTAAGGTGGTTGCAGGCTTCTCGACTGAGACTATTGTGGGCGCCTTAGCCAAACTAAATGCCGACGACCCGTTGCAACCGCTTGTCGACAATATCGTCAATGGCAATATTCAAGGTGTCGTGTTATTTGCCGGTTGCAGCAATATTAAAGTCGGCCATGACCAAAATTTTGTCGCTATTGCCAAAGAACTAATTGCCCGCAATATTCTGGTATTGGCTACCGGGTGCGGCGCTGGTGCCTTTGCCCGCAATGGCCTCTTAGATCCACAGGCAACACTCGACTATGCTGGCGACGGACTAAAAGCTGTACTCACAGCGATTGGTGAAGCCAATGGACTAAACGGTCCTTTGCCTCCGATCTTACATATGGGCTCCTGTGTTGATAACTCCCGCCCGGTCGATATTGCAGTGGCACTTGCTAACAAACTAAAAGTAGACATTCCCCAACTCCCTGTTGTTGCCAGTGCACCTGAATACAAGACAGAAAAAGCCTTAGCCATCGGTACCTGGGCTGCCACCCTTGGCTTGCCTACCCATCTTGGATTGGTGCCGCCAGTCGTTGGCAGCAAACTGGTCACAAGGATTCTTACCCAGGACATTAAAGAACTAACAGGCGGTTACTTCATCGTCGAGCCAGACCCGATACTAGCAGCTGAGAAGATTTTCAACGCAATACAGGAACGGCGTCAAAATTTAAATATTAGCACCCGTCGTTGGTAAGGAGGATTACCATGCAAAAAGAAATCCTTATCCGGTATGAACGCTGTATGGGCTGCCATTCCTGTGAAGTAGCCTGTGCCGTAGCCCATTCATCCTCGAAAACGCTAGTTGGCGCGCTATTAAGCGATAAGCCACCACTTAAACAAATTTATGTCGAGCAAATTGACAATCTAAAAGCCCCTATTGCCTGCCGCCACTGCGAAGAGGCTCCCTGTGTGGAACTCTGTACAACCCATTCGTTGCACCATACCCCTGATGGTCTGGTTACCAACAGTGATCGCCAGGACAAATGTATAGGTTGTTGGATGTGCATTATGGCCTGTCCATTTGGTGTAATCCGCCAGGACGGCGACAAGCGCCGGGCGGTAAAATGTGATAGAGAATGCCTGGACGAAGAGGGTATTCCGGCCTGCGTCAAAGCGTGCCCAACCAGTGCGCTGGTATTTAGCACCATAGCTGATTTCCAAGCCGGCAAGAGACGCGGGCAAGTTGCAGTGCTCGAAGACTGTGCAAGCAGCAGCCAGGACTGAATTATTTAGCAAACATCGAAAAAGATCCTACAGCACCGTATCGCTGTAGGATCTTTCTTTATTTTGTTACTTCGCAGCAACGCCATATAAGTCTTTAAATTTTTTAAAAATATGCGTTCGCTTACAGCTTTCACATAGGATTTCATCGTCTGTAGAGCCCAGCTTAGTACGCATATATTCAATTTGTTCTTTGGTTATGAAGTGCTTGCCGCACTCTTTGCAGTTTATCAATTCAAACCTTTTATTCCAAATAGTTCTGTACTTACTTTCCTCACTAATAGCTATCGCTCCGGTAGGACATACTTGGGCGCACGCACCACAACCCATGCACGTCTCCGAGGGTTCATCATAAGGAGTAGCTACTTTTTTCGTAATTCCTCTGCTTATTGTAGATATTGCAGCTAAACCCACTGTTTCACAGGCTTTTACACACAATCCGCATAGAATACACTGCTCATCAACTGCTGAAGTAAATCTTGTGGGTTTAGGAACTGAATATTCTTCTCTAAGCTTATTTATTTGCTCATTACCTGGGACCCTTGCCGAGAGTAGCATAATGATGGTCTTTCTCATGGCAAATATCTTGGCAGAATTAGTGATGACTTCAACTTCCTTGGTAACTGGGTAAACACAGGAAGTGACCACTTTGTGCTGGCCATTTTCCACTACTTCAACAATACATAGTCGGCAGCTTGCCTGGCCAGGCAAGGCGTCACTGTGGCACAGGGTAGGAATATAAATATTGTTACGCTGTGCTACAGCCAAGAGGAATTCCCCTGCTTCTGCCTGGCATATCTTACCGTCGATGGTTATATTCATCAAATAGCCTCCTCTCCGACCTTCACTGCATTAAATTTGCAGGTATCAATGCAATTTCCGCACTTAATACATTTTTGCATATCTAGTGTATGGAAGGCCTTAGCTTCACCCTCAATAGCCATTGCTGGGCAATTTCTTTTGCACTTTCCGCAACCTATGCACAACTCCTGATCAATGTAGAACGTAGTTAGCTCCTTACATATTCCAGCCGGACATTTTTTATCAACAATATGCGCTATATACTCGTCCCTAAAGTATTTAAGGGTCGACACAACCGGGTTGGGCGCACTCTTTCCCAATCCGCATAGCGCAGCTTCGCTGGTCATGCTGCAAATCTCTTCCAAGGTTTCGATATCGCCTAACTGACCTTCTCCATTACAAATATCATTAAGGATCTCGAGCATTCTCTTTAGACCTTCCCGGCAAGGAACACATTTGCCGCAAGATTCCTCTGCCAGAAAATTGACATAGTACCTGGCCACATCGACCATGCAGGTTCGCTCATCCATGATAATCATGCCACCTGATCCCATCATCGAACCAGCCTCTGCAAGGGTGTCAAAATCAACCTTAAGATCCAGTAGACTTTCCGGAATACAGCCACCCGACGGCCCACCGCTTTGAACTGCTTTGAATTTCTTGTTGCCAATCACGCCGCCGCCAATACCAAATATCAGCTCCCGTAAGGGTATACCCATAGGTACTTCCACCAAGCCGGTATTCTTCACCTTGCCAACAAGGGAAAAAACCTTGGTACCGGTACTCCCCTTTGTACCAATCCCCCTAAACCATTCACTGCCGTTGTTGATAATTAGCGGGATATTGGCCCAGGTTTCAACATTGTTGAGAATGGTCGGCTGTCCCCAAAGGCCTTTCTCTACAGAGCGGACATATTTAGCCCTCGGTTCGCCAACATTGCCTTCAATAGAAGCCATGAGAGCAGTTGATTCACCGCAAACAAAAGCACCGCCACCTCGTACAATTTGGATGTCAAAATTGAAGCCACTTCCTAAAATGTTCTGCCCGAGGAAACCACGCTCTTTGGCTTTTGTGATGGCGATATCCAAATTCTTGATTGCCAACGAATATTCGTCTCTGATGTAGATATAGCCCATTTCGGATTGTATCGCATATCCGGCAATCAGCATTCCCTCAATGATACTATTGGGGTCACCCTCCATAATACTTCTATCCATAAAGGCGCCAGGGTCACCCTCATCGCCGTTACATACCACATACTTGGGAAAACTGTCATAGCCCGCACATTGCTTCCATTTACGACCTGTAGGAAAACCGGCGCCACCCCGGCCTCGCAAGCCGGATTCTACTACTTCTGAGATAACTTCTGCCGGAGTCATGGCAAACAGCACCTTGTTCAATGCTTGATAACCGAGCCTCTCGATATAGTCATCGATATCAGCAGGATCAATCTCGCCGATATTCCGCAACGCCAGCTTCATCTGTTTTTTATAGAAATCGTTATCGTTTTGCGATTGCACCTTTTTGCCTGTGGCAACATCCACATATAAAAGTCTGTCGATGACCTCGTCTGCCATAATAGACTTTTCAAATATTTCGTCAACATCTGCAGGCTTAACTTTATAATAAGAAATATCATCAGGCATGATTTTCACAATTGGACCTTTTTCACAAAACCCATTGCAACCGGTAGCTTTGATGATCGGTTCGACGCTAACTGCTACGCTTGCTGCCAACACTTTACTTTTTAGCCCTGTATAGATTTCCAGGCTATTATTAGCCAGGCAGCCGGTGCCACAGCAAACCAGTACCTTTTTTCGGCTATTCGCACCCATTTAGTTCCCCTCCATATTCGCCCAGGATTTCTCTAATTCTAGCTGCCGTAACTTTTCCATAATAGGTTTCATTCACAACAATAACAGGAGCAATCGCACAGGACCCGAGGCAATTTACTGTTTCCAGCGAAAAACGCCCATCTGCGCTAGTTTCGCCCGGTTTAATATGAAGAGACTTCTCGATTTCATCAATGATAATCATCGACGACCTAATGTGACAGGCTGTACCATCACAAACCTTAATAATATTGTCACCTTTTGGCGTCAAGCTTAATGCTTTATAAAATGTTGCCATGCTATATAACTTGCTTAGCGGAGTATTGAGATATTTAGCCAATATAAGCAGCGCTTCCCTGGGGATATAATTATACTCACGTTGGATATCTTGGAGAATCGCCAGGGTGTAACGCTTCTCCTGCGGATACTTTTGTATCACTTTATGGGTGGACGAAAAATCAATTGACGCTTTTTCCATTGCCATATTGTCTCACCTTCTGATTATAATTTTGCCAGTTGCAGACTGTCCGTATTATTCCTTTTTATATATTATAGCTTCGAAGACAAAACCCTTTTTCTAGGCCCTAAATAACCGAAATTTACTGACAAAAAAGTCTACATTCATCTCTTCCAAGTCAAAAAACGACCCAGCGTCCTAAAGGACTTGGCTTGTGCCAAGTCCTTTAGGACGCTGGCAAAAGCCTTAGTCGCTCAATCCAGGGAAAGATTTATACTTTCCATCTGGACCAAAAAAGAATCCGTAGATAATATCTATCTACGGATTCTTTTTAAACCTGCTTAGATTTCAATAAGCTCATAGCTCTTTGTGCCAATACCAACCTTTTCGGCATGGTCAAGGCACACCTGCCAATTGGTTTCCGGATGAGTAACACGAAAATGATCCAGTTTTCCACAGTCACACCCTTGTTTGGCTAGTTGTTCTGCCAAGTAGCTGCCTGAGATAACCGGAGCCTGGTTAGCCATATCTGCACAAGCCATATCAAGTGCTACCGGATCAAACGAAGCGAACATCCCAATATCGGGAATTATGGGTACGTCATTTTCGGCATGACAATCACAAAATGGTGCTACATCAACAACTAAGCTGATATGAAAGTGTGGTCTGTCATGTAATACAGCCCAGGCATATTCGGCAATTTTCTTATTAAGAATATCATTAGACTCATCCCATGCCGCTGCAATCGCATTAACATGACAGACACCGATGCATCTTCCGCAGCCGACACATCTGGCATGGTCAATCTGCGCCTGTTTATCGGTAACCGTTATTGCCTTATGAGCACAAATTTTGCCACAGGCGCCACAACCTACACAGGTTTTGCTTCTTACCCTAGGTTTACCGTCACTATGCATCTCCATCTTACCGGCTCTTGAACCACAGCCCATGCCAATGTTTTTTAATGCCCCGCCGAATCCGGCAAGCTCGTGGCCCTTAAAATGGTTCAAACTAATCACAATATCGGCATCCATTACGGCCCGCCCAATTTTGGCTTCTTTAACATATTCGCCACAGGGAACAGGAACGTAGGCCTCATCAGTTCCTTTTAACCCATCACCAATAATAATCTGACAGCCGGTTGTAAACGGATTATACCCATTTTCATAAGCAGCATCCAAATGCTCCAGGGCATCTTTACGCCTACCTACATACAACGTGTTGCAATCAGTAAGAAACACTTTGCCACCCTGGGCTTTGATTACATCAACAATAACCTTGGAATAATTCGGTCTGAGAAAAGCAAGATTACCTGGCTCACCAAAATGTATTTTTATTGCGGCAAACTTACCCTTGAAATCAATTTCTTCAATTCCAGCTTTTTTTACAAGCTTCTCCAACTTTTGCAGCAAATTCATCTTGGGGGTTGCGCGCAAATTGGTAAAGAAAACTTTTGACTGCTTCATAACCTTCACCCCTTACCTGTAATTATAAAATCTCTGGAAATTCCATGCGTCTGTTCACTATTATACGATAGTAATAAAATTTTGTATCTACCTTCATGATGGGAAAGACTGCAGGTAGCTTCTCCTTCTGTATTTGGCAAAACCCGTTTTTCTCATAGAAACGGTGAGCGGCTAGAAATTTTTCCGTTGTTCCCAGAAAAACTTTTTCAATTTTATGTCCTGCGGCCCAATCAATTAATGTCAGTAACAATAGCTTTGCAGTATTATAATGACTTCCCCGATAAGCCGGGTTTACAAATAGTTTTCTTAATGCAGCTTGGTTATTTTCAATATCTAGTAGTGATATTGTTCCTACCACCTTACCATTACAAATTGCCACCCAAAAATTCCCTGCTCCTGTTTGATAAAAGTTCGGTATATCATTCAAATCTGGCTGGTCCTCCCGCGTAATGGGAATCTGGAACTCATTTCGTTGAACATCCAAAATTAGATCAATTACTTCATTTTTATAGGCTTCCCGATACTTTTCTATGACAATAACTTCCATTGCAGTCACCTCCGTGAATTACCATATTTTCTGTGTGCACGGCCTGTAGTTAGCCTTGATTATTTTTCAATGTTTTCCAATTCTGCTCGATATTCTCACCCATTCGCTTGACTAAGTGATATACCATTTCCTTTTCTTCCTGGCTAAAACCAGCAAAACAAACATCAATGTTTCGGTTTTCTTCATTAATGATATAAGGATAAATTTCGGCAGCTTTCCCTGTCGGATATAAATGCCACATCCTTTTATCCGCATTGTCCCGCTTTCGCTGCACATAATTTTCTTCCAACAGTTTTTGTATCGCCTTAGTCGTTGTTGTCTTATCAACTTTAAGAACCTGGGAAAGATCGATCAGGTTAATACCCGGCTGCTCGCAGATACGCGTTAAAAAGATGAATTGCCCTCGCTGCAGTTTAATTTCCCGATAGGTGATGTCACTGATTGATTGAATGCAGCGAGCTACCGTCCCCACTTCTCGGAGTATTTTGCTTGTCAAATCGCTAATACTACCACCTCCGTTATGCCTGCAAATTTCTTTACTGCGTAATCGATAGTCTTATTCTATTTCGATTTGGTTGAAATGTCAACTTGTTACCATCTTAGTGAATGCTATCCCTCTAACAGCTTGACTAATTTATATACACATTGTAATATTTATATATCTTGTCAAAGTGGACAATCTCTGCGCAATGTGTGTAGAGATTGTCCACTTTGTGTTTTAAACGGCATAGAAGGATTGAGGAATCTTAATGTTAACTAGTGAAAACATAAATTTAGAATGGATACTGAAACACAGAGCCATCCAAACCTACTTTCAACCGATCGTCTCTATAAGGCAGCAAGCGGTTATCGGGTTGGAAGCTCTATCTCGCGGCTTAAATGCTAACAATGATCTAATTTTGCCGCAACCCTTGTTCACAGCGGCGGCCGCTAAGGGAAAAAGCGTTGAACTTGATAGATTGTGCCGTGAAAAAGCGCTTGAAAATTATAAACGGATTCCAGACAACGATAGCTTTTTATTTCTCAATCTTAATACTTCTATCCTTGATGAAGGAGTTGTTGGTTCCGGTCATCTAATAACAGCGGTTAATCAGCTAGGCTTAAAGCCGTCATCAATCGTTATTGAGGTTATTGAGTCTAAAGTTCATGACATTGAAAACTTAACTCGGTTTAGCAAGCTTTATAAACAATACGGATTTTTAATTGCCTTGGATGACGTGGGCAGTGATTCATCTAATATGGATAGAATCCTACAAGTTCACCCGGATATTATCAAAATTGACCGCGTACTTATTTGCGATATCAATACCGATTACTACAAGCAGGAATTATTTAAGGCTTTGGTTTTTGTCGCTAAAAAAACAGGCGCTCTTATCATCGCCGAGGGGGTCGAAACTCACAGCGAAGCCACAACCAGCCTTGAACTCGGCGCTGACTTTCTGCAAGGCTATTACACTGCTTATCCAGCCCCCTTTCCCAAGCACATAAACAGTGTGAGCGCAAAAACTATGCGTCTTCTGAGCTCAGCATATCGCAGTTCCATAGTAGAAAACATCCGGAATATGTCCTTAAAGAGAAAGTTTTACGAGAAGATCTTAGAAGGGCTTATTGAAAAACTTGCTTGTATCTGCCCTGAACACTTTGAAATGAAACTAAATAAAATTGCAAAAGATCAAACCTGCGTTCAGTGTTACTATATATTAGATATAAATGGTACCCAGATAACCGAAACCGTCAAAGCGTATTTAAATAACACTGAGAATCGTCACAGAATGTTTCGTCCAGATTGCAAGGGGTCTGACCAATCATTAAAAGATTACTACCTCTATATTCATTCAGGCTTCGAAAGATACATAAGTGAACCCTATATATCCCTTGCTAACGGTCAGCCGTGTCTTACCGGGTCTATACTTTTTCAAGCTTACAGTGGCAACCCTTATATATTATGCATTGACTTTACTTGCTAAGAAACTAACCTCACCATTTATGTTAAAAAACATACCTTATAGTAGTATGTTTTCGACAAACTTAGGTGGAGGTAAAGCAAAATGCCCTATGTAAAGGTAGAAAAAGGAGTCAGAATTTTCGTTGAAGATTTGAACCCCGATGGGGAACAAACAGTTCTCTTCATTCATGGTTGGCCAGCCAATCACAAGATGTTCGAGTATCAATTCAATCAGCTTCCCAAGTGTGGAATTCGCTGCATTGGCGTAGATATAAGAGGCTTCGGTAAGTCTGATAAACCGTGGGAGGGGTATTCTTATGACAGTTTAGCAGACGACATAAATTGCGTTATTGAAACCCTTGATCTTGATGACATAACGCTCGTAGGCTTCTCTGTGGGAGGAGCTATAGCAGTTAGATATATGAACCGTTACTCAGGTTACGGTATATCAAAACTTGCCCTGGTATCCGCTGCTGTTCCTGTCTTTACTCAGCGCCCAGATTACCCTTACAGCCTTCCTGTTGGGGAGGTTAATAAACTCATCTGTCAAACTTATACTGACCGCCCCAACATGCTAAGTGAGTTTGGTAAGAAATTTTTCGCAAGTAACATGAGTCCCCAGTTTTTGAATTGGTTCAGTGGGCTGGGGCTAGAAGCATCTGGTCATGCAACTGCCAGCCTAGCTATATCACTGCGTGATGAAGATTTACGGAGCGATGTCCAGCAGATATCTGTTCCAACAGCTATTTTTCACGGTATCCATGACCAGATAGTGGCCTTTGCAAATGCAGAAATAACGCATCAGAATATTAGCGGATCTGTATTAATACCTTTTGAATTTAGCGGCCATGGACTAATCAACGACGAACTCGATAAATTCAACTATTGTCTTACTCAGTTCTTATGTATGTCATAAAAACTAATAAGCATCGAATAAAGCTGATAAACCTCCCTGTAAAACTTCAATACCTAGCTTTCGAGTTATCTCGGACGCACAATGTATAAACAAAAAGCTCCAAGAGTATTCAGCTCTTGAAGCTTTTTATTTTTCCTGAACTAGTTTCATATACAGCAGCTTTCCTGCCGCTTTGGTGAGCGCACTTTTAGACCAGTCAGCACCATACCAAGCACAACCAGTAGCCCTCCCAACCATTGCTGCCAGCCAGGTTGCTCGTTTAATAATAGCACCGACAAAATCATCGCCGTGAACGGCATCATACCAGAAAAAGCTGCCGCCACTGCGGCATCACAGCGTTTGATACCAGCATACCAGAGAATGAAGGCTAGAGCAGTAACGAATAGACCATACCATACTAATGCTGCCCATCCTACTATACTGAGGGATAGCAGGGCTGCGGCTGGATGTTCGGTCAGTGCAGGGCCAAGACAGAGCAACAAGGCGATTATTACTACCAGCGTAGTCTGAACAATAGGGTCCAGAACCTGAGCTGAACGCAAAGCAGATTTTACACTACTGAACCGTGAAAGTACGTTAAATACCGACTCACACATTGCTGCACAAAGCACCAATACATTACCGATTAGGTGTTCTGTGGAAAAGACAATGTCCGGCGAAAAAAGACCCTGGAGAACTACGATACCAGTAACCGTGCTGATTATGCCAAGAAAGCGTATCCTATCCAACGGTTCTTTCAAAAGCATCCAAGCAAGCAGCACCGTAGTTGCCGGCGTTGCGCCGGTGAGTATCCCCGCTTCTCCTGCGCTAGTATGCAATAGCCCCTGTAGTAAAAACATCCGGAACAAAAAGATACCGAACAAGGCTTGGATGAACAAACTAGCCCAATCCCGCTGGGCCATTTGCCAAATGCTTTGCCCAAGCTTTCTCCCGCAAAGCGGCAGCAAACCCAACAAGGCAAAAAATAAGCTCACGACCGTTATCGTGAAAGTCCCCAGCGTTGCTACAACAAAACGACCGGCTATCACAGAAGTCCCTGCTAAGGTAAAGGCCCCCAATAAAAAAAGCACACCTGCAAACCGTTCCATCCTCATCCTCCAATTCATTTACACAAATTACAATAATTAACTACTATGGTATAATAGTAGCAGATAAACTGGTCCAGTATTAGAGCCAGTTTAAGGCTGCTTTTATAGAGCCAGTTGGAGGATCTATGTGG
The DNA here is from genome assembly GCF_002257705.1 of Sporomusa silvacetica DSM 10669. GTDB lineage: Bacteria > Bacillota > Negativicutes > Sporomusales > Sporomusaceae > Sporomusa > Sporomusa silvacetica. The sequence continues at coordinate 61,379 of NZ_LSLK01000057.1, forward strand.
ATAATGAACTTGCAGCGTCACAGTGAAGTTTCTTTGGCGCGCCAGATTTACCAAGTGTTGCGCGAGCAGATGACAACAGGTCAGCTACATCCTGGTGAACTACTGCCATCCACACGTGAGCTGGCAAAACTACTATCTGTATCGCGTAATACTACCTATGAAGCCTATGAGATGTTGTCTGCCGAGGGCTACATTGTAAGCCGCCAGGGTTCCCAAACCCGGGTAGCTACTGGTCTTCGCCTGGAGAAGCCCGCACCCGCCCTGGAGGATTTGCGAAAGACGGTACAACCTGCCGATACATATTTGGCTGATTTTCGGACAGGTCGGCCTGATCTACAACGCTTTCCCCGCAATATGTGGCTCCAGTTGCTGCGCAGGGCTACCGAAAATCTATCTGCTATGCAATGGGGTTATACAGGTCCAGAGGGATTACCGGTGTTACGGGAGGAAATTGCGGCCTGGCTACTTAGAAGTAGAGGGCTTACTGTTCATTCCCGTGATATTTTCATTACTGCCGGAGCTACCCAAGCACTGCATTTGCTTGCAGGCTTACTAGCTGGAGAAGAACGAGAGATTTTAGTTGAGGATCCCTGTCATATTGGAATGCTGCAGGTATTACACGGAAAAGGGTTCAAAATCCGGCCTGTATCTGTAGATAACCAGGGTATTCAGACTGAATATCTAACAGGTGATAGGGCCTGTGCGGTATATGTAACCCCTTCACACCAATTTCCGCTTGGCGGAATTCTACCAGCAGGTCGCCGCGCCGAATTGATACGGTTTGCACGCAATAAAGATCTTTATGTAATAGAAGATGACTATGATAGCGAGTTCCGCTATAGCGGCACACCTGTAGCACCGCTCTGTTCAATGGATTCGGAGCGCGTTATTTATGTAGGCACTTTCAGTAAAATCCTGTTTCCTGCACTGCGAATCGGCTATGTGGTACTCCCCCCCCAACTGCACAAACGTTGGTGTCACTTGCGTACCCATGCCGATGTCCAGAATCCTCCGTTCGAACAGGCTGCACTTGCGGAATATTTACACACCCGCAAGCTGGATCGGCATATTAAGCAGATGCGCCGACTCTATGGGCAACGCCGTCAACTACTTCTCCAAACAGTAGAAGAAATATTTGGAAGAACCTGGTTCCCTTGGGGAGATGCTGCCGGCTTACATCTGGTACTGGAATTTCCCGACATGCACTTTGATCATGAATTTGCCCAGCGCTGCAAAAAATGCGGGATTTATGTCACTCCGGTAGACGATCATAGTATCTGTAAAGGCATCCACTTGGATAAACTAATCTTGGGTTACGGCCACCTGGAGCCAACTGAAATCAGACAAGGGCTTTTGTTGCTACAAGAACAATTTCAAAAGGACAGCCGTGATTGAATCCAACCACAACCAATAGTAGGAGGTAAAAATGAAAAATATAGAATTAACTAAAGAGGAACAACAACTTGCAGTTGAAAATATAAAAAACTACTTCTTTGCGGAGAAAGAGGAAGTAATTACAGATCTCTCAGCAATACTGCTTCTGGATTTTATACTAGAAAACATCGGTCCTTTTATTTACAATCAGGCGATAAAAGATGCCCACTTTTTCATGGGCGAAAAACTTGATGACCTATTTAGTCTAGAAAAATCAACTAGGCAAAACAAAATAAGACAACCACAGGACTCCGGCCATAATCGTTAATACAGTAAGAGGAAAGCCAACCTTAAAATAATCCGGCTTGCCCCGAGTCTTTGGCGACAGCGAAAACAAAAAGCTCTGAGAAAATTCCTCAAGCTATTGCAAATAAAGATAGTTTAATTTCATCTTCTCATGTTTATATTTTTTTACATTTCTGGGATATTTTAAAAGGTGTTCTTGTGTTTATGTAGAAAATTAATGATAGATTATATGTGAGGATTAAATTATGAGAATAATAAAAAATTTAGATGAGTTATTTCTAAAAGTTTTTATGTCTAACCCATGTCCTATGGCGATTAGTGAACTAAGCGACGGCACATATATTGAGGTAAATGACGCGCTACTTGATACCCTGAGTTACTGTAAAGAAGAGGTTATTGGAAAAACGCCACTGGAATTAGGCATATTTTTGGATAGTATCGATCACAAAAAAATGTTGCAGCTACTTAACGCTCACGGGTATTTTAAGAGTTTTGAAACTCTCGTTAGTTGTAAAAATGGCAACATTTTAAATGCAGTATTCAATGGAGAATTTATTACTATTGAAGGTAGACCTTATCTATTGACTGTAATGAATAATATCACAGCCAAAAGACATTATGAACAAGAATTCATTCGTCTGGAAAATCTAAATTTAATCGGTCAGATGTCAGCAGGAATAAGCCATGAAATTAGAAATCCCATAACAACGGTACGAGGTTTTTTACAGTTTTTTATGAGAAAATCAGCATATGCTCATCATCAAGATTATTTCGAACTAATGATAAGTGAATTAGATAAAGCCAATTCGATCATAACAAATTTTTTGTATATAACTGAAAGTGACCCGTTACATTCCCAATATATTGTACAAGATTTAAAGAAGCTGCTTGAACGTATACAACCTTTACTAGCGACTAACGCACTAGAAAAACACAATCGACTGCTATATTACATTTCAGACACGCCCGTTATACTTATCAATGAAACGGAAATTCGTCAAATGGTCTTTAATCTTGTTCAAAATGGGTTTGATGCAATGCCTATGGGGGGTACTCTTATCCTTAAAACCTTTCGCCAAGATCGTCATGTTGTTTTAGTCGTTCAAGACCACGGTACAGGTATTGATGAAATGATCCTGGATAAGCTTGGCACGCCCTTTCTAACTACAAAGGACAATGGTACTGGTTTGGGGTTGGCAGTGTGTTATGGGATAGCCCATCGTCACAACGCAAAAATCAACGTAACCACAAGCTCGCATGGTACAAGCTTCGAAGTCCACTTCCCCATATATCAGACTGACTCATAAAGCTACTCTTTTCACACAAACACAAATTGTACCAAGGCCATATAAATTATCGTGCCGCCGCCAATACTGAGGAGGGTACTATTTTTCGTTAGATGCAACAGTACAATACAGGCAATTGCCAAAGCCTCTGGAATACCATAGGGAGTCGATAATGCCGAAACATTTTTTAAGCAATACACAATTAACAGACCAATAGCTGCAAAAGGCAGTACTTTGCCCAAATAAAGAATATATTTTGGGGTTTCTTTATTGTCCGGAAACAATAGGAACGGCAAAAATCTTGTCAAGATGGTTCCCAGAGTAACTGCCGCAATAATAATCAAGGACTGCTGTATTGTTAGTGTCATGCTGCCGTTCTCCTTTCCAGGGTCTTTTTACACAGAATCAAAACTAAGACAATGGCTAACATGGCCGGAATAATAAAGTTATTCGATCCAAAGAGTAGCAAACATACTGTCGAGGTGGCGATACCAATGATAGCCGGGCCATGATATTGTTGTGATTTCCATTGTTCGATGAAAATAACAACAAATAAAGCGGTCATAACAAAATCAATACCTTTAGCGTTAAAGTCCACCATTGCCCCTAAAACAACCCCCAAAGCTGAACCGGCTATCCAATACCCATGATCCAGCAGGGTTATAAAAAACATGAACCAACTCCGGTCTACCCCGTCAGGCGCCTCTGTCGAGCAGAGTATGGAGAAGGTTTCGTCTGTAAGCCCGAAAGCCACATAAGACTTTTTTCTGCCTATTCCACTGACTCGATTCAGCAAAGAGATGCCATAGAACAAATGCCGGGCATTGACCACCAGCGTTATTATAAATGCATACAGCGGATTGAAGGCGGTTGTAAGCAGCCCAATGGCCACAAACTGTCCTGCACCCGCATAGATGATGGTACTCATTAAAATAGCCCATCCCAGAGAATACCCTTTACTGCCCAACAGTACGCCAAAAGCAGTACCCAAAAATAGGTAACCTGTCAAAACTGGCAGGGTGTGTGGAAAAGCCGCTTTTAGGGCTGTCATTTTTACTCCTGCTCCCATTGTTATACCCCCGCTATTATTGTTCAATTGGTAGTGATAAGGTTCTTTTTTCCGTACTCATTACAATACTAGTTTCTACCCGGTTAACTCCCGGTATGGCCATCAGGGAATCAATGACAAAGTCCCGGTAAACCTGCATATCTTTGGCAACAATTTTCAAAAGATAGTCATGATTGCCTGTAACGGTATAGCATTCCAGCACCTGGGGCAATCGATTGATTTCTTCGACAAAAAAAGTGGCCGTTTCGCGATTAAGGGGTGATAAATTTACCAGAATAAACGCCAGAGTTTCCATTCCCAGCTTTTTTTCATCAATAACGGTTGTGAATTGTTTAATAACGCCTAATTCTTTCAGATTTTTTGTTCTTGCCAAACACGCCGAAGGCGATAACCCAATCAATTTGGATAAGTCTAAATTAGATATTGAGGAATCCTTTTGTAAAGCACTCAGAATGGCTTTATCATGGCTATCTAATGTCATCATAATATAATTCTCCATTTTTATAAAATAACCAAATATTACACTAATATAGTTATATAATGCTATATTTTATATGGCATTGTCAAGTGAACCCGATCAGCAAAGCCGAAGCCGAACATTGAACCTTCAGGCGGGAATTTTAACTCATCGACTAAGATAAATCAGGAATAAATTAGCAAAAAGCCATAGGCTATTGAGCCTATGGCTTTTTGCTAATTTTATTCTATCCAAGGACCAAGCCGCTCTTAGACTGCCGGGTTAAAACCCACCTAAAGCTTAGGTGAACTTTATCCACATACCTGCCATTAGTAGTTATCCACAGACAAAATGCTTATATTCATAGCCTTATTAACGCCAGCAAACTCTTTTTCCACAATAACTTCCTGAGTTATCCACATTTTAAGGCGTTTTGTTGATAACTCTGTTGATAACTTTGATGTTGTGGATGAATAAAGAAGCGTGACATTACGTCACGCTACTGGGCGGCTCCAATCTACATGCACGCCTGTTTTTTCCCACATCCGGGTAAGTGCTGTTTTCATATTATCCACACTCTCGGCCGGCCTGATGGTTACCTCTTTGAAATCAAGCAGTCCTTCGCCAGGTACCCTGATACGATGTTCGGATGCCAGATACGATTCAATGATTTGGTGGGTAGCCGCATTATCAAAAACAACCTTAATTGTTTTGCTTGCTTGTTCATATTCCACATAACCGATCTCATCATTATGTTGAACTGCTACTTTAACGTTTTCCTGCAAGAATATCGCCCCTTTTTAGAAACAAATTATTTCCACTGCCGCCAATATTATACGACGATTCGTCTCCGCTACACAAGTTTTACTCAACCCGCCGGTAGAGAGGTGTAAAACGCTGTTCAATACTGATATCAGGCTCCTGCCCGTTCTTCTGGGCCTGAGCAAAGAATTCCATCTGACAGGTAACCGCTTTACCCCGTTTGTCAACCCGGCGATAGGTACCATCTTTTTTCATACTATACGCTTTTTGGTTGTCACTGAGTGTCATATCTAATATCCTCTTAATCCGCACGATATGGCCAGAATCTTCAATCGGGAAAAAGAGTTCAACACGTTCATTGAGGTTACGTGGCATCCAATCGGCACTTGATAAGAATATCCGTTCGTCGCCGCCGTTGCCAAAATAAAAGATACGATGGTGCTCAAGAAACCTCCCGACAATGCTGCGTACAGAGATATTCTCGCTTACTTCTGGCACACCTGGCCTGAGCACACAGATGCCGCGAACAATAAGATCAATTTTAACACCGTGGCAAGAAGCCTCATACAGTTTGAGAACAATGTCTTTATCCACAAGTGAGTTCATCTTGGCAATAATTCGTCCGCTTTTACCGGCGTTGACAAATGCAATCTCACGGTCGATGAGTTCTTTGATTTTTTCCCGAAGTCCAAGCGGTGCCACAACAATTTTATTCCATACCGGTGGATCTGAGTAGCCTGACAGCAAATTAAAGAAGGCGGAAGCATCCGCACCAAACTGGTCGTTAGCCGTAAACAGACCCATATCTGTGTATATTTTGGCGGTAGTGTCATTATAGTTACCGGTACCCATATGAACATAGCGCTTAATGCCGTCTTGCTCCTGCCGTACCACTAATATCATTTTAGCATGCGTTTTTAGCCCAACCAAACCATAGATAACATGACAACCCGCTTCCTCCAGGCGTTTGGCCCATATGATATTGTTTTCCTCATCAAAACGGGCTTTTAATTCTACCAGCACCGTAACCTGCTTGCCATTTTCGGCGGCTTGCGCCAAGGCTCTTACAATCGGCGAGTTGCCACTGACCCGGTATAGTGTTTGCTTGATGGCCAGTACCTGGGGATCCTCCGCCGCCTGAAGCACAAAATCTGTCACTGGTTGAAAGGATTCATAGGGATGATGTAAGAGAATATCGCGCTCCCTGATCGCATCAAACAGATCAGTTACGCCTATAAGCTCCTGCGGCGTTTGGGGCGACACCGGCGTATGTTTTAGGTGCCCGAGGCCAGAGAAATCACTGAACTTAAAAAAGCAGGTAGTATCCAGTGGTCCAGGTATTTCGTAGATATCCTGCTCGTCAATATTTAAGTTGCATACTAACAGCTCACGCAACGGTCTGTTACTGGTTTTACCGATCTCCAGGCGCACGGCTTGACCATGTTTCCGCTGACGCAGCGACTTTTCAATCTCCGCCAAAAGGTCTTCGGCATCCTCTTCGTCAATGGAAAGGTCGGCATTTCTCGTTATGCGAAAGGGCACAACATCTTTTATCGTGTAGCCGTGGAACATATGGCCGCAATAGTGTTTGATAATATCTTCAAGAAAAACAAACTGCCGTTTAGCACCGTTGCCAGGTGCCTCTACAATCCGCGGCAATACTGCCGGAACCGGAATAACAGCAGCACAATCATCGCCCTTCTCCCGGCACAAAAGAACAGCGAGATTTAGACTGCGATTAGCCAAAAAGGGGAACGGATGCCCGGCATCCACTGCCATAGGGGTAATGACCGGAAAGATGGTATTTTTGAAAAAATTCTCAAGCCACTCTTGCGTCCACTCATCAAGGCTGGCAATATCACAAAAACAGATATCGTTTTTTTCCAATTCAGCCTTGATATTTTTTAAATACCGATATTCCAGTTTAACCAGTTCATGAGCATCCTCTGTAATGCAGACTAATTGCTGTCGCACTGACAAACCGGCCGCATCTACTTTATTGACCCCGCTTTCCAGCTGGTGCTTGAGGCCTGCTACCCGAATCATAAAAAATTCATCCAGATTAGAGCTAGTAATAGCAAGAAAGGTAAGACGTTCTAACAGTGGCTTATGCTTAACATCGGCTTCTCCCAATACACGCCGGTTGAACTTAAGCCAGCTCAATTCTCTGTTAAAGAAATAATCAGCATCATCATGTATCTCACAGCTTTTTTCGTTTGCCATTGTTATCACCCCGCTCGTCTGATTAATATCGCCTTTATCCCAAAAACATCTTCAAAAAAGCCAGCCTTATCCGCAAAGTTCCACCCCTCTAAGGACATATCTTCCCTGCTGGTTACAGTAATGATTAACTCATCCCCGCGCAGGGCAACTTCTGCCTGACTAACTTTTTGCCGATGGCTGCGGTCAATCGCATCAGCCAACCGAATAATAGCTGAAAGCTTTGATACAGCAACCTTTTGATTGGGTGTCAAGTCAGCAAAGTTGGCATCTGCGTCAGAGGGTACACCTTTGGAATGATAAAAAGCGATATTGGCTATTACCTGTCTTTCCGCTTTAGAAAAGCCTAAAATGTCTGAAGATATGATTAATCGGTAAGAATAGAAATAATGCCGCCGTAAATTCACATGTTTGCCAATGTCATGGAGAATGGCAGCTACTTTCAATAATTGCCGGTGGCGCTCACTCAAACCGTGAATCCGTGCCAGTTTATCAAATAGCAGCATAGACCACGTTTCCACAGCAGCCGCATGAGTTGGGTCATAATAGTATTTTTTGCTTATCTCCCAACATAGACTTATGATCTGGCTCTCGATAAGCTTCTGATGTGCATGCGATGTTTTTTCGGAAATATGTTTAATGATAACACCGTCCGCAAACTGATCACTTAAGACAACAATTTCTTCAGGGCTTGTCAGCGATACTATCTTCTTATACAGCACGATGGTCGGCAATACGATCTCAGCCTTATTTTCTGTCAAACCATAGGTTGTTATTAGTTGCGGCAGGTTGAGCGAGCTTACTTGTTTGTACAGGTTGTTAAACTCAGACAAGCTGACAAAGGTAACCCGCCCCGATTCTTTGCCCAGCATTTTTAGCAGCAGTTTAGTTTCCGGACCTGATAATACCAGACGCTTGACATTATGCTGGCTCATTTCCGTTTCTACCGGTTCGATTGTACTGCCAATATATTCCGCTAACGCTTGCTGGAAATGGGCAGAGTCACGTTGGTTTTTATCAAAGCTTTCTTTGATGCGAAGCGCTCCAATATGCATATTTTGCTGATATCTGAGATTGCCATCTTTGTATAGCGTAAACCCAAGACCACCTGATGAAATATCGACAAACAGCATGCCATCCTGGGAATTGAGCAAGCCACGATCATTAACTGTTTTAACCAATGACACATATTTGTAAAATATCTCCTGCGGCATATCAACAACCTCAACATTTAGACCAGTCTTTACCTTAATCTGATCAATAATATAGGGCTGATTTTGTGCTTCCCGAATAGCCGTAGTGGCCACAAGGCGGTAATCGCGCACCCCGTATTCGCCAAGCAGGCGGCGGTACCCTTTCAAAAGTTCACAAATCTCGCTTACGGCACCAAAACTAATACGCCCGGTTTTAAATGTCTCTTCACCCAGCATTACCTGGCGATAACTCTGTTCTATAATTTTGACGTCATCCAGGTTGGTATACTCTACTATCTGGATACCGATTTGTTCTGAGCCGACATGAATGGCGGCAAACCTGTCGGGTGCATGTCTGCCCATATAGAACCCCCTATCGTGTCATGATTATAGTATGATATTGTATTCCTGTCTTCGACGACTAGAACAAAGAATCCTGTGTTTCGCTATGACTTAATACTAAATTAACTGCAAATTAACGCAATCTTAAATGAAAAATAGGTAGTTATTCTTTAATAAAGCAAAAAAAATCTCTTCACAATAAATATGAGCAGGATTTTGCAAAAAAAAACGAAAAACAGTAGTAATCTTTTATCCCAACAGAAAGTATAACTTTCTTAAAAAAGGATAAGGGCAACATCGACCTGCGCTTTCGCCAAAGGCTCGGCGCAAGCCGTGTTTTCTTTACATGAGGAGTAGTTAGGAGTTGAACATTTTGACCGAACGGGTAGCAATCATTGATTTAGGCTCGAATTCGGCCCGCCTGATTGTGATGACTATTTATCATAATGGCGCGTATAATCTAGTATATCATCAAAAGGAAACCGTCCGGTTGAGCGAAGGTATGGCTGAAACGGGAATACTCACCCGTGATGCTATGTGGCGCGCCGTTGGCACGCTAAAGGTCTTTGCTCATATGTGTGAACTGGTGAAGGTGGATAAGATCCTGGCAGTAGCCACTGCCGCTGTGCGCAATGCGAAAAATGGCTCAGAGTTTATTGATTTGGTACACCAACATACTGGTATTCCACTTAAAGTGATTAGCGGTGAGAATGAGGCCCATTTTGGCTATACTGGTATTATCAATACGATTGATATTGAAGATGCGCTGCTTTTTGACCTGGGAGGCGGTAGCACTGAAATAACATTAGTTAAAAACCGCCAATCGGTTAAGGTCTTTAGTATCCCATTTGGCGCTGTCAATCTTACGGAAAAATTTGCTTCTCAGGATAAAATAAGTGATTCGCAATTAACAGCCATGCGGGAATATATTGTGAATCATCTGGAAAAGATACCTTGGCTTAAGCGGTTAGGGCTGCCCCTTGTAGGTGTAGGCGGTACTGCTCGTAATATTGCCAAGATGGATCAAAAGCATAAAAACTATCCTTTTCCCAAGGTGCACAATTACCGGTTTGGTCTGATGGCCTTTGAGGAGTTGTGGCGGGAATTGACTAAGACCAGTTTGGCCCAACGCCGCAAATACCCCGGTCTCAGCAGTGAACGGGCTGACATTATTATCGCTGGAACCACCATTGTTAAATCACTGGCAGATATATCACAGACCACCAACATAATCGTCAGCGGATGCGGCGTCCGGGAAGGAATGTTCCTGGAGTACTATTTATCCAAACAACAGTCTTCAGCCATTATTCCTGATATTTTGCTACACTCAACCCGTAATATGCTGCTATTCTACAAGGGCAATGAACCCCATGCCGATCATGTCGCTAAGTTGGCGGATACTATGTTTGAAAAATGGCAGCCCATTTTACGCCTGACCGGTCGTGACCGGCATCTCCTTCGGGTAGCCGCCTTACTGCATGATATTGGCATTACCATCAACTACTACGATCATGCCCGTCATAGCGCCTATCTTGTTGAAAATGCCCGGCTATTCGGCCTGACTCACCGCGAACAAATGCTGGTTGCTGTTGTGGCTGGCTGGCATAATGGACCAGCTGCTAAATACGTCCGCAACAAAATCTATAATGAATTTCTCGATCAACACAACTGGCAAACAGCCCGCAAGCTGGCGCTTTTACTGGCGCTGGCAGAAAGTCTGGAAACAACCCAGCTTGGCTTAGTACAAGATGTTGAACCATCCATCACTGGCAGTCAAGCTTTGCTGAAGCTAATCACCAATGATCCTGTCAGTATCGAACGTCAGGCGGCATCCGATCACCGCAAATGGTTCAAGAAAGAGCTGGGATTTGAACTGATTATTGAGTAAGTAAGTCAAAGGACAAAGGAGGGCGCTATGGTTTCGTCTCTGACCGCTTCCACCTCAGGCCTTATCCTTTTAATCAGGTTTGTGCGGGAAGTATTTCCGCTTGTAGACAGGGAGCTCGCTTGTTGGCAGGATTATGCAGCCACACATGGCATGCGCGAACTATCAGAGCAAGCACTTGCCAGTATCCACGCAAAAAAATTTCACTGCCAGGGCGGCAGTGTCTATAGCTTATATAAGGGCATTCCTACCGGTGATTTTGTCCGGCTGGTAGTCGCATTACAAACCATCAGCGATTACCTTGACAATCTCTGTGACCGGGCCGGCATTGCCGACGAAGCAGCCTTTCGCCAGCTGCATCTGGCCATGACTGACGCCCTTGATCCGGATCGTCCAATAAGCGATTATTATGCCGCCTATCCATATAAAGACGACGGCGGTTATTTACCGGCACTTGTCACGACTTGCCGCCGGGAAATTGCTAAACTACCCTCTTACCGTCTAGTTAAACCAGAGGCACTGCGCCAGGCCGGATTATATAGCGAACTTCAAACCTATAAACATCTTGACCCCCTGGTACGGGAACAAAAAATGTTAACCTGGATTAATCCCCACCTGCTTCATTATCCGGGTATTACCGCCTGGGAATTTGCCGCTGCCACTGGTTCAACCTTAGGGTTGTTTATGTTATGCGCAGCCGCTCATAAACCTAACCTCACCGCAAGCGAGGCTGAGACAATTGGTCATGCCTATTTCCCTTGGATCAATGGTCTGCATATTTTGCTGGACTATTTTATTGATGAAGCCGAAGACCGCCAGGGCGGCGACCTAAACTTTGTCTCTTACTATGGGAGTAGTCAGGAAATCCTGTCACGACTGACTCTTTTTGTTCATCAAGCCCGCTCGCAAGCCAATTCGCTGCCAGAGACAGCTTTTGTGCGAACCGTGGTTGACGGTTTATTGGCTATGTACCTGTCTGATCCCAAAACCGCGCCACCTACAGAACGCGCCATCCGCGACAGTCTGCTGCACTCAGCTGGTTGGTATCCCCGGCTTATGTATGGTCTGTGCCGCTTGCTACGGAAAAGACATATGCTATAAATAGTAGCACCAATTTAAAAGTGAGATTGCCACGCAAACACTCCGCACTGGCTGAAGATAGGTTAGGCCATTGCGATGCGGTACGCCGTGGCAATCTCGCTTTATTTCTATAGTTCAGCCTGTCCGGCAGCCTTAATAATGGCTAGAGCCAGCTCACCAATAGTATAGAGATCTTCTTCCTTGATGAACTCATCAGTGGTATGAACTTTAGACATGCCTGTACCGAGTACGGCTGTCGGAATACCATAGCTATTAAAGTAGTTAGCATCACTGCCGCCGCCAGTAGCCTTAATTACTGGTTTGAGCTCAATACTTTCGGCAGCCTTACAAGCCAGTCGTACAACAGGTGCTGTCTCTGGCAATACATAAGCGTCATATTCTTTGGTTATAATGACTTCTGCTTTGCCACCAGCAGCCTTGACGGTTTCTTCAAATACCTGGCACATATGTTCAGTCTGAGCGGCTAGTTTTTCCTCGTTACGACTACGAGCCTCGGCCAGGATTACCACTTTATCAGGCACGATGTTAGTGGCTGAGCCCCCTTGGATCGTGCCGATATTGGCCGTAGTTTCCGAATCAATACGACCATCATTAATTTGGGCTAAGGCTTTGCCTGCCAATATGATAGCATTTACACCCTCTTCAGGTGCAACGCCAGCATGGGCTTTCTTTCCATAAATGAAAATCTCCAGCTTATTCTGACCAGGAGCCATGGTGACAATCTCCCCTGGTGATCCCCCGGAATCCAGCGCATAACCAAAGTCGGCTCGAAGTAATGCCGGGTCAATACTTTTGGAACCCTTGAGACCGCTTTCTTCAGCTACCGTGAAAATGATCTGGATATTGCCATAAGGAATATTCTGCTCTCTAATCACGCGAAGAGCTTCCAGGATAGCCACTACCCCAGATTTGTCATCAGAACCAAGGATAGTATCACCTGCCGAAGTAATCATGCCGTTTTTTAAGACAGGTTGAATATTGCCGCAAGGTTCTACGCAGTCTAAGTGAGCGGTAAAAAGCAGGCTAGGCGCCCCAGCTACTGTACCTGTAAGAAAGGCCAGCACATTGCCGCAATTGCCACCAATTTTGCTACCGGTATTGTCTTCCGTCACCTCCATATGTAAGTCAGTCAGTTTTTTCTTAATGACATCAGCCACCTGCCGCTCTGCGCGGGTAGAACATGCAATCTGTACCAATTCGTAAAATTCATCAAGCATCCGTTTCCGGTTTATCATTTACTTCCCTCCTGCATATTTAGTGCTGCACCCAGTTATATTAAAATTACGTCTCACATTAGCATTTGTAGAAAGGGTGCTCCTCATGTCAAAAACAATTGCGTTAGCCCACTATAATCACAAACTGGCTAACGAACTTTCGGCCCATGGCTTCCGGGTAGTAGATAGCTCACACCTTGGCCGTCCTGGTCAAGCAGCTGACGCTTATTTATATACCAGCTACCATCCTGATACAGATACCTGGGCTGGGACTCAGCCTGAGCATGCAGACATTACTGTGGGTAATTACCATTATGCTGTAGCTGACCACCCAGCCACTATGCTGCTCAATATTACCGGTCTAACTACCGACCAGATTGCCGATAAACTTCGTCATCGTTTGGCCCGTTGTTCCCGACTGTAATCTATATGCAACATGCCAAAAATTCTTGCTACTATCGCTGCCGCGCTATCATGGAGCGCCCGCGGGTAACAGCAGCTTCACCAAAGCGCTCTTTTACCTTGTCAATAGCTTGGGCAACAGCCGCCGCCTTTTCATCGCCCTGGTCAAAAAGAGACATCTGTCCCCCTGCAGCCACTAAGCCGCTTACTGTAACTCCCAGTAGCCTTACCCCCTCGTTTAATGCAACCTTGCTTACTATCTCTTCAGCAACATGGTAGAGGGTCTCGTCAAGGCTGGCTGCTACCGCCAATGTCCGACTGCGGGTAATCGTGCGAAACGAAGCAAACCGAATCTTGATTGTTATCGTTCGTCCACTTAACTTTTGCCGTCTGAGCCGCCAGCCAACCTTTTCCACCTGGGACCATAACTCGGTCTTGAGATCCTCCAAGGCCGTAAGGTCTTTGGTAAAAGTAATCTCTTTACCAATTGACTTGGGTTGCCACTCAGACTCTACTAGGCGGCTATCCTGACCATTTGCCAACTGATGCAAAGTATGCCCTAGTTGTCCACAGTGTTTAGCAAGCAACTCCGGCTCAGCCTGTGCCACTTGCCCGATGGTCTTGAGCCCTAACTTAATCAGTATTTGTGCTGTTGTCTTACCTACTCCCCATAACCGGTTAACAGGCAAATCAGCTAATATATTAGTAATCTCTTCCGGACGAATAACCATTAGACCATCCGGTTTATTCATATCTGAGGCCAGTTTGGCCAAAAACTTATTCGGAGCCACTCCGGCGGAGGCGGTAAGATCAAGCTCAGCTTTAATCCGCGCCTTAATTTTGACAGCAATATCAACCGGGCTGGCAAATAAGCCCTCCATGCCGGTGACATCAAGAAAGGCTTCGTCAAGAGACAATGGCTCCACCAGGGGCGAGAAGTCGGCAAATATATGTAAAATTTCTTGCGAAACCCTGCTATATTTCTCATGGTCTGCTGGCAAAAAGATGCCTTGGGGACAGCGCCGCCTGGCCTCAAGGGAGGACATAGCCGAATGAACTCCGAATTTACGGGCTTCATACGAGGCAGTGGCTACAACGCCTCTCGGTCCCGTACCTCCGATTATCACCGGACAACCCCGCAGTTCAGGATTGTCCCTTTGCTCAACTGCTGCAAAAAAAGCATCCATATCTACATGAATAATCCAGCGCTGCATAAGCTCACCTCATATCCGTTTTGGAACATATGTTCTTATTAATTGTACAACAAACTACTGGGTTAATCAATACAGCTATTGATTCATACGTTTAATTAAGCAAAAGAAGTCCGTGGCGGCTAAACACCGTCAGGACTTCTTTTTTACTTACCAAAGTATCGCACAATACTATCAAGGATGTTGGCAAGCATGTCTTCACCAGCCCATTGATTAACATTGGCCAATTCCACATCGAAAGTTATGTTGTCCAACTTAATAAACGGCACCAAGGCATGGTTTGTTTGCAGAAATGTCGGAGCAGAAAAGGTATGCACTATAGTTTGCTGACCACCGGCTTTCTGCTGTTTACCATACTGGTCAAAAATTCCCTGCACGGTATCCAGGCAATTTCCCGCTTCATCATAGATAAAACTATACTTAGGCTCCACACTCACCTGTACTGGCTCATCACCCAGTCCGGCCTGCTCTTTGGCTTGTTTAACCCAGGCCTTATCAACAATAACTTGAACATTGCTAACAACTGGCTCCCATATTTCATCGGCAATCGGTTGAGTGAGCTCATACAACAGAATACCCGCACTAGCTGCCATATCTTTAATATCCTTCTGGTACACCGGTTGGGTTACGATGACCCCCATAACCTGTCCTGGTATATCCCGGAGCATCCGCAAAAAAACAAACAGTTCTGCCAAACTTGCCTGCTCTTTGGCCTGAATAACAGCCTTATAGGTAATATCCCCATCAGTAAATTCCCAGTACACATCGGCTTCATGTGTTGAGGTCTTGCCTTCAATTACAGCATTGTATTGAGCCTTACAGGTTGTAACAGTATCTACGCCAGCAATGGCTTCGTACATCTCGCGAACGGCTTGCTGATATACATTTAGGCTTGCCAAAATAACACCACCATACATATTAATTCATCGTTCTGTTTTACCATCGTCTTTTAGCTTATCATTCTAAACTTGGCCGATATACCTCTCGCCGCAGCGTAGCACTGCGGTTAAAGCCGCCAGGCTCAGCCCGCCCGGCTTCACGGGAAAACTGCTCGGTTTTCGCGCTAAGATTATCCAGATAATGCAGCAGCTCGGCCTCCAACAACATTGGTTCCACTGGACTGCCCCACTCGGCCTGCCCATGATGAGAAAGAATACAATGCTTGAGCATTAACCCAAGTTCCGGCGCCAAGCCAACTTCCTGGCAGGCGTGTTCCAGCATCTCCATACCAAGTGAAATATGCCGCAACAACTTCCCCTCTCTGGTAAAGCCTATACCCATACCAAACGCATCCACCTCAATCTCTCGCACCTTGCCAATATCATGAACCAAAGCAGCCGCCAAGAGAATATCCCTGTTTATCCTGTCATTGCGGTTACAGTGATCCAACGCAGCTGCAGCCACCTCAAGAGTATGCGCAAGCAAACCGCCAATATACGCATGATGGTTCTTGACAGCGCCTGGATGTCGCTTAAACTTTTCGGCAAACGGCTTGTTGGTATCAAAGATAGCAACTAACAAGTCCCGCAACCCTTCCTGCTTGATACTAGTGATAATAGCCGTTAGCTCGCTAACCATATCATCAATCTTCCTGGGAGCCATCATGCCCAAACTTTGCAATGATTGATCGATTTCCACTGGTGATGGTAAATACCCACCAACAATTGTCAACTGCGGACTGTCTTTAAAATAATCTAACATAGCTTCCAGCCGCAGTATTCCATTTTGCTGAAACAGTATTGCACTATCACCAGATATATCCCAATACTTAGCAGGTACCTCAAAACTGTTGTCACTAATGAGGCAATCCCCGTAAGACTTACCATTTCTGGCTGTTTTAACCTCAAACCGCGAAATCCGGTAGATACCCACTACCTTAAATCCTTTTGGATTCTTAACCAATTCACCAAGTGTCATCCTGTTCGCCTCCACCAATAAGCTTCCTCTCCTTATGATAATCTCATAGGAAATTCTCCTGGGTACAGGCAAAATCCTTTATTTTGAAGAAAACACGGCTTGTGCGAGCCTTTGGCAACCGATGTTGCCCTTGTCCCGCCAAAATCTTGCACACCTTTCAAGCTCACCAGCAATATATTGTAACAAGAGTTTAAAGGAGGTTTTCATATTGGCTTCTTATGACAGAATGGTAAAGTACCTGGTAGAAAAGCTTCAGCTTGCCCTAGCACCACTTGAGCAAATTGCCAGAAACCAAAGCATCCTGGTAGCGCAGAACAAACAGATGATTGATTTGTTAGCACAACTTAACGGCAGTCGGGAAACACCCACCGAACCGGAACAATCAACGGATAAAGAAAGCCAGGAAACTACCGCTCATACGGATGGTGATGGCACTACGGAGCAAACTCAATATTAGACTGAGTATGGATGATCCACGTGGACTCTTCCTGCTGGCGAAACATCGCCACCATTCTCATTTATTAACTATATCAAAATTTCTTTCTCTTTATGCTAGCCAGCTTGACAGCAGCACCAAATTATGAGAAATTTTAATAAAACGCTAAGGAGTATCCCATGAAAACAAACGCGACCTTGGAAGAAACTTGCTCTAGCTGCAAAGGATCAGGCAAAATTGGAACCGAGCCTTGTCAAACTTGCCAGGGAACAGGAACTGTTCTTAATGAAGAAGGGAAAGAAATCCTCAATTTCTTGCGAGACAGTATTCGCTCCTCCGAGCATTGAAAACCCATTGACTATCATTGCCTGAGGAAGAAAAACAGCCGTCCTACTGGACCGGCTGTTTTTCTGTATTAATTCCTAAAAAAAACATTACTTGCTCTACTTAAAAATTGCTGAGATCGAACTGCAAAACGTGTAAATAGTTAACAAGGCTGTAAAAATCACAATAGGATTATGGCGAAATCGAAGCAAACTAGCCCTCACCTCACTCTTTACTAAGCTAGTTTATACTATTCCCAACTTACCCTCTTGTTAAACCAATTGTTTGGCACTTCCGTCATCTGCCACTTGCCAAACTACGCTTTGCCACTTAATCAAAAAGTATTCATTTTCTCACTCTATTTTATCTGAGGACCAAAAACCCGACTACCCTTCAGATGAAATTACAACTTCAGTTGAGGCAAAATTCCACTTTATACGTGACACAAGCTGTCTCGCCTTGTGAAAATCGACAATTAGGCGATCCAATTCCCTGCTAAGTGAAATGACATCAGGATCTTGCATATCAAATTTCTTCGCTACCACTAGGGCACTCAGCTGGACACGCATATCTTCGATCTTTAGTGCTTGCCGCATGCGTAAATCCCCCCCCTTTGTCACCAAGTATCTTACCTAACTTTATATGCAAAAAGCGCGCCAAAATATACGCGTTCCCTATACAATTTTAAAATACCCGTCCGGTGGCCCTACAAGGCGCACCAGTCTTTCGTAAATTGAAGCAAACCTTGTGGCAATAACGACAGGTTTTTCCTCAACTCAGGTTATAAACCAACAAATTTCATACAAAAATTGCATAGTAATGCAGTTTTTGTATGAAATTTATAGTACTCACCTGTGCATTATGACTATCCTATAACCGGCGCCTCATAATACATACCTGTTTCGTCTTTTCAAAATCGACAATAAGACGATTCATCTCATCACTTAGTAAGATGAGATCAGCGTCTTGCATATTAAAGCCCCTCGCTAACACTAGTTCACCCAGTCGAGTCCGAGTATCTTCTATTTTTAATGCCTGCTCCCGTAACTTTTCCATTCATGCCATCCTCACTTTCACGTTTCTTTCCAGTTACTCACGCAGCCTGCCACACCAGTCATCAAAAGTGCGTACCATATCCTACTAACTACTAATGCAAAAAGCGCGCCAAAATTGGCACGCTTACTTATTACTATTCAAATAATATTATTACGACAGGCAAAACACAGTATCTTCGCCAAATTCACAGACCATATACTCAGCAGTAGCGCCTACAGTTCCTATACACCGAAGTTTACCGAGCTACTATTTCTACCAAAAGTTGCAGTAAAATGAAGTTTTTGTATGAAGTTTATTTCACTAGATCCTACTAATTTCTTGCTTGATCCGCTTTTTTTCTAGTCGATAAAACAGAGCCCGCAAGGAAATCCCCAGATATTTAGCTGCGGCTGCATGATTACCTTCACAGGCAGCTATGACTTCGTCAACAATATCATCACAGAAACTTTTTAATGAATATCCGCCAGACGGAAAGGGTAACACTAGTTGTTGCTTGGCCGCATCAGTACCCAGTACTTGGCTGAATGCCTGGCTGCGGCTTTCCTCCCCCAATAAATGTGAGAGATGGTTCACTTGCAGTTCTTCCGCATCATAAGCAAAGGCAACATATTCGATAACATTTTTTAGTTCTCTTATATTTCCCGGCCAAGGGTATTTGTTCAGTAATCTTGCCGCCGCAGGAGCTATATGGTGAAACCGTTTCTTTTTTTGCCGTGCGGCATCAAGCAGGAATGCGTTCGCCAGCGGCACAATTTCGTCTTTTCGCTCTCGCAGCGGTGGTACTTTGACATATCCAACCTTCAGGCGATAATAAAGATCCTGGCGGAAAGCACCATTCTTAACTTGTTCTTCAAGTAAACTATTAGTAGCACAAATAATCCTGATATCAATTTTAATCTTCTTCAGCCCGCCAACCCGGTAAAACTCTTTTTCCTGAAGTACCCGCAGCAATTTTGCCTGCAAGTTAAGCGGTATTTCACCGATCTCATCAAGGAATAGTGTCCCGTTTTGCGCCATATCAAATTTGCCTTTCGCGCCTTGGGCCGCACTGCCGGTGAAAGCGCCGGCCTCATAGCCAAACATTTCACTTTCAAACAGGGAAGGCGTTAAAGCACTACAATTAATAGCAACAAACGGTTTGTTTGTTAATTCATCTATTTTCACACCATAGTGGATGGCTTTGGCTATGACTTCTTTGCCAACACCTGTTTCCCCTTGAATAAGCACCGGGATTGACCTATCAGTATGAAACTGTTGCGCCTGCTCCAGCAATTGGCGAGTGCTTTCCCCAAAAACCCCCACTTGGCCGATGATTGACTCTGCCAAAACCTTCTTAACGGTTGAGAGTTCGCGCCTGGTTGCCTCTGTTGCCGCACAAACTTCATCCTGGAATCGATCAGTAAGCTTTTTGTTTTCCCGCAACAAGGCCTGATGCTCAGCAACCCGGTCGATTGTTAGTGCCAGTTCCTGCGCATCAACCGGCTTTTGCAGATAGTCATAAGCTCCGGCACGTAAAGCGGCGACAGCAGATTTTATATCCGCATACCCTGTAAAAAGAACAATATCGGTCCGCCAACTGTCTGGCAGTTTTTTGATGGCCTGCGCCAATTCAATACCAGACATGCCCGGCATATTGATATCAGAAAGCACCATCGGATAATCTGCATCAGCAAGCTTAGCAAGTGCCGCTGCCGCATTAGAACACTCCGTAACCTCGCAGTTGCTGTTCTGCAAAAGACGTTTCACCACTACTCTGCTGATCTGGTCATCATCCACCAGCAGTACCCGCATTTCTTGCGCCTCCTTGCTTTACGTATATAGTATCCAATAAGCGAGACCTACCTGTAAC
The DNA here is from genome assembly GCF_002257705.1 of Sporomusa silvacetica DSM 10669. Taxonomy (GTDB): domain Bacteria; phylum Bacillota; class Negativicutes; order Sporomusales; family Sporomusaceae; genus Sporomusa; species Sporomusa silvacetica. Next base: position 81,783 of record NZ_LSLK01000057.1, read on the forward strand.
TGTCTATTAATTCCGGTTACTTAATCGCCTAATATTTATTCGTACCATAATAATACATATTTCTCTATGACTTGCAATTTCCCTTTTATGTATCTCTTGTCACCAAGTCTATATTCTACGCCAAGATCCGCCATCTTGCATAAAACCGTTTATCACAAACGGATAATTGTTTATTCCAAGAATGCAAGATTTGACGGAATAGATTATTTATGGTATAATAAATTATATTTATTATCATCTACTGACGATTAGTGACAATATTATATTGTTTTTAACCGCCACAGAATATAGGATACTAGGTGTGACATATCACACTCGCCTGTACATCCCGAATACCCAAACATAGGGTTTTTTTTTATGGAAAAAATAGTTTTAGTCAGACTAGATAAGGAGAAAATATGAGACTATATCATTTTACTACAGCAAATAATCTGGAACAGATATTGGAAAACGGCTGTATTAACCAGTCAGATGAAGGCGTCGTATGGTTAACTAAGAACAAGGAACTTGAAGCGCAGGAATGGGCTGGCGGAATTAATCCTACGATCAGAATAAGTGTTTCACTTCTCAATATATCGTATTTTGGCAGAAATGCACCACCGCAAAAAATCGTCCAAGGCGCGGTGGATTGGTATACAACAGCACAGGCCATACCCCGAAAACTATGGGTTGATGTTGAATCACTCAAGAACGGTCATTGGTGTATTTATAAGGGATTAAGCTATAAAAACAGAAAAAAATAAAGACAATGAAGGCTCCCGGTAAACCGGGAGCCTTTTACTACTATGCAGCCAAGTCAGTCGCCGCCTTTCGGTTCGCCAGCTTGGCTGCGGTTGAACACCTTAGAATCTGTAGTTGGTCCCTACCATCATCGATATGCCTGAGCAAGGATAAAACAGTTCTTCCTCATAATCTTTGTCGAAAATATTATATACGGTGACATACCAATCCTGCTTTTCACTAACTTTACGGCTTATTTTTAGATCCACTAAATTATAGCTGGAAAGATAAGAATATACGGTTTTGACTGACCGGGTATCACCTGTACCGGTATCAGCAGTGTACCTCCTCCCTACCAAATGGCCGGTTAGATTAAGTGAATAACCCTTACCCGCCTGATAGTTTACGCCATAGTTAATATGATGTTTTGGAGTGTAAGTAAGTTCTGATACCGTCCCGTCTGCGTTTTCACCCTTGGTATCTAAATAAGTGTAATTAAGAAAACCATTTACTCTATCAGAGAATTTTTTATTTAATTCAAGTTCTATTCCTTTAATTTTAGCCCAGTTCATATTATAGTACCTAGTTTTACTGCTAGTCCGATTAATTTTATTATCAATATCATTCTGGAAAATAGCAATATCACCTGTCAGGGTTGAATCAAATTCATGTTTTAAGCCAATTTCGTAGTTTTTAGCCTTTTCCGGTTTGAGATTAGGATTACCGGAGGTAGTGCCAAAAAGCTGTTCAGCGCTTGGAAAATTATAAGTTTGACCATAGGACGTACGCAGGGTGTTACGATCATCCAGCCGGTAGACCATGTTGATGGTGGGATTGGTAGTTGAATCATCACTACTGCCGACGCCGTCACCCTCAACTTCATTACGGTCGTGTCTAACGCCAATCGTAACGGTAGTGCGATCATTAGCCAAAATATTATCCTGCACATAATAACCATAGCGTTTGTTATTATAATCTTGCCAAGTATAATTATCAGGATCGGAGAGAGCAGAGACAGAACTTTTCCAATTGATCGTATTATACAACATACCAAATGTTAATGTATGCATACTATTCATTTTCCAATTGCTTGACACTTCCACCCCGGTTAAATCACTATCCCAGTAGCTGGCATTCCACCGATCTTTGCTGTAACTGCTCGAACTCGCACCTGAGCTCGAATCATATGTTGCCCCGTTAGCCCATAATCCCTGACTTTCATCAAAACGGTACACCTTAATATCAAAATCCAGTTTTTTGTTCACCTTTTTTACATAATCCAAGGACAAGTTGCTTTTTTCCCAATCACGATATTGCCAATCCTGTAATCCTGGAAAGAAACCTGTCTTATAGCTTATCGTTTTACCTGTAGCCGGATCGATAGCATTCTGACAGTCTTTATCGGTTTTCGAATATCCCCCCGTAAAAGTCAGTGACGCATCATTATCAAACATCCATTTTAATTTCGTATTAAAATGCTGGGTGTCATTTTCGTAATCCCGATAACCATCAGTACGTTCAGAGGCGGCGTCAAAATAATAATTGAATTTTTTATCGCCACCGCCATAGGACACCGAAGCATTCTGCGTCCCCCAAGTGCCAGCGGCAAGAGAGAGGTTGCCCCCCTGATTCGTGCTGCCGTTTTTCGTTGTAATTAATATTACCCCGCCTTTAGCGTCAGCGCCGTAAATAACCGGTGCCGGCCCCTTAATTATTTCAATTTTCTCAATATTGTCCACTGGAATCATAGAAGTATCTACTGCTGAACTGCTGGTCATTTTAGCAAGTGGATTTACTAACACACCATCAATATAGATCTTTACTTCCGATGAACTAAGGCCCCGAATTTCAACTGCAGTATTGCCTTTCCTGCCCTTGTGCAGGTTCAGTCCCGGCACATCCTCCAACACCTCAGTCAAATTGCGTGCCCCTTTGGCCTCAATATCCTTGTCGGTAATGACACTTGTTGTCACCAGATATTTTTCCAAAGGAACTGCGCTAACCACTACCTCATCTAACGTTGTACCTTCCTCAGTTACCGCTTTACTTTCATCTGCCCAAGCCAAACTAGGCAGCATCAGTAAAAGACAATTAATAATTGCCAGTTTGCCACGAATATCCTTATTCATATTACCTCTCCTTCTGCAGTTTTTTTATATCATCGGGCTACACCCGTAATTTCCGTCTACTGCTATCCTCTCACGCTAGCAGCGGCACGCAAACCTTCATCGGCTTCGACACCCCGTCGTCAATTTCGACGATCTTGACCTTAGTTGTATACAGATCACTTAGAATACTGTCAGTAACAACCTCATCCGGAGTGCCCATCGCCGTAATTTTGCCGTTTTTCATAATCAATACTTTGTTGCACAACAAAAAAGCATGATTGGGAAAATGTGATGTCATAATAATCGAATAACCCTGTTTTGCCAGCCTGTCGATGACCCGCAGTATCCGAACCTGGTTTCCATAATCAAGGCTGGATGTCGGTTCGTCCATAATTAATAACCCCGCACGCTGCGTCAATGCGCGGGCAATGAGTGTCAGTTGCCGTTCACCGCCACTGATACGACTAAATAAACAATCTGCCAAATGGGCTATACCCAGTTCAGAGAGCGCCGCTTCCGCCAAGGCATAATCTTCATCAGTGGGAACCGCAGTAAAGCCCACATGCGGCGTACGTCCCATAACGACAATATCCAGCACCCGATGCGGAAATACTGTTGTTGCCGCCTGCGGTACATACGCCATGTCGCTAGCCAGCTCTCTTGACGGTATGGAACCGATTTTCCGGCCCCTAATCTTTATACTGCCTGTCCGCACCGCGGCAATCCCCAGCAAACACCGCAGCAACGTGGTTTTGCCGGCGCCGTTCGGCCCTAGGAGACAAACAACGTCTCCCTTAGCGACGGAAAAGGAAAGATCAGTAAGCAAATCGCCAGCCGATGGGTAACCAAAACTGATATTCTCTACCGCAAGCAAGTTTATCCCTCCTCAATATATTTAAACGCCTACATGTACGTCAGGCCAACCCATCTTTACATTGTCAGCTTGAAGGCAACAGGTACTTTTACCCAGACTGTTACCGGCCGGCCATCCCGGTAAGCAGGATTAAACCGCCACTGGTATACAACCGCCTCTGCCGCCTGATCCAACTCATTATACCCGGAACTTTGCGCTACCCTGGCGTCTGTTACTCTTCCGGAAGCCTCTACCAAAACTCTGACGACCACTCTTCCTTGCCATCTATTGTGTCTGGCCTCAGACGGGTATTCCGGTAAAAGAGAATATACGACATAGGGCTGGCTGTCAACATCCTGTTCTTCTGTACTTGGCGGTGCAGCTGCAGGCGCGCTGCCCGTCCCTCCGGTTCCCGCCTCTGCGTTTCTCGCCACCCCTGTTCCTGTTATTGCACCAGAACCGCCGCTTGTTACTGTAACCGTCCCGCCTCCAGACATATCTGTAACTGCAGGGGGGGCAGCATTTTTATCCTCACTTGCAGCAAAAACCGGATTTGCCACAGGTGCACTGGCTGGGCCTGCAACATTGTTAATTACGCTATTGCTTTGATGATTGGCCGCTGCTGGCGCGGCTTGGGCTTGGGGCTGAGCTAGTTCTTTAGCAGCTGGTGCCGCTGCCAACTCGACTTCCATATATTCTATTTGGGGTTCCAAAGCTATTTCCCCCAATATTGCCTGACCCGCTACTGCGAGACCTGCGATATGAAAGATAACAGCAAAGACAAAGGCTGCCCACCATACGTTCGCCCGCATATTGACTATCTTCCTTTCTCTTCGATAGCTATCGCCAGCTTAGATATCCCGGCTTTATGAAGTTCATCCATAACCTCCACCACCCGCCCGTGGCTGGTTTCCTTATCGGCCTGAATGGATACCGTTGTTTTTCCCATACCGTTTACCGCAGCTGCCAATTGCTCTTTAGCTACCGGCTGGCCATTCACAGCAATCCGTCCATCCTTAGCAATTAACACCACAATCTGTTTTTCTGCCTGTTTTTCCGCAGACGCCTGGGGCAAATTTACAGCAAAGCCAGGATAAACGGTAACAAAAGCCGTTGTCATCATGAAAAAAATGACTAGCAGCATCATTACATCAACCATCGGCGTCATATCAACATGTACCCCGATTTGTTGCCGCCGCGTTCTACTGGCCACTGTCATTTCCCCCTTTAATTAGCAAAGACGAAAATTCTTTCGCTCTGGTCTCCAGCATACACAGCCGCCGCGCCGACCAGTTGCGGTAATGATTGTGACAGATAATGCAAAATATTGTAACAAACAAACCAGCAGCTGTATTATACAGAGCTTCCGCAATGCCCTCAGCCAATAACTGGGGATTACCTGCCCCGCTCATTGCCGCAACATGAAAGGTTTTAATCATCCCCAGCACTGTACCTAATAAGCCAAGCAGTGGTGCAATCGTAGCAATCGTTGCCAATATATATAAATATTTCTCTAACCGTAAACTCTCTTTATCTAGCACCACTTCGGCTGCGGCACTCATTTCATCGCTTGCTTTCGTGCAGACTTCCTGCATGACAGCCCACAACCTTGCCAGCGGCCCGTCGCCATCACCAAAAGGCCGGGTATTGCCGGCGGCAACAGCCTGGCTTAACCCCGGCATATACTTGCTGTCTTCCCGCTCTACCAAGCGGTAAAACCACCAACGCTGAATCGCAACTGTCATCGCCAGCAGCGAGCAAGCAATAATGATACAAAACACGATCCCGCCCTTCGCCACGACATCATACATACTGACCATCTCCTTAAGCACTTACTGTAATAATTATTCCTGTATAAATAATTCCTGTTCAGATAACTGACTTGCTGTATTTATATCAACATCCGGCCGCACCGTTAGCGTGAGACTTTGACCGTTTTTAAACCACTGTACCCTATTACGTAATGGATTATGCTGGTAAATAAACCTGGCTGGATTAGCCAGGCGCGCCCGGGTCAAGCCCTGGAGGACATCAGCTAAACATGCGTCTCCTTCCACTCTCAGTTGGAGATATGGCGATTGAATTTGCCCAAAATGAGTCTCAACCAGCAAAGCCATTTTTACCGCCAACTCCAAACCCACACATTGTTCACCATGATGGGCTAACGCCTGCTTATAAAAAAGTGCCTTGCGTGTTTGGTATTCACGAGGCGGCAAATAAGGAGTTTTAGGGGAAAAAATAATATCTGCTTCAAAATATGGCTTTATATCCAGTACTAGCGTACCGTCCACTGCGTCAAAATCATGCACATATAGACGATCTTCCTCGACTTTTTCCAGTTTTACCAAGGTTAACGCAATTGGATTAGGACGTGCCGCACTTCGCAGCCCAAACACGCCATGTTCTGGTAAATCCGAATTTACTTTCGACGGTACAACCCGCAGCACTGATCTGTCAGCCTGCCCAAACCAGCTTAAAATCCACAGATGACTATGATTACCAATGCGATACAAAGCAGGCTGATACTCTGGCTTAATATGAATAATTGCATCTACCCCACCAAGCGGTACAGATAGGGTGCTTTGCCAGGGGCTTTCAACATATCCTATCGGCTGAATGATACTGCCATCGGCTAATTTTAGCTCAGTCACAACTCCACTCTCCTTCTCTTGTGACAAGTAATGAACTCTATTATTTTGAAACTGCAGTTATTCCCAGCCCTTTTTGGCTTTGGTCAATAGAAATACAAAAAAGGGTGCACCAATTAAAGATGTAAGAATACCCACCTGGATTTCCAGCGAAGCTATGCTGCGGCTCAAATTATCCATTATCAGCATAAACGTACCTCCAATGACCAATGACGCCGGCAGCACTATTGCAAAATTTGCCCCGAACAGCATTCTGGCCACATGGGGAATCAGTAAACCCACCCATTGAATAATGCCGCCGATACTGGTGGCAGCAGCAGCCAGCAAAGTGGCGCAAACTACTACCACTAAGCGGGTACGCCGGACATTAATACCCAACGTATGTGCTTCTTCTTCGCCAATACTAAGTACATTAATCTGCCAACGCACGAGATACAGTACAACCATCGGAACAAGTATGGGAATAAGTGACCACACTACATCTTGCTCCTTAACCTTCGACAGTCCGCCCATCAGCCAAAAGCTAATTTCCGGCAAAGTATTCATCGGATCAGCGAGATATTTTAGAACTGAAACAAGCGCCTGAAAGAAGGCCGAGACTGCAATCCCGGCAAGTACTAACGAAATCATTGACTTATTGCCTAAATGCGAGCTAACGGCAATCGCAATGAAAACAGCCGCCAGGCCAAAGACAAAAGCCGATGCCTCCACCCATATCCAGGATAAGTGGAGAATCATACCCAGTACTGCACCAAAAGCGGCCCCCCAGGTAGCGCCTAATAGGTGCGGCTCTGCCAGAGGATTACGAAATAAAGTCTGATAAGCTGCCCCGGAAACCGCCAGCGCCCCGCCGACCAGCAAGGCAGCGGCAATACGCGGCAAGCGTATATCCAGTACAACTGTTTCCATGGTGTCAGTCCAAACCTGCGGCAGTGCCAGCACCTTAGACCAGAGAATAACCACCACCATATCGGGTGCGACCGGGTAACGCCCGATTAAAAAGGAAGCGAAAAAGGCGATTACAAGTACTACCAGCATTATTGATACCTTCAGCATCCCGGCGCGCGTCTGCCGCGTCCGAGTGCCTCCGTCTCTGTTTGTCACCCGGTCTGTCGGCATATCTTCCTGGTGGGTTGTTAGTAGGCCATTTCCCATATTCATCGCCTCCTTATACTGCTGCTATCGACTACCGTGTTACCGTTACTGCGCAGGCAACGCAAGCAATCTTACCCTCACGTAACCTTGTCCATGGTTCCATCACTTGTTCACCACAATACTCACAGCACGGCGAATTATAGATCATTTCTTTTTCCGGCAAAACAACCGTAACCGGTTCCACCTTCAGCAGCGCCTCATCTGGAGCTGTCATGATCTCCCGTATTCGCGCTTCGCGTTCACTCTTATAGCGGCGGTACTCGTCGTCTGACACCTTGCCGCTCATTACCCTTCTCGTCAATTCATCACTTTCCGCTGAATACTTGTAAGGCAGCTGAATCACCCGCACAGCCCTGCCGCTATTCCGGCACCCCACAGTAAAGGCCTGTTTGCCAGTAGAATTTATGTACAATTTACCTTTACCAATAGTACAACCAAGTACAATCTGAAAGGGGTCAATTGTACAGCGATCGCTTTCCGCAATCGTCACCAAATCCCCCTCTTCCGGGTCCTGATACCCCAGTGCCGCCAGTGCCGCCTTGGCCAGACGGTAGCCAGTGGCCAGCCCCGGACATACATGTCCATGAAACTCAACTACTTTTCTCCAATCTGCCGAACCTTCAAACTCCATTCCTTCATCCTCCCGCATTCATTTTATTTGATTAACCAAGTTGCTCTAAGACTCCCTCTTCTAAGGTTCACCTTATCGATGAATTACCCCCAGGCATCCCTGATTAGCCAAATTCCTGGCAAAACATTCAATTGCAATATCTGTGCCTGTCACTGTATGCATAAACATGCTCCGGTTTCCCACGGCAATGCTCTTGCCGCCAAACCGTTCCCCCACCGTACCGGGCGGAAGCGAGGTCAAATACCCGGAAAAAGGATATTCCTTGTTTTCATCATCTTCCTGATATGATCTATAGCCGGGCGGATAAGCAAAAACCTGATGTTTACCTGTGCTTATTGTCAAATATTGCGCTTCACCGTTTTCGTAAGCAAACCAGTCTTTGCCATTAGCGCACGAAGTATATGGCAGACGGAAATCCTTGATTCCCACACCCTCGACTAAAATGAGCGCCACTTTTTTCTCCCGCAGAATAGCATCAATACCACCACTAATATCAATGATGGAGTTGACCTTTCCCAGTGTCGCTGATACCGGAATAGAATAATTACAGGCTGGTATCATTACTGGCCGTCGCAATAATGTAGATCTGAAGCAATACCCTTCTTTGGCTACTGCCAGATATTCCGGCAACCGCTCAGCAGACACCGGTTCACTGCTGAATAAAGACATGAATTCTTTTTTACTGACCAGTCTTTCAATACCGGCAAGCTGCCGCAAATAGCGTATATCGGCCGGGGTGATACCATAAAGACCGGAATACCGAGTCAGCCAGTGGCTCGTAATAGCCAAGCCATCCAACCTACTCAAATCAATATATTCTTTTACGGGAATCATGTCACCGGTTCCCACAACCACCGGAAAAAATCCCGATTCTTCTCTAAAGCGTTCCACTTCTTCAAAGACAGCGTCAATGAGTTGCTGGCGCTTAGCCTCCCCTGGATGCTCAAATCGAAATGAATAATACTGCTGTGCATAGATTAAAAAAACAAAGTTCGGGTCATACCTATCAACTAAATCCAACGCCGTTTCTGTCACCCATTGGTTACCCCTGTCAGCAATATCACCGGGAAACGGGTGTTCTCCCAGCACAGCTTTTACCATCTGGGTTTTCGGAGAATTGTCCTGCCGTTTGTGACCTGTCTTAAGATCAAATGTATTTTGCCATTCTCTGGCATCAATAATCGCTAAACTCATAGCTGACCCCCTTGCCCATTCCACTCAATGCGATCGCCATGCAACTTAATCCTATAGCCACATTCAGGACACGCCTTATTTCTGCAGTTATAGCGATCCAGCTTATCCCCGCCGCACCCCAGACTAAACCGTTCTATTACCGCACTGCCACACTGAGGACAAAGTGTATTGACCCAGTCAGAACCGACAAAATTATGAAAATAAACATAAGGCAATAATTGGCGACTTTTTTCTAATGCTCCATTTATCGCCTCAATATTGGGATACTCGGCTTCCTTCATTTTGTATTCCGGCAACAGACGAAAAACATGCCACGGAATTTCCTTGTCAACATCGGCCAGGAAAGCCGCAATTTGATCCAACTCCTTATCATTAACTGACTCGATTACCGGAGTTGTAACCTCCACATGGGTCAGCGAGGCCAGTGTTTTAATATTCCGCAATACTGGCTTAACATCTGGAATCCCTACATACTCACGGCAAAAATCTGCCGCCAGCCCCTTTAAGCTTATATTAACAAACGAAAACACCGAAGCCAGAAGTTCTGTCGCCTCCTCGGTAGTATACGCATTGGTAAGACAGCCCATTGGTATTCCCGCCAAGCGCGCCTCCTTAGAAACCTCTAGCAGCGAAGGCAGCGAAACGGTCGGTTCATTAACATTAAATACAATATTATGACACCCGCGTTTAATTGCCATTTGGACAAGTTCTGCTGGAGTAAACGTATACATTGTATCCTGAAGTGTAGCCGGCTCTTCTTTGGCAATAAAAGCATTAACGCAATACCGGCATGCCATATTGCACCCGGTTGTGCCGATGGTCATACTTCTACTGCCTGGATAAGCATGATAAAATGGCACCGATTCAACCCGCGAAATGACATACGTGCACCACTTATGCGGAAAACGCTCTGTTATCGTCCCGTCTTCCTCCTGATACATGCGACACACGCCATAGCTATCGCCACCCAGCTCACAACGCCATTCACAATAATTACACTTCATGCTATCCCTTCTTTCTTCATGCTCCCCTGAGCGATTTATTTTCTTTGCGTTCCGGTTACCAGTTTGTCTAACTCCTGTTCAGAAAGCTGGTAATGATAAAATAGCGCATAAAATCGCTTAACCTCAGAACGAAAATTAAAAGGATATACATCAGGATACAGCAAATTTGCCACCCACCTGATGCCAATAAGGCGGTTTACCCCCGGCGGACGGTCAAACCAGTTAAAGGGCCCGGTAGGAATTTCATACACTCTTCTGTTGCCAACTGCCTGGATATTTTGCCAGCCTTTGTCGTCCATGATCGCTGGAAAGCTGCTGCTTTCGCCGTCGCGAAAGTAACCTACTAATATAACTTCCGGATTCCAGACTATCACTTGTTCCAGCGACACCGGACTACGGCCAATACTGCTGCTGCCTGGCAAATCAGGGTCAGCGACATTTTGACCTCCAACAAATTGAATAATCTCGGTATGCCAGGATCCATTTGGCTCAGTTTCCAAACCGCCGCGGCCTTCCGCATAATAAACGGTGACTGGTTTACGGTTCGCCAAAAGTGCTTTTTTTTCGGCTACCATTCCAATCGTCTCCCGGCAATACGCCGCAAGCTCGGTCACCCGTTCTTCCCGACCAAGCACTTGGCCGGCAGCCAAATAGGTTTGCTCCATTTTAGTCATTTCTTTATCCAGCAGAACTACTGGTACTTTTGTCAATTTCTCCAATTCGTCCGCGTAATCCTTATTCGCCTGGGTGATATCATTCACCATCAAGATAATATCTGGCTTCATCTTCATAATTTCCTCAACATTGCCGGTAGAGCCGCGGTTAATCCAGCCAAGAACCGGCAAGTCACGATAGGCCGGCAGAATATAGTCCGCCTGATCCGCACCCATAAAATAGCTCCATCCTGCCAGAAACTCAGGATCAATGGTATAAAGCAGTATCGATTCCACTGGCGACACCGGATACACCTTCCGGATTATCTGTGGTAATACAACCTTACGTCCAGCCATGTCGGTAATAACCCTACCGCTATTTGCCTTGACCGCCGTATCAGAACCTAAGTTATTTTGCTTCCCGCACCCTGTTAAAATAACAAGGATAATGACGACAATCGCTATCCACGACAAGCATAGCTTTTTCATATTTCCCTCCAATAAGAAAAGACTTGGCTTGTACCAAGTCCTTTAGGACGCCGGTAGAAGCCTTAGTCGTTCAATCCAGGGAAAGTTATACTTTCCATCTGGACAAGAAATCACTAACTGGCAATTGCCTCAACACTCAATTATTTATCAACTTAGTTTATAGTTTTTAAGATAATTACTGAGCTTTTCCACAATTAAGAAAAGACACCAGTCACCAGTATTGTGGCCGGTGTCTTTTGTCTTCTTATTCGACAGTCCCACCTAATGCTCGGATACGTTTTATAGCTGTATCTCGATGATGCGTATCTTCTAGCGGCACATTCTCCAACATGCTGCGGTACGTTGCAATTGCTTCTTTATATAAATGCTGTTTTTCATATGCTGTACCTTTGTTTAAATACCCCGCAGGATACTTAGGATTAATTTCAATGGCTTTATTACAGTCAATAAGGGCTAAATCATATCTACCAATTTTGTTGTACATAAATCCCCGATGGTCATAAGCCATCTCATATGTAGGATCATTGATCATTGATAGTCGATAATCCTCAATCGCCTTATCATCCTCGCCTCTTTTCTCATAGAGATACCCTTGATCCAAATAAGCGGCTGCGATTACTCGATTATAATCTTTGAGAGCTAAGTCATATTGCTTTTGCGCAAAATATGCCTTTCCGCGTTTATAATAAGCCACTGTATCATAAGGATTATCAGCAATAATTGTATTACTGTCAGCAATTATTTGATCATTATCAACCGCGGATGGTTTTTCAGCTGCAAAACCTACAGCACCTGGTATCCCAAGACAATACAATAATAAAGCGAAAGCAATAATAAATCCCGGTTTTTTCACACCAAACGCCTCCCTAAACAATATCAAGTAAAAGCCTATCCTATTAGAATTCAGTTCCACAGAAGCCGTATTTGAATACCATACTCCTGATGTTGAATATTATGGATAATCAGGCAAGCTTTTCCCTCATTGACCATAATACTATAAAAACTATTATAAATCAACACACTCGCAATATATTTTGCATTTTGTTTGTTTTTGTTTGTTTTTGTCTATTTTGTTTATTAATCGCTTGGCATTACTTCTAGAAATCATAGCCTTATCACCAAAATGAATAACCCGCAAGAGTCTTCTACTCCTGCGGGTTATTCCCGGCACCTTTTCTGTTATACGTCAACATTTCCTCCCATTTTTATCTCTTATGTTATTTTTTTGTTAATATCCCAATAAATATTACTTATCCTATGTTAAAATAGTAATATTATTAGTTAGGACGGTGTTGCAGTTGGAAAAAATCATACAGAAACTTAAAGAAAAAGGCTGTAAAATTACCCCCCAGCGTAGAGCCGTAATACAATCCTTGCTCAATTTTAGTAAATTTCCTACTGCCCTAGAGGTTTTTAACGATATTAAAGCAACAAATCCGGACGTGGGTTTGGATACTATTTATAGAAATCTCAATCTGCTTGTAGAAATTGGCATCGTAAACTCGATTAACCTGCCAGGTAAAGACGTGAAAGTATTCGAGTTATCCATTGATGGGCACCACCATCACCTGGTTTGTCTTAATTGTGGGCAAGCCGATTGTTTAGATTACTGTCCGATAGATGAGCAAGGTCTGCAAACGGCCGCCGGCTCAGAATTTCAGATCACCGGGCACTCGCTGGAAATCTACGGCTACTGCCACAAGTGTAAATCTGCCCTCAAGTAAAACTGCTTCTGTTGTAAGCTAGGTAACGTAAGGTTAGTAGGTGCTTAGCTTCCAGCAATAATATAGGAACAAAAAATTATGCTTGACTAGGGAAAAAATGGTATATATACTGTAGATAGGAATATTCCTATTTGACACCATTCCTATTTGAGTAATAATTGCATTTGGAGGTATTGTAATGTTTTCAAAACTTGTTAAGTTATTATTAATAGCGGTCGTCAGTTCCGCTATGTTGACTGGTTGTGGACAAAGTAAGGTTTCTAATACTCAGGACCCTACCACTGCGGGACAAAAAAAGAATATTACGATAGTAACATCCTTTTATCCCATGTATATTTCCACTATTAACGTTACCAAGGGCATTCCCGGCGTTGAGGTAGTTAATATGACAAAACCGCAGACTGGCTGCCTGCATGACTACCAACTAACTCCGGAAGATTTAAAAACGCTTGAAAAAGCAAATGCTTTTGTTATCAACGGAGCAGGCATGGAAGCTTTCTTAGATAAAACAATACAGCAGCAACCGCAACTAAAAATAATTGATGCCAGCAAGAACCTTGAACTGCTAAAAGATGAAACCGGGGAAGAGAATCCTCATGTATGGGTTAGTGTTTCTAATGCCATTCTTCAGGTCCAAAACATCGCCGAACAACTGGCGGTGGTAGATACGCAAAATGCAGCGCAATATAAAAGCAATGCGGCTGAATACGTAAAAAAACTGGAAGCTTTGCGGGATACCATGCATAAATCATTGGATGGTACCAAAAACAAGGATATCATTACCTTCCATGAAGCTTTTCCCTATTTTGCCAAGGAGTTTAAGCTAAACATTGTTTCAGTTATTGAAAGAGAGCCTGGCTCAGAGCCATCCCCGGCGGAATTAGCAGCTACTATCAATACCATAAAAGAATCTCATATCAAAGCATTATTTGCTGAGCCGCAGTATTCATCAAAGGCTGCTCAAACAATTGCTCAGGAAACAGGCGCAAAAGTTTATACCCTTGATCCAGTGGTAACTGGTGAAGCCAAGCCTGATGCCTATGATGCTTATATCCGGGTAATGGAAAATAATTTGAAAATATTACAAGAGGCATTGCAATGATGGAAAATAACTGGCATCCATGTTCTCACAGCGAAAGTGACTGTGGTCGATTATGCTGCACCAAAATCGAGAATTTCAACGTTACTTTTGGAAACACACAGATATTTCATGACGTAAATCTCCATATTCACTGTGGAGAACTTACGGCACTGATTGGCCCTAATGGCGCAGGCAAGAGTACTCTTTTGAAAGCAATCCTTGGTGAAGTGAAGCATTCCGGAGTACTTAAATATTTTGATGCAAAGGGTGTCCATAGCGGACACCCTTTGATTGGGTATGTTCCACAATACCTAAATTTTGATCTCAGTACACCGACAAGTGTGCTTGATCTGTTTACAGCCTATCTAACAAACATTCCCTGTTGGTTAACTAGTTCCAAACGCATCCGGGACCGGGTTAGTCAGATTCTTGTGAAAGTAAAAGCAGAACATCTCATTAATAGAAGGCTTGGCGCATTGTCAGGAGGCGAACTACAAAGAGTACTATTAGCACTCTCGCTTGAACCCATACCAGACTTATTGCTGCTGGATGAACCTGTCTCTGGCATTGACCAGAACGGATTAGAATTGTTTTATAATATCGTTTCAGATCTTAGGGCCAACCATGATCTGTCAATTATCTTAATATCTCATGACCTTAACTTGGTTGCAAAATATGCAGATAGAGTTGTTCTCTTAAATGGAACTGTGATCTGTAATGGTACCCCGGAGGAAGTATTTAATGATGCCCGAACCAGAAATGTGTTTGGAATGCTAGTGCAGCATAATGCGCAAAGGAAAGTCCAGCCTGACAAGGAGGGCTCTTCATGTTAGATTTGTGGTATGAGTTGACGACTATCCTTCTTCCTTTTCAATGGCTGGACCATAATTTTATGAAAAATGCGCTGCTGGCAGTGCTGCTGGTTACTCCGCTGTTCGGCTTGCTGGGCACCATGGTAGTTAGCAACCGGATGGTATTTTTCTCTGATTCACTTGGCCATGGGGCATTTACCGGCATTGCAATCGGGGTGCTACTAGGAGGCATTAAGCCCCTTACAGCCCTTGTCCTATTTTCTTTATTTTTTTCCATTGCCATTACTGTTATTAAGAATAAGAGCAGCGTTTCCACAGATACCATTATCGGAGTATTTTCATCCACAGCGATCGCATTAGGTTTGATGATTATGTCTCATGGCGGCAGTTTTGCTAAATTTTCATCCTACCTAATTGGCGACTTATTAAGTATAACACCAGTTGACATTGGTATGCTTTTTGGTGTGTTTATTGGCATCGTTTTGTTGTGGCTTGTCATATTTAATAAAATACTTGTCATTAGCATCAATCCATCTTTGGCGGCAAGTCGGGGTATTAATACATTACTTGTCGAGATATTATTTTCCTCAGCACTGGCTATCGTTGTAGCCATTAGCATCCAATGGGTGGGACTTTTGATTATCAATTCCATGTTAGTTCTACCGGCAGCCGCTGCGCGAAATGTAACAAGCAATGTCAGGCAATATCATCTTGTTTCTGTTTTGTTCGCTATTTTCGCGGGTGTAGCAGGATTAATACTTTCGTACTACTGGAATACGGCAACAGGAGCAACAATCATCCTTGTCGCTGCGATGCTGTTTTTTACTACATTTCTACTCCGAAATCATTTTATAGAGTAACACAACACCTGCCAGAATTAAAGTGGGGCTGTGGAAAACTTAGAAATAAGCTTTCCACAGCCCTTTTTTCGATACATCAAATAAATAGGTACAGTTTTCGTTATATCTCTTAGCTTATTTTGAAACGACGTCTAATATAACGCTTTAAATATGTCACGAATTTCATTTCTGCTAAGTGGAACATAGTTGTTTACTAAGAGTCTTTGTTGGCCTTCTATTACGCCATCTGTAAAAATTTCAACTTCCTCTTCTTTCATTCCATACTCTTTAAGAGGTTTTTTTGCTAGTAACTTATCAAGAACTTTTGAAAGTTCATCATAAATAGTAGCAGTATCTGAAATTCTTAAAATTCCAGCCAGTATGTCATTAAGTTCTTTTATTTTTCCATTAGGGTTCTTTTTGTTGTATGTCTTAAATACTTCAATAAAAAATTGATAGTTTGCTTCTCCATGAGGAACGTGGTAGTTTCCACCTAACGGATATGATAATGCATGTACCGCTCCCACACCAGTATTTCCAAAAGCTATTCCTGCAAAGTTGCTTCCGATTAGAAAATCCTCTATTATTTCTAATCGATACTCAGATCCTTTATCTAATATATCCATATATCCCTTAAGTATTAATTCCATAGCTTTTACACTAAATAATTCTGTAGAACTATTAGATCTAGGAGAAACATATGATTCGACTGCATGAATTAAAGCATCGATTGAACTTGTTACGAAAAACTTATAGGGCAGCTCCTTTACTAATTCTGGTATTAATACTGCATAATCAGGATATAATTCATCTACTCCAAGGCCCATTTTTGTATGTTTTGATTTTATCTCAGCTATTGATATATTGGTAACTTCACTACCTGTACCACAAGTAGTTGGAACTATTATAAGTTCTCTTTCTTTTATTAAAGGAATTTTCTTCTCAAATAACGCTAGCGCATTTGTAGCATCTTTTATAACTAAAAGCTTTGCTATATCTATCACTGAACCACCGCCTATTGCAATGATTCGCCTATAATCTCTGCCACCGATGTCTCTCATAATGGCATCGATCATTTCATCTGAAGGTTCACCCTTCCCATACTTTTCCCGGAACATGAAGTCAGCATTAAGATTTAATCCTTTCATATATGAGTTATATAAAAATTCGTTCGTTAATACGAAATCTCCAGCTGCAATTGTAAAAAATTCAGCAAAATCTTTAAAATGATTAAACTTATGAATTTGAGGTTTCACTTGCAGTAATTTCATATTTTCTCCTTTTATGATGTTATTTCCTATTCTTAAAATCATTATAAACTCTTTTTAACAACTGAGTAAATACTCTTCAATCACCTCAGAGAAATAGACGACGCTGACGATATCGTTTGGTGATATGGATTTACCATAAAGGTTTTCAAAAAAGTTAATCAGTCCCGCCACTGAATCTATAGTAGGATTCTGATGGACTAAATCTTCTGCCGTCAATTGGGAGAATTTCTTTATATATACTTTATCAATCATCGCCTGATACATTTTTTTCTTTGGGCTTAACATTTCCCCAAAGGTAATCCAAACTATGGAATTTTCCACATATACATCCCTTAAATCTCCTAATCTAATAGTACAATTCTTCATCCGATTCTGTAGTAATTTTTCATGATGTGACGAATAGAAATTTAATGCAAACATGATTTTCCTCCTAAATCCACAATAACGTCACTTAAGAGCATTATCAACTTACCATTCCGTCCGGATACTCAAATCCGCTTTCTGTTGGGCTTCACCAATTTTAAATAATTTATAGAGAAGATAAAGTCCGCCGTACCAGATAGGAGCAACATAAAGACCAACCAGATTATCATGGTCATACCCCATACCCAAAGTTACAGCAAGCATAAATGCTCCTACTATATAATTGGCATATGGATAAAAGGGCATGGGATATTTTAGATTGGCAACTTGTTCAATGCTCAGACTTTTCCGCCATTTGAACTGAATATACATAATTAATGACCACGTCCACATACAACCTGTTGTTGTAATTGCTGACATGTAGTAAAATACGCTGTCAGGAGCGATATAGTTGAAATAAACACCGACTAAACATACAGCGCCAGAAAACAAGACACCATTGGCAGGTACTTGATTGCCAGAAAGTTCACCTAAGAACTTAGGAGCTTCGTTCCTCAGGGCTAAACCATATAGCATACGTCCACAAACATACATACAGCTATTTAGGCAAGAAGCTGCCGAAGACAGAATTACACAGTTTATAATAGAAGCAGCATAAGGAATCCCTGCTTTTTCAAAGATCATTACAAATGGGCTGACCCCTTTGGGCAAAGTCTCATAAGGAAATATAGACAATATCGCTACCATGGAACCAACATAGAAGACAAGTACCCGCCAAAATACTTTATCAATCGCAGATTTCAGTGAACGTTCAGGATCGGCGGCTTCACCCGCAGTGATCCCGATCAGTTCAACCCCAGAATAAGCAAATACTACCATAACCAAAGCCATGGACACACCAGTCCAACCAAACGGCATAAACCCACCATGTATCCATAAGTTTGAGAATCCAATTGCAACACCGTCATTACCAAAACCAAAGAGAATCATTGCAAAGCCAACGATCAGCATGGCTATAATAGTTATAACCTTGATCAAAGCAAACCAAAATTCAAATTCACCATAATATTTTACAGCAACTAAATTTATCATAATGATGAAGGCAAGGCAAATCAACGCCGGAATCCATTGCTGTATATCTGGTGACCAATATCTCATGTATAGCCCCACCGCAGAAATTTCGGCCATGCCCAAAACAACCCATTGGTACCAATATGTCCACCCAGTAAAAAAAGATATTAACGGTCCACAAAAAACTCGTGCATAACCCGCAAATGAGGACGCAACAGGATGTTCTACGGCCACTTCACCAAGGGCACGCAGCACGAAATACATGATAACACCACCAATAGCATAGGCAAGCGTGAGAGCCGGCCCTGCCAGCTTACTTGCCTGAGCAGAACCCATAAACAAGGCAACACCAATCACACCACCGATAGCAATAAGTTGTATATGCCTATCCTTGAGATCTTTTTTTAGATTTTCTTTTTCTAAATGTAACGATTTCTCTTTCATATACATGTTCCTCCCTCTTTTTTATATTTATACAAAAAGACGCACATCAACAACGTTACCCATTGTCGACAAGCGTCTTTGCTTACAACTTTTTATTTATACTATTCTAAGCTTCTGCAGTAACCCGCAGTATACTTTGTTCTAAAACGGTAAGCCCACGATCCAGTTGTTCGTCAGTAATCACCAACGGAATCAGTAAGCGAATTACATTACTGAAAATACCAGCACTGATTACTATCACGCCTTGCTCCAGGCAATATTTCACTACCTTACCAGTAAGTTCTTTTGCTGGTTCTTTGGTTTGCCGGTCTTTGACAAGTTCAATACCAATCATCGCGCCGACTCCCCTCACGTCACCAATAATACTGCTTTTTTCCTTCAGGGCTTCTAGTCTCGCCATGGTCTTACGGCCAATTTCCTCAGCCCGGCTACAAAGTTTGTTATCCTCAATAAACTTTATCGTCTCTAAACCAGCCACACAAGCTAACGGATTGCCACCATAAGTACCGCCAATATTTCCAGCATCAGGTGCATCCATATATTCGGCCTTGCCTGTTACAGCACTTAGTGGCACGCCAGCAGCAATCGATTTTGCCGAGGTCATTAAGTCAGGCTCCACACCCCAGTTTTCAATGGCAAACATTTTTCCTGTACGGGCAAAGCCGCTTTGCACCTCATCAACAATGAATAAGATCCCCTTACTTTCACAAATCGCTTTGAGACCTGGTAAAAATTCTGGTGGCGGTACGAGGAAACCACCTTCTCCTTGCACCGGTTCAATAATCATAGCGG
Source organism: Sporomusa silvacetica DSM 10669 (assembly GCF_002257705.1). GTDB lineage: Bacteria > Bacillota > Negativicutes > Sporomusales > Sporomusaceae > Sporomusa > Sporomusa silvacetica. The sequence goes on from NZ_LSLK01000057.1 coordinate 101,635, forward strand.
CAATGTGCTCAGCATCAATTTCCGCTGTAAAAAACCGTTCAAAATTTTCCAAGCAATGCATGCCGCAGCCTGGATAGGTGGAGCGATAATGGCAACGATAGCAGTATGCGGAAGGAACCTTATAAACATCTGGAGCAAAAGGCCCAAAACCATATTTGTAAGGCTTAACTTTACTGGTAAGACTCATGGTCATAAAAGTACGACCATGAAATGCACATTCAAAAGAAATGATCCCTGTTCTTTTGGTAGCATGCTTGGCAATTTTTACTGCATTTTCTACGGCTTCCGCACCACTGTTAGCAAACATAGTCTTTTTAGGCGCTGAACCTGGCATCAACGAATTCATCTTTTCTGCCAACTCCACATAGGGTTCATACATGCCGATAGCAAAAAAAGAATGAAGTAATTTATCCGCCTGTTTTTGTATGGCTTTGACCACTGGCTCTGGACAATGTCCAACATTTAAAACTCCAACACCTGCATAAAAATCCAGGAACTCCCTACCTTCTACATCGGTAATCACGGCTCCACTAGCCTTTTCTACAAAAACCCCTGTGGAATTGGCTATACCCCTGGCAACTGCATTGTTTTTTCTTGCTATAAGTTTTTCGGTCTTGCTTCCCATATTACTCATCGTAAAACCCCTCCCTTGTATGACAGTAATGCTCAAATAATAAAAACGCCGACTATATCCCTAAGGATATAAATTCAGCGCCATTGCTAAACCAATACTCATATGCTGTTCATGCCTCAATATTATCAGATAACACCGCAGTGCGTCTATGTGAACACTTCACAAAACATTCTATAACTTTTTGTGAGGTATTCACTTTTACGCTCACGAGCCATTTGCCTAAATTTCCACATTTGACTCTAAAACAGGATGAAAATTATTTTCATCCACCGAAACTACCCGCTTTGTGGGAATTAAAAGTGAAACTCCCACTTATAGAAGTGAGAGTCTGAAATTAGATAAATGTATTTGCTCTATTTAGCCAAAATAGCAATTGACTAACCTTCAAGAATCAAGCAACACCCAGGGGGATTGTGGCTCAAAGCTGGGTTAGCAAAAACCTAACTAGTCAGTTGTTTCCCGACAATAAGTCCTAGCTGCAGAGTCAAGCGATCATCTGGATCATTCAAACTTCTCCCAGTTATTTCTTCAATCTTTTTCAAACGATTATCAAGGGTATTACGATGCACGAACAGACGCTTAGCCGTTTTGGCCGCATTACAATTTTCCTCAAAGTATACGCATAAGCTAGCTACCATATCCATGTGATATTTATAATCATATTCGTTAAGCGACTCAATTACTTCCTGATAGTACGTTGTCAGCTTATCAGGCTCAATCTCAAATAGCAACTTATATATCCCCATCTGTTCATAGGCATAAATGGGTCTGGAAGCTGTCTTTAACTCCGAAAAACGCAGCACCTTTGTGGCCTGAAGATAACTTTGTCTAGCAGCCTGCAAACTTTCAAATCTGCCTCCTAAACCGGCGGCAACTGCCAAACCTGGCAATTTAGCAGCAAATTCATCCAAAATTTTGGTCAAAATATTACTATTTTGACGTGTACTCACATTCTCATAAGGCATTAGTAAAACAATATCATCTTCCCACAACATTGTCATAATTTTCCTGTCCTGGATGTTCAAAATAGTGCGGACGATTTGTTCAAAACGTACTTTAAAGGCAATCAATGCTTTTTCATCTTTTGCCTGTAAAAATTCACTTAAACGGGTAGGACTTATAATGGCAACCTGATGGGGTCTGGTTAGATCATATCCGTAATAAGCTGCTCGCTGATTTAATGCTTCAGGATCTGCCAGGGGACAAAATAAAAGTTGTTCCAAAAAATCCTTTATCGATTCTTCCTCTTTTTGCTTCATGACAATATGACTACATATTTCCCTAGTTACCTCAATAAGTTTTACCTCCCATGGCAACTCAAAAACGGGAAAGCTCGCTTGATCTGCCAAACTGATAACCTCAACGGGAACTTCTTTAATATAGGGACCAATGTTAACAATAAGCCCCGCCAATTTCTTTTTTATTATGCCGTGGACAACATCCTTCAGCTTGTGAACATCACCATTCAAACCAATGCCAGTGATAATCAGAAGATCGTTACCCTGTACCCAGGGAATAACGTCAGGCAAATCAATAAAATGCACCCAACGCACCAATCGATCCAAACCAGACTTTCCAGCCACAGTATTAAGTCTTGTCAACGAGGGTAAATTGATTATTTCACGACAACTAATCATAATTGGCACCCTCCTCTCAGGTTGAGACACGCTCTATTTTTAGCATCTAGTGTCTAAACAATCCGGGGCCTACAAACGTTACCACGTTCATAAGCCCCATTGCTTAACTATTAAATAGTATTAGTAAATAGACAGGGGCTTATAAACGAAATACGTCTATAAGCCCCATTGCTTAAATTTTTTAATAATTTACATTGATTTGAGTATATCATACTTAAAAAGACAACGCAAATATAAGATACAATAGTCATTCATCATTCGTTTTAAACACGCCATACGGCTCACATCATAAATATTTCACTAAAAATCAAAGCAAAAAAAAACGAGACTATCATAGAAGTCTCGCTAATGCGTGCAAGGACAAACGAAGGTGGGTACGTTGCCTTGGCCTTCTCCTAATCAGAAGAACGGCATTTACGCCATATATATATGTAAGCTTTAATAGCTGAATTTGACCTTCCAAGATTTAAACTCAACTTTACTGACATCATGAAGCTCAAAATTCCAGTATCGAACTCCCTGGGTATTTATCATTAAATCCAAATTAGTAAATGACTGAGAAATAGTCTTTGGACCATTATCGGTAGTAAAAGTAATCTCGACATTGGCCTTAGGTAACCAGGAGATAAATGTTCCCGTATTATAAAAATTACCTTCCACCATCAAAGTGTTATTTTCAGTGAAATATACTTTAGAAGGGGAAAATTCAAGATCTGAAGAAGCCGCTGCCGAAGCCGCCCCTATGACTAAAATACTTGCAATACATAGCACTATAAAAAGACATCTCTTTTTCATAGCAAACCTCCTTTGAACATTCTTGTTTAACAATTTGCATTAACTTGTAAAACAATCATAGCTAATATGATTTACTTTGTCAAGTGATCTCCCTTTGATTATAAATCAATATGTTAAAAACTCTATATTTAGCACTCTCTTTACACTGGCCAATATCCGCTGTAAAATATCAATAATAGGAGGCGCAAGAATGTCAAAACAGTCCGAGATATCAGACGAAAAAATTACGGTTGGTGCCAGAGTCAGTGCTGAAGCTGTCGGCGTCCTAAAGCAATACGAAATTCCAATATCAGATGTTATAGAAGCCGGTATACTTTATTTTTTATGTCTCGATGATGCTGATAAAGTTGCATATTACCTAAAAAACAGTTTCGATGTTGTTGATAGAAGTGATTATAAAATTCCGCATACAACTTGGCCGGAATGTATTAAAGAAATATTAAATTTAAGTAAAACCGTTGATGTAAAGACTGAGGTCAAAAATTTCAGAGCAGCAGCTAAATGGATGCCTGATAAAGGTGAGGCTAGGATTAGCCAACTAAAATTAAAAAATCTAACCATAGCCGAAATTATAAAAAAAGCGGATGAACTTACGCTCGGGGGACGCGTACAAGAAACAATTCCGTACTATGATTATGCGATTATGCTTTCGACAAAACTGGGCAGTCCCCAAATAACCGGCGAAGTTTACCTCAAGCTGGGTGATGCAAGTCGCGATATGGGGAATTTTTCGCTAGCCTTAAGCGCTTATGCATTTGCGGAACAAAACTTTGAAAAAGAAGCAACTCCACAGAATCTAGCAGACTTGTCATATTCCAGGGGCGTTTGTTTCCAACTCTGGGGTAAACATACTGAATCCTATGCCTACTTAAAAAAAGCGCGCGAATTATACGATAGTATCGGAGATGCGGACAACTTGTTTAAAACTCATTCCCGCCTGTCGATCAGTCTTGATTCGCTCGAAACAAAAGACGCGGTTGAAGCCTGTAATGAGGTACTTGCTTACTTTACGCAACTAAGATCACAGTTTATCGCAAAAATAGATAGCTCTGCTAACCGTTAATTGTAAGCGATAAACTTTCCCTGTTACAAGTTAAAGTATATTCGGCAATTATTGATACCGCCACGATAAAAAGTAATAGCATGAAGATGTCAAACATAGAGAGACTCATTTGCGCATAATTTGCCAAGTTACTGCCCATGCCGGGCGAACGTATATACCCCCCTGCTTATCCGCATGGGGGTATATACGTTCAAATAGCGGCCCCAAACTCCTTTGGGAGTGCTTTGTCATGTTATTCACCTATGAAATACTGAGAGAAGCTGGTATTAGAATGCCTAAAATGATCGGCCCTGCTGTCAGTATCGTTGGTGCCTTGGTACTCGGTCAGTCAGCTGTTGAAGCAGGTCTAGTCAGCACACTATGGTAGCCCTCACCTGGCTACCCTTATATATTCATATCCCCTTGCAATCCAAGTGTATACTCTTGATTCCCTTTTACTGTAAGAAACGTTCCAATGAAGTTCTTAGCTTTATCTGTAATTACTGAGTAGTTTCCTTCGGCTATCGCATTTTTGTCTATTAGTTCTCCACCAACGCCAACAGCAAAAGCCCCCGCTTGAGCAAATTCAGCTACATTTCCCATATTTATTCCGCCAACAGGTATAATAGCTGTACCGTTAAGCGGACCACGTATTTCCTTCAAATAACGAACCCCCAATGCACCTGCCGGAAATAATTTTACTACATCTACCCCTAAGCGGTGAGCCTGTATAATTTCAGTAGGAGTTGCCACCCCAGGAATAGTGAGTTTACATTTTTCATGCATTAACCGAATAACTTCTGGATTTAAATCCGGCGCAAGCACAAATTGAGCTCCCGCATCTATTACTAATTGAGCAGTAATAGGATTTAAGACTGTACCGGCACCGATGAACATTTTTTTGCCCATCTCGGCTGCAAGCGCTTCAATCATGTCAAGATAGCCTGGAGTATTACAAGTGACTTCAATAACTCTTACTCCACCGTCATACAAAGCATTGGCTATCTGCAAAATCTCAGTCTGCTTTGTTCCACGAACAATTGCAATAATACCTGTTTGTTCAATTGCATTGATTACTTTCCATTTATCCATACGTTATCCCCCCAGCTATACATGCTTTTTGATGTATTCCTCTCAGTTATTATCCTTCTAGGGCAAAAAGCCTCTTAACTTGGCAATAGTTATAGCACCCAAACCGGCTATATCGGCCTGCACGTTGGTATCCACGGGCATAATGTTCCGTTCGGGGTACTTCTCAGCCAAAAGGGCCTGCATACCGTGCTGAAAAATAGTTTTGCCAGCGACCACAATAGTCTCAGTCGTAACTTCCTGTAATATATGGCTATTTTCCCAAGCTTGCATGTCGTCAGCCAAGATTATCCCCAGTAAATAACTACGTTTTTCTTCCAATGTATATCCTGTAAACTGGTCCAATATACGCACTGTAAATGATGCTCGTCCCAGTCCCAGCCGTTGGTAACATCGGACTCCTTGCCAAAAAGCCGGCACTTCTAGTCTGGTAGAAAAACCATGGCCTACGGCATCGGCCAAAATAGTATCCTTGGAAAGCACGGCCAATAATTCTCCCGCCATTGTCGTAACACAGCCAGTAATCTGTCCATTGCCATCCACTGGCACAAACTTGCTGTGAGATCCCGGCAGAATAAAGACCGCTGGCCCAGTAAGCTTCAGCTTGGCAAGCAGGCCAAATACTTCGACTTCCTCGCCGCGCATTATGTCCATATCATCTATGCGCTCTGTTGCTAAATCATTTACCATATTTTTCACACCGGGAATAAACCAGACAGGCTGCCGGCAAATGCTCGGTATGCACTGCTCTACCATACCTGCAGCCAGAGCAGCAGCTCCGGCTGGTGCTGCCACATGTGGAACTTCTAATAAACCAACATTCGATGTCAGCATCCCCGAAGCCAGTATCAAGTCAAGCTTATCGCCGACAAGACCTGCAGCAGCAGTGGCAGTCAATAGGGTATCCTTTATAGCCTTAGTCAATTTTTCTTTGCTACCCGTAATTGCAGTGTCACGAACTCCCACAGCACAAAATCCCTGGCCTAAAAGGGTTTCTTTGCCCCATATCTTTACTCGGGTATTTGTTGTACCTGTGTCAATGGTAGCTACGTACATGTACAATATCCTCCTTTTCGCATATACGAATATCGTTCTTTTAATATGTTGTAAAATAAAAGCACTCCTCGTGCTTCTTTTTTACTGAAAATCAGAATAAAGGGAATTTCCGGTAAAACCAAGTTTCTGGGAAAGACGTAGTACAGTCGCTCTTACCAAGTTCCCGCAAAAGCAAATACGTTCCTCTTTACCGATAAATCGTGAGGCCATCCCGGCAATGCTCATTGCGGCAACGGCGCTGCCTGTCCTGTCGTATACAGGTGCTGCCACACAAAATACTTCTACTTCACTTTCGCGGCAATCTATGGAATAGCCGCGTTTACGAATACGATCCAAATCTGCCAGCAAAGCTGCCAAATTTGGCAAACTATATTCTGTTTTAGGTAGCATCCCCTCGCTGGAAATAATACTGCGTACCCGTTCATTAGGGTAAGCAGCCAACAATGCCTTTCCCACCCCGGTACAATGCATCGGGTTGGTGGAACCCAGGCAAGAGGCAGTGCGGATTGACGAGGATGCCTCCACTTTATCCAAATAGACAATCTGATTGTTTTTTTGCATCGCAAGGAAAGTGGTCTCCCCTGCTTCATTCATCATATATTCCAACAACGGCCTTGCAGCCTGGTGCAAGTCGGTTTTCTCCAAGTAAGCCATGCCTACTTTGAAAGCTTGTATTCCAAGGCCAAAAGTCTTGAGCCGTTCATCGGCCACTTCCAGGAAGCCTTTACTGATCAGTGCATATACGATATCAAAAGTGCTTGTTTTGGGCATCTGCAGAAAGTTGCTAATTTCGGTAATCGTCAATGCCGACTTACTTTCGGCAATTAGATTGAGTATGTCGACAGTGCGCAATGAGGAGCGATTAATAGGAAACACTCCTTTCGTATTTTCGCCGCGCTTTCAATTACAGTTTACGGCCTGTTATTTATTCTGTCAACGTGTATCTTTCCTAGCTTTCCTGGCTCAAATTTTTTAAGTTTTTCTATTGACAGCTTATTCTATAACATTTTATACTAAACTTGTTCATTATTTTGAATACTGTTCGCATATACAAATTAATATTAAAGTTAATCGCCTCCTAAAACATTTTTGCTTACGAGGCATGCTATATTTGATCCCTAACCTAGAAGGAAAGAAGGATACAAATGAAAATTACCAAATTTGAAACCTTTATCGTTCCCCCACGGTGGTTATTTTTGAAGATTGAAACTGATGAAGGCATTGTTGGATGGGGTGAACCCGTTGTGGAAGGTCGTGCCGCAACGGTCGAAACCGCAGTCCATGAATTGAGCGACTATTTAATTGGTAAAGACCCTCTACGCATTGAAGACCATTGGCAAACTCTATATCGTAGCGGGTTTTATCGCGGCGGCCCAATACTCATGAGCGCTACTGCCGGCATAGACCAAGCCCTCTGGGACATTAAGGGCAAGTTCTTTAACACGCCAATATACCAGCTTCTTGGCGGCGCTTGTCGTGATTCTATTCGTGTCTATTCTTGGGTAGGTGGCGACAAAGGGGACAATCATGACGAAGTGGCCCGTGCCGCCAAGCTTGCTGTAGAATCCGGCTTCAGCGCCATCAAAATGAATGGCACCGCTGAGATGCAGTATATTGATAGTCATGATAAGATTGACACTGTTTTGGAACGAGTCCGCACGGTGAGGGAAGCAGTTGGCCCTAATGTCGGTATTGGCATTGATTTTCACGGTCGCGCCCACAAACCGATGGCCAAAGTATTAGCCAAAGAGTTAGAACCGTACCGTATCATGTTTATCGAAGAACCGGTACTAAGCCAAAATAATGAAGCCCTCCGAGAAATTGCCAACCATACCAGCATTCCTATCGCCACAGGCGAAAGAATGTTCTCACGGTGGGATTTCAAGTCTCTCCTACAGGATGGCTATGTCGATATTATCCAGCCTGACGCATCGCATGCCGGCGGTATTACAGAATGCCGCAAAATCGCCTCCATGGCCGAAGCCTACGACGTAGCTCTGGCACTTCATTGCCCCCTTGGTCCTATTGCCTTGGCAGCCTGTCTACAAATTGATGCCGTGGCCCATAACGCGTTTATTCAAGAACAGAGCTTGGGCATTCACTATAACGCTGGCACCGATCTCCTGGATTATTTAGAAGACCCTAGGGTATTTAACTATAGAAATGGCTATGTAGACATTCCCCAAGGACCGGGGCTCGGAGTTACCATTAATGAAGAACATGTCCGCAAAATGGCTCAAATTGGACACCGCTGGCGCAATCCGGTTTGGCATCACGCTGACGGTAGCGTGGCTGAATGGTAAATTGCATACTCAAGCAGCAACCTGAATGCACATGACCGTTGCAAAGGCTCGGAAGGTTCAGTCTCGTGCAAAACGCTGAATAACGATTATATCAACAACATCTTCGTTAATTAAAGAAGGAAGGAAAGTAATCATGGAACAAAATTTATTTGATCTAACCGAAAAAGTAGCTATTGTTACTGGAGCAAGTCGGGGATTGGGGCAATATCAAGCTAGAGCTTTAGCAAGAGCGGGTGCAGATATTGTTATAACAAGCCGCAAGCTGGAATCACTGCAGCAAATTCGAGCAGAAGTGGAAAATATGGGGCGAAAGGTTTTGCCCCTTGAATTGGATGTTTGCAAGTATGATAGCATACATAAGATGGTAGGTGATGCCTATGGTTTTTATGGAAAAATCGATATACTGGTCAATAACGCCGGCTGTAATATCCGCAAGCAGGCTATAGATGTTACTTGGGATGATTGGAATAAAATTTTAGACACTAATTTACGGGGTAGTTTTTTTGTTGCACAGCAAGTTGCTAAAAAAATGATTCCGGTCAAAACGGGCAGAATCATAAATATCGGATCTGTTACCAGTGTTTTCGGCTATGCGGGCATAACACCTTATTGCGCGAGTCGTGGGGGAATTAAACAAATGACCATGAGTCTTGCTGATGATTTAGGCAAATATGGGATTACTGTAAATTGCCTGGCACCAGGCTGGTTTAAAACAGAACAGAGTAAGTTATTGTTTGAAAACAAAGAATGGGTGGAATATTTATGTGACCGTATCCCGCTCAAACGTCCCGGAAAGCCTAATGATCTTGACGGAACAATCGTTTTCTTGGCATCTGATGCCAGTGAGTACGTAACAGGACAAACAATTTTGGTTGACGGTGGTATTTCTACTGGAGCGACGCGTGCAACCGTTTAAGTGAATACTAAAGTTAGTCAGGGGGACATGGGACTGATATCTTAGTTTTTTCAACTTTTAAAGGTGGATTTGCAAGGTCACGGATCGCCTCCACCAATCAAATTTGAATTTTTACAGAAATAGAAATCACTATTTGCCTTTTATAGGCAAATAGTGATTTCTTTGTTTGGGAAAAAATAGCCGGTTTTCCGGGGTAGCAAACTTTCTCATACCATATAATTAATGCAGCAAAACCGCTATAGCTGATAAATGAATGGGAGGCATTACAAGCCCCCCATTCACAATTATTCCTGCTGAATTATTTTACCAGATAACCGCCATCGACCGGAATAATGGCTCCCCCCACATAATCGCTTGCCGCTGAAGCCAGATAGATGGTCGTTCCTTTCATATCGTCCCCTGTACCCCAACGATTTGCAGGAATCCGTTCTGATATTTGTTGGTATCTTGTCTTATTATTTATGATTGCTTCATTCATATCTGTTGCCATATAACCGGGAGCAATGGCGTTGACATTAACGCCCCGGCTGATCCAATCATTTGACAACTCCTTGGTGAGCTGTGCGACACCGCCCTTAGCCGCTGAGTAGGCTGGCACAGTTTGTCCCCCAAAGAAGGAAGCCATCGAAGCTACATTTATAATTTTCCCATAGCCCTTTTTTAACATAATGCGTCCAGCTAATTGGCAGAAGATAAACACCGAATGGAGATTAATACTCATAACCTCATCCCATTCCTCAATAGGAAAGTCCTCGGCGCTATGTCGTCTTTGTATGCCTGCTGCCGTTACCAGAATATCCAGGTCACCGCCCACTAAGGACAGACAGTCGGCAAAAGCCCGGTAGTTTTCCTGCCTGTCTCGTAAATCTGCTTTTATGCCATGGCATTTATACCCTTTGTCACAAAAATCTTTTGCTACTGTATAGACTTTATCAGAAGAGCCGATAATGGCCACTTCACAGCCGGCTTCCAACAGCCCTTCGGCCATTCCGTAGCCAAGGCCTCTGCTGCCTCCTGTTACAATAGCTTTTTTGCCCTCGATATTAAACAAATTCATACTAACACCCCTTTTTAGTCAAATAAAATAACCATTTTTTTCACTTTTGGATCCGGATGATCCATATAATAAAACATTTTTTCAATTTCGCTGAATTGAATAAAGGTTGTAGCAATACCTTCCAGATTAAAAACATGATTGGCAAACTTTTCAATTGTAGGTTTGAACTGATAGCTGGACATTCTTGAGCCAATCAAGTCAAGTTCACGCTGATCCAGCATAGCCTGAGAAATCGCTTCTGGCGCACTGACAAAGCCCAAGCTAACAATTCTACCGGCATTTCGTACCAGACCAACCTCAAACAAAGCTGTCAAAGACCCTTGGAAGCAGGCAGAATCAAAAGCAATTGTAACGCCTTTTCCCTTGGTAATCTCCTGCACTCTGTCCACTATATTCTCCTTTTTGCTATTGATAATATAATCCGCACCATAACCTTTGGCCCTTTTCAGGGTCTCATCATTAACATCACAACAAATTACAGTACAACCCTTGGCCTTGCAGGTTTGCAGAATAATAGAACCGATTGTTCCTGTTCCCAAAATAAATACGATATCCTCGGGTACTAATCTGCCCCGAGTGGTACAGTGGGCACCAATGGCATATGGTTCAATTAATGCGGCATCCTTAAAAGGAATGGAATCCGGAAATACATAAACATCATCCTCCGGTGCGGTAAAGTATTCCCTGAAACCGCCGTCGGCACCGCTGCCACGCACCCTCACATTCTCGCATACATTTTCTCTGCCGATTTTGCACTGATAGCATTCGCCGCAGGTCATAATCAAATCAACTACCACTCTGTCTCCTACCTTGACCTTTGTAACTTTCGAACCGACCTTGGCAATGATACCGGCATTTTCATGCCCAGGAATTCTTGGATAGGTAGAACAGGGATTTGCTCCGTGATATATGTGATGATCAGAACCGCATACACCAGCTGCTTTCATTTGCACCAAAACTTCATAGTCATTGGAAATTTCCGGGACAGGAACTTCTCTGACTTCATATGCATGAGGTTTGGTAATCACAACTTCTTTCATAAATTAACACCTTCCTTTATCCTAAGAAAATCATGTTTTGTTGGATTGAAGTAGAGATGCAACCGCATCTCTACTTCATTTTTGGGGTTACTGAATAGCTGACAAGCGTTTAATTAACTCTTTGCCTTTCTCAGTGTTAACTAAATTTATTTCATCATATTTCACACTACTTTTAAAAGAGGTAGCGTCAGCTTCTGTAATCGTTAAGGTCTTAGCCAGTTTTTCACGAGCTTCTTTGTCTCTGGAAATAGTCAAATCCAGTTCGTACTTTTCAGCTTCTTGTGCAGCAGAAATGATCGCCTCCTGGTACTCCTTCGGCAATTTTTTATACACAGCTTCAGAAATGGATATCGTGGACGGCCCTTCCAAATGGTTAGTAATATTCATATATTTGGTTACCTCGTTGATCGAAGCACTGACAATAGCTTCCGGTGTGTTTTCAACACCCTTGATAACACCTGTCTGCAAGCCGGTATAAACTTCACCCCAGGCTACCGGAGTAGGTACTGCATTAAACTGCTTGAAAGTAGCGACATAGATCGGGGATTCCGGCACCCGCATTTTTACCCCCTGCAGATCTGCCACTGTTTTTATTTCTTTATCAACTGTAAACATTTGTCTAAACGCCATTGGCAGGTATGTTAAAACTCGGATATTCGTTTTTTGCAAAACCATGTTGGATACATCTTGAGCCACATCACTATTCAGCACTCTGTCCAAATGGGCATAATCCCTATACATGTATGGCAAAACCAAAACGGCCGATTCAGGTACAAACGAAGGATAAAATTCTACAGCAACCATCCCCATATCGAGCGTACCCAATTTTAAGGCTGCGGCATTATCCTTTTCCGTACCTAACTGGCCGGAAGGAAATACCTGAACTTCCACATTGCCATTTGTTTTCGCTTTAACAAGTTCAGCAAATTTTAAGGCTGATAAATGCAAGGTATGATCAGGCGACATTTGATGGCTAAGTTTTAATGTAATTTTCTTTCCTGCTGCAGCTCCATTATCAACTGCCTTTTTACTGTTTGAGCAACCACTCATGACTAACAACGACCCCAGCATGGCGATGGCCAAGAAAATAGATAATACTTTTTTCATCTTTTTTTCTCCTCCCTAAATAGACCAATTTTTTTTGATACTTAACTAAATTAGATGCATCATTTGAGGCATTACCAGACTAAACCAGGGAACAAAGGCCACCAGTAATAAACCGATAAATAATACAACCACATAAGGCATCATGGCATGCGAAGTGTCTTCTACTTTTGTATTTGTCACTGAACAGGCAATATATATACCAACCCCAATAATCGGGAAAAAACATCCCAGCCCCATTGCCAATAGTAAAACAATGCCATACTGTAAAGTAGTAATACCAAAGATAGGAGCAAGCGGCATCAGTATCGGAGCGAATACCAGCAGAGCCGGTAGCCCTTCCAGCAAGGCTCCCATAACGACTAAAATTACTACTGTAGCAATCATAAACAACCAATCGGTATGTCCGGCCACACTGACCATTAATTCAGCAATAGTTTGAGGAATGTTGGCTGCCGTCAGCGTCCAGGAGAAGGCACTTGCCGTACTCGTAATAAAAAGAATCATACCGGATTTTACTGCCGTGTCGGATACCGTCTTCCAAAATTTCTGCCAGGTCATTTCCCGGTAGAAAAAAGTTGCCAGCACAATGGCATACACAACGGCAACGGCTGAGATTTCTGTTGGCGTAGCTATTCCACTGACAATTCCCACCACCAATAAAGCGGGAACCAATAAAGCAGGAATAGCAGCTACTGTACACTTGACAGTTTCGGAAAAAGGAATCTTAGTGCCAGCATATTTTTTAGACCTACGTGCTTTGATATAGATTGTTACCATCAAGCAAAGAGCAATGACAAGAGCAGGTAAAAGCCCCGCCATAAAAAGGGCCCCCATTGAAACTGTCGTAATGGAGCCTAATACCAGCATGGGCAGACTCGGTGGAATGGTTTCCCCCATAACAGCAGAAGCTGACAGAATAGCGGCACTCTCAGCCGGATCATACCCCTTATCCCGCAGCATTGGATCCAGTGTTGCCCCCACAGCTGCCACATCTGCCGCCTTTGAGCCGGAAAGACCGGAAAAAACATACATGGTAACAACAATAACCTGATAAAGTCCGCCTTGCACCCGGCCAACCACGGAAACAACAAAATCGGCCAAACGGCGACTTAATCCGCCTTCTGTCATAACATACCCGGCAAACATGAAAAACGGAATGGACAACAAAACAAAGTTTGAAACCCCTGCCTGCATATTCATCGGTACTACCATTAAATCCCCTGAACCCGAAAGGTAAAGATATAAAATAGATACGATGGCAAGCACGAAGCCAACCGGCAATCCAACAGCCATTTGTACGACAAACGCTATCATGGTAATCCAATTTACCAAATGCGAAGTACCAAATGGTCCCCACATCTCGTTAAACCAAACGATTATCCCTGCTGTCACTAGAACTAATACAGCAGTTACCAAAACCGGGAAGCGTTTTTGTTCCTTGAGTCTAAGCAAAGCAAAGATTGCCATCAGTGTCATACCTAGCAACAACGGCAAAACAAACCATCCCATAGAAATTTCTAAAACTGAAGACAATTCTTCCCAACGTGAATTGATAATCTCTATAGAAAGATAGGCACCTATAATTGATCCTGCAAATACCAGCCAGTCAACAAGTGCAAAAAAGGACGGCTTCCAGCTCTGTGGCAAACGTTCTATCACCGCATGAACAGCTATATGTTCATTCCTATTGTACGCCAAAGCACCTCCTAAAAAAGCTATAAAAGTTAAAGATAGCTGACCAAGTTCATTAGCCCAAAGAAGCGAAACACCAAATACTTCTCGTGCGACAATATTGCCAAAAAGAATTACCAGCTCAGCAATAACAGAAATACCTACAAGAGCATCCAGGATTTTATCTATCCCATGTTTAATTATGCTTTTTTCTGCAGAAATTAAAATGTCGGTTTCAGTTTCTCTTTTTTCTGTTTTTAACATTATTTCGCTCACCACCCCGTTATATTGGTTGTGCTTAGAAAATATACTTATTTGCTTTGTTATGCCATAATCTTCTCAGTCAATTGCCAATTATCTAATATTTTTACAAATTATACTCCATTAGGAGTATTTAGTTTGTCATCCCACCTTTAATCACGATATATGTTAAACTAAACCTCCACCTGCCTTGAATCTAGATTCCCCCTTCATTTCCTTTTTCACGGAGTTTTCAGTGTTCCATCGGTCAACCTTGTTTGCGTCCAAGTTGTTACCGTATTTTCACAGGGGTACTTTGCTGCTTCTGCTTCATTAATATCCACCCCTAATCCTGGCTTATCATTTGCATATACATAGCCATTTTTATATTCTGGCAGACCGGGAAATACGTCTAGCAAAGCTTCTCTTGGTCCCTTTAGCTCTTGTATGACAAAATTAGGCGGCTCCGTTCCTGACCACTCCTGCACCCCAAAGTTAGGTGCAGCTAAGTCAATATGAATATTCGCTGCATGACCCAATGGCGACATATCACCCGGACCATGCCATGCCGTTTTTACGCCAAATTGCTCTGCAAAAATTTGTAATTTCCGTGCTGGTGTAATACCACCAATTTGACTAATATGGACGCGAATATAATCAATTAATTGCTCAGCAATTAAAAATTTCCATTCATACGGGTTGTTAAATAGTTCTCCCTGCGCCAGCGGAATAGTGGTCTTAGCACGCAGCTGACGTATCCATTCACCTTCTTCTAGCGGAATGGCATCTTCTAAGAAAAACAAGTCATATTGTTCTAGCTCACATGCAAATTTAATGGCCTCAATCGGTTTTAACCGCTCATGTACATCATGGCACAAGGCAATATCAAACCCGATTTTACTACGAATACCCTCAAACAGTTTTAGTGTATCGCGCATATATTTTTTGCTATCAAGGTAAACCCCTGCTAATGCGCCACTGGGTGAATTAAAAGGAGCTTTGCTGTAACCACCACCACCATAACCCCCACATTGGCAGCGAATATGGGTTATGCCTTGCTCATTATACTTTTGGATATTCTCGCACAGCTCGTTTAAATCTTTGCCATCGGCGTGACGATAAATAGGTATTCCTGTGCGGCACTTGCCACCAAATAATTGATATAAGGGCATATTGGACATTTTCCCTTTAAGATCCCACAACGCCATATCCACACCAGAGATAGCATTATTTTCAATCGGCCCATTGCGCCAATAGGCATTTTGATGCATCAACTGCCACAATTCTTCAATGTTTTCTGCACATCTGCCGACCAGCAAGGGCTTTAGATATTCTTCAATCAAGCACTTAACTGCTATATGCCGATAGGCAAACGTTGCGCAGCCTAGGCCGTATAAGCCTTCCTGGTTTGTTTCTACTTTTACGACAACTAGATTAATCCCCTCTGGGGCTGTAAGAATTACTTTAATATCAGTGATTTGTGTCGGCATTTTTCCCTCTCCTTTTTATATTAAACAGAATTCGATGAAAGTTGTAAGTTGTCCGACAAGTTGTGGCAAAAAAAAAAATATCTATATCCTTTTTTCTATTCTGACTTCAAACGCTCTATGGCTTGTTGTAAATGTTCTTTCATCAATTTTCTTGCTTTTCTAAAATTCTTGTTTTCAATTGCATTTAACAACAAAGTATGATAATAAACTCCATCATTATAGCCAAACGCTTCATTTATCTGCTTGTGATTTTTCAAATTCTGCTGAAAAACTTCTTTTAAGCAAGTTTCCAACAGACGATTGCCAGTAGCGTGGCAAATTTCCTCATGAAAAAGCATATCTTGTTTAACAAATTCTTCTGATTGTCCAATATTGTTTTTCATATTTTTCAGATATACTTTTAGGTTGTTGATAGTCTCACCTGTTGCCTGTTGAGCTGCAATATAAGCACATTCGGATTCAATAATTCTTCGGAATTCTAAAACCTGGATTATATCATCATAATTAGATTCATCAATTACATTTACGTTACTACTTACTCCCATAATATTATTCGTTCTTACAAATGTACCTTTACCGTGAATACTCTGCAATACATCTAAGGCAATAAACTGCTGAATTGCTACCCTCACACTTGCACGACTTACACCTAAAATTTCCGTCAAATTATTTTCTGACGGGATTTTTTCTCCGACTGCCCATGTACCATTCTCAATATTTTCTTTTAAATATTCAATTATTTGTTGTGTAACACTTACTTTAAGAATTCGCAATAGTAACACCTTCGATTCCTTATTCTAGTTGTCAGTTGTTACTCGTCATACAAGTTTTCTTTTATTATAAACTAGGATCATACAGTAATCAATAGAAAATACAGAAAATTTGCGAGGCTTTTTTCGTTGATAATCCAAACTCTTTAAGTAAATAATTGAGTGGCCGTATTGGTACTAGCAACGATGCTTGAAAACAGAAGGGACAGTGCTGGAAATAAAAGTTTTCAACACTGCCCCTTCTTCATTATCTATTTTTTGTTAATTTCTTACTCACACCCACATTTATGTCCATGCCAAACATGTTTCGCCTTGCACCTCCATTCTTGCACATCATTCAGCGTCTCACCAAACCGCTGGAAGTGAACGACTTCCCGCTGCCACAGGAAGCGCAGGGTATCTTTGACACAGGGGTCTTCGGTGCACTCGATTAAGTGTTCATATATTACCCGTGCCTTTTGCACCATCAGCGGCCATGTCCTCAGTCAAATCGGCAATGGGATCGCCAAGGCAGGCAATATAGGAAGCGCACCACGGTACACCATTAGCGTCTGTCCAAAAAAGTCCATGATTATGTTGAATATACTGTCCTTCCCAGTCAGCGGCTTTGAAATTTTTCTTATCCTTGTTATAGTATCCATAATCTTCTTTAACCTCCAGGTCGTTGCATTCAAAAGTAAAGATCCCATTACGGAATACAGTGTACTCAATGCCGAACTCAGCCCCTTTGACATTATCTAAATTACCAAAGGTATAGTCAAAACCATAGTCCCTGTTTGTCTGACGAGCACTGTCAAGCGTAGTGAGTTCACAAATATCAAAATTAGGATCAGCGTTTCTATAGCCAACCCAGGCACCAAAAGAGCCTACCAGACAGGCTGACGACCAAAGCTATAATCTAAAACTATGGCTTTGCCGGTAATATAGGCTTGTGTTTTTGAAGTTGCCGAAGTTCCCCATTCATCTTCAGCTTCATAACGGCCATGGAAGTCAACGTCATCAGCAATTTGGGATTCCATGTTCAAACGCGACGGAAGTCTAGGACTGCTAATTCTTTAGACATTAAAAACGCCTCATGGAACATTTGTTTGCTCTTATTACAGAACAAATATTTGTAGATGTAAAGAAGGGATGAATGGGAATAGCCGAGTGAGAGTTATAATTTAGTAACACTTGTGGAACTATGACAAGGGGTGATCGCATGGAATGTCCAAACTGTGGTACAGTTACTCGCTTTGATTTTACGCATTGTCCCCGTTGCGGGCATCAGCTACTCATAGAGCAAGAGCAACCATTTCCCAACTGGAGACGACTTCCCGGGTTTCGCACAAAGACACTATGGAAGATGGTTATTGCCGGTATTATCTACATCGTTTTATTGATAGCAATTATAGTCCCTTTGTTTCTTAGTTTATAGGTAAAACAAAACAAGTGACTCAAGTAGGACCGAATGCTTCTACCCAATCACCTAGCGCTGTAGACTTTGCACAATATCTTAAAAAAACACTTCTATAAATGTAAAAATCTCTGCACTTGATTATGGTGGTGTTGGACACGTCAGCAACATATATTTAATTGTTAGATAATAGATTGCTATCACCTCAGCAATAATTTCATGAATACGTGGCAAGCTAAGCATAGGAGGTGATAATAATGTTCTGTCATCGTCATCATTCGCATCGCGACTGTTGTGGCGGCTCACCATTATTAAAGGTCCTGGCTATAGGTGCTGTAGTGTACGTTGGGTTAAAAGCTATGCATCACTATCAAATCTATCACAGAGACTAACCTCTTTAGCCTGGACTTACTGTCCAGGTTTTCTAATTTTAAGATAGAAATATCCGCTCGGTAGTGAGCGGCGTTGGGTATAAGAAAAGAGCCCGGTGTGGGCTCAATTGTATATACATTATTTACAATTCGCAACTAACTGTTTACTTTTTCTGGCAAATGAGATATAGGAACTCAAGTATTCAATTAGCTCATGGTATTCTTGTTTATTTAGTTTTTCAATTGCTTGATCTCCAGTTACATCATGTATAAATGCGTTTACTTCCCCCTCTACATACCCTAAGTCCAACATTTGCTTCTTCAAAGAATATATCTCTTCAACCTCCATTTTTATCCCCCTTTAATCTGGTGCTATTTACAAAAGGAAAACGCCTCGAAGTACGCTAACTACTTGCGTTGCTCCTCATAGAAGCTATTAATAGTGATGCCCATTTATTGCTATTTACAGCTGCTATATTTATATTTTTCCTCGCCAATAACTTCTAATAAACATCGTATAAAATTATTTATTTTTTCTTTAGTAGCACATTAACATACTCTAACTACCTTTTTCTTGTTCCACCATATTGTAAATCGCAATAATATGTACCAATCTATTTTATTGAGCCATTTAATTGCTGTTTTCACGCCATAGTAGTTACGCCAGCCTCGAATCTTAGGGTTTAGTCTTTCAATTAAGGTTTTAGCGTCCAGCACCAACGTTGTTCTGCTGGCAAGCACTGCTTTAACTGCCTCCCGCATTTTATTCATGACTTTCCGGCTCGGCAACTGGTGTGTTCTGGTGTATTTTTGACCTTTTCCAGTCTCCGCAACTATTCTCCGGTGGTGCATTCCAAGAAAATCAAAGCCTTCTTTTCCGTCCCACATGGATACCAGTTTTGTTTTCTCCGGATGAAGCGTCAATTCTAGCCTTTCCATAATAACACTGACCAGCTTTAGAGCATGTTCGGCATCTTTCTTAGTTCTACAGATAACCACAAGGTCATCCGCATATCTCACGAGTTTTCCCAGATGACTACCATGCTTTTCCCACATGGTATCAAGGTAGTGAAGGTAAATATTAGCTAACAAAGGAGAAATTACTCCACCTTATGCAAAGAAAGTCATTATGCAAAGTAAGGCTCTGAAAGGTTGGTAAATCCTACAATGTTCTTTGATTAGCTTTGCATAATCTCTCCCATGATGAAGGTAAGAGCAAATCGCTCAAAACATCATCAAGGGGGAATATTTCATGCACAACCAACCACTCGTTGACCTGCTTAAAGACGTCGAGCAGGAAATGATAAGGCTCCATTACAGCGAAGGGACATTGAACTTTTACCGTAGACGTTGGAAGATGCTGATGGAGTTTGCGAGAGAACGGTGTGAAACCAAGTATTCAGAACAACTGGGATTTGATTTTATTGAACACCATTTTGACCTATTGAAGAAAGACAGTGAACGAAAACTAAAAACATCTGAAGTGCAGGAACTGCGCGTTATCCGAATGATCGGCGACTATCAGCTTCATCGGACCATTTTACGTCGATGCTACAAGTTTAAACAGATTCTCTCAGATCCTTACTGGATCGGGATCAGTAGTCAGTTTCGAGAGTATTGCACAGCAAAAGTCTATGCAAAAGCAACCATCAACCACTATGTCAAACAGTCAGCAGCTTTCATAGATTACCTGACAGCGCAGGGCACAACCTCCTGTAATGGGATGACTATTGACCATATCAACAACTACATCAAAACCCTAGCAGGCTATACCTACAAAACCGTGGAACAAAATATCTGCTCCCTGAGGGCCTTTTTCCGGTTTCTTTTGGAAACAGGAAAAGTCACTACTGATTTTGCGGCCAAAACACCTATGGTTCAGGCAAGAAAACAAACTAGGATTCCGTCGGTATGGACCGAGGAAGAATTAAAAGAACTTATTGGCGCTATTGACAGGGCAAA